>JAFGRY010000031.1 GCA_016934955.1 bacterium | reverse complement strand
TTCAACAAGGAACATTCAATAAACAAGGTAATGATGCTGGGCCGGTGAATGTTGTATGTTGAATGTTGATTATTGAATGTTGATCTTTCTAAAGTCCCTGATTATTATTCGTATAGTCGGTGATCAGCTGCGCTCTCAGCTCGGTGAACAGTCGATGCGACTTCTCCATGGCATCACGGGTGTACCCGGTCAGATACTCCTTCGCCCGTCTGGGGCTCTTTCTGTAGAGCGCCAGCGCCGTGCTGTCGGTGTCGGACTGTTCAGCGAAAAAGGCCGCTTCCAGCGGATCACGCACCGCCCGCACGTCCCTGATCGCCTCCTGCCACTTGAGATAGAGCAGGTTGTCCACGAAATCGATGGCCCAGCGGGCAGAGGTCGGACTGAATCGTCCCGGATCGTATTCTTTGTAGGCCGGATGGATCTCCTGAACGCCCGCATAGATCGGTACGTAGCTGCTCACATGCTGGTTGTCCAGATAGAGCCAGTAGACGCCCCCGATCGGGTCGGGCAGCCAGGAGCGCAGCTGGGCCACCATGCCGTATCCGCCCCGCGATACCATTCTCCGGTAGGGAATATCCAGCAGCTCCCGCATGTCTCTGGTGGGGAAGGGAGTGGCCAGGGGGCTTTTCCTGATTTTCCCTTCACCGGCGGGGACATACCAGTCGTAATCCTCGGTCATGTCATAGATGGTCCCTTTGAAAACCGACCGCTGGAATGCGATCACGTCCTGGACGGAGAGCTTTTTCTCCGGTTTCACCGAAAAGGGATAGATGGAGAGGTCTTCGACATACTGATGGTAATTGTCGTAGCCGCTGTAGGGATTGTGGTGCGACCTGTCCGGCCACTCTTTCACATGCGGTGCATAGGTGGAGAAAAAGAGCCAGAACCTGCCGGTCGCCCACTCCCGGGGAACGGGGGAGTAGACATCCTGCCAGACAAAGGGCCTGCCGCTTTCCGGATCCCACCATCCGTACTCGATCGCCGTCTGCTGATAGTTGTCCGAAGCCATGAACCAGTCGGGACGGGAGAGGTCTATCTCCTTGATCACCGACCAGTTGGGCACGATTGCGATGTGATCGTCGGGCACCCGCTGGGCCGCCCAGATCGCCCCCGGCCTGCCGCTTTCCGGATCCCACTCCTTGCCCACGCTGAACACCTCGAATATCCATGCCTCTTCCGGATCGGCAATGCAGAGTGCCTCCGAATTTGGGCCGCAGGATGGCAGAAATCCGTATTCGGTCATCAGACCGCCGATAAGACGTACCGCGTCCCGGGCCGTGGTGCAGCGCTGGAGGGCGAAGATCTGGGCCTGTTCGATTGTCATGATCTGCGCGCCGCTGTCGACGTCCACCTCCAGTTCAGGCCGCTGACTAAGGGTGGATTCACCGATGGCCAGCTGATGTTCGTTGATATGGGAGTAGGCCGAGTGAAAATAGGTGAACGTCCGTTCGGCCTGGGGGATGTACCCGAGCACTCTGCCGTAATCATCGATCGGTTTGTTGACATCCTGAATACCGTAGTAGACCGCTGCTTTGGCGCCTTCTTTGAAGGTCCGCCCCGGTACGACATGGACCCGGCATTCGGGTCCGCAGCCGGTGTGGGAGGTGATCACCGACCCGTCGGCGGAGGCGGCTTTTCCGACGATGATATCGGTGCAGGCGTCATCGGCGCGCATCTCCCGGGGCGCCTGTGCCAGGACCAGGCCCGCGGCTGCTGTCAGGGTAATGACAAGACGGTGTATTGTATTCATGGTATCCTCATGCTGTGTAGCTATGAAAGCGGGTTCGGTACGGGTAAGATACGAAAAAGCCTGTGCGATGTCCAATCTTTTTCACGCTGATCTGAACACCGGACGCCGAATCTGAAGGCGGGCGGCGCTATTTTCCCCGGCCGAACGTTCTCAGAAACAGGACGAGGGCAAAGGCAAACAGCGACAGATAGAAATGGGAAGCGTCAACGGTTCGCAGACCGCCGTGAGCGATCAGCGCCTCCCAGAAGAGGAACGCGAGAATGAGCAGGGTAAGCCTGATCAGGAGAACGCTCAGGTTTCCGTCGACGTTCCGCCGCCTCAGGAAAAGCGCGTACCACTCCCGGAAGAGCGAGAGTATGACCATCATGATGACGGTGAGCAGAATTATCAGAAAAATAGAACCGCCCATTTATTCTGTTTCCTTTCGGCCGGCGGATCCCTTTTTCGCCGCGGCTGGTGCTCCCCGGTGCCGGGCAGCCCGTATCCGTTTCAGCATGTTACTCCCCTGTTTATGTGATGATGAACAGCTCGTTTTGGGGCCGGGAGAGAAATTCACACCCTGTTTCTGTTATTGCGACGATCTCTTCCACTGTGGCGATGCCCCGTCCCTTCACGGTCAGTCTCGGTTCCAGGGTGTAGATCTGCCCTTGTTCCGTCCGCAGGTAGGGCGATCGCTTGTACCGGTCCCAGCGGGGACAGAGCAGGGCCGAGCCGTCGTGGGCCGCCCGTCCCACCTGGTGCCCCAGGCCGTGGGGGAATTCCTCGTATCCCGCCTCGACAATGAACCGCCGGGCGATCTCGTCGATGGTCCAGCCCTCGACACCCGGCTTGAGAGCGGCTGCGGCCGCGCGGATGGCTTCTCTGATCGTCTCGAAACCGCGGACCGCGTCCTCCGGCGGGGCGGTCTGTCCCGGCTCAAGCACGTACCATGTCCGCTGCAGATCCGATACGTACCCGTCACACCGGACACCGAAGTCGATATTCATCAGATGACCCGGTTCGATCGTGCGATCGGTGGGGCCCGCGTGGGCGCCGGCGCTGTCAGGGCCGGTGAAGACCGCCGGGCAGTGATCCCGGTCCCATGCCGGTTCGAGAGCGAGCTCGCCGAGCCGGCCGCGGATATACGATTGAATATCTTTTTCGGACATGCCCGGCCGGGCGTATTCGCCGACACCGTCATAGATATCGAGAGTGATGTCGATCGCCTTTTGAATGCGTCTGCGCTCTTCCGGTGATTTGCGGCCCCTGAGCGCGGCCATGAGCGTCTCGGCGGACTCCAGCCGGTCGATCCAGGGGGAACCCGCCAGATACTCCCGCAGCATGATATACAGGCCGTGGGTGAGTCCGTCGGAAGTTGCGTCGCTGAGCGAGTAGTTGACGGCGATCCGGGCCGGATCAAGCTGCTCGAGATACGCGAGCAGGGGCTCCCGTATTGAATCCGTGTAGGTGACGATCCGGTACTCCGCGTGGTCCCGTACATTCCGGGCGTCGAGACTGCCCACGATCGCCGTCGCCGGGCCGTTCCGGCTGATGAGAAACGCGGATGTCCAGGTGCAGTTGGCGCCGAGGATCATATCGAGGGCGGGATCGCGGGTAGTGGCGCTTTCCCGCACGAAGGTGAGCCAGAGATCGATATCCAGTTCCGCGAGGATCGCTGCGGCCTGTTCTATTTTTTCCTGAATCATGGCACTGCTCCTGTGGTCAGGGGACCGGTGCGGGCGCCGGGTTCCTTCTGCGGGCGGCGTGCAGACTGTCCGCGGTATACACGGCGAGCGCGAACCAGATGATGATGAATCCGGAGAGCCGCTGCCTGGAAAGGGGTTCATGGTAGACCAGGTAGCCGATGAGAAAGTGCAGTATGGGCGCGATGTATTGAAAAAAGCCGATTTGGGAAAGCGGGATCCTGCGGGCAGCCTTCGCGAAGAGCAGAAGCGGATAGGCGGTGACGGTTCCGGTGGTGAGGAGCAGAACAAACAGCGGATACGCGCCGGAGGAGAGGGTGCCGGATCCAGTGGTTTCGACAAAGACGAGATACGCGAGGGCGGGCAGCGACATGACTGCCGTTTCGCTGAAAAGGCCGTCCAGGGAACGGAGTGTCCCGGTTTTCTTCAGCAGTCCGTAGAGAGCGAAGCTGAAGGCGAGAATGAGGCCGATCCAGGGGACGCGTCCGTATCCGGCCGCGAGATAGAGCACCCCTGACAGGGCGATACCGGCGGCGGTCCACTGCAGCGGGCGCATTCGTTCTTTTAACAGCAGCACGCCGAGAGAGACGGTGACAAGGGGATTGATGAAATACCCCAGGCTGACTTCAAGTACGAATCCGGTGTTCACCGCCCAGATAAACGTGAGCCAGTTAAGTGAGAGCAGCACCGCGGACACGAACAGAAAAAAACGGGTGCGGCGCGCACCCGCGGCCGCTCTCACCGCGGACCAGCGTTTCTGCACGCTGATCAATACCGCGATGAAGAGAGCGGCTCCCAGGGTACGATGGCAGAGGATCTCGAAAGGAGGAACTGATTTCAGCAGTTTCCAGTATAAAGGAAGCAGCCCCCAGATCGTGTAGGCGGCCAATGCAAAGGCGGTTCCTTTCTGCACAGTCCGGCATCTCCGTTATTATTGAGGAACAAAATATAAATGTACGCATATCGGGTGGTTCATGCAAGGGGAGATTGAGTATTCTTCGAGTCCCGGGAGCGTCGTGCGGCGGGGGCGGAGGTAATGATTTCATGCATCTGAACCTCCGCTTTTACGTATACTGTATGAGAACCGGGAGCAGGAAAAAAAATGATTTGACTATTCGGGTAAAATTCTGTAAAATTTAAAATTGATCTCTATCTCTCCCGGTGCGGATCGGGGTGTCCCGCACGATGCGGCAACGGAAACGAATTGACGGACGATGGTGCGTTCATGACCCGCTCACGGAATCGAACAACATTCAGCATCAGATGGAAGATCGCTTTCTTCATGGTCTCTCTGGTCATCGTTATCATGGGCGCGGTCACCTGGATTTTTACCATCCGGGGACTGGATATGCGCGCCGACCAGATGAAGCTCCGCATGCAGCATCTCGCCGACAATATCGCCTCCATCCGCTCGATGGAAACCGAAGACTGGGATGTGTACCAGATCTATCTCGACAATCAGATAAAAATCAATCCCGATATCGTGTACATTCTCATGAAAGATGAACACGACGCCGTCCGGGCAAGCGTGCTCAATGAATCCTGGATTGAGCTCGATCCGGCGCTCATGCTGAACGATTCGCTGCGGGCGGATATCGTGCAGCAGCTGGACCAGGGCAGAATCGCGGAAGAGAGCCGCGGTGATATCGCCACAAAATCGAAATTCATCATCATGGGCGAGCGCAATGTCGGCATGGTAAAGGTGGGATTTTCCCTCGTCGATCTCAATAATGAAAAACGGTACTACCTGTATCGCAATTTCAACTACGCGCTGGTATTCATCTTCCTGGCGATCATCATTTCACTGGTAATCAGCCACCGCATCGTCAGTTCCCTGGCTACGCTCAACCGCGCGATGCTGCGCATATCCGAGGGCGATCTCGATCAGACCCTCACCATAGAATCCGGCGATGAAATAGGCGAGATGGCCGAAACGTTCAATTTCATGGCCAAGGGGCTGCGGGAAAAACGGGTTATCGAAGAGTTTACGCGGCAGCTGGGATTCACGGTCAAACCGGATGAAATCGAGCTGATCATCATTGAATGGATCTCGGGGGCCATGGAAGCGGAATCGGGGGTGCTGCTGCTTTCTGAAGAACGGGACGGGGTCTCCCGGCTGGTATCCCGGCGGTGGGCGCCGCGCGCACCGGAGGGAAAACTTGAGATCCTGCTCGGCGGAGAGGTCCTGACGCTTTTACAATCGGCGTCCGATCCGGTGCCGCTGACGCGCCTGAGAAGCATGAATGTGCTCAGGGGGGCCGAACACTCCCTTGCCGGCGATGACCTGGCCATGGTCTCTCCCGTCATCGTCAATGAAGAGCTGCTGGGGTGTATCATCGTTTCCGGCAAATCCACGGGAGCGGCGTACAGCAGAGATGAAATGTCCTTTTTCATGACCCTGGTGCGCCAGAGCGGATTCGCCATCGAGAACGCCCATCTGCTTACCGAGCTCACCAGACAGGAACGGTTCAAACGTGAACTTGAAATCGGACGCAGTGTTCAGCAGAGCCTGCTGCCGACCGACAAACCCGTCGTTCCCGGTCTGGACATCGACGGCGCCTGCCTGCCGGCCGCGCAGGTGGGGGGGGACTATTTCGACTATTTCCAGCTGGATGATCACACGTTCGGCATCACCATTGCCGATGTGTCGGGGAAGGGAGTGAGTGCTGCGTTCTACATGGCCGTGGTGAAGGGCATGATGAGCTCTCTCGTGCAGATAGAGCGGTCGCCGGCCCGGCTGCTCATCGAACTGAACAAACGTCTCTTTCAGCTGCTGCACCGGAACATGTTCATCACCATGAGTTACGCGGTCATCGACATGAAGAAAAAACGGCTTCGCTATGCACGGGCGGGTCACAATGCGCTCATCTACTTCGATGCGAAGAACGGCCGCACTGAATCGCTGACGCCGGCCGGACTCGGCATCGGGCTTGCGGAAGACGGTCTCTTCGCCGATGTGATCCGCGAGAAGGCGATCTCCTTTGAAAAAGACGATGTGTTTATCTTTTACACCGACGGTATCTCCGAAGCGATGAACGCCGCTAAAGACGTTTTCAGCGAGCAGCGGCTGGAAACCTATCCCGACGGCTGCCGGGACCTGGGGGCCGTCGAGCTGCGGGAAAAAATAATCGGGGACGTAAACGGATTCACGGGAGCGGCGCCCCAGCACGACGACATGACGGTCATTGTGCTGAAAGCATGCGCATGACCGTTCACGGCTGGCATGGTTCGCAGGGATAAAACCAATATGGATGGTGCACCGTTTAAACATGCAGCGCGCGTGACGCCGGGCCGGCTGGCGGTCGCGGCCGCCGCCCTGGGGGTGCTGGTTCTCAGCCTGCACTGCGGCGGCAACGGAGAAAAGAGAAAGATACGACTCTCTTCCACCGGCCCCGCGGCCAGGATCAGTGAACAGCCCGCGTCTCTTCTCTATCTTCAGCCGGCGCTGCGCCGGGCGATCGCGGTCATGATTTTCGACAACCGTACCGGTGACCCCCGGCTGGAATGGCTCAGGCAGGGACTGGCCGAGATGTTCATCCGGGCCCTGGCCCAGTCGCAGCGTATCTCGGTGATGAGCACGGAACGGTTTTATGATGTGCTGACCCGGCTGGGAGGCGAAACCGACTCCGCTGAACTGGAACTGGAGAACGCAATCCGTTTCGCCAAGGAGGCGAATGTGGAGGCGTTTCTGCGGGGAGACATCAGCCGAACGGGCGATTCGCTTCGCATCACGGTGCACCTGCATGAAGCGGCCCACGGTAAACTCATCCAGGAAGAATCCGCGGCTGCGGTGGGACTCGAACATATCTTCGCGATGGTCGACGACCTGTCCGGGACCATACGGGACAATCTGCAGCAGACCCTGGCCCAGGGCGCGGAGGATGAAGAACGGATCATTCAGCCGGCTACCCGGTCGCTGGAGGCGCTCAAACACTATATCGCGGGGGTCAATTACGCCAACCAGTACCTTCGCCAGGATGCGGTGAATGAATTCCGGGCCGCTCTCGGGGAGGATTCGACCTATATCGATGTCTACCTGCGGCTTTCGCCCCTGCTGCTCTCTCTGGGGGAAGATGCCGAGGCCTACGAGACATACCGGAAAGTGCTGAGCCTGCGTGATTCGGCCTCGCTGCGGGAACGCTACCAGATCGATATTCTGGAAGCCCAGGCGACCAACGATCAGGCGCGGATCATGGATATCTCCCGGCAATGGTACGAAGCCTATCCCGGCGATATCGATCCCAACATCAATCTCGCCAATATCTATTACAGCTGGTCCGAGTGGAACCTCGCCGCCGCGTATTTCAACAACGTGCTTGAGATCGATCCCTTCAATAAAGTGGTGAATACATTCCTCGCCTACGTCCACGCGCGGATGGGGGACTTTGAACGGGCCGCCCGTTATGAGGTGCTGATCAGGGAGCGATACCCGGAGGAATCGAACACCTGGGACAGTGCCGGAGAAATAGCGGCGTACCAGGGCAACTACCGGAAGGCGGAAAAGTTCTATTCCATTTCCCTGATGAAGAATGCGAATTTTCTCAGCTCCCGGATCGCGCTGGGGCGGCTGCAGGCTGACCAGGGCCGGTATGAAGAAGCGAGGAAGATCTTCTTCGAGTGCTTCGATTACACGCCCGACCGAAACAGCAAAGCCGATCTTCTGCGGCAGATCGGACTGACCTGCTGGAGAAAAGGCGACTATGACATGGCGGAAGCCTCTTTCCAGAAACTGAAGGCCTTTGCCCAGGTACTGTATGAATCGATGATTCAGATCGCCCGTATCCGCACGGACCGGGATCCCGGCTTCGATGCCGGGCAGTACTGGGCGCAGCAGTATGATATTCTGACCGCGGCCGCCGCCTACAGCGAGCCGGCCCTGTCCCTGCTGCTCAGACTGGGCGTCTATCTCGATATCAAGGGCCCTGAAACCGCCGCCTATCTGGCGGAGCACGATTACAGTGATCTGGTGAAGGGCCCGGAGCGGCTGTTGCCGGAGATACTGTCCCACCGGTATCGGCCCGGACCCGGCGATGCCGCACGCAGCGGCCGGGTACTGGAAGATGTGCTGGAGACCATCGTCCGGACCGGGGGACCCGTTTACATCAGCCGGTTCTGGGAAAGCTGTCTCTATCTCAACGATCAGTTCAGCACCGCGCCTGATACGGTGTTTGCCGTGTATGCGCGGATGATCGACCGCTGCCGGAAGCAGGGTTTGCTGAAAATGGAAATGCTGCTGAGGTCGTTTCGTGCAGATCTGTATTTCCGTACCGGGAAGCCATCGGCCGCCTCCGGGGAGCTGGCCATCTGCGGAATTCCGCCGGAGCAGGCATGGCTCACAGCCGGTCCGTATGCTGACCGCCAGGGGTTCACCTATAACGATATCGATGTAACGGCAGCAGCCTGGGAGGGGTATGCCGAACAGGGGGATGTCTGGAAGCCGTTCGCCGATGCGTTTCATGACGGCTATCTCGATTTCAGTGCGTGGTATCCCGATCGGAACTGGTCGGCAGCCTATACCCTGCTGTTTGTCGAGTCGGACATTGAACAGGATGTGCAGCTGCGGACCGGAGCCACGGGACCCCAGCGCCTCTACCTCAACAATAAAGAGATCTGGAAAATTAATGTGGATAGAAACGCGGTGATCGATGAGGTCTGTATCGATGCGCACCTGGTGCCCGGGATCAATACGATCCTCATGAAAACAAGCAACGATTACGGTGCCTGGGGTGTCTATTTCCGGATCACCGACAGTGATGGACGGGGCGCTCCCCATATACGATACAGGGTGCCGTTATGAGTCCAGGTCATAATACCCTCGCTGTGAGAGTGATCGTCGCGGGTGTCCTTCTGCCGGCGCTGTTCTCCTGCGCCCCTGATAATGATCAGCGCAGAATACGGCTCTCGGGGGGGGAGAGCGTCCAGCCGGCCACGGCCGACACCTCCACTTCCATCTATCTCGAACCCGCCAGCCGAAGGGCCGTCGCCGTGTTTTTTTTCCAAAACCGCACCGGTGATTACGATCTCGACTGGCTTCAGCAGGGGCTGACCGAGATGTTCGTGAGAAGCCTCTCCCAGTCTCAGCGGTTGTCGGTGCTTGGTACGGAACGGCTGTATGAGCTGACGGAACGTCTCGGAGGCGATTCAACCGCCAGGGATATCGACATGGATATGGCCGCTGTCTTTGCCAGAAAGGCGAATCTCGAGGCCTATCTCAGCGGCAACATCACAAAAACGGGAGATTCACTCTGTATCACCGTACAGCTGCACGAAGCCGACAGCGGCACCGTTCTTCGTGAGGAAACAGCCGAGGGAGCGGGGCTGGAGCAGCTTTTTTCCATGGTCGATCATCTCTCGGGAGTCATGAAAGAGGAGCTGACACTTTCCTTTGACGATACCCAGAGTCAATCCCGTCACCTTTCCCTGAGCGAGGAATCTCCCTCCATCGAAGCGTGGCAGCACTACGTGAACGGCGTCCAGCTGATCAACCGTTTCAGGCAGAGTGCGGCCTATGAGAGCCTCAGGAAGGCCGTTGAAATCGATTCGAATTTCGTACTCGCCTACATCAGCCTGCTGAGGATATCCATCACCAGGAGAGACAATGACAACAGCGCGCGCTGGATGTCGAAACTGATGGCGCTGCGTGACCAGGCGTCACTCCGGGAAAAATATGAGATCGATGTCTTCAAATCGCGTCTTGACGGTGATCCGGGCAGGACAATGGAAGTGTCGCAGGCATGGCTCGAGGAATATCCGAACGATATCGATCCCATTCAGAATATCGGCAACATTTTCTGGAGCCTGCACAAGCGGGATGAGGCGGTACGGTATTACAAGCGCATCCTTTCCCTCGATCCCACGTACGCCGCGGCGTACAACATACTTGGATATATTTTCGCTGAGCAGGGCAATTTTCAGGACGCCCACGCCATCCTCGACCGGTACCGGGTCATGGAGCCGGACGAGCCGAACCCTTATGACAGCAACGCGGAAATTTTTCTGCGGGAAGGCACCCTGAACAAGGCCGAAGACTTTTACCGTGCATCGCTTGCCAGGGACAGCAGTTTCAGTTACTCCCTTGCCGGTCTGGCCCAGGTCGATATCGCCCGCGGAGATTATGAGAATGCGCTCGACATCTATCTCCAGCGATTTCTGCCGCTGGTCAGCGACAGGGCGAACAAAGCGGCCGCCTACCGCCAGATAGCCCTCCTGCAGTGGCGGCTCGGCGACTATGCCCTGGCTCTTTCCAGCCTCGAAAAGCTGGCCGAGTACAATGACAACCTCCTGGAGGTACAGCTGCTGAGGGAGGAGATCGATCCGAAAGTGAATGATGCTGCGACGAGGCGGGCATACTGGGAGCGCCAGTATGATGAGGTCATGCGTATGGCCGGAACGGTGCCGATTGCCCTCAACCTGCTGATCAGGATCTCTCTCGATTACGGGGTTCGGCTCGATGAAACAGCAGCGGCTGTCCTCGACATGCTCGAGAACAAACCGGACTATCTCGCCGTCACCGGCCGTTTTCTTCCGGCCATACTCTGCATGCGGGCGGGTCTCTGGGAGGAGCACGGTGAACCGCTCCGGCCCTTTTTCAGCGAATTTCTCACCCTCCTTGACAGGACCGAGGATCTTCCGATCAATTACCGCGGCTGGTCGATCTATCGATATTACAATGAGTTCGCCCGGGACAATCCGGGTCCGTACATCGACGAATATCGCTCCGCCATCGATTTTTGTCAAAAAAAGGAGCTGCAGCGATCGGAGATGGTTTTCAGGACATATCTTGCAGATCTGTACTACAAAATCGGTGAGGAGGACAAGGCGCGTAAGCAGCTGCAGCGCTGCGGCGTGCCGGAAGAGGAACGATGGCTGTTCGCCGGACCCTACGACAACCGCAACGGATTCAACAAGACGTTCTCTCCGGAAACAGTGCGGCCCGGCCGGGGCACTGTGCCCTGGCTGGTCCGGTCCGACGACTGCCGCGAAGGGTATATCGATCTGCAGAAACGGTTTCCCGAAAGCGGGTGGTCGGTCGCGTACGGCATGACGGTGATCAAGGCCTCGCGCGCCACCGAGGCCCAGTTCCGGCTGGGCTCCAATGAAGCGGTGAAAGTGTTCCTCAACGGCAGGGCGGTGTGGAAGAACAATATTTTTCGGGACTCGATATTTGACAATGATATCATCAACGTGCATCTGGAGAAGGGGCTTAACTTCGTCCTCGTCAAGGTCTGCAATATATACGGGCCCTGGGGATACTATTTCAGGGTTACAGACAAGAGCGGGGACGGCCTGAAAGACATTGTCTTTCTTTCCCCGGCAGAGGGGCGGGAACGCTAAAACCGCCGCGGGTACTTGATTTTTGTATTCTAATTCGCTATTTTAATTCATTCCATACCGAACGTATTCATCGGCCTCCGGTTGAAGACGGAACCCGGGGGCGCCGACGTTTCGCCATGCAGAGGTGTCCGCTGCCTGCACCAGGTACGGATTCCTCCAATGACAGGTTTTCCGTATGAGTGATACATCAGTTCTTGTCGTCGAGGATGAGAGGCTGGTTGCCGAAGACATCAAGACCAGGCTCCAGGATCTGGGCTACCGGGTGCATGACATCGTGGATTCGGGACAGAAAGCGGTGGACATCCTTGAGCAGTCGCTGCCCGATCTCATCCTCATGGATATCATTCTGCACGGAGATCTCGACGGCATCCAGACAGCCGAGCTCATCAAGTCCAGGCATGATATTCCTATTGTCTATCTGACATCCCATGCCGACCAGCAGACGCTCAGGCGGGTGAAGGACAGCCAGCCCTCCGGGTATATCATCAAACCGTTCATCGATGAAGAGCTCTATGTGGTTATCGAGACGGCTCTCTACAAGAACCGCATGGATGCAGAGCTGCGGGAACGCAAGGCGTGGCTGTCAACCATACTGGAAAGTATCGGAGACGGCGTGATCGCCACCGATCTTGAAAGCCGCATATCGTTTATCAATCCGGTTGCGGCCGATCTCTCGGAATGGAAAGAGAGCAGGGCGGTGGGAAAACCGGTCTTCGATGTGTTCAATGCCGTCCTCGCGGAGGGCCGGTATCAGCTTGCCAAGGTGTTCGAGGAGGTGCTCAAGGGTGAGCAGTTCACCGCCAGGGATGATATCTTCTTATCGGTGCCTTCCGGGAGACAGATTCCCATTGAAGTCAATCTGGCCCCGATCAGGAATGAGAATAACGCCATTCTGGGAGTCGTGCTGGTCTTTCGTGATATCACCCAGCGCAGACAGGTCGAGGCCGATCTGGAAGAAGAACGCGCCTCGCTGGCCAGGCGGGTGGATGAACGAACCCAGGAACTGAGCCTGGCCAATGCGGAACTGGCCAGGGCGGTACGGTTGAAAGACGAATTTCTGGCAAACATGAGCCATGAACTGAGAACACCCCTCAATGCAATTCTGGGCATGTCCGAAGCGCTGCAGGAAAATGTCTACGGTGATATCAATTCAAAACAGTACCGGTCGCTTCAGATCATCCAGGACAGCGGGCGCCATCTGCTCTCTCTCATAAACGATATTCTCGATATTTCCAAGATAGAGGCGGGGAAACTGGAATTCGAACGTATCCCCGTAGACATCAACGGCGTTATCGCCAGCAGTATCGCCATGGTCAGGCAGAACGCGGTCAAGAAGCAGATACAGATTCATTCCCATATTCAGGATACCATTACCACCTTTCTTGCCGATGAACGGCGGCTAAAGCAGATCCTGGTCAACCTGCTTTCCAACGCGGTGAAATTCACTCCTGAAGGCGGCAGAATCGATTTGTCGGTCGACAGCGACGATGAGCGGACCACCCTGAATTTCGCCGTCAGGGACACCGGAATCGGCATCGCCCCCGAGGATATGCAGCGGCTGTTCCGGCCTTTCGAGCAGCTCGATTCGCGCCTGTCCCGCGCTCACGCGGGCACCGGGCTGGGGCTCGCCCTGGTCCGGAGGCTGACGGAGCTGCACGGCGGCGGCATTTCCCTGGTCAGCGAACAGGGCAGGGGAAGCACCTTCACCGTATCGATCCCCTTCATCGATCCGGAAACGCCCACGGATCAATCCCAGAGGGACGACGGAACAACGGCGGGGAAGTCCGATGCCGGTCCCTCCGCCGCCGGTCACATTCTGCTGGCCGAAGACAATGAACAGAATATAATGACCATACGGGATTATCTGAGCAAAAAAGGATTCACCGTCACTGTCGCCAGAAACGGACTGGAAGCCGTCGCGGCCCTCAATCCCGGGATCCGGCTCATCCTCATGGATATTCAAATGCCGGGCATGGACGGCCTGGAGGCGATTCGCAGGATACGCTCCGGATCCGAATACAAGAAGGTGCCGGTCATCGCGATCAGCGCCCTGGCGATGCCCGGTGACAGGGACCGTTGTATCGGTGCGGGGGCAAACGAGTACCTGAGCAAGCCGGTTCGGCTGCAATCGCTCCTTGCACTGATCGTGTCGTATCTGAATTCGGGAGGTGATCACTGAAAGAACTGAAACAGGGCAATACGATTCTGATCGTCGACGATGAGGCAAGCGCCCGTTCGACCCTGGAGGCGCTTCTCGCGTCTGAAGACTACAGGCTGCTCTTTGCCGAGAATGCGGAGAACGCCCTTGAGCTGATGGAACGGGCCGACCCTTCTCCGGATCTGCTCCTGCTCGACATGATGATGCCCGGCATGGATGGTATGGAACTGTGCCGGATCATCAAGGAGAACAAATTGTGGCAGCACATACCGATTATCCTTGTGACCGCGCTGGACAGCAAGGAGGATCTGCGCCGCGGGCTCCTGGCGGGCGCCGACGATTTTCTTTCAAAGCCGGTCAGCGGCATCGAGCTGAGGGCGCGTGTCCGCTCCATGCTGCGGATTAAAAGCCAGTACGACACCCTGCAGAACATTCTGACGCTGCGTGAGGAGCTGGCGAATATGGTTGTTCATGATATGCGCAGTCCGATCTGCGCCATTCTCGGGTACAGCGATTTTCTGCGCAGAAATCTGAGCGATCCCCGTGATCTGGAAGATGTGGAAAAAATCAGGAAAGAGGCGAAACGGATCAACCTCTATCTCTCCGATCTGCTCCTGATGGCGAAAATGGAATCGGAAAAGCTTATCATCAACCGGGGAGAGATTCCCGTGCCCGACCTGGTCGATAAGGTGATCAGAAATCATGCCGTGCTGGCTGAAGTCAGGAATATCACTCTCAGAGGAGATATCCCCGGCGATGTTCCCGCTCTCTTCGCCGACGGGAATCTCGCGCTCAAAGTGCTTAACAACCTGGTTTCCAACGCGATCAAGTACACCGATGATGACAGCGAGATCGTGGTCAGGGCCGCCAGAGCCGTGGACAGCAGCCGCGGCGGCGGCGGTGTGCTGTTCGCGGTTGAGGACCAGGGCCCCGGCATCCCCGAGGAGTATCGGGAAGCCGTATTCGACAAGTTCAAGGTGATCGAAAACGAGAATCAGGGGATGAGGCAGATCGGTCTCGGTCTCGCGTTCTGCAAGCTGGCGGTTGAAGCCCATGGCGGGACAATCACCCTCGAGGACAATACCCCTCACGGGTCACGCTTTCTGGTGCAATTTTAGGGGAATTCACATGAAAAACTATTTTCCGGCAGGTGCCCGTTTCCTCTGCCGGCTGCTGCCCATTATCGTCCTGGCCGGATGCGCCTCCTCGCGCTACGCGACGGGAGTCCGCTATCTTCAACAGGGGAACGAGGGCGCGGCCGTGCGCGCCTTTGCGGACTGCATCCGGAATGGTGAATCGGCCGCGAAGGCCGTACGGGAACTGGGTGTCATCTACTACAACAGGGGACGGTTCGACGCGGCCAGGCAGATCCTGCTGAAAGCGTTTACCGCTGATTCCACCGACGGACGCACCCTGCTCTTCCTTGGATCCGCGTATGAGGGACTGGAGCAGTATGACAAGGCGATCGGCGTCTACCGCAGATACCGGGATATCAGCCGCCTCGCCTCGGCCCGCACGGAGATCGAGGCGAAACTCACCGACCTGCTGCGAAAGAAATTAATAACTGAATCCCGGCGCTCACTGGCCCAGGAATCGATGCTCGACGCGGCTTCCGTTTCCGATTCCGCGGTGGCGGTGCTCTATTTCGGGAACCTCGGAGACAAGCGGAAACTCGACCCCCTGCAGAAAGGGCTCACCGACATGCTCATCACCGATCTTTCCCATGTGCGCGGGCTCGAGGTGATCGAGCGGGCCCGGCTGCAGGCGATGATGGATGAAATGAAACTCTCCATGACGGGTATGACCGATGCCGGTACCGCGCCCAGAATGGGCAGGCTGCTGGGTGTTTCCCGGGTCGTCCAGGGAGGATTTGTCGATCTTTCGGGCCAGAGCCTGCGCATCGATGCCGGAGTCTTTGCGGTGAAGGAGGGTTCCTATGCGGTCAGCAGAAGTATTGCGGGCAGAATAGATGATCTGTTCGCCCTCGAGAAAAAACTGGTGCTGGGGCTCATCGAAGAGATGGGGATCACTCTTTCCCTGGAAGAGCGGGACGCGATCAGCAGACTGCCCACTGAAAATGTCCTTGCCTTCATCGCCTACTGTCAGGGGATGGACTACGAGGATGCGGGAAATTACGAGATGGCCGGCAGGTATTACGACAACGCCCTGAGGCTGGATCCGGGCTTCACGAAAGTGGCGCAGTCCCTGTCCCGCACCCGGATAATGGAAAAGGGAGGTGTCGGCCTGCCTTCTCTTCCGGAGACGGCTCCGGTACCTCCCGGAGGTCGGAGCCCGCGGCCCGGTGACCCCAGGCGGGCACACCTGCAGCATGTGGGCGATGTGCTCAACCAGAGGTTTTTGCCCGGCGTGGATGAGCGACGAACAACCAAAGAGGAGACCACGACAGATTTCGGTGATGTCAACCGGCTCCTGATCGAAATTCAAGTGACGCTTCCCGACTGGTAGACCGCTGAAACAGGAGAAAGACAATGATTGCCCGTACGACCCCCGCATGCATGGTGCTGTTCATTCTCGCGTTCACCCCTTCGGCGGTGATGCCCCAGCAGGCCTACCGGCTGCGCTCGGACATGGCAGCCAGGGCGGAACTCTCCTTTACCGGCTGGAAGGCGGGAAACGACCGGGTCAGTGAGTTCGCCGTTCCCTTTTCCGTGAAATACCCGGTCAATGAAAACCTGCAGGTCTATCTGATGACCGCTCCCGCGCTTTCACGCCTGGTGGCGGGGAATTCCTTTAGCCTCAGCGGCCTTTCGGACATCAAGGCCGGCGGGCATGTCCTGTTCCTCGATGAGAAACTGCTCTTCACGTTCGGCCTCAATCTTCCCGCGGGAAAGAGCCGCCTCACTCCGGATGAGTGGGCGGTGGCCAGCGTGATCAGCCGGCAGACATTCAGCTTTAAAGTGCCCTGTTACGGGCAGGGATTCGATGCCCAGGCCGGCCTCAGCAGCGCCTTCGCGGCCGGAGACTGGATGCTCGGAGGCGGTATCAGTTACCTGAGAAAAGGCGGATTCGTCCCCTACTCGACCTCCGATATCCAGTATGTCCCCGGCGATGAAGTGACCTTCACTCTCGGGGTGAACCGGGGCGGCTTTTACGGCGATATCCTCTATTCACTCTATTTTGACGACACCTGGGGCGGCAACCCGGTGTTTAAGTCCGGTTCCACACTCCTTCTGCAGCTGCTCTCGGTGATCGACCGGGATCCCTGGGATATTGTCTTTTTTATCCGGGAACGGATGAAAATGAAAAGTAAAACCATATCGGGAACCGGTGTGCTCGCCTACGAGCGGCTGAACCGGAACGGCAACCAGCTGGATCTCCAGGCTGCCGCCTGGTACACCCTGCGGCCGGGCGTGAAATATACCGCGCTTCTTCGTCTCAAGCTCTATTCGGATAATGATTTCGGCTACGGCGGCGTCACCCTTTTCGGTCCCGGGGCCGGTGTGGAGGCTGAGATCGCTCCGGGCCTGCTCTTCAGCGGCGAGCTCGCTTTCGGCGTCGGCACCTACCAGACCATGGGCGGCCGGGTCAGTCTTTCGGGATTCAGCGGCAGCGCCGGACTGCAGACATCGTTTTAACTGACATTTGCATGAGGACTCATTTCCCATGAGCACGTTAAAGATCGTTCTGTTTTTGTTTCTGGCCGTGCTGTTTTTTACCACGGCCTGCGGCCTGGTCGAGAGTGAGCGGCAGCCGCCCCGGTTTGTTCTCAACGTCACCTTTCGTGATGCTGACGGAACCATGGGCAAGCAGCAGCTGACCGACCTGGTCTGGGTGCTGGTGGCCGATATTTCCCGCTACGACAGCCTGACGGTTTTTCAGAATAGTACAGCGGCCCAGAACTACTTCAATTTTATTTACAACGGGCCGGCGGCCACTGAACAGGTGCCCATGAGCCGGGATCTGATGAAACATTTTCTCACTGAACAGGATTCGGTCTCGCTGTTTTCCGAGCAGGAGCTTCGGATCGCCACCGATTCCACCGCCAGCGGTACGGTCAGCGGTATCGAAGGGCTGAACTGGCTGATTATCGGCTTTGAAGAACGGGGCATCGTGAATTACCTGGGGCAGGCGGTCGCCGCGGGCCGGGCCGGTGAAACCACGGAAGTGCCGGTTGAGGTCTACTACGTGGAGAATTACAATTACTATTGACCGCCGTGCCCCCTGGTGCCTTTCGAGCGGGAAAGGACATGGAAAAGCCGGACGCCCCGTGGGGGCGTCCGG
Organism: bacterium; assembly: GCA_016934955.1. Lineage (GTDB taxonomy): Bacteria > Zhuqueibacterota > QNDG01 > QNDG01 > JAGLOF01 > JAFGRY01. The sequence goes on along the minus strand of JAFGRY010000031.1, from coordinate 122,892 downwards.
CTTTTTGCTTGTTATGGCAGAGCCGGGTGTCAGATGCCCAGCCCGATTCCCGCGGTAATGACATTTTGGGCGGCGATGCTGTAATCGGCGTGCAGTTTGAGAATCGAGAGATCGAGAGAGAACCCGAGCGTGGTCCGGGTGCTGTTCTCTCCTTCCATGTTAAAGGCCACGCCCCCGGCACCCTCCTGGGTGTAGGAAATATCCAGGTTCGATTTTTCCATGCCGATGGCGCCGTAGAGGGTGAGAATGCTGAACTTTTTGCTGGCCTGGAACCCGTAGTAGGTGGCGCCGGCGGTGATCAGGTCGCCGATCTCGAAGGTCTGATGGTAGTAGCCGGCCGCGATATCAACCGGACAGAGGGGAATGTACTGGCTGAGGTTGTGCCTGATACCCCACCCCCAGAACATGATCTCTCCGATCTCGTCGTTTATGGTATACTGCAACCAGCGCAGGGTCACTTCCGTGCCGAACAGGGCTCCGACGGTGAGCTGGGGTACCGCCAGGGGAAAGAAATCGGTGTCAATGGCACCGCCCGGTGTCTCGATGTCGATCCCCATCATACCATAGGCGGTCTCCGATCCTTCCGGACCGAACACCGTGGCCACTTCCTGGTCATAGGCCGGTGTCCAGGTGACACCGGCGATTTCATCTTCCACGAGCGTAAACAGTTTTTTCTCATCGGGAATCGGCGCGACCATGGCCTTGATCCCGAACTCCAGGGACAGTCCGAACTTCTTGATTTTCGCTGTCCGGAAAAACCCGCTGTTCAGGTTGGCGCCGAAGACGTCGGCCAGCGGCTGCAGGTACCGTTTCCCGTTCGCGGACGTATACACCGACACGTTGTCCTCCAGGCCCTGGGCGATGACCGCGCTGCCGGCCGCCAGGCTCAGCAGGACCGCTGCTGCAATGATACGTTGGAATTTCATACGCTTCTCCCTCTTCGAATAGGTGTTGTTGGCTATTTTTTATTTTCGATGTACATTCCCGCTGTATCGATCATCAGCTCCTGGATCGACGCAGCCATGGTATGCGGATCATCGATGGTGCCGTCAAGGAGCAGGGCGCTGCTGAAGAGCGAATTGACCAGTTTGGTGAGCAGCGGATCCTTGGCGTCCTTTTCATAAATCGTCAGCAGATCGGCGATGAACGGATGCCGTTTGTTTATTTCGAGTATTTTCGGTGAGAGCGTGACATCCTTGTTCACCATGTGCATGATCTTTTCCATCTGGGAAGACATGTGCTTGTCCCTGCCCGTGAGCATGGCGGGACTGCTGACCAGCCGGTCCGAGAGCGTGACATCCTCGACTCTCACTCCGAGAATGTTTTTCATGCGTCTGGTGAGTTTTTCAAGTCCTTTGATATCGATCTCGCCGGTTTCCTCATCCTTGCCGCTTTCAGCCGGGACCGCCTCCTTGAGCTTCCCGAGGTCCGTCTGGTCGGCTGAGGTGATCCTTTTCCCTTTGTATTCGAGGAGGCCGGGAAGGACGAATTCGTCGATGGGATCATAGCAGAAGAGCACTTCAATCTTCCGTGACTGGAAAAATTCCAGGGCCGGACTGTTGACGAGCGCATCCCGGGAGGCGCCCGAGAGAAAGAGGATCTCTTCCTGTTTTTCCGGCATGCGTTCGATGTATTCGTCAAGAGATGTCAGTTTCTTCTCATCCCCGGAGGCGGATGAGTTGAAACGGAAGAGGGCCGCCACTTTGTCTTTCTGGGAGTAGTCGTTGTACCCCTCCTTGAGGATACGGCCGTGCTGTTCCCAGAAAACCGCGTAGTCGTCGGGCTGCTTTTCCGCGAATTCCGCCAGGTGCGTCAGGAATTTGCCCACCACGGTGTTCCTGATCTTCATCAGGTAGGGGTTCTCCTGAAGCGTTTCCCGGCTGATATTCAGGGGCAGATCATCACTTTCGAGAACGCCCCTCACGAACCTGAGGTAGGGGGGCAGGATCTCCTTGGCGTGCGGATCGATCATCACCCGTTTGACGAAGAGATTGATCCCCTCTTCATCCCTGCCGAAGCCCAGGTGCTCGAAGTTGGAGCGCGGCACGAAGAGCAGGGTGTGGAACTGAATCGGCACATCCGCTGAAAAGTGCATCCAGGTCAGCGGGTCCTCATGCTGATGGGCGATGAATTTATAGAATTCATGATAGTCTTTTTTCTTGACCCGGGATTTCGGCTCCCGCCAGATGGCTGACACGGTATTGACCGTTTCGCCGTCGAGCTCGATGGGGAAGGGCACGAAATTGGAATATTTTTCGATGGCGGTCCTGACACGCAGCGGTTCGCTGAACTCTTCGGCGTCTTCCCGCAGGTAGGCGGTGATGGCGGTGCCCCGTTTCGTCGCGGAAGGGGCGGGCTCTATTTTAAAAGAATTCTTGCCATCGCTTGTCCAGCGCCACGCGGCGGCGTGCGGATCAGCGGATTTCGAGACGACCACCACTTTTTCCGCGGCCATGAAAACGGAATAGAATCCCACGCCGAACCGCCCGATAAGGGTTAGGTCCCCTTCCTTCTCCTGGCTGAGAGTCTTGAGAAAATCGGCGGTCCCCGAACGGGCGATAGTGCCGATGTTCTGTTTCAGTTCCTCGTCGGTCATCCCTATGCCCGTATCGGCGATGGTGAAGGTGCGGGCCTCCTTGTCCAGAGTGATGGAGATTTTCAGGGGCAGATCGCTGTCGGCGAATGTGTCACCCTGCACATCTTTGAACCGTATTTTATCCAGGGCGTCCGCGGCATTGGAAATAAGCTCCCGGATGAAGACGTCGCGGTGCTGATACAGTGAGTGGGTGAGAATGTCAAGCAGCTGGCTGACTTCAGCTTTGAATTTGTAATTTTTTGCAGATGTTTCGGCCATCTCTGCGGTGCCTCCATTCCTGTTATTGAAATATAGTGAAACTGCAAGTCGGGCTGAGCGTTCCATCTGTCACGCGCTTTCAGACCCGGGAAATGAATTCTCCCGTTTCCGTGTTGACCTTGATCATCTCATGCTCTGATATATACTCCGGAACCTGTACCTGCGCACCGGTGGCGAGCGTCGCCGGTTTCGTTCTGGCTGTGGCGGAGGCTCCTTTGATGCTGGGAGCCGTCTCGATGATTTCCAGTTCCACGGTGTGCGGCAGCGTTATCGCGATGAGATTCCCTTCCAGAAACATGCCGTCGATGCCCTCCTGCCCTTCCAGCAGCCAGTCAACCTGGCCGCCCAGCTGATCCATGTCCAGAACGTGCTGGCTGTAATCATCGTTTTTCATAAAGTGGAACGTGCGGTCATCACGGTACAGATACTGCACTTTTGTGCGTCCCAGGTCCGCGTCCTCGACGATCTCGTCACCTTTATAGGTTCTGTCCAGTTTCTGATGCGTGAGCATGTTGGTATAACGGATATCATACAGTGTCGCCGCTCCCCGGGCAGACGGGGTGCGTGTGCGTATCTGCAGAATCTGATAAATGTCACCCTCGATTTTAACAATATTGTTTTTCTTGAGATTGCATACTTTCGCCATCCGGTTTCTCCACTGTATCGTCATTCGTTGCGGTTGCTTCCGTGACGTTAAATTAGAACAAACAAGAGAAAAAATCAAGCTGTTTCGGGCGGCGGCCGCCCGAATGGAAAAACCGCTTGACAAATTCCGCCTGTGTGCATATATTGATTCTAGTTATGTAGACTTTCTATATATAGAGAACAGATATAACTGCCGGTATGCGGCAAGGTGGCCTATGCAGAGAGCGATCCTGACGGTTCCGACCCTGACAAGGTACTGCAATGAACTGCTCATTCTCAGTATTATCGGGACCGGGAAAAAACACGGATACGATCTGGCCCGGGAACTGGAAGAGCAGAGCGACGGATTTTTCGGGTTCAATCACGGGACGCTCTATCCGATCCTGCATAAACTCGAAAAAGACGGACTTATCCGCGGGAGCTGGAAACAGGAAGGGCCCAGGCGCAAGCGGAAATACTACTCGCTTACTGCGGAAGGGAAAAAATACCGGGCCTCCCTGCTGCAGCAATGGGAGGGGTTTTTCACCCATTTTCGAGCAATCATCGGGGAGACTGCGCCATGAGCGGTTTTTCACAGGATCTGCAGGCAGTATCCCGGCGTCTGGATCTGCCCCAGCCCCGGAAATCAAGGATTCTCTGTGAGCTGAAATACGATCTTGAAGACGCCTATGAGCACAATATTGCCGCAGGCATGCATGAACGGGAGGCGGCCGAGTCGGCGAGGCGCGCGTTTGCGCTCTCCGATGAGGTGATCCGGGAATTGATGCGCATCCACCGCACCCCCCTGCGAAAACTTCTGGACCGGCTGCCGGGCGGTGTTCAGACGGGAATGGAACGGGCGGTGCTATTGCTGATGAGCCTCGCGCTGGTGCTGCTGTCGGCCCGTGCGGTGATTATTGCGGATTTTCATCGCAACAGCAGCGTGTTTCTCCTTCCCGTCGCCGCTATCGGATTCTACATTCTGGCCAGGGGTGCGGAAAAACTGTTTCAGATCCATGTGATGCGGCGGCACAACGTGCAGGCCCTGCGGCAGGGTTTGTTCATGCTTCCTCTCATGGCCGCGGTAAATTGTATCCTGGGAATCGGCGGATACTTTCTCGAACTCTACCATTCCGGCGGCGCCTTCATGTCGCCGATGTTCGACATGATCGTGATCCGGCAGCCCGGTGATCCCGGCGCAGCCATGCAGATGCGCCATATAACCGGGTACCTGTCGCGGTCAAGCGGTCTCATGACCACGGTGCTGCTGGTGACGCTCCTTGCCCTGCTCCTCTGGTATGTCATCGAGCGCTCGATTCAAAAGATAGAATACGCTGAAACATCCGTCTATCTGTAACCTGGAGGTATGTATGATTGCCATACTGCGGTCGGGCGGTCAGTTCATCTGGATGCAGTTTCTCATTGCTGTCATCATCCTGGTGGTGACCATCAGGCATATTGTCGCTCTTTACAGCGGAAAAACCGCTGTCGCTTCCGAAGATGAATCCCGGTTTGGATCCATTCTCTTCTGGGGTGCTTTTTCCGCGGTGCTGGGATTCTTCGCCCACTATCTGGGCCTGTACGCGGCGATGCGTGTCATCGAGACGGCGCATGATATATCCCCCGCCGTCGTTGCCGGCGGCTACGGAGCCTCGCTGGTGTGCGTTATCTCGGGGCTGGTGATTCTCATGGCAAGTATGATTATCTGGCTGCTGCTGCGCTGGCTGTACCGCAGGCAGGCAGGAGGGAGGATATGATGCTGTTCACACTGGTGCTTATCGTCATCGTTCCGTTTGTTCTGATCGCGCTGCTGTTCAGGCTGCAGCGGATATTTCAGTGGGGATGGCTCGAAAAACTGCTGCAGAAAACCGACAGGCTCAATGAACGGCGCAGACGCAGATACATTCCCGTTATTGAAGTGCTCTTTATTCCCGTGATCGTTGTGCTGGTCTACCTCTCATTCCGGAACATCAAGCCGGAGCACCCCCGGTTCGACAACCGGATCGCGGTCGTCGTCGATGCCGCGGATATAAACTACTGGGGACCGGTCCTCAGCCGGCAGTTCGAACGGATCGTCCGCACGCCGCAGCCGGAAAAGCAGTTTCAGCTGGTTCTCTTCAACGATGCCAAACCGTCTCAGCTCGCCGGGTATAATTATCAGATTGTGCTCGCCTCCCGGGCGAGCAGCCCCGTCCGCGCTCTCATCTCCGAACTCCCGGGCGGGCCCGCCGATACGGCGGAAACCGAAATCCGCCTGATCAGGCGCGGCGACGCCGTCAACGGCGGCAGGCTGGTGATCGCCGGCTGGGCCGATTCCCCGGACTGCCTGCAAGTGGAACTCGAACGGCGCGGGGATGAACTGTTCGCTCAGATCGAAGAGGATGCCATGACCTGCAGGCGGGGGGCGCTCTTCACGTCCCGGAAAGAAGCGGCGGTTACCAGGGACCTGCTCGAGAGATTCGGCTGGTCATTTACCAAATTTGCGGATATGGAACTGGTTGAATCCAGCGAAGACGCCTCTTTCGCCGCGTTCAGTCCCTTTTCTCCCGGAAGATACCTGTTCGTTCACTGGGTTGAAAACGGTGACACCGCACTGATCAATCCCCGCTGGATGATTGAAACCCGGAACCGGCTCTGCGATCAGTACTACGATTCAACCTACGTCGATCGTCACTTTTTCCAGCCGAAGCGGACGACGTTCCTCGGAAGAACCGCTCTCGTGACCCGCGGGCTCTGGGCGGACGACCGTCCGACGAGCGGCGGCCCCTTCGTCAATTATCTGTTTTACGACCCCGGCGACAGGCGTCTCTACATGATTGATGTTTTCGTGTTCAGGCCCGGACAGGACAAACTCCCGTTCCTGCAGCCGCTGGAAGTGCTCGCCCATACGTTCATTACGGTTCGGGAACAGCCTTGATCGGCCGCGGCATCTGAAAACGATGCACCCGGAAGAGCTCCCTTCCGGGTTTTTTGTTTTCTAAAAGAATCCCATTGGTATTCGCAGAAATTTTTTGTAATTTTCCCGCTGTTACTCAAGAGAGGAGATGCTGCATGAAACTGGCCGAATACATCACCCCCGCATGTATAGAAGTCGGTGCCGCCGCTGATAACAAGGAGGCTGCCCTGCGTATTGTCAGCGAAGTGGCGAAGCGGCATCCGCAGATGCAGGCCATGAAGACCGACGATATTTACAGGGGATTTATGGAGAGGGAACGGACCGGAAGCACCGGATTCTCACATGCCATCGCCATCCCCCATTTTGCCACCGACACGATCGATGAATTTGTGGTCGGTATCGTCACCATGCCCGGGGGAGTCGATTACAAATCCCTGGACGGCAGGCCGACCCGGCTCTTCGTTTTTGTGGTCGCTCCCCGTTCCAAGCGGGATCAGCACCTGGGAATTCTCAGCGGTATCGCCCGCTTTTTCCGCCAGGAGGGCAGCGTCGAAAAAGTCATGGCCGCTGAAAGCGCCGGGGCGCTCTTCGATTTCATCATGAAACAGCGTCAGGAGAGCGAACCGGTGAAAGTTACCTACGACTACAACCTGTTGACGGTCGTGGTGCAGATAGAAGACTGTTTTCAGGATGTTCTCGAAATATTTACCGAGACCGAAGGGGCGAACATCTCTGTGCTCGAAGCCGAGAATGCGGGCAGATACCTCTACAATATGCCGCTTTTTTCAAGCTTCTGGTCGTCCGACCATACGGGATTCCACCGGATCATTCAGTGCACGGTTAAAAAGACATCGACCAACCAGATCCTGCAGAAGCTGAACAGCCTCGTGGACAGCCTCGATGGCGGAAAGGGAATCATGATTTCCATCGTCGATCTCATTTATAAAAACGGCTCGCTGGAGATCTGAGAGAGGATACGATGCACGAATTCATGAACGCCATAGAGATACCCACGCTGCTCATCACCGGATTAATGATCATTATCGGGTACTATTTCGGACGCAATATGCGTTTCTTCCGGCTGCCCTCGATTATCGGATTCATGATTTTTGGTGTGGTGCTCGGCCCTTCGCTTTTCAACATTCTCTCTCAGCCCATCCAGGAGCAGCTCTCCTTCGTGACCGAGATCGCCCTGGGGTTCGTCGCGCTCAGTATCGGGCTCGAGCTGAGGTTTCTTTCTCTTAAAAAACTCGGCAGCGGCATTGTCAATATCATCCTGTTCGAGTCATTTACCGCCTTTTTCTTCGTTTTCGCCGGCGTACTCATTCTTACCGGCGATCTGCCCATGGCGCTGATTTTCGGGTCCATCGCCCCGGCCAGCGCCCCGGCGGGTACGGTGGCGATAATTCAGGAGTACAAGGCCAAGGGCAGCCTTACCAAGGCCCTGTATGCGGTTGTGGGCTTCGACGATGGTCTCGGGATCATCATTTTCGGTTTTGCCGCCGCGTTCGCCCGGATGCTGCTGGCCTCCCAGACCGGCGGCGGCGAGAGCCATCTGTTCAGTTCACTGCTGATGCCGCTGAAAGAAGTCGCACTGAGCCTGCTGGTGGGAGGCATCCTGGCAACGGTGCTTTCGCTGCTGGCGGCCAGGCTCGCCAATCAGAACGACATCATCGTTCTGCTGGTGGGATTCGTCTTCGTTTCCATCGGTCTCTGCACCATATTCCATCTTTCCCTGATCCTTACCAATATGGTCATCGGCATGGTGATCGTCAACACCCAGCCGCATTTTCTCGTCCAGCGCATGCATGACCGTCTGCCGCTGCTCATGCCGCTGCTGTTCATCCTCTTTTTCACCCTGGCCGGCGCCAATCTGCACCTGAAGGCGCTGCCGTCCCTGGGCGTGCTCGGGATCGTGTACGCGGCCCTTCGCGCCTCCGGGCTCATATTCGGTGCCCGGCTGGGGGGCATCACCGGTCACGTGGAGGAAAAGATAAAGAAATGGATCGGACTGGGGATTCTCTCCCAGGCCGGTGTGGCCATCGGCCTTTCCCTGATCGTAAAACATGAATTCGCGGGCCTGGGACGGATCGTCGAGAAGACCGGCGAGAAGGTGGTCACCACCGGAGACATTCTTGGCTCCACCGTCATCACCACCATTACGGCAACCTGTATCTTCTTTGAGATCATCGGTCCGATCCTCACCAAAGTAGCATTGAAAAAAGCCGGAGAGATTGCCTCAGACGCGTAAGTGAACGAGGTTCGGTTCATGCCGGAGGGCGGTATGAAAAAGGCCGGGCAGTGCCGCCCGGCCTTTTTTTGTATCACCGCTCAGGCGGCTTTGAGTTTGGTGAAGGATTTGAAGAGAAAGATCGTGCCCAGAACCGTAATGACGCTCAGAACGATGCCGATGAGAACATGTGTGTACACGAAACTGCCGATGGCGAACAGGGCCGAATATATGGTGACACAGCCGATGAACACACAGAGAATCTGCAGCGGCATTTCCCATACCCGGTCATCGGATTCGATCGGATCACCTGCGGCTTTCGCTTCTTCCACTACTTTTTTCCAGCCGGGTCCTCCCGGTTTCGTTTTGCGGTAGAACTCTCTCAGCACCGCGGAATCCACCGGCCTGGTCACGAACATGGCGATGATCCAGGCGATGGAGGTGGCAACGACGGTTACCAGCAGTTTCACGGTGAACCCGTCGAGCAGACCGGTGGCGACGGCGTCATCGCCGACAAAGAAGATGAATATCACCGCGAAAACGGTCGCGGTGACCATTCCCACGATTTCGGTCCAGGCGTTTATTCGCCACCAGAACCATCTGAGCAGATAGATCGCCCCCGTCCCCGCACCGGACAGGATGATGAAGTTGAATGCCTGGGCCGCGTTATTGAGCACGGAAATGGCGATGACCGCGGCCAGCACCATCAGGCTTACGGTGGTAATCCTGCCGATGAGCACCAGCTCTTTTTCCGAGGCGCCGGGCCGCATCACCCGCTTGTAGAAATCGTTGACCACGTAGGAGGATCCCCAGTTGAGGTGGGTGCCGATGGTCGACATGTATGCGGCGATGAGAGACGCAATCACCAGCCCCAGCCAGCCGGTACCCAGTTTTGTCAGCATGGCGGGGTAGGCAATGTCGTGCCTGAGGTACTGATCGGCGATATTGGGAAACTCGGCCTTTATCGCGGCCAGGTCCGGATAGATGATAAGCGAGGCCAGGGCCACGAGAATCCAGGGCCAGGGCCTGAGGGCGTAATGGGCGAAGTTGAAAAACAGAGTGCCGCCGATGGCGTGTTTTTCATTCTTTGCCGAAAGCATCCGCTGGGCGATGTAGCCGCCGCCGCCCGGTTCCGCACCCGGATACCAGACCGACCACCATTGCACCGCGATGGGAATGATGAGAAGCGCGATGTATACGGAGGGGTTCCCGAGGTCCGGAAAGAAGGTCAGCTTTCCGGTGAGGGCGGGGTTTGACAACAGTCCGCTCAGGCCCCCGATCTCGGGCTGCCGCACGGCGATAACCGCCGCGAACACGGCCCCGAACATGGCGATACTGTACTGAAAAAAGTCGGCCCACATGATGCCTTTGAGCCCGCCCAGCGCCGAGTAGATCACCACGCACACTGATGCCATAACAACGGTGGTCAGCGGGCTCAGTCCGAACATCACTGCTCCGATCTTGATCGCGGCGAGGGAAACGGTACCCATGATCAGGCAGTTGAAGAGCACTCCCAGGTAGAGCGATCTGAATATCCTCAGGAAGGACGCGCCCCTGCCGCTGTACCGTATCTCGTAGAACTCGAGATCGGTCATCACGCTCGACCGTCGCCAGAGCTTGGCGTAGATGAACACCGTCACCATGCCGGTGATGAGGAATGCCCACCAGGCCCAGTTTTTCGCGACGCCCGCCTGCCGGACCATATCAGTGACCAGATTCGGCGTGTCCGCGGAAAACGTACAGGCTACCATCGATACGCCCAGCAGCCACCAGGGCATGGTTCTGCCTCCCAGAAAGAACTGGGCGGTGCTTTTCTTTGCGGTTTTGGATGCGATAATACCGATGATGATCACGATGGCCAGGAAGAGACCGATGATGGCAAAATCAACGGGTTTCATGATCATGGGCAGCTCCTTCTCTTGTCAATAGCGGGAATTGTCGATGTTGCACTAAGATTAATAAATAGTATACTTAAAAACAACGGTAAAAACAACGGGAAAATGGAGCCGGCTGAATTCCTTTTTTATTTGGGACGAAAAATATGTATATTGAAAAATGGAACCAAAACAGCGCAGACAGCTGCTGGTGCAGGGGATCGTTCAGGGTGTCGGATTTCGTCCCTTTGTCTACCGGCTGGCCACGGAACTGGGCCTTGCCGGGTTTGTTACCAATACACCGCAAGGCGTGGAAATAGAAATCGAGGGCGGGCCCGCTGCCCTTGCTGATTTTGAGAAACGCCTGGTAACCGAGGCGCCGCCGCTCTCCCGCATCGTCGAGGTGTCCGCGACCGATCGTCCCCCCGCCGGGGAATCGGCATTCGCGATCATCGGCAGCCGCAATGAAGCAGGGCGGCAGACCCTGATTTCCCCTGATATCGCCCTTTGCCGGGACTGCCGTGATGAGCTGCTCGATCCGGGCAACCGCAGGTACCGCTACCCCTTTATCAACTGTACGAACTGCGGACCCCGCTTTACCATTATCCGTGATATTCCCTATGACCGTCCGGCAACGACCATGGCGCCTTTTGTCATGTGCCCCGAATGCAGCAGGGAGTATCATGATCCGGCCGACCGCCGGTTTCACGCCCAGCCGAACGCCTGTCCCGTGTGCGGTCCCCGGGTCATGCTGCTGGACCGTCAGGGCCGGGAACAACCGGTGCATGATCCGCTGGCCGAGGCGGGACGGCTGCTGCGCGAGGGGCGGGTCCTGGCCGTGAAAGGTCTGGGCGGCTTTCATCTCGCCTGTGATGCCGGAAACAACGACGCCGTCGTCCAGCTGCGCGAGAGAAAGCACCGGTACGCGAAACCGCTGGCGGTGATGGCTGCGTCGCTCAAGGAAGCCGCTTCCTGCGCCTTGATCGATTCCCGGGAATCATCGCTGCTGGAACACCCGCGCAGTCCCATTGTGCTTCTGCGCAAGCGGCCCGGGTTCGCCCTCGGGCCGGATATCGCACCGGGCAACCGCTACATAGGCGTGATGCTTCCCTACACCCCGCTTCATGTCCTGCTCATGCAGGCAGGTCCCTCGACCATTGTCATGACCAGCGGCAATCTCTCCGACGAACCCATCGCCTGTGATAACGACGACGCCCTGCACCGGCTGGGAACAATCGCCGATTTCTTTCTCGTGAGCGACCGGGATATTTATCAGCGGGCGGATGATTCGGTGTTCCAGGTGGCGGCCGGGTATCCGCGCCCGGTCCGGCGCTCCCGGGGATACGTGCCGACGCCGGTCTTCCTGACCGCCGGTATCGATCCTCCGGTTCTCGCCGTGGGCGGCGAGTTGAAGAACACGATCTGCCTGACCAGGGGGCGGGAAGCGTTTCTCAGCCAGCATATCGGTGATCTCGAGACATCGAAGGCCCGGGAGTATTTCGAAGAGACGATCGAGCATCTGAAACGGATTCTCGCGGTTGAACCGCGGCTGATCGCCCATGATCTGCATCCGGACTACTACACCACCGCCTGGGCCCAGGGGCGGGACCTTCCCGTCTGCGGCGTGCAGCACCACCATGCCCACATCGCATCCTGCCTGGCGGAAAACGGCCGCAGTGATCCGGTCATCGGGCTGGCCCTCGACGGTACCGGCTACGGAGAAGACGGGGCTGTCTGGGGCGGCGAGGTGCTGATCGCCGACCTAAAACAGTACCGGAGGGCCGCCCATTTCGAGTACCGGCTCATGCCGGGCGGTGACGCCGCCGCCCGCGATCCCTGGCGCATGGCCGTCTCGCTGCTCCACCGGGCGCTCTGCTCCCGACGGGGAGCGGAAGGGGCGGAGCGGGCGCTGTTCGATCTGCTGCAGCAGCTGCCGTTTTTTCACCGGATCGGGGAGGAGCCGGTGACCATAGTCCTGGGAATGCTGCGGACCGGTATCAATACCGTCCCTACGTCGAGCCTCGGCAGACTGTTCGATGCGTTCGCGGCCATCGCCGGTCTCAAAGACGCCGGCCAGTTTGAGGGTGAAGCGGCCATGGCCCTCGAGATGACGATCGCCGCCGAACCGGCCGGGGACCCGTACCCGTTTCCCTGCAGTGGACGGGACGGGGTGATCACCATCTCGCCGGATGAGGCGGTGCTCCGGGCCGCCGCGGATGCGGCCGGGGGCCTCGGGGCCGGTGTTGTCAGCCGCAGATTCCATGACGGCCTCCTGGACCTGTTTACCGGCCTTTGCGCGGAGTTGGGCAGGAAGGAGAAGATTTCGGCAGTGGCCATGAGCGGCGGCTGCTTTCAGAACCGCTATCTGCTGGAAGGACTCGCGGCCAGACTCGAGCAGGCCGGGTTCACCGTGCTGACCCACCGGGTTGTCCCGGCAAATGACGGAGGGCTCGCTCTCGGGCAGGCCGTGATCGCCGCGGGGAAATGTAAATAAATCTCTCGCCTCACGGATCCGAACAGGCAAATTGCGCTTGTATTATCTGTTTAGTTTTGCTATCTTTTCAGTGATATCTCACTGTCACAATCAAAACCGTACGGAAGGGAGCCAGCTGCATATTGCGGAAATCGGACCACTATTATTTTCTGGAAACAGAGCCCACCCTGTTTCGTCCCAAATATGTCCTGTATCTTTTTCTATTGCTGTTACTCTGTCTGCTTGACGGAACCATGACAATTATCCTGATCGAAAGAGGGGCGTGGGAAGCAAATCCCATCATGAGAAACGCTCTGGCAGTCAGCCGTGAGTTTTTTCTGCTCGTCAAGTATGTCATCACCTCTTTCGGATTGCTGTTCCTGCTGCTTCACGGAGAGAAAAAGGTGTTTGGACTCTGTACGCTCGAGGAAATCACCGGCCTCTTCATCATTTTTTACGAGGGGCTGGTCGTTTACGAGATAGCGATGCTCTCATTAATACCATGAGGATGCGGAATGTGTCTTGCGGTGCCCATGCAAATTCTGTCTATTGACGGTGAAACCGGCGTCGTGGAAATAAGCGGCGTAAAAAGAAATGTCGGGCTGCAGATGATCAAAGATCCGCGGCCCGGTGATTACATCATCGTGCACGCCGGTTTCGCCATTCAGAAACTCGATGAAGAAGAGGCATTGGAGACAATAGCCCTTTTCCGGGAAATGGAAGGGCTGGGGTGAAGTATATTGATGAATTCAGGTCGGGGAAAGCGGCAGGCAGACTGAAGGAAGAGATCGCCGCGGCGGCGGCGGGCCGCCCCATGACCTTTATGGAAGTGTGCGGCACCCATACCATGTCCATTGCCAGAAACGGGATCAGGGAGATGCTGCCTGCCGGCATGCGGCTGATCTCCGGACCCGGATGCCCGGTGTGCGTGACGCCGAACGGCACCATCGACCATGCGGTCGCCCTGGCGCGGCACCCCGGAATCATCATCGCCACGTTCGGCGACATGGTCAAGGTGCCCGGATCGACCTCCAGTCTCGGACAGGAACGCGCGGCGGGCCGGTCGGTCAGGGTGGTCGCGTCGACGCTCGACGCCCTGGAGCTGGCGAGGAACAATCCGGAGATGCAGGTCGTATTTATCGGTGTCGGGTTTGAGACCACCGCTCCCACAATCGCCGCGTCGATCATCACCGCGGAGCAGGAGAACCTGAACAACTATTCAGTACTGAGCGCCCACAAAGTCGTTCCCCCGGCCATGGAGCTTCTCTGCCGGGGGCGGGTCGCCATCGACGGTTTTCTCTGTCCCGGACATGTCAGTGCGGTCATTGGATCCTCTCCCTACAGGCCGATCGCCGAAGAGCACGGCATCGCCTGCGTCATCGGCGGGTTTGAGGGTCTGGATATCCTCCAGAGTATCGCCATGCTTGCACGGCAGGTGGCCGGCGGCGACAGCCGTGTCGAGATCCAGTACCGCAGAGTAGTGAGGCCGGAAGGCAACCCCGCGGCAGTGGCGCTGATGGAAAAAGTGTTTCGGCCCGTTGATTCCGTATGGCGGGGGATCGGGATGATCACGGCGTCGGGCCTTGTCATGCGGGATGCGTACCGGCGGTACGATGCCGCGGTCAGGTTTCCGGTGACCGTGGAGGAAACAAAAGAAGCGGCGGGCTGCATCTGCGGCAGTGTGCTTCAGGGTATCAGTGATCCCCGGGAGTGCCCGCTTTTCGGTGACGGCTGCCTGCCTGAAACTCCGGTCGGTCCCTGCATGGTTTCCAGTGAAGGGGCGTGCGCCGCGGCCTTTCGATACCGCGTATCCCGACGAGCCGACATTGGGCAGATGCATGATGCATGAGAATATCACGCTGGCGCACGGCGGCGGCGGCCGGCTGTCCAGACAGCTGACGGAAGAACTGTTTCTGCCGATTCTCGGCAACCGGTATCTACTGCAGCTCAACGACAGCGCGGTGGTGGAGCCGGGAGAGGGAGCCGCCGCGTTCACCACAGATGCTTTTGTCGTCGATCCGGTATTTTTCCCCGGGGGCGACATCGGCAGACTGGCGGTATGCGGTACGGTGAATGACCTGGCGGTCATGGGCGCCCTGCCCCGCTATCTCAGCGCGGCCTTCATTCTCGAGGAAGGATACCCGCTGGCAGATCTGAGAAGGATCGTCCGCTCCATGAAGGATACCGCGGATGAGGCTGAAGTGACCATCGTCACCGGGGACACGAAAGTCGTCCCCCGGGGGGCCGCGGACAGTATCTTCATTACCACCGCCGGTATCGGATACATGAATCCCGGTATGCCGGTGTCAGCAGGCAGGGCTCACCCCGGAGACGCGGTAATCATCAGCGGTCCTGTGGGCCGGCACGGCATGGCCATTATGACGTCGCGGGAAGGCCTCGGTTTTTCCAGCACGATCGAGTCGGATGTGGCACCGCTCAACCGGCTGACAGCGGCGATGCTCGAGGTCACGGGCGATATTCACGTGATGCGGGACGCGACCCGGGGGGGGCTGGCCACCGTGCTTAATGAAATCGCCTCCCAGGCTGCCTGCGATATTATCCTTGAGGAGCGGTCGGTTCCCGTTACTGAAGCCGTACGCGGCGCCTGTGAACTGCTCGGGTTCGATCCGCTCTATGTTGCAAACGAAGGCGTACTCGTGGCCTGTGCCGCCGCCGATGCGGCCGGCGCTCTCCTCGAGGCAATGCGCGGGCAGACATACGGGACAGAGGCCGTAATCGCCGGAAGAGTCGGGAACAGCGGGTCGGGCAGGGTGGTGCTGGAAACGGAGATGGGGAGCAGGCGGGTGCTGGACATGCTCAGCGGCGAGCAGCTGCCGAGGATTTGTTGACCGTGGCTCTGCGAAAAAGGGCGGGCAGCGCGGCTGTATCGGCAGGCAGTGATTCGACGTTCAGTGCCGCCGCAGCCGCCTTGAAAAAGCGGTTCCAGCGTTCGGGGCGCTCGTTGAGGTGGCGGAGCGCCGACCGCATGGTTTCAGCATCCAGCGAATCCTCAACGGAGACGACACCGGCGCTGTCGGCGGCGGTGAGAGTCCGGGCCGCGGCCATGTCATGCCTGAGGACCTCGATATAGGAAACGAGCAGGCGATCGGCGGCCTTTTGCCCGGAGCGATCTCCGGCTCCTCCGCAGGCAAGCGCCAGGAGCAGGCAGATCACGCATCCAGGTATACAACTTGCTTTCATGTCCGTTAGTGTAGCGAATCGGGATCGTAAAAGCAAGGATTTTTGTTGATATTGATTTTTTAATATATACATTTACCATGAAAGTGAAAGGGATATGACGGAAGAATGGGTTGACCTTCACGTACATACGTATTATTCCGACGGGCTTCTCAGTCCCGAAGAAACAGTCGCCGCGGCCCGGAAGTTCGGGCTGCGGGCAATCGCCATTGCCGACCACGATACAGTCGGCGGATATGAGGAGGCGGTCGTCGCCGGGGAAAAACACGGCGTGGAAATTGTCAAATGTATCGAATTCAGCAGTCAGTACTCGGGACGGGATATTCATGTGCTTGGCTATTTCGTCGATGAAACCTATCCCCGGCTCGCCGAGTATCTTGATCTTTTCCGGGATGAACGGGTGCGGCGCGCTGAAAAGATCGTTGGCAATCTCAACGACATGGGCGTGCATATAAGTCTGGAAGAGGTGATGTCCAAAGCCCGGGGCGATATCATCGGCAGGCCCCACATCGCGGAAATACTCATGGAAAAAGGGTATGTCGAGACGTTCCAGGAGTCATTCTACCGCTACATCGGCTACGGGTGCCGCGCCTATGAAGAGAAATACCGCATCTCGCCTGAAAAAGCGATCGGCCTCATCAATGAGAGCGGCGGTCTTTCGTTTCTGGCGCATCCGGGACCGATCATATCCAACGAGATCATTCTCCACCTGATCAAGTCGGGTCTGGACGGTATCGAGATCGTTCATCCAAAGCTCAATGACAAACGCATGGCCAGACTTCAGGACATCGCGCATAACCATGGATTGCTGGTCAGCGGCGGCTCGGACTGTCACGGCGGCCGGAACGGATCCATGACCATGGGACAGTTCAAGGTTCCCTACGCCATTCTGGAGGAGATCAGGAACGCGGCAGCGGCCAGGAAGACCGTGAATTATTGACAGGATGTTGAACATGACCAGGGAAAAACGCGGCGGCCGGGAAGCGGCCGCCTGCAGGCACGTGCGATTGCGGGAATGGCCCGAGGCGGAGAGGCCGCGGGAACGACTGGCCGAGCTGGGTGCCGTGTCGCTGGGCGATTCAGAACTGATCGCGCTTCTCATCGGATCCGGCACCCGCGGAATGACCGCTGTTGACCTTGGCAAGCAGCTGCTGCTGCGATTCGGAGGACTGCTGCCGCTGAGCGGCGCTGATCCTCCCGAGCTGACACGTCTGGAGGGTATCGGCCCCGCATGCGCGGCGAGGCTGTCGGCGGCTTTTGAGCTGGGCAGGCGGGTCGCGGAAAGCGCGGCTGGAAAGCAGGTGACGATCGGCGCACCCTCGGATGCTGTGGGCGCCTACGGCCACCGGCTGCGGACCCTGAAGACCGAGGTGTTCCAGGTGCTGCTGCTCAATAACGCCAACCAGGTCATCAGGCATGAGACCGTGACCACCGGAACACTTAACGCGAGCATCGTGCATCCCAGGGAAGTATTCAAAGCAGCGGTCGATCACCGTTCCGCGGGTATCATTCTGCTGCACAATCATCCTTCGGGAAACCGGCTGCCTTCTCCGGAAGACCGCAGAGTGACCCGTCAGATGATCAAAGCGGGAGATATCATGGGCATACCGGTGGTCGATCATATCATTATCGCCGGAGACACCTATTACAGTTTCGCCGAAGAGGGCGGATTGAACTGAGCGAAGATCCGTCTACCCCTTAACCAAACAGGAACAGGAACATGAAGTATCAATTGGAGAAGAAGGATGGTTTCTGTGTCGTACGCGTCGAGTCCGATCACCTGACACATACGGAAGCGCCCGATATGAAAACCACTTTTTTGCAGCTGCTCACTGAAGATTGCGATATTCTGCTGCTCAATCTCGCCAGCGTGGCCTACATGGACAGCACCGGTCTGGGGGCCCTTCTTTTCGGCATCAGGCAGGCCGAAGCGAACGACAAGGAAATTATCTTCTGCTGCCTGGGCGAAAAACTGAAATCGCTGGTCAGAATCGCAAGGCTGGAGTCGATACTGGAAATCTATGCGTCGGAGAAAGACGCGGTAAAAGAGATCATGAAGGACCTTTCCGATGACTGATTGCCCAGTGAACCACACCCTGCCGGAAGAGCCATGCTGCTTGTAATTGATATCGGCAATACGCAGACCGTTATCGGCGTGTACCGCGGCGACGAACTGATCTCCCACTGGCGGCTCTCATCAGATATGCAGCGGACCGCTGACGAGACCTGGATCATCCTGAAAATGTGGTGTCAGGACCGGGGAATCGATGCGGCGCGGTTTGAGGGCGCGGTCATTTCGTCCGTCGTTCCTTCCCTGAAAAAAGTGTTCACCGACATGAGCACCGTTTATCTGCAGTGTGAGCCGCTGCTGATCGGCCCTGAACTCGATACGGGACTGACCATACGATATGAACCCGCCAGGGCTGTCGGCGCCGACAGAATCTGCAATGCCGTTGCCGGATATCAGCACTACGGCGGGCCCGCGATCATTGTCGATTTCGGGACGGCGACGACATTCGATGTGATCTCCGCCGCCGGGGAGTACAGGGGCGGCATTATCGCTCTCGGCCTGATGGGAGCGTCTGCGGATCTGCACCGGGTCTCGGCGGTACTGCCCCGGGTGGCCCTGGAGTTTCCCGAATCGGTGATCGGCACCTCGACGGAACTGAGTCTGCAGTCCGGAATCCTCTGGGGCACCGTGGCCATGATCGACGGCCTGGCCGCCATGATCAGAAATGAGCTCGGCGGCGGACCGGTCCGGGTGATCGCCACGGGAGGCATCGCCCCGCTTTTCGAGGGACGATCCCGGGAGATAGAAGTAATCGATCCCTTTCTCACCTTAAAGGGAATGTACTATATGTGGCAGCGTAATCGAACGCGGTAATAAAGGAGATGATGTGATGAGCGGCTTGAAAGATATGAATGACAAGGTGTACAAGATTATCGGCGCCTGTATCGAAGTGCACAAGACTCTCGGCCCCGGATATCCCGTTGAGTTCTATCAAAAGGCGCTCGATATCGAGCTCGCTTCCAGGGAACTCGATTATTCGGCCCGGAACAGGGTCGAGGTGCAGTACAAGGATACGCCCATCGGTGAAGTGACCTTTGATTTTATCATCGAAAAGAAAGCGCTGCTGAGTATCCGCTGCCAGGACACCCTGTATGACCACGAGATGCAACAGGTGCTCAGGGGGCTGAGCCTGATCGACTGTGAGGTCGGTGTCCTCGTGAATTTCGGGCAGGCTAAAATCCAGTACAAACGGATCATACCCGGAAGAATGCAGCACAGCAACAGGAATCAGCCGGCATATCTCAGGGGCGGGAACACGCCCCACTCGAAAGGCCGCACCCGGGAAAACAATCCGATAATCTAGTTCCGGCGATCATCATGGAAGTGACAGCCAACATGCAGTTTTTTATTGCCGGAATCATTCAGGGATCGATACAGGGAACATCGGTTTTCGATCAGAATTATCGGCAGGTGATCAAATCGGTGCTCGCGCAGACGTTCCCGGAATGCACCATTGTCTGTCCCGTGGAAAATCATCCCTCCTCGGTCGATTACCCTACGGAAAAGGCCGCATCGGTATTTCACGAGCACGTGAGGATCGTGACGGAATCGACGGCGCTTATCGTGTATCTGCCGGAGGCGAGCATGGGGAGCAGTATTGAAATGTGGGAAGCGCGGCGGGCCGGCGTTCCCATCGTTTCGATCACTCCCATGCTGACAAACTGGGTCGTTCGAATTCTCTCGGACCGCATCTGCGATTCTCTGGATGACTTCGGCGGCTTTGTCGGCTCCGGAGGCCTGTCGGCCCTCATCGAGGACCGCTCCGGCTGATACCGCGGATCAGCAAGCAAGGGAGTTGTCATGAAGGGAAAGAACTTACTGCTGTTGTGTGTGACGGTGGCCGCCGCCCTCAATGGACAGCAGCGGGATTACCCGGCATACAGAGGTTTTGTAAACGATTTCGTCGGGGTCATCGAGACTGAATATGAACGGCGGATCACGGCACTGGCGCAGGAACTGGAAGAAAAGACCGGGGCCCAGATTGCCGTCGTCACGGTCCGGTCGCTGGGAGACGAGTCTCCGGAGACCTATGCCGTGGAACTGTTCGCGGCCTGGGGCATCGGCCGCAGGGGTGTGGATGACGGCCTGCTCATTCTTTTCGATGCCGGGGGACGGCAGGTGAGGATGGAGGTCGGTGACGGACTGGAAGGAATCATCACCGACGGGACCGCGGGCGCGATACTCGACAGGTACTCTCTGCCCGATTTCAGAAACGGGGAGTACGGCAGAGGGTTGTACCGGGCCGCCGCCGCGGTGGCCGGCATTATCGCCCGTGACAGCGGTGTTGAGATCTCCGGATCCCTGATGCCGGCGAGGGACAGCACGGATTCATCCCGCTCGCGGCAAGGGGGCGGGGGCGCCTTCTTCGTCATCATCGTTATTCTCATCATTCTCACCCGGGGGCGCATCATTCCCTGGCTGCTGCTGGGCAGTATGATGGGAGGCGGAAGAAGCGGCGGCGGGTTCGGAGGCGGCGGATTCGGCGGCGGGTTCGGCGGATTCGGCGGCGGAATGAGCAGCGGGGGGGGAGCCACCCGGAGTTTTTAAACAGCGGGAGGAGCACAATGGGAAATACAGCGGAAAAATTGACGGCCGTATCACATGCATTTATGAAGCAGATCGAGGACCTGTTCGGGAATGCCGTTATTTCGGTGATCAGGTACGGCAGCAGCGTAACCGGTGATTATGTTCCCGGGACGTCCGATATTAATTTTCTCGTCGTACTTACGGAAGAGGGCATATCCCGCATTTCAGACGTGCGTCCCTATCTGAAGAGATGGAAGGCAAAAGGAGTGTCGCTGCCCTTGTTTCTCACCGACGCCTATATCAGATCATCCCTGGACAGCTACCCGGTAGAGTTCCTCAATATGCGGAACAGCTACCGGCTCATCTGGGGGAAGGATATCCTCGCCGGCCTGACCATCGGCAAACAGGATCTCCGCCTGCAGTGTGAACGGGAAGTCAAGGGATACCTGCTCCGACTGCGGCAGGAGTACATCAGAAGCGGCGGTTCCAGAAAACTGCTCAAGCGGCTGATCGCTGAATCTCTTGCCGCGTTCGCTGCCCTTCTTCGGGCGATGCTGTTCATTGCCGGTGCGGAGATCCCCGACAAGCGGCATGCGGTTATCGAAGCCGCCTGTAAAACGTATTCTCTGGATCACGGTCTGTTTACCCGCCTGGCCGCGGCTGCTGACCCCGGCTCCGGGAAGCTGCCGGTTGATTTCGACAAACTGATGGAGGCGTACATTCGGGAAGTGACAAAACTGAGCAGGATTATCGATACGTTGAAAGTACAATAACCCGGGAGGACGTTCACATGACAAAAGGCATGAAAATCGGCTGCGGCTGCGGTGCCGCTCTGATCGTGGTGATTCTCATACTGGTCCTGGCGGTCGGCGGGACCTATAATTCGATCGTTTCCCTTGATGAAACGGTAAATCAGACATGGGCGGATGTACAGACCTACTATCAGCGGAGAGCTGATCTCATCCCCAATCTCGTGGAAACGGTAAAAGGGTACGCCACCCACGAGCGGACCACGTTTGAGGCGGTAACGGAGGCCCGTGCGAAACTGGGCGGCGTCACCCAGCTGCGGGCGGAGGACCTGACCCAGGAAAACCTGGCCAGGTTCCAGGAGGCCCAGGCCAGCCTGGGCGGAGCACTGCAGCGGCTGATGGTCGTGGCGGAACGGTATCCCGATCTGAAAGCGAACGAGAGCTTCATTCGTCTGCAGGATGAGCTCGCAGGCACTGAAAACCGCATCGCCGTGGCCAGAAAGCGTTTTAACGAGAGCGTGCAGGCGTATAACCGCAGGATCAGGGTGTTCCCCGCGGCCATAATCGCGAGGATTCTCGGATTCGACATTCGCGCCTATTTTGAAGCTGATTCGGACGCGCAGGCGGCGCCGAACGTGCAATTCTGAAAATCGCCAGGCCCCGGCAGCATCCCGGGGCCTGATTGTACGCTGCTGACAGTGACAAAAGCGGATCATGACCATGAGTGCATCCATTCTTATCATCGCCGCCATACTCTTTTTTATCGCCGGATACATCCTGTACGGGAAATTCCTCATTCGGAAATTCCAGATCGATCCGGCAGCGCCGACACCGGCTCATACGGAACAGGATGGAGTCGATTTTGTGCCGGCCCGAACTCCCGTACTGCTCGGTCACCATTTCGCTTCGATCGCCGGAGCGGGTCCGATCCTGGGGCCGGTGTATGCGGCCGTGTTCGGATGGGTTCCGGTTTTTCTCTGGATTGTCATCGGCAGTATTTTTTTCGGAGGCGTACATGATTTCGCTTCCGTAATCGCATCGGTGCGTCACGGGGGCAGGTCCATCGGTGAAGTTATCGAGCACTACATCGGACGCTCCGGCAAACGGCTGTTCCTTATTTTTACCTGGCTCATGCTCATTCTCGTGATTGCGGTATTCGCCAAGGCGGTTGCCAGCACCTTCGCCCGGGAACCGGCCGCCGCCAGCTCATCCGTCATGTTCATCGGCCTGGCCGTTCTTTTCGGGCTCAGCGTCTACCGGCTGCACCTGCCGCTCTGGGCGGTGACAGCCGCGGGCGTGCTGCTGCTGTTCACCTGCGTCTACCTGGGCATTCTGCTGCCGGTCAGCCTCGGTTTTTCCTGGTGGATCTACATTCTGTTTGTGTATGTGTGTATCGCCTCGGTCACCCCGGTCTGGATTCTCCTGCAGCCCCGTGATTTCCTCAATTCGTTTCTCCTCTATTTCGTGCTCATCGCCGGGGTCGCGGGTATCGTTGTCAGCAATCCCAGGATAGAGTTTCCGGCCATCGCCCCCTTCACGGCGGATATCGGCCCGATGTTTCCCATTCTCTTCGTGACCGTGGCGTGCGGCGCAATTTCCGGATTCCATTCGCTGGTCGCATCGGGCACGACTTCCAAACAGCTTGACAACGAGGCCGATGTCACTCCCGTAGCGTATGGAAGCATGCTCATCGAGGGCGTGCTCGCGGTGCTCGCCCTGATCACCGCCGCCGTGCTGCTCAAGGGAGATTATACGCAGCTGCTGAAAGCCGAAGGCGGCGGTCCGATCACCATTTTTTCCAATGGAGTCGGCGGCTTCATCGCGTCCCTCGGCATTCCCCGCAAAGCGGCGGCGGTCTTCGCCGCGCTGGCCATATCCGCCTTCGCCCTCACATCCCTCGATACGGCGACACGCCTGGGGCGGTTCATTTTTCAGGAATTCACGGGAGGCGTCCCGGGCAGATCCGTAATCGCCAACCGGTATGTGGCCACCGGGGTTACGGCCGCCACGGCGTTCGTCTTTACCATATCCGGAACAGGGTCAAGCCTCTGGCCGCTCTTCGGGTCAGCGAATCAGCTTCTGGCCGCTATTGTGCTGCTCGCGGTGACGGTCTGGTTCGCGAAACTGAAACGAAAAAACGGCTTCGTGAAGTACCCGATGTTTTTCATGTTCGCCGTTACGCTTACCGCTCTGGGCAGTCTGGTGCTGGACAATCTGGCCGCAGGCAATTATCTGCTCTTCGGCGCCGGGATAACGCTGCTGGCGGTGGCTCTCGTCCTCATTGTCGAGGCTGTACGATGTCTGAGAGCGACCGGGGAACCCGGGGGGTAAACGGCTCCATAATCGCGTGTCAGTGATGACATCTTCGGAGGATTCAATGCACAGGTACACCGCAGAAGAAAGAGAGCGGCTGAAAAACCGCTGGAACGGGGATCTGATCAACCATATCGTCATCGCGCTTAATGAGGGGACCCCCTTCGACTCGCTCCTCGCCGGAGTCGATCCGCTCGCTGATCTGCCCCCGGTGCAGGATGGGAACGATTTCCGAGGGATCGATTTTTCTCATCAGAATCTCAGAGGGCCCTGGACCCTGGAGAAGGGCCGGAGGTACCGGGCCGGTGTCGATCTGAGAAATGCCGATTTCTCCTGTGCCGATCTCAGCTGGGCGATGCTGCCGCATGC
Source organism: bacterium (assembly GCA_016934955.1). Classification (GTDB taxonomy): domain Bacteria; phylum Zhuqueibacterota; class QNDG01; order QNDG01; family JAGLOF01; genus JAFGRY01. The sequence continues at coordinate 98,715 of JAFGRY010000031.1, read as the reverse complement.
CGATCTTCGCGGCGCCCTCTTTGTCGATGCCGACCTTTCCTTTGCTGAACTGATACTGAGCGATCTCTCGGGAGCCGATTTGACCGGTGCGCAGATGACGGGTGCCTGGCTGCTCGATACCAAGTTCTACGAGGCGGCGGTTACGGAAGAACAGCTGCAGATGCGGCAGAACCGGGGTCAGCTCGATTTTGATTATTACGCTTTTGAGAAATAACCATCGGTTCCCTGCATGATCCGAAGGGGTCATCAGCGGGCCGCCATGTCCAAGGGAGGCAGTATGTGCGACGGTTCTGAAAATCTGTTCGAAGTAATTGCCGCAAGACGATCCATTCGAAAATACAAGCCCGATCCGGTGGATGATCATGCGTTGGGCCATGTGCTGGAAGCGGCAAGACTGGCTCCCTCGGCCAATAACAGGCAGGACTGGCGATTTGTCGTCGTTACCGATGAGCACCGTCGCCGGCGCCTGGCGACGGCAGCCAATAATCAGGCGTTCGTCGCCGGGGCGCCGGTGGTGATCGCCTGCTGCTCCGTTGAGCCGGAATACATCATGCGGTGCGGCATGCCCACCGCGCCCATTGATCTCGCTATCGCCATCGATCATATGACCCTGGCCGCCGCCGCCCTCGGGCTCGGCTCCTGCTGGATCGGGTCATTCTATCCCGATCAGGTGAGGGAGATACTCGATATTCCGGAATCCGTGGGAGTGGTGGAACTGCTGACGCTGGGCTATCCCGATGAAGATCCGCCCGCGCGCCCGAGAAAGGCGCTGTCCGAGATCGTGTATTATAATACCTGGGGCGCGGCTGGTACTTCATGAGAGAACACCGAATAACGCTTGTTCTCTATGTGGCGCTTTTTACGGCAATGCTGGGCGCCGGTATTATCGCACCGGTGATGCCGGTCTACGCGGAGACCCTGGGAGCGACAGGATTCTGGCTGGGATTCATCTGGGCCGGTTTTTCCGTCTCGCGGGCCGTGTTCATGCCGGTGGCCGGCCGTCTTTCCGACCGGCAGGGCCGCAAACGCTTCATTGTCCTGGGACTCTCCATCTATACGCTCTCATCTCTCGGCTATGCCTGGGCCGGAGGGATCGCCCACCTGGTGATCGTGCGCTTCCTGCACGGCACCGGGTCAGCCATGGTGATCCCCATTGCCGCCGCGATCATCGGTGATCTCTCGCCCCCGGGAAAAGAGGGACGCATGATGGGCGGGTTCGGATTCGCGCTCTTTCTGGGATTCGGCGCCGGTCCCCTGCTTGGCGGAATGCTCCTTGACAAAACCGGTATGGCCGCCCCCTTCTACCTGATGGGTGTCCTCTCTTTTGTTTCCCTGCTGCTGGTCATGGTTTTCCTGCCCGACCAACGCCGGCAGGCTGACCGCCTGCAGGAGGTATCTTCTTTCCGGGTGCTGTGGCAGAGTAACCGGTTCCGGGGGCTCCTGGTCTTTCGTTTCAGCAACGCCGTGTGCCGCGCCACCCTGCTTTCCTTTCTTCCCGTATTCGCCGCCGGTCTGGATATCGGCAGCAGCCGTGTCGGCATTCTCCTTTCCGTCAATATCGTGCTGACGGGAATACTGCAGCAGGTATCCGGGGCTGTCGCGGACAGGCTTCAGCGGCATGTCCTCGTGGCTGCCGGCAACGGCATCACCGCGACGGCCCTTCTTCTTCTTCCCCTGACAGGGACATTCACCCACCTGCTGCTGCTCGGGATACTCATGGGGGTCGGGAGCGGGTTCGCATTTCCGGCGGCCGGTGCGGTGGCCACGCAGCTCGGGCGGCATCACGGCATGGGCAGTCTCATGGGGTATTTCAATATGAGCATGAGTCTGGGAATGATCGCCGGGCCGATCGTCGCAGGCCTCATTCTGGATCGTTTTGGTACGGGAAGCGTTTTTCTGTTTGCCGCGGCCGCCGGATTTCTGGGCAGCTTTCGCAGCTACCAGCTGCTCCGGTGATGCGTTACGGCTGCGCCGTTTGACACTGATACATAACAGGTGAAGCGGTATGAGTATGAAAATACTGATATATACGGGATGTTTTTCCGCGGCGGCGGTTCTCTTGTTTCAGCTTTCCTGCTCGCGGGAAGGCGGGGGAGAAATGGACCGCATCGTTCTTGACAGCAGCTGGACGGTCAGTGAATCGGGCCGGGAGGGCTCGATCCCGGCGCGGGTGCCCGGCTGTATCCACACCGATCTGCTGGCAGCCGGTGAAATCGACGACCCCTTTTTCGCGGACAATGAGCAGTATCTGCAGTGGATCGGAGAGCGGGACTGGGTCTACCGGACTGAATTCGAGGCTGATCCGGCAATGCGCGCCTGTGACCACGTCCGCCTTGTCTTCGAAGGGCTCGACACCTACGCGCTCGTCACTCTCAACGGCATGCTGCTGCTTCGTACTGACAACATGTTCCGCACCTGGTCCGCGGAATGCGGTCCATATCTCAGGGCGGGCGCCAACACACTGACCGTCCGGTTCCGATCCCCGCTGAGAGAAGATTCACTGTTCGCCTCCCGGCTCGGCTACCCGCTCCCGGACCAGCGGGCGTTCACGCGCAAGGCGCCCTATCAGTATGGGTGGGACTGGGGTCCCCGCTTCGTGACCTGCGGCATCTGGCGTCCCGTGTATCTGGAGTACTGGAACGGCCCGCGGCTGGAGGATCTGCAGATCATTCAGGAGTCGGTTGACAGGCACAGCGCTCGCTGCAGGGCGGTGTTTTTTATCTCGTCTCCCGATTCCCGGCAGTCCCGGGTGCGACTTTCCTTTGCCGGAGGCCGGCTTGAAAAAAATGCGGACCTGGAGCCCGGAGACAACCGCATCGAGGTCGGATTTTCCATCCCCGATCCTGAACTATGGTGGTGCAATGGTCTGGGTAAACAGCACCTGTACAGCATCACGGGAACACTCGAGCCTGAAAACAGCCTGCGAACGTCGCTCTCACGGCGCATCGGTATTCGCACCCTGGAAGTGATCCAAACCCCGGACAGCAGCGGCAGCAGTTTCGGTTTCCGCCTCAACGGCATCGACATGTTCGCCAAAGGCGCCAATTACATACCCCAGGACAGTTTTCTTCCCCGGGTAAGCGATTCGCGTTATCGGGCGCTGATCGAAAGCAGTGTCGACGCGAATATGAATATGCTGCGGGTGTGGGGAGGGGGAATTTACGAAAACGATCTCTTTTACGATCTCTGTGATGAAGCGGGGCTCCTGGTCTGGCAGGATTTCATCTTCGCCTGCGCCATGTATCCGGGGGATGAGCGCTTCCTGGAAACCGTGAGGGAAGAGGCGACCCAGAATGTACGGCGTTTGCGAAATCACCCCTGCATCGCTCTCTGGTGCGGCAACAACGAGATCGATGAGGCCTGGCATAACTGGGGATGGCAGGAGCAGTACGGGTACAGCGGCCCGGTTCAGGAACGGATCTGGAACGATTATCAAACACTGTTTCACCGCATGCTTCCGGACATTGTCGGGGCGGAAGATCCGGGACGGTTCTACTGGCCGTCATCCCCGAGCATCGGCTGGGGACACGAGGAAGCACTCTTGTCGGGGGATATGCATTACTGGGGGGTCTGGTGGGGCAAAGAACCGTTCGATGTCTATGAGCGAAAAGTGGGCCGGTTTATGAGCGAGTACGGATTTCAGAGTATGCCGGACATGAAGACGATCATGGCCTTCACCCTTCCGGAAGACAGAACCCCGGATTCGCCCGCCATGAAGAATCATCAGAAACATCCTTTCGGAAGTGAGGCCATCGACCTCTATATGAACCGCACCTACAACAGGCCGAAAGATTTCGAATCCTATGCCTATGTAAGCCAGCTGCTGCAGGCGAGAGGCATCGGCATCGCTCTGGAAGCACACCGCCGCGCCCGTCCCTATTGCCGGGGAACCCTTTACTGGCAGCTCAACGACTGCTGGCCGGTCATTTCCTGGTCCAGCGTCGATTACTACAACCGCTGGAAGGCACTGCATTACACCGCCCGGCGTGTTTTTTCCGACCTGGCGCTGCTTCCGGTGCAGAACAAGGAGGATCTCGCCGTATATGTCAGTTCGGACCGGCTCGGGAATACACCGGCGGTGCTGGGGATTCGCGTTCTCGATTTCACCGGAACGGTGCTTTATGCAAATGAGCTGAACCGATCCGTTCCCGCCAACAGCTCCACGGTCCTTTTTCAGGCGCCGCTCGCTGATCTCGTGCCTGAAGGGATGCAGGACCGGGCGGTGCTGGCATTGACTCTCAGCGCGGGCGGCAGGGTGCTCGCTTCCCGTACCTGGCTCTTCGTGAAGCCGCTGCATCTGCGTCTGCCTGCGGCGGAGATCACGACGGATATCACTTCCTGCCGGGAAGGATACCGGATCAGACTGCGGTCCGAAACATACGCCCGGGCAGTGTATCTGCGCTGTGACGGTGTTCCCGGCAGGTTCACCGACAACTATTTCGATCTGCTTCCCGGTGAAGAGCGGGAGGTAATACTGCGGTCGGATGTCAGGGGGGTGAACCTCAAGGCCCGGCTGCGCATTGTATCCCTGGTGGACAGTTATCAGGAGGACTGATTCCATTACATTCTGCGACGCATGTAAACGGAGAGACAGATGAACAATCGAACTTCAGCCGCCGTGGCCGCGGCGGCGGTGCTCGTCCTGCTGGTCTCCTGCGGGTCACGCCCGCAGGCATACACATCGTATGTTGACCCCTTTATCGGGACCGGAGGCCACGGGCACACCTATCCCGGCGCCAGCATGCCCTTCGGCATGGTGCAGCTCAGTCCCGACACCCGGCTGGAAGGGTGGGACGGCTGCTCCGGGTATCACTATTCGGACAGCGTGATCTACGGGTTCAGCCACACGGCCCTCAGCGGCACCGGTATTCCCGATTACAGCGACATTCTGGTGATGCCCGGTAACGGAGAACCCGTACTCGAAAACGGCTACGGCGCGCCGGCGGACAGCGGCTACGGATCGTCGTTCGCCAAGTCGGACGAATACGCGGCCCCGGGATATTACCGGGTCCGTCTGCCCGACTACGGCGTTACCGCCGAACTCACCGCGACCACGCGCTGCGGATTCCACCGCTATACGTTCGACAGTAACCGCCGGGCATCCCTTCTATTCGATCTCAAACACCGGGATACCGTGCTCGAGTCGAAGATAGCTGTCGTCAGTGACACCGAAATTGAAGGATTCCGCAGGTCAACCGCCTGGGCGCGTGACCAGCATGTCTATTTCGTCGCCCGTTTTTCCCGTCCGGTGACACAAACGGCCATCGCCGCTGATGACCGGATAGTACCCGGGGCGATCTCAGCCTCGGGCACCAATATCAAGGCGGTGTTCTCGTTCGCCAACGATCCGGCCGAACCGCTGCTGGTGAAGGTGGGAATCTCCGCGGTGAGCGTTGAGGGCGCCCGGAAAAATCTCGACAGCGAAATCCCCGGCTGGGATTTCATTGCCATCCGGGACAGCGCCGATGCCGAGTGGAACCGGGAACTGTCCCGCATCAGGGTCAGGGGCGGATCAAAAGTGGACCGGCGGAAATTTTATACCGCCCTCTACCACGCGTTTCTCGTGCCCAACATGTACACCGATGTCGACGGCCGGTACCGCGGCATGGATATGGAGATCCACGAGGCGGCGGATCACCGGCAGTACACGGTTTTTTCGCTCTGGGACACGTTTAGGGCTGAACATCCGCTCTTCACCATTGTCCAGCAGGACCGCACCCGGGATTTCATCCGAACGTTCCTCGCCCAGTACGAGCAGGGCGGTCTCCTGCCCATCTGGGAACTGGCGGCCAATTACACCGGATGCATGATCGGGTATCACGCGATTCCCGTTATCGTCGACGCATATATGAAGGGGTTGAGTGATTTCGATGTAAAGACGGCGTTGACCGCCATGCAAAAAAGCGCGGATCAGGACCATCTGGGGCTGAAGGAGTATCGAACCTACGGATATATTCCCGGAGACGCGGAGTCGGAATCGGTCTCGAAAACCCTCGAATACGCGTATGATGACTGGTGCATCGCGGCGATGGCTGCTGCCCTGGGTGAGACGGAAACGTACCGCCGGTTCATCAGACGCGCCCAGTTCTACCGCAATGTATATGACCCCGTGTCAGGATTCATGCGGGGCAAACAGAACGGCGCCTGGCACATCCCGTTCGATCCGGCGGAGGTCAATTTCTATTTTACGGAAGCGAACTCCTGGCAGTACAGTTTCTTCGTGCCCCAGGACATCGCCGGCATGATCGAGCTCATGGGCGGTGTGGAGAAGACCGCGGCCAGGCTCGACAGCCTTTTCGCCGCGGATTCACGGACGACGGGCAGGCGTCAATCAGACATTACCGGGTTGATCGGGCAGTATGCCCACGGGAACGAGCCGAGCCATCATATGGCCTATCTCTACAATGCCGTGGGACAGCCGTGGAAAACCCAGGAGCTGGTGCGGCGGATCATGGCGGACCTCTATTCGGACAGGCCGGACGGCCTTGCCGGAAACGAAGACTGCGGCCAGATGTCCGCCTGGCTGGTGATGAGCGCAATGGGACTGTATCAGGTGACACCGGGTGTCCCCTCCTACGCCCTGGGCAGTCCGCTTTTCGATGAGATAGAGATTGTGCTGGAAACGGGCCCGAGGTTCAGCATACGGGCCGAGAAGAACAGCCCCGGCAACGTCTACATACAATCGGCGCTTCTCAACGGAGAGGCCTACGGCAAAAATTATATCACTCACGATGACATCATGGCGGGGGGCACGCTGGTCCTGCGGATGGGTGCACAGCCCAACCGGGACTGGGGAAGCGGTCCGGATGACCGGTTCATGACCTCCATCGATGATTTTCCCGTGCTGACGTCACCCTGGGTGAGTGAAGGGCGGCGGACCTTCTTCAAGTCACAGCGGGTTGCCCTCGCAGCAGGAGATCCCGAGGCGGAAATCTACTACACGCTCGACGGATCCGATCCGGAACGGCACGGCAAGCGGTATACAGGTCCGTTTGACATCGATGATACCACGCTGCTCAAGGCGGTAGCAAGGAAGCAGGGAGTCCCCCCCAGTTATCCCCTGATCGCCGAGTTCAGCCGGATTCCCAAGGACCGGTCGGTAACGATCCTTTCCACCTATGACAGTCAGTATACCGGCGGCGGAGATCTGGCGCTTATCGATTTTATCAGGGGCGGCAGCGATTTTCGCAATCAGCTCTGGCAGGGCTATCAGGGACAGGACTTTGACGCCATCGTTGACCTGGGAAGCGTACAGTCCGTTCGGTATCTGGCAGCGGGATTCCTTCAGGATGCCCGCTCCTGGATCTGGCTCCCGAAAGCGGTGCATTTCTCGATTTCCGAAGACGGGAAAGAATACCGGCAGGTGTCGACAGTGGTCAATACCCTGCCCCTGGACCGGTACGGTGTCATTCCCAGGGAATTTTCGGTGACCATCGAACCGGTGCCGGCGCGGTATGTGCGGGTGCGCGCGGAAAATTTCGGAAAAGTGCCGGACTGGCACGCCGGCGCCGGTGGAAAGTCGTGGATCTTTATCGATGAAATCACCATCGAATAGGGGTGAGAAGTGAGCCGCTGCGACAAAGCCGGGGAAGAACGGCGCATTTTCGAGATGCTCGGCTATGAGCGCGCTCTCTGGGAAAGGGGTGTCCGCCATGTAGCCGGTATCGACGAAGCGGGTCGGGGGCCGCTGGCCGGCCCGGTAGTCGCCGCTTCCGTGATGTTCAGGCCCGGCGTATTCATCCCCGGTGTCAACGATTCCAAGAAACTCAGCCCCCGCAGGCGTGAGGATCTCTATGACTGTATTATGGAAACCGCGGTGGCTGTCTCCACCGGGATCGTCCACGAACAGGAGATAGACAGGATCAATATTCTCAAGGCAACCCATAAGGCGATGAGAATCAGTGTCGGCACTCTCGCCGTCAAACCCGACCACCTGCTGATCGACGGCCGGGGACTGCCGGAACGGTTTTTTTCCCAGACAGCCATCGAGGGCGGGGACCGGTGCTGTTTTTCGATTGCCGCAGCATCGATCATCGCCAAAGTCACCCGGGACCGGATGATGCTGGAATACCATGACATGTTCCCGGAATACGGTTTTGCCCGCCATAAGGGATATGGAACGAAGGAACATCTGGAGGCAATACGGCGGCACGGTCGCTGCCCCATCCATCGGCGCACTTTTCAGGTAAAAGGATTGTGAATGAACCGCGGTCCGCTTCGCCGCCGCCGGCCGTCATTTCAGAAGGAGGCATGCCAGTGCAGGACGTATTGGATGCAGGATCGAACAATCGCACCACGGGAAGCCGGGGTGAACGCATCGCCGCCGCTTTTCTGCAGGAGGCTGGATACACCATTCTCGAACGGAATTTCCGCCATTACCGGGGAGAAATCGATTTGATCGTCAGGAACGACTCCTTTCTCGTATTTGTGGAAGTAAAGGCGCGATACCGGGGAGGCTACGGCATGCCCGAGGAACGGGTGACGAGAAGAAAACAGCTGCAGATCGGCAGGGTTGCCCAGGCCTATCTGCAGCGAAAGCGACTGCCGCCGCACCTCGACTGCCGATTTGATGTCGTGGCCGTTGATCTCGATGGTCCCGAACCCGTGGTGCGGCACCTGAAGAATGCATTCTGGCTCTGAGTCAATGGAACGAAACCAGCACAAGAAAAACGGGAACAGTGCACCCTGGAAGTCCTGGGTTGTGGAAATCGGAAAATGGCTGCTGGTCATCTGGCTGTTTCTGCCCCTGCAGCAGCGGTCCCCGGACCTCCTCGATTTTTACAAGGTTACGGCAGGTGTACTTCTCTTTGTTATTTTCGCCGGCAAGCTTTTCTATGATACGCTGTTCAGAGAGATGTCAGGCAGAAGGGAAACCTCCGCGGCAAAAGAACTGGCACAGATGGCGATGATGATCATCGTTATCGCTCTGGTCGTGGGCGGTGCTCTTTTTCTTTCGGGATTCCTCATTCTTGAAATGTATGAACGGGTGATGTCACGGGAAGAGTAGCCCGTGATGCCGGCTTTCGAGGGTCCGGAACCGTGAAAAGTGGGGAGGGAGCAATGAAGAAACCGGTCATCGGGATTACCGTTGGCGATCCATCGGGAATCGGTCCGGAGGTGGTTGTCCGGGCTCTGGCCGACCGGAACATGAGAACCCGGCTGGTGCCGGTCGTATTCGGTGACAGAATGGTGCTCGAGCAGGCGATTGAACTTACCGGGACCGACCTCTCTCCGGCGCCCATCGAGAATGAACGGATCACCGAGGAGCCCGCGGACACCCTGATCCCCTACCGGTCCACCGGTATCATCACCGAGCCGGCCCTGCCCGGTGTTGTCGATCCGGATAACGGGCGCGCTTCTCTGGCCGCGATTACCGCCTGTGTCGATGCCGCCCGCAGCGGTATGCTCGACGGCATTGTCACCGCTCCGGTCAGTAAAGAGGCGCTGCGGCGCTGCGGCAGCACCCTCCTGGACCAGACATCGCTGATCGCGGAGCTGTGCGCCGTTTCGGAAGAGGACCTGCTGACGGTGTTCGTCACCGGAGGACTGCGAATTTTTTTCCTCACCGGGCATGTCCCCCTGGGCGGTGTCCCCGCGCTGATCACCCGTGAAAGCCTGCTCAGGACTATCCGCCGGTGCGAACGGTGTTTGCGCCGGTTCGGTATCGGGAAACCGGCACTGGCCGTTGCCGCCCTGAACCCCCACGGCGGGGAAGAGGGCCTGTGCGGACGGGAGGAGATCGATGTGATACGGCCCGCCATTGAAGAAGCGCAGCGGGAAATCCTTGATGTCCGGGGACCTGTATCCGCAGACATTGTCTTTCACCAGGCCTACGAGGGCCGCTTTGACGGTGTACTCGCCCTGTATCACGATCAGGGCCATATCGCCGCCAAAACACTTGACTTCCACCGTACGATAGTCATGACCCTGGGGCTTCCCTTTGTCCGCACCGCACCGGGCCACGGCACCGCTTTCGATATCGCCGGAAAGGGGATCGCTAATGCGCAGAGTATAACGGAAGCGGCACTGGCAGCGGCCGAGTACTGCCGCACCCTGCGGGGTGATCTGAACAGCAAGGGTGATACAGCATGAGCACTTCTCGGAAGGGTCCGCGGCCTGCGCTTCCTGCAGCCGAGGTTCTGGCGCACTATATCGATCATACTCTGCTGGCTCCGGCGGCTACCCGCAAAGAGATCGATCGTCTTTGCCGGGAAGCGGTGGAATACGGGTTCAAAGCGGTATGTGTGAATCCGGTGTTCACAGCGGCTGCCGCTGCTTCGCTGCAGCGAGAGGGTCCCCTTGTCTGCACGGTGGTCGGGTTCCCCCTGGGGTGTTCGCTGCCGTCGAGCAAAGCCCATGAGGCCGGGTACGCTGTGGAAGCGGGGGCCCGGGAGATCGATATGGTGATTCATGTGGGGGCGCTCAAGGCGGGCGATTACAAAGAGGTGGTCCGGGATATTCAGGCGGTGGAGCGGGTCTGCCGGGAAGGAGGAGCCCTGCTGAAAGTCATTCTCGAAACGGCGCTGCTCACGGATGAAGAGAAACGGCTGGGATGCCGGGCGGCAGTGGAAGCAGGGGCTGCCTTTGTAAAGACATCCACCGGCTTCGGGCCGGGCGGGGCGACCTGCGCAGACGTACGGCTTCTTCGCCGGGAGACAGGGGCGACGCCGGTGCTCGTCAAGGCCTCAGGGGGTATTGCCACCTGCAGGCAGGCCTGTTCCATGATCGAGGCCGGGGCGGCCCGGATCGGAACGAGCAGCGGGGTGCGGATCATTACTGAAGCCCGGCAAGCGGCCCGGGAGGAGTGATACGCGTGAACATGGTTGAACTGATCGAGCGTAAACGGGACGGCGGGGTACTGTCCGACGGCGATATCACCCGTGTGGTGAAGATGTATGCGGCGGGCGACATTCCCGATTATCAGATGAGCGCGCTCCTCATGGCCGTCTTTTTTCAGGGGATGAAGCGCAGGGAACTGGATGCGCTTACCGCGGCCATGCTGGCATCGGGAGAAACAGCCGATCTCACCGGCATCGATGGCGTCAAGGTCGACAAGCACTCCACGGGAGGAGTGGGCGACAAGGTCTCAATCATTCTCGCGCCCCTTGTCGCCGCCGCCGGTGTGCCCGTGCCCATGATGTCCGGCAGGGGACTGGGCCATACCGGGGGCACTCTTGACAAGCTGGAATCGATCCCGGGATTTCGCACCGGGCTCGACAATGCGGCATATAGGGCGGTGATCAGGGAAACCGGATTCGCCATGATCGGCCAGAGCGAGCGTATGGTCCCGGCGGACAGAAAAATGTACGCCCTGCGGGACGTGACCGGCTGTGTGCCCAGTATCCCGCTGATCTGTTCCAGCATTATCAGCAAGAAAAAAGCCGAAGGGGCCGATGCTCTCGTGCTTGACGTAAAAACGGGATCGGGGGCTTTTCTGCCCGGCAGAAAAGACACGCTCGCCCTGGCCCGGGAGCTGGTTCGTCTGGGGAACAGCCTCTCGCTTGCCACTGTGGCGCAGCTGACCGCCATGGATGAGCCCCTGGGCCTGGCGGTGGGCAACTGGCTCGAAGTAAAGGAATCGATAGACTGCCTGCACGGCCGCGGGCCGGATGATGTCATGGCGGTGGTGAAACGGCTGGGAGCGCTCATGCTCATCCTGGGAGGCAGGACCCGTTCGCTAGCCGAGGGAGAACGCATGATCATGGCGGAAGTGAGGTCCGGTGAGGGATTCAGACGGCTGTGCAGCATGGTGGAAATGCAGGGAGGCGATCCGGATGTGCTGCGGGAGCCGGAGAGAATGGCTTTCGCGCGGTACAGGATACCCCTGGCCGCTCCCGGCCCCGGATTCGTGAGCGGGATCGATGCCAGGGAGATCGGGCTGGCAGCGGTACAGACCGGGGCCGGACGGACGGTCAAGGAGGCCGGAGTCGACGCTCAGGCGGGAATTGTGCTGATGAAAAAGCGCGGTGATCGGGTGGAAGGAGGGGAGCCGCTCGCCGAGGTGCACACGAATATGCCGGAAGAACACGATGTGATCGCCGGTCGCGTGCTGAACGCCTTTGCCTTTTCGCAGCATCCGGTGGAACGGCCGCCTCTTATTGGCGAACTGATCGATCCCCGGGGATATGTCGAACAATAACGCAGGGGCTGAAAAAGGCCATTAAAGAGCCCGTTCTCGCCGAGCCTTTCCAGGCATGCCCCAGATATGGCGGGTGACCTCCTTCGCCGCGTTCGAAACGAACGATGCTGACATCCCGCATGTGCCGGTCGAAGGGCTCAACCCGACCCGAAACGCGCTTTCAGAACAGCCGCGGAGTGGTTTGTCTTAAAAAACGCGCCGCCTGGTGTCCCGCTGTGACTGCCAGGGATTGGCATGGACATCGCAGGTGTCGATGGGCGCGGTGCCTTCAATGAAAACTTCATCCTGAATGTCGGGACAGGTGTCGAGGGCGAGTTTTCCCGTCTCCTTGCAGATCCTGTGATGCTCGATTCCCGGCGGTTCGATAAAATCCGCCAGGGGCAGCTCAAGGGTGTCATGGGCCATGCGCATAAAGGGTGCCCACACCGGCAGTCCGGTCTGGCTTCCCGACTGGCCTTCCCCGAGTTTGATCCGTTCGTCATCGAATCCGACCCAGACAGCCGAGGCGATCTGGGGAGTGAACCCGATGAACCAGGCATCCCGGAAATCGTTTGTCGTGCCGGTTTTACCGGCGGCGGGCCGGTAGAAATTATATTTCCAGCGGGCCGCATGCCCGGTGCCCCGGGGTTCGTCGAGCACGCTGCGGAGCATGTCGGTCATGATGAAGGCGGTCTGGGGGCTGATGACCTCCGGCCCGCCCGGGTGCGATTCGAGCACCACGTTTCCATGGTTGTCCTCGACCCGCAGCACGGCAATGGGCTTCTGGCGAACACCCCTGTTCGCGAAGGTGGCAAAGGCGTACACCATCTCGATGGGATGCACCACTTCCGCACCCAGGACAACACTGGCATAGGGCCTGATAGGGGTGGTGATGCCGAAGTTCTTTGCGTATTCCACGATCTGCCGCTGCGTCTGATGTTTCTGCACCATGCGGATGGAGATGAGGTTGAGTGAGCGGTAAAGGCCTTCACGCATGGTGATGCGCCCGCCGCTTGTTTCCTGATAGTTGCGGGGCCGCCAGACATCACCGTTGGGAAGCTCCAGGGTCAGCGGTACGTTGAGAAACTGGGAAGACGGCGGGTATCCGTTGTCGACCGATACGGTATAGGCGAGCGGCTTGAAACAGGAACCTGGCTGCCTGGCAGCCTGGGTTGCGTGATTGAATTTTGTCTGGCCCGGTCCATCCCCCCATTCCCGGCCGCCGACCATGGCCAGGATGTAGCCGTTCGACGGATCGATGGCGGTGAGCGATGTTTCAAGGGTCGCCCGGTTGGTGAGCAGCGAGTCGACCGCGGCCGAATCGGCGAGGAATGCCAGTATCTGTTTCTCCGTTTCCAGTGTGTCTGGAAGCCATTTGAGAAATGACCGCTTTTCCAGAATCTCGCCGTGAATTTTTGCTTCCAGTTCAGGAATGAACCCTTTGATCGCACTGTCCGCGCAGGCCTGTACCCGGGTGTCCAGCGTGGTATAAATGGAATATCCGTCGGTCCAGAGACCTGCTCCGAACTGTTCTTTCAATTCATCGATTACATACTGGCAGAAGAAGGGGGCGATTTTCTTTTCTTCGCTGTTTTTCGGGATGACTTCCAGCGGCAGGGTCTTGAGAGAGTCGAAGGCCGCATGATCCAGATAGCCCATGTCGACCATCGTCCCCATGACCACGTTCCGTCTCACCACCGCGGCCGCACTGTCACGGTCAGGCGAGTAGTAGCCGTAGGGAAGCTGCATCATGCCCACCAGCATGGCCGCCTGATCGATGGTAACCTCTTCGATGTTTTTCCCGAACCAGGCTTTGGCCGCCGACTGGATGCCGAAGGCGCCCCGGCCGAATTCCATCCTGTTCAGGTACATTTCGAGAATTTCAGTCTTGGAGTAGGTTCGTTCGATCTGCAGGGAGGTGAGCCCTTCCCTGATTTTTCTGATCAGGGTCTGGCGGGAACTGTGGTACACCTTCTTCGCCAGCTGCTGTGTCAGAGTACTGCCCCCTCCGATGATGTCCATGTTGACGATGTTGAGAACAGTGTATTTGAATATGCTGCGGAGATCGAGTCCCCAGTGGCGGTAAAACTTCCGGTCCTCCAGCGCGATGGTGGCGTCCAGCACGTATTTCGGTATACGGTCAATGGGAATGAGCACCCGTTTCTCGATGCTGATTTCATCGAGTATCTGTCCGTCCGCGGAATAGATACGGGTCACCATCTTGGGGTCGGCCGCGCGCTCAAGTTCGCTGAGGGAAGGGAGATCCCGGCTGAGGATTACCAGTGAGACGATGCCCAGCAGCGTCATGCCCCCGATGATGAAAAGCGGATATTTCAGCCAGGGACGGCGTGTCAGCAGCCCCGGTCCGGAAATCTCTCGTTCCTTTCTGATCGTGTATTCTCTGCGATTCCGTTTCATATCTGTTCCTGTTTCAATGCGGGGAAAACCGTTACCGCTGTTCCGGGAGCGGCCAGTGCTCCAGGGTAAGTCTTCCGTCGGTGAATTTACCGTAGGTGAACCTGCTCATCCAGTCTCCGGTGTTCAGGTATACATGATGTGCCTCTCTGAGCAGCACAGGGGCGTGGGTATGCCCCAGAACCACGCAGTCATAGTCCCGCCCGAACATCTCCCTCGCGAACTGCATATAGTCCTCCCTGTCGTCCAGTATGGGGCTGTAATCACGGCTCAGCCGGGAGGAAAACGTGGCAAGGGCGTGTCCAATATCAGGGTGCAGCAGGGAGAACAGCCGGATGTTGAATGGATTGCGCAGTATTTTTTTCAGAAAACGATATCCTTTGTCGTCTTTGGCGAGTCCATCGCCGTGGGAGATGTAGAACCGTTTGCCGCCCAGCCTGATATCGAGAAAATCGTCGTGTACAGGAATGCCCAGCTCATCCTCAAAAAAACCGGCGATCCAGAAATCGTGGTTTCCCCGAAGAAGGGTAATGGCGGTACCCGCATCCCGCATTTTTTTCAGGGCGTAGAGCAGATCAAAATGTCCTTTGGGCATGACGCTTTTATACTCGAACCAGAAATCGAACAGATCACCGACAATGAACAGATGCTCCGCATCCTTCTCGATCGCGGCAAAGAAATCCAGCAGCAGGCGCAGGCGGGTCCGTGACGCATACTCCGTGTCGGTCCCCAGGTGAATGTCGGAAATGAAATAGCTCGATTTCATTATTATTTTACCCGTTTGCCGGTGGTAAGGTTCCCATATAAATCAATAAGATAGAGAACCCGGGCCCGAAAAGCAATGCTTTTTTCCGGTCAGGAAAAACGGGCGGAAAGCAGGCGGCGATAGTAGCTGCTGGTGCGGCTTTCCAGAATCTCACACAGCACTTTTTCCGTGACGGGACCGATACCGTTAATGCTTCGCAGCCGTCCGGCCAGGGTCGGCAGCGGTTCCCGGAGACCGGCGACGGCCCTTGCCGCCGCGCCGAAGGAGGAGGGCCGGTTGTGGAGCCTGCAGAGGTAATGTATCTGATCGAGCATGACCGCGGCAAGGTCGGTGAGGGTGAGCACTCTGCTGAACAGATGCGCGGGTATGCGCGGGGGCATGCGGTAGCGGGTCACGGCGTCCCGGAACAGCGAGTGAATATGATCACTGTACGCGCTGCACGCTTCCCCCCTGCGGGTGCCGTGATAGATCGCGTAATATTCTTCAATCTTCCCGGGAAAGTGGCGGCCGAGCAGGTTCAGAAAGTGCTCCATCTGACGGCCCGGTTTCAGGGTCATCCCGGAGAAGAGCACGTAATCGAGACGCATGTGCGCGGCGGTCCGGACCGCCGTCTCGATGTGGGCCGGCGTATCGGTGAGAAAGGGGATAACCGGCATGAGCGCCATGCCGCAGGGAATGGAGGCTGTTTTCAGCCGGTCAAGAAGGTCGATCCGCTCCTCGGGCGGGGATGCTCCCGGCTCGAAAAGTGCGCTGAGGCCCGAGTCCAGGGTTGAGAAACTGACCGTGACCAGCACCCCGGCCGAGCGGCTGATGCGGCTCAGCAGATCCATGTCCCGGGCGGCCAGGACCGATTTTGTGAGCAGATGCACCGGAAGCCCGTACTCGAGCATGATCTCGAGGACCTGCCGGGTGAGTCCGCGGGTCCGTTCGGCCGGCTGATAGCTGTCGCCCACGCCGCCTCCGAGCATGAGATAGCAGGGAGTGAGCGGGGTTCGTCTGCGGCTCGGGTCCAGTTCTCTTCTCAGAACATCGGCGGCATTGATTTTGACGGTAACGTCCTCTCCGAAGATTCCGGGAAGATAGTACCCTTCATACCGCCCGTCGCAGTAGGCGCAGTTATGGGCGCAGCCTCGATAGAGATTCATGGCGTAGCGGCTGATGAACCAGGAGTCCAGGGTCCTGTAGGTCCGCAGAACGGTTCTCGCCTTCGTTTCCGTCAGTGTCATGGCCGGGTGACCGGAATCAGCGCGGGACCGGATCATTCCTTCGGTCTGAGAATGACACCCTGGCGCTGTCTGCCGCTCATTCTGATGGAAAGCGGTCTGTCGAGCCTGATGTGGCGTGTATATGTTTTTCGTTCGATGGCGGGGAGGGCGTTCAGCCATTCCCAGTCCAGAAACGCGTGTTCGTCCCGGTTGTCGAGCGTGAAATAGCCGATCGAGAAGGAATTGAGATTCTCCAGGAAATGGGTTCCCTGTGACGGCTCCACTTCAAAATCCCTGAATCCCGCCTCCACAATAACCCTGGCTCCGGAGATCATGCTCCAGCGGACGGGGATGCCCAGCCAGGGATCCATGGAGCCCCAGCGGCCGACACCGATAAGCAGGTAGTGCCGTTTCTGTTCCAGCAGCGCGGCGTTGAACCGGCTCACCTCCCCGGCCACCTCGATGCTTCGGGACCGCTCGTATGTTTCCCGGTCAACCAGCACGATGTCCTCGAGCGTGTTGATTACGCCGTTCCCCAGTACCTGTTCGCTTCGGCAGATGATACGTTTTTTTTCCGCAGGAGTGATATGGATTTTCTCCGATTCCCGGGAAAGCACCATGGGCCGTATCTGAAGCAGACTGAACGGCCGCGGTTTGTCCCGCGGACCGCCGAGGTCCGCGGCGAATTCGATGTCCACCGGCGTGCCCATGCTGCGGGTGCCGATACTCAGAAGTTCCCTGATGATCTCTGCCAGGGGAAAGATATCATTCTTCAGGATATTCGCGAAACTGATGATCCTGGGACCCGAGCGCGATATGCCGTCATAGACGGCATCGTTTTCCGGTGAGTAGGTTGAGGCGACAAAATGAAGCACATCGTCTTTTTCCGCTTCGGCAACGGGGTAGGAGCGGGTAAGGTGGAGTTCATCGGTTGTATCGTTCGTCATGGAGAGCGCGACAAAATCATGCTGGCTGTTTTCCAGCGCCATTTTGGGGCTGCTGAACTGAAGCAGGTGGTGCGGATAGGCAGGGGAGAATCTCACCGTGCGGCCGCCGTCGACCACGGTTGTTCCCAGGCCGAGGGCGATCGAGGCAATACCGTCCTTGCTTTCCTGGGGGTAGACGGGATAGAAGTTATAGGAATTCGCCGTGCCCGAGACAATGGGGTAGAATTTTCCGTTTCTTTCCGATCCCGTGAGCAGCTGCACGATAACCGCCATTTTTTCCTCTTCCAGGCGGAACGTGGTCGCTTTCATGTAATCCTTGGAAACGCGATAGAAGGCGGAGGCGTACACGCCCTTTATGCGTTCCAGCAGCTGGGAGAGGCGGACATCGGGGTCGGGGTGGTTGTTGGGGAGCATGAATGTCTCATACACGCCGGCAAAGGGGTGGACATGCGAATCTTCCAGCAGGCCCGATGAACGCACGGCGAGGGGCCGGCTGACAATCTTCAGAAAGTCCTTCAGGGCGGTGATGAGGCCCGGCGGATAGCGGTCGGCGCTGCGGAAGGCCTCGTCGATTTCGCTGTTGTCTTCATGCTGCAGCACGAATGCGCGCAGTCCGTTCATATCCATGAATTCGTCGAAGACATCGGTGGCGATGATCAGCGCCGCCGGTACGTGTATGCGCACCCCCGGATATTTTTTCGTGATGCCGTAATTGTGGATCAGGGTGTTGATGAACCCGAGACCGCGGGCCTTGCCGCCGAGGGAGCCGCCTCCGTAGCGGGAAAGGCTGTAGGACGGGTCGAAGAGTTCCGGGTTGAAGTCAGTGATGCGCCCGCGCTGCTGTATCCGCCGGTAATTTTTCAGCGATTCGATGAGATAGTCCCTGAGATCCTGAACACTGTCGAAATCGGACGTCCGGCGGGGCCGCAGCTTGTTGGCCAGCCAGAATTCGGTCCTGGCCTTGAGCCAGTTCGAAAAATGGTTTCGTTCCGCATGGAATTTGATGCTTTCCAAAGGGACGTGTTTTAGTTTCTTCTCCATGGAATGGAGATCCTGGGCGGTGTCGATCGTTTTCCCATCGGGAGTGCGGAAAACGAAGTCACCGAACCCGAGACTGGTGCGCATGAATTCCCGCAGTGTCTTCGCGAGGTCGTCCGAGTCTTTACCGGTAAAACTGCACCCCATCTCCCTCGCCCGGGTTCTGTTCTCGCTGACGGACGACTGAAAAAGGATCGGGATATCCCGGTGTTTTTCCCTCACTTCTCCGGCGAGCAGAAATCCCGCTTCCCTGTCCGGAACGCCGTTGCGGCTGAATTCCACGTCCGAAATAATGCCGAGCACGGTTGCGTGATACCGGGTATAGACCGCCACCGCCTCTTCATAGGTGGTGCAGAGAAGGATTTTCGGCCTCGCCCGCTGGCGGAGATTTTTATGGGACTGGTTCACGCCCTCCCTGATCAGCCGGTGGGTCTGGTTGATGATCTCGATATAGATGAGGGGGAGAAGCGTTGAATAGTGCCTGATGTTGTCTTCAACGAGAATGATCGACTGCACGCCCAGCACCTCGGTGTCGTGGGCGACATTGATGTGATCCTCCAGGAATTTGATGATGGCGAGAATGAGACGGTAATTGCCCTGCCAGATGAATACCTGGTCATAGTACTTGTCTTCGCCGTGGGCGATCATGTCGGCGAGCTCGCGGTTGTCAAATGCGAGCATGATAATGGGCGTGTCGATTTTCGATTTTCTCAGCATGCGCACGAACTCGCCCGGTGTCATGTCACCGATATGCAGCGTCGTGATGATCAGGTCGTACTGGGTGTTGTCGCAGATGAGCCGCAGCGCTTCGTGGCCGCTGCTGATATGGGTGAGCTCGGGTGTATGGCTCAGGTTCAGGCCCTGGTATTCGCTCCGCAGCAGTTCGTAAATCCGTCCATCCTCTTCGAAGACGTGGAAATCATAGAGACTGGAGACGATGAGCACGTCCCGAATGCGGAATCTCATCAGGTTCTGAAACTGCTGGAAGTGAGCGTCGTACAATTCGATGTTTTCTGAAGAGAAGGCGTCGATTTTTTTCATTGTCGTTCCTTGATCGTCGGCGGGAATGCTCTGGAAAAATACGCAAATAAAGGCTGGTAAACAAGGTTTTTCAGAGTCTGTTTATGCCAGCGGCATCCACAATTGAGTTGACTTTCACTCGAAAAGCACCTAATTTATCAGCAGCGGAACGGGGAGTTTATCTGTTTTTATTAATGAAAGGCGCGGCCCGGTAATGAAAAACGAGGTTTTTTTCGTCAGCGATCTGCATGGAAACATGGCCCTGTACAGGACCCTGTTCGCCGCTGTCCGCAAGGAACGGCCGGCTGCACTCTTTCTGGGAGGTGATCTGCTGCCGGGGGGGACCGCCTTTTTCGCCGACACCCTGAAGGCGTCGCACCGTGATTTCATTCATACCTGCCTCGCGGAGGGCTTCAGCCGGCTGCGGCGTGACCTGGAGGATGAGTATCCTGATGTGTTTTTAATTCTGGGTAATGATGACGCGCGGATTGAAGAGGCCTCGGTGCTGGACGTCGCCACATCCGGACTCTGGACCTATGTTCACAACCGGCGGGTTTCCTGGCGCGGATTCGACATTTACGGTTACGCCAATGTGCCGCCGACCCCCTTTCGCCTGAAGGATTGGGAGCGGTACGATGTTTCCCGGTATACCGATCCGGGGTGTACGGCACCCTTTGAAGGATCGCTGACCGTTCCGGTGCCGGTGTCCCGGCTTGAATATACGACGATCAGCGAGGATCTTGAGCATCTCGCGGCCGGGAGGGATCTGTCACGCTCGCTTTTCCTTTTTCATGCGCCGCCCTACCAGACAAAACTGGACAGGGCCGCCCTTGACGGGAAAATGGTCGATTACGTACCGCTGGACGTGCATGTCGGAAGCATCGCCGTAAAGCGGTTTATCGAGAACCGCCATCCCCTGGTGACCATGCACGGGCATGTCCATGAATCGGCGCGAATAACGGGCAGCTGGCAGGACCGGATAAACGGCACCTGTCTCTTCTCGGCCGCTCACGAGGGGCCTGACCTTGCCCTCGTCCGTTTCGATCCCCGCGAACCGGAGAAAGCGGCGCGCGTCATGCTTCCGCCCGGGTAAGCGGCAGCGCCTTCGCGGCGTCGGTCACCGCGCCGATTTTTACCGCGTAGCTCGTCTTGTTCCTGATGTCATCATCGGTAATGATGTGAACATCCAGGAGGCCGTCCGTTCGATATCCCGTCTTCAGATAGTTCATTTCGGCCAGAGTCAGGCTCCACCCTTCCAGCCAGTTGACAAGATCGTGTTCCTGCTGCGGTGTTCCCCGAAAGTGGATGAGCAGATCGATATCGCTGGCCGGGCCGGCCGTGGCGTTTTTCGTGCTGCCGAACAGATAACACCCCTGGACCCCGAACCGCTCAACATCGAGATGACGGGCGATCGTTTCCGCCATGTGGTACCGCCATTTCCAGAATTCGTCCGGGGCGCTGATGTCGGTGATGCTGGTCATCTTTTCATGTGTCCGGGCGTATATCCTGCCGGGTTCAGCGAATAGCGCCACCGCTTCGTCAAGGTCGGCGTTCATCAGTATGTTCAGGACGCGGCCATCGGTCTGGCCGGGCACATCGATCACCCGGATCGTCTGCTCCAGATCAGTGAACTCGGGAATCAGTTCCGAGAGAAGATTCCGGCTTTTGAGGAGGAACGCTTCGTTGAATACGATCTGTTCATCATCCGGGTAGAGCGGAAGGTAGCGTATCGACGATTCGACCAGATCCTGAAAAAAGTGAGTTCCGAACGAAAGATCGGGTGTGAAATTGCCGGTCTTTTTTGCGATTTCGATCAAGGCCGCCGTATTGCTGATATCGGAATAGGTGACGCTCACCCCCAGCTTGATGTCACCTCTGCTGCCCCAGCGTCCCGGTCCCATGAGGATGAACTGCCGTTTTGGAAGGAGCTGGTTCAGCCGGCTGACGGCACGGCCCACTCTCTTCAGCTCATCCTCGTTTGCAGCACGGCTGTACGCTTCCGGATCGACATAGACGATGTGAGTGACGTTCGTCACCGTACCGTTCGCAACGTATCGTTGGGCGCTGAAGAGCATTTTGTCAGCGGGGATGTCTCTGGGTATCGGCGTGGGGGAGAGATCACCCGAATGTGACTGGGGCCGGCACTGGAGAAGATAGAGATGGTCGCCGTCATGGGCGAATTCGATATCAACCGGTGTTCTGTACTCCCGTTTCAGCAGCTGCAGGAGCGTGAATATCTGCTTGACCAGGGGTGTTTTGGTGATGATGCCGTCGAATGTCACGACCAGATCGTCACTGCTGAAGTCAATATTGAGCGAAGAGAGTGAACCGGTGACGTGGTTGTCTTTTACCGCGGAAATGATTTTACTGATCAGCGGATAGCTGTCTCCCTGCTCCCTCAGCAGCTGCGGCACTTCGACCGTCTCAAATGTATGCGTTTTCAGATTGATGACATCGATGCATTTGGGCGAGTACCGGATCACTTCATCGGGTGTGATCGAGACTTTCAGTTCGGGACAGCCCGGCGAGACGAGAACGGGATAGTCGTCGGACAGGCGGTCCACCGCCCGCGTTCCCAGCCCGGGAACCATGCGCAGAAGTCCGTCCTCTCTTTTTATGCGGGGCGACCAGCGGAAATCATTGTTGCTGAAGGCCACGCCGGCGAAGGCGGGGAAGAAATAGTCACCGACCTGTTTTCCCACAACTTCCTGGATCATCACGCCCATTTCTTCGAAAAAATCGATGAGCCCCTTCTCTTTGCGGTATTCGATGGGATCCGGCCCGAATGTGGACGCGTAGATCTCCGCAATCGCATCCGTCAGGGCGTCAAGACGCTGCTCCCGGCTGCCCTGATTCGGAAGGAAGAGGCTTTTGTATTTACCCGAAAATGCGGCACCGAGACGATCCTCCAGCAGGCTCGAGCTGCGAACGATAATGGGGATCTCGCCGATATCATCGACGAGCACGGAGAGCCGGCGAAGGATTTCCGGTGGAAAGGGCGAGTTCTTGAATATCTGGATGATGTTGTGATACTCGATGATAATTTCATCCATATCCTTGTATTTCTGTTCAATAACCTGTTCCAGGTTGTTGTAGTGGAGGAAGTTGATCATGGTGTCTGATGTGATGTACCATGTTTTCGGTGTTCTGATGTCCCGCAGGACCGGATGCGCGGATGCGTGTTTTTTGACGATCTGCGAGGCGAGAAAGAGCCCCGCGCTTTTCCCGCCGAGACTCCCGTGGCTTCTGGGGCTGAAGATCAGATCCTTGATGATGTAATAGTAGTCATGAATGTCGATGTACTGTTTGGCAATATTGATGAATTCGAGCTGGTCGGAGAAAAAACGGCGGATAAGGGAGACTCTCAGTCCCTTCTCCATGGCCGGTGCTATTTCGAAGCCTTCCTGCACAATAGTGTGATAGCGTGAAATCGCATCGATAATTTCAGAGATCGATGCGTTCGGGTCATCGATCGCCCGAATGAGGAAGCGTGATTTGTCCTCCTGGATCCATTTCTGAATATTTCTCAGAATGCGGTCACTGTCAAAGGACTCCTGGGCTACTTTCAGTACCTCCTTGCTCAGATCGATAAGATGGAGCATGGTCCTTTTTCTCGAAGGTCTGTTGCAGTCCTCCAGTTCGTCCTTTGTTGTCTTGACCTCGAACTGTTTGAGCAGCGTGTCAGCCTCTTCAATACCGTTCCAGTACAGATAGTGGAGCATTTTTCTGCAGATATGGATAAAGAGATTCTTGTCCGATTTCAGCAGCATGTCCATGATGGCGGCCCATTCGGTATCATCCCGAAGCGGGTGCTCCTTCTGTTTCTCAGCGGCGATACCGGTTCCGCCGCTTAGCTGCCGGTAGAGAATGGTCCCGGCGATCCGGTCGGCTATGGTGGAGATCAGCCGTTTCTCCTCCTTGAGAAAAAAGCCGTCTTTGCCGGCGGGAACCGATTCGGTATAGGAAACCTCGACCCTGCCTTTCACTTCTTCCTGAATGGTGATGTCGGCGCTGAGCACCGCCACCGGCGTTTTGAAACCGGCCGGTTCATAGGCGGCGTCCTCATAGATGATGCGGGCCTGACAGATATTCGGATGCTGCCAGCCGGGAGGTATGATGGCAATGATATGACGGAACAGTTCGGGCAGTTCCAGGTCATGGCGGATGAGCACTTCTTCCAGCTGGTAAAAGCAGTTAAGCTCCTTGGCCCGTTCCTGCAGGCTGTCGAGCAGATCATCCATTTCCGATTGTTTGATACTCATACGACAACGACTCCCTTTCTCTGCCTGAATGATGCGGCGGTCCGCAGCGGTGTTCCCAGACGAATATGCTGTACCAGCGGAGACGAGTGGCAGGGCAGCTGGTGCATCAGCCAGTCCCAGTCTATGCGTCCGGATATACCGGGCCGCACTGAAAAATACAAAATATTTAGATTGGAAACATTATGAAAAAAGTGTGACCCCTGACTGAAATCGATGGACCGCTCCGGGTGGTCGCATTCCACGATTACCGATGCACCCGATATCTGGCTCCAGTTCACCGGAATTCCCAGCCAGGGATCAGAGCTGCCCCAGCGGCCGAAGCCGATCAGAATATAGGGCCGGTTTTCATTGACCAGGCGATCGTTCAGCAGGGCGATCTCCCTGGCCGCTTCCCGGGAACGGCTGAAATCGAACGTGTCCGGCCGAACGAACACGATGTCCCGAATGTTATCTCTCACGCCGTTGCCCAGTATCCGCTCAGAGACTATCAGCGCCGCTCCAGCTGTGTCGAAGATCTCATAATTGACCGAATCGGCGGGAATCGCCGTCTTTCGCATCTGCAGCAGGCTGAATCTGAGCGGCCGGGATTCCTGCTTGTTGATAGTGGCCGCGAACTCGATTTCCACATGGCCGCCGGCGAGGGTTCGACAGGTGTGCGAGACGGCGGAGATGATACCGGTGAACGGCAGGTCGTTGAGCTGCAGCAGCGGTCCGAAATTGAGGATGCGCGGGCCGGCTCTGCCGGTCCCGATATAGACGGTGTCGGATGCCGGATCGTAGGTTGACGCCAGGAGCGGCAGCACATTGTCATATTCCGCGTCCCGCAATCCCAGATGGAGAAGGAATTCAGTTTCCCTGAGAGGATCGGCTCCGGGGGATTTTGCCATGTTCACGGCCCAGAAAGATGTTTGCGTCTGTTTGAGCAGTTCGGTTGTCGAACCGCAGGGGGGAGGGGCTGCCGGATAGTCAGGAGAAAATGACCAGGATACGCCTCCGTCGACGATGGTCTTGCCCAGGCCGAGGGCGAGGGTGACAATCCCGCTTTCCGGGTCGGCACTGCCGAACGGGTATGGATTGTATGTCCGGATAACTCCGGAAATATCGGGATAAAACCGCATGTGCCGGGGTAATCCGGCCACTTCCTGAATGATCACGGCCATTTTTTCATCCCTGACGCCGCTCCCTGTTGCCCGCCGGTAGTTACGGGCGTTTTTGAAAAAGGTCGAGGCATATACAAATTTGATCGCTTCCGTCAAACGGGCGAATCTCGTTTCGGCATCGGGCTGATTGTTGGGGATCATTTTCGTCGCATAGATACCGGCAAACGGTTGTTTCAGGCTGTCCTCAAGAAGGCTCGATGACCGGACCGCCAGCGGTACATGCGTGTTCAGCGTCAGCGCCCAGAGATCACCGGCAAGGTTAGCCGGCAGGTCTGCCAGCTGAAAATGGTGGGCGATCCGTTCATCGGGCAGATCGTCACGGGTGAACGGGGAGAGGGTGTTTTCCGCCATGAATTGATCAAAGAAATCGGTGGCGATGACGGTAAATCGGGGTATATCGATTACCGCTCCCGCAAACTGAGCCGGGACGGCACTGCCGGCAACGGCGGCAGCGAGTGACAGCAGCCCCGATGCCTTTCCTCCGATGTCGCCGCTGCCGATCATGGTAACCGCTTCCTGCCCGGTAAATTCTTTGCGGATAAACGGGGGAATACCAGCATGTGCTCCCATTATGTACACCTTTCTCGCCGATTCGGCTCTGTTATCCTGAGGTGGCTGTGCGGAAGGCTGTGTCCGCGCAGCCTTCCGCACGTTGGTTGTAACAGGCAGCTGTGTCTGTTGATGTGTTACGCCCAGCCACGGTTTTTACATGCCTGAGCCACTCTGTCAATGGCAATCACATAGGCGGCATCACGCATATAGAGATTCTTCTGCTTGGCAAGTTCGCTGACGGCGATGAATGCCGCGGTCATTTTCGTGTCCAGTTTGCCCAGCACTTCGTCCTTTTCCCAGTAGTAATTCATGTTGCACTGCACCTGCTCGAAATAACTGCAGGTCACGCCTCCGGCGTTCGCCAGAAAATCGGGAATGACAAAGATGCCCCGTTCGTGCAGCACCTTGTCGGCTTCGATCGTTGTGGGACCGTTCGCACCCTCGGCGATTATTTTTACACTGTCCTTTATACTGGTCACCGTCTCGGCGTTGATTTCATTTTCAAGCGCCGCCGGAACCAGAATGTCGACATCCTGGGTGATCCATTCACCCCCGTCGAGAATCTCATACCCGAGTTTTTCCGCCTTCTTCCGGTCAATGGCACCGAATTTGTCGGTGATCGGCATGAGCTCTTCCATGTCGATGCCGCCGGATTTGCGGAACGTGTAGGACCGTTGGTCGTTCTGGTCCCAGCAGGAAGCCGCGACGGCCGTTCCGCCCATCTGCTGATAGAGGCGAATGGCGTACTGTGAGACGTTGCCGAAGCCCTGGAATGAGGCGGTGGTATCTTCGGGCCGGATATTCATCTCTTTCAGGGCCTCCCTCACCGTGTACATGACGCCGTATCCCGTGGCCTCGGTTCTGCCCAGTGATCCGCCCATGCCCACCGGTTTGCCGGTGATAACCCCCGGGTAGCGTCCATTGCGAAGTGTTTCATATTCATCGAGCATCCAGAGCATGTGCTGCGAATTTGTCATGACGTCCGGTGCCGGTACATCCTGCAGCGGACCGACATCCCGGGAAAGCTGGCGCATCCAGCCGCGGCAGATCTGCTCCTGCTCACGGCTGCTGAGATGGTGGGGATCACAGATGACCCCTCCTTTGGCACCGCCCAGAGGAATGTCGACCACCGCACATTTCCAGGTCATCCACATCGAAAGGGCGCGAACCGTGTCGATTGTTTCCTGGGGGTGAAAACGAATACCGCCTTTTGCCGGACCCCGGGCGTCATTGTGCACCACGCGGAAACCGCGGAATACCGTGACGGTTCCGTCATCCATGCGGACCGGAATATTGAAATGGTATTCTTTCATTGTATTGCGCAGGAGCGCGCGGGTCCCGTTGTCGAGTTCCAGCATTTCGGCGACCTTGTCAAACTGCGCCTTTGCCGTGTCGAACGGGTTGTAAGCCTTTTGATTCATTGTATATCCCTCCAGAATTAACGGTGACAGGTGGTGGTTGAAAACGGTGTCTGTATGAGTATCATGTTCCGGCAATGTCTCCTTTTTCGTTAATAGGGTGAGGTGCGGGTCCGGAGCGGGAGAGCAGCCGCTGCAGCGCTTCCTCGATGATGGTGGTGCTGAACGGTTTCTCGATAATTTCATGAATACCTGCCGTCAGGGCGGTCTCATAGAGTTCCGCACTGCCATAAGCGGTGATCAGGACCTTTACTGTGCCGGGGCAGGAGGCGCCGATGCGCTGAAAAAATTGCAGACCGTCCATACCCGGAAGGCGATAATCACAGATAATAATGTCATATGCGGTCCGTCTCAGGCATACCAGTGCCTCTTCAGCGGTTTCAACAGCAGTAAAGGGACACCCCTCATTCTCAAAGACGATGCTCATCGCATTTCGTATCCATTCGTCGTCATCGATGAGCAGCGTCTGCAGTGACTGCAATGTCTGGTAGATCGTCATCTGTCCGCACTCCGGCCCTAGATCGCACTGTCGTTCAGGCGGGAACAAAGCGAAGAGTGTGCCAGAAAAGATGCAATTATTTCAATATCTTGTTTATATTGATTTTGGGGTGGGTTTGAAGAGTGGCCGGGAGGTGTCCGCCCGGGTGATTGATTAGCATAATTTCAAATGCGGATTCGCAATTTTGCGAATAACGCCGGGGTGCGGATCAGCCGCTGGATGGAGGATGTGCTTTGCGCCGGTACCGGAATGTATGGTGGTTCAGGTTCAGCAGCCGCGCGGCACCGCTTTCATTGCCGCCGCTGAGGCGAAGCGCGGCATCGAAATAGTATGTCTCGACCATGGCTTCGAGGGCGGAGAAATCCACACCCGATTGTGTGAGAGGGGGGAGAAGCGGCGGACCGCCGTCCGGTCCCTTGCTCTCTGTTCCGTCACGGTATGCGAGCCCGGCGTCCTGCAGGGTGATGACACTGCCGTGTGACACGAGAACCGCCCGTTCGATCATATTTCGCAGTTCCCGGATGTTCCCTGTCCAGCGGTGGCGCTGCATCGCCTCCATGACTTCGGACGAAATGCCGGTGATCCGCTTGCCGAATTTTTCGGCGAAATGGAGCACGAAAGAATTGGCCAGCGGTTCAATGTCTTCCCGGCGCTGGTTCAGCGAGGGTATGGTGACCGTGATGACACTCAATCGATAAAAGAGATCCCTGCGAAAGGTCCCTTCCCCGGCCATCTGCTCCAGGTCCTTGTTCGTTGCGGAGATGATACGGGTCTGCACGGTCTGCTTTTCCGTGCTTCCGATGCGGTAGAATTCACCCTCTTCGAGAAATCGAAGCAGTTTCGCCTGGGCCTCAAGGCTGAGATCACCCACTTCATCGAGAAAGAGGGTGCCGTTTCGTGCTTCCTCGATAAGCCCCCGCTTTCCCGACGTCCTGGCCCCGGTGAAGGCTCCTTTTTCATATCCGAACAGCTCGCTTTCGATGAGCGCGGCGGGAATGGCGGCGCAGTTCATGCTGATGAGAGGGCCCTTGAAATTGGGGCTTCGGTAATGGATGGCCCGGGCGATGAGCTCCTTCCCGGTGCCCGTTTCCCCCAGAATGAGAATCGGTGTGTCGGGACTTTTGGCAACGAGGGAAATGAATTCCATCACATGCTGAATCGCGTTGCTTTTCCCGATAAAAAAGGGGAGGTTCTCCTTGAGTGACGCCTCCTGGAGCGTCTGGATTTCCTTTCGCAGGGTGATCGTCTGAAGGGCGTTTTCGATTGAGCGC
Source organism: bacterium (assembly GCA_016934955.1). Taxonomy (GTDB): domain Bacteria; phylum Zhuqueibacterota; class QNDG01; order QNDG01; family JAGLOF01; genus JAFGRY01. The sequence continues at coordinate 70,044 of JAFGRY010000031.1, read as the reverse complement.
TCCAGACTGTCCATATGAATCGGTTTCACAATATAATCATAGGCACCGGTCTTCATGGCCGTAACGACCGAGGCGATATCTTCATAGGCGGTTATCATGATGACAAGAATGTCGCTTCTGACCGCTTTGATGCGTTCAAGCGCTTCCAGTCCGCTTATCCCGGGCAGGCCGATATCGAGAAGGATGAGGTCCGGCGCGGTCTCGGTCACTGCGGTCAGGACCGATTCCGCGTCTTTAAAGGCTGTTGTCCGGTAATGATCCGAGAGGACGCTGGAAATGCCTTCCCGGATGGTTTTTTCATCATCGACGATGAAGATACTGTATTCAGTCACGGTATTCACCTCGCAGAGGAATGGTGATGATGAAAGCAGCACCGCCCAGAGGGCTTGCGGCGATGTCCAGTGAGCCGCCGTGATCGGTGATGATCCGGTGTCCCAGACTCAGTCCGATTCCCGTATTGCCGCTCTTGGTTGAATAAAAGGGATCGAAGATCTTGTTCTTGAGGGCGGAAGGAATGCCGGGACCCGAATCGGCAACCGTGATGGAGAACCCGTTCTCTCCGAGACCTGAACTGATTTCGATCTCTTTCTCCCGGCTGCTGTCTTTCATCGCCTCGGCGGCATTGGTGATTAAATTCAGGATCACCTGTTCCAGCAGTATCGGATCAGCGAAGCATTCCGGAAGCCCTTCCTGAAGGGACGTCCGCAGGGTAATGCCTATCTTCCTCAGGGTGACGGATGAGAGGTCTATCGCCTCCCTGACAGGCTGGTTGATGTCGATGCCGACCCGTTTCGGCTCCTTGGGCCGCGAAAAATCCATGACTCTGCGAATCACCGATTCAATTTTGCCTGAGGCTGATTGCATCTGGGCGATAATTCCGGGTATCTTCTCCTGGCCTCTCTGTTCCCTGCAGATCTTGTCGAGGGCGTTCAGGTAGATGTTGATGCCGGAAAGCGGGTTCCTGATTTCGTGGGCGATTCCCGCGGTGACATGTCCCAGGGAGACCATCTTATCTTTGACCCTGAGCATGTTTTCCAGATGCCTGGAGTGGGTGACATCCATGGTGTAGACCAGCAGTGCGTCCTGCCCCTTGTAATCGGCGGTGCTGATCCGGCAATAGACCCACTTGATTTCGGCGGGCTCATTATTGCCGGCAAGGTGGTGAAACCGAAAGTTGAGATCGATTCGTTTCTCCCGCCCGCTGATAAGCGCGTCGACGGTGTCTGCCGTCTCCTCTTTGTCATCCGGGTGAATGATATCCCACTGTTTGGTGATGAGGGCGAGGGGGAGGGGTGCGGAAATCCTTTTTTGTTCGGAATTTTGATACACGAGGGCGCCGTTCTGAATGATGGTGATGCCGACCAGCGAGTTCTCCACCAGATCTCTGAAACTCGTTTCCTGGTCGATGAGCGCGGATCGCATTTCCATCGCCTCGGCGGCTTTCCCAAGGCGCTCAGCGATCGTGTCGATCAGCGCCTCTTCTTCCTCGAGAAACGGGCGGCGCCCTGTCGGCGGTTGTTCACGGTAACAGACCTCAAGGATCCCCGCCGACTCCGCGGTGCCGTAAAACTCCCGGGTGAGTTTCCAGGGAGAGTCGGCAAAATTCTCCGTTGCATAGGTTTTATCCCCCAGACGGATTCTCGCGCAGGCGATTTCCGGATATTGCCAGGCCGGGGGGATGAACTGAAGGACTCCCTGAAAGATTTCAGAAAGAGAGATGCCCTGTTTCTCGATCAGCCGTGATATCGCGTAGAGACATTTCAGTTCCTTTATACGCTCATTGAGCTGGTGGCGGTTTTCGGGCAGTTCTTTCTGCAGACGGTCCAGTGTTTTTTCATTCTCCAGGCGGGAGAGGGTATGGCCGATGGTTTCCGCCAGATCGTGCAGCAGCCTGTAGCGCCCGGCATCGAGCGGTTCATTTGTGAGCAGGAACGAGATGCTGCCGAATGAGCGGTTTCCGCAGGCAATGTCCAGAGTGAAGGATGGTTCGGGCAGGATGGCCGATCCCTCCGATTGCGGCGGGTATACGATCACCGCGCCTTCAGGATCGGTAACCCAGACGCGGGAAAAGAAAAGCGATTCGGAAAAAATACGGCAGATCCGCTCGAGAATCACCGTCCCGGTATCGTGCCGAATGAGCAGGGTGTATATGTCGTTGAGTGTCTGATAAAACGGTATCTGGTTCGGCATGTCATATCTCCAGCTGTACCGGCAATGTACATAATTCCCGGTAAAAACAAAAATGGTTTTATTGGGAACCCCGCAGCCGCGTCCCCTGACCCGTTTACGGCCACATGGATAATACCGGCCCGGAAAACGGGCGCCGCCTGCCTGCCTGCCCCGAATGGATTCCAGGTAACAGTATATTGTTTCTTTTTGAGTTAGGATCGTATTGTCCGTCTTCCGCCCGGCCTGGCATTATTCTTGCCAAAATGAGGAATAATATGTATATTGCTCTATCCTTTTCAATAAACAGGTGCCCCCATTGAACGTGTTTCAATTATTTTCCGGATTGCGTATGCGGGCCGGTGCGCTGCTTGCCGCGGGCCTGCTGGCGTCGGCCATGACCGTTTCCGCCCGGGACAGGGTGACACTCGTCCAGTATCCGCTGATGAGCCGCCCCGCGTTTTACCGCAGCTCGGGACAGGGTTCGTTCAGCGTAGTCTGCCGTTCCAGTGCCGATCGTTCCGGCTGGGTCCTGGCGCTGGAGCTGCCCCTGCTCGCCGATCCGGTTCCCCTGCAGGTGCTGTCCCGCTCCTTTGACGCAGCCGCGCGGCTGCAGACACTCACTGTTTCCGTCGCTCCCGGCGAGACGCCGCCCTTTGAACTGTACGATCTGCGGGTAACTGCCCCGGATGGTGAACAGGACCTGGTGCGGAGCGCCGTACGGGTGCTGCCGGACGCTGACACCCGTTTCTCCTTTGTGCACCTGCCGGACTGCCATCTTCCCGCCTGTGCCTGGATCGGCGAATATGACGATCCCAACACCGTCGGTGAGCTTGAGACGGTCATCGATGAGATCAACCTCCTGAATCCGGCGTTCGTGCTTCAGACAGGCGATATCGTCGACAACGGGGAGCTGGAAAGCCAGTACATCATCGCCCAGCAGGTGCTCGAGCGGCTGCAGGTGCCGGTCTTTCTCACCGGCGGCAATCACGATCTCTGGAAAAACGGGCATGAAAACTGGCACGCCTATTTCGGCAGTGTCATGGATTACACATTCATGTTTGACAACGTCCGGTTTCTCGGCCTGGAGATGTATGACGATCCGGTTCCCACCTACACCGCGGCGCAGATGAACTGGCTGCAGGCTCAGCTGGCCGCTTCTCTCGCCGCCGGCGAGGGGGCGCGGATCATTTTTACCCATTTCGATGAATCGGAGCAGCTGACCCCGGATTTTACGGACGAGTATGATGTGGCGGCGGTGTTTTACGGGCATTCGCATAAAAATCTGACCACGGCAACCGGAGCCCGCAGCACGCTCAAGATCAACACCTCCTACACCATGAACGAGAACATGCAGTATCGTCTCGTGCAGGTGCAGAACGGTGCTGTTCTCTCGTACGAACTCATTCGGGCGGGCAACCTGCACGCCATCGTTTCCCCGGTCAATGACGGCACCGCCCGCAAGGTGCAGGCGACGATCAGCAACGACAATCCCATCGGCCTGAATGGACTGCTGGTGCGGCTGCATGTCAGAAACGAAGGCACGCTCACTGTTACGGGCGGGACCGAGCTGCAGCGCATCGCCTACACCGATAACGGTATCGGCAAGGCCGCCTCCTATATTCAGACCGATGTGCCGGCACACGGCACCGTAACGGTCACCATCGAGAGCGACGAGCTTCAATCCGAGCCCCCGGTCATCATCTCCGCCGATCCGGCAGTCGATCCCGATCTCTACGGGAAGCAGCAGCTGACATTCAGCGTCACCGCGGAGGACGGCGATACGCCGTCCGGGACCCTTGTCTATGCATGGCAGGTTGACGGTGCCATCGTCAGCGGCGCCGCCGGCAGCAGCTATCTCTTCACCGCTCCCGCGGTCGATGCCAGCAGGTATGTGGATGTGAAGGTCCGTGTCAGCGACGGGACCAGTACGGCCAGCAACGAGTGGCATGTGTACGTGCACCGGATCACCGGACCGGTGCTGCAGAGCGATGTACAGGGATTTTTTCTTCATGACCGGGAGATCACCCTTTCCTGGATCGAACCGGATGCCGGGAACGGCCGGCTGGAATTCGGGCGGCAGCCCGGCCAGTACAGCGGTCATGTCGATGAAGAGGGACAGACCAATACGGTCACCTTCCTTCCCGCCGATGCCGGCATGGGACTGGGCGTCTATTTCTGCCGTATCGTCAGCGCCGGGCTGGCGAGCAAGGAGTTCGGTCTGCTTCTCGAATCACCCACGGCACCTGATGTCATCGGGCCGATTGGCCGGATCCATACCCTCGATCCCGTCTTCGAGTGGGAAGGAGTGCCGGGAGTTCCCTACTATTCGCTCATTTTGAGCAATACCGAAATCAAGGTGACGCAAAATCCCGACAATGACCAGTATGAAGTCGAAGGGGCGAACCCCGTATGGGGGGTGCTCACCTCCGAAACCTCGGTTGCCTACGGAGATCCCGATCCCAGCGGCACCATGCCGGGTTCGCCGCCGCCGCTGGAAAAGGGCAAATCATACTGGTGGGCGGTGCTCAACTGTTACGGAGACAGTCCCAAATGGACATCGACGGTCCTCTCCGGGATCAATCAGTTCACCGTCGATTTGCCCGGGTCCGATCTCGATCCGCCCCGGCTCGTCTATCCCGCGGACGGAGATACGCTTTCTGCCGCCTCCATCACGTTCCGCTGGGAACCGGTTGACAATGCCGCGGGCTACACATTCTATCCCTACAAGATAGAAGAGGAGCAGGGGATCGAGGTGCGCCGCCCCATCTGGAATGAAATGCTCACTACCAGGAACACCTACCTGACATTCAATGCCGCGGGAAGGCTGATCAACGGGGAATACCGATGGGTGGCGGCCGCGGTCGATGAGGACGGCTCCGAGGTGCAGAGCGGTGAACGCTCCTTCTATTACCGGGCGCCGGAGGCCCGCCTCTCTCTTGTCAGCATGGATTCAAAAGGTACGGCCGGCACCGGTGACGACACCCGCCTTCCCCGGGTGGATTTCAGCGTGGAAGCGCTGGAGGGAGTGAGCATGGGCCTGCCGCTGTTCACCGACGACGGCGGATCGCTTCCCGATCTGAAATTCTCCCCCGGGGTGTATGTGTTTACCGCTGAAAAAGAGCGGTACGGGCCGGCGGTCGATACCCTGCGGCTGGCGGCCGGCAGCAGCACCACGGCGACATTCCGGCTGCCCCCGGATCCATCGTTTGTTACCGGCTCGGTCCGGGATCAGTTCGGAGAACGGGTGTCGGCCGCTTCCATTACCGCAGTGCACGGACTGCGCGCTGACCTGGTGCGGCGGACGTCCACCAATATCGACGGCGGGTTTTCCCTGGCCGTTCCTCCCGGCCCCTGGGTTGTCACCGCCGCCAGGACGGGATACCAGCCGAGCGGCCCGGTACCCGTATCGGTGGTGGCTGACTCGGTGAGCCGAATCAGAGATCCCATCATAATCCTGCGAAATCAGAATCAGATCAGCGGCAGTGTGCTCAATCCAAAGGGACGGGCCGTCTTCGGCGCGGAAGTGACCGCTCAGCGCGGTGATGTGCGATACAGCAAACTCACCAACTCCAGCGGCAGATACACATTTCAGGTGTATGACGGCACCTGGACGATTCAGGCGCGTAAAAACGGGTTTACCTCCTCGGCGGTACGGCAGGTCACGGCCGCCGGCGGCACGAGTCTGGAAGTCACTCCTTCCCTGATACTCGATCCGCAGAGCGCCATGGTGACCGGCACCGTCACCGACGGACTTAAAATGATCGGCGGCGCGGTGGTCAAGGCCGTTCCCCCGTCGGGATCCCCCCGGACGGGGGTGTCGGACAGCTACGGCCAGTACTCCCTGACGCTCGACAACGGCGACTACCTGCTGCACGCGGAAAAGCCGGGATACAGTACCGCCGACGCGGTCGCTGTTTCGCTCACTCCGGGAGAGACGGTATCGGGAATCGATGTTCCTCTCGAGGCGGATCAGGGTGGAATCGCCGGCAGCATCACCGTTGACGGCTACACCCCGATCGCCGGTGTTCAGGTCAGCGCGGGCGGCAAGACGGCGGCCAGCAACAGCAGCGGACAGTACCGTGTTCCTCTGGCCCCCGGTTCCTACACCGTTACCGCGGCGCTCACCGGGTATCTCTCTCCCGGCCCCCGAACCGTGACGGTCAATCCCGGACAGGATCTGGAAAATATCGACTTCATTCTCGTGCCCAATGCCTCGGTCATCAGCGGACGGGTCGTGTCCGCGGCCGGAGGCGGAATCGGCGGATGCGACGTGCGCTGCCGGAACGGGATGACATTGCGTACGACGACGGACGACTATGGCTATTACGAACTGAATGTCGAAGCGGGTACCTATACGATCACTGCTGTCAGGACCGGATTCCTCCCGGATTCCCTTCAGCTCACGGTTGGTCAGGGACAGACGGCCGATGCGGATCCGCTGGTGTTGAATCCCAATACCGCGAAACTGCAGGGAACGGTCGCAGACAGCGCCGCCGGCTCACCGCTCCCCGGAGCCCGCGTCTCCGTTCCGGCTCTGGGCATTTCCACGGTCAGCAAATCCGACGGCGCTTATACATTGACCGTACCGGCTTCAGCGGCCGGTTACCTGCTTTCCCTGCAGCTCACGGGATACGCTCCCTCAAGCAGGGCTTCCGGCGCTCTCGCCGCCGCTCAGGTGAAAACAGTGCCGCTGCTGCTGCAGCCCTATGCAACCGCTGTGGAAGGCACGGTAATGGATCAGCAGGGCAGACCGGTCGGCAACGCCCGCATTACCGGCACATACCAGCAGGAACAGTATGCCGCGCATTCCGCCGTCAACGGCTCCTACGTGCTCGGGCTCGGATCCGTTGCCGGTACCGTCACACTGAAAGCGGAAAAATCCGGATATGCGGACCATGAATATCAGGCGAACGTCAGCACGGGACAGCATCGATACAACACGAATTTTACCCTCCGTTCCCGCTTTTCACGGGTGACCGGTACGGTCAGAGAGGGTAACGGCGGGCCCGCCGTTACCTTTGCAGCGGTCGACCTCTATCGCGGCGGCGCCGTTATCGCCTCCACCGTAACCGATGAGTCGGGTACGTTCGATTTCGTCACGGAGAGCGGCGATCCCTTTCTCGCCGCCGACACCTACACCCTGGTGGTGCACAAGCAGGGATTCGTTTCGGCGACACTGCCGTCATTCGTGCTGAATGCCGAGACCACCCGCACCGAATCCATAGAGCTGACCCCGCTCACCGGATCGCTGTCGGGGATCATATACGATCAGAGCGATCAGCCGGTGGCCGGGGCCAACGTTACCGCGGTCGATACCGGAACGGGCACACGCCATACCGCGCTCAGCGGCAGTGCGGGATCGTTCCTGCTCGGCAGCATCGAGCCGGGAACCTATCGAATGGGAGTAAGCAAGTCCGGCTACACCTCCCTCGTCGACGATACCGTGACAACGTCCGTGAACACACTCGCCTACCGGATCAGCAGAAATACCGGCAGATTCAGAGGCAGGATCGTCAGCCGTGAGACCGGTGCAGGCGTGCCGGCCGCCCTTGCGATCAGGGACGGATACGGCAATCAGCTCACCATGAATGCGCGCGGTGACGGATACTACGATTCCGCCGACCTGCGGCTGCTGCCCACGGAACCGCTGGATACCCAGGGGCGGCATCTCTACACCATTACCGTCAGCCGCTACGGGTACACAACGGTGACCAGGCAGGTTTCGGCGGTTCTCGACGACACGACCAATTTCGCGCTTCAGCCCATCTACGGATCGATTACGGGCAGGATACTGGGTGAAGGCACGTCCGAGCCTGTCGGCGATGTCATCGTCACCGCTGTGTCCGGCGCTTCGGCACTCTCCGACACCAGCGGAGATGACGGTGTCTACCGGTTCAGCAGGCTTCCGGTCGGGAGCTATCTCGTTTCCGTACGCAAGTCCGGATACATCCCGCCCCAGTCGAGGTCGGTATCCCTGTATAACGGCGGTGATTCCGCCGGTGTCGATTTCACGGTTGAGGCGGGTAATCTCAGCCGTATTATCATCAGCGGTCCGACCCGGATCGCCAACAGCGGTGCAGCCTCATACTCATTTTCGGCCCGGACCGACGACGACCGGCAGATGAACCTCGATCCGGTATGGTCCGTCGATCTCCCTTCGGCGCTGCACGCCTCCAGCGCTGTCGAGGCCGCGCACATTGTGCCGGCCCGCGATTTTATCGGATCGCTCACTCTCTACTGCGGCGACGGCGGCGATATCATCGATTCACTGCGAATCCATGTCTACGCGCGGCTCGCGGGGGGCAATGCGGCCGACACGCTTTCGGACTATCGCGGCGCGCAGTTCTTGTTTCCTGCGGACTGTATCGGGGATCAGTCCCTCGATTTCAGTGTCCGTTACCCGTCCATGCCGTCGGCCCGGCGGGCCTTGACCCGGTACGCACTGTATGGAAATGTGTACGCCCTGCAGCCGGCCTATCAGAATCTGCTCACAAAAGAGATGACGCTGGTGCTGCCGCTTCCTGAATCGGCGGGCGCGGAGGCAGTCATGGCCTGGTGGAATCCCGGGTCCCTGAAATGGGAGATCGTTGAGAGTCCCCTGCTGCTGGGCAGACCGGTGCTCAAACGTATCCTCCTGTCCGAAGCGGGGATGCCGGCCGCTGCCGTCGGCGTGCAGACGCTGCTTCTCGCCGAGTGGACGGTCCTGGTCCCGTCCCGGGCCCTGGGACTGAGAGAGTATGAGGCAAGCCCAAATCCGTTTTCACCGGAATGGGGGGAGGGCCTGCACCTCTCATTCATTCTCACCAGTAACGAAGCGACTCAGGTGTTTCTCACCGCGGCCGTCTACAGTATCACGGGAGAAAAAGTGAGAACCCTGTCCGAACGGGTGCCCTATGCAAAGGACCTGCCGGTGGAGCTTGTCTGGGACGGCAGGACGGACCAGGGAGCGGTCGCGCTGAACGGACGCTATATTCTCTATTTCGAGCTGGAGGACGGGTCCGCGAAGAAACAGATTATTAAAAGTGTTGTCCTGGTAAAATAAATCGAACCGGTATGTGAAGCGGAAATGATGCTATGAGATCACGACATGTCATTATCGCCGGCGTCCTGATGACCGCCGCGGCGTCTGCGCCGCTGCGGGGCCAGAATATCCCGGCGGCGTTCGCCGACATCGGGTACGGCGCCCGTGCGATGGGCATGGGGGGAGCACACGTCGCCCTTGCCAGCGATGCCTACGGTCTGTTCTGGAACCCGGCCGGACTCGCCTACGTGCGGGGGTGGCAGGTGGGGACCATGTACGCCAGGCAGTTCAACATCATCCCCTATGGTCTCGTTTCCGGGGCGAAAGTGTTCGGCGACCGTTACGGAACGGGACTGGGGTTCCTTTCGTCCGGTGACGATGCCTGGCGTGAGAGCACTTTTCTCGTGTCCGGTGCCATGAAATTCGCCCCGAACAGTGGTTTTTCTTTCGGTATGACCGTAAAAATACGCACCGTTTCATTCGGCGGCAACAGCGACGACAGCCCCTACCATGTCAGCGGCAGTGCGGCGGGGGTGGGCATGGATCTCGGCCTTCGCTGGAAATTCGCGCCCCGCTGGACCCTGGGAGCGGTGTACCGTGACATACTCAATCAGCTGTCATACACCAACAAATCGCGGAACACCTCCTATAATGAAGCCCTGCCGGGCACCACGGTTCTGGGTACGGCTTTCATGGCCCGGAAAAATCTGGTGTTCGTTATGGACTGGCAGCATATTGTCGAGAGCGTGGTCCCTGACCGGATCGCGGCCGGTTTTGAATGGCGGATTTTTACACTTCTCTATCTCCGGGGAGGCTGGTCCCAGAATCTGACGGCCGATCCCAATCGCATGCTCAACGGTGGAGCCGGTCTTCAGTATTTCTCGAAATCGTTCGGCATTCAGTTCGATGTGGCCTATCAGAGCCATTTTTTGGCTGATACGCCCCGTGTCTCGACAACAATCTGGTTTTAGCCTATGACCGATCGCCCTGTACATCTCGTCCTCTGCCTGCTGACAGCAGGCGTATGCGCCGCCCAGACGGCATCCGACAGTCCGCTTACGGATCTGCGCATCACCAGGATCAACAGCACCTTTTCTCTGAACGGATCCCTGGCAGGCATCGGATCCACCGCCTCCCTCGCCGGCGGCAACGTCATTTACACCGGGGTCGACGCCAGTGCGGTGAACTGGAACCCGGCCGCGCTCTCGTTCCTTGACGGCCGAAGTCTCATCCTCGATTACACGCCACCCGTTGCCCAGGACATTTCCCGCTACTATGACGTGGATGCCGAGGTTCTGAGCCAGATGGAGAGTATCCGGGACGAGCTTGGAACCCCCGCGAGCACGGTGTCGGGACCCGCTGTTTCACCCAGCATCGGCTTCAGCCAGGGAATCGGCGGATTCGGCGTCGCCATACCGGTGCACCTGGGAGGATTCAACGGCGGGATCGGATTCGGCTACCGGACACCCCTTGTCCTCGATGCCGGTCTGACGGCAACCGGAATCGATGCCGGCATCAGCAGTGAACAGGATCTGGACGGCGAACTCCGGACGATTATCATGCGGATCAACGCCAACCTCACCGGAAGCATGAATCTCACCCTGCAGGAGTACACGCTGGCCGCGGGCTGGCAGCCCTTTCATGGTCTCTCCCTGGGCGCCAGTGTGAGCCGTCTCACCCTGCGGGCCACGGCCCTGGCGAGAATGCAGATGGACGGCATCCTGGCCATGTCCGGCGACGAATACATCTTCAACGATCCCTATGACCCATCAATCGATTTTGCCGGCGGTGAAACCAACGCACTCGGATACACATTCGACAGCCGGTTCCAGGGCGTCGGCTGGGGCGGCATGGCGGGCGTTGCCATCCGGCTGGGCAGGGCCTTTCAGATCGGTGTTACCGTAGACCTGCCCCGGAAAATCACCGCCGACGGCATGTTTCATTCTCTCGGATATACGATCCCCTTTATCGATCTCGAGGGAGGCGGCGATACGGATGAGCTAATCGATCCGCTCAGCATCGATCTTTCCAAACTGACCAGAACCGAAAAAAACGAACGGCTGGAAGAGCATTCGCTGATCCTGGAACAGCCGGGCGCCTATTCCGCGGGACTCGCTCTGGGAGGCAGGGGCTTCACCTTTTCCCTGCGGGTGACACAATACAGCGGGGCCTTCGCTTTCGATCTCGTCGGTCACGAACGAAGAGGTCTCTCATTTCTGTACGGCGGGGGAGTGGGGCTCGACTTTACCTATTTCTTCTTCGGCGCTTCGGTCGCGCTTGTCGACGAGCTCGTGCCCGCGGACGGCGAATCCCTGAATGAGGGGGAGCCGCTGCGGGGAATACCGCTGCCGAAAGTCAACCTGGGGTTCAGATTGCCGACCCCCCTGGGGATACGGATCGCGGGTATTGTCGGGCTCGAGCCCGCGCCAATGCTGCGTATGTCGTTTCAGTATACATTTTAACCGGGGACCGCGGGCATGAAAACACTTTTCTCCGTCATTGCAGGTGTCCTGTTTCTCAGTGCCATATCTGCGCCGGTATCTGCGCAGCTGGTCGCGAAACGGGCCGATGCCTATATTCTCATCGACACCGACAGCGGCCTGGGCGGTATCGGCGACACCATTCCGGTGTACCGTATCAGCGGCGGGGGGGTCGTCACCGTCGGTACGGTAAGGATCGTCCGCTTCGCCCGGGGCATGACAGCGGCGAAAGTCGTGCAGGAAACATCTCCGGGTATACGGAAAAACGATTTTGTTTCGACCCCGGCAACCCGCTCCTACATCGCCGGTATGGGACAGTCCGCTCCCGGGGAGAGAGAGGGAACGATTCTCCTGCGGAACAGGGGATACGCCCTGGCCCTGGGCGACCGGTCGCTGGGCAAGCCCGGAGATCTGTTCACCGTTGCCCGCATTCTCGATAATGCCCTACTGGAGGTAGGCAGAGTGCGCATCGTCAAATTCGTCGACGGCAAAGCGGCGCTGAAAATAGTCGAAGAGTACGCTCCCTACCGTATTTCCAAGGACGATTTTCTGCAGAGCATCCCTGATCGCGCACCGGGCGATGATGCCATGGATGTCGATTACTATTATTTCGGCGCCTTCCGTTAATCCCGCCGCACTTGTTTGTCCTTCCCATTCCCGCCCCGAGGCCGCCGGCGCTGCCCGGCCGCGGTATCCGCACTAACAGGAAAATAACTTGCTATTGATGAAACTTTTTTGTTTTTTGTACGTTCACTAATTGACTGACCGGTCAGTTAGCGGTCGTGATATATCTTGTTATCAGGAGAGCGGACGTGAGTGAGTACGATATTTTTCAGGGCGTTAAATGCTGTGACCCGGATAAACGGCAGCGGATTCTGGATGCCGCCGCCGATCTCTTTGCGGAGCGGGGGTTTCATGAAGTGAAAGTCGATGAGATCGCCCTGCGGGCCGATTTGTCGAAAGGGACCATTTATCTCTATTTTAAAAACAAGGAAGATCTGTTCCATTCGATAATAAAGGACCGGACCGATGAGCTGATCGTGCAGCTTGAAGAAGCCGCGTCTGCGGATGAATCGTTTGATACGAGCCTGCGGCGGCTCGTCACGGTGTATCTGGAATTCTTTGACAGACACAAGCCCTTTTTCAAGATCGTGCAGTCGGAAAAATCGCATGTCGAGGGCGGCAATCATAACAGAATGCATGCAACCGCCTATGAAACCTTCATGATTTTTTCCACCATCATCGCCAGGCTGATTGTCAAGGGAAAGGACCAGAACCGGATCAGGAGAATCGACAGCGACATCGCGGCCAGGAGTCTGCGCGGCATTCTCAATTCCTTTTCATTCGATCGGGCCTTTACCGGCGACACAACGCCCATTGCCGCGGTGACTGATTCGATTGTCGATATATTCATGAATGGAGTGAACTGATCAGCTGTTTATTTCCTATAGACTGGAGGAACGTATGAGGACCGTATTGAAGCATGTTTCAGTGGTTTTGCTTATAACCGTGATTATGATGCCCGCCCTGCTGCCGGCGCAGGAGACCATGGTGCTGACATTGGCGGAAAGCGTCGGAATGGCCCTTGAAAAGAATCCGCAGCTTCAGATCGCCCGCAAGAACGCCGCCAAAGCGAGGGCAGGCATTGGGGAAGCGTACGCAGCGCTGCTGCCGGCGGTTGATGCAAACGCAAATTTTCAGCATGCCTGGGAGATCCAGACGAATACCATTCCCAACTTTCTCAAACCGATGCTGGCGCCCCTGGCACCGGTGATCCCCGAATTCGCGGATATGCCCGATTTCGTGCAGCTCTCGTTCGGACTGGAAAATACCTTCACCTATGGCCTGCGTCTTACCCAGCCGCTCTACCTGGGAGGCGCGGGGATTGCGGGAGTGAAAATCGCCTATGCCGCTGCGGACGCCAGTGAAAGCAATCTCGAGACGACCCGGCAGAACATCATCTATCAGACCGTCAACACGTTTTACGGCTGTATCCTGGCCCGGGAACTGGTTGATGTTCAGTCCATGGCCGTTGAACAGGCGCAGGCGAACCTGGATGTTGTGCTCAAAAAGTACGATGCCGGCAGTGCTTCCGGTTTCGAAAAAATGCGGGCGCAGGTAGAGCTGGCCAATTTACAGCCTCAGCTCATCAGCGCCCGTAACGGCTACCGCTCCGCCCGAACCGGGCTTCGCACTATTCTCGGCATCAGGGAGGATGTGGAGATCGGCGTGCAGGGAAGCCTCACCTTCACCGGCGATGATTTTGCCGACAGCGAACTGCAGGAAATTCAGCGAAAGGCACTGGAGAATCGCCCCGAATTACAGGCGCTGCAGGCCCAGAAAAGAATGGCGGCCAAAGGCATGACCATCGCGCGGAGTCAGTTTCTTCCCAAGCTGTTTTTCTCAACGGACTACTCATTTCTGGCCATGAAGAACGACCCGAACTTCAGCCGGGATGATTTCAGCAAGGGATTCACCTCGGCGGTCAGTCTGCAGATTCCCCTGTTCCATGGCCTGAAAAACCACCGTGCGTTTCAGAAAGCGCGGCTCGACTACAAGATCGTGCTCGATTCCGAGCGTCAGTTGCGGGACGGCGTTTTTGCCGAAGTGGAGATCGCCTATAACACGTTCCGGGAAGCCAGGGAGAAGTACCTCTCGGCGGAAGAGTCGATCGAACTCGCTGAAGAGGCGCTGCGGCTCGCGAATCTCACCTATCAAGAGGGGGGAGGTACGCAGCTGGATGTCATGAGCTCCCAGCTCGCCCTCACCAGGGCGAGGCTGAACCATGTATCCGCTCTTTATGAATATCAGATGTCCCGGTACGCTCTGAGAAAAGTGACCGGAACATTAAAAGGAATTTTAGAATAAGCGTAAAATACAAAAGGGAGAATTGTATGAAAAAGATTCTGATCGTCAGTGCGTTGTGGATTGCGGCCCTGCTGACCTCCGGATGTGATACCTCGGGGACGGATGACCAGGCCGAGAAACAGGTGCCCGTCGCCGTTTCCACCGTAACGCTGGGCGATGTCACCCAGTCGCTTCACTTCATGGGCGACATCAAGGCCGAATTTGAAGTCAATGTTTTCTCGAAAATTCCGGATCGTATTGAAACGTATTATATCGATGAAGGCGATTTCGTGAAGAAAGGCGATCCTATCGCCGATATCGCCGCCGTCACCGTCGAGCAGAGCGTGCGACAGGCGGAAGCGGGTCTGGCGGCTGCCAGGGCGCAGGAAACAAATCTGGCCTCCGAATACGCCCGGGCGAAGAAGCTGTTCAGTGAAGACGCCATGAGCCAGCAGCAGTTCGATGCGGTGCAGACCCAGTATGAGGCGGTAAGCGCCCAGGTAACCCAGGCGTCGGCCGCTTTGAAATCGGCCAAAAGCTACTTTGGTGACGCCACCGTTACTGCGCCGATCAGCGGCATTATCGGAAAACGGTACCTGGAGGCGGGCGATATGGCCGCTCCCTCGCTGCCGGTAGCCAGCGTCGTGCAGATGGACCGGGTGAAAATAGAGATCGAAGTGACGGAACGGGATCTGGGCAAACTCTCACCGGGGCAGGAAGCGGCAATAAGCGTGCGCAGCTATCCGGACGAGACCTTCAGCGGCAGACTGGTAAAAATCAGCCCCGTGCTCGACCCGATGACCCGAATGGCAACAGCGGAAATCATTATCCCCAACAGGGACCACAAGCTGAAACCCGGCATGTTTGCCGAGGCAGTGGTCACCACCGGCGTGCTCGATGATGTCATCGTTCTTCCCAGACACGCGGTTATCGAATCCACGACAATGCAGACGGTTGAAGGGCAGGACGTTGTCGGAAAAGACTACTACGTCTATGTCGTCGCCGACAGCAATCGCGCCGAGCGCCGCAGGCTGACCCTGGCATATGTCAACCACAATTGCGTTGCCGTGAGCGACGGTGTGACGCTCGGTGAGCGGTTTGTTGTCAGAGGCCAGAACAATCTCAGAGACGGCGCTGCCTTGCTCATCTCAGAGGAGGCTGAACAATGAGTATTATCACTACAGCAATCAGGCGGGGTGTGACCTTTTTCATGGTCTACATCATCGCCGTGGGGTTCGGCCTTTTCAGTCTGAGCAGACTGAAGATCGATCTCTGGCCCAGCCTCGAATTTCCGGTCGTTGCCATCATTACCCAGTATACAGGGGTCGGCCCCTACGACATCGAATCGGTGGTCACCCGCCCGATCGAGGAATCGGTGGCCGCTGTCCAGAATATTAAAACCGTCAGTTCCACCTCAAAACAGGGGCTCTCGCTGGTTCTGCTCGAGTTCGAGTGGGGCACCGACATGGATCAGGCCGAAATCGACGTGAGGACCTACCTGGATTTTGTCGAGGACTACCTCCCGGATGATATTTCCGATCCGCTGGTATTCGCCTTCGATCCTTCCATGCAGCCGATTATGATGCTTTCCATCGGATCGGACCAGTACGGCATGGCCGAGCTCAGGAGAATCGCGGAGCAGGAACTGGAACCCCGGCTGGAACGGATCCCGGGTGTCGCGTCCGTGAATACATCAGGCGGTCTGAAACGGGAAATCAAGGTGCTCGTCGACCCGGTGCGGCTGCGGGCGCACCATATCTCCATTCAGCAGATCTCAAGTGCCCTGCAGATGAACAATCTGCAGCTGCCGTCAGGGTGGATCGATGATGATTTCCGGGAACTGACCATTCAGACGGAAGGTGAGTATCAGACAATCGAACAGATCGAAAACACCAATATCGCGGTGATCAACGGCAGCGTTATCAGGGTGCGGGATGTGGCTGATGTTGTCGACGGATTCGTGGACCAGCGGCAGCGCGTGCTCGTCAATGACCAGACCGCGGTCATGGCCGTGCTCCAGAAACAGTCCGTGGCCAATACGGTCTCGGTTTCCAGGGAGGTGCGGAGCCGGTTCGGCCAGATCCTCTCCGAACTGCCCAAAGGCCTCGAGATCGAGACCATCTGGGATCAGGCCGAATTTATCAACAGATCCATGTCGAATCTCGGGAACACGGCCCTGGAGGCGATCTTTCTCGCCTTTCTGGTGCTGCTCTTCTTCCTGCGGAACATCAGGAGCTCTTTGATCGTTTCCATCTCCATTCCCGTGTCCATGGTCGTCACGTTCGCGGTCATGGACCAGGCGGGATTGACCCTCAATATCATCTCCATGGCGGGGCTCGCCCTGGCGGTGGGGCTGCTGGTGGATAACTCCATCGTGGTGCTGGAAAGTATCTATCGCCACCGGGAAGAGGGTAAAAGCGCCAGGGAAGCCGCGGACATCGGCTCCAGCGAAGTGGCCATGGCGATTACCGCCTCGACACTCACCACCATTTCCGTGTTCGTGCCGGTGCTGTTCGTTCCCGGACTTGCCGGCCAGATGTTCCGGGATATGGTACTGACCATCTGCTTCTCGCTGGCTGTCTCTCTGGTGGTGGCGCTCACCCTGGTGCCGCTGCTGGCCTCCCGGATTGTCAAGGTAAGAAATCAGCTTGATGAGAACGGATTTCTTATGAAAGTGAGCGACCGTATCGGCGTGTGGATCGACAATCTCAAAAACGCCTATTTAAAGAGCCTGAAGTGGGCTCTCGGTCATAAAAAGATTATGATGTTTTCGACGCTGGGCGCCCTTGTCCTGTCGGTGTTCATGCTGATCGCCAGCGGCGGCGAGTTCCTTCCTGAAAGCGACCAGGGATACCTGCAGCTTGCCGTGGACCGGTCGGCAGGCACCAGTCTCCATGAAATGGAGAAGAGTGTCCACCAGCTCAACAAGCTGATAGAAGAGTATGTGCCCGAAGCGGTGATGGTGTACGATAATTTCGGCCAGGGTGAGGGTATTGTGGCCGCGTTTTCTTCCAGTGCTTCCTATCAGGGAGAGATCATGGTGAAGCTGCTGCCGCGCACCCAGCGGAAACGCTCGCTCGAGGAGATCCAGGAGGATATCAGGGCCCGGGTTGAAAAAATTCCCGATGTGAAAGTTAGCTTTGAGGATCGCGGCGCCGCGATCTTTTTCGGCGGCGGCGGAGACATCGCGGTCAAGATTTTCGGCCATGACCTGGATATAGCGGAAGTGATCGCGAAGCAGATCATGGAAAAAGTGAAAAAGGTCGAGAACGTGACCGAAGTTGAAATGAGTATAAAGGAATCATCTCCGGAACTGCGTGTCCAGCTCGACCGGATGCGTATCGCAGACCTGGGATTGAGCACGGCTCAGATCGGCCAGGTGATCAGTTCGAATATTCTCGGCTCAGTGGCCACCCGTTTTCGGGAAGGAGGCGACGAATACGACGTGCGCGTCCAGCTCAAGGATAAGGCCCGGGAGAACTTCGAGGATATTGGGGACATACTGCTGATGACGCCCCTGGGCAGGCAGGTGCCGCTGCGCTCGATAGCCGAGATTACATACGACAAAGCCCCGCCGGAAATAGCAAGAGAAGATCAGGAACGGCTCGTCACGGTCAGCATTTCGGTCACGGGCCAGGATCTGCGTACACCCACAAACCGGGTGCGCAGGATACTCGCGGACATGTCCATACCCAATGATTTCCGGCTTGAGATCGGTGGAACGGCCGAAGATATGATGGAGTCGTTCATGTACCTGGGAATCGCGTTCCTGGTTGCCATGATCCTGACCTACATGGTCATGGCCTCCCAGTTCGAATCACTGATCGATCCCTTCATCATTCTCTTCACCGTGCCGCTGTCCGTCATCGGTGTCGCCTTGGGACTGTTCCTGACCGGTACGACGCTGAGCGTGATGGCAATGATCGGTATCATCATGCTGGTGGGAATCATCGTGAACAACGGTATCGTTCTGGTGGACTACATCAATCAGCTGCGGGAACGGGGAATGGAGATGTACGAAGCCATCGTCCTGGCCGGGGACGCCCGTATGAGGCCGGTGCTCATGACCGCGCTGACGACCATTCTGGCCATGGTGCCCCTGGCACTGGGCCTGGGAGAGAGCGGTGAGAACTGGGCACCCATGGCACGCTCGGTGATCGGCGGTCTGCTCGTCGGTACTATTCTGACGCTGCTGATCGTTCCCGTCGTCTATTCAAGTGTTGAAAAGATGGCCGAACAGCGAAAAGTGAAACGGGCCGCACGCAAAGAGAAGAAGCGTAAACACTGATACCTGCGGCTTGATTGTATACAGAAAGGGGACCCGGTCCGGTTGGACCGGGTCCCCTTTGTCAATTGCACCGATGCCTATCCTTTGTGCAGTTTGTCCCGCACCAGTTTCGTGGCTGTGCGGAAGTCCGCTTTACCGGTTCCCATCTTGGGAAGCTCGTCCAGCACGACAAAGGTGCTGGGGATGGCGATGGGAGGCAGATCTTTTCCCAGCTCCTTGATGATCGCTTTTTCGTCGACCTTTTTGGTTACGGCCACCGCAAGTTTGGCGCCTTTTTTCGCGTCGGGTACATCCACCACGCAGCAGTCGATATGTGAAGGCAGCAGTTTCTGAAGCACGCTTTCCGTACGCACCAGGGATACCATTTCGCCGCCGATCTTGACAAATCGTTTCAGCCGGCCGCGGTGCCAGAGATATCCGTCGTTATCGAGCACTCCCATATCGCCCGTGTCATACCACCCGTCCCGGATATGCAGGGAAGTTTCTTCCAGGTCATCGTAATACCCCTTCATCACCAGGTCGCCCTTGACCAGGATTTTCCCCTCCTGGTTGGGGCCGAGTGCCTTGCCTGTTTCCACGTCGGTAATCCGTACCTGAACACCGTCCAGGGGCTCTCCGATGCTGCCGGGCCGGTTTCGGTCCGGCCGGTTGACCGACACCACCGGGCTGGTCTCGGTGGCGCCGTATCCCTCCAGCAGATCGAGATTGTGTTTTTTCAGATATCCTTCCCGCAGACTGTCGGGAGTCTTGTCCGCCCCGGCAACCGCAAAGCGGATCGACGCGAAGTCACCCTCTGTCGACTCCCGTAAATACCCGGAGAAAAAGATGGGGGTGCCGGTGATCATGGTGACCTGGTACTCCTTGATCAGTTTCGGTATGGTCTTGTAATCGAGCGGATTGGCATAGGTGACCGCCGTCATGCCCTGGGTCAGGGGCAGCCAGAAATTGGTGTTGACGCCGAAAACATGGAAAAGAGGCAGGATCGAGAGAATCGTGTCCTCCGCTGAAAGGGGAAACGCTTTCATGATCGCCTCGAGATTGGACCCGATGTTCTTGTGCGTCAGTTGCACCGCTTTGGGCTCCTTTTCGCTTCCGCTGGTGAAGAGGATGACGGCATTGTCATCGATTTCCGTCTTTTCGAAGGTGTTGATGAGCATGTTCAGGGGCAGTTTCGATCTCAGGGCGGCACTCAGCTTTTCACCGATTTTTATCTCATCCATAATATCTTCAAGGCAGATCATTCCGGGAAGCAGGTCGCATTTTATCTTTTCCAGCAGGGCCCGGGAGGTGATGATCGTTTCAAATCCGCATTTTTCCTGGGCGTAGGCACAGTTGCCGGCCGCTCCGGTGGAGTAATTGATCATGGCCGGTGTCTTTCCGGTCATGAGCAGACCGATCACCGAGAGCATGGCTCCGGCTGACGTCGGGACCATCACTCCGATGTTCTTTTCGGGAAATTTGCTGAACCGTTTCGAGAGAATCAGGGCCGCGATCAGCGCCTTGCTGTACGCGACCTCCGATTCCCGCGTCCTGTCGATGATGGCGTTCTTTGAACCGTATTTTTTGGCCATCTCGGTAAACTGGTGGTGGAGAATCATGGTCGTACCCCCTCACGATTGGTGTATGTGATACACAATATTACGTGCCTGCAAATAAGTGAGAATCTTCTCGAGGCATCCGGGAACCGCTCCCACGTATTCGGGGGGGCTGATGCCTTTTCGCTGATAGTCACCGGCGAGGATAAGCCGGGCGGTGCCGGTGCAGGGGTAGCCGGTGGTGCGGGCCATGGATGACATCCCGGTTTTCGGATCATACCTGTCCAGGAGACCGGCGGTAACGGTATGCGGGGCGCCGTTTTTCTTGCCCGTGATGGTGATCCGCATTGCGGTGAACTCCTCTTCTTCGTCACCGAGCTTCCAGAGGGGAAAGAGGAGCCTGGTTGTCAGGTCAACGGGAGCGATCATGTGTCCCCCCACGTCCACCGGTTCGTCCGACAGGAACCCTGTTTCCCTGAGCATGCGCATCTTTTCAATGTGGCCGGGATAGCGCAGTGTCTTTTCAATCATATTGGGAATGGTGCTCATCGTTTTGATAACGGTCCGCAGCCCGTCGGTGTTGAACGCCTCGAGAGTGCCGACTCCCTCGAACTCCACCGGTTCCGGTTCACTGAGCGCCGGTTTTACCACCAGCCGGCCGTTCTCGACAATGCGGGCCGGCCGCAGATATTCTTCGATGACATCGATGGGAGAGAAGGGTGCTTTGTATTCGTAGGGCCACGACCTGATGACGGGCAGTCCGCCGACGAGACAGGTAAATCGGTCTATTTCCATTATTTCATTGTAGTGTCCAAGCATCATATTGCTCATGCCGGGAGCGACCCCGCAGTCCATGACGGCGGTGACGTCCTGCTCAAGGGCAAGCGCATCGAGCTCGAAGGGGTCTTCGGCAAAAAACGAGATGTCGACACTATTCTTTTTGTTTTTGATAACGGTTTCCAGCGTCCGGAAGCCCATAAATCCCGGAACCGCTCCGATGACCAGATCAGCCTCCTTCACGGCGGCTCCTACCTGTGCCGGTTTTGAGAGATCGGTTTTCATGGTTTCAATGCGGTACCGTTTTTTCAATGTTTCCAGCCGAGCTGCATCGATATCCGCTACCAGGACTGAGAAATCTTCGCTGAGATCTGCGGCCATGGCGCCGCCGACCATGCCGGCGCCGAGAATGACGATTTTTTGCATAGGATTCCTTTCACCGTTTTCTGTAACAGACAGCCGCCCGCTTCCATACCATTGGGGCGGCCTGGAAACAGACAAAGGGACGGTAGTTGTGATGCTGGATTACGTATGAGTATATTCGAGATTGCGCGTTGCTGCCCTGACAGCCCTGCGAAACCGGAGAGCGGAATCGAACATGCAGGCTTCCCGATTATCGGGACCGGTGTCCGTGTAGATCAGTTGTCCCGGTACTCGATATTTCGTATTCGGAAAGGGATGCACTGCTTTCCATGCGCATCGCGTACGACCAGCTGACCCTTCTTTTTTCCCCGGGTGATCATGCGTACGAAGCGCCCTGAGCGGAGCGCGCCGTTTCGGTCGAAATAGTGAACAACATCCGGTTCAACGGGGAACATTTCCAGCTGGTCGGCGGTTTCTTTCATAACGTCTGATTCCGGTTTATCGGGCTGATTCGAAGCAATATACACTATATTTCTGAGAATTTCAACACTATTTAATCCTTGATTTTCTCTTATTTTCGTACTATTATACAAACTTCCCATGGCAGGAGTGCTGCGTCCAGCGGGCGCGGGCCGGCCGTGACGACGCCTCTGCAGACGTCGCGAGTAATCCAGGCGGTTTCTTCCGTGACTTTATGATTGGAGTAGAGCTGTATGGACGATGAAAGAGATTTTTATTTTGAAGAACTAATGGGGCCGCTCGAGGAAGAGGTTGATTTCTTTTTTTCGAGTTTCCTCGGTTCGTCATACCCCTCCATCTACCGGGAGGAACTGTGCTGGAAACCGCCGACCGATGTCTATGAGACGGAAACCGAGTTTGTCATTCTCATCGAACTGGGACAGATGAAATCCGAGGAGATCTCCATATCCTATGAAAGGGGTGTCCTCTATATTCGGGGCGTGCGAAAGGCCGTCCCTCCCAGTGAGCGCCGCCACTATCACAAAATGGAGATCAATTACGGTCCGTTCGAACGCAGGATCGCGGTCTCCGATGATGTGCAAATAGAGAAACTGAGCGCCCGTTATGAAGAGGGGTTCCTGGAAATCAGACTCCCGAAGGAACGTCCGCAGAATGGCAGAACCATCGATATAATCGTGGAATCATAATACATGTACGACGAATCAGACAGCAAACATATTTTTCAGCCGGGGGATTTCGGGGAACCGCCGGACATTCCCGATGAACTGCCGATTCTCCCGGTGGCGAATATCCTTATCTTTCCCTATGTCGTCGCCCCGCTGGTCATCACCGATGAAGAGCGGATGTCCATGATCAACGACGCCCTGAGCGAAAGAAAGATCGTCGGCCTGTTCGCGCTGAAATCAAAGGAAGACGGAGCGGTTCGTTCCAATCTCCACGATATAGGCACCGCGGTGCTGATCCTGAAAATGTTCAGAATTCCCGACGGGAACATGGGGCTGCTGATCCAGGGCCTTTCGCGCATAGAGCTTCAGGAGATACGGGGGGAAGGGACCCATCTGAGAGGGCACGTCAGACTGATCCCCGAGTCGGTGCAGAAGGGCGTGAAGGTCGAGGCGCTGGTACGGGAAGTTTCGGAAATATTCCAGGAGATCGTGGACATTTCGCCGCTGCTTCCCGATGAGCTCTCCGCCATCGTCAATAACATCGAGAATCCGGGACGACTGGCCGACCTGATCGCTTCGAACCTGAAAATCGACGTTGCCAAGCGTCAGACCATTCTCAGCACCATCAACGTGGAGGACCGGCTTATAAAGCTCCTGGTGTTCCTCAACCGGGAACTCGAGCTGCTGAAACTGGGAAGCAAGATTCAGTCGGAAGTGAAAAGCAAAATCGAAGACGGGCAGAAGGAGTATTTTCTCCGGGAGCAGATGAAGGCGATCCAGAAGGAGCTCGGGGACAAGGATGACACGGCCGAGATCGATGAGCTGAAAGAAAAGATCAAACAGGCCGGCATGCCCGCGGAAGCCGAAGAGCAGGCTGAGAAAGAGCTGGAACGGCTGTCACGCATGCCGCCCCAGGCCGCTGAATATACGGTTTCCCGGACCTATCTCGACTGGCTCACCGGTCTGCCCTGGTCCGTATCGACGGATGATACGCTCAATCTGCAGGAAGCGGCAACGATCCTCAACGAGGATCACTACAATCTGCAGGATGTCAAGGACCGGATCCTCGAATTCCTGGCGGTCCGGAAGCTCAAGGAAACGTCCAAGGGCCCGATCCTCTGTTTTGTGGGGCCGCCGGGTGTCGGCAAGACCTCTCTGGGGCAGTCCATCGCCCGGGCCATGGGACGCAGGTTTATCCGCTACTCCCTGGGTGGCATGCGGGATGAAGCGGAAATACGCGGTCACCGCCGCACCTACATCGGATCGCTTCCCGGACGGATCATTCAGGGGATTAAAAAATGCGGCTCCAATAATCCCGTCTTCATGCTGGATGAAGTGGACAAAATCGGCGCCGATTTCCGGGGAGATCCCGCCTCGGCGCTGCTTGAGGTGCTCGATCCGGCCCAGAACGATTCCTTCTCGGATCACTATCTCGAGGTCAGTTTCGATCTGTCTAAGGTGATGTTCATCACCACCGCCAATATTCTCGATCCCATTCCACAGCCCCTGCTCGACCGCATGGAGGTGATCAGGATACCCGGTTACATCATGGAAGACAAGGTGGAGATCGCCCGGAAATACCTGATTCCCAGGCAGAAGGAAGAAAACGGACTCAAAAAGAACCAGATCTCCTTTCCGGTTACCACTGTCCGGAAAATCGTGGCGGAATACACGCGGGAGGCGGGTGTGCGGAATCTCGAGCGCGAGATCGGCAGCTGCTGCCGCAAAGTGGCCCGGAGTATCGCCGAAGGAAAGAAAACCGCGGTCAAGGTCACGCCCGAGACGGTCATTGAATACCTGGGCCCGAGAAAATATTTTTCGGAGATCGCCGATCGCACCAGCCACATCGGTGTTGCCACCGGCCTGGCCTGGACGCCGGTGGGCGGAGTCATCCTCTTCGTGGAAGCCACCGCGATGCCGGGTAACAAGGGCATGGTGCTCACGGGTCAGTTAGGTAATGTCATGAAAGAGTCGGCCCAGGCGGCACTCTCATATTTCCGCAGCAAGGCGGGCCGCTGGGATGTGTCCGATGATTACTTCAAGAAGCACGATATTCATATTCATATTCCCGAAGGCGCGACACCCAAAGACGGGCCTTCCGCCGGTGTTACAATGAGCACCGCGCTCATCTCTCTGGTGACCGGCCGGGCGGTACGCCACAACTTCGCCATGACCGGAGAAATTACCCTCCAGGGCAAAGTACTCCCCGTCGGAGGCATCAAGGAGAAAATGCTCGCCGCCAGACGCGCGGGGATCACGCATGTTATCCTGCCGGCGAAGAATGAGAAGGATCTTGAGGAAATTCCGGAAAATGTCAGGAAAAAACTGACATTTCACCTGGTCGAGCACATCGAAGAGGTGCTGGACCTGGTACTGATGAACAAGAAAAAGAGATAATGCACGTGTTGATATATTTCAGAAAACAGTTATGGGTACAGTGGGTGCAGGGTTTTGAATAAGAAACCCGCCGCTGTATGAATGCATTGACCGTTATTGTATTGTACGTATTATGATGAGGAGACAGTATCATGGATAAAACACGTGTATTGATCATGGGCGCG
The DNA here is from genome assembly GCA_016934955.1 of bacterium. Taxonomy (GTDB): domain Bacteria; phylum Zhuqueibacterota; class QNDG01; order QNDG01; family JAGLOF01; genus JAFGRY01. The sequence continues at coordinate 44,858 of JAFGRY010000031.1, read as the reverse complement.
GCGGGAAGAGATTTTCACAATTTCAACGTATTCTTCCGGGACAACGACGCATACGATGTAAAGGCGTTCACCGCTACCCAGATTCCCGATATCGAAGGACGTAAATACCCCGCCGAGCTCGCCGGCAAACTCTACCCGGCCGGCATCCCCATTGAATCCGAGGATGATCTGGTTGAGCTGATCAAACAGCATGATATCGACCAGGTCGTATTCGCCTACTCCGATGTTTCCCATGAGTATATCGGCCACAAGGCTGCCACCGTCAACGGCGCCGGCGCTGATTTCGTGCTTATGGGTACCGACAAGACCATGCTGAAGGCGAAAGTTCCCGTGATCGCGATCTGCGCCACCAGAACCGGCTGCGGGAAGAGCCAGACCACCCGCCGGGTAAGCGAGATTCTCAAGGCCAAAGGGAAAAAGACGGTTGCCATTCGTCACCCCATGCCCTACGGTGACCTTGCCGCCCAGGCGGTGCAGCGTTTCGCTGAATACAAGGACCTCGCCAGGCACAAGTGCACCATCGAAGAGATGGAAGAGTATGAACCCCACGTACAGATGGGCAATGTCATTTACGCTGGTGTCGATTATGGAGCCATTCTCGAACAGGCCGAGAAAGAGGCCGAGGTTATCCTCTGGGACGGCGGCAACAATGACACGTCCTTCTACAAGCCGGATAAACTGATTGTGGTCGTCGATCCGCATCGTCCCGGGCATGAAGTGTCCTACTACCCCGGCGAAACAAATCTGCGCACCGCCGATGTGGTGATCATCAACAAGATGGAAACAGCGGATCCGATGGATATCGAAGAGGTACGTGCCAACGTGATGGAAGTGAATCCCGGAGCGGTGATTATCGAAGGTGCATCCCCGCTGACGGTTGATGATCCATCGGTGATCAGGGGAAAACGCGTCCTGGTCGTGGAAGACGGCCCGACCCTGACCCACGGCGAGATGCAGTACGGGGCCGGTGTGGTGGCGGCCCAGAAATACGGCGCCGAAGAGATCGTCGATCCCAGACCCTGGGTGAAGGGCACTATCGCGGAAACCTTTGAAAAGTATCCCGAAATCGGTACGCTGCTTCCGGCAATGGGCTACGGCGACAAGCAGGTCAAGGATCTCGAAGCCACCATCAATGCCGTTGACTGCGATGCCGTGATTATCGGAACGCCCATTGACCTGATGAAGATCATCAAGATCAATAAACCCGCGGTGCGCGTGAAGTACGCCCTGCAGGAAATCGGCACCCCAACTTTGGAAGATGTGTTAGATGAATTCTAAAAAAACTCCTATCGTCGTCGTCGCACTCGGCGGCAACGCCATTTCGAGGGAGTTTGAAGAAGGAAATATTTATCAACAGTTTGCCAATACCAGACGGAGTCTGCTTGGCGTATCCGAGCTGATCGAAGCCGGGATCGGCGTCGTGATCACTCACGGCAACGGTCCCCAGGTCGGCAATGCCCTCATCAGGGTGGAGGAGGCCCGGCATCTTGTCCCGCCGATTCCCCTGGGTGTGCTGGTCGCCGATACAGAAGGCGGCATGGGATATATGATCGAACAGTCGCTGGAGAATATTCTTCATCGCAAGAATATGCACCGGCATGTTCTTACGATCGTTACCCAGGTGGTTGTTGATAAGAATGATCCTTCCATTCTCGACCCGACCAAGTTCGTCGGTCCCTTCTACAAGGAAAGCGACGTAGAAGAGATCGTCAGGCAGCGGGGATGGGTTCTGAAAAAGGACGCCAACCGCGGCTGGCGGAGAGTGGTGCCTTCTCCGAAGCCGCTCAGGATCGTCGAACGGAACATCATCCGTGATCTGGTCGGAAGGGATGTCGTTGTCGTCGCCTGCGGAGGGGGCGGTATTCCCGTGTATGTCGAGGAAGACGGAACCTATGAAGGCGTTGACGGTGTTATCGACAAAGACCGTGCATCAGCGGTGCTGGCGCTCGACATCTGCGCTGAACAGCTCTGCATTCTTACCGCTGTCGATAAAGTGGCGCTGAATTTCGGCACTCCGGAACAGAAAGAGCTCGATACGTTCAGTCTGGGGGAAGCGAAAAAGTACCTCGCCGAGGGGCACTTTCCTCCGGGCAGTATGGGGCCCAAGATCGAGGCCGCCGTCCAGTTTCTGGAAGGCGGCGGCAAAAAAGTGCTCATTACCTCTGTGGAACGATTCAGCAGCGCATGGCGGGGTGAGACGGGCACGGTCATTACCAAGTGAATGAAGGCGGCCATCCGCGGCAAGCGGATGGCCGCTTCGTTTCTGCATGCTACAGCAGGGAGGGTGTATGCTCGAATGGAGTCTTCTGAATATCAAACCCGATGCGGTCGCGCGGAATATCATCGGCCAGATCATTCACCGGGTCGAGAATGCCGGCTACCGGATAATCGCCATCGACAAGGTGCAGCTGGAACGGGAGGAAGCGGAAGCGTTTTACGATGTTCACCGGGACAAACCCTTTTTTACCAAACTCTGTGACTATATCAGTTCCGGTCCCTGCGTGCCGATGGTGGTGGAAGGAGAAGAGGTGATTCAGGGGCTGAGGGATCTGATCGGAGCCACGGATCCGGCCGAGGCCGCTCCCGGAACGATTCGCAAGGATTTCGCCCTCAACGGCACCCAGAACAGCGTTCATGCTTCGGACTCGTCGGAGCGGGCGGCGGTGGAGATTAATTTCTTTTTCAGCAGACATAAACTGTACCTTCTTACCAGAAATGAATACCGTGGATAACCCGCATAACGGGTTAAGCGACAGGAGCCATAGATGAAAGTACTTGTTCTCAACTGCGGAAGCAGTTCTTTGAAATTTCAGCTGTTCAATATGGAAAAAAACGACAAACTGGCCGCAGGTATCGTCGAACGGATCGGCAACGAGGATGCTAAAATAAAATACGCGCCGACCGGCAGGGACAAGTATGCCGAAGTGCTGCCGGTGAAAGATCATGAAGAAGCGATCGACCTGGTTCTGAAAACACTCTGCAGCCCGGAACGGGGCATCATCCGGAACACCGATGAGATCGATGCGGTCGGCCACCGGGTAGTGCACGGCGCGGAGGAGTTCACCGGTTCCGTCCCCGTTAGCGCGGCGGTGCTGCAGAAGCTGAAGGACTGCAGCCGTTTTGCACCCCTTCACAATCCCCCGAACATTCTCGGTATTCAGGCAAGTCTCTGGCTCATGCCCTTTGCCAGGCAGGTGGCGGTGTTCGACACCGCGTTCCACCAGACCATGGAACCGGAGGCCTACCTCTATTCTCTTCCCTATCGCTGGTACAGTGAAAAGGGAATCAGGCGGTACGGATTTCACGGCACTTCACATCGCTACGTCGCCTACAAAGCGGCAGAGATCCTCGGGAAAGATATCAAGACGATGAACATCGTTACCTGCCACCTGGGCAATGGTGCGAGTATCACTGCTGTCAAGCATGGCAAATCGGTTGATACGAGTATGGGCTTCACCCCCCTGGAAGGGCTCGCCATGGGGACCCGCTGCGGTGATATCGATCCCGCCATTCCTCTCTTCGTCATGGAGGAAGAACATCTCAGCGCGGCCGACATGGATAAAATTCTCAACAAGGAGAGCGGCATGTTCGGCGTCACCGAAGGAGAAAGTGACATGCGGCTGATCGAGGATAACTATTTCGCGGGAGTTGAACGCGATGTGCTCGCCCTGAAGCTGTACGTGCGCCGGATCGTGAAGTATGTCGGCGCCTACGCGGCGGTCATGGGCGGCGTGGATGCCATTGTCTTTACCGCCGGTGTCGGTGAAAATTCACCCGTCACCCGGGAACTGGTGTGTGAGAACCTGGCGTTTCTCGGCGTTGTCCTCGACAAGAAAAAGAACGACGCCAATGAACTGCTGATGAGCACCGGGCCCGTGGCGGTCATGACCATACCGACGAACGAGGAACTGGCCATCGCCCAGGAGACGCAATTCGTCATCAACAGCGAAGAATAAGGAGTAGTGCATGACACCGACTGTGTTACTGATAGACAATGACAGTGAATACCGTACCGCGGTAGAGGAAGCGTGCGGCCGGAAAGGATTCGCCTGCAAAACCTGTTCGACCGCCAAACAAGCCTTCGCCCTTCTCGATACCGAACAGTTCGATGCGATTGTCCTGGAAGCGATGCTGGAAGACATCTCATCCGGGTTCCGGGTCGCCAGAATGGTACGGGAACGGGACGAGAAGGCCGCCCAAAAACAGACGGCGATACTGCTGGTTTCCGCATTGAAAACGCTCACCGGTCTGGATTTCAGCGATCGTATCGAAAAAGACGGTTTCCCCGTCGACCGAATGCTCCATAAACCTGTGGATCCTCGGACTGTTGCGGACACGCTTGCAGGCATGATCGAAACGTCATGACAGGCAGCACCGGCTCCACTGACGCTCACCCAGAATCGAGAGATTCCAATCACGAGGAGGAAAACATGGCAAAGCTTGACCTTTCAATGTCCAATCTCGATGAGATGTTTCCTGAGAATTTTTCCCAGGAGCAGATCGCAAAGGGCAAAACCATTTTCCTGAAGGAACTTGCCTATCTCGCTCATCAGTTTTACGGCGGCAAGCAGATGACGATCCCCAAAGCCGGTATTTACGGATTCAACTGGTTCAATGTGTGGTATACGCCCGGTGTGTCGAAAATCAGTACCACCATTCGGGACGACAACAACGCCTCCTTCTCTTTGTCGAACCGGAGTAATCTCGTCGCCGTTGTCTCCGACTCCACACGAGTGCTCGGTGACGGCGACTGTACTCCGCCCGGCGGCCTGGGAGTGATGGAAGGAAAGGCTTATCTCATGAAGTATCTCGGCGGTGTCGATGGTGTGGCGCTCTGTGTCGACAGTTACAACGACGCCGGAGAGCACGATCCCGACAAGATCATCGAGTTCGTCAAGATGCTGCAGCCCAGTTTCGGGGCGGTCAACCTGGAAGACATTTCCCAGCCCAACTGCTACAAGGTGCTGGATACATTGCGGGAGGAATGCGATATCCCTGTCTGGCACGACGATGCCCAGGGAACCGGCTGCGTCACTCTGGCCGGGCTGATCAATGCCCTGCGTATCGTGAACAAGCCGATGAGCGAAGCGAAAATCGTCTATTACGGGGCCGGAGCGTCCAACACCACCATCGCCCGTCTCATCATCAGGGCGGGAGGCGATCCCGAAAAGATGATGCTGTTCGATTCCAGGGGCGGTCTCCACACGGGACGGGAAGATATCAAGGCCGATCCCCGGTTTTACCGCAAATGGGAACTGTGCGAATCGACCAATCCGAAGAAAATCGATGACATAGCGGAGGCGATGAAAGGCGCTGATGTGCTGATCGCCCTGAGCAAGCCGGGCCCCGATACGGTGAAACCTTCCTGGATCGGCAGTATGGCCGACAAGGCGGTCGTTTTTGCCTGCGCCAATCCGGTTCCCGAGATCTATCCCTATGCGGCGAAGGAGGCCGGCGCCTACATCGTTGCCACGGGAAGAGGCGATTTTCCCAATCAGGTCAACAACTCTCTGGGATTCCCCGGCATTCTCAAGGGCGCTCTGAGCGTCAGGGCCAGGAAGATCACCGACGAGATGGCCATTGCCGCCGCGGAAGCGGTTGCCAATTACGCGGAGAAGAAAGGGATCAACCCCGATTACATCATGCCCACCATGGACGAGACGGAAGTCTTCGCCCATGAAGCGGCGGATGTGGCGATGATGGCGATCAAGAACGATGTCGCCAGAATCAAGCGGACCAGGGAAGATGTCTACAATGAAACACTCGCGGGCATCAAGGAGACCCGGGCGATAATCGACCTGCTGATGAAAGAAAAATTCATTAAAAAGCCGGGAATCGACATGCTCGAAAAGGCCCTGAAAATCGCCATAGATACCGTGAAGTAGTCGATCCGGATGCATTTTTTTTAAAAAAAAGGCCCTGTGCCCGCCGGAAGCGGACACAGGGCCTTTACATTGCGGTTACCTGTTCAATCAGGTGGTTTTTACGGGTCTGCTGTCTTTTTTCAAGACCGAGCTGGCGGCCTTGATCATACCGGCGATATCGGCCAGATCCGAGGGAATGATCATCGAGTTGTTGGTCTGGGCCAGTTTGCCGAATTCGTTGAGATACTGCTCGGCGATCCGCAGATTCACCGCGTCGACACCGCCCTTTTCATTGATGGATGAGGCGATTTCCCGGATTCCGGTCGCCGTTGCCTCAGCTACTTTCATGATTTCTATGGCGCGGCCTTCCGCCTCGTTGATCCGCTTCTGTTTTTCGCCTTCCGACTGGGCGATCACGCTCGCCTTCTCGCCTTCCGCCCGGTTGATCTTCGCCTGACGATCTCCTTCTGATTCGGCGATGGTGGCGCGTTTTTCCCGTTCCGCCCGCATCTGCTTTTCCATGGCGTCTTTGATGCTCTGCGGCGGTGTGATGTTCTTCACTTCATAGCGGGTCACCTTGACTCCCCAGGGGTCGGACGCCTTGTCCACGGCCTGAACGATGGCGCCGTTGATCGAATCCCGTTCTTCAAAGGTTTTGTCGAGATCGAGTTTTCCGATAATGCTCCTCATGGTCGTCTGGGCCAGCTGTGTCGAAGCAAAGCGGTAATCGCTGATGCCGTAGGAGGCGTTTTTAGCATCCACGACCTGCATGTAAAGGATGCCGTCAACTTCCACGGGGATGTTGTCCCTGGTGATGCAGGTCTGGGGCGCAACATCGACCGCCTGTTCCTTGAGCGTATGCTTGTAGGCCACTTTGTCTATAAACGGAACGAGAATATGCAGCCCCGCTTCCAGCGTCTTCTGGTATTTCCCCAGCCGCTCCACGATGAATGCGGATTTCTGGGGAACGATACGGATGGTTTTAAAGAATGCGATGAGAACAAAAAACAGCAGAATGAGCAGCAGGACACTAAACGGATTCATGACAGCCTCCTCTATGGTTATTCAGGTTTCACTTTCAGGGTAATGCTTTCTTTTGAGACGATAACCACCGTCGCTCCTTTTTTAACGGACACATCTGACACCGCTTTCCATTCAGTGCCGTGAAACTCCACGGTACCCGCCTGCTTCGGTGTGATGGATTTTGTCACTACGGCTTTTTCCCCGGCGAAGTCGTCAACATCCCGGCCGCTGTCCTTGTTCGTTTTTCCCTGGAATACGCGTTTGAGCCATTTGCGCAGCGAGAACAGGGATACGATCGAGGTCACGATAAAAATGATAAGCTGCGCGTTGAGGGAAAGATCGAATATCAGGCAGAGGATACCGACGATGCACGCTCCCACACCGAAGAAGAAGATGATCAGTCCGGGGAGCGCGAACTCCAGGATGAGCATGACGATGCCCGCGAAGAACCAGAGAATGGGCGCCGTAAAGAAGTCTTTGAGAAATTCCATAATCCCTCCTTTGGATAGTGTTCGATGCAATAAACAGGTGTATGCCGCAAATATTCAATAATGCATCAGCAGGGCCTGCCCGGCTTACATTTCCGGGGATCCCTTGAGAAACCCGATAGCAAGAGCCGTCACCATGGCTCCGGTGTGGGTGTAAAGGTCACCGGTTATGTCCCCGATGCCGCCGGCCGCTTCCTCGAGCAGGTTTTCCGGCAGGAGATTGCATAATGGGTACTAAATAGTAAGAACGAAATATACGCTTTAAATCGTCCAATCGCAACGCATTTTCCGCTGTTCCCGGAACGCTTTTTATTTGGAATTTCCGGGCTGACTGTGTATTCTATAGGTCATGAGAGTACGCGAAGAAGAAGCATAATGATCCTGATCCATCCGCCGGCGGCGAAACCCGGAGAGCCGCCGGCCGGTATCGCCCGGCTCAGCGGTGCGCTGAAAAGCGCCGGTGTCGAACACGAAGTGATCGACGCCGGGCTGGAGTCACTGCTCTACCGGCTGGGCCGCTCCGGAACCGCTGCCGCCCCCGGGGGACGGCGGGTGTCGGTTCCCGATCATCTGGCGGCATTGCGATCCGGTGCCGGATACCGGTCAATCGATCATTACCGCCGGATTGTCGGCGACCTCAATCGCATCCTGGCGGCTGCCTGCGGCGGAAAGACGGCCCGTTGGGATATGGCGGAATACAGACACGAACGGTTCTCACCCACCGACAGCCTTTCGCTTTGCGGCGCCGCTGAGCATCCCGAGCTTCTGCCGTTCTATTCGTATTACCGGGAATCCCTGATGCCACGGCTGAAAAGACACGATCCCCGTATCATCGGGATTTCCCTGAATTTTCTCAGCCAGGCGCCGGGCGCGTTCGCCCTGGCCGGCATGATCCGGCGTGAGTTGCCGGGGGTGCGGATCCTGATGGGCGGCGGGCTGATCACTTCCTGGATGTGCCGCTACCCGCTGCCGGCGCTGTTTCGGGGGCTGGTCGATTCATTTACCGCGGGTCCGGGTGAGGAGGATGTCCTGAGAGAAGCCGGGGCGGAGGCGCAGGCGGAGGACGCCGTCCCCGATTACACCGGCTTCCCCACGGCCGACTATCTCTCGCCCGTGCCGGTACTGCCCTATGCGGCCTCGGACGGGTGCTACTGGAGACGATGCGCATTCTGTCCGGAAAAGACCGAGGATGCCCGCTACCGGGCCCGCGCGGCGGAGACGGTCATCGATCAGGTGACGAATGGATCCGCGGCAGTACACGCAGGACTGATCCATTTTCTCGATGCGGCGATGCCGCCCGTTATCCTCGCCGCGCTCAGCCGCACCCGGCCGCCCGCCCCCTGGTACGGGTACGCCCGCTTCGAGGAGCACCTTCTCGATTTCGACAGGTGCCGGGCCCTGAAGTTAAACGGCTGCCGCATGCTGAAGCTGGGGCTGGAATCGGGCAGTCAGCGGGTGCTCGACGCCATGCAGAAGGGGATCGATCTCGAACGGGCATCGGCCATCCTGGAAAACCTGCGGCGCGCGGGCATTCCGACCTATGTCTACGTTCTCTTCGGCACCCCGTCCGAACGGGAGGAAGACGCGGGTATGACGATGGATTTTATCACCAGACACGCGGACGCGGTGACCTTTCTGAACGCGGCGATCTTCAATCTGCCGGCGGAAAGCGATGAGGCCGCCGGTCTCGAAACCTTCCCGCTGTCTCGGGACGATCTCTCCCTCTACTGCGGATTCCATCATCCCCATGGCTGGGACAGGGGGAAAATCCGTCATTTTCTCGACCGGGTGTGGAAACGGGATCCGGTCATCCGGGCGATTCTCAACCGGACGCCGACGACGTTCACTTCAAACCACGCGCCGTTCTTTGTCCGATGATCAGTGCAGAGGAATAATGAAATTGAAGACAATCGAACTCATGGCCCCGGCAGGATCCTTGGAAGCGCTGAGCGCGGCCCTGAACGCGGGGGCCGACAGCGTCTACTTCGGGGTGGAGCAGCTGAACATGCGCTCCCGGGCGGCGAAGCGGTTCGGCATCGACACGATCCCCCGGATCGTCCGACAGTGCAGCGATCATGGCGCCCGCTCGTATCTGACATTGAATACCATTGTTTATGACGGGGAACTGCCGCTGATGCGGGATATCTGCGATGCGGCAAAAGCCGGAGATGTGTCCGCGGTGATCGCCGCCGATATCGCCGCCATCCGCTGCGCCCGCGGGATCGGGCTGCCCGTTCACATATCTACCCAGGCCAATATCTCCAATATAGAGGCCGTCCGCTTCTATGCGGACTATGCCGACGCGGTGGTCCTGGCCCGGGAGCTGAGCCTGGAGCAGATCCGGGATATATGCAGCGCGGTGCGGGAGCGGGATATCCGCGGTCCTTCCGGAGAGCTGATCCGGATAGAGGTGTTCGTTCACGGCGCGCTCTGTGTCTCCATTTCCGGTAAGTGCTACATGAGCCTGGCCCTGACCGGGCATTCCGCGAACCGGGGCGACTGCCTGCAGAACTGCCGGCGCAGCTACACGGTCCGGGACACGGAAACGGGAGACGAGCTGGTGATCGACAACCGGTACGTGATGTCCCCGGCCGACCTCTGCACGGTCACCATGCTGGACAAACTGGTGGCCGCCGGTCCCTCCATATTCAAAATAGAGGGGAGAGGCAGGGCCGCCGATTACGTGCACCGGGTGACGTCCGTCTACCGGAAGGCGCTGGATGCCGTTCAGGACGGTTCATACACGATGGAAGATGCGGAGCAATGGGAAGAGGAGCTGGCCACGGTATTCAACCGCACCTTCTGGAAGAACGGCTATTACCTGGGGAACCCCCTGGGGGAGTGGGCGGCATCGGACAGCTCCCGGTCGACCTTACGGAAGGTGTACTGCGGAACGGTGGCCAACTATTTCAGGCAGGCGAAGATCGCCGAGATCCGCATACTCGACGAACCGGTCACTGTCGGGGACATGCTGGTGATCATCGGTGAAACCAGCGGCTGTGTGGAGACCCTGGTGGAGAGCATCTATGTGGATGAGAACCCCGTCCAGAGGGCGGTCAGGGGCGAACGGGCCACGGTGCCGGTGGCCGAACGGGTGCGGTTCAACGACAAGGTGTACGTTTTAAAGGAACGATAATATGCAGGGGCGCCCGGCCGGGCGCCCCTACGGATTTCATTATTGAAATTTATTTAATGTCCTTCGGGATCGGCGGATGGTTCGGCCAGACCCTCGGTTCATCCTTTATCTTCTGCATGAGCACCTCGATCGCCTTTGCCAGCTGGGCGTCCCTGCCCTTTGCCATCTCGGCCGGATGCAGGTCGATCTCGATGTCCGGGGTCACTCCCACATTCTCCACGGTCCAGCGGCCGTCTTCCGTGTAGATGCGGTAGTCGGGCGCGGTGAGGCCGCCGCCGTCCATGAGCTCCATGAACATGGAGACGCCCACCAGGCCGCCCCAGGTGCGGGTGCCGATCACCGGTCCCATCTTGAACTGCTGGAACTCTTCCGGCAGCTCGTCGCCGCCCGATCCGGCCTGGCGGTTGGTGAGACAGGCCATGTGAGCCCTGACACCGTAGAAGGGGCTCATCTGGTCATGAGAGTAGCGCCGTGTCCAGAACGAGTGGGGGTAGCGGAGCAGCCGCTGGAAGAAGATGACCGGATCCAGCCCGCCGCCGTTGAAGCGTCCGTCGATGATGAGGCCCTCTTTCTGCGACTGGGAGAAGAAGTACTTGGGGAACTCCGCCGCGGAACCGGTGTAGGTATCGGGCATGTGCAGGTAGCCGATCTTTCCGCCCGACGCCTTGTCTACCACCAGTCTGTTTTGCTCGACCCAGTCACGGTAACGGAGCTGCCCTTCGTTGCCCGTGGTTTCGACGAAGATTTTTCTCGCGCCGTCCGCCGTTGGTTTCCCGTTGATCAGGAGGCAGACCTGCTCACCGGCAAGATTGTCGAAATAGCTGTAGATATTCCTGTCGGCGGTCACTTCCCTGCCGTTCACCTGCAGCAGGTAGTCGCCTTCCTGCACGTCTTTGCCGGGGCCGGCCAGCGGCGGCCAGGTCTCGGCGGTGAAATCGGGCGTGCGCAGGATCTTTTTAAAGCGGTAGCGGTTGGCTTTTGCGTCGATGTCATAATCCGCGCCCAGCAGGCCGATCCCCACCCGGGTGCCGGTGCGGCGCGTGTCACCGCCGTACACGTAGGTGTGCGACGTGTTCAGTTCGCCGATCAATTCCCCGATCAGGTACCCGAGGTCCTGCCGGCAGGAGGCGTAGGGCAGCAGGCGGCGGTATTTCTCGCCGATGGCGGGCCAGTCCAGTCCCCGCATGTCCGGATCGTAGTAGAAATCCCGTTCCAGGCGCCAGGCTTCATTGTAGATCTGCAGCCACTCTTTTTTGGGATCGATGAAGATCTTCAGATCCGCAAGACTGATATCGGAACCCGAAGCGCCGCGGGCGGAGGAGGCGATGATGCCGATGCCGCGGCCCTTTCCGTAAATTATGTGCGACCCGTCGGCCGAGAGTTTGTAGCTGTTGACGCCGGCGATGACCTGGGACTCCGAGCGGGAAGTGAAACTGAACGCATACAGATCCATGGGGCCGATATCGCGGAACTTGAACCGGTTGAAGTCGCCCTCATCCTTGTTCAGGTAGAAGAGGTCGTTTTCCCCCGCCGCCAGGAAGCGGTAGTTGCCTCTGGGCAGGGGCAGGGCCTCGATCCGCCCGGCAATGCCGTCGAAATCGATCCGGATCGGCCGGCCGGTATCCTCCTCCGGTTTGCCGGCGGCCGCTTCATCGTTCTGCAGAGGCAGCAGGGGGGCGCCGTCCTTCTGCAGCGTCACCGCGTAGATGCCGGATGTTTTCTTGTAGACCATCTCCCATTCAAAATCACAGAACGTGGGGTCGAACCGTCTGTTCGAGACAAAAAAGAGGTGTCTCCCGTCCGGGGAAAAGGCGGGATGAAAATCGTTGAACAGGTCGCCGCTGATGCAGTGCGTCTTCTTCGTGTCCAGGGCGTAGATGAAGACCCTGGTGACGAGATCGGCCGTCATTTTCGAATAGGCGAGATAGCGGCTGTCCGGTGACCAGGTGTGGTCGTATACCGGCTTGTCCTTGAGGTCGATGTCCACATGTTCATAGGCGGCCTTGTCGACCCTGGTAATCGTTCCTGAATCGATGTCGATATAGTAGAGCGTGAGGGTTTCGTCCGAGAAGGCGATCTTTTTACTGTCGGGGGACCAGCGCAGATTCTGGGGGTACCCCTTTTTGAAACCGGTCAGTTTTTTCAGGGAAGTCCCTTTCGGATCGGTCAGGTAGAGCTGGTATTCTCCCTCCCGGTCGGAAAGAAAAGCGATCCGATTCCCGTCCGGGGACCAGACTGCGTCCCTGTCCCGGGCGCCGCAGGCGGCGGAGAGGTTGCGGGTGATGCCGTGTTCGGCCGGCACGGAAAAGACCTCGCCCCTGGCGACCACCAGGGCGCGTCCCCCGTCAGGAGAAACCGCAAACTCCTGAATGCTCCTGCTCACGTCGACCCAGGCGGGCCGGGCCTCCGGGGCGTCGGTGTTGATGCGCACATCGACCTGCCGGTCCCGGCCGCTGACTGTGTCATACACGCGCAGCGATCCGCCGAATTCATAGACGATCCTGTCGCCGCCCATGCTGGGAAAGCGGGCGTCATACTCGGTGTGGTGCGTGAGCTGGGTGATCGTCCCGCCTGCGGGATCAACGGAGTAGATGTTAAGCACTCTGTCCCGGTCCGACGTGAAGTAGATCCGGTCTTTGCCCCACATGGGGAAGCGGTCGGTGCCCTCGAAATTGGTGAGATTCACCTCCTTGTCGGTGGCGAGGTCGTAGAGATAGACCTCCTGGGCGGTACCGCCTTTGTAGCGCTTCCAGGTCCGGTTCTCCCTCGATACCCGGTTGTAGGCGATCTTCGATCCGTCGGGGCTGAAACTGCCGTTGGCGATGTTATGCATGATCACCTCTTCGAGTCCGGTGCCGTCGGGGTTGATCATGTACATCTTCGTGAACCGGAAATGGCTCCGGCCGGAGATAAAGAGGATCTTGCCGTTGACCGGGTGCCAGCCGCAGACCCGGTCGAAGCCCGGATGCCAGGTGACCCTGGTGATGTTCCCGCCGTCCCGGTTCATGACGTAGACGTCGCCGTTGCCGTCATATTCAGCCGTAAAGGCGATCAGCGATCCGTCGGGTGAAAATTTCGGCATCTGTTCCTGGCCGTCATCGATGGTCAGCCGCCGGGCGACGCCGCCGTCCGCGGAAACCATCCAGATGTCTCCGCCGTGTACGAAGACGATGTCGTTGCCGTGAATGTCCGGATAGCGCATCAGGGGCCGTGCCTCTCCGGCAAAGAGAAGGCCCGCCATGAGCGAGAGGACAAGCAGGGAAACAGCAAACAATACTTTTTTCATTTTTCCGCTCCTGTCGATTGATGGTTAAAATTGTGTATACGAGAATCGGTCACAAACGTTGTCGATTTTTTTCTGCGGGTTTCGATTGCAGCCTCAATATACGACCCGTGCCGGTTATTTGCAAGCGAGGATTATTTCCTTGAATCACTCTCCGGGACAGTCTATATTAGAGAGAACCTAGAAAGGAACGGCATGGCTGGCCCTGAATCACCCCGAAGAATAATTTCCGCGAGCCGGCGGGTGGAGATGGCGGGATTTTACCCGGAACGGATCGTCGACGTTCTTGACCGGCGCTCACCGCCCGACATGACCCACACCGTGGTGGTCTGGAGCAAGCATCCGGAAAACCTGCTGGCCCATGCGCACCTGCGTGAGACGCTCCGGCGGTACGATCAGCTTTTCTTTCAGATCACGGTCACCGGTATGGGCGGGTCGGTCCTGGAACCGAACATTCCCGTTCCGGCGCGAGTGCTCGATCTGCTGCCCGGCCTGGTGAAGATGACCGGAAGTCCGGAGCGGATCCGGCTGCGGTTCGACCCGATCGTGCATCTGCGGATGCCGGACGGCAGCAGGTACAGCAATCTCGAATGGTTCGGCACCGTGTTGGAGGCCGCAAGGGCGGCGGGAATCAGGAATGTGATCACCAGCTGGATGGCCGTTTACCCGAAAGTGAAGCGGCGGCTCGTTTCCGCCGGCATCGAGCCCGTTGTCCTGAGTGAGCCGGAGCGCATGGAAGAAGCGAAACGGCTCACGAACGGGGCGGCAGCGTACGGCGTCTCCCTCACCGGCTGCTGCGCGGCCTTCCTGCCGCCGGCCGGCTGCATCGACGGCCCGCTGCTGAGCAGGCTGCATCCGGACGGATACCAGGCGCCGCCGGCCGCAGCCGGGGGACAGCGGACCGGCTGCACCTGCACCCGCAGCTGGGATATCGGCTGGTACTATCCCTGTCCCGGCGGGTGCCTCTACTGTTACGGCAATCCACGCCGCAGCTGAAGCCGGCGGTATCGCACCCGGATATGTTCCTGCCGCCCCTTCAGTTTTAATTATCGCAAATGAGTAAATTTTTCTTGATTTTCTTGGGAAAAGAATATACATTTAACGCATTAACCCAATCGAGGAGGGAGCTATGAGGAAAGCAATGCGGTATATGTTACTGGTTGTTGTCGCCATGCTGATGGTGGGCCTTTTTATCGGCAGCAGCTGTGACAAGTCTACGAACGGCGGTAAAGATACGTCGCTGGTAGGCACCTGGAAAATGCTGACAATGACCATGTCCCTGAGCAATGGGGCGCAGATAACCTATACGCCGGCGGTCATGGGGTATACCAGTATTCGGATATCGCTGGATGAGGATGGTTCAGCCACGGCGACACTGGCTCACACTGACGGCTCGCTTGAAACCTACGAGGGCATCTACGATGTCGATGGCGATGAGATCACCCTCAGCGGCACCGATATTTTTGAAGGTACGTATGACTACGATATCTCCGGTGACAAGCTGACCATTACCGTTACCGAGACGGATGACAACGGTACTCCCGGCGACCCCAGTGATGATACGTCGATGACCCTGACCGTGGTTTTTGAGAAAATATAACCAGCAGGGTACAGTACATTAAAAAAAACGCCGGTCCAAGGGGTCCGGCGTTTTTTTATCGTCGCGTCCGGACCGCCCCTTTGGCGCGACCACACCCGTCTTCCGTCCGGTTTTGAATTCGCTTGCATTGTGTTTGAAAACGTGATATCTTTTAGCAAGCACGATCTACCAAAAGGAGGGAAGAATGCGTTCAGTGACACGTATACTGCTGCTGATGCTCGCTGCCGTGATCGCGGCCGGACTGCTTACCGGCAGCAGCTGCGACAACGGCTCGGGATCGAAAAGCAGCGGATCGATTATCGGGACCTGGCTGTTCGACCGGGTCACGATTTACGACACACCCATCGGAGACATGGATCTTTCAGCATCCTCATTTCTGAATATGTCGGAAACCGGTGTTACGTCCATGACGCTGCAGGTCAATGAAGACGGCACCGCCGCCCTCACCGACACCTTCGCCGACGGCAGCGACACGGTGATTCCCGGCACCTGGACCGAAGTGGACGGCGACGTTACCATCATTGGAGCCGGGATGGACGAGAACGCCACCTTTGACGTTGACGGCAATACATTGACGGTAACCATTCGCATGGGGATCGATTTCGATCTTGACGGTGTCGAGACCGAAACCCGGATCGACATGATCTACAAACGGGTCTGATGGCGGGCCGATTCTTCGCTGCACTGCACCATCGGCGCCGGGCGACGTTCCCGGCGCGTGTCATTTATGGATATCCTCACCACATGACAAAGGAGCGGGTATGAAGATCGCACTCTGCATCCTCTGTCTGCTGACCGCAGTCTCTTTCACGGGTTCAGCAGAGCGGCCTGAACATCAGGTCACCATTACCGTGCTCTACGATAACTATGTCCATGAACAGGGGACGACCGCCGACTGGGGATTCGCCTGCCTGATCGAGGGACTTGAGAAAACCATTCTCTTTGACACCGGCACCAATCCCGGTATCCTCAAACACAACGCCGGGGTGCTTGGCATTAATTTTGAAGTCGTTGATCTTATCATTCTTTCCCACAATCACGGTGATCACACCGGCGGACTCAATTTCGTCCTCGGGGTAAACCCGGACGTCACGGTCTTCTTCCCGGAAAGTTTTCCCGCCTCGTTCGTCGCCTCCGTGCGGGAGCACGGCGCCGAGGCGGTGCCTGTGGGTGAAGCGACGGCGCTGTGCGGAAACGCCTGGACGACCGGGGAGATCGCCGGTCCGGTCAATGAGCAGGGGCTGATTGTCGAAACAGCGGACGGCCTCCTGCTCGTTACCGGCTGTTCCCATCCCGGAATCGCCGGCATGGTCGAGCGGGCGGGAATCCTGAGGAACGGAACCGTGCATACCGTCCTGGGCGGGTTCCATCTCATGCAGCATTCACCCGCTCAGGTGCAGGAGATCGCGGCCGCATTCAAGGAGCTGGGCGTCGTACAGTGCGGAGCCACCCACTGCACCGGTGACCGGGCCATCGCCGTGTTCAAAGAGGTATTCGGGGAACACTATCTGCCTATGGGCGTAGGAAGAAAGCTGTCCTTCCCACTGCCTGCCGAATAACCCGGCGGACACGCGGTCCGCTGCCAACAGGGGATGACGTACAGTATGGAAACCGTATTGCTTGAACAGCTTGCCGTATCTCTGGGGCTGGGGCTGCTGGTGGGATTCCAGCGGGAGTGGTCCCCGGGAAAGAAAGAGGCGGGCATCAGAACATTCGCGCTGATCACTCTTTTCGGCACCCTGACCGCCAGGCTGTCCCTGGAGTTCGGCGGCTGGATGATCGCTGCCGGTCTGCTCTCCCTGGGGGCCATAACCCTTACGGCCCGGTACCAGCGGATCACCTACAGCCCGAACGCCAGGGATTTCGGCGTCACCACCGAAGTGGCGGCTCTGGTCATGTACGGCGTGGGCGCGGTCCTCGTCATCGAGAGTATGAGTCTGGGCGTTATCATCGGCGGGATAGTCACTGTACTGCTGCAGTGGAAAAGCACGCTCCACAATCTCGTGCGCAGGATCGGTGAACAGGATATTCGGGCGATCATTCAGCTCATTCTTATCTGGCTGATCATCCTGCCGGTACTGCCGAACCGGAGCCTCGGGCCCTATCAGGTGCTCAATCCCCATGAGATATGGCTCATGGTGGTGCTGATTGTAGGTCTCAGCCTCGGCGGCTATATCGCGTACAAGTTTTTCGGAGCGAAAACCGGCACGCTTCTCGCCGGTATCTTCGGCGGCCTGGTTTCCAGCACCGCGACCACGGTCACTTTTTCCAAACATTCCCGTGCCCGCAGCGGGCCCTGCAGCACCTGCTCCACTGTCATTATGATCGCCTCCACCATCGTGTTCGTGAGGGTGGTGATTGAAATCGGCATCGTCGCTCCGGACGTTCTTCCGACGGTCATTGCGCCGATTGCCGCGCTTGTGGCGGTGATGGTCCTGATTGCGGTCTGGCTGCTCGCTCAGAGCCGGCGCGAGACAGAGACGGTGACCGCTGTCGAGGGGAATCCGGCGGAACTGAAGACCGCTGTGATCTTCGGACTGCTCTACGCAGTGGTCCTTCTGGGTGTCGCGGCAGCCAAGGCCCACCTGGGAAACAAGGGGCTCTACATCGTGTCGGCGATTTCAGGATTGACCGATGCCGATGCCATCACACTTTCTACTGCGAAGATGATCAATGCCGGAAGAGTAACCGTTGACACCGGCTGGCGTATGATCATGCTGGGAACCCTCTGCAATATTGTGTTCAAAGGCGGCATTGTGGCGGTCGTCGGATCGCCCCGCCTCTTCAGAAGAATCGCCGCGGCTTTCGGGATAGCCCTGCTGGCCGGAGCGCTGATTCTGCTGTTCTGGCCGCCGGTTGCATAAGCCCCCGATGCGCTGCCTGCATGTGCTTCACAGAAAACAGAGAAGGAACAGGAGATTGAAATGAAACGACGGGTACTGATGGTTCTGGCGGTACTGGCCGGCCGGGCCGCTTTCGCGCAGCACGACCTCATCGAGCACCGGCTGAGCGCGAACGTGGCGCCGGCGAAGCATACGATACAGGTTATTGATTCGATGTTTATTCCCCCGGCACCGGGAGAGGGGACGCTCTCGTTTCAGCTGCACTCCGGATTGAAGGTGAGTTCAATCACCGCCGACGGGAAACGGCTCCGTTTTACCGTCCACAGGGAGGACACGCCGGCAGACGATGTGGGCATGGATCAGGAATCGATGCCGGCGGCGGGACTCGCGCTGAACCGGTATGAGGTAACGGGTATCGATCCCCGGAACGGTCCGCTTGTACTGGAGGTGGCGTACAGCGGGATTATCAACCATCCCATTCAGGAGATCTCGGAGGAGTACGCCCGGGGCTTCAGCCAGACGCCGGGACTCATCGAGGAACGGGGCGTCTATCTGGCTGGCTCGACCTGCTGGGTGCCGCGACTGGACAGCGGCCTTTTCAGGTTCACGCTCACCGTGCACCTGCCCGAGGGCTGGGACGCGGTCAGCCAGGGAAAACGGACACTGCACACCGTACGCGGGGGTGAGCGGATCACCCGCTGGCGGGAGGTGCATCCGGCGGAGGAGATCTTCCTGATCGCCGCGCAGTTCCACGAGTACAGCCGCAGGACCGGCGATGTCGATGTCATGGCATTTCTGCGCACACCCGACGAACCGCTGGCCGGCAAGTATCTGGAAACCACCGTGCAGTATATGGATATGTACCGGAAACTGATCGCACCCTTTCCCTTTTCGAAATTCGCCCTGGTGGAAAATTTCTGGCAGACCGGCTACGGTATGCCCTCGTTCACGCTCCTCGGCGACCAGATCATCAGGTTCCCGTTCATCCTTCATTCCTCCTATCCCCACGAACTGCTGCATAACTACTGGGGAAACAGCGTCTATGTGGACTTTTCCGGCGGCAACTGGTGCGAAGGGATCACGGTCTATATGGCCGATCATCTGATTCAGGAACAGCGGGGGACCGGTGGAGCCTACCGCCGCACCACTCTCCAGGGATTCACCGATTATGTAAACGGGGAGAACGATTTTCCTCTTTCTGCGTTTATCTCCCGTACCGACGACGCCTCATCCTCCATCGGGTACGGCAAGAGTATGATGATGTACCACATGCTGAGGCAAAAAACGGGTGACGCCCTGTTTCTGCAGGGCATCAGAACGTTCTATCATGACAATGTCTTCACCGCCGCATGCTTTGCCGATATCCGCGAAGCCTTTGAGCAGGTTACCGGTGACGACCTGGCACTGTTTTTCAGCCAGTGGATCGACCGGACCGGTGCTCCGGAACTGGAACTGTCCGATGTGGAGGTGAAAAAGAGAGGCGACGGATATCAGCTCCTGTTTACTCTCTCGCAGATACAGCCTGGTCCGGCCTACACCCTCGATGTGCCGGTGGCCGTTACCGCCCGCGGCGGCACGACCATGCATGTGGTCTCCAGTTCAGCAAAAAGCGAGAGGTATGCACTCTCCCTGGCCGTCCGGCCGCAGCGGCTCGATGTCGATCCTTCGTTCGACGTGTTCCGCCGGCTCCACTACCGGGAAGTGCCCCCTTCGTTCTCCAGCATATTCGGCGCCGACAGTGTTCTGATCCTGCTGCCGTCACAGGCGGACAAGGCCCTGCTGGACGGCTATCGAGCTCTCGCGGAATCCTGGTCCGCGGGCAGGCGTGAATCGATAGAGGTTGCCCTCGATTCAGCCGTTCCCCGGCTCGCCGACACCCGGGCCGTCTGGATCTTCGGAAAGGAGAATCTGCACCGCTCCGTGATCGAGAAGGGGCTTGAAGAGTACGGCGCGGCCATTACCGGTGAGGCGGTGGCCTTCCCGGAGCGGGAGTACTCCTATGAAGAGAAGAGTTTTGCCGTTGCGGTGCCCAATCCGGCCAATCCGAAAACAGTGGCTGTCTGGCTGCACGCAGACCTTTCCGGAGCCCTGCCCGGGCTGGGAAGGAAGCTGCCGCATTACGGCAAATACAGCTACCTTGTATTCGATGGTGACGAACCCGCCAATATCGGTTCGGGACAGTGGACGGCGGTCAATTCCCCGCTCTCGGCCATGATCCCGGGACCTGACGGCGTGATCCCCGCGGGGGTCACACCGGAGTACCCAGCCGGAACCGCTCTGGCCATGCTGGAGCCGGTGTTCTCCGAAGAACGGCTGCTGGCCCATGTAGGGCGGCTGTCCGCACCCGATATGGAAGGGCGCGTCCCCGGCAGTGATGGCATCGAAAAAGCGGCGGCCTATATCGCCGGCGTTTTCGGCGAAGCGGGCCTGGAACCCGCCGGTGACAGCGGTTCCTGGTTCCAGACGTTCGAGCTGCCCGAAGGACCGGAGGGAGCCCCGGTAACGGTAAAAAACGTTATCGGCATGCTGCCGGGGACCAGGGAGGCCTGGGACGGCCAGTCAGTGGTTGTCTGCGCCCATTACGATCACCTGGGTCGGGGGTGGCCCGATGTGCACAGCGGCGATGAGGGCGTGATCCATCCCGGTGCCGATGATAACGCCAGCGGGGTGGCGGTCATGCTGGAACTGGCACGGCAGGCCGCACAGGCGGGGAGACCGCTGCGTACCATCCTCTTCATCGCGTTTACCGGGGAAGAGAGCGGCCTGCGAGGCTCGCAGTACTATGTAAAACATGCCGGTCCCTATCCTCCCGAAAAGATTATGGGCGTGCTCAATCTCGATACCGTAGGCAGGCTCGGTGATAAAAAACTGCTGGTGCTTAACAGCGGCAGTGCCCGGGAATGGAAATTCATTTTTATGGGAGTGGGGCATGTAACCGGGGTGGAAGCGGACCTGGTGACCCAGGATATCACCGCCAGTGATCAGGCGTCCTTCATCGGAGCCGGTGTTCCGGCGGTCCAGTTTTTTTCCGGGCCCCATGCCGACTATCACCGTCCCGGCGACACCGCGGACAAGATCGATGCGGCCGGTATGGTCAAGACAGCCGTGTTCGTGAAAGAGACGCTGCAATACCTCATCGAACGGGAAGAACCGATGAATTTCACCAGTACGGCCGATGCCGGGCTGAAACCCGCGGCCCGGCCTTCCGCCGGTGGAGGCGCCACCGCCGGCACCATGCCCGACTTTGCCTATCAGGGGACAGGAGTGCGTATCGGGGCCGTGTCTGAAGAATCAGCGGCGGCCGGAGCGGGACTGATGAAGGGGGATGTGATCATCCGGCTCGCCGGAACGGATATCGGGGATTTGCGGGCGTATTCGAATGTACTGAAATCGAAAAACCCGGGCGAGATCGTGGAAGTGGTTTTTCTGCGGGACGGGAAGGAGATGACGGTGAACATGACGCTGGGAACGAAATGAACCGTCACTGATCAGTGTGAATGGTATATTCGGCCGCTGCCTGATTGTTCGCAGCGGCCGTTTTCATGGCGGACGGTCAGCCGCGAAGCTCATTCAGCACCGCGGCAACCCGCTCGAGACCGGCCCGCAGGTATGATGTCTCCGCTCCGATGCCAATCCTGATGTAGCCGTCCATATCGAAACAGTCGCCCGGAATGATAAAGGTGCTCTTTTCCCGGCGGATCTTCTCACTGAGAGCGGTGGAGTTGACCGGCAGATCGTACCGCAGGAAGACCATGCCCCCGGCAGCCGGATCATGAAAGGAAAAAAGATCTCCCTGGGACGCCGCCCATTCGTGGATCAGGGCGAGATTCGTTTCGAGTATGGAGCGGTTTCTTTGGAGAATCCGCTGCCGCACTCCTGGACCCAGCGCCCAGGCCGCGACCTCGTTGCTGAGGATAACGGTCGAGATCGTTGTATAATCCCGGTGCGCCCAGGCCGCTTCGATCGCCGGCTTCGGGCCGGCGAGCCAGCCGATGCGCAGACCCGCCAGCGCGTAGGCCTTTGAGAGCCCGCCGGCCACCATGGTCTTTTCCCAGCGTCCGTAGAATGAAGGCGTCTCTTCGCCCGAAAGTTCCGCGCCGCGATAGATCTCGTCGGCGTAGATCCAGATGTCCCGCTCCCGGGCCAGCCTCACGATCAGGTCCATGTTTCCGCTGCTCATGACCGCTCCGGTGGGGTTGTCGGGATTGCAGACTGCGATCATTTTTGTCTTCGGGGTCAGTGCCCGGCGCAGCTCATCAGGATCGAACTGCCAGCCCGATTCCTCCCGCAGGTAAAACGGTTTCACCGTGATCCCGAAGGCGCGGGCCGCGCCCCAGATCTGCATGTAGTTGGGCAGCATGAGCACCAGTTCATCTCCCGGCTCAAGCAGGCTCCAGACGGCGATAAAGTTCGCTTCGATGGAACCGGCGGTCACGAGAATGTTCTCTCTGTCCGCGCCGGTATAGAGGGCGCTTACCGCGTCCCGCAGGGCCGGGGATCCGTTTGTGTGCCCGTAACCGAGGCGCAGATCGAGCAGCCGCTGCAGTTCGTCCCCGGGAAGCAGCTCTTTCAGGGTAAAGGGGTGAATGCCCGTTTCCGTGAGGTTGTAGGCAACGCTGTTTTCCCAGAGCGACTGGATCCGCTCGAGCTGAAAAATGTCTACGTGCATGATGGACCCTTTCGGTGAGATGTCCACATGTGCGACGCACCGTGAAGGTGCGTCGCACATGATTAGATGGAGATTACAGCGCGGCGATCACCGCGTCGGTCATCTGCGTTGTGGAGGCGGCACCCTGCTTCAGCACATCGGGAGAGCCTTTCAGCTTGAGCATGTCATAGGCTCTGACCTTGCCGTCGGCGATCACGGTGGCGATCGCCCCCCGAATGCGCTCCGCCTTTTCCGATTCGCCGATGTGGTCGAGCATCATGCAGGCGGAAAGGATCATGGCGATGGGATTGACGATGGATATCTCGTATTCAGCATATTTGGGAGCGGAGCCGTGGGTGGGTTCGAACACCGCAACTTTTTCGCCGACATTGGCGCTGCAGGCGAATCCCAGTCCTCCCACCAGACCGGCGAATCCGTCGGAAACGATGTCACCGAACATGTTACCGGCCACGATGACCCCGTAATCTTCCGGATTCTTGGTGAGCCACATCATCTGGGCGTCGATGTTCGTGTTCCAGAGAGCGATGCCCGGATACTCTTTCTGCACCTCTTTGCAGATGGCCAGCATCATGCCGGAGGTCTCTCTGATCACATTCGGTTTTTCACAGATGGTGACCGATGTGTATCCGAATTTCTTCGCGTACTCGAACGCCGCCCGGACAATGGCGGTGGTGTACTTCTTCGTGAAAATGCGGGTGGAGACGGCCAGCTCCTCTTTCGGGCACCAGGCGAAATTCTTCATTTTCGGGTGGGTCATGAGCGCGTCGTACACCTGATCCGGGGGATTGGTCCACTCCACGCCGCCGTAGAGGCCTTCCGTGTTCTGGCGGAAAATGACGACATCCACTTCCGGCTCCTCGATGGTCCCGCCCGGCCCTTTGCGAATGAAGTTCAGGGGGTTGCCCGTGAAGGTGCGGCAGGGACGGGTGCAGATGTGGAGGTCGAAATGCTGGCGCATGGCCACGATGGGGCTGTAGTAGACATACCCCTTGTCCCGCAGTTCCGGGGCAAGCTCTTTTGCGGCATCGGATTTTGGCTTGGAGGTGATGGCGCCGAAAAGGCCGATCTTGTGCTTTTCCAGCAGGTCGATGGTGCGCTGGGGCAGGGGATTCCCCTCTCTGCACCAGAATTCCCAGCCGATGTCGGCGTGCACGTAGTCGGCTTTGAATCCGACCGCGTCCAGCACCCGCACCGCTTCCGGCAGCACCGCGTTCCCGATCCCGTCCCCGGGCATGAGCACGATAGTTCTTTTTGACATCGATAATCTCCTCTTTCTGTGGTGAATGATCTCTGAATATTTTTCTGTATTACGATTGATATCTGTCCGGTTATGCGTCCTCTCTCACCTGGCGGACCACATCGATCACCGTGCCGTCCACCCATTTGACGGCGGCGATGACCTTTTCGGTGAATGCGGCGGGTTTCGGCACGCCGCAGATCGCCTCCGCTTCCTCCTTGAGCTGCCCGATGGTTTTAATCGGCAGTTTCGACCCTTTCATCTTTTCGATCAGGTCCTTTCTGCGGGGATTGATGGCGATGCCCCGTTCCGTGACGATAATGTCGATCAGCTCCCCGGGACCGCAGATGGTCGTCACCTCATCCCTGATCACGGGCACCCGGTCGCGGAAGAGGGGGATGGGCAGGATGACATTCTTGCTGAACAGGCAGTTCTGCCAGCCGCCGATACCGTGGAGCAGATACCCGTCGGAATGGGTGACCACGTTTGCGTTGTAGTTCACGTCCACTTCAGTCGCTCCCAGGATAACAATGTCGACGATACCCGCGAAGTTGCCCTTGCCGTGATAGTTATAGCTGGTGAAGGGGCTGGTGTTCACGTGCCGGGGATTGTCCCGCATGGACCTGACACCGTCGAGGTCGAACGTCTGGCCGTCGAGAATGTACTCAACCAGTCCCTCTTCCAGCATGTCAACCAGGTACTTGTTGCTGCCTCCCCGGGCGAACCTGGCCTTTATGCCGTTTCTCCGCATGATCTCGGCGAAGTAAATGCCGATGGAGAGGGAGGTGCCGCCGGCGCCGGCCTGAAAGGAGAACCCCTCCCTGATCAGCCCCGCTTCCTCGCAGAATTGCGCGGTCAGTTCCGCGATGTAGAGCCGGTCGGGACTTTTCGTGACCTGCGTCGTGCCGGAAACGATCTTTTCGGGGACGCCGATCTGGTCCATCTCCACGACATAATCAACGTAATTGCCCTGGATCTGCCAGGGGATGCAGGGGAAGGGCACGAGGTTGTCGGTGACGACAATCACCCTGTCCGCGTACTGAGAGTCGGCAAGGGCGAACCCGAGCAGGCCGCAGGCCGAGGATCCGGTGACGCCGTTGGCGTTACCGAAGGGATCTGCTGTCGGGGCGGCGATCACCGCGATGTCGATGTGCACGTCTCCGTCCTGCACCGCCTGGTACCGCCCCCCGTGGGAGCGGAGCACGCCGACACCTTTCATCTTGCCCCGGGAGGTAAACCGCCCCAGGGGGCCGTTCATGCTGCCTTCGATGTGGTGGATGGTGCCGTCCTCCATGTAACCGATGATCGGCTCATGGCAGGGGAAGGATGCGGAAGGGAACCAGACCAGGTCCCTTATGCCCAGTTCCGAGGCGATCCTGAACACCTCGTTTGCCACCAGGTCGCCGTTGCGGAAATGGTGATGGGTGGAAATGGTCATGCCGTTTTGGATGCCCGCCTTGACAAGCGCTTCCTTAAGGCCGGCAACCCGCTTGTCCCCGTCCGAGGGATAATCGGCGCAGGTGGCGATCATCGGGGCGGTTTTTCTGCCTTCGGGCCGGTGCTTTCCCACACCCTTGAACGGGATCACCGGTTTGCCGTTTATCTCGGCAGGAATCATTCTGCCGACCGCGTTCTTGGTGAATGTATTGTTCATGATTGTTTCTCCGCGTCTTGTATCTCGATACCCATCTTCTCCGCCATGTCCACGATCCGCAGCGCCCGCTTGACCACTGGCGGATCGATCATTTTCGATCCCAGCGACACGACCCCCAGTCCCTTCTCCTCGGCCTCCCTGAACGCGGCCACGATCTTGAGGGCCTTCGACAGCTCCGCCTGACCGGGTGCGAACGCCTCATGGATCACTCTGATCTGCCTGGGATGAATACAGCCCATGCCGTCGAAACCCAGTGATTTGGATTCCAGCACCGTGTTTTTAAGGGCCTCCATGTCCGAGACGTCCGAGAACACGGAATCGATGGCCTGAATACCGGCGGCCCGGGCGGCGTTCACCAGCATGCTGCGGGCGAAGAAGGATTCCCTGCCCTCTCTCGTGCGGGGGCAGCCGAGATCCGCGGTGTAGTCTTCGAGCCCGATGGCAAGCGCGACAACATTCGGGGAGGCGGAAGCGATCTCGAACGCCCGCAACACCCCGAGGGCGCTTTCGATAATCGGCATGATGTAGACAGGGTATTCCTGTTTGTGAGCGTTCTTGACGGCCTGGATCTGGTCGTCAACCTGCACCACCTGATCGGCCGATTCGCATTTGGGCAGCAGAATCAGGTTGACATGGCAGGGGATCACCTCTTCCAGGTCATCGAGCCCGGCGGGCAGCTGATTGATGCGCACCATGCGTTCGGCGCCGTAGAAATCGATGCGGCAGAGCGCGTTTCTGACCATGATCGCCGCCTCGAATTTCTTGTCCGGGGCCACTGAATCTTCCAGGTCGAGAATGATGCCGTCCGGCTGGTGAATGCCCGCGTTGAGCGCCAGTTTCGGCGTGTTTCCGGGCAGGTAGAGCCGGGAGCGCCGGTAACGGTCTTTTTTCGTTTCATAGCGGTTTTGCGGGATCACCTCCATCATGAACCGCCGGTCGGTGTCGATGAGCCGGCGGACCGCCGCTTCCAGTCTGGCGGCGATCATGTAGGGAAGCGCGCCCATGTCCTCAATATCGACGGTGGCGTGTTCGATGCCGAAAAAGGTCAGCACCTCCCGGCAAAGGTCGATAATTGAATCGCCGAAAAGCGGTTTCACTTTGCTTTCCAGCCGGATTTCGAGACCGCCGCTTTTTTTCAGCTCCAGTGTGACATAACAGTCCGAGCGAACCCCGGTTCCCCGGTTGCCTGCTGCTGCCGTTTTTTTCATGGTTTCCTCTCGTTACGATGGTTACACTTTCTCAAACAGTTTTTCCGCCTTTTCACCGAACTGCTCGTGAATACGGATGGTATAGATGTCATGGGTGATATAGTCTTTTGCCAGGAGCACCAGGCTGCTGTTGGCCGTCCAGACCGCGTCACAGCTGCCGTCGTTCCGGAAATGGGCGAGTATGACCCTGTCGTCATCGATGATCAGGGTGATCCTGCGTCCTCCCCGTTCCAGGCGAATGTAATGCTCACCGCCGTGGTGATACTCTTTGCCGATGCCGAGCCGCTTGGCGCCGAAATGGACGGTGGTGATGTCGACTCCCCTGGCCGCGGCTGCCCCAAGGGTGTCGGAAATGGCGTCCAGCTCCTCATCCCAGACGGAAAGATAGACGGTGGCATCGGCTTCATCGACAAATTCCCTCAGCTTTTCGATGATCACCGGGTAGTCGGTGAGATTCCAGATGTGGCTGGTCAGCAGTGCATCTTCGGAATAGACCTTGTTGAGCTTGTCGCTGAGAGAGTCGACGGTCCCCAGATAGTCGTTGCGGAAACGTGAGAGGATTTCATCCGGCGGTTTTGGAAGGTATTTCTTGGGATTGGCGCTCACCACGACAACGACGTCTTTGTCAACGAGCTTGTTGAGCGTGGGATATATCTTGGAAGCCGGAATGCCGGAATTTTTGGCCAGTTCGTATCCGGTCACGTTGGACTGCTGAAGGAGAGCGAAGTAGGCCTGCGCCTCGTACTGGGAAAATCCCAGTTCCTGGAGCAGGGAGATAATCTGCTGCACGCTGCCGATCCTTGTGTAAAATCATTGACTACCGCAGTAGTTAACAATGTAGCAGGGAAATGGTGAAATGCAAGGGATATTTTATCTAGAGACACAAGATCTTGTGTCTCTTTTCTGGATGAGCGACACGACCCTCATGGTCGTGCCTGTGGATATGGAGACAGGAGGCAGCAGACAGGAGGCAGGGGGCAGGACCCTGCCGCCCCGCCCCTCAGGATCTCCAGCGAAGGACACGAAATTCACGAAAGATATTCAAGGATAAAGTGTATAAAGCGGGCGCAAAGATCAACATTCAAGGAAACAGACCCAATTTGTCATGCCCGCGTGTTTTAGGCGGGCATCCAAGGGGGTGGGGACTGGCAGGGGGCGGGCGGAGAGATCGGATCGCCGGACTCCTGTCCGGCATTGGTGGATGGATAGCGCCAATCAGGAGATTGGCGGTCCAAAGGGGCGAAAAAAATAAGGAGACGGGCTAATGATAAAGAAATAACTTTAGAACTTGAGAACGTAAGAATAGTATGCTTTCCTTTCTTCCGTGTGTTTCGTTGGAAAATGATTGGGGTAGGGACGGCGTTTCTTTCCGTTTGCATTTCACCGTCCAAAATGATATGTTGGTATATTCATGTATACAATCCGGAGGCTCCCGATGCGTTATCCTGCCGCTGTATCCGTCCTTACGTGTGTATTGTTATTCACTTCTTTCTCCACGTCCGCCCAGGAGCGGACAGCGGTCTCTCTGTCCGCCGGCAACGGACTTCTGGTCCAGGGGGAAATAGAGCGCGGCGGAGTGACACGAACGCTGACACGGCGCTATCCGCTCTTTTCATTCGAGGTGAATGATGAGCCATTTTCATCGGCGCTCACCCGCTGCTTCCGGGACGGGGATGTCTACCGGCTGCGGTTTACCGCGGGAATCGATGTCAGCGTCCGGGAGGAAAAAAGCGAGTCCCGGGGCTGGTGTGTCCGGATCATTTTTACAAACACCGCCGATGCTCCCCGGTCGATCAGCAATGTCGTGCCCCTGGGCACGGACAAGGATCACCTTTTCATTACCGCTTCCGGTCCCTGGTCGCTGGCCAGAACAAAGATATTCGCGCCGGACCGGGGACCGGTGGGGGTGGTGCTGCCGGACAACGCCTGGGAACTGGGGTACGGCAGTGTGCCGCTGCGGGAGGGAGCGGGCGGCTTCTGCGCCCTCGCCCGGAGGACCGGTGCCGCGAATGCCGAGAAACAGCGGTGGAAGACCGTACTCAAACCCGGGGGGAGCGTCACCTACACGCTCTATGCCGATCTCTTTGACGGCCCCTGGCAGAACGGGCTGCGCCTTATGTTCCAGGACCGCTGGCTCTACGACCTCGATACCTTCGATCAGACGCTGTTCAATCGTCCCGATCTCTCCTGGATGCGGCATCAGTATACGCTCACGCTTCAGTTTGCCTGGGACCGTGAGTTCTACGATGCTGAACGCGGCGGTTACCAGGTCGATTCCTACCTTGATATGGGAGCCCGGCTCTTCGGCGGCTGGGACGTGCTGGGACTCTGGCCGACCTGGCCGACCCTGGGTGTTGATCAGCGGAACCAGTGGGATCTCTACGGAGACATGCCCGGCGGATATGCACTGCTCTCTTCCCTCGCCGAACGGATGAAGGAGCGGGGCACACGGTTCTTTGTGGCGTACAATCCCTGGGACCTGTCCACCCGGCAGGTAGATCCCTACCAGGGCCTGGCCGAGCTCATTCGCGCTACCGGCGCGGACGGCGTTGTGCTCGACTGCAGCGGCAGCTCCAGTTTCGAGCTGCAGGCGGCGGCCGACGGAGTGAAACCCGGGGTCATCATGTACAGCGAAGGGATGGCCGTGCCCGGGGACATGCCGGGCATTGTGGCCGGCCGCGTCCATGACGCGATCTTCATGCCCCCGCCGCTGAACCTCAATAAATTCATCAAACCCGATTTTGCCGTCTTCCGGGTCTGCCAGCTCAGCCAGGGCAGGCTGCACCGGGAGATGGCGGTCTCGTTTTTCAACGGCTACGGCATCGAGATGAACGTGTTCGCACCCGGACGGCCCGGCTGGATCGAGGAGGAGTACACCTACTGGGGTTCTCTGGTCCGCGTTCTGCGGGAGAACAGCGACGCGTTCCTCTCTCCGGACTGGACGCCCCTGCTGCCGGTGAGCGCCGACAGCATCTGGGTCAACCGCTGGCAGGACGGCGACAAGACCCTGTATACGGTCCTTTCCCTGCGGCCCGACGGATACAGCGGCCCGCTGTTCGAGGTGAAGCCGCGGCAGGATATCCACTATGTCAGCCTCATCCATCACCGGGAACTGCGTCCCGATACGCTGGACGCCGTTATTCGCCTGCCGGCCGAGACCCGGGCCTTTGACCGCGCCTTCCTCGCAACCCGCAGGGAGGGGAACGTGGACTGCATCGCCGCCCTGCCGGTGCTGCTGCAGTGCGGAGTGGAGGGAGACGAGCTCACCGTTTCCGCCGGGAGGGGAGACCTGATCCGGATCTGGGCGGGGCACCCTTCCTATCAGAACAGACCTGCCGAGTTTGTCGCCGACGGGGTATTCAACCTCACCCTCCTGTTTCCTGAATGGGAAGGCGACTATGTGGTGCAGCTGCTGGAAGGCGGCCGGCTGCTGGACGAGCGGATCGTCTCCATTCCTCCGGGCACACCCCGTCTTGTCAGCCGTGCCGCGAAGACGGTCCCGGCCGAAGATCCCGGTCCTGGTATGCGGCGAATACCGGGCGGAACATTCATCTACGCGGTGAACGTACCGGACAGTTTTATTCCCTACCCGGATCTGTCCGCCGCCCGGGAGATCACGGTCTCCTCCTTTGCCATGGACGAGTATCCGGTGACCAACCGGGAGTACGCGGCGTTTCTCGCGGAGACCGGATATGAGCCCACAGACACGGCGAATTTTCTCGCCCACTGGGAAAACGGCATCTGTCCCGATGACCGGGGGGATTTCCCGGTAGTCTATGTCAGCCTGGAAGATGCGCGGGCCTACGCTTCCTGGGCGGGAAAACGGCTCCCCACGGAAATCGAATGGCAGTACGCGGCCTGCGGCGGCGACACGGCCAATGTCTGGCCGTGGGGCGCGGCCTTCGACTCAACAAGGTGCAACGTCGCCCTGGATCATATGACACCCGTGAACGCGTTCGGGAATGGCGGCAGCGATTTCGGCGTAAAAGACCTGGTGGGCAATGTCTGGCAGCTGACCGGAGATGTCTACGACAACGGCAGTCACCGGTTCATCATCATGCGCGGGGGGAGTTACTACCATCCGGCATCGAGCTGGTGGTACGTAAAAGGGGGCCCCAGGCCGGTGAATCAGACCCAGATGCTGCTGCGGGTCAGCCCGGGGTTCGAACGCAACGCCACCGTGGGGTTCCGGTGTGTGAGGGATGTGGGAAAATAACGGAGACAGGAAACAGGCCCCCGCCGCCCCGTCCAACAGATTTCCTGCGAAAAGCACGGAAAGAACGGAAGTATAAAAGGATAAAGCAAACTCAAGAACTTTAGAGCCTGAGAGCCTGAGAAATAATGCTCGCGCAGTGTTTTACACTATTTTTCTTTCGTTTTTTCCGTGAATTCCGTAGGCGATTCGGGGGGGGAGATGAGGGCCGGTCTCCTGCCCCCGGTCTCCTTATTTTACAGCACCGTCAGCACCATATCCCCGTCCAGCTCCAGTATCGCTCCGGAGTGCAGAGCCGGCTGCGCGTACCGCATGCCGTAATCCCTGCCGCCGCTGGTGTAGGGCATGGTGTAGATGACCACCGAAGGGGTCCCGGGCAGCGAGTCAAAGGAGAAAAATCCGCTGTTGTCGGTCACGGTTGTGTACCGCCCGGGGTACACATTATAGCCGCCGGTCCGGTCCGTCATGTTCGCGGCGAGTCTGAACGTGTAATCGGCGATCACGGTGACTCCTGCCGCGGCGGTGGTGCTGAGGTCGGCTTCGGTCTTCAACACCGTGCCGCTGATGCCGGCGTCCTTCCGATAGAGGTCGACGTTGAGGGCGACTGAATACGCGTAGTCTTCATCGGTGGCGGGGGCTCCGTTGACCACCTCATCCAGTTTCGGAATGACAATGGTCATGCGGCTGACCGCGTAATCATCCGATCCCCAGAAGGTCAGCTCATACTGGCCGGACCCCAGCCCCGTTACCGCGTAATATCCAAGGCTGCCGGACCAGGCGGTATGCATGATCCCCTCCTGCATCCAGGTGATTTTCACGGCGGCGCTGTCCAGGATCTGGTGGGTGCCGTAATCGGAAAGGATCCCGTGCACGGTTCCGACTACCCGTCCGTCGGCCAGTTCGAGCGGTTCGACGATATGATCGGAACAGGCCGACGCAAGCAGGATCAGGCTCGCTGTCGCGACCGTTAACGCTTTTCGATGCATTTTTAACCTCAACCCACTGTTTTTATTAAAATAATATTAATTTTTTGATATTACATGAAAAAAATAATTAATATTTAATTAAAAGTCAATAAAAATCATCTCAATATACTTTTTGTAAAAATGATATAAACTGGTACCCGGCCGCCCCTCGCAGTCATTATTAAAGCGTATTATTCCCGGTCCTCTAATTTGTAATTGCAAAATTATCCTTGACTTCTAAAATGTGATCTAATATATTTATTTGTATTGATATAATGGAGGCATGCACGATGCGCCGTCTCATACTGCCGCTTTGTCTTGCATTCGCCGCAATCGCTCCCGCCCAGGAAGTGACAAGAGTGAACCGGCCCTACCTGCTGCTCGATCTTCCGGAAACCTCCGGTGTGTCCGCCGGAGCCGTGCTGCCCCTTGAGCGTCACCTGCCCTCGGGAGCCCGGGTGACCGTCGGGAGCGTGAAACTCCTTTTCTACCGTGATACGATCAGCGTCGCCCTGATCCTGGATGAGGATCAATTCCTCTCCATACAGGAAGGGGATCGCCTGCAGCTGCATCCGCTCCGGACCTCCGGATCGGGAAGCGTCCGCGGTTCATTCGCCGCGGCGGCCGCCAGCCCCTGGGTGTCCTACACCGCAGCCGGCCTCGGCCTGGTGTCCGGCGGACTCGCCTGGTTCTATTACGAGAAAGCGGCCGAGGCCGCCTCCACAACCCCCGAAAGCCTCAGCCATTACCTCAGGCTCTCCCGCAAGGTCACCGCCTATGATAACCGGTCCAATCTCTTTCAGGGTGTCGGCGCCGGATTTTTCGTTTTTTCCGCTCTGCACTATTTCTTCATCCGGGATTCCCGCCCTGTCACGCATGAGACGGCGACAGCCGTTATTACCGGGCAGCGGGAAGGAACGGTCTTTGCCGGCCTGCAGGTGGCAATTCCCGCGGGCGGGTAATCTCCTGTCCGGCGCTGTTCACAGGTACGTTCCTCCGGCGGCAAGGGTTTTTCTATTTAGGAAAATGTTCTGAGAATGTTACTTGCTTTTTACCGCCGTGGTCTCTACTTTAATTTCTGAATTTCAGCAAACAAAACCGCAGTACTGTCGTACACCGTATATCCATCCCTTAATCCCAATCTGCGAGGTGACACCATGTTCCTTAAATCCTTACAGCGGCTGTGCATGCTTCTATGTATATCCGCGGCTGCAACGGCGCAAATCAACCCCGGCGTCTACTGGACCCTTCTCCCTGAAGCTCAGATGGACGAGATCATCGGGGAGGCATCAGGCGAAACCGCCTGGAACACGATCATGGAGACCGGCGGCTATAACAAGAACCGGCAGCATGAGGAGTATGAAGGTACCTTTTACGAATCACAGTATATTTACGACCAGCTGAAGCTCTACGGTCTTCCGGGCGCCTCCATCGATCCTTTTCCGGGCCGGGAGGTGTGGGACGGCATCAAGGGTGAATTATGGGAAGTGAGCCCGCACAGGGCGAAACTGGCCTCCTACCGTGATATGACCGCCATGCTCGCCAGCGGATCCGAGAACGCGGATGTCACCGCGGAACTCGTCTGGGTGGGATTCGGCTCGGCCGAAGAGATTGAACGCGCAGGCGTCGACGGCAAGATCGTCGTCACGGAAGGAAGCATGTCCGGTGTGCACCGCACCGCTTGCCAGGAGCACGGCGCCCTGGGGGTGGTGGCGATCAGCCAGTCACGGCCCCATTTCGATCCCCTGCAGATCCCCTGGAGCGGCCTCCGGGGCTGGAGAGGCGGCGATGAAGAAACAAAATTCGGATTCTATCTCACCGCCCGGGAAGGTCAATACCTCAAGAGACGGCTGCTCAACGGAGAGAAGATCACCGTGCACGCCCAGGTGGAAGCGCGCATGGAACCCTATACGCTGCAGAACGTCACCTGCCACATACCCGGGACCGATCCCGATGCCGGAGAGATTATTTTTTCCGCCCATCTGTTCGAGGGCATCGTCAAGCAGGGCGCCAATGACAACAAGTCCGGCAGCGCCGGCATCCTGGAAGTGGCCCGGGTGCTGCATACCCTCATCGAAGAGGGACGGCTGCCGAGACCGATACGCACCATCCGCTTTCTCTGGGGACCGGAATTCTCGGGCACCGGCCCCTGGGTGCAGGCGCACAAGGAACTGATGGAGAAGACGCTCTGCAATATCAATATGGATATGGTGGGAGAGTGGCTCAGCAAGAACCAGGCGTTCATGTGCATGATCCGCACCACCTACGGCCACGCCCACTACATCAACGATGTAATGGAAAACTATTACCGTTTCGTCGGTGAAACCAGTGTCGAGCGCATCCATAACCGGGGAAGGTATCCCACGCCGGAGCGGATCGTGGCTCCCACCGGCGCCGATGAGCCGTTCTACTACAGCATCGAAACCCATTACGGCGCCAGCGATCATGAAGTGTTCAACGACTGGGGCGTCGGTGTGCCGGGGATCATGATGATCGCCTGGCCGGATCAGTGGTACCACACGTCGGGCGACCGGGTCGACAAGGCGGATCCCACCCAGATGAAACGGGTCGCCGTGATCGGCGCGGCCGGGGCCTACACCATCGCCAACGCGGACGACCGGATGGTGATCCGCATCGCCGGGGAAATCGCCGCCAATGCCACCCGGAGAATGGGCATCCAGTTCGCTCTTGCCCAGAAAAAGCTCGACGACAGCGAAGCGGCCGGGCTCGCTGATGCCTTCAAGAGCGCCGTAAACCTGGTGACCCAGGCCGCCCTGGCGGATCAGGCAACCCTGGAATCGGTGTTTGAACTTTCCCGGGCAAAAGCGGTGACCGGCTACGTGGCCGCGATGAAGACCTCCATTAACGGAATTCTCAAAACCCATACATACGCCCTGGAACAGCTGATGAAAACCAGGGCCGGTGAGCTGGGCCGCGCGCCGGTGAAGATCGTTCTCACCGATCTCGAGAAGCGGGCCGCGGGAATCGTTCCCAAACCGACCCCGAAAGTCACCGAAAACGGGTACGGGGGGTACCAGGAACTGATCATGAAAGCGGCCGGCGGCGATAACGAAAATGGCGGCAACCGCCGCCGGATGTTCTCCAGATTCAGGGGCATCGGGGACAGCAGCGAGCTGCACCGCCTCATCAACGGCACGCGTTCCCTTCTTGACATAAAGAATGCCATGGACGCCCAGTCCGAAAGAGAAACCGATCTTGAGAGCATGATCGATTATATCGATATTCTCGGCAAGGCGGGACTGGTCACTCTCTGACACAGGAAGGAGTATGGAGATGAATAAACGGATATATCTGCTGCTTGTTTTCCTGTCTGCGATCCCTCTGTCCCTGAGCGCGAA
Source organism: bacterium (assembly GCA_016934955.1). GTDB lineage: Bacteria > Zhuqueibacterota > QNDG01 > QNDG01 > JAGLOF01 > JAFGRY01. The sequence goes on along the minus strand of JAFGRY010000031.1, from coordinate 9,316 downwards.
GGATCTGGTCGGCGCCCGTTATCCGTCCCTGTCGCCGGACGGAACAAAAATCGCCTTTTCCTATATGGGCGACATCTGGATCGCCGGCAGGGAAGGGGGGCGCGCCCTGCGGATAACGGATCACGCGGCCTATGATTACCGTCCGCACTGGTCACCCGACGGGACACAGATCGTTTTTACATCGAACCGTTCGGGCAACAACGATCTGTATCTGATCTCATCAGGGGGTGGCGATCCCGTTCAGCTCACCTTTCACAGCAGCAATGACGAGGCTACGGGCTGGTCGCCTGACGGAAAACGGGTTCTCTTCCAGTCGAACCGGTCCTCATCCTCAAGTATCTTTTCCATACCGGCGGCGGGCGGGAATCCCGCACCGCTGCTGGATACCTACTGGTCCTGGCCCTATGACGCGACGCTGAGTCCGGACGGGAAGACGCTCGTATTCGCTTCCGGCATGGAAAACCGTTTCCACTGGCGCAAGGGGTACCGGGGAGCCAACAGCGCGAAAATTATCGCGCTGTCCCTGGCTGACCTGAGTTCCCGTGAGCTGGTTTCCGATCCGAGCAACAGCTTCTGGCCCTGCTGGAGCCGCGACGGCGCGTCGGTATACTTCCTGAGTGACAGGAACGGCACCTACAACATCTGGAAAGTTGACGCGGCCGGCGGTGACGAGACACGGGTTACCGGTTTCAGGGAGGGTGACGCCCGCTATCTGTCCCTTGCCTCAGCCGCTCCCTGGGCCGTGTACGAACGCAATTTCGGCATCTGGATCACCGACCTCACCGGGGGACGTTCGAAGCCGGTGCCCCTGGAAGCGCCGTCGGAACGCAAGGAGAACACGCGGCGTTTTCTGAAAAATGAACCGGTCAGCGAATACGCCGTCTCTCCGGACGGGAAAAAAATCGCCGCTGTGGTGCGGGGCGATATTTTTATCCTCGGGAACGACGGCGGCTATGCCCGGAATATCACCGAGAGTCCCTGGAAGGAGAGCAGCGTGATCTGGGACAGGGAAAGCAGGCGGGTGATCTATATTGCCGACGACAACGCCCTTCCCAATCTCTACAGCCGCGACGCGCTGGGTCTTGAAAAGCCGAAACAGCTGACTGCAACCGAAACGGATGTCCTGAATCCGCGTCTTTCACCCGATGGCGCCTATATTCTCTATGCCAGCGGTCCCCGGGAATACCGGCTGATCAAACCCGACGGCAGCGGCGACCGGCTGCTTGCCGAAGGCAATTTCGGCGGCCGGTTCGGTGATGACGCCTCCTGGTCTCCGGACAGCCGGTACGTGGCTATGGTCGAAGTGGTGAACGGCCAGCGTGATATTTTCGCCGTGTCCGTTGACGACGGCAGCCGGGTCAAACTGACCGATACCGCTTATGACGAGAGCAATCCTGTCTGGTCCCCGAACGGGAAATTCATGCTCTTTACCTCCAACCGCAGCGGGCACAGTTTCCCTGAGTTCACCGGTAAATGGGATATCTACCAGCTGCATTTCGCCCCTGAAACACCCGAGTTCAAAGAGGATGAGTTCGAGGCGCTTTTTAAAACGGATGAGAAACAATCCGCGGAAAAAAAGGAGAGGAAAAAGGATGATCCCGCGGGGGAGAAGGGAGATACCGCCCTGGTCACGTTCCGGCTCGACAACATCGACCTGCAGACCGTACGGGTAACGAACACGCTCGGTGACGACCGGTCCTTCATCCTTTCACCGAGAGATACGGCGACTGTTTATTTTGTCACCAATATCGACGGGAAAAGCCATTTCTGGGAGACGACCCTGAAAAAGAAGGGACGGGGGCAGTACAAACCCTTTGTGCCCGATGTCACCTCCCCGTCTTCCCTCAGCCTCGACCCCAAAGGCAAAGCCATCTATTACCTCTCCTCGGGCAGGATCGGCCGCATCGATCTTGCCGGGAAGAAGAGTGAATCGGTTTCCTTCACCACCAGCATCGAGGTCGACAGGACCGATGACTACCGGCAGGCACTGGGAGAACTCTACTACACCCTGGAATACTATTACTACGATCCCGGACATCATAACGCGGACTGGAAAGCGCTCTACGAGAAATACATGCCCGTACTGGAGCAGGTCCGGTGCGATGAGGATTTCTGCGAATACGCCAATCAGCTGATCGGGCACCTCAACTCATCCCATACCGGCATCAGCGGTCCGGGCGGCGGGTTCCGCACCGAAGAACCCACCGGCCACTGCGGTGTCATCTGGAAAACCGGTTCAGCGGTGCAGGTGGAAAGGCTCCTTCGGGACGGGCCCCTGTGGATGCACCGGGACAGCGTGAGAGCCGGTGACCGGCTGCTGTCGATCAACGGCAGCGAGGTCGACCCGGCGGTCAACATCTGGAAACAGTTCAACGGTACGCTCAACAAGAGGCTCACGCTCGTATTCAAAAGCGTCTCCCTGGACCGGAATGTCAGCGTCCCGGTTGAGGCCATATCCTCCGGCGCGGAGAGCGAACTTGTCCGTGAGGAGTGGATCAGATCAAATCGCGCTGCCGTGAAGAAGATGACCGGCGACCGGGTCGCCTACATCTACATGAGCGCCATGGGCGGCGGCGACCTGGAACGGTTCCTCAAAGAGCTGGAGCGGGACGCGGTGCCGAGAGAGGGGCTTATTCTCGATCTGCGCTACAATATGGGCGGGAATGTGCATGACCGGGTGCTCAACGCCCTGGTGAAACCGGTGTACGGCAAATGGCGGGTGCGGGGTATGGAAGAATCCACCCAATCGACCTTCGGTTTCGCCGGCAAGCCCGTGGTGCTGATCACCAATGAAGTGACGCTCAGTGACGGCGAGATGACCACGGCGGGGTTCAAGGCCCTGAAGCGGGGGCCGGTGGTCGGCAACACCACGTACGGATGGCTCATCTTTACCACCGGCGCCCGGCTGATGAACGGCGGTTACTTCCGGCTGCCTTTCTGGGGGTGCTATTCCCTGGACGGGACGGATCTGGAGACCCACGGAGGCTGCAGGCCGGATATCATGGTGATCAATACGCTCAATGATGACCTGCAGGGGAGCGATCCGCAGCTGGATAAAGCGGTCGAGGTGATACTCTCGAAATTATGAATTATTAATTATTAATTATGAATGTCAATCGCCCGGGGGATGTCCCTCCGGGCGATACATATTTGAGGGCTTTCCCCTCGTTCTGCACTCTTCCCCGGATTGGTGACAACCGTTATCAGGACTGGAATAAAAGGAGAATACCCATGAAACCATGGAAAGCAGCCTGTACACTATCCCTTCTATTCATTCTTTCTTTACATGCCCAGGACAGACCGGAACTGACCGTGGCCGGGATCATGCGTGACCAGGCCTGGATCGGCAGCTCCCCGGGCAGACCCTTCTGGGCGCTGGACGCATCCAGGATCTACTTCACCTGGAATCCCGAGAACGCGCCTGACGATTCCCTCTATGCGGTGGATCCAGCGGGCGGCAATCCGGAAAAAGTGACCCTGGCCGAACAGGCGCTCCTGCCCGGGTTCAGGGGTGTTGTCTACAGTAAAGACCGGACGAGGGTCCTTTTCACCCGGTTCGGAGATATATATGAGCGGGAAGTCGGGAGCGGGAAGGAAAAGCAGCTGACAGCGACCGCGGCGAATGAGTCGTCACCCCGTTACTGCCGGGACGAGGAGAAGATCGTTTTTGAAATGCAGGGCAATCTCTACATCCTCGACCGCGGCAGGGGAACCCTCGCCCAGATCACCGATTTCAGCGACGACCGGGAAGGCGGCGCGAGACGCCGGCGAGGCGGGGGCCTGTCCGCGCAGGAGGAGTGGCTGCGGGAGCAGGCAACCGGACTGAGCATCGTGCTCACGGAGAGAAAAGCCCGCCGGGAAGCGCGGGAAGCCGCCGGGGAGGTGATGCCGGAAGCGGAACGCCCCCTGTCCATAGCCCTCGACGGCAGCCGCGTCGGCAGCCTGGATCTGAGCCCGGACGAAGCGTATGTGTACTTCACCCTCGCAAAACGGGCCGAGGGAGACAAACGGACCATCGTACCCGATTATGTCACCGAATCGGGATACACAGAGGATATCCCCGCCCATTCAAAGGTGGGCGGCCCGGCCGGATCCTATCGCTTCGGCATCTATGATATCGGGGGGGACACGGTCAGGTATGCAGATCCCGCGACGCTGCCGGGATACGGCCGGCTTCCCGGCTACCTGGCCGAAAAGGCCGTTCCCTCAGACGATACCAAGAATAAAATTACCAAACCCTACGAGGGCGTAACCTATACGTCACCCGTCTGGTCGGATGACGGGCGCTATGCCGCCATGTCCGTCTACTCACAGGACAGCAAGGACCGCTGGATCGTGCTCATCCATCCCGAAACCGCGGCCCTGCAGGTGCTGGACCATCAGCATGACGAAGCCTGGATCGGCGGACCGGGAACCGGCGGCTGGGGCGGCGGCCTGGGCTGGATGCCGGACAATCGCTCCGTCTGGTTCCAGTCGGAAGAGAGCGGCTGGTCCCATCTCTATACGGTCAATGCCGAGACCGGCAAGAAACAGGCGCTCACTTCCGGTCCTTTCGAGATCTACGGTCCTCAACTGTCCCGGGATAAAAAATTCTGGTATTTCACCGCAAACAGGGAGCATTCCGGTGTGCGCCATTTCTACCGCATGCCGCTGCACGGCGGCCCCATGATCCGGATCACCGCCGGTGACGGCGCTCACGAAGTGGTCCTTTCCCCGGACGAGAAAACGCTGGCAGTGCGCTATTCGACCGCCAACCGGCCCTGGGAGCTCTACGTCATGCCCAACAAGCCGGGAGCGGCCGCGCGCCGGGTGACCCGCTCTTTGAGCGAGGAGTTTCTCGCCTATCCCTGGCGGATCCCGGAATACATTACGTTCACCGCCTCCGACGGCGCCGAAGTGCACGCCCGCCTGTACCGGCCGGAGGTGCCCGTTTCAGACGGTCCCGGAGTGATTTTCGTGCACGGAGCCGGTTACCTGCAGAACGCCCACAAGTGGTGGTCCAGTTATTCTCACGAGTACATGTTCCACAATCTTCTCGTGGATCACGGATACACGGTGCTGGACATCGACTACCGGGGCAGCGCCGGCTACGGCCGGGACTGGCGCACCGCCATCTACCGGCACATGGGCGGCAAGGACCTGAGCGACCAGGTTGACGGCGCGAAGTACCTCGCCGAATCGTGCGGTGTGGACCCGCAGCGCATCGGTATCTACGGGGGCTCGTACGGCGGGTTCATTACCCTCATGGCGCTCTTCACCGAGCCGGAGGTGTTCGCCGCCGGCGCGGCTCTGCGGTCAGTTACCGACTGGGCCCACTACCACCACAGCTACACCGCGGACATCCTCAACACGCCGGTCGCGGACAGCCTCGCCTACGTGCGCAGCTCACCGATCTACTTCGCCGAGGGCCTCAAGGGCGCCCTGCTCATGTGTCACGGCATGGTCGACACCAATGTCCACTTTCAGGATATTGTGCGGCTCACCCAGCGGCTGATCGAGCTGGGCAAGGAGAACTGGGAGCTGGCGGTGTACCCGGTGGAGAACCACGGGTTTACCGAGCCGTCGTCGTGGACGGATGAGTACAGACGGATCTTTAAGTTGTTTGAGGAGAATTTGAAGTAACGGAAGCGGGAGGCCGGAGGCCGGGGACTGGAGGCCGGACCCGGCCCTGCAACCCCATTGTTTTCCAACGAAGGACACGGAAATTACGAAAATGTCGGACCTTGTGACAAGTCCGCAGGACTTGTCACAAGGTCATTTAGTCACAAGGCCGTTCACCGATAAGCGATCGCGACTGCGATACCGATACCGACCCTCACGGCATATTTTTATCTCTTTTAATTTTAGTGAATTTCGTGTCTTTCGTTGGAGTTCATAAGAAGGTAAAAAAAAAGGGGCAGCCATTCTTCGGCAGCCCCTTTTCCGACATTTTCGTGGTTACCGCATAAGCGATATCTTCCGCACCATCTGGAAGTTGTCGGCCTGCATGCGGATAAAGTAGATGCCGCTGGCGACGCTGCGTCCCGTATTGTCGACGCCGGTCCAGGTGGCGGCGTAGTAGCCGGCGGGCTGACGGCCTGAGACGATCCGTTTGATCTCTTTGCCGAGCAGATTGTAGACGCCGATGGTCACGTCAGCGTCTTCGGCGACCATGTACTTGAAGCTGGTCTCGGGGTTGAAGGGGTTGGGGTAGTTCTGGGAAAGGGAGAACTCGGCCGGAACCGCGTTCACGCCCATGACGCTGATCGGGCCGTAGACGGTGATCTGGTCGTCGGTTGAGACTTCTTCAACTTTGTACCAGTACTCGATGCCTTCCCGCACATCTCTGTCGATATAGCTGTAATCCATGCCCGCGGAGCTGTTGCCCTGTCCGGGGATGAGCGTACCGTTCAGCTTCGACCAGGTGCCGTTGCCGCCCTGGCTGCGCAGCACGTTGAAGCCGGCGGTGTTGACTTCACTCTCGGTGCGCCAGCTGATGGTCACGCCTTCCTGCTCGCTGGCCGTGGCCGTGAAGGTACTCATGGTCACGGGGAGGGAGGTGTCGTCGGTGTCGGTGGCGGTAACGGGGGAGTATTTCGTCGCATCATCAGATTCATATTCTTGATCGGTCATTAGAGCACTTTCGAAAGTCAATCCAGAGGAAGAAGCAGTATTGGCAATCTCAATTTTTACATGTGCCCATTGGGTGGGTGTCGCTGGTAAGTCATTGCCGTTGCTTGCACCACCTAATTCATAAAAATAATCAAAAGTTATTGCCAATCTTGCGGCGGTGTTGTCGGCAGTTGATGGTGCCACATAATAAGTACCGGTCATAAGAGCACCAGGCGTGACAGTGACTTTACCTGCTCCGACAATACCGGATCCAAATGCAGTAGTATTATAATTAATATAAGCTTGGGAATCACCAATTTTTGTTCCTGCTGAACCAGCTTGTACCATTACATCAAATTCATAATAAAATGGTCCAGAACCCGTTATCTGCCCATTGGCAAATGTAAAAGTAATACTTTCTCCGAATACTGTCCCGGAGAGTAATAGCATCAGCACTAAACAAGAAGATAGTAACAATTTTTTCATATGCACCCCCAGGTATAATTAAAAACAAAATTTAAATATATCTTAACTTTTAAAGATCAGTTTTTTCCTGTTAAAAGTCAAGAAAAATGTTAATTTTGGGGTATTTTGCCCTTTCTAATATATATTGCAAAAATCACTCCAGCAAGGCAACAGAACACAGTGAGCTTAACCCAATAACTTATTAATGCTTATTGCACCTCAAAGTGAGTTTATATCGGCACGATTTTCCGCTATACGTTTGTCTTTTGCCCACCGAATAAAACTTCAGGGATCTATTACCTGTGATCCTTTTCCCACATTCAGCTTCCAAATGTCATTTTTATCATCATTCTGCACCTGCCCGTTGAGACTGAAATCAGCGGACCTGTATCCCGCCAGCCCAACCTGGATTTTCCAGTAGTCATTTTTATCATCGTTCTGCACCTGCTGATTGTGATTCGCATCACCCGCGTACATGCCGTAGACGCCTTCTTCCAGAAAGGCAGCATATGATTGTTCATACTTGTCCAGGCCGGTGGTAAAATCATAGAGGCTGGACGAACCGATGCTCAGGGTGTGCACTTCGTCGCTCATCACCGCCAGGTGGTTCCGGTGCTGCACGACGATGAAATAATCTCCAGGATCGGCGGACATCGTGATGTAATTCGTGCTGCCGTCATCGGCTACGATGCAGCCGTCTTTGCGCAGAAATGCGCTGCGGGAGACGACTGCGGCTCCGGTTTTACTGGTGCGCAGCTGTACCAGCACCCAGTCGGTGATCCCGGAAGGAATCTCCGCGACGATGCGGGCATCCTCGGTGTGAGGGGAGGTGAGCGGTATGACATCCATGCTGTCAGGGCAGAGGATCGCTGTCATGGTGTCGCCGGCGGCTTTGTAAGGGCCCTGGAGAAACACTTTAACCTGCACCTGAATTACATCAGAAGGGACCGCATCAGCTTCAGCTGACATGGAGCTCTCGCGGCCGGAGCTGTCAACGGCGCTGATCCGGTAATAGTAGTGCTGGCCGTTCGTTACATCCGTGTCTGTATAGAATGTATCCGGCGGTGATGCGGCCACCACGCTGTCGATGAGCGTCGCCGCAGGCGAAATCGTATCACGGTAGATATTGTACTTGTGAATGGTGTTTTCCGGATTCGCGTTCCAACTGATTTTAACCTGGCCGTTACCGGGCACTGCAACCAGATTCTGCGGGATTGAGGGTTTGGAAAACTCGTTGTAAAGTGTATCGATTTCCAGGAGTGAAAGCGCTTTACTGTATATGCGCACCTCATCCAGGCGGCCGTCAAAAAACTTGCTGGAATAGAGGTTCGATTGATCAATGCCGAAGTTCAGAAATTGATTGTGATTGGGATTGCCGAGATTGGTCGCCGTCTCCATGCTGTCGAGACTGCCGTCGACGTAAAGCTTCAAGGTGAATCCGTCATGTATGCCGACAATATGATACCACCGGCTTGTGTTCAGGGTGGTTGTGCTGAGTACGGTGTTCTGATCGTATCCTTCAACGCCGAAGGTAACCGCCCCGACGGTATTGATGGAAAAATAGTAATGTCGGAACGCGGCGTCACCTTTGCTCAGGATAAATCTTCCACTGCTTGAATAATCATCGGGATTGATCCAGAAAGCAATAGACAGCGGCGGTCTGATGCGCTGATCGGCGTTGTCCGGAATCGATATGTAATCATTGCTGCCATCGAAACTGTAGGCACAGTCGGGTTCACCGAATTTGTCTGCAGTCAGGACCGGTCCAGTGACGGTGCCGTCATGGTTATTGCCGCTTTCATCATCAGCATTCCCGTTGAACGGGTAGTAGGCTACCAGTCCGCCGCCAGGCCTTGTCACAACATTTCCGGAAAAGTCACTCTCGACGCTGAGACTGTCAACAGCCGTAATCCGGTAATAATACTGCTGGCCCTCCGTCACATCAGTGTCAACATAGAACGTATCCGGCGGTGAACTGGCAACCACGCTGTCGATGAGGGTGGCTGCTGGAGGATAGGTGTTTCTATATATGTTATATTTATGCAGATTGTATTCCCCGTTCCTGTCCCATTGCAGCGTAATCCGGCTGTTTGTAGACTGGGCAGTGAGATTCTGAGGAGTTTTCGGCTTGGAGAAATCCGTATACAGTGAATCTATCTCATCGGCCGATAACACTCTGCTGTATATGCGCACCTCATCCAGGCAACCGTCAAAAAACTTGCTGGAATAGAGGTTCGATTGATCAATGCCGAAGTTCAGA
>JAFGRY010000030.1 GCA_016934955.1 bacterium | reverse complement strand
CAGTACGGACGCTACCTGCTCATCGCCTGCTCCCGCCCCGGCACCAATCCCGCCAATCTGCAGGGGCTCTGGAACGAGCACATCGAGGCGCCCTGGAACGCCGACTACCACCTCAACATCAACCTGCAGATGAACTACTGGCCGGCGGAAGTGACCAACCTCAGTGAATGTCACGAGCCGCTTTTCGACTACATCGAACGGCTGGCTGAACGGGGACGGATCACGGCCCGGGAGCAGTACGGGTGCCGGGGATTCGTGGTTCATCACGCATCGGACCTCTGGGCCCCGGCCTGGATGCGGGCGGCCCAGGCCTACTGGGGCTCCTGGATCCACGGCGGCGGCTGGCTCATGCAGCATCTCTGGGAACACTACCGGTTCAGCGGGGACAGGGACTTCCTCGCCGACCGGGCCTGGCCGCTGCTGCGGGACTGCGCTCTGTTTTATGCGGACTGGCTGGTGCGTGATGACCGGGACGGCACCCTCGTCTCATCCTTCGCCACCTCACCCGAAAATTCCTACCTCGCCCCGGACGGTACACCCACCGCCCTCACCCGGGGCAGCGCCGTGGATCAGCAGATCATCAGGGAAGTGTTCGACAACACGCTGGCCGCCGCGGAAATACTCGGCATAGAAAACGACCAGACCGCGGAGATCCGCCGAAAACGTGACCAGCTGCGTTCGGGGACGGTAATCGGACCTGACGGACGGCTGCTGGAATGGGACCGCCCCCGCGAAGAACCGGAAAAGGGTCACCGGCACATGTCACACCTGTACGCGTTCCATCCCGGGGACGACATCACTCCCGGGAAGACCCCCGAACTCTTTGCCGCCGCCCGCAAAACACTCGAATACCGGCTCGCCCACGGCGGTGCCGGCACCGGCTGGAGCCGCGGCTGGCTGATCAATTTCGCGGCCCGCCTGCAGGATGGAGACATGGCCCATGACCACATCATGAGGCTGTTTGAGAAATCGATATTCAGCAACCTTTTCGACGCCCACCCCCCCTTTCAGATCGACGGCAATTTCGGGTACACCGCCGGTGTGGCCGAGATGCTGCTTCAGTCTCACGCCGGCGCCGTCCACCTGCTGCCGGCCCTGCCCTCGGCCTGGCCCGCGGGACAGGTGTCCGGGCTGAAGGCCCGCGGCGATATCACTGTCGGCATGACCTGGGTAGACGGCGTCCTGCACTGGGCGGAACTGGTCTCGCCGGCGGGAACACCGGTGACGGTCCGGTACGGCACCGGGGAGTACACCGCCGATTTCAGCAAAAAAGAACGCTGGGTCCTGCGCCGGTCCGGAGAGGGATACGCACTGCGCTGAGAATTCCGGTGAAGATACGGGGAATTCAGCTGTTATACAGGTACGGCCGGCAGCCTGCCGGCGGGAACATCGCACGCACCGCCCCGGAAACCAAACAAGGAGTAGTCATGGAAAAAAGAACCGCAATACTGCTGATCCTGACAGTCGCCGCAGTCATGCTCATTGCCGGCTGCACGGCGAACAACGACATGTATGTCGAGAAACCCGCCGGGTTCTGGGCCGGCCTCTGGCACGGGCTGATCTGTTTTGTCGCGTTCATCATCAGCCTCTTCACCGACAATGTCGGCATCTATGAAATCAACAATACCGGGGGCTGGTATAATTTCGGGTTCATTCTCGGCGCCATGATCGCCCTGGGCGGTAGCAGCCGCGCGAAGCGCGGCAAAAAACCCTGCGGTAAAAGCGAGAAGGAGAAGGAGTGGGATGAGATCGGGGTGAAAGTGGAAGAGAAGGTGCGGACGGGCATTAAAAAATGGCTGGACGAGACCGACAACAAGGATCAGGACTGGGAAGAGATCGGGAAAAAGGTGGAAGAAAAAATCAAACGCGAACTGAGAAACTGGGCGGAAAAATAACCGCGAGCGACAGGGGGCAGGCATTCAATGAAGTACAACCCTGAAAAAGTGGATGAGATGACCCTGGCGCTGCTCTACCTTGTCACCTCCCGCACCGGGGACACGGGCCGGGCCTGGAAAGGGTTCGACCGGGAGACGCTGGCACGGCTCCACCGCAAGGGTCTTATCGCCGATCCGAACACCCGGGAAACATCCCTGACGATCACCGCCGCGGGTATGGAACAGGCGGAAACACTCTTTAAAAAACATTTCCAGCGGGAATGAGATATGAAATCACCCCTTCCCCGAAATTTAATCCTGATCATTGGACTCGGCCTGCTGCTGCCGGTGGTCACCTTCTCCGTCTTTCAGCTTGCCCAGCTGAATCGTGATGAAGCGCGGATACGGGCGATCTACCAGCGGCAGCTGGAGACCATTCTCTTCTCCATCAACCAGGATTTCTGGGACCGCTACTCCGGCTGGATCAACAGCATCGCCGCCCTTTCCCGGGAGAAGAATACCGCCGCGCTCCGGACCGGGATGCTGACGTACCTCTCGTCTACACCTGCGGTGCACACTGTCGCCCTCTACCGCTACGGTGAAAACCCGCTGCTGCTGGCGGCCGCCCACCGCACCGGACAGGGCGTGAGCGGCGGCGTTCTGCCTCCATTTTCAGTATCACAGGCCATGACGGCTTCCGGCGCCGAAATCGCCGCCGCAGTCGCCAGGGTGCACCAGGGATACAGGAATCCGGTCATCACCGATATCGCCGCACCCGGTTCGGGACGGGCCTCTCTGCTGCTTACCCCTGTCATCAGCGACACGGATGTATCGCGGATCCTTCTCATCGCGATCGGCATCGACCACGCCCGTTTCCTCGAAGCCGCGGCTGCCCCGAAATTCCGGGAAATGGCCGAGAGCGGCTTCACCCTGGCCGTGGAAGACAGCCGCAACGACCGGACGCTTCTCATGCTCTCTCCCGCGGCCGCGGAGGAGAAAGGTGCGCCTCGCGAACTGCGGGTAGAGACCGCGGATCCGCGGCAGCACGGTCTTCGCGCATCGTTCGAGCAGAGTGCTCCCCTCTGGATCCTTCCGGACCAGCATCTCCTTATCAAGCCCCGCGGCACCAGTCTGCAGCATGTCAGCAGCGCCCGCCGGCGGCAGAGCCTCATCAGCATCATCCTTGTCAACGGAACGCTCCTTGCGGGCATCCTCGTGCTTCTCCGGGCGGTGAGCGGAGAGATCCGGCTCGCGCGCATGAAAACCGATTTCGTGGCCAATGTATCACACGAACTGCGGACGCCCCTGAGCCTCATCCGCCTGCACGCGGAAACACTGGAGATGAAACGGGTACGGGGCGACGAGAAGAAACTGGAGTACTACCGGATCATCAGGAACGAAAGCATTCGGCTGGGCAGGATGATCGATACGATCCTTGACTTTTCCAGAATGGAGGCGCGGAAGAAACGGTACCGGTTTGCGCCGGAGCGTCTTCAGGATCTGGTCCATGAAACAGCGGATCTCACCCGTTTCAGTCTCGAACAGCAGGGGTTCATACTGCGGCTCGATATCGACGCAGAACTGCCGCCGGTTGTCCTCGATCGCGAGGCCGTGCTGCAGGCGCTGGACAACCTGATCAGCAACGCGGTTCGATACAGCGCCGGGAGAAAGGAGATCACCATTTCCCTCAAAAAGGACGGACGCCTGATGGTTCTTTCCGTTGCCGATCGGGGCATCGGCATACCGGAATACGAACAGAAGAAAATTTTCGACAAGTTCTACCGAGTGGAAGGCAGCCTTACCGCGTCCACCAGGGGTACGGGCATCGGACTCAGCCTCGTCCGATCGATCATGGAGGCACACTGCGGCTCCGTAAGCGTGCACAGCCGTCCCGGGGAGGGCAGCACCTTTTCACTCGTTTTTCCCGCGGTCGGACCGAAGGAATCGCAGTGAAATCACCTGAAAAAGCGGATGGTCCCCATGGCAGTGATACTGATCATTGAAGACGAAACGGCGATGGCCGCCGGATTGAAGGACAATCTCGAATTCGAGGGACACGAGGTGATTATCGCCGATAACGGCGCCCTCGGCATGCGGCTGGCCATGGACAGGCGCCCGGATCTGATCCTGCTCGACATCATGCTGCCCGGTATATCGGGATTCGATGTCTGCCGTGAGATCAGGGCCGCCGGACTGACCATGCCGGTCATCATGCTCACCGCCCGGGGGGAAGAGATCGACAAGGTACTGGGGCTGGAGATCGGTGCCGATGATTACATCACCAAACCGTTCAGCGTCCGGGAGCTCCTCGCCAGGATCAAGGCGGTAATGCGCAGAACCGGCACGGGAGAAAGTGCGGTAACTCCTGTCCGGTTCGGGCGTTTACAGGTGGACCTCACCCGTTATACAGCCCATGAAGGCGCCGGTCCGGTGGAACTGACCCACAAGGAATTCGAAATAATCCGCTACTTTCACCGCCACGCGCAAACGACGGTGAGCCGTGACGACCTTATCGAACAGGTGTGGGGCTATGACGCCTTCCCCTCGACCCGTACGGTTGACAACCACATCCTCAAGCTGCGGAAAAAAATCGAGCCCGATCCCGCTCACCCGCGGCACATCCTCACCGTGCACGGCATCGGCTACAAATTCATTCCGTGACATTTTTTTACATCTATTTACCCGCAGGTGACAACATCTCCTTTCTAAATCAGTATCTTGATGTGAACGTCGTCGATGACACTGTCGCGGAAAGGATGCACACATGCGGACTCTCGCCTCACTGATACTCTTCTTCTCGCTCTCAGGGATGTTCTGCTCTCATGAACAGGGACTGCGGATCGATCTGGCCGGCACCTGGAACATCTCTCTTCTGGACGACACGTCGTTCATCGATCCGGGATATGATGCTGCCGACTGGGCAGAGACACGGCTTCCGGGAACATGGGAACGGGACGGATTTCCCGGTCATGACGGATTCGCCTGGTACCGAAAAGCGTTCTCCTGTCCATCAGGAATTCCGGACACCGTGCTCTGCCTGCGTCTCGGCCGGATCAGCGACGCGGACGAAGTCTGGCTGAACGGCCGTCGTATCGGCGCGACCGGGGGGTTCCCGCCCTGGTACCGGCCGGCCATGAACACCCGGCGCATCTACCGGGTACCGGTGAATCTCCTCAGGACGGACACGCTCAACGTGATCGCCGTGCGGGTGTACAACCTGCGGGACCAGGGGGGCATTGCCTCCGGGCCCCTCGCGCTGGAGCCGCTGAACGCCGACACCTCTCTCTACGGCATCCCTTTTCTCACCGATCTCTCGGGCGCCTGGATGTTTCATCCCGGATGGCGGGAGTCGTGGAAAGAGCCGCCCATCGGCGGGAAGGGCTGGAAACGGGTGACCGTCCCGTCTCCCTGGGAATATCAGGGATTTCCGGATCTCGACGGCGCCGGTACCTACCGCTGTCAATTCCTGCTGCCGCCGGCTGATTCGGCGCAGACGCTGGTGCTCGCCCTGGGCGCCATCGACGACCAGGACGAGACCTGGCTCAACGGCGTCCGCATCGGCGTCACGGGTGTCTTTCCCACCGACCACAGCAACCGGGAACGCTATGACAATCGCACGCAGAACCGTTTCTATCTCATCCCGCCCCATGCCCTGGTCCGGGACGGCATCAATACCCTGACGGTGAGGGTGTACGATTTCGGCGGCCAGGGGGGCATGATCGAAGGCCCCGTGGGCATCGTCACCAGGGACGATTTCCTCGCTTTCACCCGCGGGGAACAGATCAGGGCCGGCACGTCCTTTCCTGAGCCAAAACAGGAGCTGCTGCTGAACCTCGCCGGAACCTGGGAATTCTTTCTCGAAGATGATCCTGCTCTCAGTGATCCGGAGCACCGGACACCGCACCCCGACACCATCTCCGTCCCCGGCTGCTGGGAAAACAGCGGCTTTCCGGGACTGGACGGGATTGTCTGGTACCGGAAGTATTTCACCCTGCCTGACATTCCCGCCCACGCATACCTGACGGTGAAACTGGGACGTATCAACGATAATGACGAGGTGTTCATCAACGGTCATTATTTCAACAGCTCGGGACTCATCGCTCCGGGTGCGGGCAGCGCCGCTGGTCTTGAACGCAGTTACCCGCTTCCTGCATCGCTGCTCAGCCGGGGAGAAAAAAACTGTATCGCCATTCGTGTCTGGAACAGCCGCGGTCCCGGGGGTATCGTGGAAGGTCCGGTGGGCATCTTTTTGGACCGGCGGCTGTCGGTCTTTCTGAAGCAGGATCTGTCCGGGTACTGGAAATTCGCCCCCGGCGACGACGACGCCCGGGCGTCCGCCGCCTTCGATGATGCGGACTGGAGGGATGTGGTCGTCCCGGCCTTCTGGGAGTATCAGGGATATCCGGAGCTTGATGGATTCGGGTGGTACCGCACATCGTTTCTGACCGACGGGGCGGATCCGGAAGACGATCTCATTCTCGTCCTCGGCAGGATCAACGACTTCGACCAGGTCTGGCTGAACGGCGAGAAGATCGGGGAGACCGGTTCATTCACGCCGGACGAGCTGACGCCCCACGGGACGACCATCTGGCAGCAGCAGCGTCTCTACTCCGTTCCCCGGGGGCTGATTCGCAATGGCAGCGCGAACACCATTGCCGTCCGGGTCTTCGATGTCTGGCGCACCGGCGGCATCTGGGACGGTCCCGTGGGACTGACGACCCGGTCGGCACTGCTGGCCGCAGGCCGGGGACAGCGCCGCTGACCCGAAACACCTGTACGCATCTAACAGAGGAGATTGCATACACATGAAACGCTGCATACACATCACAGTCCTGACGGCGCTGGGCTCACTGCTCTCCTGCCGGCCCGCCGCCGTACGGTACACGGTTCCCGCCGGCGCCGTCGTGATCAGCGGCGGCACCGTGGTCCCCTGCAACGGCACCGACCCGATCGAGCACGGCTGCGTTGTCATCGAGGGCGACCGGATCGCCGCAGCGGGACGGCTGCGGGACTTCGTCATTCCTCCCGCGACGGAGGTGATAGACGCCTCGGGCTGCACCGTCATGCCGGGCATCATCAACGCTCATGTCCACCATGGTGCCTCTCCGGACGTACGCCGCGAATTTCTGCGCCGCGGAGTGACCACGGTGTGCGACCTGGGATCCCCCTGGTCCGAGCTCGAATCGGGTCTCGCCGCACCCTGCGATTTTCCCGCCGCCCGCTTCATCTACGCCGGCCCCATCGTCACCGCCCCCGGCGGCTACCCGGATGCCGTCCACCACACCTCCGGATTCAATTGTGAGGTTGCCGGCCCCGAAGAGGGCCGGGCGGCGGTACGGGACATTCTCGGCAGAGGCGCGGGTCTCATCAAAGTGGCGATCGACCCGAGCTGGAACCGGGAACATCCTGTTCCCATGCTCGACCTGAAAACCACTGCTGCCATCACGGACGAGGCCCACGCCCGCGGCGTCATTGTACGGGCCCATATGATCCAGGTGCACTGCTTTCCCATTGCAGTCGATGGCGGCATCGATGTGATCGAACACATGCCCTTTCCTCCCGGGTGGACCGATGAGGAGGCGAAGAAACGGGCGTTATCGAGTGATGATCCGTACCGCCATTTTTTTCACGACACCTATCCGCAGTACGACCCGATACTCTCCCGCATGGCTTCCCGGGGCATGATGCTGGTGCCGACGCTGAGCGCGCTCCTCGGAGATATTCTTCGGGATGCGGATCCGGACATTCACCGGCGGTTCGTGCTCGAGATGGTGTTCGAAATGGTCCGTCGTTTCCGGCGATTCGGCGGCGTGGTCGCCGTGGGCAACGACTATAACGGTATGAGCATGAAAGAGATGCTGCCCCTGGAAGAGATGGAAGCGCTTGTCCGGTCCGGCATGACCCGCAGAGAGGTACTGGAAGCGGCGACCCGGTATGCCGCCCGGGCATCGGGTCGCGAGCATGATCTGGGAACGCTGGAGCCGGGAAAACTGGCCGACATCCTCATCGTGGACGGCGCCCCCCTGCGGGACCTGGAAACCCTCACCCGTTTGAAATGTGTCATTATCGGCGGAGAGCCGGCGTTCGTCAGAAACGATCTCCGGACTGTGGCCGGCAACAGGTATTGTACAGGAGACACCCTATGAACAGCACCGCAAAGACCGGTATCGTTCTCACTTTCATGGCCCTCGTTTTCACCATCGGCCTCACCTTCGCTTCCGCGGAACTGCCGGCCCTGCTGGACAAGTTCGTGGGCCGGCACTTCAATTTCCCCAATGTAGCCACCGGTCAGGACAGTATGACCGACTGGCGGGAGCAGCTGTATGTATCCCGCTACCACATCCGGCTGATCGGCTACATCTGCTTCGCTCTTGTCGTCGGGCTCATCGCCGCCGGCTTCATTCTCGAGAAGAAGGGACTGGCCTCGGCGGGGGCCCTGGTGCTCTTTCTGCCGGTGTTCGGCCATTTCGCGGCGACCATGTTTTTCCTGGGAGGGCTGGCGTTCCTGCGCTTTCTCTGGCTTCCCTTCCTCGATATCTCCTTCGATGTCATGAGCCTGGGGAGCGTGGCCCTGCTTCCTTATGACTGGCTGCTGAAGCTCTTTGAAATGATCGGGATCAATCTCTGGAATGAGCTGCCCTTCATCATCACCGGCCTGGGGCTCCTGATCTTCCTGCTCGGGGTCATCGCCTGGATGCAGGGTCGCGTCGAGAAAAGGGCGGTGACCGATTTCTGGATCTACCGGCTCTCCCGCCACCCGCAATATCTGGGCTGGATCATCTGGAGCTACGGCGTCATGTTCCTGCCGGGAGCGAATATGAAGCGGTACGTGGACGTACCCAACAGCCTCGCCTGGCTGCTGACGGCCATGATCATCATCGCGATTGCCATGATGGAGGAGCGGCGCATGAAACGGGACCACGGGGCCGCCTACGACGCCTTCAGGGCACAATCACCCTTTCTCTTTCCTCTGCCGCGGATCGTCCGCAGGTTCTTCTCACTGCCGCTGCGGCTGGCGTTTAAACGTCAGTATCCTGAGACCAGAGGACAGATCGCCGCGGTCACCGGATTCTACACGGTCCTGCTGATCATCATTTCACTGTTCAGCGGCGGCCTGCTGCGGTCCGGTTCACCGGCAGCCGCGGCTTTGTCTCCCGAAAAGATCACCTCTCGTATGCACACCATGCGGACCAGCGGCAATCGGGGCGATATCCGCGAGGCTGCCGGCCGTCTGAGCAGGGGCGGAGATGCGGCGGTGGATTCGCTGATCACGCTGATGGACCACGGGAATGTCTTTGTCCGCTGGTACGGAGCGGATGCGCTGGGAGTATCAGGGTCATTCAAAGCGGTCGATCCCCTCATCGCACTGCTGGACGATCCCGACCGCAATGTCAGGCGCACCGCCGCCGAAGCCCTGGGGAATCTCGGCTTTCCGGAAGCCGAGCAGCCGCTTCTGGATGTATTTTTAAATCCTGAGCGGGATGTGGACGACTCCTCTGTCGCCCGGGCGCTGGCCCGGCTGGGATCGCCGAACGCGGTGCCGGCCCTGCTGCGGGGACTGCGGGCGGATCACCCCAATACACGGCGCTGGTCGGCCTGGGCCCTGGGTGAATTGGGCGCGAAGGAAGCGATAGAGCCGGTCATTGCCTGGTTCGAAACGGACAGCACCTGCGACTGCGCCGAAGCGGGACGGGTTCTTCTCAAACTCGGGTCGGACCGGGCGGAAGACGCATTCAGCAAAGGGCTGAAAGCGGGGCAGTGGTGGGTGGTGCAGGGATGCGTGCGGAGTCTCGCGGAAATTCCCGCAGAGAGCGCCCTGGACAAGGTGATTGCCGCTCTGGATCATGAGAACGAACAGGTACGCAGGACGGCAGTGCTGGTTCTCGGGAACCGTCCTTCCGAAAAATCCCGGGCGGCCCTTACGAAAGCACTGAAGGACAGTGACTTTGAAGTACGCATGTACGCCGAGGAGCTGCTGAAAGAATATAAACGGTGATCGAATCGATTCCTGTAGTGAACGCCGGGCCGGAATAGTGGCGGTCCGGCGTTTTTTGTAAACAATGACATGGTGAGATAGTGATCAAGTATATGCATATTCTGATCGCCCGGGGGCACAGCCCCAGGGCGATCCTCATTGTGTATCCGCCATCATCCCTGAATCCGTTTGGAAAATCTGAAGAGATGTGTATCTTATAGCGTAGCCGGGGCTCAGCAGCGCCCGGGTTCCCGAGACGAGGGATAGAGGTCTGAAAGAGATCGAAGGATTCTGGTCGCAGTGATGCAGCCCTTGATCGGTACAGTAATACCAAACGGTATATGAGAGACCGTTTTCACCATTTTTTTCGGAACCGGCACGGCGGTTTTCCGTACACAGAACCACTCGAATCCAGATACACATATCCGGCTTTCCCTCCGCGTCGGACACCCTGACCGGAGGAAGACATGGTCCTTTTACCCCGTATCCATAAAAAAGGAGTAGCATATGAAAAAACTAGGCATCATCCTTATCCTTCTTCTCGCCGTCACCGCCTACGCCGACGAAGGCATGTGGCTGCTCACCCAGCTCGACCAGCTGAAACTGAAGGAACAGGGACTCGAGATCCCGCTGGAGGCCATCTACAGCCCCGACAAGGTCAGCCTCACCGACGCCATCGTCTGGCTGGGAGGCTGCAGTTCTTCGTTCGTTTCCCCGGACGGCCTCATCCTCACCAACCACCACTGCGCCTACGGCGCCCTGCAGCGGGCATCGAAAGAGGGATCGGATTACATCAAAAACGGATTCCTGGCGCGGACCAGAGGCGAAGAGATCCAGGCCATAGGGTCCACCGCCTCGGTGCTGCAGGAGATGCGCGACGTCACCGATGATGTTCTCGGCACGGCCGCGGGCATCACTGATCCGGTGGAGCGGGCGAAAAAGATCGATGAGAAGATCCGCGCCATGACCGAGAAAATCGAGAACGGCCGCGAGGACATTCTCGCCCAGGTGATCGCCATGTACAAGGGCAAGCAGTACATTCTCTTCGTCTACAAACGCTACCGGGACGTGCGCATCGTCTATGCTCCCCCCGCCTCCATCGGCAAGTACGGCGGCGACATCGACAACTGGATGTGGCCGCGGCATACCGGCGATTTCACCTTCATGCGGGTCTACCAGGCCCCTGACGGCAGCGGCGCGACCTACAGCCCGGACAATGTCCCCGTCACGCCGAAAAACTACCTGCGCGTCGCCAGGGACCACCTCAAAAAGGGCGACTTCACCTTCATTCTCGGTTTTCCCGGATCCACCAACCGCTGGCGCACCTCCAATTCCGCCGGCTGGAACCTGAAGTACAACTTCCCTGAAACAGTTCAGAATTTCCAGGAAATCATCGACATCCTGGATGAAACCACCAGGGACTCCGAAGAAGGCCGGATCCGCGTCGCCTCTCTCCGGTCCGGACTGGCAAACACGATGAAGAACTACCAGGGTCAGATCGAAGGCATGACGAAAACCGGGTTCCTGCAGAAAAAGAAGGATTTTGAGAAAGAGCTGATGGACTTCATCACCGGCGACAGAAAACTGAAACAGAAATACGGCGACGTTCTCGACCGGATCAGGGACCAGTATGCGGTCCTGGCCGAGACAAAAACCAAAGACGATATCCTGGGGCTCTTCGGGTTCGCCAACGGCACCATCTCTTCCCTGGCGGGACAGATCTGGGGCGTGGCTATGGAACGGGCGAAACCGGCATCCGAGAGGAATCCCGGTTTCAATGAAGAGGCCATCGACCGGAACGTCGCGAATCTTCACTACCAGTTCTACAACTACTTCGAACCCGCGGACAAGGCGATGCTGAAGCGGGTGCTGACCAGGGCGTCGGCACTCCCCGCCGGTGACCGGCTGGAAAAGCTGGATGCGCTTCTCGCGGGCGCCTCCGTCGATGCGTTCGTGGAAAAAGCGTATGCCGCGTCAAAACTGACGGATGTGGAATTCGCGAAAACACTGTTCAAGAAATCGCCCAAAGAGCTGAAGGCGCTCAATGATCCCTTCATCAACATCGCCGCCGCCATCTATGACGAGCAGGAGGCGAACGGAAAGCGCACCGAGGTGTTCAACGCCACCATCCAGGAGCTCAGGAAAGAGTACCTGGACGCGCTCTACGCCTGGAAAGGCGCCGGCCTCTATCCCGACGCCAACAGCACCCTCCGTTTCACCTACGGACACGTGGCCGGCTACACTCCCGCGGACGCGGTCTGGTACGAACCCTTTACCACCCTGAAAGGGGTGGTGGAGAAAAACACCGGCGTCGAGCCCTTCGACATGCCGGCGAAACTGGGCGAGCTGTACGAGAATAAAGACTACGGCACCTGGATGCACCCGGATCTGAACGATGTCTGCGTGGGATTCACCCACCGCTGCGACATCACCGGCGGAAACAGCGGCAGCGCCGTCATGAACGCCAGGGGCGAACTGATCGGCCTGGCATTCGACGGCAACTACGAGGCCATGACCGGCGACTGGCAGTACGATTATGACATGCAGCGGACCATCTCGGTCAATATTCACTATGTGCTGTTCGTGGCCGAGAAATTCGGCGGCGCCGGTTTCCTGCTGGAAGAGATGGGAATTAACTGATCCCACACATACTCCCCTTCATAAATCACCCGGGAGCTGAGCTCCCGGGTGGATTCTCAGCGATAATTTCTGCCCCATCTCAAATGACAGAAAAATTATTTCTTGCGATTTACCACCGGTTTTCCATATATTACTTCAATTAAAAAGTATCTGCACTCCATTGTAGTATGCATCCGCTGGATGAGCGGGCGGTCATGCACGGGAACGGGCCTGCACAAAAGACCGCAGGTGAGTATTTCCCTGTCTGTAATGATTGAATCGGACAATTCGCACCTGTAACACTGTAGAAAATACAATCCAGGCTGTCCTATCTCGATATCGGCAGCGTGTCGAAATCGTATCGTCAGGCGGAATATTAATGGCCCTTCAACCAACAGTTCTCTTCACAATGATCCTGCTGCTGATAGTAGCGGGATTCATCGGAATATGCAGCCATTTACGAAAATACCGTTTTCACACCTGTTTTACACCGCTGCTGGTCATACTGATCACGGGATTCATCTGCAGATTGGCTTTCGTGATCGCAACGCCGGATTTCTACGCGCCCGATGAAGAATCGCATTATAATTACATTCGATATCTTGTCGAAAACCGTTCGTTTCCAATACAGACCAGCACTACTGACGCGCCCACAAACGACTGGGAATACTATCAGCCCCCGGCCTACTATCTTCTGCTCTCCCCGGTGTATGCCGCAGCACAAAGCCTTTTCCATGAACGGTATTACGTTATCCGCACGCTACGGCTTTTCAGCGTCGTCAGCTGGATGGGTATCGCTCTGCTCACCTGTCTCATTCTTGGACGGCTTACCATATTCCGCAGATCCGTGGTCACAGCCACCCTCGCCATGGTGAGCCTGCTGCCATCCTGGATCTTTCTTTCTTCCATGATCAACAACAGCAATCTCACGATTTTCTTATGCACTCTGCTGCTCTTTTTCCTCACCGGCAGGCGATTTGCCCTCAAAGACGCGGTCATCATTGGAATAATCCTGGGACTGACGCTTCTCACAAAGCTCTCCTCGGGTGTGTTCTGTCCGCTTGTCGTCGCCATGCTGCTCATCAGGCGCGACAGACATCCCCATGAAAGCCGAATGATTCTGGGAAAAATCGTACTGATCTTCAGTATTGCCGGATTGCTTATATTTCCCTGGGCCCTGAGGAATTACCGTATCTACGGAAGTCTCACAGCCATTGACGTTGGCAATCAGCTGGCAGTCTGGCCCTCACTGCTGAAAGGATATATCGTCACTTTCAAGTATGTATTCCGTTCGTTCTGGGCGGCAGCCGGAATCTATAATAATATCGGTGTACAGTTTTTCTGGCCGGGGATCTTTATAACCGCTGCGGCTATTGTCGGCCACTTACGGGCGTATATCATCAGGCAAAAGCGTCCTGCCCTGTTTACCAGGAGGCGGGAAGCACCCTTTCTGCTCCTGTTGGCAGTGCCGATGATGCTGCAGTTCATACTCGTCCTGAGTTTCGCGGTTCGGTACGGTCAGGGCCAGGGACGGTTTCTCTTCCCCATGATCATCCCCATCGCACTCTTTTACGCCCTTGGTTTGGTCCGGAGCGGAATAAAAAAGCTAAACAAATGGATTGTTCCTTTCTTTACCATATACAGCACGGCGTTCACCATTTATTGCCTTCATGTTTTCAGCCGGCTCTCGCTGGTACCCTGATATTGATCCTGCCGCAATCGCCCGGGAAACAATCATATTCATCCGGCCGTATACAAGCGGAATATCCACGATACCGTCTTCGTTCAGCTGAATGATACGAGAAGGCTCCCATGAAAAAAAATGCCGCTGTCGTTTTACTGTTCATTCTTGCTGTATCGGAATCCCGGGCCTGTTCCGGCCTCTTCATCACAGCACAGGGAAGGCGCCTCTTCGGGCTCAACGAGGATTATTTCCGCGGCGACACGATATACCGCACCCTCCCTGCCACCCCCTCGACCTGGGGCGTCGTCGCTTTCGGACATTCCAGCTCCATTCAGGCCATGGTCAACGAGAAAGGGCTGATCTACGACGGCTACGGCGCCCCCTTTAAAAAAATGACCAACCCTGACGGACTGCCGGTCAATGACGGCGGGTTCATTTTCGAGGCCATGACCACCTGCCGGAACGTGCGGGAAGTGGTCGATCTCTACCGGAAGTCGTTCCACCCCTGGCTGGAGCGGGGACAGGCGTTCTTCGCCGACCGCGGCGGCAACTCGGTCATCATCGAGGGAGACTCCCTGATCTACAAGACCGGAGACTACCAGATCTGCACCAATTTCTATCAGTCGGACCCCGAGAGCGGCAGACAGGAGGGATTCTATCCCTGCCGGCGCTACGACCGCATGCGGGAAACGCTCGAGGCGACGGACCGGTACTCGGTCGACCTGGTGCGCGATCTCCTTAAAAGCGTCCACGTGGAGGACCAGCCGGGCCCCCAAGGCCCCATCTCAACGGTCTACGCCCTCGTTATCGATCTCAATATGAACGAGATACATGTCTACAACCGCTATAATTACGTTGCTGAAGTTGTCCTCAACATCACGGAGGAGCTGGGAAAGGGGCGGCAGAATATGAGTATAAAAAGGCTCTTTAAACGGGCCGGCATCTGACATCCCGATCCGTATGCTTCGATTCACCATGCATTCCGGCCGTCTCCAAGATACATTCAGGGCGCTCACATATTTCTCTTGCAAATTACCTCAGGGCAATCTATATTTGCTCGATCATACTGCAGCAGACCTGGCAGCTTTGTGAATCCTCATTGCCTTGCATGGCGGAACCGGCATGGATGGTATGGTTTCACACTCTGTTCCCCCACAGCGTTTCCAGACGAATCCTCATTCTTTATACTCACGTGACGATCTCTCAGGCCCGGGTTCCGGGAGTACGTATCAACTAATGTACCGTCGGAAATCATCCGCTATTCCACGCTTCCTTCCTCAGAGGAATACCCGGAGTCCCATAGAGCGTTTCCAAATCAATAAGGAGTGATCATGAAAGTCTCACGCATTCGGTTCTGGTGGTGCCCCCAATGCAACGGGGTCTACAAAAAAGTCGGCCTGGAATCGCGGATACAGATGTATGAGGTGCCGGGTGAGACCGTTGTCATGGGGACGATTGAATGCGGTCGCTGCCATACTGTCTATCAGGCGCGGGATATCTGGTCCGGGAAGCACGATCTTCCCCGGGAGCACTGGAAAGAGTTCAGAAGCGCCACCGGTGAACGTATTGAACTGTAGGTAAAATGAACAAGCTAAAAACCAATTAAGGGAGGGATCGTATGGCAGTATGTGACATTTGCAATATCCCCGGCTGGGGAATCCCGGTCAGTGCTTCCGTCTTCCGGACAGCCGTACAGAACGGATTCTGTCCGTTTCGTCTGCATCTCGATAATGATATGGGAATTCCCAATATTCGTGACACCTGGCGGCGGGAGGCGCTTGCATCACATACCGACTGGAACCTGTGCGCCACCTGTCATTCGGCGCTCCAGCCCTATATATAAGACATGCGCACCGGCAGGAACCGTATTCCCGATCAATACTGAAAAGGAGAACTGTATGGGCCTCTTCTTACCCAATGTTGATAAAATCAGCCGGAAAGGAAATTATAAACGTTTGGTCTACCTGCTGGCACACATTCACGTCGGAGATGATGCGTACGCTGCTATCATCAAGGCAGGCGAACCCGCCCTGGCCTGTCTCATAAAAGGCATTCAGGATGACAATGCCCGCATTCGCGCCCGCTCCCTTGGCGCCATTATTGAGCTGGACCTGTTGCCCCGGGTCGACAGTGAAATCCTCTATCCTGTCCTGAATGACCGGCGCCTGCCTTTTCTGGCTCGCGTCAGGGTCGCCGCATGTCTGGCAAGACTGGGTCATGCCGGGGCGGTCGGGCGATTGGGCGGCTTCATGAACAATCCGGATCTGGGCGAAAAACGCTATCAATATGAAAGGGCCCTGCAAAAGTCTCAGGAAATTGAAGAAACGCTCACCCATCAATACAATATGATCAGCAGGCAACGTGGGGTAATGGGCGACCTGGACAGAGAGGGGAATCTGGCGGAACTCGACAATAAGTATCCATTGCAGAGACTGCGACTCATGGAAATGAAAGAACATCTTGCAAAGGATGAAAAGTTCATTGCCTTTCTGGAAATGGAACAATCGGCGGCTCGGGCAATTGTCACGGCGGCGTTAGCCGAAATCGGAAAAAAATGACGGGTGATGTTTCCTCTCCGCGGCAAAGAGTTCGCATCCACGTATAACAGCCCCTGCGCAAGAGGCGCTGCAGGCTGCGGGATGTGCGGAAAGCGGCGAAACACATAACGGCTGACACACTGATATGTTTCCCAGGGAACTGTTTCCCCCCTCACCACCCTGCTCCTGCGGCATCTGCCTGGGCTACTGCCGGCGCCCGGGCTGGTGGAGCGTTGAAGAAGCGGCCGCGGCCCTCGAGGCCGGGTACGGGACCCGCATGATGTGCGAACTGTCACCAGAATTTACTTTCGGCGTGCTGTCGCCGGCATTCAGGGGCAACGAAGCTGATCTCTCGTTTCAGGTCAACGCAGGGAACGGCTGCACATTTCTCAAGGAGAATCTCTGCGAACTCTACGGCACGGGATATCAGCCGCTGGAGTGCCGCTTCTGCCACCATTCGCGGACGGGCCGGGGCCGGCAGTGTCATGTCGCCCTTGAAAAGGACTGGCACAGCATGGCCGGGCAGCGCCTGGTTCTCCGCTGGATGCATACGCATTCCATTTTTGAAAAATACGGGCTGACTCCCGGATCGTCCCGGGCACCCTGACCACGGTGCGCGGACGTTCGCCCGGAATCCCCTTTCACTCCCCGCTACTATAATTTTTCTTAAACTAATACTTGCATTCTCTATTAATATACCCTATATTAATATTATAATTCCGCGGTTAAGGAATCCCGCCGCTCACCATCAGCGGGCGAACCCTCACGTGACAGGATCGACATGGCTGGAATTTCACTCCTCATTTTTCACCGGTTTCACGTGTTCATCCCCCATCCGCCCCGGCTGACCCGGTATGTGCGCAGCAGGCGCCTCCGGCACTCTCACGCAGCCTCTGAAAATTCCAGCGAAAAAACGCAAATCATGAAAGGGATAATGGGAATGTATGTTTTCGTGCCTTTTGTGCTTTTTGCTGGAAATTTCTTCGGGGGGCAGGGGGCGCTTCACACCGAACGATGATCCTGCGCTATTCTCCCGGGTATGACGACCGGTTCGTCGCCCCTCCGCTCCCGCCAGCATAAGGAGAATTGACTATGAAAATGAACAGACCGACAGGAATGACACTATACTTCCTCATCATCCTGCTTCTTTTTTCCCGATCTTTGGTATTATCACAGGCTGCCGGTCGAAGCAGTGATGCGTCCGGTCTGATCAGCGTGTTCATCGATTTTCCCGATTGGTACATGGATATGGATTACATTCGCACCGAGATCCCCTATGTCAATTACATGCGCGACCGGGCCGACGCCGATGTGCACATCCTGACGACCACCCAGCGCACGGGAAGTGACGGGTGTGAATACACCATCAACTTCATCGGCCTGGGAGCATTCGCGGGGCAGGAAAATACGCTGACCTACACTTCGCAGCAGACGGATACGGAAGACATGATCCGCGGGGAGCTGGTGCGGCACTTCAAGATCGGTCTTATGCAGTATGTTTCTCACTCTTCGGCAATCGACCGGATCAATATCCATTATAGGGACACCGGCCCCGGTGAATCCGGCGCAACACCGGTCAACGATCCCTGGAACTACTGGACGTTCCGCACGAGCCTGCGGGGACATTTCAGCGGAGAAAAATCCTATAAAAACAACTCCCTGAGCGCATCCATTTCCGCGGACCGCGTCACCGAAGACTGGAAACTGAGTTTCTATCTTTCCATGAGCAACACCCGGACGATCTATGACTATGGTGAGGGGCTGTCCTACAACGATCAGCGGCGAAGCGACTATTTCAGGGGCTCCATCGTCAGAAGCCTGACACCCCGCTGGTCCCTTGCCGCGATTTCCGGGGCCTCCCGGTCCACCTACAGCAATCTGGATTTGACCGCCTATTGGCGGCCTGGAATCGAGTTCAATGTCTACCCCTACTCGGAGGCAACGCGCCGTCAATTCACCTTTCAGTATATGATCGGAGTGGATTACTACGACTATCATGAACTGACGATCTACTATAAAATGAAAGAATGCCGCCTCAGCGAAAATCTGCAAATCTCATATCAGATCAAACAGCCCTGGGGCTCGATCAACGCGTCTCTTTACGGATCCCACTATTTCCATGATATGGAAAAATTCCATGTCAGCCTCATCAATTCCCTGGAACTGCGGCTGGTTAAAGGCCTCTCCCTCGATATTTTCGGGTATATCACCTTTGTCCGGGACCAGTTATCCCTGCCGGCCAGCGGCGCCTCGCTGGAGGAGATCCTGCTGCGACGACGTGAGCTCGAGACATCCTATGACTACTACTTGTCCATCGGTCTCAGCTACACGTTCGGATCCATTTATAATAACGTCGTCAATCCGCGGTTCGGGGGATAACGAATCACCACTGCCGCACGTAAAAAGATCTCGATCCACTGCTCGAAGCCGCTTTTCCGGATGGAGAAATAACGTTTCAGAACAGGAGCACCGTTCATCACTATATGGTGGGACGGGCAGGTATCCTGAGCGGAACACACGAGTGCGAACCGGATTACAACTACAAACTGTGGTCGCGTCAGGATAGATGAGATTACCCCCTGAGCGGGCCCATGCCCCGGGAGGATCCGAGCTGCTGCCGTGAAGGGACGGTTCCCTGGAACCGGATGAATGCCGGCAGTCTCCGCCCTGTGTATACTCCCTTCACACATCACTCCGCCCTTCTCCCGGTAATTGCAAACAAGTACTTGCAATTTCGTTTTTAATAATCTATATTCATGTAATTATCCAGAATCATATACAACACTGCACTGAACGGTCGACCAGGTACCAGGTATCAGATGTGCTGCTTTCATCTGCATGAGTGATTGTGCTGCCGAGCATGGCAAATGAATTGCAGATGTTTCGATCGTTATACTTCCGGGTTGAGTGGATACAGCCATGATCATCTACAAACCAGTTCGCCCATGTCACTTTCACTTCATCCCATACTGCATGGCAATGTTGATCTCTATGGGGCTCTTCTCCTGTGCCGGCAACAATGGCGCTCTCACATCCGAATTCGCTGCCCTGTACGATAATCACTTTTCCGACGATGAACCGGGTGGAGTTGTCCTGGTCAAGAAAGGCCCGGATGTCATCTTTGTAAAAAGCTATGGAATCGCGAATGTCACTACAGGTGAAAGAATTACGGAACATACTATTTTCAATACCGGTTCAATTTCCAAGACATTCGTTTCAAACGGCATCCTGATTCTGGAAGAAGAAAAACTGTTATCGATTGAAGATCCCATATATACCTATTTCCCGAATTTTGACCATCCTGAAATAGCAAAAAAAATACACATTAAACACCTGCTTTCCCACACGTCAGGCCTGCCGGATGCGAGAAAAGTGGAAGAAGAAAAAGAATTCTATCTGACGGCAAAAGATAGAGAAAATTTCGAGCCCATCCTGCACGTACAGAGCCTGAATTTTGAACCAGGAAGCCGGTATGAATATTCCAATCCCGCTTTCAACGGTTTGGCCCTGATCATCGAAAAAGTGAGCGGCCGGAAATGGCAGCATTTCATTGAAGAAAAAATATTCACCCCTGCCGGGATGGATCACAGTAAAATAACGGACGGTCCCTATCCACAGATTGGGGTTGCTCATGCCTACACACCCGATGACGGACATTTCAGGGAGGATGATTACGGAGAATTTCCGACGTTCGCCGCTTCGGGTAATGGCGGTATCTGGTGCTCGGTTCTCGATCTGGCAAAATATGAAACCGCTATCAGGGAGCACCTGTTTTTGAGCGGGGAAGCGGTTGAAAAATCACGCAAGATATATTCGCCGGAATGCTGGAATGATACTATTCCTGCGCAGATCGGGTGCAGCTGGTTCATAATGGGAAAACACGATGAAGCCAATACGTATGGTGTTAAAATCGTCTATCACACGGGTTCACAAGGGGGCTTCAGAGCATTCTTTGTTTCTATTCCGGAGAAGAACCTGTTCTATGCAGGATTGTTCAACCGCCCGGTTGACGGGTTGGATGAATTGAGAAACCGGGGTCTGGAACTGTTAAAAGAACATAACTGGCTGGATTGACACGCGGCCCTCGGGAATACGGCCGGCCATCCGCTGATTGGATAAAAAAATACAAGACACGTTCATGAAAAAGTGGCTACTGCCGTCATTTCTCGTTTGCCTCCTGTTCGCTTCATGCGGAACACCGCTTGCAAACGGCCGTTTTGAAAATCATAATGAGATATATATCAAACCCGTAGTAAAGGACACGCACTGGTATGAACGGGTGGAAACGTTCAGGCAGGAACGAGACAGTATTCGGGAGAACAGCCTCATTTTTATCGGCAACTCGATAATCGAAGGGTATGATGTCAAAAAATACTTCCCGGACCGGAACGCCGTCAACCGCGGGGTTGCCTGTGATCATCTCGACGGACTCATCGACAGGCTCGACATCTGCCTTGGTGATGCTGCAAAGGCGAAACTCGCCGTCCTGATCGGCATTAACGATATAGGCGCGGGAAGATCTGCGGAGGCCGTAAAATATCTTTACCGGGAACTGGTCAATGCCATCATCCAGAAAAAACAGTATGAAGTCTACCTGCATTCAATTCTGCCGACCTCTCCTCGCTGGAACAATTGTCCGCCGGAGATGATAGTCAGCATCAACACATATATTGCATTTCTGGCACGGGAACACGGCCTGCATTATGTCGACCTGTATTCCCTGTTCCGGGAAAACGGTTCCAGGTACGTCATCGATGACTATATGAAAGACGGCCTGCACCCGAATGATGAAGGATACAGAATCTGGACGGAACATCTTAATACCGTCCTGAAAAGATAATGTCACGAATAATGGATCCGCGGACCCGGGGAGCACTGAAATGACAGGAAATGACAGGATATTCCACATAAGGAAAGCAGTCATGATTATCACGGTTTCAGCCGTAACGCTGATATCGTGCGGAAGAACCGCCGATACTACGGTCGATCTGGTGATTCACAATGCCCGGATCTGGACGGGTGAACAGAACAGCCCTTTTGCCAGCGTGCTTGTCATTTCCGGCGACAGGATCCTTGCCGTTGGCGGCGATGACCTGAAAGTCCGCTATATGGAAAAAGCGAAGGAAGTGATCGATGGGCAAGAGAAATTCATCACGCCGGGTTTTATCGATTCTCACGTTCATTTTCTCTCGAGCAGCTACGGATTGTCATCCGTGAAATTGCGCGACGCCGCCACTCCCGCAGAGTTCGCCGGACGCATCAAAGAAAAAGCAACAGCGCTTCCGAAGGGAAGCTGGATACTGGACGGAGACTGGGATCACACGCTCTGGGGCGGGGAACTTCCCGAAGCGTCCTGGATCGATGAATTCACGCCGGATCACCCGGTGTGTGTCGTGCGGCTGGACGGGCACATGATTCTGGCAAATTCTCTGGCGATGCGACTGGCCGGGATCTCGAAGAACACCCCGGATGTGGACGGCGGAACCATTGTCAGGGATGGGAACGGCAATCCAACCGGTATTTTCAAGGATAACGCGGCCTCCCTTGTCTATGCCGTGATTCCTGAACATACCCCGGAGCAGGATGACGCCGCCTTCCTGGAGGGGATGCGGTTTGTCGCCTCAAAGGGAGTGACCACGGTTCACAATATGGATCTTGAAGACGCGGCTGTCATTGAAAAATACAGGCGCGTCAAGGACCGGCATATCACCCGTTTTTACGTTGGAGTGATCCTGAGCGAGTGGGAAGCACTGCGTGACATCATTGAAAAAGACGGATACGGCGACGAATGGCTGAAAATCGGTTTCTCAAAGTGCATGCTCGACGGATCTCTCGGATCACATACGGCCGGCTTTTTTGAACCGTATACCGACCAGCCGGAGGATACGGGCCTCTATCTGCTGTCGAAAGAAAAACTGCAGGCCCGGGCTGCCGGAGCCGATGCCGCGGGACTGCAGCTGGCGATTCATGCCATCGGCGACAGAGCGGTCAGCGATGTCCTGGATGTGTACGAACAGGTGATTGCCCGGAACGGGGAGAGAGACCGGCGGCTGCGCATCGAACATTCCCAGCATCTTAGGCGTCGTGACTTTGAACGGTTCAGGAAGCTTGGCGTCATCGCCAGTGTGCAGCCGTACCATGCCATAGATGACGGCAGATGGCTCGAAGAGATAATCGGCAAGGAACGGGCCGAAACAAGCTACGCCTTCCGTTCATTTCTGGATGCAGGCGTAACACTCGCCTTCGGCAGCGACTGGAGTGTGGCGCCCCCCACTCCCCTGGAAGGGATATATGCCGCGGTCACCCGCCGGACCCTTGACGGCAGGAACCCGGACGGCTGGATACCCGCAGAAAAGATCACCGTTGAAGAGGCATTGAGAGCGTATACCGTCAACGCGGCCTATGCTTCCTTTGACGAAGATATAAAGGGGTCACTCAAAGCGGGCAAGCTGGCCGATTTCGTCATTCTCGATCAGAACCTGCTGGAAATAGATCCTGTGTTAATCAAGGACGTGAAGATTCTATGTACCTATACGGGCGGAAAACAGGTGTACCCGTATCACTAGCGACAAACACTGGTTGTTGCTTCACAAGGGCTTTTCTCTTTGGTCAATACCGCTGATGGCCTGTTGATTTCCAGGAGTGAGGCAATGATCACCATTCCACATGTTGTTGAAAGGGAGACACAATGATGACACCATCGAGGCGGAGGATAGTTCTGCTCGTACTTGCGGCGCTGGTTGTGAACAGGGCCGGTCATGCCCAGATGACGTCTCAAAAGATCGATCAGCTGGTTGAAGAATCAATGGAGAAATTCAATGTAGTCGGAGCCGCGGTCGGCATTGTCAAAGATGGCGCTGTCATTCATGCAAAGGGCTATGGAGCGACATCGATCGAAACGAAGCAGAAGGTGAATGAGCACACCAACTTCACCATTGCCTCAAATACAAAAGCCTTTACTACGGCAGCCCTGGCGATTCTCGTGGACGAGGGCAGATTAGCCTGGAATGACAGGGTCAGGGAATATATCCCTGAATTTAAAATGTATAATACCTATGTTACCGAGAATTTCAACATCCAGGATTTACTGACTCACCGCAGCGGTCTCGGCCTCGGCGCCGCCGACCTGATGATTTGGCCCGGCGGCACCAATACAACCATCGGCGAACTGCTTTCCGTGTTTCAGCATTTCGAACCGGTATCCGCGTTCCGCACACAATTCGATTATGACAATATTTTATATTATGTTGCAGGAGAAGTGATAGCGAGGGTCAGCGGCATGAGCTGGGAAGAATTTGTGAGAACACGCATCATGGAACCGCTGCAGATGGACAATTCCTATACCTCGATGACACAGATCACCGACATGAGCAATGTCGCCACACCCCACTCGACCGAAACCGGTCCCCTGAAAACCGTCGCTCATTACGTGCGGGATCCGAAAAAAATCAACGGAGCCCCGGGGGCGATTCTTTCGAATGTGGATGATTTATGCCGCTGGATGCTGGTTCATCTGAACAAAGGAAAGTACGGCGGGAATCTCGAGAAACAGCTGTTTTCCGAGGCAAGCCGGAAAGAGATGTGGAGAATTCATACACCGATGGAGGCCGACTCAGATCCCCGATATAATTCTCATTTTGCGGGGTACGGGCTGGGCTGGAATCTGACTGACGTCAGAGGCAATATGCTCGTATCCCATACAGGATCACTGCCCGGTATGCTTTCAAAAACCATCCTGATCCCGGATTTGAATCTCGGCATTATTGTGCTGACCAACACCAGTGACGGCGGCTCCTATGTCTGCTCTTCCGTCACCCGGACAATTATGGACCATTATCTGGGCCTTGATGATTACGGATGGCTGGACAGATACTACAACAGGTATCGGGAAAGTCATGCCAGGGCGGATTCCGTGAGCGCACGCGTATGGGAAACGGTCCGGGCGGCACAAGGAGTGCGGATCAATACGGAAAACTATATCGGCGTATATGAAGACAAGTGGTTCGGAAAAGTGGAAGTGTTTATAAACGACGGCCGGTTATGGTTCAGATGCTATCGTTCCCCCAAACTCAACGGGCGGATGTACTATTATCAAGCGAATACCTTTGTCATTAGGTGGGAATACCAGGATCTGAACGGAGATGCTTTCGCGATAGTTGCCGTCGATGACAGGGGGAAAGCGAAGAGCATCAGGATGCAGGGCATATCGCCGGATATCGATTTCAGTTTTGATTTCCAGGATTTGCATCTGCTCAGGATAGAAACTGAATGAACCGGGATCACAAGCACGCATCCGTGAGTAACCGGACAGACCGCATCCGGACTCGCATTAAATTATACCTTCATCCGTGTGCTTGTCAGTAGGGGGAGTGGAGTTAATTACATCTGGAAAGCGCGGGCTCACACAACTATCAACGCTAATGGAGATGTGACCTGTGATATCTACTCGGATGAGTGGAAATAAATTCAGCCGCAAAGGTAGATGATAACTCGCAATGTATTAAAAGGACCGTAGTATATTCCCGGTTATATATAGCTCTTTCGCATCGATCGCCCGGGGGCTTGAGCCCCCGGGCGGACTGTCTGACAGGGCTCTGCCCCTGAAAACCGCAACACCTGTATGCCGCCTCTGTTTCCACAGACAAGAATGAATAACCGTTTGCATCTTTCCATGCTCAAGTATATATTTAAACAATAATACCCATTAGTTCTGAACAGCGCGATAGACATAGATATGGTAAAGAGGGCCCATTGATCTCTTCAGCCACCTTCCTTCCAACCCTGACCGCCGAAGAACGGCGGTTAATGAAGACACTCGATTCACCGTACCGCATCCAGGCCTTTCTCGACACGGTGCCCTACAGCGCCGAGCCGGTCTACCGCTGCCCCCTGCAGGTGCTGCGGGACCGCCTGGCCCACTGTTTCGACGGCGCCCTCTTCGCGGCAGCGGCCCTGCGCCTCATCGGCTTTCCGCCGCTGATCCTGGACATGATCCCCGACGACAGGGACGACGACCACCTGCTGGCGCTTTTCAAGCAGGAGGGACACTGGGGCGCGATCGCGAAATCGAACTTCGCCGGGCTGCGGTTCCGGGAGCCGGTCTACCGCACCCTGCGGGAACTGGTGCTCTCCTACTTCGAGCAGTACTACAACGTCGAACGGGAGAAGACCCTGCGGGGCTACACCGTTCCCCTGAACCTGACGGTCTTCGATACATACGCATGGATGACCCGTGACGCGGATCTCGAACGGATCGCCGACCGGCTGGACACCATCCGGCGTCATTCCCTCCTGACCCCGGGCATGATCGCCCGCCTCTCTCCGGTCGACGAGCGTCTCTACCGGGCAGGTCTGGAGGGATCGGATCCCGACGGACTGTTTCGGCCGTAAAAATACTCTGCCGCTGCAGAATTGTCGTGACAATCTCATTTCCCTGCCGTACATTACCGGCATCCAGGTATTTTTTTCAAGAAACGGATAATGAGGCGCCGGCGGCGAAACCGGTGTCGACGCAGGAATCCGCTCATTTATGAGGTGCACTTCATGATCTGGCTGAAAATCATTTCGAAATTCATCAAGGCGTTCCGTTCGGGATCAACCCCAGGCCGCATCGCCGCCGGATTCGCCCTGGGATTCCTCCTCGGGGTGACCCCGTTCCGGTCACTGCAGGGGGTGATTCTCCTCACTCTCCTCGTCCTCCTGGATGTCAACCTGGCCGCGGGAACCGTGGCGATGCTCCTGGCTTCCCTGATCTCCATTCCCCTCGACCGGCTGTTCCACGCCGTCGGGTTTTCGGTCCTCACCCTCCCTGTCCTGCAGGGCTTCTGGACATTTCTCTATAACACGCCGGTCGCGCCCCTCTCCCGTTTTTATAACACGGTTGTCATGGGCGGCTTCCTCACCGGCCTGGTGCTCTTCCTCCCCCTCTTCTTCGGCATGAAACGGCTCGTGACAGCCTACCGCTCCGGCCTGGACAGGCGCGTTCAGCAGTGGAAAATCGTCCAGGTTCTCAAGAGCAGCAGACTGGTGCGGTTCTACCTGAACATTCGTGACCTGGGAGGTGCGTGATGCGAAAAAAAGGAGTGCTGATTCTTCTCGCCCTGCTCATCCTTGCCGCGGTCATCGCCTTTCTCACCCGCGACAGCTATCTCGAACGCGCCCTTGAATCCGCCGGCCGGGCGGCCGCCGGGGCGAAAGTGGAGCTGGACGGGTTCCATTTCAGTCTCTTCAGACTCAGCTGCTCGTGGGACCGGCTTCAGGTAGCCGACAGGAACGACACCTGGCGCAATATACTCGAAACAGGCCGGGCCGCCTTCAGCATGGAAGCCCGTCCCCTCTTCTGGAGACGGGTGATCATCAGGGAGCTGTCACTGGAAAACGTGCGCAGCGGCACCCGCCGGGCAACGGATGGCTTCATCCCGGTCAAACCGGGGCCGCGGGCCGAAAAAAAACCGGGCATGCTCGCAAAAGTCTCATCCTCCCTCACCGCCCAGATGCAGGACCTGCCGGTGCTCGATCTCTCCGCGCTGGGAACGACCCTGAACATCGACTCGCTTATCGCGGTAGACAACCTGGAAACGTTCCGGGCCTACAGCGAACTGAGGCGGTTCACGGACAGCACGTTCAGCGTGTGGAACGACCGGGCGGACCCGGCACCCTACAGGGACCGGCTGGCAAAGCTGGAAGCGGACATCGGCTCGCTCAACATCGACAGGATCACCGATGTCATCACCCTGGCCGCGGCGCTGAAAAAGGTTCGTGACATTCAGAAAGAAGCCGCATCCCTGAGAAAAGACCTGAACGCATCCTACACGGCACTTGCCGGGACCTTCAGCGATCTGGATACGCGGATCGAAGGGGTCGACGGCGGGCTCGCATCCGACATCGAGCGCGCGCAGCAGCTGGCGCGGATGCGCGATCTCGACGTCAGGGATGTCGGCCTGCTCCTGTTCGGGGCGCCGCTGGTGCAGAAGACCGAAAAGCTGCTCGGATATATGGCCCTGACCCGCCGGTACCTTCCCACGGCCGAAAAGGCGCTCAGCCGTGAAAAAAAGCGCCGCCCGCCCCGCTTTCAGGGCCAGGATATCCGCTTCCCCTTCACCCGCGGCTATCCGGCGTTTCTGCTGCGAAGCGCCCGGTTCTCGGCAGCCGGTGCTGCCGCCGACACCTCCGGCCCGTTTTTCATTGAAGGGACGGTGACCGGGGTGACCACCGATCCGGCCCTGTACGGCCGTCCGGCACGATTCAGCCTGACCCTGCGAAAGGCGTCCGGCGATACCTACGGCATACAGGGCATGATCGACCGCACCGGTGCGGTGCCCCGGGATTCACTGCGGGTAACCGCCGCGGGAATCGATCTCGGCACGATCGCGCTGCAGAGCGGGGCCAATCTCCCGGCGGCCGTGACCGCCCCCTCCTCTGATCTCGGACTCGCAGGCTATCTCAGCGGAGAGGCAGTGGACATCAGCCTGAACATGGCGGCCGCCCCCGTGACCTTCTCATACACGGGAGAGGCCTCGGACGCTGTTTCCCGGATCGTGCGTGATGTGCTGACCGGGCTCTCCCGGGTGACGATCTCGGCCCGGCTGCAGGGGGACTCCGCAGGGTACGGACTCCGGATGAATTCCAATGTGGACAGAGTGCTGGCCGGCAGGATCAGGGCCGTGCTGGACGACAAGGTCAGCCGGGCCCGGCAGCAGGTGGAAACCTATGTCCGCGCGGAGGCCGATGAGCGGCGGCAGGGAATCGTGGCATTGATTGAACAAAACCGCCTCACGACACTTGCAGAGGTTGATGCGCTCCGCAAGCAGGTTGGGGACCGTGTCGATGCGCTCGAAAAGCTGAAGAAAGAAATCGAGCAGCGGCTCAAGGAGTGACGGAACGTGAGGCGGCCGGGAAACCGTTTCTGTTTCCGGTTCCTCTCCTGCTCTAAAACCTCGTTCGCGGATAACCGTACATGCATGCACTCGCCGTCGCTCAGGTACGGTGTCTCTCATCCAACAACAGTATCAGTTCCGGTGCGTTATAAAAAAGGGGAATGGTACCATGAAACGATTACGCTCGTGTACGGGCACTGTCGTGCTCTCTGTTCTGCTGTTCCAGGCGATCGAACTGCATGCGTCACCTGACGCTTCGGCACAACAGGACCAGCATCTTCAGGGGAAGGCATCAGATCACCAGCACGCCGGGGCGTGGCAGCATCTGACTCCATATTGTCCGTCGAAAGGTGTGGTAGAAAATATCGTGATTTTCATCCGCTTCGCCGACCAGACGGAATTTGAGACATCGTTCCAGTCATTGGACTCCACATTCAATGACGTTACCGAGGGCGCGCCCTCGCTCGTGAACTATTTCGAAGAAGTATCCTACGCACAACTGCATATTAATTCCACCTTCTATCCGTCACCGGACGGCGATACTATCGCATCGGTTCAGGATGCATTGCCGAGGAGCCACTACACCGTGAACGCCCCGGAAAATCCCGACGGCTACTCGCAGGGTATGGCCTACACGCGTGAACGGGCGCTGCTGGTCAAAGCGGTTCAGGCGGTGGAGCCTCTGATTCCCGGTGATCTGGATATCGACAGCGACGATGATGGATATGTTGACCATATCTGTTTCATTATCCGCGGGCCGCAAACGGAGTGGGCATCGCTGTTATGGCCGCATTTTTCGAGTCTCGGACTCAGCGATTCCAGCCAGGTCTTCATCCACGGAAAACAGGTGGGGAAATATAGTCTGCTGATCGAACAATTCGCCAGCATCGGTGTCTCGACCGGTACGCTTGCCCATGAGATGTTCCACACCATGAGCGCGCCGGATCTCTACCACTACGGGAAAAATGATCTCATTCCTGTGGGTGAGTGGGATATCATGAGTTACTCCTGGCCGGAAACGCCGCACATGGGGGCCTGGATGAAATATCAATACGGGCACTGGATCGATGACATTCCGGAGATTACCCAGCCGGGCACCTACACATTGAATCCGCTGACCGAGGAGGAACATAATTGTTATAAAATTGCATCGCCCTACACCGGGGATGAGTTCTTTGTTCTTGAATACCGCAAGAGAAAGACGCCGTTTGAAACGCATGAGTTGACGGGATCGGGGCTGCTCGTCTACCGGGTCAATACGCTTCACAGCGGCAATTCAGGCGGGCCTCCGGATGAACTGTATATCTACCGTCCCGGCGGAACGCCGACCTACAACGGAAATCAGTGGGACGCTTTTTTCTCCGCCGATGCAGGCCGCACCGGGATCAATGACGCTTCCGATCCTCACTGTTTTCTGCAGGATGGAAGTCCCGGCGGATTGAACATATACAATATCGGAACCGCCGGCGAAACAATCACGTTTACCGTTTCGATGGAGCCGGCCAGTTTCGTCACCCTTCTCGCACCGACGGATTATACCAGCCTTCAGGCCGGTGAGACCGTTACGCTGCAGTGGCAATCCGCTGGAATTTCGATATTCACCATCGACTATTCGCTGGATGGCGGTCAACACTGGGCAGGTGTCGCGGAGAACATTGCGGACGATGAATACGAATGGACGGTCCCCGGCACGCCGTCGAACAATTGTGTCCTGCGAATCAGCGACGGCGATCATCCAGAAACATCCCATGAAATTCCTTTTTACATCTCCGATGCGGATAATTTTTACCCATTGGCGATGAATCATGATCTGTCAGCTTCGGGCTGTAATTTCAATGCCGGCGTTATCGAATACGGCGGACAGATATGGACGGCGCTCTGGAACATGAACAAGATCTCATGTTTTGAAGCGGACGGCACCTTCATTGAATCATTCGCGATTGCCGGTCTGAGTATGGGTATAGCCGGCCTGACCTATGACGGGCAGCGCTATATGTATGCCGCCGGGTACGGCGGTCACCATTACTACAAAATCGACCCCATTACCCGGGCCGTTGTCGATTCGATCGCTCATCCAAGCCCGATCAACACCTGGCTCTGCACCTTCGATCCGGCCGCGGATAACGGAAACGGCGGGTTGTGGGTCGGATTTCCCGGATTGAGCAATCTCACTCTGATCGATTTGCAGGGGACAGTGATCCGCACACTCAGTCTCTACGGACACCATGTACCGCACATCCAGGGAATCGCGTACGATTCATATTCAGGCGGGGGACCGTACCTCTGGCTGTTCGACAAAGGAGCCGGCCAGGGACTGCCGCAATTTCTCTACCGCCTGCAGATCGCAACGAACACGCTCTCCACTCTCTTTCACGATGTCTCCCCCGATGTCGGGTTCGATCCCCTGAACATCGCTCAGGATCTGTTTGTCAGCAACTCCCTGGTGAACGGGAAGGTGCTGGTCGGAGGAATTATGTCATATCGTGATGATAACCGGTTATTTGCGTATGACATTTCCGGGGCGATCACTCACATAGCTGACAACGAGCCTGTTCCCGCGGTGAACCGATACTCGCTGTTCCCGAACTATCCGAATCCGTTCAATCCCGCCACGAACATCACGTTCTCGATCCCGGCCGCTTCCCGTGTCCGTCTGAACATCTATAACGTCAAAGGACAGGAAATATGCAGGCTGCTGAATGACGACATGAGTGCCGGTGTGCACACTGTTGCCTGGGATGGCCGCAACGGACAGGGGATTCAGGTGCCGAGCGGGGTCTACCTTTATAAGATGGAAATAGAGGGAAAGATCAGCCAGATACGGAAAATGATGTTTATCCGGTAACATCAATCGAACCGGAATGGAATGCTTTCTTCCCGGCCGGCACCGGTCCCGGTCGGGAAGAAAGCTCTTCGGCTCTCGATACCTATAAAATATTACTTTTTATCCCCAACATAAAGATAACATTACCCTTATAGGCGCTCGAGGTCACACTGCACACCCTGAATTCAAAGAAGGGATTGAGCCAGACATAGGGGAAAAAATCGATTCCCAGACCGTAGACATACCCGTTGCTGTATGCATCAACGCTTGTTACCATCAATGGTGTTGAATGATGCCAAACCTCGGGCGGCTGATCCGCTTTGGTGACCGACCACATTTCATGAGTGCGGAACGTGTAACGGGTTCCGGAAAATCCGGCAAAGACGTAGGGTTTGAATACACCTTCATTGAATCCTGTCGGATAATAGGAGACCTGAAATCCATAGGTCTTTACATATTGCTCTCTGGTTGTATGATGTCCGTAATAATATGTCTCGGAAGCATCTGTATAGGTGTTATACATCGATGTACTATTATTCTGATCAAGAAAATCAAGCGCAATACCGATTTTCATCGAACGCGATACGGCAATCTCAACACCAATCCCACGTACAATCGAATCCTTCCAGCCATCGAGATTGTCAACCCTGTTCGATACGTGATCCATCAGCCCGGTATTATACCGAATAAAAAGATGTGAATAGTCCGCGTTCCGGTTGAACACCCGGTTCTGAGCTGTGAGTGATGATGCGGTGATTAAGAACAGCAGGACAAAAATAAGGCGGGCGGTGCGAAAAAATCCTTTTCCCATGATTTGCTCCTTTCTTTACCTGGTATGATGTGGCGTCATCAACAGGATGCGAACTACTCATCTCTGCTGAACATGACCGTAGATGTGCACATCTCTGGTAAAAATAGTAGCAACGTATGGGCGGCAGGATTCTCCCGATTAAAATTACCTATTCTGAAAACAAGATAATTATACAGCGTATAAATGTCAAGCATAAAAATTTGTGAATATAATTTTTCAGCCTGCGGGCATACACCTGCTTGTTGTAAAACCAATGTACACCTTGATTCCGCCGGTCCCGGTTCATCCTTGCGATAGAAAAAACCGATGGCATCCCGGTGATATTTTCCTTATGTTTATCATGTCATCACCAGTGTCAGACAGGGTACCCGGCACGACCGCGATGGTCCTGCCGCACGAACAGACGTGATTCCGGTTCGCACTCCGACAGCGCAATGCAGTATGAAAGGACAGTATACATGACCGCCGCAAACCGCCTGGTCGCCCTGGAAATCTTCAAGGGCAAGGCCATCGCCGCTGTGAAGGCGGTGCACACACTCCGTCAACCATGAGGCAATCATGAAATGCCCCCACTGCGGTTCAGAACAGATCATTCACAACACTGCAGTCTGTCAGCAGAACGACGTCAGCCCGATCGGGCTGCGTTACCGGAAGGCAAAAGTCTTTTTCGGCGCGGAACAGATATACGCTGATCTCTGCGCGGACTGCGGCACCATCGTCAGACAATACGTAAAGGACATGAGCAGGGACTGGGATCTCGGCAAGGGTGAGAAAAAAGCGCAATGACCCCTGCGGGGTCCGGTCTATCCGACAATTTGGGAGGGCGGCAATGCCGAGTGTAACCGTGAACGTTTGGAAAGGATTCGGAGAAAAAAACGCCAGAACCGTGATCAAAGGCATCACCGATGTGTTCGAGGGGATGGGTATCCCCCGGCGCGCGGTGGAAGTGCTGATCAACGAGATCCCCAAAAGCCACTGGGGCGTCGGCGGCGAGCCGGCCTCGGAAGCGCTGAAGGATGAGGGGCCGCCGGCGTAGCCATACACCCATTCCGGGCCCGGGCTTCGCGGTACCAGCGATCCCGGCTCCGGCAGTGCCTGCCGGAA
The DNA here is from genome assembly GCA_016934955.1 of bacterium. Lineage (GTDB taxonomy): Bacteria > Zhuqueibacterota > QNDG01 > QNDG01 > JAGLOF01 > JAFGRY01. The sequence goes on along the minus strand of JAFGRY010000030.1, from coordinate 78,212 downwards.
TGTGCCCGGCGCAGGAGATTCAAGCATCACTCAGCGAGCTCTCCACATTCGGGCAATAGTAATACCCTCCGTCACCCCACACCCGGCCACAGCCGGACCCTGTCCCCTGGTTTCTAGGCAAACAGGTGTACCGGCAGCACCGACTTTGTATTGACCGTGCCGATCGGCACGCTGTTCACCCCCCTTTATATAGTCCTGGACATCGCCATCATGCGGGAAGGCAACCTTTTTCAGAAAAGGGAGTGTTCTTTTACAGGTATGGCGTCAAGAAATACCATTCGTCAGTCTGCAATTATTCACCTGCCATCTGAAAATGAAAGGACCGGCATGAAATCATTGTACGTTTGCGAATCAGGCACTCATACTGTCCGAAGCACATTGTGCGTTCTGGTGTTTCTCAGCCTCCTCATTGCGTGTGACTTCAGCCCGGCCGGCCGCAGGACCGGTACCCCGGGAAACAAGGCGCACCTGGCCCGGCTGATTGACCGGTATATACACAGTTTTCCCCCGTACGAGGAATTCAACGGCGTCATTCTGGTTGCGGACGGCAATGACATCCTCTTTCACAAAGCCTACGGCATGGCCGACAGGGAGTTCGGCATCCCCAACAGCCTGGACACCCGGTTCCAGATCGGCTCGATTACCAAGGTGTTCACGGCAATGCTCGCGCTGAAGCTCGTCGAGCAGGGGGTGCTCGACCTGGAGGGGACGATATCCGATTATCTCCCCTGGTATCCTGCGGAAACAGGGTCGTCGATCACCGTCAGGCACCTGCTCTCCAACACATCGGGCATACCGCATCATTACCAGGCCGTTCCCGACTATTTCAGCAGGCACGACCACTTTTTCCACACCCCCCGGGAACTGATAGCCCTGTTTCAGGATACGCCCCTGCAGCATGCGCCGGGCGAGCGGTTCACCTACAGCAGTCCCGGATTCTACATTCTGGGAGCAATCATGCAGCGAGTGACACGGCGCTCATACGCCGAGCTGCTGCAGGAGTACATTTTTTCCCCGCTGGACATGCATGATACGTTCGTGGAAAACAACAGGACGACTGATGCCCGGCTGGCAACCGGATATATGAGAGGATTGTCCGGCTGCGGCAAGGCATACATCGAGGACAAGTCGACTGCTCTGGCTGCCGGTGATCTGCTAAGTACCGCTCATGATCTCTATCTCTGGCAGAAAACGCTGTGCATGAAAGGGGACAGTATTCTCACCGCTGCCTCGAAAGCGGCGATGTATCAGCCTGTACTGCCAGGGACATTCATGACCATGGCAGGTCCGCTCTTCAGAATTCCCTATGAAAACGGCGAAAAAACACTTGCTGTCAATCTCATAAACGGCAGCTCCAGCGGCTACAGTGCAGCCATCGGACGACAAACCGAAGCAAACCGCTGCGTGATCGTATTGAGCAACGTGAACGGGGACGATGTCTCGAGGATCGCGGACGATATCGGCGATATATTCATGCGGCGCTATATCGGCACAGGCATCGGCCCGGAGGCGCCCCTCACACGCACCCCTCCGCCCGCCGCGGTATCGCCGGGATATGATCCGAATGCAGTCCTTGGATGGTACCGGGACCGCGGCAACGGCTTCACGGGTGTCGTTCGGGATGCGGGGAAACTCTATTACCTCTCCTTCAGCGGCCGCCAGGGTCTCCGGCAGGTCATGGAACTGATCCCGGCCGCGAAGGACACCTTCTTTCTCGGCCACGACACGTCTTTCAGCTGCCGGTTCTCGAGAGACGAAAACGGCACGATAACCGGTCTGACCGCAGTGAGAAACGGACGTACTTTCAATGAGGCGATGCGGTGTACGGTAGACGCCGCAAACAGTCCCGGCTGCGAAGGCTGGTACACCTCCCTGGAACTGCAGAAAACGTATCACATCTCGCGGCAGGGCGATGATCTCAGCGGAAGAAATTTTCTGCGGCAGGGTGACATACCATTCGTTCCCCTGGGGAACGATCTCTGTGGATTCAGCGCCGGATGCATCAGGTTCATTCGTGATCCGGGCGGTACCGTAACGGGCTTCGATGTGTTCACGAAAGACACCGACCGCTATTTTGGTTCCCGGTTTATACGAACAGCTCCCTGAACCGGAAGCCGGCTTCATCCCGGCGGCGAGCTCATAACACCCCGGTCCTGAAGGCCGGGGTCTCCTTAGTCACCTCCCGCGGTATCAGCGGTAAAGCGATTCCGCGGGGGTTGACCACACCTCACCACCCCTGCCGCAACAGGCAGAATTCCCTTGCATTTTCCTGATAATCTGGTTACTATATTCCATTAATTTTATCCACTTATCACAGGTAATTCTTCCGCCCGGATGTCTGGTGAACGCACAGGAATCCGGGCCGTGCGGCAGGGGGGTGCCGCCCCTGCCGCTGAAATGATGGTGATCCGGACACTGAAACCGGAAAAGAAATACTGTTCCTTATCGATCTCACTGCCACTAACGGATATCCGCCATGCCCAGCCTGCAGAGCCATGTATTCAAATTGATGACGAAAGCGATTTCCCGGCGCATGAACGCTATCGCCTCCATTCCGGAGCTGAGAGCATATACCGACACCATCTCCCGGCCGCTGCCCCTGCCCCGGGGAACCCGATCCCGCGCAGTGAGCACCGATGGGATCGCGCTTGAATGGATCATGCCGCCGAAGGCGTCGCCCGATACAGTCATCCTCTACCTGCACGGCGGCGGCTGGGTGCTGGGCTGGTACAACACCCATCGCGTGCTCGCAGCCCACATCGGCCGGGCATCGCTGAGCCGGGTGCTTGCCGTGGATTACCGTCTCGCGCCCGAACACCCCTTCCCGGCGGCCCTGGAAGACGTCACCACCGTCTACCGCCGCCTGCTCGAGGAGGGAATCGGACCCGATCGTATAGTCCTTGCCGGGGACTCGGCCGGAGCGAATCTCGTACTGGCCTCGCTGATGACCATCAGGGACGGCGGCGACCCCCTGCCCGCGGCGGGCGTCTGCATCTCTCCCATGGTTGACCTCACCGGCGAAGGCGAGACCTTCCGCGGCGGCGGCGACGCCCTGCTCACCCCCGAATTCGCCCTTTCCATGGCCCGCAGCTATCTCGGCGATGCCGAAGACCCGCGGGCCCCGCTGCTCTCTCCCCTCTTCGCAAACCTGACCGGCCTGCCCCCGCTGCTCATTCAGGCCGGCGGAGACGAAATACTGCTCAGTGACGCCACCCGGCTGGCCGCCAGGGCCAGGGCGGCGGGCGTTGACGTGACACTGACCGTCTGGCCGGGAATGTGGCACGTCTGGCACACCTGTGCTCCCTGGCTGCCCGAAGCAAGGCGGGCGGTCGGAGCGATCGGCTACTTTATTCATACGCACCTCTATCCCGACCCCTTCCCGCATGGCGGCAGCGAACCGTACCGATGATGCCGACTGTAAAATCTGTTAGGAATCATTTTCCGAATATGGTATATTTATTCGTAACACCCAGGCACACCAATCCCGAACCTACATCTGCTTTCAGGGCGTCACCGATGCCCCTGCTTGCATTGACCGGATATCAGGAGTGGACAATGGAAAAATGGTTGTATCCCTTAGTCTTTTTAACGCTCACACTGACCATGCCGGTTTCGGCCCAGACCGGCGCCCGATTTGGTATCAGAGCCGGGTACAGCCTGGCGACCCAGTATGGAATCCTCGAGCCTGACATTCCCTATGATGTTGACGTCTATTACCGGCACGCCGCCGCAGGCGGTTTTTTCGTGTATTATCCCATCACCGAATCGTTCGGTGTGCAGCAGGAATTTCTCTTCACCATGAAAGGATCACGGGAAGATATTGTCCTCAAAGACCGCCCCATCAATACGCGAACCGAATATGATATAAATTATTTTGAAATACCCATCCTGTTTCGTTATACGTTTGCCAGGATAGGCAAGATCGGTATTTACGGCTGCAGCGGTTTCACCTTATCGATATTTCTCAGTGGTGAATACCGGTTGAGCGGCCTCGCGGAAGTGGACGACGAACCGGTGGCATTCCATGACAAGAATAAAATAGACGGCGTCGATATATTCGATTATGGATTTCTCTACGGCAGCGGCGTGGAAGGCATCCTGTTTGGAAGGCGCTGCTTTTTTGAATACCGGTTCACTCTCGGCTGGAATGTATTGAACATGCCGACCGCCGAAGGAGAAGATCCCGCGCCGCTGCGGAACATGGATTACCTCTTCACCGTGGGTATGTATTTTTAAGCGATAAAAGGGTTACGATTATGAGCCGGGAAAACAGCCCGAAAAAGAGCGGCCTCGATCTCGACACTTTCATCGAATTGTGGTCCAAAACGTACAATACCGAAGGAAAACCCGACTGGTCCCATATCCTCCCCTATTACGCGGACGACATCGTATTCAGGGATTCAATTCAGGAAATACGCGGTATCACGGAATTTACGGCCATGACCGAACGGCTCACCGACCGGTCGCAGGATCTGAAAATGAAAATCGTCCAGGCCGTCTCCAGGGACAGGGTCATCTTCTTCGAATGGGAGATGACGATCAGCTATAAAAAGTACCCCGGTTCCGTGGTGTACGGCGCCAGCCGCCTCACCCTGAATGCGGATGGCATGATCAGCGAACAGCGGGATTATTACGATCTCTGGGGAGACATTTTCGACAACATTCCCCGCTTCGGCCCCGCCTACAGACGCTTCATGAGAAAAAAATTCGGATGAGCCGGCAATGAAAAAGAAAACCAGCAAATTTTTCCAGTATGTAAAGGAGTACCGGTGGTCCAACGTCTGGGCGATGATTAAAAACAGCATGGCCGAGCCCGCCCTGTGCGACGATGATTTCCGGGGCCGGCTCGTCGTCATCACCGGCGCCACCTCGGGCATCGGCCGCATCACCGCCCGCACCTATGCCTCCCGCGGAGCGAACCTGCTCTGCATCAACCGCAACCGGGAAAAATCGGAGAATCTGCGCCGGGACATGGAAGGCACGTACGGCGTCTCATGTGATTATATTCTGGCGGACTTAAGTGACATGCGGCAGGTGAAACGGGCGGCGGAGCAGCTCTCACAAATGAAGGAGCCCATCGATGTCCTGATCCATAACGCGGGTCCCTACCTGACCAAAAGAGAGGTGACCCCGGAGGGCATTGAAAAAATTTTCATGGTCCATTACCTCGCACCGTTTATCATCACCTGTCTGCTGCGGGACAAGCTCAATTCCCAGAAACACGCGCGCATCATTCTCGTCAGCTCCGAGGGGCACCGGTTCGCCGCCTGGGGGCTGCACCTGGATGATCTCAACTGGGAGCGCCACCGTTATTCCGGGCTGAAAAGCTACGGGTCCGCCAAAACCGCCCAGCTCCTCACCATGATGATATTCGCCGAACAGTTCGCCGGCACCGGCGTGACCATCAACGCCATGCACCCGGGAGCGGTGAAAACCGGGACCGGACAGGAAAACGGCCCCCTCTATCGCTGGTTTAAGAAGCATCTCTTTGACAGAGGCCTCAAGTCCCCGGAAGTGTCGGCGGAGGCCCTCTACTATCTCGGCGTCGCGCCGGACATGGAGGGGGTCAGCGGCAAATTCTTCAATCTGACCATAGAAGAAGAGCCGGCGCCCCCGGCCCGGGACATGGAAACGGCCCGGGAGCTCTGGGGAAAAAGCCTTGATCTGGCGGGGCTTCCGCAGAGCTGATCACACTCGTATTCAATCATGGAGTAGAGCAGGCATGAAACCATCCACAAGCGCCGGCAACCCATACGATGCCATCGTTGTGGGCGGAGGCATCGCGGGGCTGACCGCCGCCGCCTATCTCGCACGCGCGGGCCGGCGCGTGCTTCTCTTTGAAAAAAACGAGGAGTGCGGGGGCCTGGTCAATTCATTCACCAGGGACGGATTCCATTTCGACGCCGGCGTGCGCGCCCTCGAGGACGCGGGCATCATCTTCCCCATGCTCGAGGATCTGGGAATTCACCTGGAAGTGGTGAAGAGCCCCGTCTCCCTGGGAATTGAGCATGAGATGCTGCACGTCCAGGGCCTGGAAAGCCTGGAAGACTACCGGATGCTTCTCGCCCGCCTCTACCCGGAGAGCGAACAGGAGATCGACGCGGTCCTCGCCGTGATCCGGAAAATCATGAAACACATGGATGTGCTCTACGGCATCGAAAATCCCATATTCAAAGACATACCCGGGGACCGGGACTTTCTTTTTAAAAAACTGCTGCCCTGGCTGCCCAGGTTTCTCTTCACCGTCGGCAGAATCAACCGCATGAACATGCCGGTGGAAGACTATCTGGATACGCTTGTGAGCACCCCCGCCCTCAAGGATATCATATCCCAGCATTTTTTCAAAAACACACCCACATTTTTCGCCCTCAGCTACTTTTCCCTCTATCTCGACTATTTTTATCCCAAAGGCGGTGTGGGCCGGCTGGCGGAGGCGGTGCAGCGCAAAGTCGAAGCATTCGGCGGCGAAATAAAAACCGGGACAAGAATCGTCGCGGTGGCGGCGGATACCCGTCTGGTAACGGACGAGAGAGGCCAGGAGTACGGGTATGGTGATCTTGTCTGGGCCGCCGATCTGAAAACATTGTATGACATTACCGGGACCGGGGGGCTGCCGGCAAAAACAGCGGCGGCGATCGCGAATGAAAAAAGCCGCATGCTTGCCTGCAGGGGCGGCGACTCGGTGTTCAGTATCTTTCTGGAGGTGGACGAACCTCTGGAGAGTTTCCGGAAGATCGCCAACGGACACTTTTTCTACACCCCTTCAAAGCAGGGGCTGGGGGGTGTGCATCGACAGGGGCTCAACGACCTGCTTGCCTCCTGGGAGACCGTTACCAGAGAAGAGGTACTGGCCTGGCTCGACACCTTTACCCGGCTCAACACCTATGAAATTTCCATTCCAGGACTCAAGGATCCCGATCTGGCGCCTCCCGGGAAGACGGGACTGATCATCAGCCTGCTCGCCGAATACGATCTCTTTAAAAAAGTGGAGGAATCGGGCTGGTACGCTGAGTTCAAGACGGCCTTTGAGGAGAGCATGCTGCGGGTAATCGCCGGGTCCGTCTATCCCATGCTGAAGGACAGGGTGATCGCCCGCTTTTCCTTCAGCCCGGTGAGCATCGCCGAGCGGATCGCGAGTTCCGAAGGGGCAATCACCGGCTGGTCCTTTGAATATCCGGTTCCGGTCGTTCATAAAATCCAGTACTCCGATCGTTCGGTCCTCACTCCCATCCCCTCGATCTATCAGGCGGGACAGTGGGCCTACAGCCCCGCGGGAGTGCCCATGTCTATTCTCACAGGCAGGCTGGCCGCGGACAAGATTTTAAAAAAGCGGACAGTGTAACCGCTCCGGACGGCGGTATCACTCTCTCCCCGGAGCGACACCGGTCGACCGGCGGCCGCCATCGCGGTCCGGACCCTCGTGCACTTTTTCTCGTGAAAGACCCGGCGAATCTATATGAAGAGAGACCCTGCTTCGACCGCTCCCCGCACCCCGCATCCTCTGACAAAAAACCGCGTCGCAGCCTTTCAGCGCCTTGTCCTTGAATGGTACCGGCGGCACAGCAAACACTACCCCTGGCGGGAGACAGGGGATCCTTACGCCATACTCGTCTCAGAATACATGCTGCAGCAGACCCAGGCAGACCGGGTGGCGGAGAAATTCAGGGAATTCATGACAGCCTTCCCCGCTCTCGCCGATCTGGCCGGAGCGGACACTGTTTCCCTCATTGCCCGCTGGAAGGGGCTCGGCTACAACCGCCGCGCTCTCTACCTGCAGCGGGCCGCCGCGGAGATCATCACATCCCACGGCGGCAAGGTCCCGCAGGATCCGGAGGTGCTGATCACCCTGCCCGGTATCGGCCGCTACACCAGCCGCTCCATCCCCGTGTTCGCCTTCAACCGGCCCGAGGTACTCATCGAGACCAATATCAGGACGGTCTATATCCACCATTTTTTTCAGGACGGCGATTCGGTCTCCGATGCTGAAATCGAACCCCTGGTGGCACGGACAATCTGGACAAAGGATCCCCACACCTGGTACTCCGCACTCATGGATTACGGCAGTCATCTCAAGAAAACGATAAAAGACATCACCGCCCGCAGCAGCGCCTATAAAAAGCAGTCCCCCTTCAAGGGATCCGACCGTCAGATCCGGGGCAGAATCCTCGCAATGATCCTGGATCACGGCGCCTGTACGTTCGCTGACCTGACTGCGGGAACCGGCACCGATCCCGAACGCCTGAAGCGCATCATCGACGGGATGGAAAGGGAGGGGTTTCTTACGCGAACGGGGAAGAGATATGCACTATAGTGCCCGGCATCGGCAGTCGCTGATCGGAAGCCGGAATCGGGCCTGCCCTGCCCCGCCTAAAATGTGCCAACGGAAAACGCAAAAGACACGAAAACATCAATTCCCTCATTGCTTCCGTGATTTTCGTGTATTTCGTTGGAATTACCGGGAGTGGCGGGGCATGGCCAGGTATCCTGTCTCCGTCATTTCACCCTTGCACTTCAGGTCGTGATTGCGTATATTTATTTGATACCATATAAAACAATTTCTGCTCAGGAACGTGCGGACACGCATGCATCTGCCGCTATAATTTTCACTTCCCTTCCGCTGATCGATGTCTCACCCCTGACGAGGAGGTCACCATGAAACACGCTCTCTCGGTTTGTATCACGGCTGTCTTCTTCATCGTGAATCTTGACGCGGAGATCCGCCACGTGCCCGGGGAGTACGCCACCATCCAGGAGGCGATCGACGCATCGGTGAAAGGCGACACCGTTCTGCTGCAGCCCGATATCTACTACGAAAACGTCGACTTCAACGGGAAATGCGTCACCCTGGCGTCACTCTATATTACCACCATGGACACATCCTACATACGGCAGACCATAATCGACGGATCCGGTACGGGCCGGGTGATTACCATTAATAGCGATGAAGACGCCGGAACATGGCTGGCGGGATTGACGATCAGGAACGGATACGCCGATTACGGCGGAGGTATCCTTATTTACCGTGCCGATCCCCGGGTCTCCAACTGCATCATCGAACACAACATCGCCGAATGCAGCAACGGGCTGGGGGGCGGCATGCGGCTGGAACAGACCTATTCGATCGTTCAGGACTGCATCATTCGTTTCAACAGCGCCCTCGGGCAGGACATAAACAACGGCGGATGCGGCGGCATATCGGCGCACAACTCCCATGCAAGTATTTTCACCTGCAGTATCACCGACAACGACGCCACCGGGTATTACGGCGGCATCGGCATTTCCGGCGGCGCACCGCTCGTAGCCGGCTGTCTCATCGCCCGCAATCGTTGCCACAACACCGCCGGGGCCGGGTTTCAGGATGCGGAACCCCTGTTCGCGAACAACACCGTGGTCTGCAATACGGCATCACCCGGCCTGATGGGCGGCATCTATTTTATCCGGTCGACCCCGACGCTCACCAACTGCATCATCTGGTATAACAGCGACTCGGCCGGCACCGCCTACAACTTCAACGGCTGGGGCGGCACGCCGAATATCACCAATTGCAACATTCAGGGCGGATACGCTTCCACACCGGTCATGGATTCGGATCCGCTCTTTCAGGACATGGCCGGGGGCAACTACCGCCTCGCGGCCGGATCCCCCTGCATCGACGCGGGCGCACCCGCTCCGGTGCCGCTCGTCACCGATCTGGACGGCAGGTACCGCGTGCACGACGGGGATGGAAACGGAAGCGTTCTCATCGATATGGGGGCTTACGAGTACGGATCGATGTTCGTAGATGTACGGGACGGAGAAGTGTCCGGGACACCGGAAACGTGTACGCTGGCACAGAACTTTCCCAATCCCTTTAACGGCGAGACGGTCATCACCTTCTCCCTGCCACGGGACGGAGGGGCCGTCCTGACCGTCTTCGACACCAGGGGCCGTAAGATCGCGGTGATAGAAGATGGTCTCTTCACGGCAGGCACCCACCGTTCCACCTGGAACGCGGCAGGCTTTGCCAGCGGCGTCTACATCTGCCGCCTGTCTACGGAAACGCACACTCAATCGATAAAACTGCTGCTGCAGCGGTAGCTGCCTTTCAGCCGGACAATCACTGGCATCGGAGACTGTCATGAAAAAACGCGTCGCCCTCGTCGCCTTCAACGGAGAACCCATGTGCTTCGCCCACGTACTGCTCAACGCGATGGATATGCGGGCAAAAGGGTGGGATGTAAAGGTCATCATAGAAGGCACCGCCACCAGGCTGGTGCAGGAAATGAACGATCCGGACAAACCCTTCGGAGAACTGTATATCGCGGTCAGGGACGGCGGCCTCATCGACTGCGTCTGCAAAGCCTGCAGTGCGAAAATGGGCTCCCTGGCCGCCGCCGAAGCCCAGGGACTGCCCCTGTGCGGCGAGATGAAAGGGCACCCCGGCCTGGGGAGGTATATGGAGGAGGGGTACGAGGTCATAACGTTTTAAAGCAAGGATAAAGTCACCGCACCCCGAAATTACCAACGGAAGAAACGAAGATCACGGAAGGAATAAGGGAATGGATATTTTTCGTGTCTTTCGCGTTTTTCGTTGGCACATTTTGGGTGTGGCGGGGACTTTGTCCTTCCGATTGCGATAGCGATACCGAGAGCGATAAACGAAGAGCGACTGAAAATAGATCGCTTCAGTGTTCAGGACGACACCCTGTCTCCGGTCTCCTTCTATTACTTGCCCTCAACCTGAAAATTCACTATCTTTAAGAAACCCCCGTTTATATAAAATACTGAGAGAGGCTTTCCATGCCCATCCGCCTGCTGCTTGCCGCCCTGGTGCTGGCACCCTCCCTGCTTTCCGCGCAGGGGGGCCGGGCTGTCGTCAGGGAAGAGATCAGGATCATTGAGACCTACCCCTTCTCCGACCCCAATCCCGTTCCCATTCTGACCCGGGACGCCAGGCTCTATCCCTATCACCTTTTCGACGGGTACAGTCACACGAGCACGCCCCGGGAGTGGAAAGTGATCACCCTGGAGAACGAAGGTATCGCCGTGTACATTCTCCCTGAGGTCGGCGGCAAAATCTGGGGGGCGGTGGACAAAACGACCGGGTTCGAATTCATCTATCGCAACGAAGTGCTGAAATTCCGCAACATCGCCCTGCGCGGTCCCTGGACCAGCGGCGGCGTGGAGTTCAATTTCGGCATCATCGGGCACACTCCCGCCGGCGCCACTCCCGTGGACTATACGTTCGGTTCCAGCGAAGACGGCGGTGTTTTCTGCACCGTCGGCGCCCTGGATCTGCCGTCCCGCACCCGCTGGCGGGTCACCGTCACGCTCTCTCCGGACAGGGCCTGTTTTGAAACCGAAGCGGCCTGGGACAATCCCGGCCCCTTCATGCATGCCGCCTATACCTGGATGAACGCGGCTGCCCCGGCCCGGGACGATCTGCGCATGTTCATGCCCGGCGACCGCTACCTGGAACACGGGGGCAGGGCTCACTCCTGGCCCGTCGATACCCGGGGGCGTGACCTTTCCTTCTATGCAGAGAACGACTTCGGAGACAACAAATCATACCACGTCGTCGGCCGGGAGCGTGATTTCTTCGGCGGCTACTACAGCGGCCTGCGGGAAGGATTCGGCCACTGGGCCGATTACGCGGATATGCCCGGTCAGAAACTCTGGCTCTGGGCCCTTTCCCGGGCCGGCGGTATCTGGGAAGACCTGCTCACCGACACCGACGGCCAGTACATCGAATGGCAGGCCGGACGCTACCTGGTGCAGTATGCACCCGGCCGGGACCTCACCCCCATTCGACAGGCAGCGTTCGCCCCCTGCAGCGGAGACCGCTGGAAGGAAGTCTGGTTCCCGGTCAGGGAAACCGGCGGCCTCAGCGATGCTTCCCCCTTCGGTGTCATGTTCGTCAGCGAAGAGAGCGGTTCCGTGACCGTCCGCCTCAACGCCTTTGAAAAAACCGCGGGCACGGTGTTTCTGGAGGCCGGCGGTGATACCGTCGCGCAACAGGATTTCAGCATCACCCCCCTGGAACCTGCTGAAGCGGCCTTCTCCCGCGATGTTCCGGGACCATACCGGATCACCGTACCGGCCCTCGCTCTCACCTACGATTCGGACGAACCCGGCCACGGCCTCGCGCGCCCTTTTGAAACACCGGCGAACGCGCTGGAGACGATGCCGGCATCGGACCGGGCCATGCTCGAGGCTGAAGAGCTGCTGAAGGCACGGCGGTACAAAGAGGCGGAAGCGATCCTCACCGGCATCGTGAAGGAGTATCCCGGCCACAGAAAAGCGAACACGGCCCTGGCCGATATCCGCTGCCGGAGCGGACTCTATGAAAAGGGACTCGAGCGCATCACCCGGGTGCTGGAAATCGACACCTACGACCCCGAAGCGAACTACACGGCCGGCCTGCTCCACCGCTTCTCCGGCGACCTGGTCAATGCCCGGGAATGTCAGGGCTGGGCGGCCCGTTCGCCCGGGTTCCGGACTGCCGCCGCGGTGCAGCTGGCCGAGATCGCCCTGCAGCGGCATGACTGGCCAGATGCCGCCCGCTGGGCCGCCGCCGCCCTGAACAGCGATACCCGCTGCCTGCCGGCGCTGGAAGCGGCCGCTCTTGCGGCGCGCAAATCAGGACAGAAAGACGAGGCCGTCCGGCTGCTGGAGAGACTCCTCTCCCTGGACCCGCTGCACCACTGGGTGCGGTTCGAGCGGGTGCTGCTCGATCCATCCGGGACGAACCCGGAGACATTTCTCACGGCTCTCCGCAGCGAGTATCCTGATCAGACGCTGCTTGAACTGGCCATCTCCTACGCGAACCGGGGGCTGAGGCATGACGCTGTCAGCCTGCTGCGCCTGGAGCGGCCGGGCATTGTGAATCCCCTCCTGGATCTCTGGCTCGCTTTTCTCATCGCTGATGACGATCCGGACGGCGCCGCCGGCCTTCTGGATACAGCGGCCGACATGGATCCCGGCTTTGTCTTCCCCTTCCGCCGGGAAACCATCGAGGTGCTGCAGTGGGCCCTGATCGAGAAACCGCACTGGAAATTTCAATACTGGCTCGCGCTGAATCTCTGGGCCCGTACCCGTGACGACGAGGCGGCGAGGCTCTTAAAGCACCCGGAGGAGACGCCCGATTACGCCCCCTTCTACACCTGCCGCGCGCATCTCTACCGCAGTCCCAACCAGGTCAACGGCCTCGAAGACCTGAAGAAAGCGCTTCGCATCTCCCCGGACCGGCGTAATTATCTGGCTCTTGTGGACGGCTACGCGGATTCCGGCGACTGGGAAAACGCGCTCACATACTCAACCGCGGCGTACCGGCGGTTCGGAGATGATTTCAACACCGCCCTGCTGCACGCCCGCTCGCTCATCCATACCGGATCGTACAGAGAAGCCGTCGCCGTGCTGCAGAAGACCACTGTTCTGCCGTCGGAAAACGCGGCCCTCAGCCACCGGCTCTGGGAATGGGCCCATCTGCACTGCGCGCTGGACCTGATCGAAGAGAACAAATACGAAGCCGCCGTCAGCGTCCTGAACGAGGGCGCGGACTGGCCGGAACATCTGGGACAGGGCCGCCCCTATGAGCCAGACCGGCGGCTCTTCGATTACCTGCTGGGCATCTGCCATGAACGCAGCGGAAGGGTGCGTGAGGCCGCGCAATTTTTTACAAGCGTCACCGCCTGCCCCGGCGGGGAATCATCGGGGAACAGCATGTATACGGCGCTGACCTACCTGGCGCTGATGCATGCCGGACATGAAAAGAAAGCGGCAAAACTGCCCGCCTCTTTTACGGACGGATCGCCCTGGAGCGAATGGAACCGGGCCCTGATCGAGGCTGACGGTGCTGGAATGGAACGGCTGGAAACGACCCATCCGCGCCTGTTCTCGGGTATCGAGTTCAGTATTCTCAGGCGCATGCTCGCGCTCTAATTTGCATGACGACCTGCCGGACATACCCACTATCCGGACACCTCAACCCGGCAGGGGATGATCACCGTGGAAACCCGGACCCCGGGCGCTCGACGCTCCCCGGTCCGGGTCACGATATACGGCATTCTGCAGTGGAGGAAGAATGACATCAGGCGACGAACCGGTACTCGATGCCCGGCACGGCCGGCAGGACAGAGAACCGACGCTGTATAAAAATCTGAAGCGGCAGATCGAGAAGCTCCTCCGCAGCCAGCCGTTCTGCGTTCTTTGCACCCAGGGGCAGGGGCAGCCCTACGGCTCGCTGATCGCGTACGCCTGCAGCGATGATCTGAGGAATTTCTACTTTACCACACCGAAAGCCACCAGGAAACACCGGCTGCTTGCTGAATGCGGGCAGGTGGCGCTGGTCATCGACAGCCGCAGCAGCGGCCTGAAAGACATGAAACAGATCTCCGCGGTTACCGTTACCGGTCGTGCCGTGCCGCTGGAGAACGGTCAGGAATATGAAGCCGGCAAGGCGCTGCTCAAAGAGCGGCACCCCTATCTGCAGGTATTTCTGGAAGCCGAAAGCACCGCCCTGTTCAGGGTGGATGTGATCCGCTATTTTCACGTCACCCGCTTTCAGGAGGTCTCGCAGTGGGTTCCCTGACATCTTTCACGGCAGACATCAGCGGATCGGAATGTAACCGTGAACACGGGACAGGCTCGTCCCCCTGAATGGCAGTGAGGATCTCATGAATGTAACCGTTATCGGTGCCGGCGGCGGCGTTGGCCGCGTCATCACCCAGCTTATCATCGCGGAGCGGCTGCTGGACCGGAACCAGCACCTGGAACTGATCGGCAATCCCGAAGGCAGCAGTAAACAGAGCCTGCACGGATTCGCTGCCGATCTCATGGACGCCTATGCCGGGACCTGTCCGCGGCTGACCGTGCTCGACGATCCCGCTCACATCAAGGGCGACCTGATCATCATGGCCGCGGGAAAAACCATTCCCCTCTCCCTCGATGAAGGCGGCGGGGGCCGGGCCGCTCTCGCGGACGAAAACATCCCGGTATTTGAATATTATGCCTCGGCCCTGGCAAAATACGGCCACGGCAATGAAATCGTGATCTGTATCTCCAATCCCAATGAGCTGGCGACCGCGGTCTTCGCGAAGCATCTGGATAATGCCCGGGTTATCGGGATGGGATCCTTTCTCGACTCTCTGCGCTTCCGCAAGGAGATCGCCCTGGATCTGGGTATTCGCAGGCAGCGTATTCACGCCTTCATGATCGGAGAACACGGGGCAGACATGATCCCGGTCTGGAGCGGGGTCCACATTTACGGATTCCAGGGTGACCTGCTGGAAAACGCACTCTTCAAGATTCGCCGCGGGTACGATCTCGACCGTTTTCCGGATGAAGTCGCCGCTATTCGAAAAGAGGTCATCCGCATGATCGGCCGGGGTGACATTAAAAAGTGCTACCAGACCATCGAGCGCTATCCGCCGGATATTCGGACCGTGGTCCGGCCGTTTATCACTCATTACAGCGGGGCCAAGACCGTCGTCGGCACTGCCAACGCGACCCTGGAGTTCATTCACGCCCTTACCACCGGACACGACGCCTTTATCAGCGGCCAGCTCACCACGAAGGGCGCGTTTCACGGCATCGATTCGACCATCGGCGTCCCCTTCATCCTCAGCAATCAGGGAGTCGAAAAGATCGTGGAGATCGGGCTCTCCGACCCGGAAAAGCAGCTGCTGTGCCGGTGCGCGGAAAACGTGAATAAAAAACTGGCGCCCTATCTTTGAAGGAGCGTCCGCATCTGCAAGGGAGTATCACTCATGACCATCCGCATCGGTTCTCTCGTCATTATTGCCTGCATGCTCACCCTGTGCAGCTGCCGCAGGGCAGGAGACAGCGCCGCCCCCGCGCCGCCGGTCATACCCGACACCATCGACGGTGTCGTCTGGGAAGATGGCCGCTGGGAGCATGACCTGCCTTCGGGAAGCGCGGGCGTCTCCCGGGGTTATCACCGGGCCGTGCTGGAAACCGCCGGAGATCAAGGCGTTCACCGGGCGCTCATTCCCTGGCGGCGGCACGATCCCGACCCCCGGGAAACAGCTGTCATACTGGTCAACGGGGATACCGGTAAAGAGATCGAGCGGGTCTGCCCGCGGGCCGTTACCGCGGAACAGGGAGACATCCTCTTTCAGGCCGATTCCGGCAGCACCCGCTACTACTGTTACTATCTGCCCTACCGGACCAGCGGCGGCTACTATCCCAGGGTTTCCCATCTGCGGGCAGCGGCCTGTTCCGACAGCAGCTGGCTGCGGCTGCAGAACCATCTTGCCCCCGGGGACCTTGCCTCCCTTCCGGCGGCCCGGGTCATCGCGATCCAGTCGCAGAATGCCTTTCACAGCTTCTTTCCCATGGAGGTCGCCGCCACGGGGGATGAACTTGCCTCGCTCCTTTCCGAACACGAAGATGCCTTCCTTCTCTTCCCTGAATTCCGGGAGTATCCCGTACGGATGCGTTCGCATATTCCGGTCCACTGGGCCAGGCAGGGCCCCCGGGACACCCTGGTCTTCAGCGCCCGCCGGGGTGAATACGTCACCTGGCAGGTGGCGGTCTATGCGCCGCGAAAACCGCTCGGCGTACTCTCCGTTGAATGGACCGGGTTACGGGAGTCCGCCGCCGCCATTCCCCGAGACAGCATCACCTGTTTCAACACCGGGGGGATCGACCTTTCAGGACGTCCCTTTGCAAAGAAGATCAGCGTCGAAAAGGGAACGGTACAGCCGCTCTGGTTCGGAGCGGCGGTCGATCCGGATCAGAAGCCGGGTCTCTACGAAGGCACCGTTACCGTGGCGGCCGAAAGCACTCCTCCTGAAACCGTACACGTCGCCCTGACCGTGCTTTCGGGGCGCTGTGCCGATCATGGGGACGATGATCCGCGGCTGATGTCACGGCTTCGCTGGCTGAATTCGACTCTGGGCTCCGATCCGGATTATATCATGCCTCCCTATACGCCCGTGCGCGTGGACGGGCACGGGCTGCGTATTCTGGGAAGAGATATCACCCTGGGACCGGAGGGACTGCCCGCACGCATCCAGTCGTGGTTCAGCGAGGAGATGACCGGCCCGGCGAACGCGCCCCGGGACATTCTCGCCCGGCCCCTTCAATTCAGCATTATCAGAGACGGCGCCGCGGAACCGTGGGTATCCCAGCCCTTTGCCGTCACTCGCGATCATGCCGGCCGCGCGGTCTGGACGGCACGCAGCGAATCGAAGTCCGCCCGGCTCACCCTGGAAGGGACCCTCGAATACGACGGCATGCTCAGCTGCCGGCTGACACTGACCGCCAGAGAACCCTTCCCGGCGGACGATATGCACTTGTCAGTGCCCATGCTGCCCGAAGCCGCGGAATACATGCTGGGCCTGGGGTATCCGGGACAGAAACGGCCCGGGCAGGTCAACTGGAAATGGGACATCACCCGTCATCAGGAGGGAGTCTGGCTGGGAGCGGTCAACCGCGGCCTGCAGTATGTGCTGCGGGACGACACCTACGAGCGGCCCCTGAACACCAATTTCTATCAGCAGAAACCGCTGAAACTGCCGTCTTCCTGGTACAACGGCGGCCGGGGGGGCATCACCATCACTGCTTCGGACAGTGAGGTGACTGCCAATAACTACAGCGGTGCCCGCCGCCTGAACCGGGGCGACACCCTGCAGTTCAATATCCGTTTTCTCATCACCCCCTTCACCTATCTGGATACGAAAGCGCACTTCACCACCCGCTTCGTCCATGCGTATGTTCCCGTCGATTCGGTGGCGGCATGGGGCGGCACGGTGGTCAACATTCACCACGCGAACGAGATCAATCCCTATATCAACTACCCTTTTTACAATCTGGAACAACAGACCGCCTATATCAGTGAAGCACACGCCAGGGGCATCAAGGTAAAACTCTACAACACCATCAGGGAGCTGACCTACAGGTGTTATGAGCTCTTTGCCCTGCGCAGTCTCGGCGACGAGATATTCAACGACGGCGAGGGCGGCGGCCATCCCTGGCTGCAGGAGCATCTGCAGGACCGCTATCACAGCGCCTGGCACGCCTGGCGGGTCGATGACGCGGCGATCCTGAACAAGGGCACCTCCCGCTGGACCAACTACTACATCGAAGGATTGGACTGGCTGGCCCGGAATCAGCACATCGACGGACTCTATCTCGATGACATCGCCTTCAGCCGGGAAACCGTCAAGCGGATGGTTTCGGTGCTCAACCGCAGCAGGCCCGGCGCGGTCATCGATCTTCACTCGGCCAACCAGTACAACCCCCGGGACGGGTACATCAATTCCGCGTTCCTCTACATGGAGCACTTCCCTTTCATCACCAGGCTCTGGTTCGGGGAATACTTCGATTATGATCAGGGACCCGATTACTATCTAACGGAAGTATCCGGCATACCCTTCGGTCTCACCGGAGAGATGCTCCAGGACGGCGGGCACCCCTACCGGGGCATGCTCTACGGCATGACCACCCGGGTCTACGGCACCTACGATCCCCGTCCGGTCTGGCGCATGTGGGACGAATTCGGGATCGCGGAAAGCCGCATGATCGGATACTGGGTGAAGCACTGTCCGGTACGGACGGGACGGCCGGACATACTGGTCACCGCCTACTCCAGGAAAAACGCGGCCCTGTTCAGCCTCGCCTCCTGGTCCGCGCAGGATGAAACCATCCGGCTCGCCGTTGACTGGAACGCGCTGGGACTCGATCCCTCGCGTGTCTTCATCACCGCCCCGGCGGTAAACGGACTGCAGGAATATCAGGAGTTTGATTCGGTGGACACGATCCCCGTCCCGGCCGGACAGGGGTTGTTCCTTTTCATTCAGGAACGTTGAGCAGCATAGGAATAGCCAACGAAAAACACGAAAAGGAAAAGACAGAAATACCATATGACACCGGATATAGGTGCCCACGCTCTCACGTTCTGAAGTTCTCAGGTTCTGTGTTTCGAGTTTTTTGTGCCTTTCGTTGGCTTTCTTTTACTGAAAAAATATGGAGCAGACATGACCATCCTCATCCTCGGTGCAACCAGGGGCCTGGGCCGGGAGATCGCCCGTATCTGCCGCCGGGACGGACATGACACCATTGAAACCGGCAGCAGCCTGGAAAACGGCCGTGAGGGCCGGCGTACGTTTCTGAACGTGGACCTTTCCTCGTCCACAAGCGTCTCCGCTCTCATGGCGCAGCTGGATGCGCTGCCGCCCGTCGATCAGTTTTACTGGGTGGCGGGGCGTCTTCTCAAAGGGGATTTTGCCGTGCAGGAGGAACGGGCGATCCTGGAAACCATGGATATCAATGTCAGGAACGTGCTGCCGCTGGTGCACTATCTCTGGCAGAGGATGGGAAGCGCCGACAGCCTGCGCCGGATCGTCGCCGTTGCCTCATCATCCGGGAAGAAGGCCCGCAGCGACGAGGCGGTCTACGCCGCCAGCAAGTTCGCCCAGGTCGGCCTGATCCGCAGCCTCGGCCTGGAGAACCGCAGCGACAATCTGAAAATCACCCTGGTACTGCCCGGGGGAATGAAAACCGGCCTCTGGGATCGCTTTCCCAATCCCGAATACGGCACATTTATGGATCCGGCAAAGGTGGCGGAAAGAATCGTTGCCTTCGTGAACGCCCAGCAGGAGCGGTTCGCCGAACTGGATATTCCCCGGGGAAGCCTCTGAACCGGAATGACGCGCACCGCGCTAAAAACCGCTTGCCAAATTACCCCGCATTTCCTATATTTGAGCGAACTGGTTACATATAATATCACATTGGAACCTGCGGCCGGTCCTCCCGTGACAACGAATGCCCATCGGTTCTGCACAACATTCTCCACATCTCCCCCGGCACCGATCCTTCTTAGTTCGTGACATTCGCTTCTGTTCACCGCATGCTCCTTCTTCTGCCGGCATTCGTGCCGGACAGTGACATTCACGTGACGATGTATCTCACCATAACGCGGGCACCATTGCCGCGGGGAGACAATCATGAAAACGGTAACCATCGGGAAGCAGGTGTGGAGTGCGGTCAATCTCAATGTGGACCATTACCGGAACGGCGATCCCATCCCCTCGCTTACGGGTGGTGCAGCCTGGAAAACCGCCGGCAGCGGTGCCTGGTGCGATTACGGCGATGATCCGGCGAACAGTGACGTCTACGGCAAACTGTACAACTGGTACGCAGTCCATGATCAACGGGGACTGGCGCCTGCCGGATGGCATATCCCCTCTGATGGTGAATGGCAGCTGCTGATCGAACACCTGGGGGGACAGCTCGCCGCGGGCGGCCGCCTCAAGGAGAAGGGAACCAGACACTGGCTCCCCGGGAACATCGGCGCCGAGGATTCCACTCGTTTCCAGGCCCTCCCCGGCGGCTATATCGACTGTTACGGTTCCTTCATCGGACTGGGAGAATTCGCCCATTTCTGGTCAGCGTCGGAAGACAGGTGGGATGATCTCGATGGCGGTGAGATGCCGGTGATGTACGCCCTGGCCTGGGAACTCTGGTACAACGAAACGAGCATCAGGCGGGGCGCCTGTCTCGGGAAACGCTGCGGCCTCTCCGTTCGCTGCCTCAGGGATTGATGGTGATATCAGCGGCAATCACGCATACGAGCGGGGTTTATTCAGCGGCACCTGCCGCTCGAAAAGGAGGGCGGCGAAATTCCCGGCAGCGAAGGGATCGCACGATGTCCGGGGAACTTCCACCGTGAACAGGACGTTACCCGCAGAGGAACAGAGTATTGCGTAATCATCACAGGCAAAAACACACAACAAGGGAGATGATGCCATGAGAAAGCTGCTGTTGCCATTCATTTTCCTGGCGGCTGTATTGCTGAGCTGCACCAGTGACAATTCAGTGAACGTATTCACCGATACGGCCCGGGACACTATCGGAGACATTACCTGGCTCAACGGCGTGTTCTACACAACGAACGTTGACACGAGCACACTTGCGGGACCGCAGATCGTGCTCTACACCATCGCCGACAACGGCAGGACCATTCAGTCCCTGGCCGACCTGAAGATGAACGGCCAGGGGTATCTTGCCATTACCAATGACGGACATAATCTCTACCTGCAGAGCAGGCGGTTCAACACCATCATGAAACGCTCCCCCGCGGGCGAACCGTTTTACAACCGGGAAATCTCCGGGGCCGCCGCTTCCGTGGGAAGCGGCATCTGCTGCAGCGAGGCTCACGACTCGCTCCTTGTCCTCAGCAGACCGGGCGCCGGCGCTCTCTACGAGCTCCGCTGCGTCAATAAAGACGATCCTTCCAAATGGACCCTGAAAGCGAGCGCACCGCTTCCCGGGTTCGACTCCGGCACCGGCGCGTACGCCATCGACCTGGGTGAGGATGACCTGCTCTATATTCTCGGCAGGGACACGGCTGACACGGATGTGCTGCTGCTCACTGATATGTCTCTCGCGGTTCAGATGCACCTACCCGTACCCGCGGACACGCTCACGGGCCTCTGCTTCAGAGACACCCGGCTCTACTGGGGATTCCGCGACAAGACCGTCGCCATGGCGGATCCCATTGACTGAATAAAGGACATACCGGCGGTATGTCCTCATCGAACCCCCAACTACTGTTCAGGCAGCGGCAGCTGAAGGATCAGCTGCCGCTTGCTTCTCCCGGTTTTTTTCGCTATCTTCTCCCAGTAACCCCACTTTATCAGCTTGTCTACCGGCGGCGATCCGCCGCGATTCGTGAGTGTACGGAAGGAGATCATCATGCCTGACACAACACCTCCGAAAACATATCAGATCGTCAAGGAACGACACCCCGGGTTTCTGGCGGCGGTGGAAGAACTGGCCCGAAAAACCCGCATGGAGGGCCCGCTCGATGAAAAGACCGCGCACCTGATCCAGCTGGCCGCAGCGGTGGCCGTGAGAAGTGAAGGAGCCGTCCACAGCCACGCCAAACGGGCCGTGGCCGCCGGCGCTCATAAGGATGAGATCTATCACACCCTGATCCTGCTTACCACGACCATCGGATTTCCCACGGTGGTCGCGGGAATCAGCTGGGTCAATGACGTTATCTGACGATCCGTCCCCGCCTGTAACGCCTAATCGTGATACGCCCGCGGGTTCGCGGGAGAGGACAGGGTCCGCCTTCAGGGTTAACCGACTGCAGGGAGATGCTCATTTATGAAATCAGAACCTATCCGTTATCCGCTGTCCGCACGGACGGCGCTGCCGCTGATGCTCCTCCTGATTGCGTGCAGCGTCAAGCCTGACTCACGTGCACCGGACGTGAGGGAACTGACCATCGCCGACATCCATACCGCGTTCCGCCGGGGCCGCTACACCGCTGAACAGCTGGTGACCGCGTATCTGCGGCGCATTGCATCGCTGGATGAAAAAATCAACGCCGTTACCGTGCTCAATCCCCGGGCGCTCGAGGAGGCCCGGGAGCTTGACCGGGAATTCGCCGAAACCGGCGACCTGCGGCCCCTGCACGGTATTCCCGTGATCATCAAGGACAACATCAATACCGCGGGCATGCTCACCACCGCGGGCTCTCTTGCCCTGCGGGATTTCATTCCGGGGCAGGACGCATTTCTTGTCCACCGGCTCAAAGAAGCGGGCGCGGTGGTGATCGCAAAATCAAATATGGCCGAATGGGCATTCAGCCCCATGCACACGGAAAGCTCGACCTTCGGCACCACGAGGAATCCCTACAACACCGGGTACGTGCCCGCGGGTTCCAGCGGCGGCACCGCGGCCGCGGTGGCCGCCAGTCTGGCGGCGGTCGGCATCGGCACGGACACCGGCAACTCGATCCGGGGCCCTTCATCCCACTGCGCCCTCGCGGGCATTCGCTCCACCATCGGACTGGTGAGCCGAAGCGGCATCGTCCCGCTCTACCAGAGGAACGACGTGGCCGGCCCCATGTGCCGCAGCGTGGAGGATGCGGTGCGGGTGCTGGAGGTGATCGCCGGGTATGATCCGGATGACGCGATTACCGCGCACTCCCGGGGTAATATCCCCGAGAACGGGTACCGGCAGTTCCTGCGGAAAGACGGGCTGCGGGGCGCGCGCATCGGGGTGCTGCGGGCCCTCAGTGATAACGATCCCGACGAACCGATCCGGGAGCTCTTCGGGACGGCCCTTGCCGACCTGCAATCGCTGGGCGCGGAAATCGTCGATCCGCTGGAGATCCCCGGATTCAGCGATCTGGCCATAGATCAGTGGAGCTCCGATTTTCGCATGGACATCGAGGATTATCTGGCGGCCTGGGTCAAACGGGACACGCTGAAGACACTTGAGGATATCATTCGGGCCGGCACGACATCGGACTACGCGGCCGAATGTCTCGCCTTTTACGCCGAAAACAGCGGCCGGGAAGAACATCCGGAGATTCCCGCTCTCGACGCCTGGCACGATGTGCGGCGGGTCGCCTTTCGCAGGGCTATTGAGGATGAAATGGACCGGCTGCGTCTTGACGCTGTCGTCTACCCGACCTGGAGCAACATCCCGGCCCCCATCGATTCATTCCGCGTTCAGTACAAAGGTGACAACAATCAGGTGATCGCGCCCCACACCGGTCAGCCGGCGATCACCGTGCCGATGGGATATGCGCCGGGAGACCTGCCCGCGGGAATACAGTTTCTGGGCCGCATGTTCGATGAGCCGACGCTGATCAGGTGCGCCTACGCCTATGAGCAGCACACCGGCCACCGGCATCCTCCGCGTCTCCGCTGACCGGCCGCCGGGAGCATTCGATGCAGTTCGAGGTTCTGAAAAAGAGCATATTCTCCCTCATCGAGCGCAACACCGCGCACCTGCCCGAAGACGCGGGCGCCGCCCTCTTCCGCGGCCGTGACCACGGTTCGGACGCGTCGGCCGGCGGGGCCGCACTGAATATCATTCGGGAAAACTGCCGGCGTGCGGCTGAGCGGACCCGTCCCCTCTGCCAGGATACCGGCCACCTCTTTTTCCTCATCACCCTGCCTGAGGGCGGTGACACCGCCGGTATGACCGCTGCCGTGGAAGCGGCGGTGGCCCGGGCCACTGAAACGGGGCTGCTCCGAAGCAACAGTGTCGATCCGGTATCGGGCGGAAACTCCGGCAATAATCTCGGGCCGGGCACCCCCGACATTCACTACGAGTTTCATGCATCGCCCGGCACGGAGGTCCGGCTGCTTCAGAAGGGGGGCGGCTGCGAAAATATGACCGCCCAGTACACGCTGCCGGCTCGTATCGGCGGCCGGCTCTTCGGCAGGGACCTGGATGGAGTGCATGCCTGCGTACTGGATGCCGTGAACAGGGCCCAGGGGAAAGGATGCAGTCCCGGGTTCGCCGGCGTCTGCATCGGGGGCGACCGGGCTTCGGGCCTGCTCGAGGCGAAAAAACAGTTCTTTCTCCCCCTTGACAGGATCAATCCGGTGCCGGAACTGGCAGTGCTGGAGCGGCGGATCCTCACCGATGCCGAGGCCCTGAATATCGGCCCCATGGGATTCGGCGGCCGCCCTACCCTGGCAGGATGCACCATCGGGTTTCGCAACAGGATTCCCGCCAGTTATTTCGTTTCCGTCGCCTATATGTGCTGGGCCTATCGCCGCAGCGGTGTCCGACTTGACCGGGACGGCGCCATAGACCGCTGGCTCTGCGATGCCTGGACCGATCCGGCGACGGTTCATGAAACCGGGTCGGGAGCTGCCGGGTTCACTTCCGTTTCCCTGCCCCTTTCAGACACCGACGTGCATACAGTGCGGATCGGCGACATGCTCGCCGTATCCGGCAGGATCTTCACCGGCAGGGACGCGGTGCACAAATACCTGTACGAGGGGAACTGTCTGGACTGTCTGCGGGGAGGGGTGCTCTACCACTGCGGACCGATCATGCGCCGGGCAGCGGGCGGATGGACGCCGCTGGCCGCGGGACCCACTACCTCGATGCGGGAAGAGCCCTATCTGCCGGATAATATCCGGACCTATGGATTGAAAGCCGTTATCGGGAAAGGCGGCATGGGTCCGGAAACCCTGCGGGCCTGCAGGGAAGAGGGCTGCCTCTACCTGCACGCGGTGGGAGGCGCGGCCCAGGTCTACGCGGACTGTATCAGCGCGGTTCACAGTGTCAGGCTGGAAGAGTTCGGGCTGCCGGAGGCAGTCTGGGAGCTGGAAGTGAAGGATTTTCCCGTGATCGTCACCATGGACGCGCAGGGCAATTCACTCCACGACGCCGCCCTCGAGCGGTCCACGGCGATTCTTAAAGAACTGCTTGACAGTTAGAGGAGACGGGAGGCGGCAGACAGACCCCGACCCCGCCACCTCCGAATGAGGCCGACGGAAAACACGAAAACCACGAAAAAATAATGGCGGACAGAAAGAGTACAGGATGGTCCGCGAGCCAATCCTGTCTCAGAAAGCAATCGTCGCTACGCGCCTTTCCTGTCTATTGCTTCATGTTTGCTATTTTTCCTGCCACCGCCTCGGCATACTCGTCACACGCCGCCAGCAGCGCTTTATTGGGCGTAAACTGCGATTCTACCGGCGCATGGATGACCTCGTACCGGTTCTGCCGGAGCCAGCGGGAGACGTACTCAACGCCTCCTCCCCCCCAGCCGTAGGAGCCGAAGGCGCCCCAGAGCCGTCCGGGCCCGGGATCGAGCCCCTGCATGTAGATGAGCACCTGCCCCACCGCTGGGAACACGGTGTTGTTGATGGTCGGAGTGCCGATCAGGACCACCCTGGAAAAGAGGACCTCCCGCATGATATCGCTGAGGCTGCTGCTGCGGATCCTCAGTTTACGAACCGTTACACCGCGCCGTACCAGTGAATCGTGGATGCTGCCCGCCATGATCTCCGTCGATCCCCACATGGTATCGTAGAGGATCAGCACGCCTTCGGCGCAGGCGCCGGTGGCCCAGCTGCGATAGCGGTCCATGATGCCGGCGATATGCTTCTTCCAGAGAATGCCGTGATCCGGCAGCACATATTCAGGATTGAGCTTCAACTGCTTCACCAGATCCAGGGTGGCGATCACTTCCCGGTTGAAGGGGAACACGATGTTGGCGTAATAGACCGCGGCATCCAGGAAGGGCGGATCGCTCTCGTCATCGAACCGCTCGGACGTGGCCAGAAACTGCCCGAAAATATCCGAGGAAAAAAGCACCTTTTCGTCCGGCATCCAGGTGACCATGCTGTCGGGCCAGTGTGCCATGGGGGTTTCCACGAACCGGACGGTCCGGTCCCCGAGGGCAAGCGTTTCGCCGCTGCGAACGACCTGGATATCCCGCTCGAAATCATAATACCGGTGCAGCCCGATCTTGCCGATCTCGCTCGCATATATCCTGCAGTTCGGCAGATGCCTGATCACTTCCGGAAAGGCACCCGAGTGGTCGGGTTCGATATGATTGATGATCAGGTGCCTGATGTTTTTCAGATCGGTGACGGCGGCCGCCTTTGCCAGCAGTTCCCCGGTGAAGGGCCGCTTCACCGTATCCACCAGGATCGGTTCGCTTCCCTTGATGAGAAAGGCGTTGTAGCTCGCGCCCCGGGGAGTGGTAAAGCCGTGAAAATCCCTCAGGTTCCAGTCCACGGATCCGACCCAGTAGATCCCGTTCTTCACTTCCGCAATGTATCGGTTGTCCATACGCTTCTACTCCCGGCTCTGTCTCTTCAGTGTGCCGTCGACGCTGCGGGCTGCGATACGCTCCTTCAGCTCCTTGATGCGCTCGGACGGCGCGATCTCCCTGGGACATACCTCGGTGCAGCGGCTGATGGTTCTGCAGCCGTCGGCACCGTGAGCATCGTTTACCGACGCCAGCACGGCATCGCGGGCGTCATGGCGGCTGTCGAACGCCAACCGCTGGGCCGCGGTGAGCGCCGCCGGGCCCAGATAATCATCATGGACCGCGGTCAGGGGACAGGCCGCGTGACAGCTGGCGCAGAGAATACACTTCACCGAGTCGAATATGCGCCGCCGCTCGTCGGGCGTCTGGACGACTTCCCGCTCATGGGCGGCTCCGTGCAGCAGCCAGGGATCGATTGAACGGTATTTTTCCAGGAACCGGTCCATGTCGACAACGAGATCTTTCAGCACCCGCATGCGCGGCAGCGGCTCGATCAGCACCGTATCGCTTTCCAGGGAGGCAACCTGGGTGTTGCAGGCAAGCCGGATCGTTTCATTGATGATCATGGCGCAGGAGCCGCACACCCCGCCCCGGCAGGAGTACCGGAAACTGAGCGAGTCGTCACGGTAGTGGACAATATACCAGAGCCCCTCCAGGACGGTGAGTCCCTCGCTGAGGGGCACCGTGTAGTCCTGCAGCCGGGAGCTGTCGTCTCCGGGCGTAAACCGCTTGATCCGGAACAGAGCATTCTTCCGTGTCATCTCAATAGGTCCTTTCCTTTGGTTCCCAGATGGAGAGATCCACCGCTTTCGCCGAGAAGCGGGGACCGTCTTCACCGGGTTCTGCGATGGTGTGGCTGAGCCAGCGCCCGTCATCCCGTTCAGGGAAATCGGTCCTTGCGTGCGATCCCCGGCTCTCCTCCCGCCGCAGCGCCCCCTGGGCCACGATGAGCGCCAGATCGATCATCCCGGCGAATTCAAGGCTCGTTGCCAGGCCCAGATCGAACGGACGATTGTTCCAGACAATGCGGCGGCCGCTGAAAGCCTCCCCCACCTCCCGAACCGCCTGGACCGCTGCCGTCAGATCCTTTTTCTGCCTGAAGACACCCACCTTCTCGATCATGACGCTCCGCAGCCGATTGAACAGTTCCCCCACCGGTGTGCCCGCGCTCCCTGCGGGGGCGAATGCGTCGAGACGCCGCCTGTACAGCTCTTTCAGAAGGGTGGAGCCCGCTTTCTTCTTCTGCTGTGCTTGTGCGAATACGGCAGCGTTCTCGCCGGCGATCTTTCCGAACACAATGGTTTCCAGGAGTGAATTGCCCCCCAGCCGGTTCGATCCATGCACCGATACGCAGGAGCACTCGCCGCAGGTGTAGAGACCGGCAGCATTCGTCTCGCATTGTTCGTTGCAGTCGACACCGCCCATGGTGTAGTGCTGCCCCGGCTGCACCGGCATGGGCTGTTTGCGAATATCGATGCCGGCGAAGCGCAGGGCGATCTCATGGATGCCGGGAAGCCGTTCCATGATCTTTTTCGCGGACAAATGGGTGAGATCGAGATGAACATACGCGTCGGCGATGCCGCGCCCCTCGTTGATCTCGGTGGCGATGGACCGGGCCACGATATCCCGGGGCGCCAGTTCCATCGCCTTCGGCGCGTACCGCTCCATGAACCGCTCGCCTTTGCTGTTCAGCAGATACCCGCCTTCGCCGCGGGCGCCTTCGGTGATAAGGATATTTGTCCCGTAGAGGGTGGTGGGATGAAACTGCACGAACTCCATATCCTTGAGGGGAACGCCGGCCCGGAATGCCAGGGCGATGCCGCTGCCGTTGTTGATGAGCGCGTTCGTCGACTGCCGGTAGATGCGGCCGGCGCCTCCCGTGGCCAGGATAACCGTATCGGCTCTCAGCTCGTGAAACCGCGCCTTCTGCATATCCAGCGCGATCAGCCCCCGGCAGCGCCCGTCCTCTACCGCCAGATCGGTCGCCAGCCACTCGTTGAGAAAGGCGATGTCACGCCTGAGGCACTGCTGATACATGGTGTGCAGCAGATTGTGCCCGGTCCGGTCCTCGGCATAGCAGGTGCGGGGGAAGGCCGCCCCCCCGAAGGGCCGCTGGGCGATCCTGCCGTCGGGAAGACGGGAAAAGGGCACGCCCCAGGCCTCCATTTCATAGACCCGGGGAATCGCCTCCCGGGTGAGAATGGACACCGCCCGCTGGTCCGCCAGATAATCGCTCCCCTTGACCGTGTCAAAGGCGTGGCGTTCCCAGGAGTCCTCATCACTCACGTTGTTGAGGGCGGCGTTGATCCCTCCCTGGGCTGCCACGGAATGGGAACGGACCGGATACACCATTGAAAGCACCACCGGTTTCACTCCCAGGTCCGCGGCGGCGATGGCCGCCCGCATGCCCGCGAGTCCTCCTCCGACAATGATCATGTCATAGGTCATCCCTGCCTCCGCTGTACCATTAGTATCCCGGACCGGCTGCCGGAAGAACGACAGCCGGAGAGTATCCGCTGCCGCGAAGGATACATCCGTGGATTAAGGGGGTGTTCATGTCATGTGATGTGGAATCTGTGTCGTAAGATAGCCATTTTCCCGACAATATGAAAGGCAAAAATCAGATTACCGGTGTTCCGTTCAATCCTCCGCCCCTGCCGGTACAGCGACAGAGGGTATATCGCCGGCCCGGCCCGCCTTACCGCTCAGGGATCAGTGGCTGTATGCGCTTCCTTTTGTTCGGCGGCGCCCTGCGCGGCGGAATACCCGCGCGGATAATATCTTGTAATCAAGATTATTTTTCTTTACATTCTAGCATTCCGCTGCACTACCGCACGTCACCTGTCCAATCCGCGTTTTCAGGCGGCATACCGCCGTGATACCGGGGGGCCGTACACCGCATTGTGAGAGATATCGAGGCCCCGGATGGATCAATGAGGAGGCTTCCATGGGGGAAAAAATAGTGCTCTCGACGCTGTTCGGCGGCCTGACCCTTGTACTCTGGGCTTTCATCGTCAACGGCATGCTCGGGTTCGGCAGCAATCTGATGATGAAACAGATCGCCAATGAAAACACCGTGTATGAAGTGCTCAGGGAGAATATCAGGGAACCGGGACGGTACGTGTGCAATCCCCCTCTGAATCTCCTGGACCGGTATCCCGAAGGTGAACCGGTCTTCAGCATCTCCTACAGCGGGTTCGGACATGAAGCGGCCGGGCGGGAGATGCTCATCGGCATGGTGCTGTTCTTCCTCGCCCCCGGCATCGCGGCCTGGCTGCTCACCCGCAGCGGGCCGGAAGCTACGGCCGGTTTCGGCGGACGGATCCTTTTCTTTGCCGGTATCGGCCTGCTCATCGCCTTCTTCGCCGACCTGGCCCAGGCGGGCATCGGCGGGTACCCGTACGGGACCGCCCTGCTGCTGGCGCTGAACCGAATCCTGCAATGGACAGCGGTCGGTCTGGTCGTCGCCCGGATAATGCGGCCGGGGCCGGTTCAGTCCGCTGCTCACTGATACCGGCCGGGGTATCCCGGCTTCTCTTGTCCATATATAAGGAATGATACTATGCACACCGTTTCCCGGCACATCACCCGCTGTCTATGCCTGCTGCCCGTCCTGGCGGCGGTCCTGCTGTCCGGCGCCCGCTGCGCCACGGAACCCCGCCAGCAGTGGACCAGCATATTCAACGGGCGCGATCTCGACGGCTGGACCGTCAAATTCAGCGGCCATGACATGGGCGTAAACTATAAAAACACTTTCCGGGTGGAAGACGGCATCCTGAAGGTCTCCTATGATCAGTATGACACATTCGACGATACATTCGGCCATATCTTCCATGATTCAGTCTATGACAATTATGCCGTTCGGGTGGAGTACCGCTTTACGGGCAACCAGGTCGCCGGCGGGCCGGAATGGGGCTTTCGCAACAACGGGATCATGATCCACAGCCAGAGCCCTGAAAGCATGGGCCTCACCCAGCATTTTCCCGTGTCGGTGGAAGCCCAGATGCTCGGGGGTAACGGCGTGGACGAACGGACGACCGGTAATGTCTGCACACCGGGCACCCATATTGTCATGAACGGGGAGCTGGTGACCCGTCACTGCACCGGTTCCCGCTCAAAAACGTTCCACGGGGACCAGTGGGTCACCATGGAGGTCCAGGTATACGGCGACTCGCTCATCAGGCATATCGTCAACGGAGACACGGTCATCACCTATGAAAACCCGCAGCTCGACCCGGCCGACCCGGACGCGCGGAAACGTCTCGATGAGGGCGCACCTGTGTTCCTGAAGCGCGGGTACATCGCCCTTCAGGCGGAGAGTCATCCCACGGAATTCCGGACTGTTGAGATACGCCGGTTCTGAGGCGGCCGGAGGCCCACTGTTCGCATCGCAATCACGAGGGATCCATGACACTCTCCGATAGTCAAAAAAAATACGCCGCCCTGGCCGGCGGGCTGGTACTGTTCACGCTGCTCTGTATCCTGCCCCCTCCGGAGGGCATGTCTCTCCCCGCCCGGAACACGCTGGCCGTCACCGCGCTGATGGCCTTCTGGTGGATCACGGAAGCGATCCCCATTCCGGCAACGGCCCTTCTGCCCGTGGTGCTCTTTCCCCTGATGGGTGTTCAATCGGCAGGGGATGTCGCATCCCAGTACGGGGACCGGAACATTTTCCTCTTTCTCGGCGGATTTCTTCTCGCCGCCGCTATCCAGAAATGGGACCTGCACAAACGTATCGCCCTGAAAACGGTGGCGGTGCTGGGCACCAGTCCCCGCACGATTATTTTCGGCATGATGGCGGCCACCGCCTTTCTCTCCATGTGGATATCGAACACCGCCACCGCCATGATGATGCTTCCCATCGCCCTCGCCCTGCTCAGACATACCGAATCTCTGCCTCTTTCCCCGGATGAACGGAAAGAAACCCTGCCGTTCGGAAGGGCTCTCATGTTCGGCATCGGGTACGCGGCCAGCATCGGCGGTATCGGCACCCTCATCGGAACGCCGCCGAACATCATCTTCGCCTCGGCCGTACAGCGTCTCTTTCCCGGAGCCCCGGAAATAAGTTTTTTCCGCTGGTTTCTGGTGGGCTTTCCGCTGGTACTGCTGTTTCTCCCGTTTACCTGGTTCTACCTGGTCAGACTCGCCCACTCCGTCCGCATGCGGACGCTGCCCGGAGGCAAAGGGCTGATCAGGGAACGGCTGCGGTCTCTCGGGCCCATGAGCGGGGGCGAAAAAGGTGTCCTCACCGTTTTCGTGCTCACCGCCCTCGGCTGGATGTTCCGGAGAGACATCGTCATTGCATCGTTCACCATCCCCGGATGGTCGAACCTCCTCGGCCTCGAATCAGCGGTGCACGACAGCACGGTTGCCGTACTGGCGGCGGTGCTGCTCTTTCTGCTTCCGGGAGACAGAAAGGGCACCAGGCTGCTGGACTGGGAATCGGCCCTCAAGATTCCCTGGGGCATCCTTCTGCTGTTCGGAGGCGGCCTCGCGCTCGCCGCCGGATTCCAGAGCTCAGGGCTTACCCAGTGGATCGGATCGCGGCTCACCCTGCTTCAGACGCTGCCCGTGGTTCTGGCGGTACTGCTGGTGGTGGGGCTGATCGACTTTCTCACGGAAGTGACATCCAACACGGCGGTGGCCAGCATCTTCATGCCCATTCTCGCGGCCACCTCCCTGGCCATGGGCGTGCATCCCTACCTGCTGATGATCGCCGGCACCATCGCCGCCTCCCTGGCCTTCATGCTGCCCGCGGCCACACCGCCGAACGCCGTTATCTTCAGCTCCGGCGCGGTCACCCTGCCGCAGATGGCCCGGACCGGATTCTGGCTCAATATCGCCGGCATGCTGCTCACGACGATCATTATCTACCTGGTGGCGGTACCCGTTTTCGGGCTCATATCGGAACGGCTGCCTGAGTGGATACAGTGACCGCGTATCCGGGACCGGCCGCGGGAAAGGAACGCGGACCATGATCCATGATGACTATCTCATGCGCATGCTCGAGGAGTTTATCAGCGCCCTCATCCGCGTTCTCCTCATCCGCAAACGGGAACAGCGGGCGGTGCCGGCGGAGCTGGGCGAACTCGCATCCCGTTACCTGGGGCTCGACCTGGAGCTGCTTCGCTCACTCCCGGCCGAGGCCGTTCAGCAGCTGCTGACGTCGTCCGGAGAGCCTGACTACCTGCGCCGTTACATGGCCGCGGAACTGCTGCGGGAAGCGAGCGAGGGTCCCGACGGACGCGATAAAGACCTGTACCGAAAAGCGATCCATCTCTACCGGTCGGCCCTTCCCCTGCTCCGCGACCTGGAAAACACCGGGGTGAAAAAACGGCTGGCCGAACTGAGGCAGCAGCAGCCGCAGCGGAATCAGAATGAACGATGAAAAAGGATCCGGCATGACGAAGCGAGATTTCAGCCGGCTCAGCCGCGCGCGCCATCCCATGCCCGATTTCGTCAGGGAGGCCCTGGAGGAACGCGGGCTCATGGACGACTATCTGGCGCGGCCCGCCTACCAGCAGAACGATTATCTGGGATGGATCAGCCGGGCCAAACGGCCCGAGACGCAGCGAAAGCGTCTCGACCGGATGCTTGCCGAACTGGAGGAAGGCGGCGTCTATATGAAGATGGCGCATCCGGCGTCGGCCAGGAAACAGGGTCCGCAACTCAGATGAACAATGACATCCAGGACCCCGCCTCCGGTCCGCCTGGAGGCGCTGCGAAAAAACCGCAGCCGCGATCTCACGCTTCGGGGACATCAGGCTATACGCTGGTGAGGGAATGGGGTACCTGATGCAGAATTTTGAGACGAACTGGAATGACCCCCGCGCGAGAGCATTTATCATGGAAGTGATAGAAAAGACTGAGCGGGAGCCCGTCATCCTGGGGGTGAGTCCTCATATTCCGGGGGGTGCAGCCGCCCCGTGAAGGGATGACAGCCGTTTCAGGCGGACCGGGTATCACGTCCGTACAGTGTCATCAGCCGCCGGATGTTCGCTACCAATGCGGCGGTCAGCCCCCCCGGCCGCATTCGCCAGCGCCAGTTCCCCGTATACATAAAGGGTCTGTTCATGCGGGCCCGGCTTCCCAGACCGAGAAAATCCTGCATGGGAATGATCACCGTGTTTGACACCGACATCATCGCCGCCCTGATCAGCTCCCTGTGGATGGTGCCCCTGCGAATCCGTCTTCCGAGATACCGGGAAATGTTCCTCCGCTCTTCCCTGGTGGCATCTTCGGCATACCAGCCCCGGGCGGTATTGTTGTCATGAGTGCCGGTAAAAAGAAAACAGTTTTTCACCGCGTTGTGCGGCGCGTGTTCATTTTCCCCCACGGATCCGCTGAACCCGAACTGCAACACTTTCATGCAGGGGAGTCCGTACTTCTTCATGATCGCCCGCACGTCGGGGGTGATCAGCCCCAGGTCTTCAGCGATGATGGGCAGGTCGCTGAACCGTCCCACCACGGTCGAAAGGAAATCGTCCGCCGGAGCCTTGATCCATTCACCGTTGATGGCCGTCTCCTCTCCCTGAGGCACCTGCCAGTAGCCCACGAGCCCGCGGAAATGATCGATCCGGACGATATCGAAACGAGCCAGATTGTGCTCCAGCCGCTTCAGCCACCAGGCGTACCCGTTTTTATGCATAATATCCCAACGGTACACCGGATTGCCCCACAGCTGGCCTGTCTCACTGAAATAATCGGGCGGAACACCGGCGATATACTGCGGCTGCTTTTCCCGATCGAGTTTAAACAGATGGGGATGCGTCCAGACATCGGCACTGTCAAGGGCAACATAGATTGGGATGTCGCCGATGATCTGAATATCCCGGTCGGCGCAGTACGCCTTCAGGCGCTCCCACTGCTTAAGGAAGAGAAACTGAAAAAACTTCGCCTTTTCGATATCATCATGAAGCAGGTTCCGATATCGTGCCAATTCATCTTCCTGCCGGTCCCTGACAGCGGCGGGCCAGAGATTCCAGATACGTCCGGAAAAATGTTCGTGCAGGGCGCTGAACAGGGCGAAGTCATCCAGCCAGCTGCTGTTTTTCCGGCAAAAGGTCCTGAATTCGGGGTGGTTCGCTCCCCGCTCGAATTGTTCCCAGGCGCGACGCAGCAGTTCTCCCTTTATCCGGGTGGCCATTCCGTAATCGACCTGTGATCCTGTCCGGATCCCTCTCGCCGGCACTTCCCCCCGGCTCAGGAATCCATCCTCGATCAGAAGTTCAGGGCTGATGAGCAGGGGATTGAAGGCGAATGCGGAAATACTCTTGTAGGGCGAGTTGTCATTGAGTTCGTTGGTCGGATTAAGGGGAAGAATCTGCCAGAACCGCAGTCCCGTGTCTGCGAGAAAATCCACGAACCGGAACGCCTCCGGGCCGAGATCGCCGATACCGAAGCGTCCGGGAATAGAAGTGATGTGCAGGAGAATGCCTGCGCCGCGCTTATCCATTTCTTTCGTTACATCCTTTTCGTTAGGCGTTCAGCCGCTTTTCATGATTCCGCGGAATCGAGGGTCACTTCCGTCGAGAGATGCCGGAACCAGGCAAAATAGAGCCCGACGGAGAGCGCGATCAGCACAGCCAGAAGCAGCCCCGCCTGATCCCAGCGTTTCATCATCACGGAAATCCACATGAGAAAAAGGACGATCTGCCAGGGCACCGCCAGAAAGATGGACAATTTATCACGCCGGTTTTCCTTGTCCATCTGCTCGATGACCCGGCTCTGCAGCCGTTCCTTCACCGGTTTCCAGAAGCCGAACGGCCGGGTTGTCCGGTAAAACGCAACGAGGACATCAATATCCGTCGGCTTTGTAAGATAGGTGCCGATGATCGTCGCCAGCAGCGATATACCGCTGGCAAAGAGAAATGACACATATTCAGGCACCTGCGGAAACACAAGACGCTGTATCACGGCGGCAATCATACCGGCGGCCGTCCCCGCCGCGAATCCCCAGCCGTTCATGCGCCACCAGTACCAGCGAATGAGCGTGGGGATGAACATGCCGGCTCCAATGCTCATGGTGATCCACCCCCAGATCTCATTGATATTACGAATTGCCATGCTGAAAAGCAATCCGAATACGACAAGGAGAATCGACGCCCAGCGGCTGTGGAGCATGAGTTTGCGGTCATCGGCCCGGGGATTGATATACGCCTGATAAATGTCTTTTACCCAGTAGGATGCACCCGCGTTCACCGTGGAATCGAAGGTCGACATGGCTGCGGCCATCAGACCCGCCACCAGCAGGCCCTTGAGACCCATGGGAATCAGCTGATTGACGACCACCGGCAATACGGTTTCGGGATCATTGATCACTCCGTTGCTTGCGCCGTACGACACCCCCATGATGGCAATGGCCGCGATAAAGGGCCAGCGGAAGGAGAGGAGGAAGGTCCAGAAAAGCGAAAGAAGGCCCGCCTCACGGTCACTGCGGCAGGCGAAATAACGCTGGATCATGTAGCCGGAAGTACCGCCGCTTCCTTCGATGATCACCTTGATCAGGTAGAACAGGATGGCGATCCCGAAAAGATTGTAAATCGAGTAGAGTGAATCCTGGGGGAAATCGAGTTTCCACGGCGGGACAAAGCTGGTCCACGCCTCCCTGGTCGTTTGCAAAGCCTGAAATGTACCGTCCCGCATGGGAACCGATATGGAAAAGATATCGGGAACAGTGAAGTGGAGGGCGGCCGTGAAACAGATATACATGATTGTGGCGAAAATAAGGAATCCCTGGAAGATATCCGTCCAGACAACCCCGTAGAGACCGCTCGCCACCGTGTAGATCATGGCCAGGCTCATCATCAGGAGGGCCGCCATAAACTGCGCTGTGATAATAATCGAGTACACGGCTTCCCGGTGATAAAAGCTTGTAATCGCTTCCACCTGATCCACGACATGATTGATCTGGAAGGTGAGGCTGCGGGCTTCCGGGGAATCCTGGTCGGGAAGGGCGTGTCGCAGAGCCGCCCGTGCCGAACGGGAGGTCATGTCAAAGGAGAGCAGCTTGTCTTCGAATGCCACCATCGCGCTCAGCTGTCCGGGATTGCCCCGCAGGAGATCCCAGCTTTTATCAAGTTCAGTCCAGGAACGGTTGAGGGCTTTCTGTTCACTGACCTCGATTCTCTGCCCATCGATCAGTTCGTTGACATCTACCAGGGCCATATTGATCCCGGTGAATCCCTTGTCCAGGGAAGCGAGATCATCACTGTCAAGCTGCTTCTCGACCCGCCCGATATCGGGGATACCTAGAAAGGTGCTGATAAACTTGCCCGATCCAACGGCGAAATAGGTGATCATGGCCACCGTAATGATGAGGATCGAAACGGCCGCGATCAGCCGCGCCACGTGCCCTTCGTTGCCTTTCCCGAAACGGAAATGCATCCATTCGGCCATGGTCATCACTTTCGCCCTGCGGTTCCATTTTCCCATAAAAATCATGAGGAAGGCCATGATCAGGGTGACTCCGCCCCGTATTTCGATGAACATGCCTGCCGTGCCCAGGGCAAAAATCCAGGCGGTATTGATCATCGTACCGCTGACATCGAGATTTGAGGCCATGCCGGAAGCGCCCAGCGCCCACCAGGGCATGCCCCGGTTACCGAGAAAGTACGAATCGATATCCTTCGACGCTTTCCGCTGCATCATTATGCCGATAAACACCATCGCGCTGAGATATAAAATGACGATCACATAATCAATGCCTGCCATCTGTCTCCTCCTCAGTAAGAGTCGTTCTTGGTGATTTCTATTGTAACAGGATCATCTTCGCCGTTCTCAACTGCCTTCCCTGACGCAGCCGGACAAAGTACACCCCGCTGGCCAGCC
The DNA here is from genome assembly GCA_016934955.1 of bacterium. Taxonomy (GTDB): domain Bacteria; phylum Zhuqueibacterota; class QNDG01; order QNDG01; family JAGLOF01; genus JAFGRY01. The sequence continues at coordinate 40,837 of JAFGRY010000030.1, read as the reverse complement.
TCGCTCCCGCATCGTTCCGCCCCCCCCAGGAAACCTGATGAACACCGGCGGCCCGGACGCCGGATACCGGGACCGCGACCACCTGCCCCCTCAGGTTGAGCACGTCAACGGTGACGTCGCACTCTCTTCCCAGACGGTAACTGATCACCGTACTGCCGTTGAAGGGGTTGGGATAGTTCTGGTACAGCTCACAATCGGCCGGCATACCTGTGTCGGTCCCCGGACCCGGATCGTCAACACCGGTGAGCAGCGGACGGGTCTCCGCGCGGTCGAGGTAGATTCGGAACTCGCCGGGCTGCAGCACCAGTTCCACGTTAGGTGCCGTAATTTCCAGGGAATCGCCGGCAAAATAGTCGTACCACATTCCGCTGTGCTGGAACACGGGGGTCAGCCCCCGGGAAACAATATCAAAATTACCGATCACGGTCGCTCTCATGGTATCATTGGCCAGATGGATCCAGCGGTCGTACTGATTCTGGCCGGCGCGCATGGTGACTGTGGTTGATCCGTCCCTGAAGAGCGCGTGCTTCCGTCGCAGCCGGTTCAGAGCGGCGATAGTGTCATACAGCCGCCGTCTGTTCCGCTCCTGGAAATACTCCCAGTGAAGCGGCTTGGGAGCGACCCGCTCAAGGCCCGCTTCAGGGAGGTACTCATCATATCCCAGCTCGCCGAACTGCCACATCATCTTCGGACCGGGCAGGGTGAGGAAAAAAGCGGCCGCCAGGGCGTAACGCTCGAGAGCTGTATCGAGATCTCGAATTGAATAGCCGTTCCCGAAACGGCCGTACTGCAGATTCTTGTAGATAAGCCACGGTTCGTCATGGCTCTCCATATAGGTAACCAGACCCGGTTCCGGCCAGCCGCGCGCCTTGTAATACCCCCCGGAGAGACCCGAGGGACGCTGGGAGTCATTGAGCCAGCCCATGGAGGACTGACTGTAGGCGGTGTTCATATTGCCCCAGATCATCATGCCATGGGTTACCAGCTCCATCTCTTCGCTGTTTTCACAAAAATGCTCCAGAATGATGCGGCATTCAGGATCGATATTCCAGAGCTGATCGGCAAGCCGTTTCAGTATCGAGATCCTGCCCGCGTCATAGGACCACCCGTCCCCGTATCTGTTTGTGAAACCCTTGGTGAAATCGAGACGATACCCGTCGATATGGAAGCGCTCCACCCAGTATGCCAGCACCCGGTCGCAGAATGCGCGGGTCGCCTCGCTCTCATGATTGAAATCGTTCCCCCAGCTGTAGACGGGATTTGGCGACACGGCATTGAACCAGGGGTTTTCTGCGGCAGGCCTGTTGTTGGCGCCGTCCCAGTACAGCCGTACCAGCGGACATTCTCCATATGCATGATTGAGAACCATATCGAGAATCACCGCCATGCCGCGCCGGTGGGCCTCGTTCACAAACCGCTTGAGATCACGGGCGGGCCCGTAAAACTTGTCAGGGGCGAAGTAAAAAGAGGGATTGTACCCCCAGCTGCTGTTGCCTTCGAATTCATTGACCGGCATCAGCTCCACGGCACTGACGCCAAGACGTTCCAGATAATCGAGTGTATCGATGAGGGTTGCATAATCATGCGCGGCCAGAAAATCCCGAATGAGCAGTTCATAGATAACCAGATTCGTCTTTTCCGGGGGCTCGTAGGACGCATCGGTCCAGGCGAATGTATCAGGAGCAGTGGTGAACACGCCAACCGCTTCCGTTGTCTTCCCCGCCGGATAGGAAGGAAGGCCGGGATAGACGGATTCAGGGATGTTGCTGTCATACCAGGGGTCGAGGATGAGTTCCGCATAAGGATCGGCGATTTTTATCCGTCCGTCTACAAGATACTGGAACCGGTAAAGGGAATCAGGATCTAGCCCGCTCAGGGTCAGCCACCAGCGGCTGGAATCAGGTGTCAGGTGCATGAAACCGTCGAGGCCGCACTTCCACTCATTGAACGACCCGATCACATAGACGAACTCCTTTCGGGGCGCATAGAGTGCCAGCACCGCCTCGGCGGCTCCGGTGACAGTAATGCCGTCCCGGACACTTTCGGGCAAAGGCGCGATGGTAATATCAGGATTGATGACCCAGTCGAATGTCGTCTCTTTCCTGGCGTTCGTGGCGTCAAACGCCGACACACGTACCTCCTGCCGGCCAGCGGCCGATGCCGTGAGCGTGCAAGAGAGGCTGTCGCCGTCTGTTTCAAAGATATCGACACTGTTGACGCTGATGCTCATACGGGAGGCATTGCTGCCCACGGCGGTGACATGCAGCGTGTCTCCGACATCGCCGAACAGGGGTGTTTCCGCGGGGGATATCACCGCTACCTGGAGTCCCTCCAGATATACGGGAATGAAGAGATCACCTCCATCAGCGGCCCTGCCCGCCCGCGACGCGGAACCGTTGCGAAAAACGAAGGCCAGCTGCTCGATGGTTTCCCCTGCAGGTACGCCGTAGTAGCTTTCTATATGCATCTTCAGCAACCAGCGATCGCCGCCCAGGCTGGTCAGACGAGTATCGGCCGTATTCTGCCCCCAGCTGGTCTTCACGTAGCGCCAGTCAGTGGAATTACTGCTCAGGTTGGTGATCACGCCGGTATGGGCATACACTTCCGTCGCTCCCGTAAGACCTGCGTTGCCTCCAGTTGCGTCATAGACGATCGTGATCGTGTCGCTGCGGGTCGCGAACTGGGGGGACCAGGTCAGCACCTGGGCTTGTAAAAAACCGGCAATTAAGAATAGTGATACGTATCGTATCTTCATGCTAAAACCGGGGGAGAAGGGACGCCCCTTCTCCCCCGGATTCCTCTGTCTGTTTCAGATTTGTGACATGGTGCTACTTCATCAGAAGCATCTTGTTTGTGGCATTGAAGGTGCCCGCATCGATACGGTAGATGTAGACACCGGTGCCTACCTGACGGCCGAACTGATCTTTGCCGTTCCAGGTCACCACATGGCTGCCGGCGGTCATGCGGCCGTCGACGAGGGTGGCGATCTTCTGCCCGAGCAGATTGTAGACGGACAGGGTCACGGTAACATCCCGGGGAATCGTATAGCTGATCCTGGTTTCCGGATTGAATGGATTGGGATAGTTCTGATTCAGCTGGAACGTCAGCGGCTGACTGCCCGCATCATCCACATCGGTGGGCATCATGAGATCGAAGTCCCAGGCATCATAGAATACCGGGTCGATGCTGCCGAACTGGGTGTAGATCGTATAGGCGGCACCGGCATCATCGATATTGGCGATGTGATTGTTCCCGTACCCGCCTTCGTTGTCACCGCCGCCGATCCCGAATTTGAACTCCTGGCCGACCACGTTATTGGTACTGTCCGCATAGAACTGCACCTGCATCGTGTAGATCGTGTCACCGGCCGTGGCATCGCCGTGGGTGCCGTCATCGTACATGCGGTGATCGTCGGTCTGCATGAGTCCGGCACCCCAGGTGCCCCACTCTCCGGTGGCGGGGCCGTTCATGGCAACGCCCCAGGTAATCACTTCTTCAGGCTGACGTACCGTGAAAACGCTCTGAATATCGACGAGACTGTCACCGGCCATTACCTGATAGTAAGCCGGCCGCAGATCGCATTCAAAGGTAACCAGGACATCCCGATCGAGAATGCTGGTATTCCTGAAAATGGGCATGCGGCGTTCTTCCGACTGACTGTCAACGATGTCTTCGATGACCGCGCCGTCATCTATGCCGTAATAAATCCGCCGTTCCGCTTCTCCGGTGGTGTTTCCGGAATAGTAGAAGTTGTAGTAGATCTCGCGATATTCATTACCGTTCTTGGTGAGGTAGTACTGATAGTCGAGATCTTCACCGATGGTGCCGACTACCGTGTCGGTCGCTGCGTAAACAGTGGAGAGACCCTGACGCAGCATCATCTTGGTTCTGACGCCCGAAGCGGTGCCGAAATAGCCGTGTGACACTTCCAGCGTGTCGCCGAATGAGAAACCCTGGCTGGCGATCGCTTTGGCCATATCGGCGTGCTAGGTGACGACCATGGTGTCACCGTGATCGACCTGGAGGGGTGCGACGTCGTTCCACCATACCCAGTTGACTGTTGTGTCGCCGTATACGGAAATACCGCGGTTCTCGTTATCCGGGAACATGCCGTGACCGAAAACCTGCTCGCTGTTGTCCCAGGCGCCGAGCGTGAACCGGTACATCGTCTGTAAATAGGGTGCGCTGGCCGCATCCAGTTTCAGGTCGAAACCCCACATGAGATTTGCGGGTGTTTCCGGGGTCAGGGCATATTTGTCGGGCACCCACATATTGTCGGCCCCGTCCGGTCCGGGGAAGGCGCCGACGATATAGACGATATCGTTATCGGGATCGAATGTTTCATGGGCGCTCATATCAACCCTGAAGTAGACGTCGACACTGTCCGTAACCCGGTACGGAGGATCCCAGGCATTGTTCACGTACGCCATCGCCAGGGTCGTGTCGTGGGCGGGCATGACCCACATGCGGTTGTCGCCGTTTTCCCAGCTGAATCCATCGGCCATATTCGATTTATAGCGGATCTTATACGCCATCCGCCAGCCGACATACGATTCGGGATAGGAAATGGTCAATTCCCAGATGTCGCCGCTGACATGGGTGGCCAGCGGAGAAGCATCGTCCCAGGTGAGGTACGAATTCTCCCACAGATCCTGGCCCACGGGACCGACTTCGGAACCGCAGACCTGTACCTGATGCGAGGAGTCGGCGATACCGACGCCGGCAACGGTGGAAATGTTGATACGGTAGGTTACATTGACCTGTCCGAATGCGAGACCGGCCAGCAGCACTACCGCAAGCGTAACTAATAGCAACCGTTTCATGAATAAAACCCCTTTACGTTAATAGCGATTATTCTCCCTTGACACATTATCGTACTGCACGTTTTTACTGAACCACCTCCTTTCCATTGCTCTTTCGTATTGCAATAGCGGTTTTCCTCTCACCTCCTTTCCATACGGTCTCATCGACATATCTATTGATACTGTTAAAATCCCACTGCCACGGCCAGCATATGGATGTCTTCAAAAAGGCCGTAGTTGATAAACGTATAGTCCAGATGCCACTGCACGCTTCCGGCCAGCGCCATGGTCACTCCCATACCCATGGTGAGTCCGGCCTCACTGTCTTCCCGAAAGAGCGACTTGTAGCCTGCGCGGAGAAAAAACATATCCATAACCGCGAGCTCGGCTCCGGCATTCAGCGTTTCCGTGTTGTCACTGGGGCGGAAGGCATCTACAGCAACGGTCAGCCGGTTGCGGCTCATGCGGATGACATCCATAGCGACACCGACTCTGAAGAAAAGCGGCAGCGGCCAGGGATCGGTTTTCAGATTACCGACGATCGTCTCATTGTGGCCGGTGGCCGTCGGATCCAGATCCACACGCTGGATCAGGTCCTTCCCCTCCATTCTGAGATCACTGCCGAAATTGGAAATGCTCATGCCGATCCGCATGTCATTGAAGGGGGTGATATAGAGCAGGCCCAGATCAACGGCGAATGCGGAACCCGTCTCATTCCAGATTTTCTGGTGGATGTATTTGACATTCCCGCCCAGGGAAAACCGGTCGGTCAGGTTGCGTCCAAACGAAACCGTGGCCGCCAGATCCCGGGCCGCCCAGCGCTCACCCGTTCCTTCCGGCTCCAGAACGGTGGTCACCATCTCTTCACCGTAATCCAGCTGGGTGACGCTTATGCCGAGAGCGCTCTCACCGAGGTTGAGCACGAACCCGAACCAGTTCAGATCGGTGTTGACCAGCCAGCTGGTATGGGCGAACACGAACTGCGATGTGCCGGAGCGGCTGATCCCGCCCGGGTTGTAGTACATGCCGGTGGCGTCCGAAGCCATGGCTGCATACGCGCTACCCATGGCGGCGGCCCGCGGAGACACCGATATCCCCAGGAATGGCGCTGCGGTTGTCCCCACTTTGGCCTGACCCTGGAGCAGGGAGCTCCCGCAGAGGACCAGCGTCAGGGTGAGAGCACTGCGAATGTTCCGTGTGGTGATCATATCTATCTCCACTTGTCTAAGTGAATCAGCATACCCAGCATATTATTTAATGACCGCTAATTTACCCCTCTTGATACCGATGGAGGATTCTACCACGTAAAAGTAGATACCGGCGGCGATATCGAGGTTTTCCCATGTTTTCAGGTTCCAGGAAAGCGTTCCGTCAAAAATATTGTTATCATGCTCCAGTGTGCGTACCAGGTCCCCTCTGGAAGTAAAAATATAGACCGTGGCACCCGGCGGCAGATGAATGAAATCGATTTTCCGCTCACCCCTGCCGCTGGTGATGGCCGGAGGCAGCGGCAGTTCGTGGGAGGTGGCGACGACATAGGGATTGGGTACCACCCGGATCATGTCGAGCAGGGAATCGGCGGGCAGTGTCCTGTCAACATCGGGGACATCCGGAGTAAACTCGAATACGTCACCGCTTCTGAACGGCTTCTTCAACCGTATGGCCAGTGTATCACCGGTGCCGTATATATAGGATGTATCGAGCATGCTTGTAAAAAAGAGATCCCAGGTAAATATCCGACTGCCGGCTTCCCCCTCTTCCACAAATACAATCTCGTCATAGGGTGAAAGCCGCGCATTGCGGTCGAGATCGACGAAAATAAAATCCACATCCCGCTCATCGGTCAGGTTGTAGACGGTGAAATTCACCGGTATCCCCTGCACGAACAGCTCGGGCATGGTCAGGGACGTATCGATGACACCGTCTGCGAAAATGATGTCGTAGTCTGCCGGATGACGGAGTCCCAGGAGCCGGTCAGCCCCGAAATAGGTATCGATCACGTTGAAGGAAAAATTATAGCTCTTTGAGGAGTCGGACCAGTACGTACGGGTGGTATCGAGGGTTATTTTCCAGTGATTGTTGAACGAGAGCCACATACCGTCGAAAATATCGGAATCAAGGGTCTCTTCCGCGTAGGGGCTCTTCTGAATATAGGGACTGGTAAACACCGGGTAGTACTGATAGCTGACCGTGTAATTGCGTCCGTATGCGATGTCTCCCGGCGCGCTTCCCCGTATTTTACCGTTGATGCCGTCAAGGATATACTCTGCGGGATCGACCGTGTTGCCGTTGTAATCGGTAACCGACACCGTCTCGGTAATGATATGCGGCACCGAGAGACGTACGGCGAACGTATCCGAGCCGGTGAAGGTCTCGCTGAGCCCGGTGACATCACGCACCGAATAGGCTGTGGTCACCGGTACAAAATATTCCAGGCTGTCCCGGTGGTCCAGGTTCGGTTCTCCGGGATCGGGGATTCCGTTGCTCTCGCTGCCGTCCGCATCCGAGGTGCCGGCAATGCCGTCACTGCCCACATCGTCGGTGAGAACGTTCCAGTTGCCGTTGTTGTCAATACCGTCATTGGATGTATCGAGGAACTCGAGCCGGTACTGATGATCCTTGAGAACGGTTTCATCGACGACCTTGTAATAAATCCGCCCGGTTCCAACACCGCTGCCGCCGGTGATCTCGATACTGTTTTCCGGGGGTTCATACCCGGCGGTTTCGGCATTGGGGATCACCACCGCGGTGTTCTGGAATGTACGAACCGTGCCCGAGGGGGCGATATCGATCCGCTTGTCATTCTCCTTGGGAAAGATATCCGCGGTCTCGTCACCCTGGTCATAGGCGACCACCGCGTAAAAATACCGCCGGCCGTTTTCCACGTCGGTGTCGACAAAGGAATGCTCGAGCCCGCTGTCATCGCCAAGATAAAAGGAAGCGCCCCTGCTTTGCTGGAAGAGATCGTTACTGGCCCGGAAGTAGCCTTCGATACCGTCATCCATGTCGAACTGGGCCAGCGGCTTGTATCCCACCGGATTACCCGATGCATCGGTGATATCGAACACCTCATTGAAATTGTGGTCCGTCGCCTTGTAGATCTTGTAACCCTCGAAATCATACCGCTTCAGCACCGGGTCAAAACTTTTTTCCGCCTTCCGGTCCCAGTAGAGGGTGACTTTTCCGTCACCGGGCACCGCAACCAGTGTCGGCTTGTCAGGCGCGGGCGGAAAACGGTAATCGCTGTCATAGATCTTCTGCACCGTCTCCCGGTTGTTGAGCAGGTCTGCGATATCGACGTCCTTGCCGCCGCCCTCGCCGTACACCAGGGCCAGGGAAAAGCGCTGGGTCTCTCCCGCCCGCAGGGGGAAATACCCGGAGCCGTAGATAAAATCACCGTCTTCTCCCCGTTCGGGTTTGTTGTTGACGATCGATTCGGGCACTTCGAAAAAACCGGGGGCGAGACGCTGCCACAGCTCTTCGTCGTCCGCCATGGAAAATTCCACCGCCGGGGTGAAATATTCGAAGCTGGTCAGTCCGATCTGGTCGGACTCGTCCACATCGGTCTGATCGAAATTGGGCTCTCCCGGCGTGGGGAATCCGTCACCCTCGCCCGGATCATTGGTGCCGATGAGACCGTCGTTGCCCACATCGTCGAATTCGGGGTTCCAGTCGCCGTCATTGTCGATACCGTCATCCCGGCGCTCGTCGATGAGCGGATCGGCAACTCCCAGCCCGGAGATATAGTCTTTATGCCGAACCGGACTGAGTTTGTCGATGAGCACGTTACCCTCCTGATCCTTGCGGATCTGGCGGTAGTGCAGGTAGTAGTTTTCGTCGATAACGCCGTCGAGATCATTGTCGATTCCATCGTAGGCATTGGGGTTGATGATCTCCCGGCCCTGCTGAATGATGACATTCCCCTCCGCCAGCGTCGTCGATCCGGGAACGATGTCGATACTGTCGCCGAAGGTGACGACGGTAACGGGACTGCTTCCCAGAGTCTGTACCGTACGGTTATATGACCGGTCTATCAGTACGATCTTGTCCCCGGCCCTGATCACCCTGGGGACAAAATCGTCGGCAGTAAAATAGGGGCCAGTACCGGGAAGCAGCGGATTTTCATCTGCGTCGCCGTCATTGTCGATGCCGTCATACTGGTTGCCCGGACTTTCCAGAAACGCATATCCCACCACACCCACATCACCGGTCCAGAGGGGATTTCTGCTGGCGTTGTCATCGAAATCGGCGGTGTAGGTGAGATCCTTGTCGACATCAAAAAACGAGTAATCGTCTTCGTACTCCCGGTAATCCTCGGTTGAGGTCACTCCGATATAGGTACCCACAAGCATGCCGAACACGACCTTGGTGTAATCGGTGGTGCTGGTGTTGGTGATTTCATAAAGCCAGAAGATGCAGTCCTGGGCCAGAAAATCGGCCCACTGCATCGCCCGCACTTTCACTTCCAGGCCGAGGCCGTTCCGGGAGAGATCGTTCGCGTCGGGCTTGAACGAAACGTGCCAGCGGTTATTCTCGGCATAGTTGAATTCTTCGTCATTGTTGTCATCCATGACGAAAAACGCCTCATCCGCGGCCGTTGTCGTCTTGCCGAAAAAACCGTTCCAGGATCCGTTCCAGCCGGGATCGTTGGCATCGTCCATCTTGTCCGGCCACATCGCGGGCCATGATGTCGGATCACTGTAGAGGGCGACACCCTCCTGATTCTCATTGAAGTAGCCGGCGACAGGCTGAAAACCCCAGTACTCGCCCGAGTTCGACTGTTCGTGACGCCGTGTGGGCCGGTCCACGGGACATACCACCACTGAATGAAAAGTGGTGCCGTCGGCAGTGGTAACCTCGGCGCCGACCATGGGACTGACATCCCCGATATACCCGTTATTGTCGTATATCCAGGCACCGCGGGCGCCTTTATCCGCAGGCTGCCCGATCACGCCCCAGTTGCCGAACACCGTTTTCACCAGATTGCCGCGCATGATGGCCGACCGCTGATACTGCGGTCCGCTCTGGGCGGGAAGGCGGCCCGCCGCGAGGCAGAGCAGGCTGCCGATAACTAACGGGGTAATGATTCCAGTTCTTTTCATAATAACGCTCCGATTGGCTGCGGTGATAGACATCGTCTAAAAATTATAGGTAAAGCCGACTTCTATCCGTCTCGGTTCGGAATAGTGGGTTGCATTGGTGAACCACTGATCGAGGGTGTTGACGGAAAGAATCGGGTTGGACCGCTCCGCTACCAGCTGATCGGTGGTAAATCCGGCCCGGCCGGTATCATTGAACACATTGATTTCGTTCAGCGTGTCAAACAGGTTGAACACGCGCACGAAGAATGTCCCGTTTCCGAACGGAAGCGAAACATCGTAATAGGCTCGCAAATCGACATTGACTGTTCCCGGTTTGCGCTGGCTGTTTACCAGCAGCGTGCTCAGATCGGTTGAGGCCCGGGGTGTGTAGGGCAGCCCGCTGCCCCACTGGCCGATCACACTGGCGCCCCAGTTTCTGCCGCCATAGGTGAATGAGGCATTAACGGTGTGTGTCTGGTCCCAGTTGAGGGGCACCAGCTGCACTTCCGGCAGTGACCCCCCCGCCAGGGCGTTCCGCGCCTGCTCCGGATCGGAGTTGGTGCCGTCCGCGATCTGAAATGTATAGTCCACCGAGGCGCCGAACCCGCCTGAGAACCGCTTGTTCAGGGCGAGGATGACTCCCTTGATGAATCCGAAATCGCTGTTCGTCAGCTTGCTGTAGCGGGCTGCCCCGCCATAGAGAAGAATCTCATCCGCCTTTGTTCCGGTCAGGTTGCGAATATCCCGGAAATACGCGGTCACCGACAGCGATATGTCATCGGTGAGCCCCTGCTGCAGCCCCAGCTCGCCGCTGATGGTCTGTTCCGGCTCCAGATCGGCATTGCCGATCACACCGACGTTGCCCGTACCGGAGCCCAGCTCGAAATCCGGATTCTGGTAGAGCAGTTCAAACCGGGGCAGCTGAAAAAAGTGACCATAGGAAAAGTGAATGATTCCCCGCTCGGTAATGGGAAAGCTGACACCGATACGGGGACTTATCTGGAGTTTGGAGGTCGCATCCCGGTACCAGTACTCCTGCCGCTCGGCAAGCGTCACATTCGGCTCGCCGGGATCCTGGGTGCCGTTCCCCTCGCTGCCGTCTGCATCGTAGGTGCCGGGAACACCATCGGTTCCCCAGTCATGATAGCGGTTTTGCGGCTTGATGGGATTATAGATATTGGGATCACTCTCATCGGTGAGAATAATACCGTCCGGGGTGAAATAATCCATGCGCACTCCCAGGTTGACGATGAGACTCTTGAACTCCATCTTGTCCTGCAGATACGCGGAAAACTCCACGGGCTTATGACGGTAGGTGCTGTAGTAAATGGTGCTGTCCGCCAAAACACGGGTATCGATATAGGGACTGTCGAAGGGCAGGGTTATATCGGTCTGTCCGGCAGCCGGCCGCAGATTGATGTCTTCCTGAAAGATATTGTGCTGCCGGTACTCGATGCCTCCCTTGAGCTGGTGCTGATCGGTTATCTGGCTGGTGAGATCGAATTTTGCCAGCATGGTCCTGGTTTTTCTTCTGAAATGCACCAGCTGTGTGCCCCCGGTTTTGAACGAGTAGGGATCCTGCAGTTCCAGATAGGGGTGGACATACCGCTCATCGTGGGTGTCTTCATACAGGTACCGCTGGAATCCTTTGATAAAATAGGAAATACCGAGATTGTAGAACGTCCTGCTGCTCAGGGAATGATTGAGTTTCAGAATATGGGTTGTACCGCTCCTGAATTTCCGGGACGCGCCGTCGGGATTGAAGATGTAATCCCGTTCATAATCATTGTAGTTGACATCGTCGAGAATATAATTGTAGGAAAGATCCATGGTCGGCATGATCCGGTAGATGAGTTTTCCCTGGGTGTATATCTTCCGGTTCCAGTTCATGGGGATATATTTCCCGTCTCCGAGAGCGTCCTTGTTGTTGTTGCGCAGTTTCTCATAATAGGCGGCAAGCGAATCGGGGTTCGTCGCTTTGGCCTGGGGCAGATTGAAATAGGTGACCAGTGAATCCACGTAGGCATTGCTCCCCACCACATACTGAAACGCGTAACTTCCGTCATCCTGGCGAATCGCCCGGTCAAGATATTCAGGGGCGTAATATTCAATGAAATCCCTGGTAGCGGTTATCTGACCGGTAACGGCATTGGGATTGTAGAGACGCCGCCCGTTCAGCCAGCCGTCGAAATAGATATAGCGGCCGTTCACGTAATAGTACAGTTTATCCTTGATCAGGGGACCGTAAAGGCTTCCCTCGACATTTCTTATGGAAACGGGATTGACGCTGCCGACGTCCATGAAAATAGTATTGTGAGAGCTGACGTGATCTCCGAAATAGGTGGTGATGTTGCCGCCGAATTCGTTGCTGCCCCGTTTGGTGGTAATGTTGACGATCCCCGACATTGCCTGGCCGTATTCGGCATTGAATGCGCCGCTGACAACCTGCAGCTCCTGTACCATGTCTTTATTGACATCAACCACAGTGCCGCCGTCGTACATGTCTGTTACCGGTACGCCGTCGATCCAGTAGCTGACTTCACCGCTGCGCCCTCCCCGAACATGGAGTCCGCCGCCGGCATCCTTGACCAGGCCTGCCTGCAGTTCCACCGCGTCCGCGATTTCCGTAACCGGCAGATTCCTGATCTCTTCGGAACCGACCACAGCGGTAGTGGCGGTCAGGTCTTTCTGAACGATCGGTCTCTCAGCCACTACCGTGACCGTCTGACCGGTCAGGCCTCCCGGTTCGAGGTAAATATCGATGGTCGTGGTTAAATCGGTCATGACCCGGACGTTTTCCACCTTTGTCGTCGAATACCCGATGTAGGTCGCCACCAGTGTATAGACGCCGGCCGGAACATTGATGATCGTGTATTTTCCGTTGGCATCGCAGGCCGCCCCCTTATTGGTGCCCTGTATCACGACATTTGCGTAATACAGCGGCGCTCCGGTTGCTTTATCATAGACAACGCCGGTGATCTTTCCCGAATTTCCCGCGAAGACAGGCAATGACGCGAGACAGACCGTGAAAAGCATCAGTCCGATGGCAACGGTTCTTTGTACACCTCTCATTGTTGTCAGCTCCATATTTAACATATGTAAACGGTTATCTACATCTGAAAGTGTTCCCCGTTTCCGGGGGACGGGGCTGCAGTGAAACCGGGAAGCGATAGCCGAAGGCGGTGAAACAGAGATTCAGTTGGTGGACGTCACAATTCCGCAGCTCTGCCTGATGACCAGTTCTGTATCGAAACTGCGATGGAACCGCTCGAGATCGGGATTGGCGATTCGCTCCAGCAGTCTCCGGACCCCCAGCTGCCCGAGCTGGAACATGGGCTGCCTCATGGTGGTCAATTCCAGGTATTCCGCAATCTCAATATCATCGAACCCGATCAGCGAGACGTCTTCGGGTATGGTCAATCCCTCTTCACTGATTGCGCGCACCGCGCCGGCCGCCTGAATATCGCTGGAGACAAACACCGCGGTGGGGCGCTCACTGCCGAGCTGCAGCAGCTGTTTCATTGCCAGATAGCCCGACTCCCGGTTGAAGCCGTGCTGGCCGGCGATCTGATCGCTGATGATGAGGTATTTTTCATCCAGCGGCAAGCCGTGCTTTTTCAGCGCATCCCGGTATCCCTCAAGCCGGACCTGCGCCGGAGAACTCTTGAGCTGCGCATCGATCATGCCGATTTTTGTATGTCCCAGCGAAATAAGATGGGACGTGGCCCGTTCCGCGCCCTGACGGTTCTGAACCGTGATGGAATCGAGTGACGGGTGCGTGCTGTCGACCAGCACGATGGGGAATCGTAACCGTGTGCAGGCGGACGCCTGAACGTCACTGATACCGAGCGAGATGAGAAGCGCACCATCGACCCGCTTTTCTCTGGTAACCTTTTTCAGAAAGAGGTCGGTCTTGTCACTGTGATCGACGCTGTAGAGAATCATGTCATAGTGCGCCTTGGTGACCTCCTGCTGTACACCCCGCAGCACTTCCATGAAAAAATAACCGGTAAACACGGGAACGATCACCGCGAAAGTATAGGTTTTCTGCTTGGCGAGGCCCCGGGCCATGGCGTGCGGCTGATACCCGAGCTCTGTGATAACCGCCTGGACCTTTTCTTTGGTTCGCAGGGAAATATGGGGACTATTATTGAGGGCCCGGGAGACGGTGCCGATACCGACACCCGCTTTTTCGGCTATATCGTAAATAGTCACAGCCATACGTCTGGTCCTGTCTTGTGGTACGAGAGTGTATAAAACACGCAAATTTTGGAAGGGCTTCCAAATATGGTGTATTATACTAATTCAAACCGCGGAAAGCAAGCGGTTTTTTTACTGTTCTCCCGCCGGCGGCTGCCGCCGGGGAGAATCACCGGTTCGGGAAATAACAGGTCCCGACATATTCCCGCAGCATTCTGACCGTACTGAAGCGGGGCGTCAATGCGGAGATGGACCGTTTCATCATATCGACCCAGCGGCTGCTCCAGGGGCTGCCGTTACGCTGATAATACGCGGGGATCACCTCTGATTCCAGCAGCGCATAGAGGGCGCCGCTGTCCCGTTCATCCTGCCGGCCGTGATCGGGATCCTGCGTATCATCGCCGATGGTCCACCCGTAGGCGGTATCACTCGCCTCGGCCCACCATCCGTCCTTGATGCTTATATTGAGGCAGCCGTTCATCGCCGCCTTCATGCCGCTGGTGCCGCTGGCCTCATAGGGACGCCGCGGCGTATTGAGCCAGCAGTCGCATCCGGCAATGAGCAGGCGGGAAAGAGCCATATCATAGTTTTCCACGAATACGAGACGATCTGCGATGCCCGCATCCCGGCTGAACTCGTAGAGATACCGCAGGATCTGCTTCCCGTCACTGTCTGCGGGGTGAGCTTTGCCCGCGAAGATAAATTGAACCGGCCGGTCTTCGTTGCCGAGAAGCCGCTTCAGCCTCTCCGGATCGTGCAGCAGCAGCGTCGCCCGTTTGTAGGGGGCGAACCGGCGCGCGAAACCGATGGTCAGAACATCATCACCCAGGATACCCGCGGCCCCGCACACGGCGGCGGCATCCTCGCCATTTCTGTCCCGCAGAGCCGCGACCCGCCGCCGCACCTCCCTGAGCATGCTTTTTTTGATCTCCCGGTGCACACTCCAGATCGTCTCGTCGGGCACGGCATCCATACGCGACCAGAATTCCGGATCATCGAGATGCTGATGCCAGCTTTCTTCCAGATAGCGCCGGAACACCCCCTTGAAAGATGGATGTATCCAGGTCGGTGCATGGACACCGTTGGTCACCGCGTCCATCGGCACGTTCTCCAGCGGCAGGTCCGGCCAGACACGCTGCCACATCCGCCGCGACACGTCTCCGTGCAGCACACTCACCGCGTTGCTTTTACGGGATGTGCGCAGCGCCAGGATGGTCAGGTTGAAGGTTCCCGTTTCCTCTTCATCGGCGCACTGTCCCAGACGCCAGCCGCTGCCCCCGTTGTGATCGAGGATTCCCCGATGCCGGGCACTGAGCACCCGTTCCATCCGCTCCCGCTCAAACACTTCATTCCCGGCCGGAACGGGTGTATGGGTGGTAAACACCGTTGATTCCCGCACCGCGGAGAGCGCCTCCTCCCACTTTCTGCCGGCAGCCGTCAGCTGCTGCATCCGTTCGATGGAGAGGAGGGCGCTGTGCCCCTCGTTGAGGTGGTATATACTCACCGGCAGATCGAGCGCCTCCAGCATACGGACACCGCCGACGCCGAGAACCAGTTCCTGGAGCAGCCGGTAGGTGCGGTCCGCATCGTACAGACGTTCGGTGATGATCCGGTCCGATGCCCGGTTTGCGGGGAAATCGGTATCGAGCAGCAGCAGCGGTACCCGGCCCACTTCGGCCTTCCAGACCCGGACACTGATCTCCCGATCCTGTACCGGAATGCGGACGACGACCGGCCGCCGCACCTCGTCGGTAACGAGTTTCAAGGGCAATCCGGAAAACTCCGCCCCTTCATAGACCGCCTGCTGCCTGCCGTCCGAGGCGATGAACTGCTTGAAATAGGACACACGGTAGAGCAGCCCGACCCCGATCATGGGTATGCCCATGCTGCTGGCCGTCTTCAGGTGGTCCCCGGCCAGAATTCCCAGCCCTCCCGAATAGACGGGCAGGCTTTCATGCAGCCCGAACTCCATGCTGAAATAGGCAATAAGATGTCCCTTGCGATGCGCGTATTGCTGACTGAACCATGTTTTCTCCATCCCCATCTCATCGTCGAATCGGCTGACCGCTGCATCATACAGTGAGAGCACGCTCTCGTCTTCAGCCGCCTGCATGAGTCTGCCGGGATCGATTTCCATCAGCAGCCGCACCGGGTTGTGATTGACGATATGCCAGAGACGTTCATCGAGAGCGGCAAAGAGGCCAAGGGTCTGATCGTTCCAGCTGAAGGCCAGATTATCGGCAAGATCCCTGAGCCGCTGCAATCTGGCGGGGATGAACGGGACGGTCGTGGTATGAGAATCAGGCATGTAGGCACCTCAATTATTTCTACTGGTGAATGAGCAGCAGTCCTTCCCAGGGGTCCAGCGCAACAGTCGGTGTTGCATCAAAGGTGTATTCCCGCCCATCGAGCAGGTTCTTCCAGCTGCCGGTGATCTTTTTTCCCGCGTCCGCAGGAAATGCCAGGGATTCGCGGGTGCCGCTGTTATTGATCAGAATGAGCATACGTTCTCCCCGCAGCGCCCTCAGGTAGGCGATTTGACGGTCCCGGGCGTACAGGGTCTCGTACGTTCCGTATATGAGGCAGGGCTGTGACCGTCTGATGTGAATCAGGCGACGGTAGCACGCGTGAACATCGTTGCGTACCTCATCATCCTGCCAGTTCTAGGGAAACGGACGCCGGTTATCGGGATCCTTGCCGCCCTGCAGCGCCACCTCATCGCCGTAATAGATTTGAGGGATACCGACATAGGTCATCTGGAAAAGCACCGCCAGCTCCAGTCGACGGATATCACCGCCGGCCTGTGTCAGGAATCTCACGGTGTCGTGACTGTCTATAAGATTCATCATTGCCAGCAGCGCTTCTCGCGGATACAGGACCCGGCCCGGGGCCATGGCTTCATCGAACTGTTGCGCATCCGTTTTACGACTGGCGAAAAAATCGAGTACCGGATCCCGGAAGTATTTATAATTCATGGTAGAGTGAAATCCGTCTTCACCCAGCCACGGCAGCGCATCACCCCAGATCTCGCCGATAAGGTAGGCGTCCCTGTCAAGTGATTCCACTCGCTGCCTGAACAGTTTCCAGAACCAGAAAGGCACTTCATTGGGGACATCGAGACGGAACCCATCTATTCCCAGGGTGCCGATCCAGTAATCGGCAACGGAAAGCAGATACTCCACCACTTCACGGTTGGGGGTTGCGGCGGTGATGTCGCGAATCATGTTTTCATCGCGATTCGGCCGGGAGAGGTCGAAATTCAGGTTGGGATGCAGCGGAAATCCCCACCAGCAGTCATAATAGTCGTTGGGCGTAGGCGCCCCTTCCGGCGGCAGGGGCCACGTGTGCCATTCGTACCAATGCCAGTAGGGAGAGGCTTCTCCCCGCTCCCTGGTATCGACGAACGCGAAATGTTCGTCACCGGTATGGTTGAACGCCTTGTCGACGATTATCCGTATCCCATGCTCCCTGGCGGCTGCGGTGAACCGCTTAAACAGCGGCTCATCCGCGAAATGGGAATCGATCTTCAGATAATCAACCGGATCATATTTGTGGTTTGACTTCGCCTGATTGAGAGGATTGAAATAGATAATGGTGACACCCAGCTCTTCAAGGTAATCCAGTTTCTCCATCACTCCCGCGATGTCGCCGCCGTAAAATGAGTAATAGTCTGGTTTCCCGTCCGTGCGGTAGGGACTGTGTACCAGCCCTCCTATGGAATCCCAGGCCTCCATGTGAAAGTATTCATCGTTGGTCTTGCCGCCCGGGGGCAGTGTATGCCTGCCCCGGAAGTAGGATTCGGAAAAATCCGGATCGTTGTCCGGATCCCCGTTGCGAAACCGATCGGGGAATATCTGGTAAAAAATGCCTTCCTTGGCCCAGTCGGGGGTTTTGAAGGGAGCCAGCTGTTCAGGATCGTAGACAAACCACTGGTCCGGGGCCGGTGCCGCGGCCGAAAATCCCCCCGCACCGGCATATACGCAGGAGTCGCCATCCTCATAGCTGAAGAAAAATCGAATGCCCCCCCGTCCGCCCGGATCCAGGAGCACCTGATAGTAATCAAAGAGCGGACCGGTCGCTTTCAGTTCCATATCGGCAACGGTTCCCTGAGCCCCGTTCACCCCGCTCCAGTGCATCCGGACCCGTTCGACATCCTGCTTCATCGCCGGCACCGTCACACGCAGCGATCCGTCGGCATAGGGATCGAGCATCCGGTAGCCGGTTTCAAGGTGCAGATCACGATAGTATATATCACCGTCTCCCCGGGAAAGGCTCACCGCCGTATAACGGTCATCCACATAGAGCACGGCATTGTCGCCCTCCTGACCAGCGCCCATGAACTCTTCGGCGTTGAAATCGGTTTTCCACTCGCCATTGACAACGAATTTGTATTCGTACCGTCCGGGAGCCAGCAGCAGACTGGCCTCATATACACCATCTCCGTCTTCGTCTGTCATGCGGTTGAGCGTCGAGTTCCAGTCGTTGAACGTACCGGCAATGAATACATCGAGTTCACCGGCGATCACCGGCTGGTAGGTGACCGTCACCTGGCGCAGCGCCGGTGCACGGCGGTGACAGCCGAAATATGGAAGCGCTACCAAAATAAAATAAAAAAAGAGTCCCGGCCATGCGACACGCCTGTCTTTTTCCATGCTGTGTCCTCCCTAACCTGCGGATAATGACAGCGAATAATTTGCAATATACGCACCGTCGTCATTCATGTCAAGACGAAAGTGACATGGGCCTTCCGATGAACCGGAAAAGCGCACAGGTGCCTGCAGGGAGAGCCGAGCAGGGCACCATCGATTCATTGTTGCTTTTTTCCCAAATAATCGTTAGTTATGGTAAACACTCCGGCCCGAGGGCACCGGAGCGCATTCCTTATACCGTCACCACGAAAGAGAAAAGCGATATGCCAGATCCACTCCGCATCGGCACGTGCAGCTGGAAGTATCCGTCCTGGGCCGGCATCGTCTACTCGTCGCCGAAACCGGCCGACTATCTGCGGGAATATGCCGCCCGTTTCGATACGGTTGAGATCGACCAGTGGTTCTGGTCCCTGTTCCCCGGGGGGACGGTGCGATTGCCCGATCCCGCTGACGTATCCGATTACGCCGCGAGTGTGCCCGCCGGTTTCAGATTCAGCATCAAGGTGCCCAACGCGCTCACCCTCACCCATTACTATCAGCAGGACAGGAAACAGCCCCTCACGGCCAATCCCCATTTTCTCTCACCGTCCGTGCTGGACGCATTTCTGGAACGGATCGCCCCCCTGGGCGAGAAAGCCGGTCCGCTGATGTTCCAGTTCGAATATCTCAATACACGCAAGATGCCCGATCAGGACACGTTCCTGAAGCGCCTGGACACCTTCTTCCGCGCGACCCCGCCCGGGCGGCCATACGGCATCGAAATACGCAATCCCGGCTATCTCGACCGCGCTTTTTTCGTCTTTCTCGCGGAGCGCGGTCTGATCCCCGTCTTTCTCCAGGGATACTACATGCCGCCGGTTCCGCAGGTGCTGGCGGCACATAAGGACCTGCTCTCGGGCACCGTCGTCATCAGACTGCACGGCCCGGATCGCGCGGGAATCGAAGCGGTGACAAAAAAACAGTGGAACCGTATTGCCGCACCCAAAGATGCCGAACTCACGGAAATAATCGCCAGTATCACCGGTCTCATCGGGCAGGGCCTCAGCATTTACCTCAATGTGAACAATCACTACGAAGGCTCGGCACCGCTCACCATCGAGAAAATCAGAAATGCACTGGAATCGTAGACACGCAAAGGAGGAGATATGAACATGAACGGCATCCGCCGCTGGCTGCTGCCCCTGTCGGTGGCGGGAACGATCTTCGTCAATTTTCTCGCCAATTATCTGCCGCTGAACGGATTGAATACCGGAGAGATTTCCGACCGGTTTCAGGTTCTCTTCGTTCCCGCGGGCTACGTTTTCTCCATCTGGGGGATCATCTATATCGGACTGATCGCCCTGGCGGTGTTTCAGTCGCTGCCGGCTCAGCGGGATCATCGCGGCCTTGCCCGAACCGGCTGGCTGCTTGTCATGACCGGCGCGGCCAATGCAGGCTGGCTCTTTCTCTGGCATTACGAGCGGTTTCCCTGGACCGTCCCCGTGATGCTCGCCCTGCTGGTGCTGCTGATTCTCGTCTACCTGCGCCTGGACATCGGGAAAACGGCGGTGTCACGGGCGGAAAAATGGTGCCTGCACATCCCGGTAAGCCTGTATCTCGGCTGGATATGCGTGGCGACCATCGCAAATATATCGTCGACGCTCTACTCCCTGCAGTGGGACGGATGGGGCATCAGTCCGGTCATCTGGACGCTTGCCCTGCTGACTGTCACCGTGGTGCTCGCCCTCTTCATGCTCCTGCAGCGCAGGGACACCGCCTTTCTGCTGGTGTTCGTCTGGGCGCTCGCGGGCATCGGCGTGAAGCAGTCGGCGCACGCGCTGATCTCCACAGGCGCGTGGACGGGTGCTGTCCTGGCCGCACTCATGGCCATACGCACACTGCTGCCGCGGCGTACCGCCTGAACGAAAAAAAAGGGGACCGTTCCGGCGGTCCCCGCTGTTATTATCAGTGCCTGGAGAGTGTCACCATTCCAGTTCCTCTTGTTCTCCCAGCAGCTTGGCGAGCTGGCGCCGCACCATCTCGTCCTTGCTCTCCAGCCGCAGGGCGTTCTCTTTTTTCAGCTCTTCCAGCTTTTTCTCGATCCGTTCGATCTCGGCCTGCCGGTTCAGCTGCCGGTATTCAAAAATCTTGTAGAGCAGCTGCTCCAGCTCAGCCGAGATCTTTTCCTTCTCCGCTTCATCGCTGCTTTCCCGGTACTTCCTGGCCAGCTCTCTGCTCTTGATGTCGAGCTCCCGCTCCTTGATCAGCTCTTCATACCGTTCAGGATCGTTCTGCTTGATCGTCTCCAGCAGCTTCAGCTTCGCATAGTACCTGACCAATGCGGTATGGTAGGCCTCGGGCCGCATCACTTTCAGCTCTTCGAACCGTTTCGCCTCTTCGGGAAACTCCTTCCTGAGATAATCCATTGTCTCTTTTTCCTGCTCAGGCGTCAGTTTGGCCGCAGTGACGGCCGGGACGGTTCGCGGCCGTACCTGCCGGGCCCGGTTCTGGGCGGCAGAAGATCCCGTTAAAAAGATCACTGCCGCGCATGCCGCAGCGATTATCGTGTGATTCCGTTTCATGACAAGCCTCCGCTCAAAATCCTGTAATTTCCTGAAGCAAATCTTCAATGCCGTTGCGTATGCTGATGAATTCATCATTCAGAGTGGATACGTTCGGGACCGGACTGTAGACATCCTCTTCGAGGTAGGGAGTGGCGGTCAGTGTTTTCACGTTCTCGATATCCGCTTCGATCATCGCCGACTCCAGAAGAAAATCATCGTTCCACGCGAGCACATCATCCAGTTCAGCGCTGTTCCGGGCGAACGGATTGAGAAGCAGCATGAGCACCACGATCGCTGCGGCCGGAATGCCCCACATCCAGGGGGCCGGAAACAGTGCCCGGCTCAGGCGGCTGAAAACGGTGTCTTTTCCGGCAGCGCTTTTTACCGCAGCCCGGCTTCCGGCCGCCAGGACCCGCTCCCGGATCTCCGGCCCCGGCGACAGCTCAGCGAGCCCTTCAGTCTTGGCAAAGAGTTCACGGTACTCCCGGACCAGCGCGAGACATGTGTCACATTCCCGCAGATGCATCCGGTATGCCTTCGCTTCCTCCTTTTCCAGCTCGCCGCTGATAAACAGGAGCCCTGATTTCTCGAATTCAGGACAGGACATGGGTCAGATCCTCCCCGATGTTTTCTTTCAGCAGTTTTCTCAAATTCTTCACCGCGTAGTGCATCCGGCCCAGGACCGTGTTCAGTGAGCAATCGAGCGCTTCCGCGATATCCTTGAAAGGGATCTCCCCGTGTACACGCATGAGGACCACCGCCCGCTGCTCCGCGGGGAGCTGATCGATTGCCCGGGCCAGGTGCGTCAGCTCTTCGTTTTTTTCCGCCAGATAATCGGGCATGCCGCCGTCATGTTCACGCCTGTCAAGCTGATCGGCCTGGAATCCGTCTTCACGACGGGTCGTCTCCCGCCGAAGATGATCCATACAGCAGTTATGGGCAATGCCGAAAAGCCAGCTGGAAAACCTCGATTGTTCACGATACGCAGGAAGGGCCTTAACCGCCTGCATCCAGGTCTGCTGAAACGCGTCTTCAGCGGCGGTTCTGTCCCTGAGCAGTTTCAGGATATACGAGAAAAGCGGCCGTTCGTACCGGTCATAGATCTTCTCGAAAGCCGCCTGCTTCCCGGACAGATATGATTGCACCAGCCTGGCATCAGTTTGGAAATCGTTCATCCCCATACACCCATGTAAACGGCATGATCATCGTATTATTGTGTCAATGTAAAAAAAATGTGCGTGAACTGCAACGAAAATTTCCCCGGACAGGGCGGCCCCGCCCATGACATGCTGAGCGTCAATGGAAATAATCAATTAAATCAATAATTTTTCTACTAAAAATTAATTTTATTAATTTAATACTTGACATTTTTAATTATTTACTGTATCATACCCGCGAGGACAACAACAGGAGCGACTATGAAGCAGCCATGGAGCACATTGACCGGTATGACCCGGAACGAAGCGATAACGGTGTCGAAAGTCACTCTCGACGGATCAGGGGTTACCATCGAGGGCGCCTTCGAGCTCCCCCCCCTGGCCGGACTCTCCTACGAGGATCAGATTTTCGCGGCCGCATTCATCAGAACACATGGATCGATCAAGCAGATGGAAGTGTTGTTCGGCGTCAGTTATCCCACGATTAAAAACCGGCTGAACCGGATCAGCGGCCAGCTCCGCCTGGTGGATGTGCAGATAACCGCGAAGAAATCCGACATTCTCGGCCTGCTGGAGAAAGGAGAGATCTCGGCCGAAGAAGCGATAGAAAGGATGCGGGAATGAGACTCCCCCCGACATTCATCGTGGTCAAGGTCACGCCGCCGCGGCAAAAAACCATACACGTCTGGCTCCCGGTGGTGCTTCTCTGGCCCCTGGTTCTGCTTCTGCTGACGCTCCCTTTTTTCCTGATCCTGCTGGCGGATCTGCTGACCCTCTTCAGGTTCAGGCTGACGCGGCTGATGGTCGCGGTACTGGCTCTCACCCTGGAACTGCGGGGCACATGCGTGACGGTGAGCCCGGCGGGAAGCGCCAGGAAAACAACGCTCATCATTATCTGAATGGAGAACATATCATGGATGAACGCACACGAATCTTGCAGATGGTCGCGAATGGAAAAGTAACCGTGGAAGAGGCGGAAAAGCTCCTCGATGCCGTAACCGGAAAGGAACCGGGCGACCGCCCCCCCAAGACCGGGACGATACTCCCGGACTACCTGTTTGTCAAAGTGATCAGCGAAAAAAACGACAATGTAGATATTAAGGTGCCGCTGAGCCTCATTCGAGCGGGCATGCGTCTGACCAGCCTCATCCCCAACGATGCCATGAACGAGATCAACCGGTCCCTGAACGAACAGGGCATCTCGTTCGACCTGACCAATCTCAGGCAGGAAGATGTGGAAACGCTCATTCGCAGTCTTTCGGAGATGGAGGTGAACGTCACCTCAAAGAACGGTGATACAATACGGGTATACTGCTCCGCCTGATTTCCGGCAGCAGGACGATAGCCGGCTCTGCTCAATATCCGGTGGGAAGATCGAGGAACACCGTCTCGATGTCAAACGTCTGCCGCAGCAGATCGGCCACGGCCTTGACGCCGAGCGTTTCGGTGGCGTAATGCCCGGCGAAAATGACGGTGATTTCCTCTTCCCGGGCGTTCCAGTAGGCCGCATGCGCCGGTTCCCCGGTAATGAAGGCGTCGAGGCCCGCATCGATCGCCTGCTGCAGCATGGTGAGGGCGCCGCCGCTGATATAGCCGAGCCGTTTGATCCGGTCGGGCCCGAACGCCCAGACGTCCGGCTCGACTCCGAGTCTTTCCCGAAGCCGGTCGACAAGCTCGGTGAGCGGCACTTCGTCCCGGAATTCGACCTCTTTACCGATCGCTTTGCCATGGTGATCGCCGAAATCACCGCTGACGGGCCAGCCGAGCACATGTTCGATCTGCGCGTTATTGCCCAGCACCGGATGCTGGTCCAGCGGAAGATGGGCGGCATAAAGGGCCATGTCATGACGCATCAGCAGTGCCATTCGCTTGTAGAGGGCTCCGGTGACGGGAACCGGCTTCCCCCAGAACAGGCCGTGATGCACGAACAGCATATCGGCTTTCAGCGCCGCGGCCTTGAGAATTGACTCGACCGAGGCATCTACGGCCGTGGCTATTTTTGTCACGCTCCCTGAATTGGCCACCTGAAGACCGTTGAGGCCGGCGTCCTCGAAATCAGTAATGCGCAACTGTTCATCCAGAAAACTGCTCACTGTCAAAAGCTGCATATGCTCCCCCTCGCTTCATGTTGGCGTAGAATGATCAGTCCGGCTGCCGACGCTCGTGTCGCATCATGTTCAGCAGACGAATAAAGTCCCCGGGCAGGTCGCTGCTGAACTCCATAAAGGATCCGGTTGCCGGGTGATGAAATCCCAGGGTTCGCGCGTGCAGCGCCTGACGGGTCATCACCGCGAGCATCTCTTTGGCCGCGGCCTTGTCGTGAGTATTCAGCCCGGCCAGGGCGCTTCCCCGTCCCCCGTAGGTTTGATCTCCGAATACGGGCGCGCCCATATGCTTCATATGCACGCGTATCTGATGGGTACGCCCCGTTTCGAGTTTCAGCTGCAGATAGGTGGCGAAGGTAAACCGTTCGAGCACCGTAAAGATCGTTACGGCCGTCTTGCCCCGGGAGTCCACCGCCATGGTCTTGCGGTCCCTTGTGCTCCGTCCGATTGCCGCCTCGATCCTGCCGCTGCCGGGTGTGATCCTCGTCCAGACGACACTCTCATACAAGCGGGTGGCGGTTTTTTCTTCGAACTGAAGCGCCAGTTTCCGGTGGGTGCTGTCGTCTTTCGCCACCACCAGCAGTCCCGAGGTCTCCTTGTCGATGCGGTGAACGATCCCCGGACGCAGCATTCCGGGCGCTCCGGAAAGCGCGGTCCCCCGGCCGAGAAGCGCGTTCACCATCGTGCCGGTAAAATTGCCCGATCCGGGATGCACGACCATACCGGCCGGTTTATCGATCACCAGCAGTGAATCATCTTCGTAGACAATGGTAAGGGGGATATCTTCGGGCAGCGCCTCGGCCGGGCGGGCCGTGGGCAGCTGCACCTCTATGCGCTCGAACGGCTGAACAGTGTGTCTTGTCTTGACTGACTCACCGTTAACAAGAACGAACCCTTCCCTGATCAGCCTCTGTATTTTACTGCGGGAAATATCAGGAATGCACTGGGTCAGATACTGGTCGAGTCTCTCTTTCTTCTTGCCCGCGGGCACCTGAAAAACATGCTGCCGGCTGTGTGTCACTCTGTTTCGGATAGATGCTCACCTTCCCGTTCTTTCGCCTCTTTCTCGGCCTTGAACACGGTAATGAACAGCACGATCATCCCGATCACCACCGCCGAATCGGCGACATTGAAAACCGGCCAGCGGTACTGCCGAATGCCCACTTCGAGAAAATCGACCACCCTCCCGTGCAGTATCCGGTCGATAAGATTACCGAAAGCCCCGCCCAGAATAAGCGCCAGACCGTTCTTCATGCCGTTCGACTCATGCCAGTGGGTCGCCAGATAGACGATAATGCCGATACTCGCCAGCAGGGAAAGGACGGTAAACACCGCCCCGTTCCCGATCTGAATGCCGAACGCGATTCCGGGATTCTCGACATAGGTCAGCCGGAAAAAATCGCCCAGCACCGGAATTGACTGGCCCAGCACCATCGTTTCGCGAACGGCGTACTTGGTGATCTGGTCCGCAGCCAGTGAGCAGAAAAAAAGGATAAAAACGAGCACGCTCACCCTCCCCGGCCGTTGGCGGCTTTTTTCTGCTCTTCGGCGGATTTACAGGCGATACACATTCTCGCGTGGGGGACGGCTTCCAGCCGCGCGTCGGAGATATACTCGTTGCACGAGTGACATCTGCCGTAAGTCCCTTCTTCGATTCGCTCAAGCGCCTTGTCGATGTGATAGATCAGCCGGCCGTCACGCTGGGCGTAGAAAAAACTCTTTTCCCGCTCCATGTTGTCAGTGCCCTGATCCGCCATGTGAAAGGCGTATGATGAATGGTCTCCCGACGATTCTTTGGTTGTCTGCTGCATGTCGCTGTCTTTGATCACTTCCATGTGCTCTAC
This sequence comes from bacterium, assembly GCA_016934955.1. Lineage (GTDB taxonomy): Bacteria > Zhuqueibacterota > QNDG01 > QNDG01 > JAGLOF01 > JAFGRY01. The sequence continues at coordinate 14,456 of JAFGRY010000030.1, read as the reverse complement.
GAGTTCTTTCCGTTTCTGCAGCAAAATCTTCTTATATTTTTCCAGCTTTGTTTTCTCCATCACACTTCTCCTAAAACCTACCTGTGCCGTTATTGTACTTTTTCTATGGAAACAGATACATCACTGTCTTCGATCTTCCACTTTTTCGTATACGCTGCCTCTTTCATATTGTTCTCAAGTTCGACGGCCAGCAGTTCATCCTGGATATAGCCGCGGCTGCCCCTGATTGCCGTATCCATGCGGGCATCCGCATCATAGTACACGCGGATGCGGTCGGTCACGTCGAATCCGGCCTCCTTGCGCATCTTCTGCACCCGGTTGATGAATTCCCGGGTCAGCCCTTCGTTGATCAGCACATCATCGAGGCCGGTGTCGATGGCAACATGCATCAAGCGGCCGCTCTGCACCATCAGTCCCGGCGCCGCCCTGGACTCGACCTCGATATCATCGATGGTGACCGCAGCCGGAGCCGCCCCGTCCGGAGCAATCTCGACACTGCCGCCATCCTGCAGCCGCCTGATCTCGGCGGGAGTGAAGGCCTTTACCAGTTCGGCGGCCTGATTGACCTGTTTGCCGAATTTCGGCCCGAGGTTCTTGAACACCGGCAGGGCCGTCTGCGTCATGATCTCATCGGGAGTGGCGACGAATTCGAGGCTCCTCATGTTGATCTCTTCCAGGATCAGCGGCTCCAGGGTTCTCACCGAATCGATTTTCTCGCGGTCGGGAATTACCGCAATCGCTCGTCTGAGAGGCTGACGCACCTTGATTTTCGCTTCATTCCGCGCGGAATGGGAAAGCGTGACGATCTCCCGCGCCATATTCATACGCTCTTCCAGGGCGATATCCCTGTACCGGTACCGTTCGTCATCCGGCGACGGGTACATGGCGAGATGCACACTCTCGGCGGATTCGTATCCGTTCTGATTCAGATTGCGATAGATATCCTCGGCGAAGAAGGGCGCGAACGGCGCCACCATTTTGGCGGTCATGATGAGCACTTCGTAGAGCGTCTGAAACGCCGCGGTCTTGTCAGGGCCCATCTCCGCTTTCCAGAAACGCCGCCGGTTGCGCCGCACATACCAGTTCGAGAGGTCATCGAGAACGAAATTCTGGATCTGCCGGGCCGCCCGCGTCACTTCGTACTGCTCGAGGTATCCTGCGACATCCTGAACCAGCCTGTTTGCCGTGGATATGAGCCAGCGGTCGATCTCGGGCCGTTCGGGCACCGGTATCGGTGTCTCATAGGCAAACGCATCTATATTTGCGTACATCACGAAAAAACTGTATGTATTCGCCAGTGTTCCGAAGAACTTGCGGTGCACTTCGGCCACGCCCTCCTGGTCAAAACGGGTCGGCACCCAGGGCGGACTGACGGTGAAGAGATACCACCGCAGCGGATCGGCACCCTCCTTGTCGAGAATCAGGAAGGGATCGACGCTGTTGCCCCTGCTCTTGGACATCTTCTGGCCGTTCTTGTCGAGGATCATCTCTATAGACATACAGGTCTTATACGCAGGGGTACCGGATATCATGGTCGAGATCGCCAGCAACGAATAGAACCAGCCCCTTGTCTGATCGATGCCCTCGGCAATGAAGTCGGCCGGGAACTGCTCTTCAAAACTGCCGTCGGTGTTGAAGGGGTAGTGGAACTGGGCGTAAGGCATGGCCCCGGAATCGAACCAGCAGTCGATCACTTCCGGCGTCCTGCGCATGGTGCCGCCGCATTCAGGGCAGGGAAAGGTGATGTCGTCGATGTAGGGCTTGTGCAGGTCTTCGATGGTCTCTTTTCCGGAACGCTCCTTCAGTTCCGCAACGCTGCCGATGCTTGTTTTATGATCACAGCCGTCGCAGAGCCACATGTTCAGGGGCGTGCCCCAGAATCTGTCCCTGGAGAGCGCCCAGTCGATATTGTTCTCCAGCCACTGGCCGAAACGGCCCTCCCCGACCTCTTTGGGTATCCAGCGGATGCTGTTATTGTTCTCGATCATCCGCTCTTTGATCCTGGTCGTTTCCAGGTACCATGACTTCTTCGCGTAATAGAGAAGCGGCGAATCGCAGCGCCAGCAGTGAGGATAGGAATGTTCGTAGGTTTTAACCCGGTAGAGCCGTCCGCTTTCCAGGAGCGTGTCGATAATGCCCTGTTCCACATCCGGATCCTTTACATGTCTCCCGGTCCAGAGGGGCACATAGTCGTTGAAGCGCCCCTTCTCATCCACGGTGTGCACCGCCGGGAGCCCGATGGCGCGGCCGAGCCGGTAATCGTCTTCGCCGTACATGACCGCTGTATGCACCACCCCGGTACCCTCCTCGGTGGTGACGAAATCCGCACAGGCGACCAGATAGGCCCGCTCTCCCTCGCCGCTGAGGTCGATCCCGTCAAACAGGGGACGGTACCGCCACCCCTCCATCTCTGAACCCTTGAGGGTGCGCAGGACCGTGTACTCCCCTTTCACCTCTTCCAGCCGGTTCTCGGCGAGATAATAGATCTCCCTGCGGCCGCCGGCATTCTGCTCTATTTCCACGTAATCGATGTCCGCGCCCACGGCCAGCGCCACATTTCCGGGCAGGGTCCAGGGTGTGGTCGTCCAGGCGAGGATGAAACGGTTTTCACCCTCGGTCAGCGGGAACTTGGCGGTGATCGATCTGTCCTTGACATCCTTGTATCCCATGGACGTTTCGTGGCTGGAAAGCGCCGTCTCACAGCGGGAACAGTAGGGCAGGATCTTGAACCCGAGATAGAGCAGCCCTTTTTCCCACATCTGCGAGAGCAGGTGCCAGACCGTCTCGATATACTCCTGCTTGTAGGTGATATATGCATCGTCCAGATCGACCCAGAAGCCGATCCGGTGCGTCAGTTCATTCCATTCCTTGAGATAGGTGAATACGGATTCACGGCACTTTTTATTGAATTTGTCGACGCCGTACGCTTCTATCTGCTCCTTGGTTTCAAATCCAAGCGCTTTCTCGACTTCGATCTCGACCGGAAGGCCGTGGGTGTCCCAGCCGGCCTTGCGCTTCACCCTGAATCCCTGCATCGTTTTGTATCGGCAGGTGAAATCCTTGATGGTGCGGGAGATGACATGGTGGATGCCCGGTTTGCCGTTGGCCGTCGGCGGTCCTTCGTAGAAAATGAACGGTTTGTCCGCCGGACGGGATTCCACCGTCTTTTCAAAAATACGGTGCTCGTTCCAAAAATCCAGGATCCGCTTTTCCAGCTCGGGAAAATCAACGGGACTTTTTACTTCTTTGAAACTCAATCCAGCTCCTTCTGCTTTTCCTGCTTCAGATTATATTTTGAGAGCAGCAGCTCATGCTTCTTCCAGGCTGCCTTCGGGATCGATCCCGGATCGGTCATCACGGCGTTTGCCAGCGCGCTGCCGCAATCGCATTCCCGTTCAGCACCCAGACGCGACACCGCTTCCCTGAGGATGGCCTTGGCGTGCTCGACGTTGCGGGCGACATTCTGCACTACCATTTCAACGGACACACTCGCCTCGGGATCGTCTTCGAACCAGCAATCGTAGTCGGTGACCAGGGCCATGGTCGCGAAGCAGAGCTCGGCTTCCCGGGCCAGCCGGGCTTCGGTCATCGTCGTCATACCGATCACATCCATGCCCCAGGAACGGAAAAGCGAAGATTCCGCCCTGGTTGAAAACGCGGGCCCTTCCATATTCAGGTAGGTGCCGCCGTTGTGCAGTCCGGCGGAAAAACCGGCCGCTTCCGCCGCCTCGACCAGCACCGCCCGCAGGCCGGAGCAGGTGGGGTGGGCGAAGGCGATATGAGCGACGATGCCGTCTCCGAAGAACGTGTGCTCCCGGTTTCGGGTGCGGTCGACGAACTGGTCGGCCAGGACGATGTCCAGGGGCCTGATCTCCTTTTTAAGCGATCCCACCGCTGAAACGGAGATGAGCCACTCAACACCGAGTTTTTTCATGCCCCAGACATTCGCCCGGTAATTTACCTCGGAAGGCAGAAACCGGTGTCCTTTGCCGTGCCGGGGCAGAAACACCACCTCTCTGCCCGCCAGACGGCCCACTGTATAGGCATCCGAAGGGGCACCGAACGGTGTTTCCATCGGGACTGATTCGATTATCTCCATGCCCTCGATATCGTACAGTCCGCTGCCGCCGATTATGCCGATTCGTTTCATGCCGCCGCCCGCCGCCCGTTCACTTCTTCTTTTCCTCCAGCTCCTTAAGCAGCCGTTCCCGTTCCTTCCGGAGCGCTTCCTGTCGTTCTTTCTCTTTTTGCAATTCCATCATTTTATCGCTCTGAGCGGGATCTCCCCCTCCGGTCTCCTCAAGCTTGGCGGAGATCCGCTTGTCATTGATTTTTTCGATGGCGTCTTTTCTGTCCTTTGCCATACCGGCCCGAACAAACAGCACGGTTCCCGGAATGCCCAGACCGGCCATGGAGCCGGCCAGAATGGCGCCGCCGTCCCGGCTGGAATCGGCAGCCAGCATGGATCCGAGGAAGAAGGATGTGCCTAAACTGAGCGCACCGCCGCCGATCCCGTATATCACGGCATTTCTGTTGGTTTTATATTCGGCGATTTCCAGCTCGGAGATACCGTTCCCGAAACTGTCATACACCGGAGGCAGCCGCTTGATCGACATGATGTTGTCTTTGGTCACCAGCGCCCTTCTGCGGTCGTCGGTCAGCAGCGACAGCTGATGCGGTTCTTTCTTGAATACCGCTCCGCTGATCCGGGCGCCGCTGTTCAGCGCTATTTCGACACTGTTGGTCTTTTCGACCTGATCATAGGACACGACCACGTACCGGGAACAGCCGACAGCCGTCAGCACTACGATCAGCAGTACCGCACACCATTTTACACCCTGCATAGATGCCTCCCTGAAATTATCGCCCTGCGCTCGTTCACCCTGCAGCGGGCAGGATCAGGCGCCCTTGTCATCCGGTTTAGGCCGCGATGAAGATGATCCCTTGCCGCCGGCCTCGAGGTCGTCCATTTCCAGCACTTTGACCAGTTCAACCTGGGATTCAAGCAGGTGCTTCAGCCGCCGGGCGAAGGACTCCTTCTGGGTCCTGAGAATCGACAGTTCGTTGCGCATTTTATCCAGCCGCTCCCGGGCTTCGTCGAGAATGCGCTCCGCCTTCAATTCCGCCTCCCGGATGAGGATCATCGCCTCGCGTTTCGAGTTCTCCTTTGACTGGCTGACCGACTCCTGGGCGTTCATGAGCGTATCCTGAAGTGTTTTCTCGACCTGCTGATAATCAACAAGCTGCGTCTTCAGCTTCACGACCTGCTCCGCGAGCGCGTTTTTCTCATTCACCATATTCTCGTATTCGTCAGCGACCATCTCCAGGAACGATTCCACCTCAGCGGGATCGTACCCGCGCACCTTGATCTTGAAATCCTGCTTTTTTATTTCCAAAGGGGTGATCTTCACTGGACACGCACCTCCGAATTTAATGATTTTTTAATAATATCTCTTTCAATCAGTCGTTCAATTTAAAGGATTATCCCGTAAAAATCAACCTAAAACTGCATTTTTATTCCCCTCTGAATCGGCGCAGCAGATCGAGGTTTTTTCTGAACATGACCTCGCCCCCCGGCGTCTCAAGGATCATCGGCAGCCCCTTGAAACGGGCATCGCGGACAAGGCGTCTGAACGGTGTTTCACCCATCAGTCCGCTTCCAAGGTTGTCGTGCCGGTCGACCCGCCCGCCCGCCGGGGTTTTCGAATCGTTCAGATGAAAAACGGCCAGTTTGTCCAGGCCGATGGTCCCCTCAAGAGCGGCGAAGGTCTCCCGGTATCCCTCTTCGCCCGTGATATCGTATCCCGCGGCGAAGGCGTGCGCCGTGTCGAAACAGACACCCATCCGCTCCCGGTGCTCAACGAGATCGAGCAGCGCCGCCAGCTGCTCGAGGCGGTACCCGATGTTGGTCCCCTGGCCGGCGGTGATCTCGGCGGCAAGCGTGACCCGCCCGTCCTGATCGGCGTCGAGCAGCCGGTTCAGACTTGCGGCCGCCGTGCTGATGCCCGCCTCGTATCCTTCTCCCATATGCGAGCCGGGATGGAACACCAGGGCGGAGGCCCGCAGCAGGTCGGCCCGCCGCATTTCCTCCGCGAACGATTCAATCGATTGCTCCCGCTTGTCCCGGTCCGGCTGGGCAAGATTGATCAGGTAGGAATCGTGAATGATCACCTGCTCGATGCCGCTGTCAGTCAGACGCTCGAGAAAACGGCCGGCCTCTTCTCCGCTTATCGGCGGACTGCGCCACTGCCGCTGGTTCCTGCTGAATATCTGGATCGCCTCACAGCCCAGTTCCTCCCCCCTCTCAATGGCGTTCGCCAGCCCGCCGGCGATTGACACATGTGCTCCGAACAACGGCACGCTCTCTCTCCTGTTTTCGCTTCTGAATCCCCGCATCAGGACAAAGTACGCATTATTTTCAGAAAAATCAATCACCCGGACAGGAACATTCACCTTCATATCCGTATAGTATATAGACGGTATCCTGCATCAGACGAAACCGCTCTCTGAACCGGGAGGAAGAGTATGCCGATTCAACAGGCCCGCACGCTGATCATCTGCATCATCATGGCGGCAGCTTCGGCCGGACGGGCGGGGCACCGCGTTGCACAGCGCTTCCTGCTCACCTACCGCGGCGCACCGGACATCGCCATCGGACGGATGAGCGACGGGAACACCGGCATCGCCGCCTTCAGAATGCTGGGGGATGACCGGCTCGCTCTGCTCTGCAACGGCACGAACCGGATCGCCGTCTACAGCATCCCGGAGGGACGGCTCCTCCGCTCCCTTCAGCTGCCGGTCCGGCCCCTGGATTTCACCTGGAGCGGGAGCCGCTTTTTCGTCCGCTGCCGCGAGAGCATCCTGGTCCTGGACGGGGAAGGCGTACGGCAGGCCGTTTTTCCCATCGCACCCTCCCTCAGGTTCATTTCCCGGCTGGCATGGAGCGATTCCACTCTCTTCGCCCTCACCGCGGAAGGGTATTCATTCCCCCTCTGGCGGGAGGGACGGTCCCTGGACGCCGACGATCAGATGCAGGGCCGAAAACGCGGCTGGATGCTGGACAGCCGCACCGCCGCCTATCCGCGGATCCTTACGGAATTTACCGCGGAAGTCCGGCTCTACCGGGACGGGGAGAGTGTCGCCCTGCCCGTGCAGTCCGCGGACCCGCTCGGATCTCTGCGGGTGATCGGCAGTGTCGACAGCTGCCTCTACCTGGAGATCCAGACGATCGTGCGGCAGTCCCCGCTGAAGGTGAACCGCACGGTCGCCTGCATTTCCACCCGCGACGGGCAGGTTCTCGACGCTTTTGAACCGCCCCCGAGCGCATTTTTTCCGCTGGCGGCCGATCTTGTCTGCTCCGGGGACAGGCTGTTCTGTATGGTGACATCGCCGGATTCGCTGACCCTCTACAGTCTGCGCCGTGATCCGGGAGTGCCGAAGACACTCTTTCCCGGGACGATACCCGCATACCACTACAATGACCATCTGCCCGAACGGGACAGGATGAGCGCGCCGGCGACACCGTTTTCGGGCCCGGCGATGCTCGACCCCATTCGCAGAAGCGCGATCATGGAAAACGCGGACGCATATGTGCAGATCGAATGGATGTGCGGAGAGGCGAATACCAGCGACAACGAAATCGTCACCCTGCCCGACGGAGCGCTCATCAAAACGCCGTACTGGGTCACGATCGGTCCGAAAAAACGCACTCCCTACAAGTGGGGCGGATTCACTCATGTGGACATATTCGAGGAGAGGATCGAGGCAGGATGCTACGCGGGAGATGTCTATACCGACGACCTGAACCGCGACAATCCCAACACCGTCAGTTCCGGCGATCTCTACTGTGTTGGTGTCGACTGCAGCGGCTTCGTTTCCCGGGCCTGGAACCAGCCCGTCAAGCACTGGACCGGATCGCTTCCGGATATTTCAGTCCCCCTGGAAAGATGGGCGGATGTTCAGCCGGGGGATATCGCCAACAGGGTCGCCGGCCATGTCATGCTCATCGTCTACAGAAACGGATCGGGGAGCATCAGCATCGTGCACGCCAACGGAACCTTCGAGGATGTATCCTATGGCATCAAAACCCTCTACGACCTCAGCGGCTATATGCCGATGCGGTACGCGGCCGTTATCGACGATGACTGGGAACCGGAAGAAAGTGAATGGACGACACTGCACCAGAATTATCCGAACCCTGTGTCAGGATCGACCGCCATCTCGTTCTATCTTGCCTATGAATCCGATGTGACCATTGCCGTATACAACCTTCTGGGACAGCCGGTGGCCGTGCCCTTTACCGGTCACGCGGGGGAAGGCACGCATACAGTGAGCTGGAATGCACAGGGGCTGCCGTCAGGCCTCTATTTCTACCAGCTCAGAACCTTCTGGGACACACTCACGAAAAAATGCACCATCGTGCGCTGAACCTCGCCGGATTCCGGGGGTGCGGCTACCGCCGCTGATTGCCCACCGGCCACACGGGGGCTTCAAGCAGCACGCCCCTCGTCTCCGCCGTCGTCTTGCCGGCAACCATGCGGACGGTGTATTCCCCCGGGGAGGCGCCCCGGGCCTCCCAGCGGACCGCATGCAATCCCGGTGACAGATCGGGATCGTCGAACCTGGCCGCTTCCTGACCGCTGCCGGAGAGAATCTCCAGGCGAGAATCCCGCGCTTTTACTCCTTTCTCTCCGACCAGATAATAGATGGTCAGTCCGCCGGGCTCGTTCGGGGTCACCGCATGCCGGTCGCCGGTCAGTTCGTAGTTGCCCCATCCCGCCTGTTCCGATGCGGTGCGCACCGGCTTCGGTTCCACCGGCAGCAGGATCACTCCCTCCGGATTCTCCGGCAGGTGTTCAAGGGGCCAGATATCGGCGATCCAGACGCCACGGCCGTAGGAGGCGGCGACCAGGTCGAGCTCCCGGGACTGAATGGTCAGATCCTTCACCGGCACCGGCGGCATGTTCCCGCTGAAGGGCCGCCACTGCTCCCCCTGATCGTATGAGACATAGATACCGGCATCGGTGCCCGCGAAGAGAAGCCGGGAACTGATCACACCTTCCGCAACGACATTCACCGGCGCCTGAGGCAGTCCCGCGGTGATCCTGCGCCAGTGTTCCCCGTAATCGTCGGTGACAAAAAGATAGGGACTGAAATCATCGTGACGGAACCCGGTCTTCACCGCGAAGGCCCTGCCGGGTGCATGGGAGGAAGCGACAACCCGCACGACCCAGCGGTCCGCGGGCGCCCCGAGCCCGGCCAGGGCGGCGCTGAACTCGGTCCAGCTGGCGCCGTGGTCCCGGGTCAGCCAGACCCGGCCGTCGTCGGTCCCGGTCCAGATCACTCCCGGCACCAGCGGAGATTCCGATATAGTGGTGATTGTGCAGTACATCATGTGGCCGCGGCCGGCAATCTTCACCGGGTCGTTGGTGGTGAGGTCGCCGCTGATCTTCTGCCAGTGGTCCCCCCGGTCCAGGGAGCGGTAGAGATACTGGCCGCCCGTGTAGACGATGGCCGCATTGTGGGGCGAGAGGACAATGGGCGTTGTCCAGCAGTGCCGCACCGGCGGCTCGCCTGCGGCCGGCTGCGGCTGAATGGCCGCCCTGGTTCCGGTTTTCTGATCCATGCGGTGCTGCGCCCCGAACTGGCTGGTGAAATAGACGTAGCGGCCCGTCTCATGATCCACCGCCGTGTACATCCCGTCCCAGAGGCCGGTGATGCACCAGTCTTCGAGACCCACCTGCCCCGACCAGCTGTTCACCGGCGCCCGCCAGGTCTCATGATCCTGCAGCCCCGCGTAGATATGGTAGGGAAACGCGTCATCGGTTGTCACCATGTACACTTCACCCAGCGGCAGGTTATAGTAGTGATCGGTCGTTTTTCCGGCGTCCCACGATGCGTAGAGACCGCCGTCCGACCCGATCAGCATGTGGCGGGGGTCGCCGGGATCGATCCAGAAGGTGCGGATGTCGCCGAACATGGCGGTGAAGCGGTGCCGGGGCGGCCAGGTGAGGTCGTGCCAGGTGCGGCCGCCGTCGTGGCTGGTGTACATGGCCACGCTGTTGATGAAGAGGTTGTCGGCATTGTCCGGATCGACTCCGATCTGGTTGAAGGAGTAGGCGGCCTTGGAGCTGACATTGTCCCCGGGCGCATTACGCTTGCTCCAGGTAACGCCGCCGTCTTCCGACCGGTACACCTCGCCGCCGACCAGGTAGTCGAACCAGGGGTCCTTCATGGGATCAAAGGCGGCTTCGGCCCGTTCCTTCTCCTCCTCGGGCGTGAGGGGCCGGGGATTGAGGTTCTCGATCACCGCGTAGAGGATGTCCGGGTCGCCCCGGAACAGATCCAGGCCGATGCGGCCGATGTTTCCCGATGGCAGCCCCCCGGAGAGGCGGCTCCACGTATCTCCGCCGTCAGCGGTCCGGTAAATGCCGCTTTCGGGGCCGCCCGCCTCGTAGTGCCAGGGCAGCCGCTTCTTGTCGTAGGCGGCCGCGTAGAGGATGTCCGGGTTATTCCGGTTCATGGTCAGGTCGATGACGCCCACGCTGTCGCTGAGAAACAGGACCTTCTCCCAGGTGAGGCCTCCGTCCCGGGTCCGGAACACGCCCCGCTCATCGTTCCGGGAGAACAGATGCCCCATCACCGCCGCGTAGACTATACCGGGATCATGGGGATGGATGACGATCCGGGGAATGTGATGGGAATCCTTCAGACCGGAGAGGACGAACGTTTCTCCCCCGTCCCCGGATTTCCAGATGCCGTTTCCCGCGTGGGTGGAGCGGGCGTTGGACGCCTCACCGGTTCCCACCCAGACGATCGCAGGATTCGACGCCGCCACCTCCACCGCCCCGATTGAATTGCAGCCGTACGCATCGAAGACCGGCCGGAAGGTGGTGCCGCTGTTCTCTGTCTTCCAGACACCGCCGTGCCGGGCCGCCACGTAGAAGGTGTAGCGGTACCCGGAGTCGTCTGTTTCCGGTACCGCGATGTCCGAGATCCAGGCGCCGGCCCGCCAGGGGCCGAAATTGCGGTACCCGGGAAAGAAATTGACGCTCTGGGCCGGAAGAGACGAAAGAGCGGCGAACAGAAGCGCGCACAGCATCAGTTTTTTCATGATTCGTTTCTCCTCACAACGGGATCACTCCTCAGGGACGGCGTACTGTTTTTTCAGCCGGTCCAGGGTCGTGTGCATACGGGCCGCGATATCTCCATATGCGGGATCGCGGTAGCGGTTATGGAGCTCACGGGGATCGGTCTCCAGGTCGAACAGTTCCCAGAGATCCTGCTCGTAGTAGTGGATCAGTTTGTAGCGGCGGTCCCGCGCTCCCTCGTGGGGAGGCACATTATGCTCGCCCTTCTCATAGTAGTGGTAGTAGAGCGCGTCCCGCCAGCCGCCGGGCGTGCGCCCCCTGAGCAGCGGCAGCAGGCTCATCCCCTGCATCTCCCCGGGGATGCGGATACCTGCAGCGTCCAGAAACGTGGGCGCGAAATCGATGTTCTGGGAAAGGGCCGCTGTCCGCGTTCCGGCCGCGGCGTGTCCGGGCCAGCGGATGAGAAACGGCATGCGGAAGGACTCCTCGTACATCCAGCGCTTGTCGTACCAGCCGTGCTCTCCCAGGTAAAAACCCTGATCCGAGCTGTAGACCACGATGGTGTTTCCGGCGAGCCCCGTTTCATCGAGATAATCGAGAAGCCGTCCCACACTCTCGTCCACCGCGGCCACGCAGCGCAGATAGTCCTTGATGTACCGCTGATATTTCCAGCGGACCAGCGCTTTTCCGGAGAGGTTCATGCTGCGAAAGGCATCATTCTCCTGTTTGTATGCCGCATCCCAGCGGTCCCGCTGAGCCGGGGTCATGCGTGCGTACTCGGGATTTTTAAAGTCCCTGCCCAGGGCATCGGGACGGTTCAGACCCGGCACTTTCAGGTCGTAATCGTACATCAGGTGGCGGGCGATGGTCATCTCGTTCTCTTTCAGCATCTCCACCCGGTCGTCCCAGGTGTCGAAGAGAGTCTCCGGTTCGGGGATCTCGCCCTCCCGGTAGAGATCGAGCTGGCCCGGCCCGGGCGCCCAGACCCGGTGGGGCGCCTTGTGCTGGCACATGAGCAGAAACGGTCGCTCCGGGCCGGGACGGTTCCGCAGCCAGTCCAGGGAGCGGTCGGTGATGATTTCCGTCACATATCCTTCCCTGCGGACGGTCCCCTCCGCCGTCATGAAGTCGGGATTGTAGTAGGAGCCCTGGCCCGGCAGAATCTCCCAGTGGTCAAAGCCCCGCGGCTCCGCCCGCAGGTGCCACTTGCCGATGAGCGCGGTGGCGTACCCCGCCTGCTGCATCAGGGCCGGGAAGAGTGTCTGGCCGATGTCGAATGTATCGCCGTTGGTCTTCTTGCCGTTGGCGTGGCTGTGCTTGCCGGTGAGGATGGAGGCCCTGCTGGGGGCGCAGATGGAGTTGGCGCAGAAGCAGCGGTCGAAAGTCACCCCCTCCCCGGCCAGCCGGTCTATGTTCGGGGTCGTATTGATGACCGATCCGCAGGCGCCGATGGACTGTACGGCATGGTCGTCACTGAATATAAACAGTATGTTCGGCCGCTGTTTCGCCGCCCGTTCCCGCAGCGAGCAGGAGGCGCCGGCCAGGGCGAGGGCAAGCCCCGCTCCGGCGGTGAGGAATTCCCGTCGTTCCATCTATCTCTTTCCTTTCTTTCAGCGAGGACGGGACCGCAATTCTACGCCGGCCCCTCAGCCCCGGGATCAAGCCCCAGGACCCGCATCACCTGTTCCGCGACAAAGCGGTTGCCGTTGTCGTTAAGATGAACCCCGTCCCTGGTGAGGATGCCGGTTTCACTGTCGGCGGGATTATGCTCCTCCAGATACGCGTGAAAAAGCTGCCGCAGATCGAGCAGCCGGGCGCCGGTGCTGCCGGCAATATCGCGGGTGATAGCGGCGTATTGATCGAGCATTGAATCGAATCGATTCGAGCCGTCCGTCTTTTCGCCGATCACCGAAGGCGTTGCCAGGACAACTCTCGCACCCGCAGCCTGAATCCTGCGCACCAGTTCCCCGAGCCCGGACCGGTACGCATCTTCCCCGGTTCCGGAGCCCCATTCCCAGTGCCAGACATCGTTGATGCCGATGTAAATGAAAACGACGGTCGGCTTCTTCGACAGGACATCCCGGTCCAGCCGTTCCAGACAGTCCGGGACTTTATTGCCCGAGATACCGGCACCGTATACCAGCACCGTCGAATCCGGGAATGTTCGATACACTTCCCGGGCGGTCAGCGTCACATACCCGCCGGGTGCGACTCCCTGGCTGGTGATGGAATCGCCGAGGAAGACAATCCGATCGCCGGGCTTCAGACGAATCGCGGCATCCTTGCCGCATCGCACCGAGAGCAGGGCAATAATACATCCTGTCAGACTTATAACTATCTCAACGCGTGTCATCGATCAACTCCTGCCATTATTGAATGATACCCATATCGCCGAGCCAGACAGCCGCCAGGTCAGGCCACCGGTCTGTCGGCGCTCCCTGCTGACGCAGGCCGAAGCCGTGCCCGCCCCGCCTGAAAAGATGCAATTCCGCGGAAACGCCGGCCTTTCTGAGTTCATTGCAGTAGAGAAGACTCGTTTGGACCGGGATCCAGTCGTCCTGGGCGTGTACGAGAAACGCGGGAGGATGGTCCGCGGTGACGGACATGTCCGGCGCCAGCTCCTCCGCGTCATCGATGAGCCAGGCCGGGTAGACGAGCATGGCGAAATCGGGAAGGGCCGAAACCGCGTCACAGCTGTCCTGCAGGGGATACGCCCCCGTGGAATCACCGCCCCCGGCCAGGCGGGCGGCCAGATTGCCCCCGGCCGAGAATCCGATCACGCCGATACGAATGGGATCGATGCTCCACTCCGCAGACCGTGAGCGCAGGATCCGCATGGCCCGGCGGGCGTCCTGCAGCGCCCCTTCCCGGTTGTCGGGCACTCTGTAGGCAAGGACGAAGGCGCTGAATCCCAGCGTGTTGAGCCAGCGGGCGATCTCCGATCCCTCCAGATCCATGGCGAGGATGGAGTAGCCGCCGCCGGGACAGACCAGCACGGCCGGGTGAATCCCGTGGCCGGAAGCCGGATAGACCTGCATCACGGGAAAGGAGACGTTGAACGCCCGCAGCACCCCGTCGGTCGATACCCGGGTCTCCGCCTCCGCGGTGACGCTCCCGGGCACCTTCTCCGGCCAGAGCGGGACGGTTTCAGGGGCCGGCGGCCGGCAGGAAAGGGTCAGAAGCAGCAGCGGGACACTGTATTTAATCATAGTCCGGTTCCTTAACGTTCGCTGGCGTGAAGGTTCATTTTCCGGAGACCGGAAAGCCGCGTAGCGACGATTGCTTCCTTGAGACCGGAGACCGGAAAGCCGCGTAGCGACGCTTGCTTCCTTGAGACCGGAGACCGGAAAGCCGCGTAGCGACGCT
>JAFGRY010000029.1 GCA_016934955.1 bacterium | reverse complement strand
GTAGCGACGCTTGCTTCCTTGAGACCGGAGACCGGAAAGCCGCGTAGCGACGCTTGCTTCCTTGAGACCGGAGACCGGAGACCGGAGACCGGAGACCGGAGACCGGAGACCGGAGACCGGAAGAAAGTATGCTCGAAGATTTTTAAGTCAAGTACTTTTTCGACTCATGACCCCTACACTGATGAACTCTTGAACCCACGAACTCATGAACTAATGAACCCATCACCTCACGAACCCGTGCACGCTCTCTCGCTCTTTTTCCCGCGGCCTCTGCGTTACCGCTTTCAGGGGCGGCGGGGCCGGGGTCTGTCTCCTGTCTGCTGTTCCGTTTCTTTCCTTCTTCCCTAATTGACCAGCACCATCTTTCTCGTTTCCACCGCGGCATCCGTCTCCAGCCGGTACACATAGACGCCGGGAGAGAGTGCCGAGCCGTCTACCGTGACCGCATGCATGCCGCTATCAAAAAAACGATCGGCAAGTACGGCAACCTCCCGCCCCCTGATGTCATAAAGGGCGAGTTTCACCTGCATCCTGGAAGGCAGAGTGAAATGAATCACCGTTGCAGGATTGAAGGGATTGGGAAAGTTCTGTTCGAGAATCACTGAACTGACGGATTCAGTGATTACTGCCGGGACGGCACTGCTGCCGGAGAGGTTCCGGTACCAGGCCAGTTTTTCATTCCAGTACGACATTGCCAGGACATCGGGAAACCCGTCCTGGTCGAAATCGGCGGCACTCACGGATAGTACCTGGGGAAGACCAGGGCAGCAGATTTCCGAAGGGCCGAAGTTCCCTCCACCATCGAGATTTTCGTATACGAGACAATTATTTGTAGATCCGATGAGGATATCATTGTCGCCGTCACTGTCCCAATCGACAATGCAGGCGCTGCTGCCCGCTCCGGCCGATTCACCGGGAAGGCCGGCGGCAGCAAACCCGGCATGTCCATTATTTCTGAACAGGACGGGACCCGGAGTATTCCAGCCGAAGGCGAGAATATCCTGATCATCGTCAGTATCGATATCACCGGCGGTCACGAACCAGGAACCCTTCTCAGAGAGATGCAGTACGTTCGCATTTCCAAAGGTTCCGGTCCCGTCATTCATAAACAGGCTAATCCTGTCGTCATCCCAGGAAGAAGAGATGATATCCACATCAGCATCACCGTCCAGATCAGCGGCATAGAGTGACTGAACGCCGTGAACAGCGGCCGAAATAATGGTCTGGCCTGCGAACTGTCCGGAACCGGTGTTCCTGTACCAGGCGAGTTTATCATCATCCGATGATGCGGAAATGATATCCGGAAGGCCGTCGCCGTTTATATCAGCCCTGGATAGACACCTGACACCTTGCACATTGGATGTCAGAATTCCGCTATCGCCAAAGCCGCCGAGACCGTCGTTATAATATATATATATACAGCCGTAATTCGCAGCGACAATATCCATGTCACCATCCAGGTCAACATCGGGTGTAATGAAGCACTCCGGCCAGGACAGCGATGTGGTTATGGTGATTTGAGACCCGAACGCGGACTGGCCGAGATTCCGGTACCAGGCGATTCGATTGTCGCCCGCCGTAATTGAAACGGCATCGCTATATCCGTCCCCATCGATATCCGCCGCACAGGACTGTTTCGGCCAGGGCAACGATATGGTCAGACATGAACGTCCGCTGAATGTGCCGTCCCCGTTATTTGCGTACCAGGCGATGATATTGTCGCCGCTCGATGCTGTTACAAGGTCGACGCAGCCGTCAGCGTTCAGGTCGGCGCAAACAATATTCTTCACATATTGAGGAGAAGAACAAATGAGCGCCCCGTCACTGAACCCGGCTTCGCCCAGATTCTCAAACCGGATGAGGCCCTCCCCAATATATGCGAATACATCGCTGTCACCATCCTGATCTGCGTCCACTGCGGTAACAGCCGAGGCTGAATAACTGCCGTTCATACTGTAGAGTACCGTCCCGCCGGTAAATGAGCCGGAGCCGTTATTTTCATACCAGGTAATTTTATCGGAAACATATGACGCGGAAAGCACGTCGTTGTCTCCATCACCGTCGAGATCGTCTGCATATACGCACATGGTGCCGGCTGCGTTATCACTGATCACCTGTGGAGCTTCGAACACACTGTTCCCTGCGTTACGACACCAGAGGACATTATCGCCTGATAGTGCTCCGTACAGCACATCCAGATCTCCGTCACCATCGAGGTCCGACGCATATACCGACCAGGGGTCGTTATCGGCATCGTCCAGCACATGCAATGCACAAAATGAACCGTTGCCGGCATTACGGAACCATCCCACGATATCGTCCGCAAAAGAAGCAAACAGAACATCCCTGTCGCCGTCACCATCGAGATCGGCGGCATACACCGACTGTATCTCTGTCAACTGATCATGGATCATAAGAGGACCACCGAAGACTCCGCCGCCCAGGTTTTTGAACCAGGCGATCTCCGAATTGGATCCGCAGAGAACATCCTCCAACCCATCGCCATCGAGATCGGCGCAGTAAAGAGACCGCAGCGAGTAGATGGCGGTTGATATCACCCGCTGCGTTTCGAATACGCCCCCGCCGAGATTCTCGTACCAGGCCACTTTGCTGTCGTAGTACGACACCGAAACGAGATCCCGGTCGCCGTCATTGTCAAAATCACCGGCGCAGACGCCATCCGCTCCCACTGTCCCTGTCTGCCAGATGATCTGCTGCTCCCCGAACCTGATCTGGCCGCCCGCCAGGGCAGGCAGGCAGATGAGGGCCGTCACCATCCATCGTTTACCGTCCATCTGATCCTCCTGTCAGTTGAATAAATGAACTGCCGTATTGTCCCCCGATGCATACTCTCCCCGATGAACCGCAGCGTGTCTCCGGGTCCGGATCACGGCCGCCACCACCCTCCCCGACTTTTTCGCTCTTTCACTCTCCCCTTCCGTCTTCCTGCGGCCTCTGCGTACCCCTGCGACCTCTGCGTTAGCGCTTTTAGGGGCGGCGGGGCCGGGTTCTGTCTCCTGTCTCCTGTCTCCTGTCTCCTGTCTCCTGTCTCCTGTCTCCTGTCTCCATTTTCCTGTCTCCGGCATTCTCTTTCGTTTCTTTCGCGTCCTTCGTTGGCCCCGTCATTCCTGATGAAAACTCGCCCCGATGAACTGCAGCGCGTCCTTCAATCCGGAGCGCCAGTAGCTCCAGCGGTGGCCGCCGTCCCGCACCCGGAACTCATGCAGCACCCCCCGTTCCTTGAACCTGATGTGGAGCAGCGCGTTGCCGAGGGAGAGGGAGTCGTCGTCGCCGCAGTCGATGTACCAGCGAACCGAGGCGAGATTGCCCGCCTCCAGAGTCGCGGCCAGGTGCAGAATGTTGTTGGCCAGCAGGTGACTGCTGATCCGCGAATCACCGCCCCGGTCCCTCCCGTGCACCGGCTCTTCCACCTGCTGCCAGCGCCGCGGCGTCATGCCGGAAATCTGCTCCGCGGTGCGGATGGCGGCGCTGAAGGCGCCGCAGGCGCAGAACATGTCCGGATGCTTCATCGCGTAGAGCAGCGCGCCCTTTCCCCCCATGGAGAGGCCGGCCACGCCCCGGTACCGCTTGTCGGTTCGTATGCGATAGGCGGATTCAATGTACGGGATGAACTCTTGAAAGAAAAAATCCTCGTAGGGAACGGACCCGTCATAGTTGTTCATGTACCAGCTGACGCCCGCGTCCGGCATCACCAGGATCATGGGCGGAATCTCCCGGGAGGCGATGGCGTCGTCGGCGATGAGATTGGCCTCGCCGAACTGCAGCCAGCCCGTGTCGTCGTCGGTGTAGCCGTGCAGCAGATAGACCACCGGGTAGTAGCGGGATGAGGTGTCGTAGTCGAACGGCAGATAGACCGTGTAGCGGACATCCTTTCCCAGAAGCCGGCTTTCAACGGTCAGCCCCTCATAAACGGTTCCCCGGGATGTCTGGGCGTTGCCAGCGCAGAGGCCGGAAAGAATAAGCACCGTAAGCAAGCGGATGAGTTTCATCACTGTGTCTCCTGAAGCAGGGATTATCAGGGATGGATTGCGGAATACAATAAATATACGATATTTGCCGGAAAGGTCAAGCGGCAAATCCGGAGGCGGCGCCGTTTTTCCTTGCATTTCGTGCCGGGTTTCCGTATCTATGAGGCGAAGAAGGGAGATACCATGACACGCACCGCCGGACCCTGGCTGCTGCCGGCCGCAGCGGCATGTCTGCTGCTCGCCGGCTGCACCACGCAGCCGAAAAACCTCGATGATCTCTACGGCGCCTGGAACCTCGTCCGCAGGACCATCATCAACACGCCCCGGGGCACCATCATCGAAGAACGGGGCACCCCCGGGTTTCATAAAACGACGCTGACATTCGAGGAAGGGGGAACCTATACAAGCGTTGTGATCGTGGACGATCAGCAGCAGGTGGAAACCGGGAAATGGTCAGCCGAGGGCAGCAACGTCATCACCATGAAATCGGGAAACGCCACCAGGTACGGCACCTTCAAGGTAAAGGACGACGAACTCACCATGGAGTTCACCATGGGATTCGATTTCGACGGTGACGGCTACCCCGAGAGTTATACGGTGCTGCTGGAATATGTGCGGGAGAACCAATTTTTCTAATAATAATAGCCCCGGGGCATGCCCCGGGGCTACGTAATTCATAATTCTTTCCCCCTACATCCTCCACAAATAGGATGCCTTGAAGAACAGCCCCCGCTGTGTCTCCAGGAAACGGTCGCTCGCGATGTACTGATCCTCATTCCACTCGATGCGGTCATAGCGGGAACCATACCCGAGGTGGATGACGGTGCCCGGTATATAGGTGAATGAGACAAGAAAATCGGTGGTCAGCTGTTCGTAGAAGCTGTTGTACTCCACGATCGCCCGCAGGAAAAGGTAGCGGTTGACCTGGTAGGTGTTGCGGCTTCTGACGATCGCGTAATCGAACACCTTCGTGCCGTCGTCTGCCCGGTAGAGATCGCTGTAGACCACTGATACCGTTGCATTGAGGTTCTGATTGGGCTGATACACAAGCGAGGCCGATCCGGTGCCGCCCCTGCACTGGAAGGGATCGGCAACGTACCTGATCTTTTTCCTGTCAGACCAGGTAAGTGAGAAGAAGAAGCTCTTGCTGATCTGGCTCTGAGCGATCAGGTTGTAGCCGCTGGTCTCGAATTTTTTTCCCAGGAAAATCTCGGTGGCGTTGAGATAGCCGGCCCGGAACGCCGAGTTGCGCGGCAGCACGAACGTCGCATAAAAGGCGTTCTCGTTTTCCCACTCCCCGGTCTCCTTGTCCTTGATAAACTGATTGTTGAGCAGGGGATCGATCCGCTGGATAACGGCGCTGTCGGTGAAGATGCGCCGGATGATACCCAGGCGGTAGCGGGTGATGCCGGTACGCGTCAGGTACCCCACCTCGGTATTGAACCGTTCAGAGAGGTCATGTATGCGCGCGTTGACCAGCCAGTCCCGGTTGCTGTAGAGATAGTTGATACCGACCGCGTGTCCCTTCTGCCGCGTGTCGGTCTCACGGTTCTCGTCCCAGGAGAGAAACCCATGGTATCCCAGGCGGCTGGACCGGGTAAGCCGCAGGTACCCGTCCCCGCCCACTACTCTGTTGTACCCGTTTTCCCGTTCCCGGGCCGTGTAGAAACTGCCCACGAAACTGTCGCGGTCGAGGGATTTCTTGTGCCTGATGATCTGGACATCGGCGTATCCCTGATCCGTGCCGTTATTCACCAGTTCGTCCCGGGCGTAGATCGCCGCGATGGTGCCGGTGGGGCTTATCTTTCCGGTCAGCTTGGTTCCCAGCAGCGGGTTGGCGATGCTGCGGGTGTGCACCACTGCCCCCAGGGGATCGCCCTCGCTGCTGCCGCCGAAGATGAACTGGTCCCGGCCCTCGAGAAAGAAGGGTCGTTTTTCTTCATAGAAGAGCGCGTAGCGCTGGTTGAAATCGACCTGCCCCGCATCGGCCTCGACCTGGCTGAAATCCGGATTGTAGGTCGCGTCCAGGATCAGCCGTGAGGTGAGCCCCAGCTTGCCGGTGAGACTGAGCTCGCCCTTGCCGTCCCCGGTCTTCAAGCTGCCCGCCTCGTCGTAGCTGTTCCGGGCCCAGGTCACCGCGGGCAGCACCTCCAGCAGCCGGTAGTGCCTGATCCCCTCGTAGAGCAGCGGCCGCGTCTGGGTGATGAAATTCGGCCCCCATTTCGGATCCAGCGCCGGGTAGGTGCCGGCCTCGGTCCGCCGGCTTATGTAGCGTTCGAAAATGACCCCCATGGTGACCGGGTCGCCGTCCGAGTACCGGATGGATTTGAAGGGGATCTTCATCTCTATGCTGTATCCGTCGTCCGTGATCGTACCGTGACTGTACCAGACGAAATCCACATTGGCGTCTTCTTCATCGCCCACCGCCCTGCTGTCGCCCTGAATGCCCTGGGGATTGACGTAGAAGGCGTAGATCCCCTGGTGGTCGTTGTAGGTGTCGAGATTGATGCAGATCCAGTCGTCCGAGCGGATCTTGTCCCGGGCCGTGATGGATGTCTTGATTTTATCGGGCTCTCTGTCGTAGCAGAGAAAGGCGAAATAGATATTCTCCCGGTCGTAGGCGTACCAGACCCGGGTCTCTTCGCTCATGGGAACGCCGTAATCGGGCTGGTAGGTCATGAATCCGGTTTCCGAGGGCGCCTGCGCCCAGACGGCATCGTCGAGCACGCCGTCGATCACCGGCGGAGTGTCGGTTTTGTAAGGGCGCAGCACATCTTTCTGCTGAGCGGTCAGAATCGAAACGGCGAACAAAATGAAAACATGGACGGGAAGACAGGGTCTTTTCAGCATACAGGGATTCCTCGACTTTGGGTACAGGAAAAGCCGGTGTTCGCCGGCCGGATTACAGTCATGGTACGAAAAAGCGGGAAACTTGTTTCTGGATTATCGTTGGAAATGGAGGGTGCAAATACCGATTGTCCCGTCGAACGGGGACCATTTTTTCTGCCGGCAGGACCGATTCGCGGGGGTGGGGAATGCGGGCAGCGGACAGGCCCGTGCCGGGTGCACAGACGTGAACCCCGATTCCGGTACGATGAATGTGAGTGCGGGAATTACAGACGATACCGGATATCGGCGGAAATCATCTTCCCGTATTCGGTGCCGCCGCCCGGTGATCCCACATTCGTGCCATCGATAATCACATCATATTCACCTGCGGTGACCAGACCGACATACAACCGGTACGCGAGGCAGCATTCTATTCTCTTCGTGATTTCCAGTGTTAACACTGCGCTCGCTCCGCCGATGGGATTGTTTTTTGCCTCTGTAATCCGCTTCTGTTCATACTCCCATGAATCCCAGTTATACTCCAACTCCTCGTGCACATGCGTGTTGCGGGCCAGCGCGAACATGAATCCCAGACTGAAGACCGCATGAGGATGGATCCGGTAGACCAGATGCGGTTCGATGAAGGCCATCAGGTAGCGTACGTTGCTGAAATGCTCTATCTCGGTTGCAATATCCAGATCGAAATCAGGCGCGTTGAACCAGGCGACGCTGAGGGCACAGCTGTACCCCAGCCGTATCTCCATGGTCGGCTCAAGGCCGTATTCCGCAATCAGCAGCGGTCCGCCCGATGTACCGGGAATTTTCTCAACACTCCCCTCCGCATATATGAAGAAATCGGTGTTGCGGATGTATCCGGCGCCGACTCTGAATCCCGGATTGGCAAACGGCTGTTTCTTCTGCGCGGTCACATCCGGCACGGCCGCCAGCAGGCAGAGCAGCAGAGCGTCCCTGATTTTCATGGGTGGTTCCTTTTCAGTCACAGTAAGGTGACATCCTTGCACAGGCCGCCGGAATGCGGTGAGGTTCTGCGAAGCAGGATGAGTGCGTGCCTTGCGGAGGGTGAATGGTTCCGGAAATAATACATAGTTCCCGGAAAAAAGTCAATTGATTTGTTATGCAGCGGCAGGGTAACGGACACGGAATGACGTGCTCAGGCAAGCGTTTCCATAACCTGTTTTTTATAGTACCGCCCGATGGGCAGCTGCCGGTTTGCGATCTCGATCATCTCGCTGGTAAACGCCCTGATATGCGGCACGGCCACGATGTAGGACCGGTGGATGCGCAGAAACCGCTCTTCCGGCAGCATCGCTTCCAGCTCCTGGAGAGTGACGTTGGTGATGACCTCGTCCGCGGCTGTCACCACCTTCACGTAGTCTTTCATTCCCTCGATGTAGAGGATATCCGCCAGCGGCAGCCGCACGGTCCGACGGTCGCTTCTCACATTGAGATACTCCCCGTCCGCGGGACGGGAGGGTGACACGGCCGGGGAACGCGGCGACTCACCGCGGTACCGGTCGAAAAATTTATGCATCGCCTGCAGGAAGCGTTCAAATGAAATCGGCTTCAGCAGGTAGTCGACCGCGTCCAGGTCAAAGCCCTCCAGCGCGTAATCCCGGTAGGCGGTGGTAAAAATAACGGCGGGCGGATGCCTGAGTGAGCGGAGAAAATCGGTGCCCTTTATCAGCGGCATCTGGATATCCAGAAAGAGAAGATCGATCTTCTGCTTTCCCAGGATCTCCATCGCCGTCACCGCCTCGTTGCAGACAGCCGTGACCTCGGCCTCTTCGAAGCGTTCCAGATAGGAGCGGATCACATCGGTTGCCAGCGGTTCGTCATCGACGATCAGGCAGCGTATTCTCATGAGCGTACCCCGTCACTGTTGTGCGTTATGGTTAAGTGAACCTCGTAGTCGCGCCCTGTCTCACTGATGCTCAGGGTGTGCCGGCAGGGATAGAGCAGATCGAGCCGTCTTCGAATATTCAGCAGGCCGATGCCGGCACCGCCGAGGCCCGCGTTGTCCCCGGGGCTTTTTACATTTCTCACCCTGAATTCGAGCACCGACTCATCGGCCTGCACCGTCAATTCGACCCAGGGATCGGCGGGATTCCTGCTCGTCCCGTGCTTGAAGGCGTTCTCGACCAGGGGCAGCAGCAGCAGCGGCGCGATCCGCACCCCGGCGGTCGTCCCCCGGCGCTCGAAGGTGAGGCGCAGGTTGTCGCCGTAGCGAAGCCGCTCGAGGGCGCAATAGGTCTCGATAAGTTCGATTTCACGGTCCAGGGCGATGAAGGGAGTGTTGCAGCGGTAGAGCATATAATCGAGGAGATCCGAAAGTTTCAGGATCACCTCGGACGTGCGCGGATCCTTTTTCAGACTCAGGGCATAGAGATTGTTGAGCGTGTTGAAGAGAAAATGAGGATGAATCTGCGCCTTGAGATAGGCAAGTTCCGCGTGCAGCTTCTCCTTTTCCGCCTCCTGCTTGAGATACTCGCTCGCGTACCAGTGTTTCGCCAGCTTGATCGCGGCGGCAACCGCTACCACTTCATATATCGAGAAGATACGATAGAGAAGACCAATGGAAAAAAAACTGTATTGTCCAGCCTCTTGCGGGATCAGCAGCGGAGTGACGACGTAGAGAATGTGGAGCCACTGCAGCGCCGCGAACAGCAGTGCCGACACGGCAAGCAGCAGCGAGAAGAGAACGAACCGTTTTCGCAGCAAAAATGTCGGGATCAGTACGTAGAGCGTCGTGTAGGTCGCCAGCATGATCACCGGCAGGTAGGCAAGGAAGAGGGTAAACTGCTGGGAATAATTTCTGCCCCCGAATCCGTGCATGAATGTGTTGAAGGCCAGGTAAAATATCCAGAACAGCACATGAGAGAGGATACGCTGGTACCTGATTTTCGCAATATCGATCATGGCCGGTTTACAGTATCAGTGATTATTGGATATAAGATACGCTTTTCACGGATAAAACACAAAAAAAAATCGATAAACAAGCGGCATACTTCGGTGAACCGCACAGGATCTCCGGTCAATACCATCCGTAAGGATATACGTTTTTTCAGACAGGTATTCCGCTCTTTCAGGCTAAAAGACTCCCACACCGTTGAGATACTTCTTATTTTACCGGTCAGTAGATCCGTTTATGGTCCTGACGGTGATAATACAGCGGAGGTAATGATGATATTATCAAGTAAACCGGCCCTCCCGTGTATCGGTCTGGCAGTGATGCTGAGCATTTCCGCCTGCGGGAAAAAAGGGATCACTGCCGACCCTGATCCTGATCCTGAACCGGAAACAGCGGAATGGCAGCTTCCCGAGTATATGGCCGTATTCAAGGAGAGTCTGGCGGTGAATATCACGCTCATCACCGGAGCAGGGAAAAATCTTCTCGTTGATTCAGGCTGGCCGGATTTTACTGACATCCTGATGGACTCCATACGGAATAAAAGTGACGCGCCGGTAACAGGCATTATCAATACCCACCATCATCTGGACCATATCGGGGGAAACGGCCTGCTGCAGAACGGCGGCACCATCATCGGACACGAGAATCACCGTGACGCGTATGAAAGATCGAATCCGAATGGAGCCGTTACCGTTTTCACTGACACATTGTCGCTTGACCACGCCGGTATCAGGCTGGAATGCATCAGCAAGGCCTTCAGCCATTCGGCTGCCGACCTGATCGTTTATCTGCCGGCCGAGAAGATTCTCATCCTCGGAGATCTGTATTTCTCTTCAAGCTTTCCGTTCCTGGACATGGACGATGGTGCCTCGGTGCCGAATCTCCTTGCCGCCTGGGACGAAATTATTCAAACCTATCCCGACGACCTGCATATCATTCCCGGGCACGGCCCGGTTACCACCATGCATCAATTCGTCGTGTACACCAATACGGTGAAAGCGACGGTGGCGGCTGTCAGGGCAGAGATGGACAAGGGCAGGAATTACGGTGAGATCGCAGCCTCTGATGTCCTCGATCGATGGAATTATCTCGACACAATCGTATCCAGGACCGTCTGGATCTATTTCATTTATTACAGTTACAACTCAGCGGATTGAGAGCAGCGGTGATCCCCGCTGTGGCACACCAATTCCTGTACACCATATGACCTGTAAGGACGATGCTCACGGAGGAACAATGAAAAGGACTATCCTGGTATTCTGCTCAATCTTTCTGACGACACCATGTTTTTCTCAGTTCATTTTCAGCGGCACCGTTATGGATAATGGTGGAGACTATCTTGGATCCGGCGCTGAACCTGTCCAGGATCTGACGGTAACGATTATGGCCGAAGACGGCAACAATACTTCGATGAGCGCTACAACGGACAGCCAGGGCAGTTTTAGCATCATTCTTCCCGCTACGCATGTAAGGACCGATGCCGGCACCACCCCCCATGGTTTTCGTCTGCTTCAAAACTATCCGAATCCTTTCAATCCATCCACCGTGGTTGGATTCATCGTGAACGAACCGGGCCCGGTGACTATCGACATCTATGACATCCGCGGGCGAAAAATCAGAAAATTGCTGGATGGATTCCAGCAAGAGTCCGGCTGGATAGTATGGGACGCCACCGATGACAATGCGGTCCCCGTTGCCGCCGGTGTATATATATGCTGCCTGAACACCGCCGATACGCGCACGGCAATAAAAATGGTGCTCAGCGACGGCAGACACCGGTCTTTGTCGCCCGCCGCCGCTCTGCCGCTTCCCCCCGTCCCGGCCGGGGAATCAAATGCCTTGACTCCTCAACCAGACCGGTACAAAATGCTGATCACCGGAACGGACATCCGCCCCTTTACCATGGAAAACATTGTCGTTTCCGGCAACCACCATGTTGCCGTCACTGTGGAGCGGGTTGTGAGAGACAATGACGGCACCTTATATGATGTTGTTAAAATCGGGGATCAGTGGTGGATGGCGGAAAATCTGAAAGTGAGGAGATTCAGGAACGGGGAGGTGATTCCCTTCATTACCGGGTATGTGGATGAATGGGCGAATCTATCCACTCCGGGAAGCTGTGTATACGGTGACAGTGAAGACACTCCTGAATCGTATGGATTACTCTATAACTGGTATGCGCTGGCTGACAATCGCGGGATCACTCCGCCCGGATGGCACGTTCCCAGTGATCTGGAATTCAAGGAACTTGAATCGTTCCTCGGGCTGACAGGAACACAGTTGGACAGTATCGGCCGCCGGGGGAGCGATCAGGGAATGAAACTGAAGTCCCAAACCTTCTGGGCGGACGATGGGAACGGCACGAACGAGACTGGATTCTGCGCTCTTCCCTGCGGGTACAGAGTCAAGGAAGGCTATTACGGATCAGAAACCAGGGCATGCGCGTTCTGGACGCTTACCCAAATCGGAGAGAATGCCTGGTACAGAAGCCTGGGGGGTCAAAGCTCTCAAATATACCGTAACCATACCGATAAAGTATACGGCTTTTCAGTACGGCTTGTCAGAGACTGAGGAGCGGGAAGCCGCCTGCGAAAGGACAATGAGTCCCGGACCGGATCGGCACCCGAAATCCCCTCCCCGCCGCCCGGACCGCTGAGAGACACACCATCTCCCGGGGGCAGCAGCACAAACGGGGACAGGCAGTGACGCCGGTCCCCGTTCATCCGTATCCAGCAAGCCGGAGAGATCTCCGGGTGACGTACTATTCTCCCGACTATTTTTCCTGGAAGGAACTGATCACCGCAGCCTTGCCATTGACAATCGGCAGTGTGATCGATGTCCCGTCCAGGTCGACCGTCAGCTCTGTTCCCGGTTCGGGCCAGAGTGTGAAATCCCGGTCACTGGAGAAAATCATCAGCCCGATCTGCTGTCCCGCGGGAATCACCTGGTCGTCCGGCATGAGATTGAAGGTCATGGTATAGAATCTGCCCGGTTTCAGCGGCTGGCTTTCGCTCAGAGACCGCCAGTTCTGCAGGTCGGCCCAGCCCCTGTTGATGATATTGTCGGTGATGGTTACCCGCCTGCCGCTGTTCCAGGGCAGCGAGACGAGCCAGACGGAAAGATTCACCGCCGGCTTGCTGCTGGCGGCCTTGACCGTGATGGCGGGAATTCCCGAAATATGCAGGTCTTTCGTCAGCACGGGACTCACATAGATGAGGCGGTGGTTCGTCCACTCGGCCTGGGCAAGCGCCTCGCCGCCGAAAGAGACATTATCCACCAGCGTTTCCGTGCCCTGTTTACCGGCTTTCTCCAGGATGAGTCCTCCCTGCCGGGGCGCATTGCCCGTGAGAAAAAAAGTCACCGGTTCGGCCGCGGGATTGGGGTACTCTTCATAGGCGGTGGGATCTTCTCTGTCTGCGTCTTCGCGTACGATCCAGGCCCGGGCGTCATTTTCCACACCGTTCTCCACTCCGTGCAGATAGCGGGTGAACCAGCGGTTCATCATGCGCATGGGAGGCGGGCCGCCGTGTCCGGCCTGGTGGTAGTAGATCTGGGTCGGCACACCCATTTCTTTCGCCTTTTTGTAAATGCGGTAACTATGCTCGGGCATCACATTCCAGTCATTGAATCCGTGAGACATGAGCAGCGCGGCCTTGAAGGGTTTCATATCGTTGAGATAATCCCGTCCCGCCCAGAAGTCGTTATAATCGCCGGTGATCCTGTCCTGATTCCTGGCCATTTCGCCGTCCCGGATCAGCGAGTCCGCATAGGCCCGTTTTGACTCGTCGCCGCTGTGGATGAAATCGTAGAGCACGTCGATATCTTCACCGAGATAGCCCCCGGGATGCCGGACAAGGCCGTTGGAACGGTAGTAATGGTAGTAGGATGTGTTGGGTGCTATGGGAATGATCGCCTCCAGGCCGTCGACGCCGGTTGTAGCCGCGGCCACGGGGATCGTGCCGTTATAGGAGGTGCCGGTCATGCCGACTTTTCCGGTGGACCAGTACGCCTCCACTTTCTCGAATCCGTCCCTGGTGGTATACCCGTTCGCCCGGCCGCAGAGCCAGTCGATCACCGCCTTGGGAGCCAGGGATTCGTTGTCTCCGCCCACAGTGGGGGACCCGTCCGAAAGCCCGGTGCCCGGCGATGAAGAGTGAACGACAATATAGCCGCGGGGCACCCAGGTGCGCACCTGCGATTTGGAAATGACCGGCCGCTCCCCTCTCCGCTCAATGGGCGGCATGGGATTACGTTTCGGCGGAAAAGCGCCCAGTTCATGCCGCACGTCCCAGAAATACTCCTTATCGGTCGTGCCTGTACCGGCGAAATAGGGGCTCGATTCATACACAACCGGCAGTTTCAGTCCTTCCGTATCGGTCTGCCGAGGGCGCGTTACGTCAACATGCACCCGGTCGGGCCTGCCGTCGCCGTCCGTATCGAACTCCGTTTCCACCCAGAGATCGTGCACGATCCAGGTATCGGGATCGTTGAACGCAGGAACTATCTGGGCTTCACCGTCCTTGAATACCGGTACCGCCCGTGTGGCGGCCGTCTGACCGGTATTCTGTGCGAACAGGGAGACGAACGTGATCGACATCAGGAAAAGGCATGTCGCTCTCAGAAACGGTTTTCTCAGGTTTCTCATGGTAGGATTCTCCTTTCGGGTTTGCCTAAGACAGGGAGGAATGGTCACGCACTGGTCTAAGATAATACATTATCGATAAATATCAACCCGAAAAAAAATACCTGCCGGTCTTCAGCAGGTATTTTCCAGGTGCAATCAAGCGCGGGGATGGAGAAAACAGGTCTCCCTCCCCTGCACGTGTACAGCGGATGTCAAAAAACTGTATGATGACCGGCAGCGGCCGCGCCGGAGCTCACGGCCACAAATCTTCCGTGGCGTGCCGCTTCTTCTTACGCGGTTTTTTTATGGCTTCCGCTCTTCCGGCCAGATCATCATCCCGTTTACGGCCGCGCCTCCTCCTCTCCCGCTCCATTTCGCGTTCTTCAAAATAGGGCAGTTCATCAGGGTCGTAATCCTGGTACTCGATTTTGTACTTCATTGCGTGATCCCTTTTTACCGATTCGCCGCTGCGTTCCCGGCGGGACTTGGCAGCGCCTCACATCTCCATTGCTTGCTGTTGCGGGGTTAGTAATATTCTCCCATGTCTTCGTCCGCCATGCTGAAGTCACGGTCAGGATAGCTGTCGTTATACATCCCTTCCTCCTTCTCCTGGCATTTAAGACAGAGAGCCGCATATGGTATGGCCTCCAGCCGGTTTCCACAGATTTCACTTCCGCAGAAATCGCAGACGCCGTACTGATCGTTTTCAATTTTCTGCAGAGCCTGGTCTATCTGATAGAGGACGCGGCTCTCATACTCCACAACGAGAAAATTCTGCGCCTGTGACATACAGTCGGTTCCCTGGTCGGCAAGGTGCATCCCGATCGATGAATTATCGCCGTCCTCTTCTCTGAGAGAGGTTTCAGCTTCTTCCTGCCTGATACCTTCCATATGGTTCATGATATCTTTACGCATTTTCAGCAGCAGTTCCCTGAAATGCTCGACGGATGACTGTTTCATTGAAGCAATCCTTCCATTTTGTCTTTATGAATGATCTCTGTTATCGTCTCGATGTCGATGATGCTGTTTCCAGCGGTGTCTTCTCCGATGACCATACCGATGATCTCGACCTCGTCAAACAGCCGGTTGAGAAGTTTCTGGCTTTTATATCCTTCCCTGACGATGTACTGTCTGAAATCATCGGTCTCAATTCCGACTCCCATGGGCCTGCCGAACCGGTTCACGTCCAGCGGTATGATCAATCCCCGTAATCTAATCGTTTCACTCATACACTGTTCTTCCGATGATGCCGGTACCTGTTGCCATTTTCACCAATCGAACAGGACATACTACAGGCAAACGAGATGCCAAACCAATAATACATTGAAAATGAAAGACTTAAATAAAAAATGCGTAATCGTCTATTCGGAACTGACAGTTCCTTATTTTGACAGGAAAGAGCAAAACAGGAACCGCCGGTTCAGCATTTACGGGTGGAGGAGCGAATGGAATTGTCTCCAGGGAGGAAAGAGGTCTTTTTCAGAACTTTCTATTCCGATTTTGCGGATTTTTTCCGGCTCGCCTTAAAATCTTCCTTTTTAATGCCGTACCGGGCGAGCAGCTTGTGCAGCTGTCTGGGAGTGATGCCGGCAGCTGCCGCTGAACGGTTTATCTTACCCTCGTGGG
This sequence comes from bacterium, assembly GCA_016934955.1. Taxonomy (GTDB): domain Bacteria; phylum Zhuqueibacterota; class QNDG01; order QNDG01; family JAGLOF01; genus JAFGRY01. The sequence goes on along the minus strand of JAFGRY010000029.1, from coordinate 89,628 downwards.
CAACGAGCAGCCTGGTCAGGTAGGAGTGCTCAAAGGCTGCGACCGCCTTGCCTCTGGCCTGAGGCAGCGGCAGTGTGTAGTCCGGCTCCTCTCCCGGCAGGGGAGCGCGTTCGCTGAAGAGTTCCGCGGGAAAACTGGTGGGAGTCAGGACAGACGATTGTTCCAGCACGTAGGCCCGTTCGATCAGGTTCTCCAGTTCCCTGATATTGCCCGGCCACTCATACCGCTGCAGCGCCTCGATAACCGCCCTGTCGACCCCGGAGATCTTGTGCCGTGACAATCTGTTCCAGCGCTCGAGAAAGTGTTCCACCAGTGAGGGGATATCCTCCTTGCGCCGCCGCAGCGGCGGTATTTCGATAGGGAATACGTTCAGCCGGTAATACAGGTCCCGGCGGAAGGATCCCTCATCGCACATCGCCTGCAGATCGGAATTCGTTGCGGCAATAATGCGGACATCCGCCTTTAACGTGGCTTCCCCCCCGACCCGCTGAAAGGTCTTGTCCTGAAGCACCTGCAGCAGTTTGATCTGCATTGGTGCTGATATGGTGCCGATCTCGTCGAGAAAGATGGTGCCCTGATCGGCAATCTCGAACTTGCCCAGCTTTCTGCGATCGGCGCCGGTAAACGCTCCTTTCTCATGACCGAAGAGCTCACTTTCAAGAAGCGTGTCAGGTATGGCGCCGCAATGAACGGAAATGTACTGCTTGCTGCTGCGGCGGCTGTGCTCATGAATCAGTTTGGCGATGACGCCTTTTCCCGTCCCTGTTTCACCGGTCAGCAGCACCGTGCTTTCCGCGGGCGCAACCGAACGCACTTTTTCGAAGACCATCTTCATCCCGGGATTTTTCGTATAGAGCACCGTATGGGATTTCGGTCGCCAGAATTTGTCCCGAAGATATTTCAGCTCCGAATAGAGCTGCTGTTCACGATGGATGCTTTCGATGACATAGTGGATCTCGGCCGGATCGATGGGGTAGGTGAAATAGTTGCTGGCACCGGCTTTGACGGCATTGACCGCCTGCCGTATCGTGTCCTGGGAGGTGAGCACGATGATCTCCGCCTCGGGGAACACGGACCAGAACGGCTGCAGCCGCTGCGCGTAAGAGGTCTTGTCGCCGTCCCTGCTCCGGAGGAGATCGACATCGATGATCAGGAATTCATACCGTTTTCGGGAAAAAAGCTCCAGACAGCCGTCGTATGAATCGGTCGCATCGATCTCGAACTCATCCGCGAAACTGCTCCTGATGCTCTCAACCGCGGTCGTATGCCTTGTGGCAACCAGCACCGAATTCATCATAGCCGTATTGTACTACAATTTTCCCTGATATTCAACTGTTTTCCTTCCCGGACGATCCTGCTCCAGCCGCCGGACAAGGGCCGCCCGGCCCTCACACCCCGGCGGACGGTGCCGGCGTCTATTCGACGAGCAGCATTTTTCGTATACCGGTAAACGATCCGGCGGTCATGTGACAGATGTAGACGCCGCAGGGAAGCGCCCGGCCGCTGTCATCACGGCCGTCGAACAGCAGCGAGTGGAAACCGGCGCTCTGAAATGCATCGTACAGCACCCGCACCCGCCGGCCCAGGGGATTGTACACGCTCAGCCGCACATGCACGGCCCGGGGCAGTTCATAGCTGATGGTGGTGCGGGGATTGAATGGATTCGGATAGTTCTGCTGCAGGCCGAAGGATGCAGGCAGGACCGGCTCGTCAACCGCGGTTGCTTCGCTGATCACACAAACGGCAGATGCCGAGTCCGAGGCACCGTCCTTGTCGGCCACCCGCAGATGAATATGATATACACCGGCCGCGGTGAATGTCCAGTCCAGCCTCATCCCGGTTGTATCGTATTGCTGATCACCGTTGAAATCCCACTGAAACGTGAGGGAGTCCTGCACACCGGGATCGAAGGAAGCAGAAGCGTCGAATCCGACCGGAACATTGACAAGGCCGGTGCTCGGACCGCTGATACGGGCTGTGGGCTTCGCGTTGAGCACGGTAACGAAGACGGTATCGGTGGCTGCTCCTCCGTCTTCATCCACGGCCCTGACCACGCAGGCATAGACACCGTTGTCCGGGAACTGGTATCCGAACACACTGCCCTGCATCACCCAGGAGCCGCAGCTCCAGGTACAGGTAACCACATCCGCCGGGACATCTGAGGCTGCGGCGGCCCTCACCAGCCGCCCTCCTTCAATGAGCGTCGTGTCCGCTCCCCCGGAAACCGAGGGCGGCCGGTTCGCGATCACGGCATCGACCGTGTCGTAGCCGCTGAGGGAGGTATCATCGGTTACCCGCAGCACAACCGGTCCGCTGTAATCGTCGGGCCAGGCATAGGTATACTGCGCCGATGCGGTGACGATATCAAATGTTCCGTTTCCATCAACGTCCCAGGCATATTCCACCAGCGCGGTGCCGCCGGAAGAGGGGACGGACCCGGATCCGTCGAGAAGAATTCCGTCTCCCTCCAGGCCCGAAAGCGAACCGGCGATACCGGCCGCGGGCGGCGTCTCACCAGGCTCCGTATTCCCCGTCGATCCATAGAAACGGACATAGACGGAATCCCGCGATTCATAGACGGCGTAAAACATGTCATCCGAGGCCTCGATACAGGGCTGGGAACGGCCGTCATAGAGATAGCAGAGAGGCGTCAGTTCCGCCGCGTCGGACCAGGTCGCTCCGTAATCACCGGATACCCGTGCATAGAGCGGACCGCCCACCGAGCGGACCACCGATGTGCCGGGAAGCGTGTACTCTTCACCCGCCTTGTCCATCGCCAGATATATCACGGCCACATTGCGGCCGTCTGGACTCACGGCGATATCACTGACAAACCAGCGGTAGGAGTCCGGGTCGAGATCCCCGGGTCCGGATCCTCCCTGGGCAACGGTGACATGCGCTGTTTTACTGCCGTTGCTGAAGCGGACGAACTGTATCTTTGAATTGACACCGTTACTCTCATCCTTGCCGCTGCCGTAGCAGATATAGGCATTACCGGCCGCGTCGAGGGCGATATCGGGATGCCCGGCGCGAACGAACTGGTCCGATGCCGACGTGATCCAGTCAACCAGCTGGAACGTCGCCCCCCCGTCCCCGGAGTGATAGTAGGCAATGGGGAAATTGCCTGAGTAGGGCTGACCATAGACCAGATGCACTCCGCCGTCAGGGGTGACGGCAATGCCGGCGCCGTTGTCCCAGCGGGTGCCGTTGAATCCTGCCGTGATGTTCGTCAGGCTGCCGCCGCTGATCTGAGCGTAGGATCCGTCGTGCCACTCGTCCGTTTTCTCGCACCAGGCGATATGCAGCACATCACTGCCGTCAAAGGCCATATCGATGCTGAATCCCCGCAGTACATTGCTCTTCAGCGCCGGAGTCTCCCTCACCCACCCGGCAACGGTTCTTCTGCTGTGGTACAGTGAAAAGACGCCGAATTCACCGTGTGCTCTCACCAGCATGTGCGGGTTGCCACCGCCGTCGACCGCAATGGCGGTCCCGCCCAGCCAGTACCCCTGGTCGCCCTCACCACCGGCCACTCCCTCCCGGGTGAGCACCTGTATCTGTCCGTCCGTAACCGCCAGATGCGCGTACTGCATGCCACTGCTCGTCCAGTAGCTGCTGTACCCGATATAATTGACATGCATGCTGCCGTCATTGGGATCCACCGCCAGCCGGGGTGAGCTTCCCCGGGCCAGCGATACGGCCGGGGACCACGCGGCAGTCTGAGACCGGGCACATGGGGCTTCAAGGAAAACACCGATAAAGAATGCGACATAGTACAGGCTTTTCATAAACACATCCACTGGTTGATGAACGGGAATACACCACCCGCCACTGCACCTGCAGTAAAATACACCAGGCCTCCGGATCCCGCAGCCGCAAGGCCGGCTCACTGCCGGTGCCGGCGCATGACCCCTGCATAGCTTGCGAGAAATGTGCCAGAGATATTGCGTCCCCTACCGGCAGCAGGAAGCATCCGATGTGTCCTGGGGAAACTCGAGGGAAAAGCAGGCTCCAGCGCTTCCGTCGACGCTGAGCGTGCCGTGAAGCTGTTCGGTTAAAATGGTCACGAGTTGCAGTCCGAAACTGTCCGTGCCCTTGAGATCGATACCGTCGGGGAACCCGGCCCCGTTGTCCCTTACGGTAAGGCGGCAGCAGGTATCGTTGACGGCTTTATACGCTATGTGGATCTCTCCTCCCGGACGGCCGTCGAAGGCGTGTTTGAAGGCATTGGTGATCAGTTCATTGAGGATAAGTCCGAAGGGTATGGAGATGTTGATATTGAGAGGGACATCATCGATATCATACAGCACGTTCGTGCTGCATTTGATGTCATAAATACCCTTGAGATTATTGACCATCGTTTTAATGTAGCGATTCTGATCAATCTTGCTGAAATCGTCAGATTTGTAAAGAATTTCATGCACAACGGCCATGGACACGATCCGGTCACGGCTCTCTTCAAAAGCGGCGATCGCCTGTTCCTTGTCTCCAATTTTCCGGGACTGCAGCCGCAGCAGCGAGGTTATCACCATGAGATTGTTTTTTACCCGGTGGTGAATTTCCTTGAGCAGGATCTCTTTTTCCTGTAAATTTTCCCGAATCCTGGTCTCGGCCAGCCGTCGTTCCTTTATTTCCTGTTCCAGACGGGCATTGGCCGCCAGCAGGTCCTCGGTGCGCTGCTGCACCCGCTGTTCGAGTTCTTCGTTGGCCTGTTCCAGGGCGATTTCCGCTCTTTTCCGGGCCTGTTTCTCCCGGTGACGCTGCAGCACCTCTCCGATCACCACCTGCAGGAGATCCTGATAACTGCTTCCCGCGTGTTTGACAACATAATCGTAGACGCCCATTTTCAACGCTCTGACCGCCAGCTCCTCCGAACCTGCACCGGTCATCAGCACCAGCGGGACATCGATACCCGCATCCAGAACCTTTTTACAGAAATCGATACCCGATAATCCCGGAAGGTCATAATCGGTAACGATTACATCAAAAGAAGCGGCGTCACTCTCCAGCATGTCAACCGCATCGGCGGCGCATTCGCATTCAGTGACCCTGCCCGTTATGGGGCCGTTTTTCATGGCTCTCAGAAAAATAAGCCTGTCGTGGCTGTTGTCTTCAACAAGCAGAATCCGGACTGATTCAGCCGTCTGATCCATACACATCTCCAGGTTCACATACCGCTGTCACCGTCCCCTCGTTCCTGGGCAACCGGCAGGGTGCCCGGTCAGGTGCAGGGGTGGTCATCATCACAGTTGGGAAGCGCGACATAGAAGGTGCTCCCCTTGCCCGGTTCCGATTCAACCCGGACCGAGCCGTTGAGTTTGCTCACCGCCTTCTTCACGATCGCCAGTCCGATACCGGTACCCTCGTACTTGTCCCGGGTGTGCAGACGGCGGAACACATCGAACACCTGTTCGTGATATCTGGGATCGATCCCAATCCCGTTATCTCTCACAAAAATCTCATAGAACCTGTCGGCGTATGTCACCGAACCGATCTCAATCTTTTTAACCGGTGATTCATTGAATTTTATCCCGTTCATGACAAGATTCAGAAACACCTGTTTGAGAAGCGTCGGTTCCCCCTTGAGCACCGGCAGATCGCCGTCAACAGTGATCTCCGTACCCTCCGGCGGATTAATGGATTCGATGAGTCCTTTGAAGAATGGGCCCATGTCCACCGGTCCGAGTGTCAGGTCCTCAACGGAAATCTGGGAAAATCCGAGAAGATTTTCGATCAGTTCTTCCCCCTGGCTGACCGCCTGGTCGAGGCCTTCCAGGTATTTCCGCTGCTCATCCCCAACGACGTGCTCAAGATCTTCCCTGAGAAAATCACTGAAATTGTGGATGGCCCTGAGCGGCGCTTTCAGATCATGTGAAATAATATAGGCATACTGGGACAATTCGTTATTGATCTCTTCCAGTTCAGCCGCTTTTGAGCCCAGCTGCTCGTTGACCATATCGAGGGCCTCTTTCGCCCGGTAAATAACCGATGCCTGGAACCAGGCAAAAAGCAGCGACATGGCCACGCTGAGCACAAGGGCGAGAGCGATGAAAAACGTCAGCTGCTGCCGGGCCTGCGTCACCTGGCTGTACGCCTTCAGCCTGCTGTAGATCACCGCCACCTGCCAGGGGCCCCGGTATGCCCCGGTGAAATATCCCAGATAGGACGTCCCCTCCCGGGTGAAGCTCCTGGTCTGAAACACGTTCTGTCTTCCCGTCACCCCCATATCCTCCAGGTAGGGGAGCACCTGCCATCTGCTGAATCGGCCGTGGCTGTTCTGGAAGATGATCCGCCCCTCCCTGGTGACGATATAAATCTCCCGTTCCATCATCATCGCTTCCGTATCGATCGCTTCCAGCACCGGCGTCAGCTGATATACCCCCCGCAGAACACCGCCGTTTTTTGAAGACGGCTGCAGGGGAATTTCAATCGGCAGGAGCAGGGGGCCTGTTTCAGGAAAATAGAGAGGATTGCCGATCCAGTGTGAGCCGATGGCAGCCGGATCGGTGTGAGAGAATGAAAAAAGGCGGGTGACGCTGTCGGCTTCCTGGCCGCTGAACTGATCGAGGTACCGCTCATTGAAATAATGCTTTGGTTCAGGTTCGCCCGTGCGCAGCACCGAGAGCACGGTCAGCAGTGAATCCCTGCTGAAATAGGAATTGACGATATCGATTTCCGATTGGTCCCCGGCATGCAGGCCTGAAAGCGAATATGAAATGCTCGGCAGTGATCGCAGCCAGTTGTTAAAAATCGCTGTTTCAATACCGTCGGTGATCTGCCTGGTGATCAGGTAATTTTTTTCATTGAGCGAACTTTTCAGTTCTTCCTCGATTTTTCTGATCGAATGGTACCCGTACATGAGCAGCGGCACGATCGAAATCACCAGGAAGGCAATGATGAAGAGCAGAAAGAGCGTTTTTCGTGTAAGTATGTGAATATGTTTCATATATCAGTTTCACCGGGAGTTATCGGGACATGGGACGGGCATGGGTGTCACTTTTCATTCAGGTTGCCGAGATAATCTGAAATGTAGAGCCGCGCCGCCCTGATCCGGCCCCTGGCCTGCGGGGGAATCTGAACCCTCCCCGTATACCTGTCTTTTGAATCGGTCAGTTTCAGAAGGCCGCTGACCTCGACATTACCGGGCTGAATCACCGCCGTGAACGTTCCCGTCCGGGCCAGACCGGCCCCCCTATCCGAGGCTGTCACCGTGAGTTCGACAACATCTCCGGGTTCGACATGCTCAGCCGAAAAGGAAACCGACTGAATCTCGGGCGGATCATTGTCACGACAGACGGTGATGAGGCGGTCAATGCGGTTCCCCGCCCGGTCGATCGCCCGCAGTGAGAGGCGGTTTTCACCCGGCACGAGCTCTGCCGTATATGAAAACCGATCGCCTTCGAGCGCGAGAACAACCCCGTCCGCGTCAAGATCGACGGGTTCCGAAACGGTGCCCGTCAGGGTTACACTCGCCTGGTCGGTATACTGGGGATATCCATCCAGCAGCAGTGCCGGGGGCGTTGTATCGACCGTAATGTCCACTGTTTTCACCTGCACCCGCCGGTCGGGGGTTACCGCCCTGAGCGCCACCTCATGTCTGCCCTCCTCGAAATCACCGTAATACATGTATGCCCCGTTCTGGTTGAATACCGGCGTGCCGTCGATCGAAATGGTCACATCCGGTTCACATCGTCCGGTGAGGGCTACATGCCGCGTATTCGTGACAATTACCTCGCCCTGATCACATTCCAGCACCGTCCCGGCGAGACCGCGGACCACCGTTCGGTGTATCTCGCTCCTGTTCCCGCTTCCGTCCACGGCGGTGACGGTCAGCGTCTGTTCGCCGACCCGCAGGGGAAGACGGCAATGAAACGAACCGTCCGCCCGCAGGATAAGCGTGTCGGTACCTGCAGTGAGCACCGCGTCCCTCTCGGCGATGCCGCGCACGATAATACTGTCGCTGTAGACCAGCGTGTCGGCTGCCGGGGAGAAGAGTGCGAGAAACGGCGGAGTCCGGTCAACCTGTACCGAGAAACGGTACGGCTTTGACCAGGGACCGCTCATCCTGTCGCGGTCGACCGCCCGTATCCGCCAGTAGTAATTGCCGTTTGTTTCGGCATCCCAGACTGCCTTCGCCTCTGTTCCCGCCTCGATTCGGGCGATCACATCGGTGCACTCGGCATTCCTGGCGATCTGGACACTGTACGCCGCGGCCGGAGCCTCGGGGGTCCAGGAGAACAGGACCCGGCGGGAACCGAGGGTCTCTTCATCCCGCGGGGACACCGGATCGGGCGCATCGGGAAGCAGGCTCGGGTCAGCCGGCGGTGTATCCTTGAGGACTTTCGTCCCCTGGTTCTGCTCCAGGGTTACCGTCTTCCCCCGGGATATCACATCGATTTCACCGTCGAAATTGCTGATCCGGATCGTTTCCTGCCTGTCCCTGCTGGTGAGAAAATTCCGGGAACGGATATCTGTTTCGACACCCGGATTTTTCACCGAGATATCACTCTTGTCGCTGAGATTTTTAATAAATACGGATACGTCTCCTTCAACGACCAGCACATCCGCAGAGTGCGCGTTGGTGATCACATCTTTGCGCACCGCCTCGATCACGATAAGGGCGTTCTCATCCATCTGAATAACGCTGCCGTCCACAAACCTGATTGTTCCGAAAGACTGGGAAAGAGTGCGAAGCTGCTCCTCCTCTTTCAGTTCCTGGTTTTTCAGTGCCTCCGTCCAGCGGACATAGTCCGGGGAGCGGTACTGCACGGTTCCGCGCTTTTCGCTCAGCACCGCGGTGATCGCCTCGATCCGTTTTTTCCATGTCTCTTCACCGGCCTGCCGGGCGGCTTCCAGCGCGTGACGGGCCCGTTCAAGGGCGCCGTCAAGATCTCCCCGTTTTTTCAGCTGCAGGGCTTCATCGAGTGACTGCACGGCATTGGCTGACAGTGCGGGCGACAGGACTCCGGCCCCGTCACCGTTGGCCTTGACGATCGCTTCCCGGGCCGCGGCCAGATACCGGGAAAGGTCATGATATTTCCCGACCGGTATGAGAAGGCTGTCTCCCGGCTGCAGGTCATCCACGGTCGGCTTGCGGTTATAGAGAAGAATAAGTTCCCAATCATTCGGCTCCTGTAAATACCGTTCCGCCAGATCGCGAAGACTTTCGCCGCCGGTGAAAATCACTTCCACGTCACCGCCCGCCTGACCGAACAGCATGGCGGTGCCGAAGAGGCACAGCCAGACGAGTGGCAAACCGGTTCGCATCACTGGTTTCATGGGTGCGGTTCTCCCTGGTTTTGCACGGGTACGTTCATACCGAAACAGTGACGGTCTTTCCCGCGCGGCCTTCCCCGTGCGGGAAGCGGGGGGCGTTCCCAATCGGCATCTTCGTCACTGAAATGCCGGGTAGGGGAATTGCCTGCCAGGCTATCTCCGCCCCGGCTGTTGAGGCTGAATTCCAGTGACTCGCCCGCCATGCCTGCGGCCGGGTTCTCGATCACTTCCGTCCCGATGTCGTGTATCTCAATGTCGCTGTACGCCGTATCGGCACTGTTGGCGAGCCCGCTGTTGTCCCGCACGATGAGACGAACACGGTAGAGCCCCGCCCGGGCATACTGATGCCGTACGAATATGCCGCTGCCGCTGCCGCCGTCTCCAAAATCCCAGAGATACTCCTGAATGAATCCGTCGGGATCAACGCTCGTTTTCCCGTCAAACCGGACGAAGGCAAACGGCCCGTGCTCGATGGAATCGGCAGAGGTTTCGATTACGGCCCGGGGCGGCGCGTTGATCGTGACCGTATGCTCGACACTGTTGGTGTTGCAGCCGCTCTCGGCATCGGTGGTAATTGTCAACCGTACGGTGTATACGCCCGGCGCCGCGTAGCGATGAACCTGCTGCCTTCCCGACCCTGCAAGGGAATCTCCAAAGGTCCAGTCATACCCGATGATCTTTCTGCTGCCGGCGGTGGATGGCGCGCCGTCGAAGCGGATATCCTGACCGGGAGCGCCCGGCGACGCGAAGGTGAACTCCGCCACCGGCGACGGCAGGACGGTAACGGTCAGTTCATCCTCGGAAAAACCGGCGCCGGTCCCTTCCACGGGCACTTCTATGCGCAGCCGTACCAGATAGACGCCCGGCTGCAGAAACGTATGCGTGGGAGCGATGCCTCCGCCCATGTGGCCGTCCCCGAAATCCCAGGAATAGCTTTTTATGGGGCGGTTGCCGCCCCGGGAACCGGAGCCGTCAAAGAGGACGGGACGGTTGGCGAATACGGTGGTGTCACTGCCGGCACGCGCAACCGGCGCATCGACCACATAGACGACATGCTCGGCCAGACCGGTGTTGCCGGGCAATCCGGTATTATCGGTGACCCTCAGTCTGACCCGGTAATAGCCGCCGGTTGTGAACATGTGGACCGGACTGGGACCATCGGCCCGTTCACCGTCCCCAAAATCCCAGGAATACATAAGCAGATCGTTGTCGGGATCGAAGGAACGAACACCGTCGAAAAAGACCCGTTCTCCCGCGTTCACCCGGGAAGGTGCGTCGATAACCGCCTCGGGCGGGGCGTTGATATGGATCTTGGTGTAGGCTACGCTTCGGGAATTGGGCAGATTCCAGCCGTCATCGGCCGTGAGTGCGGCGCTGTACACCCCCTGTTTCCGGTAGGTGTGCCGTATCCGCATGCCCCTGCCCGTGTATCCGTCCCCGAAATCCCAGGCAAAAACCAGCGTATCACCATCCGCATCGCTGCTTCCGCCCGCGTCGAAGAGTACCGTCTGAGACCAGGTGAGCAGATCACCCCGGGTTCGCGCGTCGGGTGCGTGATTGATCCACACCGGTTTCACGGCACGGGATAGACTGTTGCTGACGCCGGCATCATCCCTGACGGTGCATGTCACCTGGTATACGCCCGGATCGCGGTACGCGTGGACCGCCCCGGCCGCAATTGTTTCCGCGGTTCCGTCCCCGAAATTCCAGACGGTTTCGATGATGCTGCCGTCGGGATCGGTGGAAGCGCCGGCATCAAACACGATTTCCTCGCCCGGAGCCGCGCGTTCCGGCACGGAAAAAACAGGAACGGGTTCATGGTTTACCCTGACGGTAATCGTGTGGCTGTCCACCGCGCTGTGATTGTCCTCGACGGCCAGCAGCACCTGACAGGTGCCGGGCGCGGGAAACGTGTGGGATACCTGCCTGCCCTCGGCAACGGCACCCTCCCCGAACCGCCACCGCCAGGCGACGATCTCCCCGTCCGGGTCATTCGAGAAATCACCCTGAAACAGAACGGGTTCTCCCGGAACAGCGGTGCGGGCCGTTCCCGCATCGGCCACCGGCGGATGGTTGACCGTGACGACCATGGTGTCAGACCTCACGGCGGATGAGCTTCCGGACCCGTCGGTAACTGTCAGCACCACCTCATAGACACCGGGCAAGGCGTATTCATGGACGACCGCCGGGCCGTGCGCCGAGGCCGCGTCTCCAAATTCCCAATGGTAGGCGATAATCCCGTCATCGCTGTCGAACGAGCGGCTGCCGTCAAAGGAGACCACGCGTTCATTGGTGACAAAATCGTCTCCCGCCACGGCCAGGGGCGGGGCGTTGATCCGGATCCGCATCGTGTCCCGGGCGGTGCTGTTCGATACACCCGCGTCATCGGTCACCGCCAGGACGACCCGGTAGACACCGGGATGGTCAAAAACGTGGTCCACGCTCTTCCCGCTGCCGGTGGCGCCGTCTCCGAAATCCCATGAGAAAGCGGTGATGCTGCCGTCCCCGTCCGACGAGGCGCTGCCGTCGAACAGCACCGGTTCATGCGCGGCGGCCACCGCCATGCACCGGCCCTCGGCAACGGGCGCCCTGTTGACGATAATGCGTTTTCGCAACGAACGGGTGCTGTTTTCGGTGCCGGCATCATCGGTGACGGTGAGCTCCACGTCATAGACACCGGGTTCGCTGTACACATGGGTGACCCGCCTCCCTTCCAGCACCGTACCGTCGCCTGTTTTCCACTGAAAGCTGATCAGCTCTCCGTCACTGTCCATGGACCCGCCCCCGTCGAACAGCACCGTTTCTCCGACCGCCGCCCTCGGCTGAACCGCCGCCACGGGAACCGGCTGGGCGTTGATCCACACTTCTGCGGTTTTCCGGCCGCGATTGAACAGCGATTCACTGTTATCTTCGACCTGCAGGGTCACCGGGTACCGGCCTGGCTGAGCGTACGTATGGGACACCGTGGCGCCCTCGCCCCTGCCCCCGTCCCCGAACTCCCAAATGTATCTGATGATCCGGCCGTCGCTGTCGCTGCTGCCGGTTCCGTCGAAGCGCAGCGGCTTTCCCGGGATTCCGGGACCGGCGCTCCACGCGGCAACGGGCGGTTGGTTGACGGTAACGGCCTTAACCAGGCGCCCGGTGCTGGCGACAAACCCGGAATTGTCACTGACCGCCAGCTCGATGTCATAGGTGCCGGGGCCGGGAAATGCGCAGACGAACCGCGCTCCTTCGCCGATCACCTTCCCTTCCCTGCTCCAGCGCCAGCTCAGGGGGTCGTTGTCGGGATCGCGGGAGGCGGTGCCGTCCAGCAGGAGGGAGTTCGGGTCCGATACCGGGAGAGCGGTAAACAGGGGTACGGGCACATGGTTGAGAGGCGCCACCCGCGGCGGCAGCACTACCGGGAGCGGCCTTCCCTCTTCATCCTCGATCCAGCACTGCACATAGTCCGATTTGGGCCGCCTGCCGCTGATGATCAGCGCAGCCCCGGCGCCTGCTTCTCCGCTCACCAGGGGAATGCGGGAAACCGCCAGTCCTCCGTTTTCAGACAGATCGACGGGAATCCGTTCCCGTACAGGGGTCTGCAGGAAGATATCTCCCATGCCCTCGGCGTCAAAATTGTATATGACGAGCGAAGCGGCTCCTTGGGGGATGTCAATGAAAAACTGGGTGGCGAGGGTCGAAGACCGGGGTGTCAGGACCGTGACCACGTCCGCCGTCACGGTGAGCCCGGGAATGTCACTGTTGATTTTATCTTCAGAAGAGATGAAAATCTTGTAAAGATTGGCGCCGCCTCCGGATTCGCCGTCGACAATGAGTTCGAACAGACGCTCTCCTCCCCTGAGTTCACCGGCCGCGGGAAGAAGCGCCGCAATGGTGCGCCAGCGATTTTCATAGCTCTGATCGGGTCCGAGGACACAATCCTCCAGAGGTTCACGGCCGGCCAGCGGGTCCGTGACGGCTCTCACCGACGGTTCCAGGTTGCCGCTTCCATAGAGGCTGAATCGGGTTCGCGTATGCTCCGTCTCCTGATCGAACATGCCGCCGGCATCGGCATCGAATACGCGGATATACAGGCGGCCGTCATAGTCGGCCGGGCAGGAGATACGGTACACGGCCCGGTGCAGGCTGTCGCCGTCGACCGCTGACGCGTCCCGGCCCGAAGTCACGTAGAAGGGGGCAGTGGTTTGCTGGGCCGCCGCGGCCGAGGCGAATGCCATGCATAAGAGGACACGACGGATTACCGTGAGACAGGAAACTGCCCTGCGGGTTTCTGACGCCATAATCTCCTCCGCTTGTATCCAGTTGCCGCTTCGTTTCCGCATCCCTGCAGACATGTGTCTGCGCGGGCACGAAACAGATCAGGTGCTCCTGTAACCGCTATCCACCATGCCGGGGAATACCGCGTCCAGCGGCAGCCTTCCTGTGCCGGACCGGAGGGTGAATGTTCCGATGAAAAGTGAGTAAAGGTTAATGTAATTATTGTAGAAATAAAAAGCAAGTAATTGATTGCCGGGGGAGTTCTGTTACAAAAATGTAATAAGGTACGGCTGTTATTGTCGAAATGTATGGTATGTGGTGACCCGGCAATGCAAAAACAACAAGGGAAAATTGCCGGGGACCTCACAGGTCCCCGACAATTTGTTGAGGCTGCCCTGTTACAAAACGTTCCGCAAAAATGCGGGTCATCAGATAGGTGCAAGGCATGCCTTGCACCTATCTGTCAGTGAACCGCCGGTATCACACGAACCGGAACACAACCGGAAACACGAACACCACCACCGCCATCCAGATCATAAATCCAACATAACACCAGGACTGCCAGACCTCCAGCCGGCGGAAATCCTTGCCTGTAAAGATGGTGCCGCCGAAGCTGACCGCCAGGCCCGTAAGATTGACGAAGAGCAGGATGTTCTCACCCAGGGCGGCGACCTTGTTGGGACTGAATCCGAACTGGCTGAGCCGGGAGATAATAGCGCTCATGGCCACAACATCCGCCAGAAGCGTCACCAGGATCAGGCTGAATACCAGGTAGTCCGAAAAGACGGGTCTCCCCGCGCTGTTCCGGGCCGACAGGGAGTAGAGCACGAGCCCCAGCACAAGCACCAGAAGAAAGTCGAAGAGGATCAGGGTTTCCCGTTCGATGGTCAGGGAGAGTCCCTTTCCTGCCAGAGCGACAAGAAATCCGCTGATCAGCAGCAGGAACAGGGGGGTGAATATCTTCGCCAGTACGGGTGCCATGTTCTCGATCAGCGCTTTCTTCTTCTCCACCAGAAACACTGCCAGAACCGGAATGGCCAGTCCGCCGAATATGACGATGTATTCGGATATGAATGTTTCGGGATCGATACCCAGGGTCTCGAACAGGGCGAAGGTGAATATGATGAATACGCCGAGTCCCAGGAAGCAGAGCACCGAGTAGATAAAGAACTCCCCGCTGAACGTGATAAAATTCATCCGGCCGGAGATGGTCTCCTGGTCCGGACCGTACAAACGCTCCAGAGCCATCCAGAGGAGGAGAACGAGGTGCATGCCCGCCAGCACCTCGGTGTGCCGCTCCCCGCTGAAGGGGAAAAAATTGACGGCGAGGAATCCTGCCGCCGTGAACAGCGTGAACAGGAGGAAACCGGTTCCCGCATGCTTTTTCTGCAGCAAGAACCAGCCGGCGATAACGGGGATGAAAAACAGCCCCAGGTTGCGGAAATAGACGAGACTGTCCGCTTCGCTGCTCATCCGGTGGCCGAACAGGTCGGGTATTTTCCCGAGAACTCCGGCCAGCAGGGCCAGGCCGATGATAATCCACACCTCCCGGCTGCCGGTCTTTCCCGCCCCGCTCTCACCGGGTGCGAACAGGTGTTTCCAGAGAGACTGGGCGTTGATCTTGTAATACTCCCGGGAAAGGGCGTCGGATCTGCCCAGCCGCTTCACGGCGATGAACCAGGCCTCCTCCGCGTCCAGCCCGCTTTTCCGCAGCGCGTCGATCTCGTCGCGCAGGTGGGTTTCCAGCTCTTCCAGGTCGTCGGGCAGAAAACTCCCCCGGGAATCGAGATAGGTTTTCCAGCTGACGATGTTCTTCTCAATGTCGAATGTCATAGCTCCCCCCACGACCTGTTAAGGGTCGAATGCATAGAGGTCCACTGCGCCTTGAGGCGCTGAAGTTCCGCTGCTCCCGCCGGCAGCAGGCGGTAGTACCGCCTGCGCCTGCCCTGCTCACTGGCCCAGTAGGATTCGATCAGCTTCTGCTTCTCCAGCCGGTGCAGCACCGGATAGAGCATCCCCTCGGTCCATTCCAGGGTCTCCCGCGAAAGCGTGCGGACGCGCTTGATGATCGCGTATCCGTAGCTGTCTTCCCCGCGCAGCACGGCCAGAATGAGCGGGATCGTCGACGCGGCGATCAGTTCTCTTGAATAATCAGTTCCCATACCTAGAGGTATTATACATAATTCAATTAGGTATTGCAAGCGTTATTTTCATTTTTCTTTAACAATTTTGCTCCACAGGTCCTGAAGACAGAGGTGCCGGGGACCTGTGAGGTCCCCGGCACCGGTAACTCATATTCCATTACTGCCGATCAAATGCATATGGCGGCGTTACTGAAGATTATATCCCTCCTTTACCAGATCATACGCCAGGGCCCGGATCATCCGGCGGGCATCATCCATGCCGATACTATGTCTGGCGGTCAGTCCGGCAAGGTAATTCGCGTCGACGCGCCGGCTCAGGTCGTGCCGGGCCGGAATGGAAGCAAAGGCCCGGGTGTCATCAGTGAACCCCACGGTGTTGTAGATCCCCGCCGTTTCGGTGACCATCTCCCGGAACCTTGTCATCCCCTGAATGCTGTCGTGGAACCACCAGGCCGGCCCGAGCTTCAGGGCGGGATAGTGTCCCGCCAGCGGAGCCAGTTCCCGGCTGTAGGTGGATTCATCCAGCGTAAACACAATCAGCTTCAGCCGCGGATCATTCCCGTAGGCGTTCAGCAGCGCCCGCAGATTGGCGGTGTATTCGGTCATCACCGGGATATCGCACCCCTTGTCCGGACCGAATTTCCGGAAGACGTACTCATTGTGATTCCGGAAAGAGCCGGGATGGATCTGCATCACCAGTCCGTCCTCGACACTCATTCTCGCCATCTCCATGAGCATGTTCGCGGTGAAGAGCGCGGCGTCCTCTTCCCCGGCGCTCCCTGACAATGCCCGCTGAAATATCGCATTCGCGCGGGCAGGCTGTATTTTTTCAGTATAGGGAGTGAACACCCCCTGGTCCGTGGATACGGCCCCCCGCGATTTGAAAAACGCCCGTCGGTTCTCGATCGCCTCGATAAATGAGGCGTAGGAATCGATCTCGATGCCGGAGATCCGGCTCAATGCGGCGATCTCTTCGTGCCAGCCGGGGGCGGTGATATTCACCACCGAGTCCGGCCTGAAACAGGGGATCACCCTGCCGCCCCAGCCGGAAGCGGCAATGGCCTCGTGCTGCTCCAGTGTGTCCGACGCGCCGTCGGTGGTGGTGAGCACTTCGATCGTGAACCGGTCGAAGAGCGCCCGGGGCAGAAACGCTGGGGTCTGAAGCTGCTGCCGGATGGAATCATACACCGCCATGCCGTTGGCGCTGTTCAGCGTTTCATCGATCCCGAACACCTCTCCGAACACGTGGGACAGCCAGGCTCCGGTGGGGGTGCCGGCAAACAGGTAATAGTGATCCGCGAACAGCTGCCAGATGTTCCGGCGGTCCTCTTCCACCGGGCTGCCGTCCCGGGTCGGGATGCCCAGCGCTTCCAGGGGGATGCCGCGGGAATAGAGCATCCGGAACACATAGTGATCGGGGATGATAATGAGTTCGGCAGGATCGGGGAAGGGAGTGTTTTCCGCAAGAATGGCAGGATCCACATGCCCGTGGGGGCTGACGATGGGAAGATCCTTCACCTGTTCATAGAGGTCGACGGCGATCCGGCGGATTGCCGGATCCGGATCGAAAAATCGCTGGTCATGCAGCATGCCGTTTTTTCGGGTTTTCATATGGCCTTTCCTGTTGTGTCACTACGTGATGGCGCTCCGGGCGGCAGCAACGGCCGCGTCGACAGCCCCGGGCCCGAGAGACACGACTCCCCTGCAGGCACGGAACCGGCCGGTCCCTAATACCCCAGCGCCTTCGGCAGGGCCAGGCTGATCCAGGGAATGTAGGTGATCAGCAGGAGCACCAGGATCATTACCGCGAAGAACGGGACGAGCGCCCGGGTCAGTTCCGTAATCCTCGTGTTCCCCACGCCGCACCCGACAAACAGGAGCGACCCCACCGGCGGCGTACAGATGCCGATGCAGAGATTGAGCACCATCATGATCCCGAAATGGAGCGGCTCCATACCGAGCCGGGTAACGACCGGGAGCATGATGGGAGTAAAGATGAGGACGGCCGGGGTCATATCCATGAACATGCCGACGATGAGCAGAATGGCGTTTATGATCAGCAGGATGAGGAATTTGCTGCCGGTCAGCGCGATCAGCCGGGCGCTGATGTCCTGGGGTATGTTCTCGTAGGAGAGGATCCAGGACATGGCGGTCGATGTGCCGATCAGCAGCATGACGATGGCCGTCGTCTCCACTGTCTTCAGGAGGATTTCAGGGAGTTCGGCGACCTTCACTTCTTTGTACACGAGCACCGAAAGAATCAGAGAGTAGAGAACCGCCACCGCGCTGGCCTCGGTGGCGGTAAAAACCCCGGCGATGATGCCGCCGATGACAATGACCACCAGCAGCAGGCTGGGAACCGCCTTCAGCATGATTTTCAGCCCTGCCAGCATCGGTACCCCGGCGCCTACGGGATATTTCCGCATGGTCGAAACCACGGCGCACACGGACATGAGTCCCAATCCCACCAGAATGCCGGGAAGATACCCGGCGATGAAGAGCGCCGCGATGGACACCCCGCCGCTGGCCAGGGAAAACACGATCAGGACATTGGACGGAGGGATAAGGAGACCGGTGGTTGCCGCCGACACGGTTACCGCCGTGTTGAAATTTTTATCATACCCCTCTTTGTTCATAATGGGAATCATGAATCCGCCGATGGCGGAGGCCGCCGCCACGGAGGATCCGGAAATGGCGCCGAAAAACATGCAGGCGAGCACGTTCACATACGCCAGCCCTCCGGGCAGGGCGCCCACCAGCGCCCTGGCGAAATCGATCAGCCGCCGGGCGATCCCCCCCCTGCCCATGAGCTGCCCGGAGAGGATAAAGAAGGGAATGGCCAGCAGGGCAAAGCTGTTGATGCCGGTCGCCATGCGCTGGGCCACGGTCGTTATCGCCGGACCCGGCGCGATGGTGAAAAACATGGTCAGGAGAGTGGCGATGCCGAGGCTGAAGGCGATGGGGACGCTCAACGCGAGCAGCAGCGCGAAACTGATGATAAGTACGGGAACCGACAAGTCCATAATCATCTCCGGCGGTCAATCGAGGCCGCTTATCCGGCGGTCGGGAGCGGCGGCCGCCCTATGCCGCACCGCCTGTATAACCGCATCCAGCGAAAAGAGCATCATCAGCAATCCGCTGAGAGGGAGCACCGTGTAGACGTAGCCCATTTTTATTCCCAGCGCGGGTGAAATCTGGTTCAGTTTCAGGGTGAGAAGCACCAGCCGCATCCCGCCTGCCACCATCACCGCCAGGGCGAACAGCAACACGATGATGTGAACAGCCGCGTCAAGCATATCCCGCCCCACTCCCTGCAGTCTGTGGCTGAGGATGTCGATCCCGAGATGGGCCCGGGTGTGGAGCGCATAGGCGGCGCCCAGCACCCCGATCCAGATCAGCAGAAACCCGGCCAGTTCTTCCGTAAATGAGCTGGGATTCTTGAGGACTAACCGGGTAAACACCTGCCAGGTCACATCCAGCACGATCACCGCCATGAGGACGATGAGCATTTTGGCGAGTATCCATGAAACCGTCTGAGTGACCTTTCGCATCACTGCTCCTTTATCAGGCTATCCGCGCGCCGGGACCGGGAGATCGCCCATACCGGTCAATCGATCCAGACCGACGCCCGATTCTCTCTCTGATCCGCGGCCTGCTCATGAGGCCGTTCCGGCACCGGGTACGGCCGCATCATTCCACGCGCCGGATCGCTTCAATCAGATTGTATATCTCCGTCCCCCGATAGGACTCGTGCACGGGCCGCACCGCATCCCGAAACGGTGTTTTGTCGGGATGGATGACCGTGACCCCGGCCTTCCGCACTTCCCGCAGCGCTTCGTCCGAGGCCTCTTTCCAGAGAACCCGCTGAACCGCCACCGACTCCTCCGCGGCCTCCAGCAGCCACTGCCGCTGTTGTTCCGTGAGCGAGGCCCAGATAACGGTGCTCATGAGAAGGACATCGGGAACGGCCGTGTGCTCATCCAGCGAGTAGTATCTGCAGACTTCGTAGTGCCGGGACAGGTAGAAACTGGGCGGATTGTTTTCAGCGCCGTCCACCACGCCCTGCTGCAGGGCGGTGTAGAGTTCGCCCCAGGAGATCGGCGTGGCCGATCCGCCCAGGGCCCGCACCATCTCGACCGCCGTGATGCTCTTCATCACCCGTATTTTCAGCCCGGCCAGATCCGCGGGCGTTCGCACGGGCGTCGATTTCGTGTAAAAGCTGCGGCAGCCGGCGTCGTAAAAACAGAGGCCCCGCAGGTGGTACCCGGTCCCGGCCGCCAGGAGCCGCCTGCCGATGTCACCGTTCAGGACCCGCCAGAGATGGGCGTCATCCCGGAACAGGTAGGGGATCCCCAGCACCTTCATCTCGGGGACGAAGGCTTCCAGCGGCGCCGACGACACTTTGGTCATGGCCAGGCTGCCGATCTGCAGCAGTTCGATCAGGTCCCGTTCCGCTCCCAGCTGGCCGCCGGGATAGATGTCGATCCTCATGCTGCCGTGCGATTTTTCCGCCACCCGTTCGGCCATGTAGACCATCCCCTTGTGCACGGGATGGGTGACGTCAAGGGCGTGAGCCAGCTTCAGCACCACCACTTTATCGGAACGGGAACAGGCGAGGCTCAACAGAATGTATGACAGAGGCAACACGATCGATTTATTCATGGAGATGCTCCGGTCACCGGCCGCGGGTTGAAAGGCGGAATACGGGTAGTGAATAATTATCAATATGTGTAAAAAATGAAACGATGTCAAGAGAAATGCTGATTCCGCCGGGACCGCCGGAGGTGAAACGACGCGCCGGCTGCCCGGCGTGACCCAAAGAGACTGTTCCTGCCGGGCCTGCAGTCCGGTTTTCAAAAAACCCGTGTCAGCTCGTGGGAATGAAAAAGGAGATACTCTCCGAGGATAAACGATATCGCCACCTCCGTATCGAGAACTTCCAAGACCCGCACCCCGCCATTTACAGTCCTGCAAAAACCCGGTGAGTTGTCAATGATTTTTCCCTTGGGGAAAAAATTGAAATTTTTTTAGTGTTTCCCGAGAAAAAATTCATTATATTATACCGCGCAAAGACACCATTTTCAACCCACTATTCGAAATAGCAAAGAAGGCACAGGTCACTTCAGTATGATCAGACTCTGTGACTCTGCCGAGGGCCTGCCTTTTACTGACGTAACCGTCATCATTGAACGGGTATACGTTCGCACTCAATTACTTAATTGGAGGAGGATATGAAGAAGAACACCATCGTACTGTTCATGCTGCT
This sequence comes from bacterium, assembly GCA_016934955.1. Classification (GTDB taxonomy): domain Bacteria; phylum Zhuqueibacterota; class QNDG01; order QNDG01; family JAGLOF01; genus JAFGRY01. The sequence continues at coordinate 68,682 of JAFGRY010000029.1, read as the reverse complement.
GTTCGCCGCTCAACTGACTGCCCAGGAATTCGGCATCAAATTCAAAGGGTTTGTGAAAACCGATTTCATGATGGACACAAGACAGACTGTATCTGTTCGGGAGGGACATTTCCTGCTCTATCCGCAGCCCGAGTCGCTGGATGCCAACGGCGATGACCTCAACGCGGGATTAAATCTGAATATACTCTCCATTCAAACCCGGCTGACGGGTATGATCACCGGTCCGGATGCATTCGGTGCAAAGACCAGCGGGATCGTGGAAGGCGCCTTTTTCGGGCATTCCGATGGGGACGTGAACGGATTCAGATTGCGGCACGCCTTTATCCAGATGGATTGGGACAACTCGACCCTTCTTATCGGGCAGTACTGGCACCCCATGTTCATTACAGAGGTATTTCCTGGTGTCGTTTCCTTTAATACGGGAGTACCTTTTCAGCCGTTTTCCAGAAATCCGCAGATCCGCCTTGTTCGAAAAATGAGCAGGGTCTTCCTGACATTGACGGCAGCATCGCAGAGGGATTTTGCCAGCACGGGGCCCAACGGCACATCGTCTGAATATCTGCGCAATGCAGCGCTGCCGATTCTGGATGCGAATCTGAAATATACATCGGACAAGGTCGTGCTGGGAGCGGGCGTCAATTATAAATCCCTGATGCCGAGAACCGTCACCACGGCCGGACTGAAAACCGATGCCAGAATCAACAGTATCGCAGCCATGGGCTTCGCCAAATTCATTATCAACAAAGCGACGCTCAAACTCGAGACCATTTACGGTGAAAACCTGACGGATCTTCTGATGCTGGGCGGCTACGCTGTCCATTCCAGAAACGGAACAACGGGCGTGGAAGAATACACCGGCATTAAAACACACTCGACATGGGGTGAGTTCATCTGCGGCGGCAATGTGAAATTCGGCCTCTTCGCCGGGTACACCAAAAATCTCGGCGCGTCCGCTGCTATTCTCAGCGGTGCAGACAACTCGTTTTACCGGGGGAACACAATTCAGAGTGTGATGCGGATCTCACCCAGAATTGAATATAGAAAAGGCAACACCCAGTTCGCGACTGAAATTGAATACACGCAAGCCGCCTATGGAACCCCTGATGAGAAGGGCGTGATCGAAAATGGTTCCACGGTAGCGAATCTGCGTTTCCTTTTTGCCGCATACCTGTTCTTTTAAAAAGGGTATGTCTGTTTAGATGCAGATCACTTGTAAATTGATGTTTCATTGAAATCCAAGGAGACACAATGGCAAAGAATGAAAGTTTTGAGGTTAATTTCTTCAAACCTCTGTCTGACCATGCCAAAGCGAACAAGAAGCTGATTCTCACCCTCGCCACTATCTGGGCTGTATGTGTGTTCGGCTTTCAGTTCCTGCTGATGGCCCTGAACAAGCCGACTCCTGAAAAGAATTATGATGCGTTTCTGGCCGCATGGCCGCAGGTGGTTGACAATCAGGATACCGAACCGGCTGCGAAGGCCGATTTTGCCCGCGTCCTTCTTTCGGTTCTCGGAAAAAATATCGCTCTCAGGGAAGACCATAAAGCGGCAGTGAGCAAAACGCTGAGCTGGACATTGTTCACCATGCAGTCCGATTCCGGCAAAGCTGTTTTTCAAAAAGAGCCGGATGAGGAAACCCGGAACGCCGCCATCGCCAGTCTGGGACTTGAGACCTCCGGATTTGACAAAATCATGATCGATCTGCTGCCGGCGTCGCTGAAGAAAGTGGACGGACCGCTGGATGATCAAACCAGGGAATCCCTCCCGGGCATTATGAAGCTCTATCTGGTCCATAATCAAAATGCCCTGACCGATTTTCGCTTCCTCGGATTCCCCTTTCACTATTGGTATACCGCCCAATTTCTGCTGATCATGTTTGTTATTCTCTGTCTGATCTACGCGCTGATGATCGATCGTATGAATGTTAAACATGACTTTGTGGAAGAGACATGATCCCGTCTTCCGCAATTCTTTAAGGAGGTAATTGTGAATAAACTATCCACATCGGTATGTATGTTCCTGTCTCTTCTCCTGCTTTTTACAGGTACTGTTTCTGCCCAGACGGCGACAAGTCTTGAAGGCGAGTTTAAAATAGGTCCGGCAATCATCCTTATTATGATCCTTGTTCTCTTTGTCATGGTTGGATTGTTCAACCGGGCCAAAGACACATCAACATACTGGGCGGCGGGACGGAAGATCTCTCCGGTAGGCGCCGGTATGGCCATCGCCTCGAACTGGATGAGCGCCGCTTCCTTTCTCGGTATGGCTGCCATCATGTACGGGTCCGGCTATCATGGGCTTTCGTATGTTGTGGGATGGACGGGCGGGTATGTTCTGCTGCTCATTTTGATGGCCGGTCAGATCCGCCGGTACGGTAAATACACGGCTGCCGACTTCATCGGTGACCGATACTACTCGCAGGGATTGAGAGGATTCGGCGCAGGACTGGCCATCTTCATTTCTTTTTCATACTGTGTCGGCCAGTTTGCCGGTATCGGACTGATGTTTAAATGGATTTTGGGTATTGACTACACCTGGGCGGTCATTATCGGCGCCTCCGTGGTGCTGGCCTACACGCTGATTTCAGGCATGCTGGGTGTTACCAAGAATATGCAGATCCAGTATGTCATCATCATTGTGTCATTCCTGATTCCCCTGTTCATTCTGGCACACAAGTTCGGTTATTTTTTCCTGCTGCCCCAGGGCGGCTACGGCGCCCTGGTTTCAGATATTGTAAACGGCATCGCCCCGGGCAAGGGCATTACCGCGCTGGGGCATGATTTTGCCATTCTGCCGTCGCCTGAATACGCGATGCCCTGGGATTCGGCTACCGGTCAGACCGCTTTCCAATGGGTGGCCATGTGTTTCTCCCTGATGATCGGCACCGCCGGTCTGCCTCATGTGATTCAGCGCTTCTACGTGGTGCCCCGCGCGCGAGATGCCCGCTGGTCCGTGGTCTGGGGACTTTTCTTTATCTGTCTTCTCTACTGGAGTGCGCCCGTCTATTCCGCTTTCGGCAAAGTACTCTCCGCCAATCCGGCTGTGGGCAAACTCGCCAAGGACGCGATCGTGGTCTACACGGCGCAGCTGGGCGGTGTCTATCCCCTCATCGTCGGACTTCTGGCGGCCGGCGCCGTATCCGCGGCATTTTCCACGGTCTCCGGATTGCTTGTTGCGGGCGCGTCAGCCTTCTCACACGACCTCTATTACCGGGTTATCAATCCGAAAGCGACGGAACACAGGCAAATGCTCATGGCCCGGGTCGGCACTATCATCATGGCCGCCGGCGTCGCGATTGTCGCTCTGCTGAACCTGGGCCTTATCGCTCAGCTGGTGGCGGTGGCATTCTCTCTGGCCGGATGCACCATCTTCCCGCTCTTCATACTCGGTATCTGGTGGAGCGGCTCGAACCGGGCCGGCGCCTGGGGCGGCCTGATCGCGGGATCGACGGTATCCGTGATCGCCCTGGTCTATTTTGTGGCCGGTAAATTCGGTGCCGTGCTTCCCGCCCAGGAGTTTGTCAATTACTATCTGAACGCCTGGTATTTTGCCATTTTCGGCGCGCCTATCGCGATTCTGGCCAATATCGTTTTCTCGAAGCTGTCAAAGGAAAAGACGCCTCTGGAAATCAAGAAATTCCTGGCGGAAAAAGTGCACAACATCAAACCGCAGTAGCCGTTTCAGAAGGCACCCTTTGGCAACAAGGGTGTTTTCGTACATACTGCTCAATTGGTGCCGTCATTCATTTCGGATGGCGGCACTTTTCTATTTAACAATCACTTGCATCTTGTTAAAAAAAGACATACCATAATACAGGCATAACGGGTTTCCTGTCTCACTGCAATGACCATGCTCCGGATACAATGGCAGGCATGCAATCCAGATTAAAAGCCGGTGAACATTATGAATAGCAAACGTGGTTTTTTTATCCGCATCGTTCTTCCGACCTTGCTGGTCTTCTGCCTTTTTGCCGTCTCCATCTTTTACATCATTATCCCCGTTCTCGAGCGCACCATGCTGGACGGGAAGCGTGAGATGATTAAGGAGATTACCAATTCAGCCTGGTCCATACTGGAAGAATATGCCGGGAGGGAACACGAAGGAGCATTGTCCCGGGAAGAGGCACAGAAAGAGGCGGTCGAACTGATTCGCAATCTGCGGTACGGCGAAGAAGGCAAGGATTATTTCTGGCTGACGGATATGCATCCCGTGATGATCATGCACCCGTACCGCAGCGATCTCAACGGATCGGATCTCTCCAATTATCTCGACTCTGAAGGGAAAAAACTATTTGTTGAATTTGTCAAAACCGTGCGGGCGGGTGAAGAAGGGTATGTCGACTACATGTGGCAGTGGAAGGATGACTCGACCCGAATCGTGCCTAAACTCTCTTTCGTGAAACGATTCCCGGCCTGGGACTGGATCATCGGCACGGGAATATATATCGAAGATGTCAAAGAAGAAATCGCCAGCATCATGCGCAATCTGGTCACCGTCTCGTTCGGTGTTCTTGTCGTCCTCGCTGCTATTCTTATGTATCTGAACCAGCAGGGCTTGAAGATTGAAAAGAAACGCCTGCTTGCGGAAGAAGGCCTCCGCGAATCAGAGGCCAAGTACAGGGCGCTGGTGGAAGCATCCACAGAAGGTCTGGTAATGATGCTGGACGGCGAGTATGTATACGCCAACCAGGCGCTGATGGACATGCTGGGGTACGCGGGGGCGGAAAAATCGATCGAAGCGATGCTGTGCGGCGAAGGATTACGAGAGACCGGCGGTTCGGTCTATTTCGAGAAGCTGAAAAAAAATAAACGCATCCCCTCTCAGGTTGAAACCCGGCTGATGCACCGGGACGGACATGCCGTTGATGTGATTCTGTTTATATCGGAAATCACCTTTGGAACGAGAAGCGGTCATACGATTATCGTCAAGGATGTGAGCACCCACAAACGGATCGAAGACGAGCTCGATCAGAGCAGGGCTAAATTTGAAACGCTGATTGAAAACATCAGTATCGGGCTCTTCCGGACGACGATGGGCCGTAAGGGAAAATTTATAGAAGCGAACGCATCGACTCTCAGCATTCTCGGGTATTCGGACCGGGAAGAGCTGTTTCAGACCAGCCTGTTTGAAATTTTTCACAATACGGCAGATCAAAAACAGCTCACGCAAACGCTGCTTTCGGAAGGTTCCATTAAAAATTCCGTGTTCCAGATCAGAAAAAAAGACGGCAGCGTATCAATGATTTCCGTTTCCGCGGTGCTGGTCAATGATGATGAAGGCAATCCCATCTATTGCGACGGTATTGTCGAAGATATTACCGACAGAATCCGGTTGAGTGAGGAACGGGAAAATCTGATTGTGGAGCTTCAGACATCTCTGCGGTTTCTCAATGAGCCGGTGGATCATTTCCTTAAAAAGGCGATTATCTGCGATATGAACTGGCCCATCTCCAAAGTGGCGGAGGTGATGACGAAAAGGCGGTACAGCGCCGCTTTTCTTGCGTCCGAATCAGGCGCCATTGTGGGCATCATCACGGATCGCGACCTTCGTGAAAGGGTGGTGGCGGAGTATTATGATCTCAGCAAACCGGTATTTGAAATCATGAGCTCTCCGGTCATCTCGATACATTCGCATTCGTCAGTGTTCCAGGCGATCGTGTATATGCAGGACAAGGCAATTCGGCATCTGGCCGTCAAGAGCAGCGACGGTGAGTTCGCCGGCATAATCAGCAGTGAAGAGCTGCTCACCGTGCAGCGGCATTCATCGTTGTATCTGCTTCGGGAAATTGAATTTGCGGAGTCGGTGGAAGATCTCGTGGACAGCCGCGGCAAGCTGCCGGTCCTGGTGAAGGCGCTTGTAGACAGCGGTGCAAAAACAAAGAGCATCACCCGGATCATCACTTCCATTTTCGATGCCGTTGTCGATAAGCTCATCGGGTTCGCCGTTGAAGAGCTGGGCGAGCCGCCGGTTCGGTTTGTGTTCATGGCATTGGGAAGCGCCGGCAGAGAAGAACCGACCCTGATTTCGGACCAGGATAACGGCATCATTTATGAAGATGTACCCGCCGAATCGGCGGAGGGAATATCCGAATACTTCAGCAAACTCAGCGACAGGGTGTGCAACGGACTGAACGCCTGCGGCTATGTGTTCTGCAAGGGTGACGCCATGGCCAAAAATCCGAAATGGTCTCAGCCCCTCTCTCAGTGGAAGGCCTATTTTCACAAGTGGATTACCCAGTCGGGTCCGCAGGATTTAATCGATCTCAGTATCTTCTTCGACTTCAGATGTGTATACGGTGACAGTTCATTGACGGAAGAATTGCGTGAAACGCTCTTCAAGACCGCAGATGGACAGGCCGGATTCCTGCAGCATTTGACCAAAAACAGCCTGCTGCATAAACCCCCCGTGGGCCTGCTCGGGAAAATAGTGGTTGAATCAAGGGGCGATCATGCGGAAACGTTCGATATAAAGAGCGCGACAATGCCCCTTTCCGATTTCGCCCGGATCTACGCCATCAAGGACAAGATCGCAGAGACCAATACACTCGAACGGCTGCATGCCATCGTTGAAAAGGGAATTATCAACAAGACCACCTATGAAGAGCTGGTACAGGCGTACAATTATTTAATGCAGCTGCGGTTCAAACATCATGCCTCCCAGATCACCAGACAGATCCCGGCGGACAACTTTATCAATCCGAATTCGCTCACGCACATCGAGCAGAATACGCTGAAAAACACATTCACGCAAATAGTGAGTATTCAGAAAAAATTGAGTTATGATTTCAGCGGCGAAGCGATTTGAGAGACATCCTCAGCGCTTTTGACCGAGTATGACTGCTGTGCCAGGCAGTGAATCAGTCACTGTATATATAAGTTATTCTTAAATGAAATGGCTCGACGAATTCGCTGCACTCATTTCTCGAAATATGACTTCAAGCCGATTGCGGCTTCATGCGGCTCCAATCCGCGGATTTCACTGATGAAAGGCCCTTTATAGGCGATCTTCCCCAGGGCCGTTATCAGGTCCGGCCAGGGAACCGTTCCTTCACCAACCGGTAAATGTTCATCATTAATCGTGTTGTTGTCATGATAATGCACACTTATAAGGCGATCCTGAAACTGCTCTACATAGGGGAGCACGCCTTCGCCGACGTTGGCATGCCCCGTGTCGAGACAGAACTTCAGACATTCCGAATTGATTTCGGAAAAGATCAGGTCTAAATCCCCAATGTTATCACCCAATAAATAAAATTCGCTGCCGTGGGGTATGGGAACAACGTTCTCCAGCGCTATCACGACATTGTGTTTATGGCAACTTTCCATCACCCGGCTCATGTTTCTGATAAACCGCTGAATGGCCTTTCTGCGGGTCCACCGTTCCACCGGAAACCAGTAAAAATTACCGATATGAGCCGTGATGTGGGATACGTTGAGATCTTGGGCCAGCAAGATGCACTGATGCAAATAGCTGATGTTGTTTTTTTGTATGTAGGAGATGATATCCGCGATGTTGATTGCATACGGCAGGTGCATACTTAACTGGATATCGTGTTCTCGGCAAAATGAGTTCAGGCCGTCGATACGCTTCGTATCAAAACGGGTAATGGATGAATGATCTTTGGACAGGTTCATTTCAATGTGCGTCAGTCCATGTTCCGCGGCGTAGTCCAGGAATTCCTCGGGACGGCGATCGTACACGTTGAAGCCGAAGCTGTTGTTCATTAACGAATGCATTGCGATCTTTATCAAGGATTACGATTGCAGACAATGTACGAATTTCACGGCATAGGTGCCAGAAATAATTTTCTTCGGGGGTGGGTATACAGATCAGGAAAGGATGAATCAAAGGTGGTTCCGGATTGGATTTTGATTCATTCAGGTGCGAAAAGGGTGGAATCATATCGGTGACATGTCGGGAGTGAAGACAGTTCGCCGGACCTTAAACAGACGTGCGACGCACCTCAACGGTGCGTCGCACGTGTATCAACACTTTTTATATGATCGCAGGTTCTATACATCACTCAAGAGTTTACATTCGTCACAGGTTAATGATAACTCCGCCCATGGCCGTAACAATCATGGTCGCGTCGTTTTCGGTGAAAATATAATGGAACTTGCCTTCGATTGAGAATCCCAGTGTCCCCAACCCTATTTCAACACCAACACCACCGTTGACTCCCACATTATTGGCATCATACGCATCCGTACTGACGGTCAGACTCCCGCCGCCGGGCTGGGTGATTTTCATGTCAGTGGCACTCATCATGTAATAGCCGCCGCCGGCTGTCAGATAAAATCCCAGGAATGCATCGGGAGGGGTAACATACTGCACCAGATTGGCGGAAATGACATTGATATTCACATCTCCGCCCTCGATCGTATCATCAGAACCGGCGCCATAGTCATCGAGTATTTTATCATCATCCAGCATCAGCTTTTGCGCAATAAAACTGACGGCAAGACTGGTTTTTTCGGTAACATTGAATTTCAATCCGCCGCCGAAACCCATTCCCATTCCGAAGTTGTCCTTGAAAGCCTCCGGTCCCATGGGAAGGCCGGCTCCCGCAAAACCGGCAATTGAAAAATGACCGGCTGCACGCTGTGCATTCACCAGTGCAAAGGGGACCACACAGAGCAGAATCGCTGTGATGACTGTTCGCTTTTTCATAACCTCGCCTCTTAATTAATGTTTCTGGATGCATACATCAGGAACGGATTCCAAAAGCGATGCGGTACCTCCTTTCATTTATGGATGCCTCACGTTTGTCTCACATACATATGAACAACCGATATCGGACGTGCGAAAGGCATATCATGCAGTGAATAGTAATAATGGCTGATAGACACTGAAATCGAATGCATTTTGCATCAAACAGAAGCAGACCAGATAATTCCGGGCAAAAGGAGAATTAGAAATAGGAGGTGATATGCAGAAGAATGTAACAGAGCGGGCAGCCAATGTCAAGCGAAATTAGCAACTGCAGTGAGCAATAAAAAGGAAGCCTGCCCCCTGTGACAGACTGGTTCAGCCGGTCGGAGTGAATTTTAACAAGCCAAGCTGCGGGGCCTGTTAAAACTGCGATCGGGACATGAACGGCGCCTTCACAGACCACGAAGCAGAACGGGGGCCGTGCATTTTCGGCCCGAAGTTCAGCGCGAAGCAGACCGTAGGTCAATCGAATAGTTCGGTTCTGGGAACATAAACGAAAAGGTCTGGAACGTTTCTCATCCAGACCTTGAAGTGGCGCCTCCCAGACAGCGGAAGCTGCTGGGCTTGCCAAAAAAGAAAATCCCGACATGTTCCTATCGGGATCAAGACCAATTCGTTGATACTTATCTTCCATCTTTTTCAAATTTGAAAAATTTGAAGCTAACTGCTCGGCTTTTTCTTTTCTATTGTCTTTTTTGTCCATAATATTATTATTCAATTTTAAACGTATAACATTGGTCTCAGTCGCCCGGCCACCAGACACGGTCCCGGAACTCGGTTGATAGCTGGTATTTGATCGCTCATCAACATCCGCCGCCCCGCACTTCATGAACGGCTGGGGCCGTCCATAAGGAGATTGAAAAATGAAACAGACTCGGACCGGCCGGGTCTACTGGAGACCGGGGTTATGATTGAATCAGCGAACAGATATTAATCTAAGTCTAAAACAATTTTAATATTTTCTTGAATTTGTTTTATTAAAGTATTAGGCAATTTGCCAACTTTTTTCAAAAGTCGCTTGTTATCAATGGCTCGGATTTGGTCAATCATTATGTCACAATTCTCTAAGACATTGGCAACACCTTTTTCCAAGTGAACTCTCAAAATTGTTGAATCTACTTTGACTTGAGTCGTGAGAGGGCATATAATAGTTGATGGATGTTCGATTTTATTAAGTAAATTTGTCTGCATTATTAAGACAGGTCTTGTCTTGCCAGCTTCTGTTCCAATTTGTGGATTTAAATCGGCAATCCATATTTCATATTGTTTAGTACTCATCGTCTATGCCTTCAAGCTCTTTTAATACAGCCATAGAGTTTTCTTTCACAATGGATGATTCGGCCTTAAGCTGGTTTTCAATCATTTTGCGTTTCTGCAATTTATTGTAATGATCTATAGCTTCATTAATATATCTGTTGCGTGGTTTGCGCAATGCCGAAACAATGCTCTCTGTTTCTCCGAAAATATTATCATCGATTTTTAGCGAAATAGTTTTCATGGGATGCCCTTTGGGAATATATTTTTTGTATATACCAAATATATATTAAATATGGCAATATGTCAAATTATTTCTTAAATCTTTTTATATAATTTTTACAAGTATAACGGCCTGCGTTTCTGCGGTGCGCGCAATCGGATATGTCCGAATGCCGCGTTAAAGCAATATCCCGCGGGGCGCCCGCACGTCCGTAGCTAACGATTGGTATACCCATTTTTCACTTGCATTGTATTGCTAAAATAATTACATTGCCCATATGAAAAACATACGGTTTACCTGGGATCAAAACAAAAACATCTCGAATCAAAAAAAGCATAATATTTCTTTTGAAGAAGCGAAAACCGTTTTTTATGACGATAATGCGCGACTGATTCGTGACGATGATCATTCTTATTTAGAAGAACGTTTTATCTTGCTAGGTCTGAGCAGCCATTTGCACATGCTTATCGTCGTGCACGCATACAAAGAACAGGATGAGATCATTCGAATAATTTCTGCTCGCAAAGCAACCAAAACTGAATCAACATTTTATATAGTTAGGTGATGTCATGAAACATGAATATGATTTTTCAAAGTCGGTTCGTAATCCTTATGCAAAGAAATTGAAAAAACAAATTACGATTCGAATCGAAAACGAAACAATTGATTATTTCAAAAAATTGGCCTCCGAGACAGACATCCCGTATCAAAAATTGATCAATATGTTCTTACGGGATTGTGCCGAACATAAAATTAAACCCGAAATTTCCTGGAGTAAATAATCTCCGGTTTTCTTTTCTTATGGGTTAACGACCTGCGTATAACCGGCAAAGCCGGTTTGGCGCGGGCCTTGCCCACAGCAAGGCTTGCGCCTCAAAAATAAGTTCACGTGCAAGGGCCGTGAAAAACTGCTTGTCCGCGTACATACGCGTGATATACATCAATGAATGCAGATCAACCTATGTAATCAAACACCTTAACAACCGGAATGTAATCCGATATGTCCGAGCCGAGCAGATAAAACCTAAGACCTCCGTTCGGCATCTCTTCAACATGCATGCCGCCGATAGCAAATTCACCCTTTTCATATACATACTGCTGAACCAGTGTGCCGTCGAAATCGAACTGATCAATACAAATATCTTTGCCTCTGGCGACGAGAAAAACACCCAAACTGGTGACATCAGAGGCGGTAAACAATAATTTGCATTCGTTAAATCTCGCAGGATTTGTACCGATGTAATTGAATTTGATGTTGTCTTGACTCAATTTTTTATATCTTTTATAATCAAATCCGGTTTTTGCAACTAATCGATATGCCAAATCATAGATACGCATTTCAGGAAAGTACATGTAGACGAAATAGATTTTATTATTGCTGACATGAACTCTCCCCAGGTTCAGGAGGAGATTGCAGTTCTCCGATCCTTCATATAGGGCGCCGAATCTTTTTATCAGTTTGCCGCCACGCTCATAGGCAGCCATGGTCGTTATTTCATCTAATTTCACACTGCCGATCACACATGTACTATCGAAGGCAGTTATTCCGAATCCATGTGATTCTTTACTGAATGATGCTTTATAGATGCCGTCTTTACCCAGTATCTGAACACGGTTGGACATATCGGTGACAAATAATTCTTCGTCGTTGACCGATATAAATGTCGGGCCCATAAATTCCGCCGGCCCCTGTCCAGGCAGATCGCCAATTGACTTTACATATCTGAATTCCGCATCGAACTGATGTATTCTGTTGGTGCCTTGGTCACAAATCCAAATATTATGCTGATTATCGACAGTAAAATCTATCGCCATGCCAATATATATATCATCTGACTCGCCAGGAACCGTTGCTACCAGGGTCAGTGATTCGGTTTTATCGGAACAGGCCGCTATATTAGCCAAAACAAAGGATATCACAATTCCATAAATAAATGTTTGCCACAATTTCATTATCTGAATTCCCACTCTGAATGATATCTTCTTCTGATGTATAACATTCAGTTTCTGCGGCGCACGCAATCGGATCTGTCCGAACGCCGCGCTAAAGCAGTATCCCGCGGGGTGCCCGCATGTCCGCCCATCGTCATCGCGTCGCGGACGGCGGGAGCCGGCCTCCGCTGTTCTCTATAAATGAACCCAACCTCACGCGCGCGTCCGTAGCTAACGCGGGTTATGCAGCATGAATGTGCTCAACTGATGTCCGTGATCTTGGAAATTACTCCATCTTTGAACTCGAACTTTGAACTACCTGATAAGTTCAGGACTTGGCCCTTCTTCAGGCCGTTTGGCAGATCGTTTGCCACCACGGCACGAAAAGCGATGGAGGCAACCGCCTGAGAGCCTTGCACTTCGAATGACTCGATAACCTGAAACCTCTCAGAAAAAAGAGACATAGATTGTTTAGCCAGAGTCTTGAGTTCAGCAACTCCGCTCGTGCTAGCGTTCACAACGCCCGCAGAAATGTTTTTGAACTCAACATGTGGATGAACACTCTCGAGCATGGCGTCAACGTCCATACGGTTGTAAGCATCGATGTAGTGATCGACTATCGATCGCATTTCAGTAGGACTCAATTTTATCCTCCAGTGTCTGCTGCATAACGGCTTGCATAAGTGGTTTTGACACAAGTGAAACTTGGATTGGCAAAATGATTCCAGTAACCTCAAATTTCTGAAAACAAGTGGCGTGTCAAAATCCACTTCATGCAATTGTTATGCGATTTCTTTGTTTTTATTTAAAGTCGATCGCCTTTGGTGATTCTGCTTGAAAAATATAATTTTTCTCTGCTTTGACCGCGGCCCCGATTTGTATTCCCAAGAGGGCACCACTTATTGTTCCCAAACTACCAAAGAATATATTATTAAATTTTATTGATTCTGATACCACTGGATCTGATGGATCCACCCACTTTATTCAACAAGCCAATTGAGTGCCGAAGCTTCAGTATCAAAGGGACGGATATGCTTATCGCCTGTAAAACGGATATACCCATCGAGTAAAATAATCTTCAATCCGGTAATTCCCAAAAGAGCCGTTTTCTGAACTTTCTCATTCCGAATTTCCTTTCCCGCTTTTTTAAGACGCGTCATATAATCGACTGACCCGGAAGTACCTTCGAAGTTAGCCAATACGAGCACTTTAGTTGGCGAAGCGATTTCAATACTGATCTCCTCCTCCAAGACCTGAATCATGCCCTCAGGTGTCTTCTGCCCTCGATAATCGACGAACAGAATCTTCTTGCCCCGATGTTCAAGCCAACTAGTATATGACATATATCCTCCTTAATAAAAACATGAAAATGTCATGATCAAAATTTAATGGTTTAAAAATATCGTTAATGTCGCCATATAAACCGCATAACATTCAGTTTCTGCGACGCGCGCCACCGGATTTGTCCGAATGCCGCGTTAAAGCAATTTCCCGCGGGGCACCCGTATTTCCGCCCGTCGCCACCGCGTCGCGGACGGCGAGAGCCGTCCTTCGCAATTCATTATAAATGAAACACACCTTGCGCGCGCGTCCGTAGCTAACGCGTGTTATACTGCTACATATGCAACAGGACATCACGTATTTTCCTTCTTAAAATTTTTTCTAAAATTTTCAATATTAAATTTGTAAATCTGTAACTCCATATTTTCAACATCCGGTGGAAATTTTTCAAAATATAAATTCCCTGAATCATCGATATGTCTTATCCTTCCTAAATCATAGACCTCTTGAGGCACAATAATATCCGCTTTCAATATCTCACCTTCACTGGAATAAATATCAATTAAAAATCTCTTTTTATCTCTTCTTATTTCAATAAAATTAAAGACCAAGCTGTCATCAACAATTTTCATCTTTGCGATCGCAGGGCATGTTAAATCATAGGGCTTTGTAAGATCTGGTAGTTGATTTCTAAGTTCCTTTCTAAAAAATGTGTATTTCAGTTCTCCATTCGAATAAGATCTTGTTACAACAGGTACATTCTTAGCTAAATAAATTAAACCATTACTCGCAATATCAATTGTCCCTTCATAATAGGCAAACATTAATTTAAACATTGTGTCTTTAGAATATGGTAAGGCATAGGACCCAAAAGAATTAACTCTCTCCCCATACTCATTAAAAACGTGTATTAATTTATTTTCGTTCACTTTAACAGTCAAAAGATAAATTAAATTATTCTCGTCCACAACAATGTCTACAATGCGATCAATTCCTGAACTTATCCGAAATGATCTATTGAATGAACCATCATTTATATTATAGATGTTGATTCGTAAATTCCCTATGTCATATATATAGAGAAGATCGTCTTTGATACAAAATGCTGTAATCGGAGCAATAAAACTTAATTCACCCGGGCCGCTGCCGCGCTTACCAATATTAAAAAGATGATCACCTTCTTTGTTAAACTTCTTTACATTCGAATCTTTGATATCAAGAATATATATATTATTTTCCTTGTCCATTTCCATTGAATGTATTTCGCTCACAATACTATTCGCATTGTTGTTTTTCAAAATGAGCGGTTCATATTTAAAAAATGAATTAAACAGACTTACATTTTGAGGCAATTCCTTTGCTATTTCCTTTACATCTTTTGAGCACCGAATTTGAAATACAGTTAATAGTAAAAATAGCAATGTACATAAGTATGAAAACATCGTTTTTCGTTTGTAGGGCATAAATAATTTTCCTCATTAATAAGAATTCACATCGCTGATATATATTAAATTAGAATGATGTCATAGTGTGCAGTATAACGTTTTGGCTCTGAGGTGCGGCCAACTGATGCCGTCCCGAAGCCACGTTAGTTGTTTAAATGAACGAGCGGTAATGTCCGCACTGCTTTTATTTTCATGGACGGCGAAAGCCGTCCAAAGCCGAACTGAAAAATGAAAAAGAACCGTTGTGGCCGCATCCTTAGCGGCCAATTGTTAAACCGATTGTTATTAACACTTTTTCTGGCTGCATATTCGATCCCGATTTCACTAGCCTCTGAGAGATTCACTCTGCTCTTCCCATAATAATTTTGTATTCTTCATCAGAAACGGGCTCCAAGTAACCTATTCCTTCACAAAAGGCCAGATCAATATCAGCAACGCATCGAACTTTATCATTGTTTAGTATCAGCCCGCCTATAAGGTGAACAACTCCGATTCCTTTCTGAAAATCTCCATTTTCAAACTGACAATCTCTTTTATCTAACTGGATACCGACTTCCGTACCAGTATTTTTGAACATCACGTAGACATAACCCCTGTCCACGCAATATTTTAATTCCTTTGCTGTTTTATCAGGCCTTAATGTTTCTACAAGTTGTGGCTTGCTTAATCTACTCACTAATTCATTCATTTTCAGCACCTTCTGATTTGCTCTGGTTGTTAGGGTTTAACCATATATTCTTCGGTAAAGCCTGGTTGATTCAAAATTGCTAGATACAGCAACATAGGCCTATATACAGCAATATGAGTTATCGTATGTTGCTGTAGCTATACCGTTTCTTGTTGCTGCATATAGTCATCTGATGGTCCATATTTTCATAATAAAAACGGCGCAATAATAGCGCCGTTAACTATGTCATCTTGCTCCACAACTTTTGGAAAGAAATTGGGGTTAATAAATAGATACGTGCTGTCATGCCAATGCCCTTCCTGTCATGCATATGCCAGCTGTTTGAGAAGATTTTCGTTTAAAGCAAAATACAATTAAATATGATTAAAAAGCGAAAAAATGTCAAGTAATAATTTATCTACAAAAAATTGCACGTACAAAAGGCCAAATGAAATGCTTCTGTATTTGTAAACAACATCTTGTTGCATCATATTCTGAAAAAAATTACATTGAACCATCCTGGATTCTTTTTATCAGCGAGCTCCTTTGTTTTTGGATCTGCACCCAATCAAAAGGGGCTTTTTGATTTATAACCGGAATCTTTGGTGACATTTTGGTGACATTTCGGGAAAGGGCAAAAAAATAGCCCCGATTTTTCGGGACTAAGTTCTTGTTTTTCTTAGTGGCGCCTCCCAGAGCGCGAAGCAGGCTTTAGCCAATCGAACTGGGGACACACGGATTTTCAGTCCGGAAGAAGATGCGTTAAGTCCTTAAAAAACAACGAATCAGAAAATTTGAGAAGCCAAAACATAAGCTATTGTTCTTGTTATAGTTGTCCATAATCGTCCATAGTTGTCCACACCATCATTTGCCACCTTATTGCCACCTGAGACAACTGTATAAGTGATACATTTATCGTGTCAGCACTACCTTCCTCACTTGCACTTCATCCCCCACTTTCAGCTGTGCCAGGTAGACTCCGCTCCCCACTCCTTCCGCGTTCCACATTACCTCATGCCTGCCCGTATTTCTCATACCTTGCTCGAGGACAGCTACGGTTCGCCCCCGCAAGTCAACAATGGACAATGAGATATTCGACCGGGAGGACAGTATATAAGGGATTCGGGTTTCATCGTTGAAAGGATTGGGATATTTTGAAATAACTCAAAGTCAGCTGGCTGATCGGTAACTTCATTATCTTTCACATCGTTGTAGCTGCTCGGGTACACACCCGTGTGCCGTTCATCATGCTGATACATCGGCCACTCCAAATTGGTACAGGGACCTTGAGAAGGGATATCCCAAACATAGACCCATCCGTCTTCGCAGGCGGAGATTAGCTCAATGTCACCATCATTGTCAAGGTCGAAGATCGCAATTCTTGAATTACAGCCACCTGTACTGATTGGAAATCCTTCAACCGGTGACCCATCATGGTGGAAAGCGTATATATTAGTTTTACCATATGTACCGATTAATATTTCAACATCACCATCCCCGTCTATATCACCAGCAACCGGATTCCCATCGACCACATCAGCATGTTCACCACTTATATTGACCGGCCATCCCGGGAGAGATCTTCCGTCCTTATCCACAACATTCACTCCAGCTCTATAGCCATAATTGCCGTAAATCAATTCAGGGAGTCCATCCTGATTTACATCTGCAAAACAAAGCATCGAAATGACCCACATTGGCCTGCGCCATTCCATATCATTAAAACCGTTACTCCGCCACTTTCTGCCGTGAGAAAAAATCTCATATTCACCGTCCCCATTCATATCAGCTGAAGCGACAGCATAATTGATTTCATCGGTTTCAACAGGGAAATAGCCGGGTAATGTATTACCGAATCGATCTAAAGCGTAGAGAGGATTCAGTATTGAAAAATCAGATTCCCGGGAGAAAAATCCTGAAATAATATCCTTATACCCATCTCGGTCAAGGTCTACAATCACCAATGGTGATCGGGGTTGACGGTTATAACCGGACCAGGAATCAGGCTCGACCGGCCAACCTGGGAGGAGCGAGCCATCATTTCTGAAAGCATATAATTTATGATAAAAAACAATCGAGTCTGGACTAAATCCGCAACTTGATCCTGTTGCTGTTATAACATTTAAAAATTTGTCGTTGTTGATATCACAAATACTAACACTATTAATATGTTCATGTGGTCCGTCAAGCATAACAGGCCAACCCGATAATACCTGAGCTTCCGTGTTTAATACATATACTTGGGCCTTTGGCCAATATGCAGCATATAAATTCGTTCCTTCAACTACTATTATTTCTTTTCTCCCATCCCCGTCCATGTCAGCAATTGCCGGTGAGGACATGCCAACACCAAGTGTCTTGGGCCATTCTGCATTGATGTAATTTCCATTATTATCAAAAACATGTAAATTGCCACTAATATCGGCAATTACGAGTTCTAATAGCCCATCACCTGTTAAATCTGCAGCGACAGGATATTGCTGCCATATGCCAATCTCCACCGGCCAGCCAGGTCGAATCGAAATGAGGTTATCGGTTGACGACTTTGTGATACACGGCTGTTTATCCAGCAATGTTAATATACTATCAGGGATTAATCCTGTTCCTTGCCATGGATGGAGAGGCTGATTCGGTTGTTGAGCACCAAGTGGCAAACTGAGAATGAAATAAAATAACAAAAAAACAGCTATTCGGTTCATAATACAGTCCTGTTTTATTAACCTTGCCTGCATACGAACCATGAGTTGAACTCTCAAATGTGACTTTGAAAATCATAGCAGTGGTACAGAAAATTTTCGCTCATAAGGAAGTGTGTCACTATTAAAATACTGGCATAAGGGAAGTACCACACGTGTTCAGCAGATAGGGTCACTAGTCCGATTGCATCATCTCCATCACAACCCTGAAACCCAAGTCTTTACGATAAGTCATGGGAGCGGCATAACCTCTGGCAAAAACTTGCAGGAAAAAGGGGTGCGTAAAACTGCTTCCACCTCTTATAATTCGCGAAATACCTTTCACGCAGAGAGGATTTTTGAGGTCATCCACATAGGTATCAGTCAATAAAGAATCCGTTGGATCACAATAATCGGCACACCATTCCATCACATTGCCGGTCATATCAACCAGTCCCAGTTCATTTTCTATTTTAGAGCCAACATCCCTTATATATCTCGGCTCCCACTGAGTGATCTCATCAAGTTGATATCCCCCTGAATAAGGGAATCCTGTATCTCCAGGTTCAAAATATGATTTTCGGCCGCCGCGGGCAGCATATTCCCATTCCGTTTCTGTGGGAAGACGCCACTTATAACCAGTCTTCCGGCTGAGCCAAGCTGTATATTCCATCGCTCCGAACCAACTCACATTGATCACCGGATAACGGCTAAAATGCCAGTTTTTAATCACAAACCCGCTGTCGGTTTGTACAATACACATCTCCGAAGAATCCACCATTTGAATGATCCTCTCTCCGGAATACGGCCCCGACTTCACGGTCTCACTATTATAATCGTTTAAGAAAGTTAAAAATTCCTGGTTTGTGACCTCTGTCCGGCTGATGTAGAAATTATCTATAGTGACGAAATGAGCAGGGCAGTCTTTAACAGCTTTTTTATAAGGGGCATTATTCCCCAGCAGGTCCCCCATCACAAACATTCCGCCCTGGACCATCACCATTCGAATCTCTAAATGATCAATCTGAATGGTTGTATCCGGTTCAAATGCCGGTATTGTTAAAATGATCTTCCCTGTATCAGGGACGGTCACATATTTTCCCCATAATAATTTTTTACCATCAAACAACCTTACCAAATTTCTTCCGGGGGAGACGTATGTAATGACATGACCATTACGGAACCTGTCTGTGACCCTATTCTGATTCAGATATAATTTCCCGAATGGAATTGGCTCAACTGTGCGGATAACGATTTTGGGACGGACCAAATCTCTTTGCTTGCTGGCTTCCTTTGAATAAAACAAATTCATCAGGATTGTTCTCAGCTTACTTTCCAAATCTTCTCGCGCACTTTTGAAAGCCTGCTCATATGATCCGGCTTCATTGGGCGGATAACCCCTCAAAACACCCCGATACAGAACACCAAGGTGATTATGCTCTATCTTTATCCTTGCATCAATTGCTTTCGCGACGAATAGAGGATTCTTGGAAGACCGGGGTAAAGGAATAAGTCGTGGTGTTGCCTTTTCATAATAATTACCAATGATATTCTCCTTGCAAATGAATTCAATAGTGCCATCATAAGTCTCTGAATCATTCACCACAGTCTTGTAGGGATAATTGGGATTGCTCAATCGCTCAATAATGCATTCGGCTGGGTTGTATTCCTGAAAGGAGCCCTTAACGAGAAAAACCGGATACTTGGCGAGTACTTCTTTTTCATTGGGTGACAGCTCTCGTTGCGCCCAAAGAGGAGAGGATATCTTTAGAAAGGATAGAGCAAAAAGGATAATTATATACTTTCTCATGATAATCGCCTCTTAATGTTTAATCGTATAACGCGCTGCGTATAACCGGCAAAGCCGGTTTGGCGCGGCTTTTGACACAAAAGGCGTGACAAGCGATTTTGTCCGGTTCATGCGCTAGTTATGCCCCGTCAATCCCTCACGAGACGAACAGAGAATCCAGACCGCTTACTGTTGCCGCTGTTACGGTACACTTTGGCATTACCGTAACCCAAGGTCCGTTCATACGCTTCATCACGACTACTCTCAGTAGCCGTCCAGAATAACGCATAGCTGCCCAAATTACCGAAGCTGCCATCATTTGCTGTACGGTAGCCAGACGGAATCGCAGAAAAGCCGCTGCCGTCGTTGCCATTACCATTATCTTTCCAGCCATATTGCCATTTCAATTCGTTTCCGCCCGTCTGGCTACCACCAACATAATCCACAAGGGTTTGCCATTCTCTGTCCGAAGGCACATGCCAACCGGAGGGGGCAAGTCCTCTTGGATCATTTACAGCATACCAGTTATAGAGCTTTCCGTATGCTCTGCCTTTTTGTGTATCATTTTCATAATGGCACCAGGCACCATAATTAATTTTGCACCATTCCGCAGGATCCTGGACTTGTGGAATAGGGTCACCATTTCTATAGTGATCAACCCTCAGATTGCTTGCAGACCAAACCTGATTGCCGATTTGTATTGTTTTAAATTTATTCTCTGATTCTTTATTGAGTGTACTCGAGGTGATAATTTTTACCGTTTCAGTGCTGGTTTTCAAACCTGAGTATTCATGCTCAAAAAGATGGGTTGGAGTGAAATCCTGGGTATGTAGAAAACCTGTACCCAGTGATAATAAAAAGAGTTTTGGCAATAGTTTCATACAGACCTCTAACTTTTATCGAGATAATTTGTATATTGGGTTCATATAATTGTATTGAAAGTTGGATGGTGTTTTTGTATTCCATAATTAAATTCTCAAACCGTTCACTTTCGTGGGGTGGTCTGATAGCTAACATTGGTCTCAGTCGCCTGGCCACCAGACACGGTCCCGACACTCGGTTGATCGTTGGTACTGATCGCTCGCCACCATCCGCCGCCCTGCTCTTTATGAGTGGGTAGAGCCGTCTGCAGGGAGATGGAACAATGAAACAGACTCGGACCGGCCGGGACTACTGCAGGCCGGGGTTATGCTTCACCATCGCCTTTGGCTCTTGAGTTTCTGATTTTCTCTAACTTTACCATTTCTGCTTCAAATTCCTGCTGAAAATTTTTAGGTAGATATATGTGATTCTTTACCCAAGGATACATATTATAAAATATTTCAAGGACAGGTCTTTTCCCGTATGGCTTCCTATTGAATTTTATTTTATGCTTTTTATATTTACCGTACTTAAAATTTTTCCAGACCAAAGCCCTTCTTTGAATGACATAATATTTTTGATCCAATATCCTTTCCAACACACCAGGGGGGGTAAGTCTATATTGGTTCGGCTTTATTTTGCACTCATCGCTTGTTATATATTCTAATCGCTTCTCAAAATTATTATTGTTCTCCTTAAAATAAGGTATATCAAAACAAAACTTTCGAATATTCCACACACAATCATCTAATCGCCATAATTCGCGGCCATCCATCCCTTTTGAAAGCATAAAATATCGATCGTTCCCATATCGAGTTAAATAGGAAATGAATTCTTTATGGTCATCTGTGAAATCCCAATTTATACCATCAATTAATTCAACTTTGGCTATTGCTTTTTCAAGATCGTGTCTAATAGTCCTTGTATCAACGTCAAAATATAGGAGAATGGCTTTAAGATATTTTTCAATGGCTTGTAAGGCTGCCCATAAAAATTGCTCCATGAGATATGTCCGAAATGTTATCCGCGCTGCTATATAATCATAATCAGCAATGTTTCGGAAACAATCTTCTATCAGTAGAGCTTTTTTTGTTGCTATATACATTTTTGCCTATTGAAGTATAACATAATTATCTCTGCCATCTTGAACAAAAATCTTAGTTACCTAAATAAGGAATAAAAGTCCTATACAGGTAGTTTTCTCACGGCATTACCTATATAGGGTAAAAATAAATTCCCTATATAGGCCATCTGACAAAATGACAATTTTTCGATTCAATCTTGCTTTCCATACCTAAAGCGATAATAGTCTTCTAATATGCCATATATTCATAACAAAAACGGCGCAATAATAGCGCCGTTAACTATGTCATCTCGATCCACAACTTGAGGAAAGAAATTGGAGTTGAAAAAATGGATACGTGCCGTCATGCCAATGCCCATCCTGTCACGCATATACCAGCTGTTTATAAAGTATGTCCCCATTGAAACGAAATACAACTAAATATGATTAAAAAGCGAAAAAATGTCAAGTAAAAACCTGTCAACAGACTATTAGGTTCCACTAGGGCTATTATTATACTTCTGGATT
Organism: bacterium; assembly: GCA_016934955.1. GTDB lineage: Bacteria > Zhuqueibacterota > QNDG01 > QNDG01 > JAGLOF01 > JAFGRY01. The sequence goes on along the minus strand of JAFGRY010000029.1, from coordinate 46,252 downwards.
TGTAAACAACGTCTTATTGCATTGTATTCTGAAGCAAGTTACATTGAACCATCCTGGATTCTTTTTATCAAAGAGCTCCTTTAGTTTTAGATCTGCAACCAAAAAAAGGGGCTTTTTGATTTTTAAACGGAATCTTTGGTGACATTTTGGTGACATTTCGGGAAAGGGCAAAAAAATAGCCCCGATTTTTCGGGACTAAGTTCTTGTTTTTATAAGTGGCGCCTCCCAGACAGCGCCAGCTGCTGGGCCACGCAAAAAAAATAGGCTTGGAATGTTCCTACCAAGCCTATAGTGGCGCCTCCCAGAATCGAACTGGGGACACACGGATTTTCAGTCCGTTGCTCTACCTACTGAGCTAAAGCGCCGCCGTTGAAGCGAGGTATAAAGATAACAACTTTTGCCCCGTGAGTCAAGGAGAAAAAAAAGAAAAACGCTACTCAAAAACCCTTTACTTTCTGCCCGCAAATGGCTACATTAATGCTTTAATCGTCATTACTAAACAACAATGAACAGGAACGACCCGTCCCCATGCGCAATCCGCTGAGCAGCGACATATACCATTCCCGCGTGCACCCCCGGGAACCCGACATTCGGGGCGACTACTTCCGCGATCAGACCGCCATCATTCACGCCACCCCCTTCCGGCGGCTGAAACACAAGACCCAGGTCTTCTTCTCACCCCAGAACGACCACGTCTGCACCCGCATCGAGCACGTGCTGCACGTTTCGACCATCGCCACCACCATCTGCAAGGGACTGGGGCTCGACGTGGAGCTGGCGCAGGCCATCGCCCTGGGGCACGACCTGGGGCACGCCCCCTTCGGGCACATCGGTGAAAAGATCCTCAACGATCTGGCGGCCGATATCGGCGGCTTCATTCACGAAGTGCACGGCCTGCGGGTGGTCGACAAAATCACCCGCCACGGCGAGGGGCTCAACCTCACCTACGCGGTGCGGGACGGTATCGTCTCCCACTGCGGCGAGAAATTTCAGAAGACCTACAGTCCGCAGCATGAGATGAAGGACCTCGACGCTGTCAGCGACCGTCAGGCCGCGCCCCTGAGTTTCGAAGGCTGTTCAGTGCGGGTCGCCGACAAGATCGCCTACCTGGGACGGGACATCGAAGACGCCATAACCGTGGGGCTGATCACCAGAAAAGACATTCCGGCCGTGATAAAAGAGACGCTTGGCACCACCAACGGCGAGATCATCGACACCCTGGTGCTCGATGTGGTCAACGAATCGAAAAAGCAGGATGTCATTTCGTTTTCCGGGGAGCGGTATGAACTCATCCGCCGGCTCAAGGATTTCAACTACGAACGCATCTACAACCACCCCCTGCTGCTGAAAAGCGACCAGACGATCATGGCGCTTATTGAACATCTCTTCCTGCATCTGGAGCGGTTGTATGAAAAACATGAACGGGAGTACCCGGCCTACGAGGCCTCGCAATACACGGTGGACAGGTATTTCGGCAGATTTCTCGAGAACCGGAAGACACTCTACCGGAACGAACCGGTCAAACGGGCCCTGGTGGATTTCGTCGCCGGCATGACCGATGTCTTCGCCCTCGAATCAGCCAGGGCGATTCTCTTTCCCAAGCCGCTCTAACCAAGGAGGGACAGGTGAAACATTTGCTGATCTACAACCCCCAGGCGGGTCACCGGCGGGCCGAAAAGATGCTTCCCGATGTTGAAGCGTGCCTCACCGACAACGGCATCGAATTCGATCTGCAGCTCACCGACTATCCCGAACACGCCACCGAGATCACCTCGAGGATCGACCTCAAGCCCTACGCCGGGGTGATCGCGGCAGGCGGTGACGGCACCCTTTTTGAAGTGGTCAACGGCCTCTTCAGGAACAAGGCCCGCAAAAAACCGACCCTCGGCATTCTGCCCATCGGCACCGGCAACGCGGCGGCCCGGGACCTCGACCTCGACGCGGAGAACTGGCAGAAAGCGGTGGCGATCATCGCCGCCGGCCGGACACGGGGAGTCGACATCGGCCGCTTCATCTCCCACAGTCAGACCTACTGGTTCATCAACATTCTCGGACTCGGCTTTGTCGCCGATGTCACCAAGACCGCAAAGAATCTCAAAATATTCGGCAATGTATCCTACACCCTGGGCGTGCTCTGGCAGGCGCTGCGGCTGCCCCTGCACGATCTCACCATCGTGATCGACGGCCGTGAGTACAAGCGGCGCAACCTGTTCGTGGAGGTGTCGAACACCCGCTACACCTCCAACTTTCTCATGGCGCCGGCGGCCGAGATCGATGACGGCTTACTGGATGTGACCCTGGCCAATAAAATGGGGAGAGTGCGGCTGCTCAAACTGTTCCCGAAAGTCTTCACCGGCGAGCATGTGGGCGAGGCCGAAGTGGAGCAGTTCACGGCGAAAAAGATCAGCATCGTGACCGACCCGCCCAAGGTGCTCACCCCCGACGGAGAACTGATCGGAATCACGCCCATCGAGATCGAATGCCTGCACAGGGCGCTGAACGTGTACTGGACATGAGGAATGATCCGCACCGGAAGTGATTATTCGAATAGTGAGGAGAAACGACTGTGACGACCCGTCCCGTAATGGCCGTGATTCTGGCCGCCGGCAAAGGAACCCGCATGAAATCGGACAAGGCCAAGGTGCTGCACACCATTCTCGGCAAGCCCCTGGTCGGCTACGTGATCGACGCCTGCCGCAAAGGCGGCGTGGACCGGATCATGCTCGTGATCGGGCACCAGGCCGACCTGGTGCGGTCCGTCATCGGTGACGGCGTGGAATACGCGCTCCAGGAGCGGCAGCTGGGCACCGGCCACGCCCTGCTCACCGCCGCGGAAACGGCCGGCGCCTACAGCGGCGACGTGCTGGTGCTGGTGGGTGACGCGCCCTTTCTCACCGGCGAAATCCTTGCTCGTCTCATCGAGCGGCACAGGGACACCAATGCGGCGGCAACCATGATGACGGCGGTCATCGATCCCCCCCCCGCCTACGGCAGGATCATTCGGGACAACAGGGGCAGAGTGGTAAGGATCGTGGAAGACAGGGATGCCACTGAGGCGGAAAAACGAATTACGGAAGTGAACACGTCCCACTACTGTTTCGACGCGGACAGGGTCTTCCCCCTGCTGTCGGCATTATCCACTGACAATGACCAGGGCGAATACTACCTGACCGACATCATCGAACTGCTCACCGCCCGCGGCCAGCTCATCGAAACGCTGACCGTGGACGATCCCGATGTGCTGAAGGGAATCAATACCGTTGCTGAGCTGAAAGCGGCCGAGGATCTGCTCAGGCGGAGACGCCGCGCCTGAACCCCGCTCCCCGGAGCGGATCAGTAGTCATAGTCGATGGACCGTTTTTCCAGCCGGACCGCCGCCAGCAGCGTTTTCACCCGCAGGTGTTCCGGGTGATCCTGGTAGATCTGCAGATCTTCCCTGCTGTCGAATGTCGTCACCAGGCAGATGTCGAAGGAGCCGGGTATCTCATTGAAATTCATCCCCACCTCCAGTGTCCTGATCACCGGGACGGCCTCTTTCATCCCTTCCAGCCACGCCTTCATTCGGGGCAGGTTTTCCGCTTTCGGATGACCGTCCCCGAAATCCTTGAGCGTCCAGAGCACGATATGCCTGACCATAATCCCTCCTTCAGTCCAGGGTATGAAACAGCGGCATCAACGCTGTTTTCGCAACAGTGAGCGCAGGCGGTCATCCCGGGCAATCTCGCGCGCCAGCAGCACGCCTCCCGCGGCCATGGGCAGGTAGGAAAGCACCATCCGCCAGACGAGGACAGCCACACCTACCAGCGGTTTCGGCAGAAAGAGCAGAAACAGGGCGCCGTAGGTGAATTCCCAGACCCCCGCGCCCGCGGGGGTGAACGCGATGTAGATCACCGGCCTTATCAGGAACTGCATGATCAGGGCCAGCACCACGTCAACGCCGCCGCCGAACCCGGCGATGATGACGATCGCCGCCGTAAAATCCATGATCCAGGCGGCGAGGATCCAGCCCCCGGCCTTGAGCAGCGTCATTTTCCGTTCCCGGAAATACTTCCAGAATATCTCGCTCAAACGCTCCATTTCGAGGGCGAGATTTTCCTCCAGCGCCAGCAGCCGGGCCGATCCCGGCAGCCTGAGCCTGCGCCAGAGCCGGATCAGGGCCAGCATGGCCCGTTCCATGACCCGCGGATAGAAGAGGGCGATCACGATAAAGACGACCACCGCCACCAGGGAGATGGTGACCACATCGAGCGCGCTGAGATAGAGCTCCCGGTTGACCAGATCGCTTCTGATCAGCAGCAGCAGGGGTATGTTGAGAAGAAACAGGAACACGGGGATGATCGACCGCAGCACCGACATGGCGGCGCTTTCGCTGAAGCTGATCTTTTCCTTGTGCAGCAGGTAGGCGTGCACGGACAGCGATCCCACCAGCACCGGAATGACGCTGGCCACCATGGACGTGATCAGGCGGATCACCGCCGCCCTCGCCGGGCGCAGCGGCCGGGCGGCGATGCCTTCGGCCATGACAACGAATGCCATCCCGTCGAGGAACCAGCGGCTTGCGCCCAGGAACAGGAGCACGGGCACGCAGATCAGCCGGAACGTCACTGCGCCGGCAGGCGTGTCCCCGGCCGCGGACCAGATCAGCACTCCCGCCATGGCAGCGGCCGCGAGCAGCAGGCTGATCAGCAGGCTCCTGAAAAACGGTGATGTTTTTCTGGTATTTTCCATCGCGACAATGTAACCGTTCCGGCAATAAACAGCAAGCGGTTTTCCCTGCGCCGACCCAAAAAAAAGGCCCGCGCTCGCTGAGAACGCGGGCCTGAATCACGCTGCAGTACGGTTACTTCAGATTTTTCTTTATCACTTTCGCCAGGCGCTGAATTCCCTGATCGATCTGTTCTTCGGTGGGGTAGGAAAAATTGAGCCGCATCGCATTCTTGCCGCCGCCGTCAGCGTAAAACGCGGTGCCGGTGACATAGGCGACGTTCTCTTCAATCGCCTCCATAAACATGGCATCGACATCGAAATAGTCGGGCAGGGTGAGCCAGAGAAACAGGCCCCCTTCAGGCTTTGTCCAGTGGATGCCGGGATCGTCGGGCATATAGGTGTCCAGCGCATCCAGCATCTTTTTCCGTTTCTTGCCGTACAGCGCCACGTTCTCCTTGATGTGCGGACCGAGCTCGCCGCGCCGGCAGTATTCATAGGCGATGGATTGGGAGATCGGGGGCGTGCAGAGATCCATGGCCTGTTTGGCGATGACGAATTTATCGATGATATCCTTGTGGGCGGTGATCCAGCCGAGCCGCAGCCCCGGGAAAAGTATCTTCGAGAAGGTCTGGAGCATGATCACATTGCCTTCGCCGCCGTCGAGCTTGTAGATCTGGGGGACGTGCTCGCCGGTGTAGCGCAGCTGGCGATAGGGAGAATCTTCGATGATGATCGTCTTGAATTCTTTGGCCAGTTTGAGCAGGTCTTTTCTTCTCTCGAGCGAGAGGGTCACCCCTGCCGGATTCTGAAAATCGGGGACGGTATAGATGAATTTCGGCCGTTCGTTCCCGGCTGCCAGGTCTTCCAGGATGCTCCGGAGCTCGTCGGTCTTCATGCCGTGATCATCGAGGGACACTCCGATGAAACGGGCGTCGTACCCGCGAAAGGCGCTGATCGCCCCCACATAGGTCGGTCTGCCGATGATGATCGGATCATTGGAATTGATGAAGACTCTTCCCACCATATCCAGACCCTGCTGGGAGGCGGTCGTTACGAGAATGTTATCGCGTTCGACGGTCAGATCATCCGCCTTCAATATTTTTACAATTTCATCCCTGAACTGGGTGATGCCCTCGGTGGCGCCGTACTGCAGTGCCCAGTCGCCCTCTTTGAGGATCACTTCCCTGGCCATTTCCGCGATCTCCTCAACCGGAAACGTGGCGGGTGACGGCAGTCCGCCCGCGAAGGAGATCACATCCGGCTTCTGGGTCAGTTTCAGCAGTTCCCGGATGATGGATTTTTTCATTTTGGAGATTTTTTCGGAATACAGGTCGTTGATATATGCAGGCATAGCGCTCCCTCCATGGAAAAATTGAACATCGGTCAGCACTTCAAAATACAAAAAGGACGCGCGAAATGCAAGACAAATTGTGGCAGTAAAAATTAATAAATACGGATTAACATTGCTATAAGATAATTAACTGCAACATATTGTCATAAAGAGATTTATATCGATTGATTTTTCAGTGGTTATTTCAAAAACAGGGAAAATAATTCAAAAAAAATCGATATTTATGCCGAAAAAATTGCAAAAAAATAGAAAACGAATCACTTATTTTTTTGCATCTTTCTTTGGAGGTGGCGACCATACCACGCGTGAATATCTTCAGGAGTGATGTCCGCCGCGATCCCGTAATACCGCTCGTAGGTGATGCCGGGACCGCCGCTGCGGGTCAGCGCCGGCATAAAGGCGTCGGTACGGCCGGAAAAGACGACCGGCTCCAGATCCTTTTCCAACGCGAGTTCCCGATGAAGCGTGCAGTCAGCCTGCACCCAGGCCCCGGAGAGGTGAACAGCAGGGATGCCGTGCCGCCGCAGCCGCCTGCCTCCGAAGAGATCGGCGGCAGCATCGGGAAGCGTGTGATCGACAATATCGTAGAGCGCGATTCCCGCCGGCAGCGAAAGGCTCCTGGCAAGCGTGGTGAAAAGGATCGCCTTCTGGGTGCAGAACCCCCGCCCCCGTTCCAGCACGGCCGAGGCCCGGTAGGCTTCCATCCTGCGGCTGATATGCAGACTGTAGGGCACCGCATCACGAACGAACGTGAATAGGGCTTGGACACGGCCGCCATCATCCCTGCTTCCAGCGGTCATCCGTTCCGCCGTTTCCCGGATCAGATGGTGATCCGCGTCGATCAGCTCCGTTGCCGTGAGAAAAGCGCTGTGATCTTTTTCGATGTCCGGGACAGTGGACATACACCTTCCCTTGTTTGGATGGGATCCTCATGCATACAGCCTCTCCTTCGGGATCACCGAAGAAGAGGCTGCTGTGTGGTACAAGCGGCGCCGCGGGCAACGACCGGCGGACGGACTCAGATACCGATCTCTTTGAGAATGAAATCGGCGCCTGAAAATTTTTCCGTGACGAAAAGAACATAGCGGATATCGACGCTGATGGTCCGCTGCAATGCAGGGATGACATAGTAATCGCCGATCACACTCTCATAGGTCATGTCGAAAATAATGCCGACCTGCTCACCGCGGGCGTTCAGCGTGGGTGATCCCGAATTGCCGCCGGTGACATTGGTCGTATTCAGGAAACAGGTGACAACGTCTCCCAGACGGGGATCTTCATAGCGGCCGAAATCATTCGCAGCGTGCAGTTCCTTGATCTTTTCCGGAACCCGGAACGGAAACGCGCCCGTCTCTTTCTCTATCACACCCTTGAGAGTGGTAAAGGGCGCGTAGTGGACCGCGTCGGCCGGCTGGTATCCCTCGACCGTTCCATAGGTGAAACGGATGGTGGAATTGGCATCGGGAGCCAGACCACCCTCTTTCATTTCGAGCACGGCCGCCAGATAGGCCTGCTTCAGCTCCTGATACTGGCGGTTCACGGCCCGGTCCTCATCCCGCATCGCCGCCAGCTCTTTTTCACACGCGGCCGCGAGCCCGATCATCGGATCCTTCAGCGCCAGCAGCTGTTTCGGAGTCATTGCCAGCAGTTCCTGGCGGCGCTGCGGATCGGCCAGGCCGGTGGCTTCGTAGAGTCTATCCACGTAGGCGTCGACCGCTTCCGGATCATTCTTGGCGAAAACATCTCTCAGGGGCGCCGGCAGTTCGTCCACCGGTGTATCCATAAGCCGGCGCAGGCGGAACTTCAGATACGCCCTGTCCGTGGCCAGATCGTACCCGCGCTCCACCAGCAGGTTCCGCTGCTTCTGGTCCTCCCAGGTTCTGTCCTGGAATCCCGATTCCCGCTCCATGTCCGGCTTTTCCCGTTCCACCGCGGCGCGGTAGATGAAGTGGGCCTGGGACATGAGCGTGGATCCGAAATAACCGCTGACCAGGTTGTTCAGGAGGGTGTTGCGGGAGCTGCGCTGCCGGTACCAGGAGAGGAAATCGTCGATGGCGGGAACAACGTTGCCGTATGTCTCTTTCCTGACGGGATCCGCGTTGATCCAGGCGACGATCTCGTCCTGCTGCGCTTTCTTTTTTTCAATCAGATTGACTTTTTTCATGCCCTCGAGCTTGCCCTGGTAATTTTTCAGGGCGTTGTTCAGCCCTTTCACCCGGCTGGCGTATTTAATCTCCACCTCTTTGTTGTCCCGTCCCCGCTCGTCCAGAAAATCGATGATGCTTTCAAAATCAGCCAGACGCGTCTGCAGATCGAGCATGCTGTTCTTCAGTTCGGTAAGCGTGTAATTGCGGTAGGTGCGCCCGGGGTAGCCCATAACGAAGGTAAAATCCCCTTCCTGCAGTCCATCCAGGGAGATGGGCATGACCGATTTGGGATGATAGGGCACATTGTTCTCGCTGTAGGCGTCGCCGTTTCCCCCGGGTGAGACGTAGGCCCTGAGAAAGGAGAAATCGCAGGTGTGGCGGGGCCACATCCAGTTGTCGATATCGCCACCGAAATTGCCCAGATCACGGGGAGGCGCGTACACGATCCTGATGTCTTTGAGATGCTTGAATCTGAACCGGTAGTAGGCGTTGCCGCTGTACATCGGAACAACCGTGGCCCGGATATCACTGCCCGCCGCTTCCGCCTCGGCAATGAGTTTCTTTACCACCGCATCGAGCGCCTTGTCTTTCTCGATGTAACTCATTCCGTCATGCAGAACCGCTGCGACCTGTTCGGTCACATCATCGTACCCGAGCAGCACGTCGGCGATGTAGCCGTAGGCCGGAATTTCCAGGGACCGCTCGGGTGCGATAAATCCGCCGGTGATATAGTCATGCTCCGGCGACGACGCCCGCTGGATCGCCCCGAAGGCCACGTGGTGATTGGTAAGGATGAGCCCGTCGCCGCTGACGAATTCCCCGGTGCCGCCTCCCAGCGAAACGACCGCGCTCATGAGGCCGGTGCCGTCTTCCCGGAAAAGATCGGCCGGGTCCATCTGCAGCCCCTGGGCCTGCAGTTTCAGCATTTTCATCTGGTGGGGGAGCCACATGCCGTCGTCGGCGTGCAGCGGCAGGATTATGAGAAGCAGGACAATGACGGTGAACAGTGAAAAGATACGTTTCATGACGTTCCTCCCTACGGTCAATTGGGTTTCAGTGGTTACAAGATAGGGAAGGGAAGGGAAAACCGCAACAAAGAAAAGAAAAAGCGTGAGAACGACAGAGCAATGGAACGATAAGAGCGATGAGAGCGACAAAACTGGAATACCGTGAAGGTCGGTCTCGGTATCGGTCTCGCTATCGCAATCGAGAATAAACCGACCTGCCAACAAAAAAGGGATTTTTATCTAAAGTTCTTTCGTTCTTTCGTTCTCCCGGCCCCTGAGTGCCCGCTTGAAACACGCGGGCATGACATGAGGCAAGCAGGGGAATTCCAATGTCATTTTCCCGCGCTCTCTGCGATGTCTCTGCGCCCTCTGCGTTTCCGCTTTTCGGAGGAAGGGAAGTGCGGCGGCCGGGAAATCAGAGATGCAGGTTGGGGCACTCGTTGAACCGCCTGCTGCAGCACTCGATCAGTTCGATCACCCGCGCTTCATTCTCGATGCCGAACCGCTCCAGCACGCCCTCTTCGATGTGGGAGTAGTCGTACCTGCCTTCACCGATGCCCCAGAAAATATCGGCAAGGTGCGTCAGCAGCACCATATCCCTGTACGGCTCTTCCACCTTGAAGGGCCGGTGGTGGCTGCTGATCATTAATTTGAGATGTTCGGGGAAGTCCCACTTTTCCGCCATGATCTCCCCTATCGTCACATGGCTGATGCCGATCGCCACTTCTTCAATAATGGTTGATTCCCTGATATGACGATTCGAGGCGATATCGGCGATCTTTTCATTGATATCGTCGCTCAGCGAAAGAAGCACGATCTTTCCCTGGTCGTGCAGCAGGGACCCCAGGTAGACGTAATCGGAGATATCGTCCCGTCCCAGTTCCCGGGCCAGCACGGATGCGAAGCAGGCTGTCTTCTTGCAGTGGCGCCAGACCTGGCGGAACGCCCGGTACCGCTTCTGCAGAATACGCTTCACCCCGATGGCCAGGGCCAGCAGTTTCAGTTCCTCTTTCCCCACTGTCCGGACCGCTTCCTCTATCCGGGAAAACTCGACACCCCGGCCGAGATCCGCCGATCGGGCCAGGCGCAGCAGGTCATCGGCTACATCCGGGTCAGCGGAGATCATGGAAGAGAGGGCGTCGGCGGTGATATCGCTCCTGTCGCAGGCCTCGATAATCGCGGTGATGCGGGCGGGGATCGGGGGCAGCTGTTCGATTTCCCGCAGGATGTGATCCGCGGTGTCATGCTCGGGACCTGCCGGCTTGAGATCGAGCGGCAGACAGATCGACGCTTCGGTGACACCGTCCCGGGAATCGATGGTCAGGCCCGTGGGATCGACGCCCGAATCTTTGAGCAGGAACCAGGCCATGATGATGCCGAGACCGGCCCCCTCGGATTCATCGAAGAAATCGTCATAGGCGGCAAGAAATGTATCGTACTCATTCACCTTGCTGAACCGGTCGCTGATCCGCTTCTGCTCGGCCGGGGACAGGGGTGAATTATTCATGACGGTAATGCAGAGTGTTTTGTCCTTTTTCACGATGGACAGTTCAAAATAGAGATCCCGCTTCCGCAGTTCCCGGTGGATATACCCCAGGTCGGCATAGGCGGTGGCCCGGAATTCACGAATCCCCTTCCTGAATTGGGTCGCATTTTCCAGATCCAGATGCTTGTCGGCAAAATATACCCGCTTCAGGTTCGCTTTGTAGGCATTGGAGAGCAGCTCATGAACGATAGTTTCCAACGGATGGACAAAAAAAGTAAGGGAGTAATGAGCGAGGATCTTGGTGAGCAGCGCATTGATAAACATGTGGCTGCCGGTATCTACGCTGTAATATTTGAGTCTGACGGTTTTCCCGCTCAGACAGTCAATCACCAAGGATTTCAGATCAGCATTGTTCATCGTATCCGTCAGGTATCTCCCGTATCCCCGGAACAATCAATACAAAAATCAAGCCATAAATTATCAATTTAGCCAATCGAAGAGTGATATGCAAGCGCAAATATCCCGGGCCCGGTGTCCGGCTCATCGATTCTCGATACTTGCCGAGAGCGTCAGGCATTGTTCATGGTAGGTATCTATCACCGGATGGTCCGCGTCGAGATGCCGCTGCCAGGAGAGAAACGACCAGGAGAGCGCGACATGCACGCTCCGGTCACGGAAGGGGACCGTGGTTCCGGCGCTGATAACGTGCTTGATCAGCCGCTCCGTATGCTCATAATCGAGGATTGCATAGCCGACACCGACGGCATCGACAGAGGTGTAGAGCTGGGGAATACGGGCATACCCGACGCGCACCGGGAGCGGCAGCCGCTTCCCCGGAAGCAGTTGGCATCCGGCCCGGACTATCGCGATATCCCGGTAGAGCGGGGGCGCCCCCACCTCAAAGAGAAGGATGGCTATGGTCGAGGATCGATAGTCACGATATTCATAGTCAAGGGAGAGTATCACACCCCGCAGCCCTGAATATCCGGTGCCGGCATGAAGTATCAGGGGCTGATGCCAGACCGTCCGGCGATAATCAGGCAGGAGATAGGCGTACTGCTCGTCCGCGGACAGTGACGCGGCGGCTTTCACATAGAGCGGCCACGGCGGCTCAAACGCCAGCCCGGCGCTGAACGGCCCCGACCTGCCGATGAGTCCGGCCCTCACGGCGAGACCGGAAACGCTGTTCTCCAGCTCCGCCCATTTATTGACATCGTTGCCGTGAAAGAAGCCGTCTATCCGGCTGCGGGTTTTACCGAAAAAGGAGTACACGCCCGCGCCCGCGGAAAGATGCCCGGACAGCCGCAGCGAGGCGAACACCGCAGCGGCGTACATACTGCCGTGGGTGTGCTGATCGAACATATTGCTCCAGGTGATCGCCCGGTTCACGTTAACGAGAAAACAGTTGAACTTCTGCACCACTCCCGCCCCGGCGCTGATCCGGCTGGTAACCGGTCTCATCCAGATGACATGTTCGAGATTGTATTTCCAGGCGGACTGGGGAAAATAGCCGGCGCGGATGCCGACATTGTGGCGGTGCAGCAGGTAGTCGTAATACTGGCCGCTCTGTCCGATGGAAAATGAGGCGGCGGCCAGGTCGGCTGCTCCGGCGGGATTGAGATCCACGGACCCGGTTCCGTCGGCAAGGGCGACGGCGGCTCCGGCGATCCCGCGGTATTTTCCCGCGGCATGCCGCTCCAGCATGTCCAGCGACTGCGCCCCTGCCTGATCCATAATCAGCGTGACGGCTATCGCCGTGAAAACGAGTGAATATCTGCGTCCCATGGAAACTCCGGCTGAACTCCGGGCCGGCGTCTTTTACCGCGCCCAATGCTAATACGAGTTCAGGGGCTGTTCTCCCTGATACGGCACCGCCGGAAAGAGGGAGTGAACGATCGAGCCGGCCTCACCGCCGGTGATTCACCCCCATGGTGCAGAGCGTTCCGGTCTGATCGGTCCTGTCGGGGAGATAGCAGTGCCCGATATCACTGAGCCCGGCGGCCCTGAACGCATCCTCATATTCCCGCGCGCTCCAGAGAACCATGGGAGTGCCGAGATCATCCGACCAGGTGTAGCTTTCGGGGTTCCCCGTGTGGTGGTTGACGAGCACCGCCAGCATCCCCCCCGGCGCGAGCAGTGAGGCCGCCCTGGTGATTCCCGCCGCGACATCGGCAAAGTAGTAAAATACTTCCATGGAAAAAATACAGGAGAACCGGACACCTGCCGGCGGCTCCCAGGTCAGAAAGTCAGCGGCTTCCAGGCGCACATTCGCCAGGTCCCGCGTCCGTTCCGCCGTCACCCGCACCATATTTTCGCTGATATCGAGGCCGTAGCACATGCCGCCGCGATAGTGATTGCGGGCCATGTGGGCGATGCCGTATCCGTTTCCGACACCGATCTCGAGATAATTGCCGCCGGATTCCGGGATCAGGGAAAACGCTTCCCGCACACTCTCCCAGTGGCCCTTTTCCATCCCTTTGGTATGGTAGTCGAGGGCCCAGGCATTGAACACATCTCTCGCGTTTTTTTTCTTTTCACTCATCTGCAGTCCCGTACACGCTGTGACATTGGGCCTCAAGATACGCATTTTTCCCTTTGAATTCAACCCCTTTGCCGCCGGACAGGACACGGCGAACAGGGGAATAAAAGAGGGCCCCGGCGCAATGGCCGCCGAAGCCCTTCACGTTTCCCCGGCCGGGGATACTCCGCTAAAATATTCTGACATTTCCCTGCATGGGGAAATAGCATCGACTATGCCGCCCGTTGCAAAACGGCGATGCAATCCGGCGGTATGATTGTCCGGCGAATAGAGGATGGGTAACGCTATGCCAGCGGAAACGTAATCAGGTAGCCGACTCCTTCGTCACTGTTTATGTGCAGCTCGCCGTCGAGCTGACTGCAGAGCAGGTGAATCAGCTTCATGCCCCTGCTGCCGGACGTGTGGGGATCGAATCCTTCCGGGAATCCTTTACCGTTGTCCTTGTAAAAGACAGTCACCTTGTCGGTGCCGACGTTGTGAGCGGCGATGGTGATGTGGGGGGGATCCTTCATATTGCCGTCAAAGCCGTACTTGAGTGAATTCGTGATCATCTCGCTGATTATCTGGCCGCAGTAGACAAGGCTGCCGGCTGACATGGGAATCTCGTCGACATCGCAGGTGTAGCTGATGGTAGAGCGGCTGAAGGCCTGCAGGATGGTAGTCACCAGGGAGCGCAGGTACCGGTTGAGATACATGACGCCGCACGATTCACTGTCCTGCATCCTTTCATGGATCAGCGCCACCGCCCTGATGCTTGACGAGAGGTCGGCCAGAACCTCCTGTAATTCTCCGTTGTCCTTCTTTCTGGCGGCCGTGAGATTGATGAGGCTGACAAGCATGTTGAGCTGGTTCATGATGCGGTGATTGCTCTCGGTACAGTGCAGATCGGCCTTTTCCTCGAGTCTCTTCAGTTCCGCGCATCGCAGCAGGTCTTTGAGATCGGATTCGATGACATCACGGCAGAGGCTGAGCAGGCTTCTGTCTATCTGGGGGTGGCGGTGCGGTTTCCTGTCCAGGGCGCATATGGTTCCGAACAGCTCGCCGTCATTCCACATGATCGGCAGTCCCAGGTAGGAAACGATGCGCATGCCGTTGAGCCCGCAGCCGTTCCAGACACTGTCTTCGCGTATTTCGGGAATATAGAGCTCATCACGAAGACCCAGCACCGTTTCGCAGCAGTTACCCGATTCCAGGGGAAACCGGTCATCGATGGTGAAGGGATTCTCGGCCGAGCGGCTGCAGAGCAGCGGCCGAAGACAGTCGGGTTCGAGACGGGTGACCAGTCCCGCCGGGACATCGATGGCCACCGTGACGAGATCGATAAGTTTCTGCCATTTCCTGAGCGTGTCAGAAGGCACAACCGGCTTGTCCGGCGCGGAAATGCGGACAGTGAGCGGGACAGGCCCCGCCGGTTCATTCATCAGGATCCGCACCGCGTGCTGTCCGGTACGCGTGCTTCGTCTTTCCACGGCCAGGGGTTCGGGATTTGCTTCATTGTGCGGCATCAGATTCCCTTTTTCATTCACCGTCGGTCATTGAATCCTTATGCGGCTAGAAGCCGGTCGGAATGAGGATGATGTTTTTCCCCTCTTCTTCGTATACCTGCATGAGAAAATCACACTCGAGGCAGGATGACAGTTTCTCAACGATATCTCCCTGCACCTCTCCTCCGCAGAGCGTCCCCCTCACCGCCCAGCAGGCCCTGCCCCCGTAGGTGCCGTTGTTCAGGCCATCGAGTTTTCCGGGAATCGAAGCGGGACAGTGCGCCCTGGAAACAGGATCGGATCCGTTCCAGGAATAGGGACAGTTTTTCACTTCCCAGCAATTTCTGTGTCGCTCTTCGGGACACGTATCGGCATTCATGTCCATGCAGTATCCTCTGGAATACGTAGGCAGGATATAAACGCAATTTACATGCCATGAAGAGGGGGGAATGGTTTGAGGCGGCGGGAGACCGCCTCGAGGGGCAACTGTCTCAATAAAGCGACAATTTTAAATTAATTGTCAATTTTTACTGACATATATGGCAGGATCCGGACAAAACCGGCAGGTCAAGGGGCATCCCCCGTGAAGAACAGCGGACCTGCCGGCGCCTCGGGCCAGGTTCCGCCGGTACGCCGGATATGGCTGTCAAGCCTGAATCCAAGCATTTTATAGAGGAGCCGCGTCACCGCGAAAACCGAAAAGGAATCGGATGCATCCGCCGAAAGCTCGACAAGATCGAACCCGACCACGGTGCGGCGGAGAAATATCTCCCGCAGAAAAAAGAGCATTTCATCCCAGAGGAATCCTCCCGGCTCCGGGGTCCCGGTACTGCGAACCACGCTGCCGTCGAACGCGTCCACATCGACCGTGATATACACGGGATCACTCAGGCCGTCGATCGCGGTGATGATATCGGCCGGGGACTGCCGGCACTGATGCATGAAGAAAACGGACAGCCCCCGCGAGGCGATCAGGTCCGCCTCGGCAGCCGACAGGCTCCGGATGCCCAGCTGCAGGGTACTGCTGCAGTAATCCAGAACCCTGGCCATGGTGCAGGCATGACTGAGCCGGCTGTCCATGTAGGAATCACGCAGATCCGCGTGGGCATCGAACTGAATGACCGACAGGGTGGGACAGCGATCGAAACAGGCACGGATCGAGCCGTTGGACACCGAATGGTCACCGCCGAGGATCACCGGCATTTTTCCGTCCGCGAGAATGTCCGCGGTGGTGCTTTGGACGTCCCGGTAGATCTGTTCCGGGTCACCGGACACGGGCACCGGAGCAAGCGTGGAGATGCCCATGGCGCAGGGGCGGGCCCGCAGCACTTCATCATACAGTTCCATATGAACCGAGGCTTCCAGGACTGCCCCGGGCGCCGCGGCAGTGCCGGCGCCGAATGAGATACCGCCTTCATAGGGCACCGGCAGAATGGACACCGCCGCCGAATCGTAGCGGCTGAATTCCGGCCCGGCATCGAGAAACTGGAGTGTGTGCCGTTTCATAGAAGATCTTCCAGCAGTTTTACGTGGTGAGGCATGAGACCCGCTATCTTTTTCGGTTTCCGGTCCATACAGACATCACAGAGATAGGCGGTCAGCAGCGGCACCACAAGACTGTATTCAGCCCAGATATGGACCAGGGTCTCATCACTGACTTCACTGTATTTTCCCCAGGTCACGGCTTCACTGAACGTACAGCTCGACAGGCTGCCTTCCCGTTCCACGGCCGTTCCGATCTGAACGCCTCTGTCAGCCCCTTCATAGTCGACCGAGAGGATCTGGTGCAGGGTGGGACCTGTCTGCTGAATGAAGTTTTTCGGACCGCCGCCGCCCAGCAGAAAGAACCCGCTGGCGGGCGAGCAGTAGACGATGGCCGCGGAGTGAAAAATGTCGCGTTGTGCCGAGAGCCGCACCGGATACCCGTCGTTGTCGGTCTTCACCAGATTCATGGCGATGGAGTGGTTGGCCAGGGAATCCCAGAACACGGGAACGCCCAGTTTCGCGGCCGCGGCCACGAAACTCCGGTCCGGAAAGGGCGCGTTCCGTTCGACCCAGTTCCCGAGCAAATAGGTGAACTCCCAGCTCGACAGTTCACGCTCTTTCAATTCCTCGTATTCGTTCACCACGAACTGCTGCAGTATGGTATCCTGCGCCTCCAGCGTCTCCTTCTCCCTGATCCCGATATCATAAATGCGGGTGTCGCCGTGCTTCCTGAGAAGATTGTCATCAAAGTGGCGGCCGCCGATCGCCTTCACCGGCAGATCGAAGGCGAAATGCAGATCGTGATACACCTGGGCACCGGTGGAACAGATCACATCGACATACCCGGCCTCGATGAGGGTGATTACCTGTCCGCCCATACCGCCGGCAATGCCCGCCCCCGCGATGCCCAGCCAGACCGTATCACCGCCGTCGATCATCTTTCGCAGCAGCTCGGCGCCGCGGTAGAGGTTTCGCGCTTCGAATGATGTTTTGCCGATCATGTCCATTAATTCGGGGACGGACATGCCCGCATGCATCCGCTGAGGCTGAATATCCGGTGCTTCCGAATAGAGAGATTTCACAGTCACCCTCTTTGGTTTTGTTAAAAACTAGGTGTTTGACATCAGCATCACGGCACACGCGATCACGGTGGTCCACAGTCCCTGCTTGTGCCCCTCGGCGGACTGGGCGATACTGCGGCTGACGAACTGCCGGTTTTTATCGGTGATATACATCTTTTTGCGCTCGTCCCAGGCGGTGTCCGGATCGAGCTCGATTCCCAGCGTGGAGGCGAGCATGGTCGCCGCCAGATCCTCCGCGAAGTCGGCGGTCTTCCGCTGGGTCTGTCCAAAGGCGTGATGTTCACTGATATAGCCGTACTGCTCTTTTTCCTTGGGCTGGGCAAGGCCGATGGCCGCGCTTACCAGGCGATTGGGTTCGTTGGTGCTTTCCTTGGCCATGACAACAAACGTAATCTGGCCCGCTCTGAGTTCCTGGATACCCCTGTCCTTGGAAATGATTTTACACTTGGGGGGATAAATGCTCGACACGGTGACCAGGTTGCACATTTCGATGCCGGCGCTTCGCAGCGCCAGTTCGAAACTCTGCAGCTTATTCTTGTGGTACCCCACCCCTTTGGTGAAGAACATGCGTTCCGGAATCAATTTGTCCATGGCTACCTCTACTCTCAGTCTAAACGTTACCTGTTTTTCCAACGGGCGCATGCACCGACGCTACCGACAACCGCCTGTAACAACCCGCAGGATCCGTACATAAACGCATCTTTTTTATACGTATATTGTGCCAACTGCAACAATACCCGGACTGGTATGACGGGTTGAAATTACTAAACTTTTTCTTATTTCTCAACAGATTTGTGATTTTTTTTACGATATACCTGAAGGAATAGGTTCCGGTCCCGGAAATTACTCACTCCTCCTGTGTTATATGCGAGCGGCAGAAAATAATCAGTGAAAACAGATCTATTCCTGTCGAGACGAAGAGTCCGGCAGCGGCTGACAGGACAGTAACAATGGATTGTGAATAGTATGAAACCGATACAGGTATCTGCTGTTCAAATATACCTCTTGTGCGCATAGATGGCAAGCGGTATTTTATACGGGGCTTTGAAACCGGGATTCAGCGGCCTCCGGTGAAACATTTTCCCTGAAGGGATGTACATACATGGGTACGACCTTCCGGATTACTCCGGGCTGAACGTTCACCACTATCGGGACACCCCGGCAATGAGGAACACTCGATGAAGAACGGACTGACAATCATCACCGCACTGCTGCTGCTCGCCTGTGATCGTTTCTCCCTGAACAGCGAGGACATCCGGTCCCTGGAATGGGTGACGGTGAAGGGGGGCAGTTTCCTCATGGGCAGCCTGGATCTCAAAACCGACGAACAGCCCGTGCACTGGGTCACCCTCTCCACGTTCCGCATCAGCAGGCATGAGATCACCAACACCCGGTTCTGCGAATTCCTCAACGGGGTCGGGGCTGATCCAGTCTGGATCGTCGGTGACACGAACTACATCGATCTCTCGCTGACATGCTGCCAGCTGACCTGGGAGGACAGCATGTTCAGCGTGATGCCGGGAAAGGAGGCGTATCCCGCGGTCGGCGTCACCTGGGACGGAGCGCGTGCCTGGTGCCGATGGGCCGGAGGGCGGCTGCCCACCGAGGCTGAATGGGAATACGCCGCCCGGGGCGGCCGCAAGAGCGGGCACCATGTCTATGCCGGCAGTGATTCAGCGGACCTGGTGGCCTGGCACTCGGGCAACAGCGGCGGGGTCACCCACCCTGTGGGCCTGAAGGAAGCGAACGAACTGGGAATATATGATATGAGCGGCAATGCCTGGGAGTGGGTGGCCGACTGGCTCGGTCCCTATCCGGACAGGGAGGCAGTCGATCCGGGCGGTCCGGAATCCGGCGCCTTCAAAGTCACCAGGGGCGGCGGCTGCGGTGTGGAGGCCGGCCACTGTCACGTCGCTTTCAGAGGCGCCTCATACCCGACCCATGGCCGCTTCCTGGGCTTTCGCTGTGTGAAAGAGTGATCACATACCCATTCACAATGGAGCTGCCTGAATTCTCTGTATCAGGCAGCTCCATGCTGCATCTCTTTTCAAAAAGAAATATATGGTCGATTGTGATATCAGGCATACTCTGTCCGGGAGTCGGACAGCGCCTCCGGAGTATCGTTACTCCTGCACCGCCCCTTTTTCCTTTTCCGCTCTGTTGGCGCAGCGGTCACAGAGATCAGTAATATTTTTCAGCTCCCGCGCCTGAGCGACCGTCCCTTCAAATATTTCCGTAGTTCTATCGGTGTTGATATAGGAACAATCTGAATAGAGATGATAGCTTCTGCCCGATTTGGTCCAGTACACATGGTTCGCGCCGGAAAGCGACTCGACACGTGCCACCTGGTCGGCATACTTTTCCACCGAGGGTGGATTGAAGTCTATTCCGGCGACGCTGGCGATGATCAGTGCGATAACCGCGACTGCGCCGACGAGACTTTTCTGTTTACCCTTTAGATCCTTGTTGGTAAAAATGAGGATGACAAGAGGTAAAAAAGCAATCAGGGCAATGATGAGTCCCAGCTGGTTTTGAATAAAAAACTTGATTTTATCCTTTTCCGATGCGGGATCAAACCTGTTTGCTTTTTTCCATAATACTGATCCGGTAACGGCAAAAATCAGATCCGCCACGATCAGAATGATAAGTCCGGTCGAATTAAAGGGAGGATTCTGCAGCAGGGCTATCGCCCCGATCTCGAAACCGATCGCTACGATAAACATAATAATTGCGAAAATCCGTGTTCCTCTTGCCTTGCCCTTGTCGATGGTCGGGACGGACGTTTCCCTGTTCACCGATGTACCTGCACCGCCATCCACTCTGGTGAGTTTCTTTTTTGTGCCCTTATCTGCCATTTCATTTCCTCCTTGGATGAAAAAATCAAACGTGTAATTCCGGCAACATCTTCATGTGAATCGCATCTCAAGTCACTTCTTGCGGAGGAGCCCTCCCAGGAGACCGCCGAGAACATCACCCTGCTTTCCCCCACCGCCTCCAAGCCCTTTCATGAAAAATCCGGCGACGTCGTCCAGGATGTCGCCGTCGCCGTCAGCATCCAGAAGACTGGCAATACCCTTGGACCCGGCACCCTGCACATCCCGCTTCTGTGTCAAGGCCCCCAACACAACCGGCGCCAGCATGGGGATGAGTTTTGAGGCGGTATCGCCGCTCAGATTGAATTGCTTGGCGATCATATCAGTTGCCTTGATCCCCGATTTGCCCAGTAAACCGCCAAGCTGCGGATCGGCCGTTTTGTCACTCGCTTTCTGAGAAAAAAGGCCGCCGATATCGTCCAAAACACTGGCATCGCCGTATTTATTCAAAATATGATCCACCCGTGCCGCTCCGCCTTTTTCATCCTTCTGTTTTTTCAGCCCGCCCAGGATCATCGGTACAAGCTGGGGGACGATCTGGCTGGTCACATTTTTACTGACTCCCAGGTTCTTCGACATCTGTTTGGTCACCTGGGGACCCAGCGTCTTCATAAACTCATCAAGAAATCCGCCCATGATGTTTCTCCTTTTCAGGGTATGCTCTTTGAAATTATGTATACTATCAGTCTTTAAGAATAAAAGTGACTTTCATGATGACACGGTATTCCGTTATCTTGCCATTGACCACTTCCACTTTCTGATCTTTGATCCAGGCGCTTTTAACATTATCAAGCGTTTTATTGGCCCGGGAGATGCCTTTTTCGATCGCATCTTCAAAACTTTTAGAAGACGATGAAATAATTTCACTGACTTTTGCTATACTCATAAAAACCCCCTTTGAAACATACACCGCAATACTATTACCGAGGTGAACACCCTCTCAAATACCACAAAAAATGTACAAAATAAAGCAATGGGATACACCCGTCGCACCCGGTGTATCCCATGCTCGTTGCCGAAACGTATACGTAAAAGACTGGTAACAGGGGTACCGATAATTGTTTACAGCAAAAAATCAATCATCAGCACACCACTACATCAGAAGCCCTTTAAGAACGTTCCCAGGAACAGCAAGATATACCCGACGAGCAGGAACCAGAATGAATATTCGGTTACCACCGGAATATCGACGAACCGCCCTACCACACCCAGAGCTGCAAGAATCAGAGCAATCCACCAGACCTGTTTCTTCGGAGCATTGAGTTTCATGATGAGCCTCCCTCTCGTTTTGAACCTGTATGCGGTTTTAATAGCCCCCGAAATGCAGGTGATTATTTCATAGGGACCAATCTCACCTTCCGGATGATACGTGCATGTCTTCTCGAAAAAGGAATCCTTTTTCTATACGGTACGTAATCCAGAAAGACCGTCTTCCTTAGATTTTCGGAATTCTCACAACCTGTCCGGGATAAATGAGATCCGGATTTTTGATAACTTCACGATTGGCTTCAAAGATAACAGGATACTTGCTGCCGCTGCCATAGAAATGTTTGGCAATTTTAGACAACGTATCACCTTTTTGAATCGTATAAAACTCGGTTGTTTCCTCGGGTTCAGGTGCTTCCAGCCCGCTGTCATCAACCGATTCCACACCTTTCACATTGCCGGCCAGCAGTACTGCCTTCTCCTTTGTAGCATGGGAATCACAACTGCCGGTCAATGTGACAACGCCGCTCTTGAAATCGACGGCAAAATTCTCGATTTTGCCGGGAAGGTCCTTATTGACAAGATCTTTTATCGCGTCTTCCTCTTTCTTCCCTTTTCCGAACAGGTTGGATCCGACATCTTTGATAAAATTTAAAACGCTCATGAGGCACTCCTCATTAATAACTGACTTTGGGAGGAAGCTTTTTCGCCTGCTCTACCCAGGATTCAACCCTCTTCAAACCGGGAATCTGCCGTACGAGCGCCCGGCCGGAAGAATTGACCTCTTTCATTTTCTGGTAGAGGTTTTCTGCTTTTCTGTTTTTCAGCTCTTTAACCGTGTCGACTCCCGCTTTCTCAAGAAGTTCCGAGTATTCACTGCCCACGCCTTTGATCCGATACAGGTCGGCCATATTCACCCATTTCAGGATCAGGGTTTCATCAATACCCGACTGGTCAGCGATTGCTTTTCTGCCACTTTTCGTCCCGCCTTTTTCCAGCAGTGAGTTGACACTGCGGATATTCGCCTTCGCCAGTTTGGTCGCGAATGCAGGGCCGATGCCCTCGATGTCACTGATTTTTCTTGAAGCCATGATCTACCTCTCCCTTAAATTTGGTTACTTGTGCTCTGCTGAACGATCGATTTACAAACCAGAGATTGCTGCAAAACATCCTGATAGGTTCCCCAATTGCAATTGCACACTGCCGGGATTGGCTGCAGCCGCGTCAGGCTATTAATTCCCGGATGGGCCGTCGGTTCGCCAATCTGTATTCATTGATGACGACGGATCGCGCGGGCGTCCATCACCACCTTGAAGATTGTCCATATGAAATTAAGGAGAAGAATTGTCCTGTACAACAATGTGCGGATATGTGGACATAAAATCAATAGACCGGAAGATTCAAAAGGGTACTATAAAAATACAGCTGATATGGCAGTACCAAAAACCTCTGTATGGTACCAAAGTACCGGTACCGTCGATCGATCCTGAATACTGGCTAATTCGATGTGACCGTCTCATATTCCTGCATATATTTTAATATCTCATATCGATTCTGCAGGTGCAGTTTCTCGAGAATATTATGAATGTGATTCTTGACCGTCTGAGTCTCGATAAACAAGCGTTGGGCGATTTCTTTATTGGGTAATCCCTGGGCGACCAGAGATGCGATCTCCGCTTCTCTCTTGGTCAGATCAATCGGAGCACTCTGAAGATAAAGGGGCATTTTATTTTTCAAATCAGCCAGACGAGAAAAAAGAGATGCGATTACCCGGGGGGAGCACATAGCTTCATCACGCTGCACTGCATGGATCATCGTAATCAGGTATTCAGTAGTGGAATCTTTTAAAGTATAGCCGGAAATACCCGATTCAATAAAGGAAAGAATACGTTCGATATTATCATCAAGACCGAGGATTATCAGACGGACATCAGGTACCATTTGATGGAGCGCTTTCGCCAATACGAATGCACCATTCCCCGCAATAGAGCCTTCGATGAGTGCGGTATGAGGATGAACTTCTTTTACCAGCTCAATCGCTTCTTGATGTGTTGCAGCAGTCCCGGCTACAACAAAATCTTTCACATTTTTCAAACATCTGACGAGGCACTCCATCCTGATGCGCGTGTCATCAATGATAACGATCCGAATCGGTTCATTACTCATAGAATACCAGCGCTTTTACATCAGAGAACAGGGCAGTTATATCAAATGATACCGTTTATCGAAAAGAAAAAAATGAACATCGAACAGAATCGATGTCTGCGGGACACATAATTACGGTACGTGTTAATCTGCCTGTATTTTCCATCATGTAAGCCGCACGAAATCAATATACGGATTTATCTCTGCCGGAGCAAGTTTTTCATTTTACATCCGAAAAAGGACATACTTCCCGAACGAACCACCTCCGATGCATGAGGACAACGATTTCTCCTGAACATTACTACGGATTCTGATTCGACTGACTGTCATATCCAAACACCCGTTTGAGAATATAGGTAATTCGAGCCGCCGGATTTGTCCGGATCTCCCTTTCTTCCGCGGCGATGAGGATAAAAAGTCCGTCAAGCGACCGTTGCGTTACATACTCGTTTAAATCGGGCTGTACCGGTTTCCCGCCGGTTATAGCAATGATCTGGTTGTAAGCGGTTGCCAGCGGGCGCCAGTATCCCGTAACATCGGCTTTTTCCACGGCAGCGCTGACAATCGGGGAAAAGGCTGTTTTCAAATCAGCTTCAGTTCTGGATCTGAGGTATACCGTCGCAGCATCATCCGGCCCTTTGAGAATATTCATGGCATCGGTGATCGTCATCCCGGTGACGGCATCTTTAAAGACAGGCAGCGATCGTTTAACGGCTTCTTCAGCAGCCCGGTTGAGTGATTTTTCAAAGTCATCGACTATCCGAGAGAAACCCGCTTTCTCCAAAGTAGTCTTAACACTGACCGCCTCCGGAGGAAAGGGAATAAAAATCAACGGATTGCCATAGAATCCATCTTTGACAGAGGCTGCCGCGACAGAGTGCTCGGCGCCGACGCTAAGCGCCTCTTTCAAGCCCTTGACCACTTCTCCGGTTGTCAGCTCGTTGGGGGTATCCAAAGAATCCTGAATCAGCACCGCGATTTCCGAACACCCGAACATGAGTAATGATATCAACACAATAATGTGGAGACAATATTTCATTGCACTTTCTCCCGCTTCATTGTTCACTTTCTCGAGACCGCCTCAGGAACACCATCATTCAGAATCAATGTACTGCTTTCTGCCGACACATTCAAGCAAAACGTGGCCGCGGTTACCTGCCCGCGATCATTCGAAGCGCGGCTGCCATCACCGGGTCGTTCCCGGTTTGTACATCATCGACGGTATATTCGACGACATGATCCGGCCGCAGCGGTTCCCCGATGCTGAATCCTTTGACCGCGGTGACCACCGACCTGGTCGGCAGATTGTATCCGGCCCCGGTATTGGGGAGATTGATCCTCATACTGCCGTCATTGCAGGAGAACGACGAACCCGTTTCACTCCCGATGATGGTCGCCCGGCCGAAATATTTCACGAGAGAAAGAAAATGGCCGGTGGAAGAGCCGCACCCTCCATCCATCAGCACATAGACATCACCCTGGAAGGCATTATCCGCCGGCTGCTGCTCGCTGAACTGCAGGGGGTAGTATTGCTCGAGTCCTTTCGGTTTCGCGAAATAGAGGAAGGGTTTCCGGGCGACATGCGCGAGCATATCCGCGCTCAGGGGCGGATCTCCGCCCCCGTTGCCCCTCACGTCGATGATCAGATGCTTCGTCTTTTTTTCCTGCAGAACCGTAAAAATGCTGTCGATGGCATGGATATACGGCTCTCGGCTGAACCAGCCGAAGGACCGGACGGAAAGAAGGGCCGTGCTCGTCTCTTTCGGAAACGACAGATCCAGAGGGAAAAAGCGGGGATTCCGCTCAGGGTGTTTTGTATAGAACCGCTGCATGAGCTGCTGATACCCGATTCCCGTCAGATGCACCACCCGTCTGCTTCCGCCATCCGGATCGGCATATTCGACATCATATGCCGCAGGCAGTTCCACCTTCATTACATAAAACACCGGGAACGAATTCTCGATATGATATTGTTTGGATGATTCATTCCGGGCATCGGCACTGATCTGCCGGGACATTTCGGCGACAATATCACCAATACTTCGTCCGTTGATCATCAATACCTCACTGCCGGGCTGCACCCCTGAATCCGGTGCATACACCTCACGCACATAGACCCGGCCGTCGATGATCGTTACACTGAACGGCAGCAGCGGCACCGTTGGCATGAGCAGCCCGTATAATTCCCGGGAAGGATTCACTCCCAGATGGTAGCAGCCGATACGTTCCGTAAGTGTCGAGAGCAGCCGGACGAATTCCAGTTCCGTCAGTCCGTCGTGCAGGGCCCCACGGGCGGCCGTGAGCAGACTGTCGAATGTCTGCTCAGATACGAACGCATATTTCTGCGGATGTTCCCGCTTCAGGTTGTCGGCAAAAAAATCGAAATCCTCTCTCAACTGCTCCGCGGTATACACGGGCAGCTGCAGCGGCATCGACCCCGGTTCATGGCGTGCGGACTGGCCGCGCACCGCCGGCGGGTTGGACAGCGCCAGCGTCAGAAACAGCGTCATCATCGTTGTTTTCATTGTCATCCTCCTTGTCGCGGACATGACCGTGAATGTATATAGACACTTGATATATAGACCTTCTATATATACGGGATCAATATATCACATGTTTCACTCTTTGTCAAGAAAAAAACAGGATTGATTATATGGGGCACCGTTCGGCATTCCATTGAAGCAGATGCGGCAGCCGTGGAAGCAGCCATGGAGAGGATACTCGTGGGGATGTCGACGCCGGACGGAACGAAAAGAATGAGGCACACGCGAAACCCGGTCCGCGCCAGGGCCATGATGTGAGTGCTGAGGAAAATCGGTTAGGTTCAGCGCTCAGTCAAGCAGATCTTCCGGAGCGCCCACCCAGGCCAGGGCGGCATCTAGGGAACGAAACACGGTGAAATCCCAGATGATCTCGTCACTGAACACCTCATACATGCGGGCGAGCCCGAAGGAGAGATCGGTCGGCGCCAGTACCGCCACTTTCGGTTTCACCATGATACCAGCCAGTTGCGCTTTGATGAAATCAGCCATTTTACGGAGGGCGTCGCTGCCCCGGGCGGTGCTGGTCGTCCTGCGCAGATCGATGAGCAGGTTCCAGCCTTTTTTAAAATCCGGTGATTCGATGTACCGTTTGTAGGACATCAGAAACTCATCATCGGGCACATCACCGATATGGGAAAACACTGCGAGCTTGCAGTCAGGTCTGAATGTACACGTTATCGGCATTGATTCTCTCCTCTTCTGTTATGGCCGGGCAACACACAACGTCATCAGGAAACCGCAATAACGGATACTGCCATGCCGTCTGCAGTGAACGAAAATGCATTCCTTATAATATACTTATTGTCAGACACTATATCAAGAACTAAATGGATACAGCCGGACTTCCCCCGAAGGCCGGTCGGGGGCCGCCGGGATGACCAATGACACACCACTGCGCAGGAATCCGAAAAAAAAGCTTGACTTCCTGGGAAAAGGCATGTACTTTGTAATACAAAGTACTTTGCATAGAAAGAAAAACCCACACGAGGAGACCCATGAAAGAAAACACTACCCCCCGGGAGCAGCTGGCGATTATCGCAGAGATGGTGGAAAAGACGCGAAGGGACACCGCTGAATCCGGCCGCTTTTTCATTTTCACCGGCATTGTCTCTCTGGCCGGGACGATCGCCGTAGGTCTGCTGGAATCAGCGGGAATCCAGCGCCTGTTTCTGCCTGTCTTCATTCTCCTGGCCCTGATAAACGCCGCCATCGGGTATCTGGTGATTGCGGGCGACCAGCGGCGGCATGCGGTAAAATCCTATGCAAAAACGGTTCTCTGGCAGGTCTGGCTGATATGCGGACTGACGGCGCTGCTCATGATGTTCGCCTTTCCGCCCCTGAACATCTGCGCGGTCGGCGCGGTTCCGGTGCTGATTTCCTTTGTCTTGGGCATTGCCGTCTACATCAGCGGAATTGTGCTTGCCCTCCCCTTTCTGCAATGGAGCTGCCTGGCCTGGTTCGGCGGGGCCATCATAATCGCCGCCTGGCCGGGAGAATCAGTTGTCTACATAATGGCCGCGATGATCATCCTCGGCTGGATCACCCCCGGGCTGCATCTCAACCGCCGGTTCAAGGAAAGGAGCTGACGGTGAACCAGGAAGCGATCAGAAATATCGATCTGCTTATTCACGCCCCGGTGCGGCTCGCGGTCATGTCGGTGCTGGCCGGCGTGGAGGAGGCGGACTTCACCTATCTCAAGCAGGCCGTGGAAACAACGGACGGAAATTTGAGCAGACATCTCGAAAAACTTGAACAGGCGGGATATGTCGACATAAAAAAAACATACGCCGGCAAAAAACCGCGTACCGTCTGCATGATCACCCGAAAAGGATATGACGTATTCACCGCGTATCTCGAGAACCTTCAGCACATTATCAATACACAGAAAGGAACATCATGAAACAGACGCTGACAACGGCGCTGCTGCTGTCCGCGCATTTCGCGGCCGCGCAGGCACCACCCGTACTCATACCTGCCGGGCCCTATGATTTTTCCGGGCTGCCTGAGAAAAATCCCCGGTATTTTTCCATGGAATCACGACTGACATCATTCTCCCCTGATGGTGACCTGCTTGGCACGGACACCTATTCCCTGCTCCTCATGTATGACCCGGATATCCCGGGAGGCGAAGGCTACCGCTGTTCCCGCTTTCAGGTCACCTTCGGTGACACGGTAACGAAAGAGATCCCGGCGCTGAAAAACTGGACCCACGTGCTCGGTCCTGCCGGGATCGACAGTCTCGGAAGAGTATTCGGCATCGATCACGCGCTCTTCGATACCATCACCGACAGCGACGGCGCTGTGCTGCCCGTCGACAAACGGTACCATGTGTACAACGCGTTCATCGATTTTCATGCCATGTGCTCCGTCTTCCCCCGGCCCTGCGAAGAGGGAGGCGGCATTCAGGATCTGAAGCGTATCGGCGACTGCACGGAACACGGGGCATCCTACAGCAGGCCGCCGACGAATCTGGGATCCTCAATACGGGAAGGATCCTTTTTCGAGAACGGCAGGATACTCCTTGTGTTCAAGGGGGTTTCATTGGTCAGCGCCGTTCCCTGCGCGCTTATCGGGTATGATTCGGGCGAGAGCCGGTTTAAAATGATACTCGAGCCCTTCCCCGGCGTCGAAGTGACCGGTGAGGGCAGGAGCAGGTACCGGGGCGACATCTACCGGAGCCTTCTCGACAACTGGGTTCAGAAAGTGGATCTGCAGGAAACGGTCATCTCGGGCACGGTTGTCCCCATGGCCCGGGAAACGATATATTCCGTGGCCGAGCGCACCATCGTGATCAGAAACATAGGCAAAGAGGCGTATGTGGGCGAACAGGCCCCGATTCCAGTCGTGCCGCACCGGTGACGGGCGGCGTACCGGAGCGGTCAGCGCACCAGGGCCATCTTCCTCACCGCGGTGAAGCGGTCCGCCTGCATTCTGCACACATAGACGCCGGACGGCAGGTCCGCGGCATTCCAGGTGACGGTGTGCTCACCGGGTCCGCGGACACCGTTCACCAGTGCGGCTATCTCCCTGCCCTGAATATCGTATACCGTCACGACAACCCTGCCTGCGGCGGGCAAACGGAATGAGATCCCGGTTGCCGGGTTGAACGGGTTGGGATAGTTCTGAGAGAGCGCGAAACCGGCGGGGGACGGTTCGCCCGTCGCGACCGAGGTACGGAAATAGTGGTCCAGCGCCGCTTCGAGCACCTCGTCTTCACCGGCACGTTTGCCCGCGATTGTCGGCCTGACCTCGATGTCGGGAATGATCCCGATTCGCTGCGTTTGGGAAGAGTCAGGGAAAAAAACTCCCAGTCCGGTGAAGACCGTCCGTACCCCCGCGGGCAGATAGACGAGCGATACATCGCCGTCGGCTCCGGCGGTCTGGCTGCCGACTGTAACCGCCCGGTGATGCTGCTGCAGCGTCATGATCGTGTATTCAGCCTGGCTTATGGTGGCTTCGTTCTGAAGGATGTAGAGCGGTTTTTGCCAGGTCCTGGAAAAGTCACCGTATCCCAGCCAGGATGAAGCCCACCAGAACATGCCCGCATCGTATACATATGGCTCTACGAACAGCGCCACTTTGATGCATGCGTCAAAGAGCCAGTTGACCATCTGCCAGATCGTCTCATTGGGATAGGCGCGGATATTGAATATGAGTGCATCGGCACCCCAGCAATCTTCGAACATCGTCGGAATGTCTTCGGGCATCAGCAGCCCCATCTGGACATAGCCGAATGATTTTCCGCCCCGATCGAAGGTGTACCACGCATCGGCGTCTTTGTAATATCTCTCCTTCACCTCCGCAAGAGCCACCCGCTGCACCGTGACGGTACGCGGCCCCTCCGCCCCTTCGACGGAGAGCTCCACAGCTCCCGCCGTCCCCCGGCGGAGCCAGTTGCAGAGCATGTAGTGCAGCCAGGCATCATTGGAATGCTGGCAAAGCGGCGCCATCTCTTCCGCGAAACGTTCCACCGGCCGGCCGTCCACCGAAAGAATGACGTCCCCCGCCGCCAGCGGACATGACTCGTCATACACGATGGAAACGACGAACCTGTTTTCAATATACTCGCACTCGATCGGTATATAATATCGTCCCAGAATGCTGTCGACCACCGTCGTGCTCAGCAGAGCCGAATGGGAATCGTTGATCAGCGTGGAGGTACGCATCACCGCTTTCTGATACTCCACCGGTGTCGCCGCATCGACGAACCAGGGGATAGCCTGCAGCAGGGTGACATCCCAGTGCTGGTCCATGATATTTCTGTAGGGGAAAAAATAGTTGATGATATTCCAGTAGCGAAAGAGTCCCAGCAGCCGCTGCGATCGGGACAAGAGAGTGTACTCGGGCATACTGTACAGGTACCCGTCCTGGGCCACATCAACATTGCCATTCAATTCTTTGCGCACCCAGTAACAGGGACTGCGTCTGAAGAGGGTGCGCACCATGGTCAATTCCGACCTGACCGCACCGGCGAGCATGGGATCTCTGAACCATGCGGTATCGACGTTCAAGGGCACCAGCGAAGACGGCGCCTTGATCCAGTCATCCATTTCCTGCATCGGACCGGCCGCGTCGAACAGGGTCATGAGGGTCTCCTCAAGGGTCCGGCTGTCCCGGTTCACTTCAAGAGAATCGAGGGTGCTGATCAGGCTGCCGTCCCAGTCGAGGGAACCGGTTCTCACTTCCGAATGAAAATATTTCAGGTACCCCCAGATCTTGCATGTGTAGTAACACTGCCGGTAATAGGCGGTATCGGCCGGAGACTGGCCGAGGAGATTTCCCGCAGCCCACCACAGGAAAAGGAGCATCATCTTTGACCGTCTGGACATAGAACAACTCCGCCCGTTTGAGAGTAACAATAGAAATATATGGCAGCTAGCTGGGTGAAGCCGGGAGAACAAGCGTGCGCGAAGCCGGATCGGTCCGGCTCATCCACTCTGTTCAAGCGCGGCTAGTTCCGGATACGTTTCCCTGAACCGGATGTTTCACTCGCAGCCGACAAAAACGAAC
Organism: bacterium; assembly: GCA_016934955.1. GTDB lineage: Bacteria > Zhuqueibacterota > QNDG01 > QNDG01 > JAGLOF01 > JAFGRY01. Next base: position 15,187 of record JAFGRY010000029.1, on the reverse strand, counting down.
CGCTGCGGGACGCCCTGAAACAGATGCCCAAATATCCGCTTGCATATGGCCCAGAAAAGATTATTTTAAAAAACAGGTCCAATCCTCTCGCATCACAGTCACTCTGTTCTCTTTTAACCGGCCGGCGGGCCGCAGAACCGCGCCTCAATCCGGCCGTAAAAGACGGAACACGCTCGAGGGAATACAATGACCGATGACCGTGTCACCACCACTCGCACCCGCGGACGCGTGTACGCCTGTTTCGTGCTCCCTCTCATGCTAACAGCCGCGTGTGCAGACCAGCGGCGTTCCCGGACCGCAGCACCGCTCGCCCATATCACCCTCGACGTATCACCAGCGGCAGCGGCCTCTCAGCCGGTCTGCTGTGACCTCGATACCGGACGAATCGACTGGACGCTGCCCCTGCGGCTGCTGGAGTTGAGAGGCGGGGATACGCTCGCGATCCCCTGCCAGCCGGATCCCGTCCGGCCCGGCCGGCTCTGGTGGAATCTGTCGCCAGGCAATGACAGCGCCCGCACCCGTGCGTACCTGCTGGTCTCCGCAGACCGCGTCCCTCCTCCCGCGGGCAGGCTGAAGGATGACGGCAGGGGGCTCGACGTCCTGGTGCACGGCCGTTCCGTGCTGCGCTACAACTATGCGCCGGTGCCGCCGCCGGAAGGCGCGGATTCGCTCTTTACCAGAAGCGGATTCATCCATCCTGTCCGGACACCCGGCGACCAGGTTCTCACCGCCATTCATCCTTCCGACCACATCCACCACCTGGGTATCTGGACACCCTGGACGAAAACGGCATATGCCGGCAGGCATCCGGATTTCTGGAACCTGGGGGACGGCACCGGCACGGTGCGGTTCGAACGCTTTCTCTCCCGCGCATCGGGCGGGGTATTCTCGGGCTTCAGGGCGGTTCAGCTGTTCGTCGATCTCACCGCCCGGCCTGAAGAGACGCCCGTGCTCGAGGAAGTGTGGGATATTCGCTGCTGGGTGTCCGCCCCGCCCGGCGATTCCCGTCTGATCTGGGACTTCACGATCACGCAGTCCTGCGCGGGCGGCACACCGCTGCTGCTGGAAGAGTACCGCTACGGAGGATTCGGGTTCCGGGGCAGGCGGGACTGGAACGAAACCAACAGCGACTACCTCACCTCGGATGGAAAAACGAGAAAAGACGGCAACGGCGCCCGGGTTCGCTGGTGCAGGGTCATGGGAACGCTCGGCGGCGGCACCGGCGGCATCCTGTTTTTAAGCCATCCCGGCAATCACGCTCACCCCGAACCGGTGCGGATCTGGCCCCAGGGAGAGGTCTTCTTCGGATTCTGCCCGGTCGTCTACGGGGAGTGGCTGCTGGAACCGGGCCATACCTATGTACGCCGCTACCGGGCGGTCACCTTTGACGGCGATCTTGACCGCGATACCGCTGAAACCCTGTGGCGGCAGTTCTCCGAACCTCCGCAGTCGACCATCATCTATTATAAAAAGACAGGAACCACTCCATGAAAGACAAAACGAGACAGCGCACCACCGACCGGCGCACGTTCATTAAACGGTCCCTCGGGACGGCCGGTACCATCGCAGCCTTTCCCTCGATCGTTCCCGCCGCCGTTTTCGGAAAAAATTCGCCGGGCAGCCGCATCACCCTCGGCTGTATCGGCGTCGGCCGCATGGGATTCGACGACATGAAGGGATTTCTCGAACATGACGACATACAGGTCGTCGCCGTCTGTGACGTGGACACCTGGCGGCTGGAAAACGCGAAGAAGGAAGTGGAAACATATTACCGTCAGAAAGGGAACCGGGCCGGCTACACGGGCTGCGACACATATACTGATTTTCGGGAACTCCTGGCGAGAAACGACATCGATGCCGTGCAGATCTGCACCCCGGATTTCTGGCACGCCCTTCCGGCCATCGAGGCGGCCCGGGCCGGAAAAGATATTTTTCTTCAGAAACCGCTCACCTTTCGCATCGATGAAGGCCGCATCCTCAGCGACGCTGTCGCCCGGTACGGCGTCATCCTCCAGGTCGGCAGTCAGCAGCGTTCCGACGCCCGTTTCCGCCATGCCGCCGAGCTGGTGCGAAACGGACGCATCGGCACGCTCAAACACGTGAAGGTCGGGTTCGGCAGGGACCCGTTCACCGGCGACCACCCGGTGACGCCCGTGCCCGCAGAGCTGGACTACGAGTTCTGGCTGGGTCCCGCCCCCTACAGACCCTACATCGAAGAGCGGGTGCATCCGGTAAAGAGTTACGACAGACCCGGCTGGCTCAGGACCGACGATTACTGCTGCGGCATGATCACCGGCTGGGGCAGCCACCATCTGGACAGCGCCCACTGGGGCATGGGCATGGAATATTCCGGCCCCGTACGGATATCCGGCACCGCCGAATACGCCCGGGAAGGCATCTGGGATGTGCATGGTGCCTTCAATCTCGATTACACCTATGCAAACGGTGTCACCATGAATGTCACCCATAATGAGATCAACAGGCAGGGAGTGATGTTCGAAGGCAGCGAGGGCTGGGTGCATGTGCGCCGCGGCTTCATCGACGCCGATCCCGCTTCCCTGCTGCAGGAAACCTTCGGCCCTGGCGACATCCGGCTTTATAAAAGCAGCAACCACAAGCGCAACTTTATCGACTGCATGAAAACCCGCAGGGAACCGGTTGCGCCGGTGGAGATCGGGCACCGGTCGTGCTCCGCCTGTATTCTCGGGTACATTGCCATGCGCACGGGAAGAACGATTCACTGGGACCCTGAAAAGGAACAGATCCTCGATGATCCCGCAGCCGCGGCCATGACATCACGGCCCTACAGAAGTCCCTGGCGTCTCTGATGCCGGCTTGAAAGGAGTACCATGAAACCTAACCGTTTCACCGCACTTGCGGCAGTAGTGCTTCTCAGCTGCAGCGCCGGGCACGGCCCTGCCCTGGACAGCTGCGGGTTAACCGATGCGGAAATCGCCGCCATAACCGCGGCCGCACCCTCGACACCGCTGGTGCTCCCCGGACGCACACCCACGGTGCTGGTGTTCTCACGCGCCTGGAACTACAAACACGAAGCGATTCCCTGGGGCAAAAAGACCATCGAGATCCTGGCACGGCGAAGCGGCGCCTTCACCCCGGTATTCACCGATGACGTCACTCAGTTCGAACCCGGTCAGATTGAAACGTACGACGCGATCATATTGAACAACACCAACAATGAACTCTTCATGCCGGAGTTCCCCGATTCCCTCTCGCAGGACGCGCTGGCGGCGGCCCTGGTCAGGGATTCGACGCTGAGGAAAAGTTTCCGGGATTACCTGTACCGGGGCGGCGGACTGGCCGTGATCCATGCCGGTGTCGCCAGTTTCCGCACCTGGCCGGAATTCGGGACCATCGTCGGGGCGCGGTTCGACAACCACCCCTGGGTCAGCGGCTCCACGGTTACCCTGAAAAAGGACGAACCGGATCATCCCCTGGTCGCCCATGTGCCCGATCATTTTCAGGTTACCGACGAGATCTACCAGATGACGGGATCATATTCCCGGGATCTCTGCCGGGTGCTCCTCAGCCTCGACACCAGCCGCACTGACATGACCGTGTCCGGAATTCACCGGGAGGATGGTGATTTTCCCATGAGCTGGGTCAAACCATTCGGAAAGGGCAGAGTATTCTACTGCGCCTTCGGCCACCAGAAGCATATCTTCCAGGATCCGGTCATCCTTCGGCATCTCCTGGCCGGAATTCAGTACGCTGCCGGCGACCTCATCTGTGAAGACCGGCCGGCCGGCAAATGACCCGTGCTTGTGTTCACCTCGCCTAAGAGGAGCTGATGAACTGTACACGCAGAGCGTTTCTTAAAAAAACGGGTGCCGGCACCGCCGCATTGATGGTCGGCGGGGGTACAGTCCTTGGGAGGCGGACAGCGGCGACCATCGAGCGCATTCAGGTCTTCCCGGTGGTCTACCCCATGAAAGGCCGCTTCAAGTTTTTTGAGGATATCCGGGGTACCATGCGGGGACGGGCGGCCGCGATCGTAAAAATAACCGCCTCGGACGGCGTCGTGGGCTGGGGTGAGAGCGTACCCATTCCCCGCTGGAGCTACGAAACGCTGGAGTCGGTGACAAGCACCATACGCAATTATTTCGCCCCCCTGCTCACCGGCCTGCCGGTCCCCGATCCTGCTGAGCTGCATCGGCTGATGAGTACGGCGATCGCCCCCTCCTTCAATACCGGCCAGCCAATCGCCAAGGCGGGGATCGACATCGCTCTCCACGACCTGATCGGCAGAATGGCGGATATATCCCTGCCCGGCGTGTGGGGACTGACTCCGGCAAAGAGCATCACTCTCAGCTGGACCCTCAATCCCAAAACCCCGGACCTGCTGGACGGCCTCATAGACCAGGGACGCTCTCTCGGGTATCGCCATTTCAACGTCAAGGTTTCCCCCGATCCGGACACGGATCTGGCGCTCTGCCGCCGGGCACGAAAGGCGGCCCCGGATGGATTTCTCTGGGCCGACGCCAACGGCGGCTATGATCCGGATACCGCGCTGCGGACCGCGCCGATGCTGGCCGACGCCGGCGTCGATGTGCTCGAGCAGCCCCTGCGCCCGAACTGTATCAGCGGGTACCGGGCCCTGAAAAAACAGGGTGCGCTCCCCATACTCATGGATGAGGGTTTGGTCGACCCCCGTACACTGGAGGAATTCATCGCCCTGGACATGCTGGACGGGGTAGCAATGAAGCCGTCACGCTGCGGCGGGCTGTTTCCGGCCCGGCTCCAGATCGACCTTCTCCACCGGCACGGCCTGATGCTGCTGGGCAGCGGCCTCACCGATCCGGACATTTCCCTGGCGGCAACGCTGGCGCTCTTCGGCGCGTACGGCTGCACCGGACCGGCGGCGCTCAACGGTCCCCAGTTCATCGATTTCAGTGTGCTGAAAGAGCCGCTTCTTCCGCGAGACGGCACACTGCGCGTGCCGCGAGGGCCCGGTCTGGGCATTGCAGTGGATGAAGAAAAAATCAGGGACATCGAGGTGTCGATCTAGCATGAAAAAAGAGACCGGAGGACACCCGCCCATCCGCCGGGGCCTGCCCATGGCGGAAAAACGGGACGCGAAGGCCCTGGCCGCAGAAGCAGAGGCGCTGCGGCGAATCGAAAAACGGCCCTCGCTGCTCTCCCGCTGGCGCGGCTACTGGCATCTGTCGGGTCCGGGATGGCTGCAGAGCGCGGTCACCCTCGGCGCCGGTTCCGCGGCCTCCTCCCTCTTCGCCGGGTCCGCCTACGGGTACCGGCTGCTCTGGGTACAGCCGGTGAGCATGTTTCTGGGCGTGATCATGTTCGCCGCCATCGGCAAGCAGGTCCTGGTCACCCGGGAGCGTCCCTTTGACGTATTTCGAACCAGGCTGCATCCGACCCTCGCCTGGTTCTGGGTGTTCAATGTCCTGCTTGCCTCCATTGTCTGGCAGTTTCCGCAGTACTCCCTGGGTACGGCGCTGCTGCGCGATATGTTTTCCGTGGCCGGGATCACGCTTCCCGCTCTGCCGGCGGCGCTTATCATGCTGACGGCGGCGACGCTCATCTGCAACGCCTACGGCAGCGGCAGACGCAGATCTATCCGTCTCTTTGAAAAAACCCTGAAAACCCTGGTGATGGTGATGGTGGCGGCCTTTCTGGGGGTGGTGATCAAAACCGGCGTTCGGTGGGATCAGCTGGCAAGCGGGTATTTCTCATTCTACATTCCAGGCGATGTGCGGGGAATCACCATCGTGCTGGGTGCGCTGGGCGCGGCCGTGGGCGTCAACATGACCTTCCTCTATCCCTACACGCTGCTGGCCAGGGGATGGGGACGGTCCCATCTGGGACTGAAAAACTTCGACCTGGCAACCAGCACCTTTCTGCCCTTTGTCGCGGCGACCTCGCTGGTGATCATCGCCGCGGCCAATACGCTTCACCCGGCCGGCATCGAAGTTAAAAGCGCGGTCGACGTGGCCCATATTCTCGAACCGCTCATCGGAATCACCCTCTCCCGCATCGTCTTTTCCTTCGGCATCGTCAGCATGTGCCTCACTACCCTGGTGCTGGAGATGCTCATCGCCGGATTCGTGCTCAGCGAGGTGTTTGGATTCGAATTCAGCGGCAAAGCCTTTTTCTGGTCCACGATGACGGCGAATATCGGTATCATCGGCGCCTTTTATGCCATGCCCTTCTGGCTGCCGGTGCTCACCTCCAGCTTCAACCTGATCATGCTGCCCCTGGCCTATCTGGGATTTTTCCTGCTTCAGAACCGGCGTGACTATCTGGGAGAAGAAAGAAACAGGGGCTTCACGGGATTGCTCTGGAACACAGCCATGGGTATCGCCATCATCGTCGTCACGCTGGGAGCCGTGGTGAAGGTGCTCTCCCTGCTTGAGCTGTGGTAACAGCGCAGGCGGAGGCCGCTGCCTCCGGCACATCCGCCTGCTGACCGGTGACTATTTTTTCAGGGTTTTAATCTTGAACGGAACGTAGAGCGGGCAGAATCCCGCCGCACTGGTGATGATAAAAACAATCGCGATAATGCCCAGTACGATGGCCGCTGTGCCGTCGATATTCTTGTTGAAATAGAGCACCGCGATCACCGCGGCGAGAATGAGCCGGATATACCTGTCGAGTTTTCCCATGTTCTTCATTGTCTCTCTCCTCTTCAATTGTTGTTACATGTGTGTACACGGGACCGGATCGTCCGGCCCCCACCGAAGCACACGAGCGCTGTACAGCACCTGATCACGGCCGAAACGGCCTGCACCCGGATACGCGGCAAGCGAATCGAACAGGTAATCGAGACGGATGCATGGCACTGCCATAGGGGGGATAATTGCATCCATAAGGTACCAATCCGGCGATGAAGATATCAAGTCATTTTTTTCGGCTTACCAGGCCCTGCCGACAAGAGAGGCCGGGAACTGCAGGAACAGGTGCGATCGTGATCCGGCGCACCGTCTTTCATAAGTAAATGCTCACCCTCGCGTATTACTTTTTGAAAGATGGAAACACTGCCGATTCACCTCAACAACAGTCCCGGCACGCGTTCGGCGACGTTTGGAACAATCTTTGTACTGAAGAATGCAATAATAATAGAGGGAGCCCGGAACCCCGGCGGCGCGGTGCGGCAGGTCATGCCTCGATGCTCCGGGCGGCTCCCCGGGACAGACGTACGGAGCGACGGATGAGCATAGGCAGGCAGAAAATTCTCTGTATCGCGGGGTTTGGACTGATTCTGGTCTTTCTCGTCGTTTCGCTGACATTACTGCCTGATACCGGAACAGCGACGGGCCTCGTTCTCGCAGCGGCTGTTCTCATAACCGGATTCACCGGACTTTTTGTAATCGCGGTCATCTACCGCAACCTCGAGCATCAGGTACATCCCTATGCGCACATGCACGATACGCTCATCCTCCATGACCTGAAGCAGATGCAGGAGATCATTGACGGCATCAGCACCGGACACATTTCAAGACAGATATCACTGAACTCCAGACCGCTGCCGCCCACGGATAACCCCCTGCTGCAAAAACCCGTGGAGATCCTCAACGCCACGCTCCGTTCCCTTTCGATCATCTTCAGCGCCATTAACGACATCACCTTCGATCCCTGCCGGCGTCTCTGCTACATCGGTGCCGATTCATTTCTGGAAGGGAGAAAATGCGGCGAAATCATGGGGGAGCTCCTCAACGGCAGGGGACGGGTCCTCATCGGATCCGGCCGTCATGTGGGTACGCGTCTTCGTCAACTCGGGTTTGAAAGCGTTATCAAAGAAGCGTTCCCCCAGATCTCCATCGTGGATGTCTTTGAAACCCAGGAATCACACATATTCTGCACCGAGAACCTGAAAGCGGCGCTGAAAGAGCATAACACGGTAAACGGCGTGTACATTTGTGAAGGAGCAACGCCGGTGGCCGCCGCCGAGGTCCTCATGGACCTGAATAAGACCGGACAGGTCAAGCTCATCGGTCATGACCTCACGGAAGACACCATGCGTCTCATTAAAAACGGCGCTATTCAGGTCACGCTCACCCAGAACCCGCTGGCCCAGGGGCACGACGCCCTCATCCACCTCTACAATCATATTGTCGACAAATGGCAGCCCTACAGCCCCCGCCTCCTGACCGCCATGGAAGTCGTCACCGCGGACAATGTGGACAAAGCCTGGAGAATACAGTCGGGAGATTTCACCGAGGGAGGAGACGAACTTGCCAGGATCGGGCACCAGTTCCCCCATGAACACCCCATCAAACTGCTCATGCTGGGACGCAGGGACAACCCCTTCTGGGCCACGGTGCAGCACGGAGTCGATCTTGCCGTGGAGCGTTTTGAAAAAATCAATGTCACCGTCGATATCGTCACTCCAACGGTTACCGAAGAGACCCCCTTCTACGATATCGATCTCTACGGCCCCTATCTCACCTCCGCCAGGGAAAAGGGCTATGACGGCGTCGTCACGATTGTGCCCGACAAACAGATGATTCCCCTGATCAATGAGCTGGTGGATGCGGGGATACCGGTGATCACCTACAACATCGAACCGGCCAGTCTGAGGGCGCTCATCCACACCATTGTCACCCAGGCGCGCAAGCTCCAGGACATCAGCCAGATGATGCAGAAAGAGACCGAACTGGTAAGCGGCGCCACCTCGGAAATCAACAAGGCGATGAACGCGATTACCCAGCGGCTCAGCAAGCAGTCCGAATATATCGACACCACCACCCGTTCCATGGAATCGCTGATCGATTACATTCAGCAGATCGACGAAGAGGCCAAGGCAAGCGCCGCTGCCGCTGCCGCAACCGTCGATGCGGTTCAGGACGGCACCTCGGCAATGAGCACCACCCTCAAGACAATGGATACAATGGAAAAAAGCGTGCTCAGCACCTGGCACACGGTCGAGCGGCTCAGCCACTACTCCGTCTCCATCGATGAGGTGATGGCCTTCATCGGCGATATCGCCTCCCAGGTGAAAATGCTGGCGATCAACGCCACCCTGCAGGTCACCCATGCAGACCAGGGGCAGGAAGGCTTCAAGGTGATCGTGAACGAGATCAGGCAGCTCGCGGACAACACCACCCAGGCGGCGGCTGGCATCAACAAACTGGTCACCGACCTGAAAGACGGCATCACCTACGTGAAGCAGATCATGGCGGAGGGGCTGGAGACCATCAAAGGATCGGCCAACCTGGCGAACGACGCGCTCAGCGGGTTCAGCTCTCTCAATGACATGGTATCGGAAGAGAAAAAACGGATGGATAAAATCGCCCGCTCGATCAGGAATATCGTCATCTCGACCGAGCTGGCGGACAATAACGTCAACAAGGTCGCCGACATTTCCAAGGAGAACTCCCGGTCCATCGCCCAGACCTATGACGCGACCCGTGACATCAGCGACCGGTTCAGCGAAATAAACGAGATCGCCCGGAACCTCAACCAGATGGCCCAGTCTGAACTGGATCTGCTGGCCAAATTCGATTTGTAATATTTCTCTGGTTTTTACTCCTCGGCTGAAGCTCCAGGCCGCGCAGATAGCCGCTATCTCAGGTAGGAGGCGCCGTTACAGTCAACGACCGCGCCGGTGAGCCATTCCGACCCTGGAGCCGCGAGAAAGAGGACCGTGTGGGCTATCTCCTGAGGAGAAGCCACCCTCCCCAGGGGGCTCTGCCCGAGAATGGAAGCGCGTTCTTCTCCGGCAAGATCCTCCCTGCTCATATCGGTGTCCACAAACCCCGGGGCAACGGCGGTCACCGTAATAGTGAACCGGCCCAGATATTTCGCCAGAGACTGGCTCAGGGCGTGCAGACCGGCTTTGCCGGCGGCATAGGCAAGGGCCGTTGTTTCACCGCGATAGGCGCCACGGGAACCAATGTTGATAATGGTGCCGCTTCTCTTCGGGATCATGTGCCTGGCGGCACAGAAAGCGGTATTGGCGGCTCCCGTCAGATTGACATCCAGCGTTCTTTTCCAGGCCACCTGCCACGCCTCATAATCGAGGTCGGCCAGCGGCCGCTTCTCGAAGACAGCGGCGGCGTTGTTGACCAGAATGTCCAGGGATCCCAATCGTTCGACAGCGGTTTCAACCATGGTTTCCACCTGAACGGGATCGGAGATGTCGGCCTGAATGAGCGTGTGCCCCTCACCGGCCAGCCCGCTGAATACCTCTTCCGCCGCCTTCCTGCTCTGATTGTAATGCAGCGCGACTCTGGCGCCGGCAGCGGCGAAGGAGATCGCGATTTCCCGGCCGATCCCCCGGGAAGCCCCGGTGACGAGTGCTGTTTTGTTCTGCAGATTCATCACAATAGCCTCACTGTTTCTGTATCCTGTTTTCCCATGCAATGTATACAAGATTGGAAGGAATCGCAAGCAATAGTGTATACGGATTACCTCGACACCCCGGTTCCCGGCGGGCCGGCACAGGTGAAACAAACCGGGGCAAACACCGGTATACCCATACGTTCTCTCATCCCTTTCAAAATGTGCTGCCGATCGATGCAAGGAGAGGTCCATGAAAATTTCTGCTCAGATGATCACCTGCCTTATGCTTGTCGTCCCTCCCGCGGGCCTCTATGCGCAGGCGCACCCCGCCGCATTGCCGCACCAGTATACACCGGAAGAGCTGGAGAGACTGCTCCGGAGTCCTGAACGGCTCGAAGGCTACCGGTCCGCCCAGTCCGGTCCGCTGTTCAGGCTGCGGGAAGACGGCACCGCGGTCCCCGACACCACCTTTACCGTCGAGCACATGTCCATTCCCAGTGAAGGATTCAGGATCAACGGCTGGCTCTATCTGCCGCTGGGGACGGAAAAGCACCCGCTGATCGTGCTCACCAACGGCGGCGGTGACGGCTCCCGCCCCATAAAATCCCTCCCGGACTGGATCGCCCCCATCCTCGCCCACTGCGGCTATGCCGCTTTCGTGCATGACAAACGCGGCACCGGCGCTTCGGAGGGCGATTTCAGATTGACCACCTACGATGATTACATTCTGGATGCCGGCAATTGCGCACGGTACCTGAAACATCATCCCCGGATCGATTCAGCCAGGATCGGTGTATTGGGCGGCAGCGAAGGCGGGCGGATTGCCGTTGTCGCGGCCAGCCGCTTTCCGGAGATATCTTTTGTCATCAGCTACGCGGGCACCTTCGTCAGCATGGTCGAGGACCGCATCTACGCCCAGACCGGCAGCCTGAAACAGCGTCAGGTTCCGGACTCGATTTTCGCCGAAGTAGTAGAGATACATACGCGGTCCATTGCCGCCTGGGGGACCGGTGATATCGAAACAATCGAACGGATGGACAGGGAAATAGAAGCGCTGAGAGAAATCTCCGGGAGGCGGTATTTGCCCGCCACCAGAGGGGAAATGGAACGGAACGAGGCTTTTACGGCCGTGCTCCCGACCTGGCATTCACTGGCTGTCGATTATATGACGGAGATGAAACAGTTCAGGAAACGATGGCTGGCCCTGTTCGGGGCGCAGGACATCGTCGTGCCCACGTATGCCAGTGTGGAAAACATCCACCGCTTCATGAACATGAGCGGCAACGATGATTATTACGTCGGGATCCTTCCCGACTGCGGCCACGCGCCGGTTGATTCCCGGACAGGAAAAATGATCCGCCTTGATCATATCGTCATTAATTGGCTGAACGAACATATCGGCAGGTAATCAACATACAAAAACGCACGTGCGGTGACACGGACCGCTGCCCCCGTTTTGCACATACACATTTGAGCTTCTTTTCTGTATCCGTTGTTCGTTTTGTTCGTTGTTATATATCTTCATTCACCTTGAGACTGATTTCAAGAGCGGTCAGCAGGAACAGTGCGATACCGTAGTTGCCGCGACCCGCACGATGGTCGGCCAGGACAGCCTCGGGATCGAGCCAGGGGACCACGTCTCTTCCTGCCAGGTCGGAGATACACTGTCCGATCAGCTGACGGTAATCGCTGTGTGTCCGGATCACATCATCATAATCGACGTAATTATGTCGCTGATGAATGTGAAGCGCGGTCCGAAACGGATTGAGGAGACCGCTCAGGAACGAAGGATAGCGTGTACTGTAACGGTAGAGCCTGTTCACGATGAGTCTCCCCGTCAATGCGCTTGGTGAAATACCAAGTCTTCCCCCTGTATTGTTGGAAGTTGGCAGCCGGAAAAATTCCGGGAAGGCCCGCTGCAGTATCTTTTTATAGAGATATTTCTTTATCCGGTATTCGCGGGGAATACCGAGCATGAACGTCACCCATTCAGGATTGAGAAAGGGAATTTGAAACGTACATCCGCTGCTGCGGATAATCCGCTCGAGAAAGAGATGCTGCTGTTTGGCAAAATGAAGCTGGTCGTCGAAACTGAGCAGCGTCCGGTCATATGCCGGCACTGAAGGCAGTGAATCGGCCGGATCATGTCCCGGCCTGCAGAGTGTGATCGATGGGCAGGCAGTATATTTCTTAACAAACACGCGCCGGGCTTGATCCCAGGTAAGGCTTTCCTCGAGCGGGACCCGGGAACCACCCAGTTCACCTCCCATGAATCCGGTCCAGTACACGGCATCTTTCCCGAATTCTCTGCAGATGAGATTATTGTAAAAGGAATCAAAGAGGAAAGTCCAGGCGCCACCGTTGCGGGCGTGTTCCAAGAGCTGTTCGAGAGTAACGGGTACCTCATTCAGGTTGATCGGCATCTGCTGCACACCGAATCGCCGGGCAACCAGACCGCCGATCTCGAAATCGTAACTGTCCGGCACGCCGAACGTCACAACGGTGATCTTCTCTTTATACCCCTTGTTCACAAGCCCTGCCAGCACTGTTCGGCTGTCCAGGCCGCCGCTCAGGGGAACAATGATCCGCTCTCCCTTCGGAGAAAGGAACAATTGCCTGAGAATCCGAGTACCTTCCTCGACCAGATCTTCTTCCGGCAGACTCACACCGGCTCGAGAGCGGGCCGGTAATTCGAGATCGATCCCGGCAAACAGATTCGTCTGGATATTCTTGTCAAAATCCGGGAAAAAACCGCAGCAGAGATAGAATGAAATATATTCGTCAGTCAGCCTGGATAGCGTACGTTCGTCTGCATGATCTCTCATAGCCAACCTGGTCTCCGTCCTCGTTTGTCGCTGTCAACAGTGCATCCAGCAGCTATTACCAACTAAATACGTATCTATCAGGAATTGCTTTCCGGACAATGATACCATGCACCAAAATGTATCCATAAAAACAAAAATAAGCAAATGGAATGTCGAACCGCCAGCCGGCCATGGAGTGAAACCCTGACGTGATCACATCTCAACAATATATATCGGCATGACCCTGTCAGGGTTGTGTCCCGATCCCCATTCCAAAAAACAAAGCCTGCCCCGCGAAAATCGCGAGTGCAGGCTCGTTTGTGTCGGGGCGCGGAGATTTGAACTCCGGACCTCTTGACCCCCAGTCAAGCGCGCTAACCGGGCTGCGCTACGCCCCGATGCCCTCTCCGCTGAAATGGAGAGCCTTAAAATATAAAAAACAAACATGAATGTCAAGAATAAAACTTGCTTTTCCGGTCTATTTTCTGTATCATATGCGAAGCTTTTTTGCGGATGCACAGCAGGAGAAGCAGCATGCACCTTTTTCTGATCGTGAAAATACTCTACCTCTCCTAGATGTTCCTTCAATTCCGTCCACAATGCAATAGTCACTTTTATATACAGGAGACGATTCATGAATACCCGGGAACTCATCAACATCGAAGACAAGTACGGCGCTCACAACTACCACCCCCTGGATGTCATTCTCACCAGAGGCGAAGGCATCTGGGTCTGGGATGTGGAGGGTAAAAAATATCTCGACTTTCTCGCCGCCTATTCGTCGGTGAACCAGGGACACTGCCATCCCCGCATCACCAAAGCCCTGACCGAACAGGTCCAGAAGCTCACCATCACCAGCCGCGCCTTCCGCAACGACCAGCTGGCCTTCCTCTGCAAGGAGGTCTGTGAGCTGGCCGGCATGGAGAAGATGCTTCCCATGAACAGCGGCGCCGAAGCGGTGGAAACCGCGATCAAGACAGTGCGTAAATGGGGATACACGAAAAAGAACGTGCCCCTGGACAAGGCCGAAATCATCACCTGCGCCGGCAACTTTCACGGACGCACCACCACCATCGTCGGATTCTCCACCGACGAGCTGTATAAAAAATATTTCGGGCCCTATCCCGACGGTTTCGTGACGGTTCCTTTCGGCGACGCCGCCGCCCTGGAAGCGGCCATTACCGACAACACCGTTGCGTTTATGGTCGAACCGATCCAGGCCGAAGGCGGGGTCATCATTCCCCCGGAAGGATACCTGAAGCAGGCACGCGACATCTGCACGAAGCACAATGTGCTGCTGGTCTTCGATGAAATCCAGACCGGCCTCGGCCGCTGCGGCAAGAAATTCGCCTGTCAGCATGAAAACGTGCAGCCCGATATCTTCATCATGGGCAAAGCACTGTCCGGCGGTTTCTATCCGGTTTCCGCGGTTGTATCCAGCGAAGAGATTCTCGGTGTCTTCACCCCGGGCGAGCACGGCTCGACCTTCGCCGGCAATCCCCTGGCCTGCGCCATCGCCCGGGAGGCGATCAGAGTGCTGCAGGAAGAAAAACTGATCGAAAATTCCGAGAAACTGGGCGCTTACTTCAGTGAAAAACTGCGCACGATCAAGAGCAGGCATATCAAGGAAGTCCGGGCCCGCGGCCTGCTCATCGGCGTCGAGCTGCACAAGGCGGCAGGCGGCGCCCGCAGGTTCTGCGAAGCGCTCATGAAAGAGGGGCTGCTCTGCAAAGAGACCCATGAAGACACCATCCGCTTCGCCCCGCCCCTGGTCATCACCAGGGACGAGATAGACTGGGCGTTCGAACGGATAGAGAAAATTCTGACAACGCTCAACTGATCCAAACGGTACTATTGAAAAAGGTGACGCCCGTTCCTTCGGCGTCACCTTTTTTATATCATCTTCGAATCCCTCTACATCAGGGTGACGGAGCGGGGTTCTGTCTCCTGTCTCCTGTTGCTGTATATTCAAATCCATCCCCGCCCACGGCGGTCGCCGACCGCCGCTACATTATCCTTAATCCTTTTTCCTTTATCTGTTAGAAAATCCCGCGTTGTTTACAGTTTTAGGGGATGAAAGTACTCTTTAAGCTTTTCTTCAGGAGTTAATCCACCGATACCTT
>JAFGRY010000028.1 GCA_016934955.1 bacterium | reverse complement strand
AAGGTATCGGTGGATTAACTCCTGAAGAAAAGCTTAAAGAGTACTTTCATCCCCTAAAACTGTAAACAACGCGGGATTTTCTAACATTTAATGATTAAAACTATTCTTTCCCGGTACTGTAACGAAAAACGGCCAACATGGGAACGCTGGCCGCTGGCCTGCTCCGATCGGCACGGCTTACTGCCGGATTACGGTGTATACACATTACAGGAGGTATGATGAAAAAAGGAATTATCTGCCTTGCGGTTGTATTGACCGGCTGCGGGTCATCCCCTCACATTGACATCAGCACGGTTGATGGGGTCACTCAGGTAACCAACCCCATAACCGGTATAGAGGCAGCGAGCGGTGGGGACGTCACTTTTGAGACGATGCTGCATATCGGAGTCATGGACGGTCCTGAGGAGGAGTGTTTCGGTCCGATTCGGGATGTGACGGTCGATTCAGAGGGAAATGTGTACATCTCCGAGTATCAGCGCCACCGTATCGCGGTCTTTGACAGCACCGGATCCTTTCTTCGGTATCAGGGAAGAAAGGGACAGGGTCCGGGTGAATTTGAAGCGATTACTGCCCTGAGTGTCGACATACAGGACAGGCTTGTCGTGTTTGACCGGGTTTCGTGTCGAATAACCCGCTTTTCCTCCGAAGGAGCCCTGATCGATGTCATCCGGTTGCAGACCGGAGAGCCCTGGATACGGGCGGACATGCTCCTGCCGTATGAGGAACGGTTCCTGCTGACCGGTCGGGTTGACGACTCCCGGACCCTGTTTCGTGAATACGACACAACCGGAGCGATGATCGCGGCCTACGGCACCTATCCGCCCGGTGATGATCCTGCATTCGAGGCGAAAACCTGGGGGAGTGCTGCCGGTGATGTCCTGATCCTCGATGACGGCGCTCTCTGGTACGCCAAAAACTTTTTTCATGACAGACTGTTGGTGTACCGGGACCGGACCCTTTGCCGCCGCATCATCACCAGCCATCTGGATGTGTCTCCGTATACGGCCAGATCGTATCCGGATCTCGAGTCCCTCAATAAATCCAGAGGCTGGTCGTGGGTCGGCCCCGGCTATTACTACGGCGCTCAGATACGTGTTCGATCCTGCCTCCTGGCTGCGACACCAGACCATCGCATACTTCATCTGGTGTCGTTTAAAAAGGAGGGCGATCCGCCCTGGGCGGAACTGCACGCGTACTGGTATGACCGGGAGGGACGGTTTCTGAAGAGTGCCAATCTCGGGAAATCTCCCGGAGAGCCGGCCTGTATGGATCGTAACGGGTTTCTCTATTATATCGGCCATGACGATTACTTTTATGTGGAAAAGATACGGGTGATATGCGGTGAAGCATGAAAAACCGTTTGGATTATTGCCGGCAGGTGCGTATGTTATCCCACACTCGGGTACCCGGAACAAGGGAATGATGATGAAGAGAGATACGATGAACAATCAGAGCGGTTATTTCCATACGGCTGTCCCGGCAGCAGCGGGCAGCGTACGTCCTGACGGCGTCGATATGCTCTATTGTTCCGGAACGGGAAAATGATCTGACCATCATTGTATCTGAGCCCCGTTCTGTTTGCAGGACGGGGCTTTTTTTTAATGGGACCTCAGGCGGATAAAGGGATTGCCATGAACAGTGGTATTACACATGCCTGCGGCCGATCCCGGCAGCAGGTCACCATACGTTCGATTTCCTGCGACCATGACCGGACGCGGGCGGGGCCGGAGTACGTGCGGATATCATGCACCGGAACCCGTGTCCCGTTTCAGATTGGAACGGGATTTTTTTTACCCATTACAACAGGAGGATGCCGATGAATGGAATGCCGACAATGGAACAAATGAAACAACACGCCCTGAGAGGAACGGCCGCAGATGTGGATATGCTTATGGAGCATGTGCATAAAGACACTCATTTCCTGCAGCTGAAAATCGCCGACTATGCCCTGGGGCTTGTCGAGACCCGGGAAGGCAGGATTCGCATGCAGCATTACCTGTTCAGGGGAACGGCGATCCAGAAGAATTTTGCCGCCCTCTATTTCAAGCGGCTCGGGATCACCGATGTGCTTGAGGAAGCTTGTGCAGCCGGCACTATCGACGCGGTTCAGGCCTTCTCGCGCTAGTATCTGCCGGTCCGGTCGCCCGGGAAAAGAAAAGCGGTTGCGTCAGCGGTGCGGGATTCGTATGTTATGGGGAGAGAATCCATGGACAGCCGGGAATTCGAAGTCCGCCTATGATCACTATTGTACGGTTTTTTTTCTCATTGCTCCTGCTGCTGCCCCCGCTTCCGGCCGGCGGCCCCGCTGATGCCCGGCCGAACACCGGGCGCGAACTGCAGATGCGTATCGCTGTCCTTCGCGATGTGTACGGCGAGCGGATTGAGGATGTCATCTGGGCCGGAACGAATCCGGTGCTGATCGTCCGGGGTGATACGATCCACGTGGCAGGCGGCAGGCTTGTCCATGCCTCCCGGCTGCCCGAATTATCCCGGTACGGAACACAGTGGGATCTGTATCCGCGGGGCATACTTGCCGGCGTCAGACCCTACCGTGAAAAAACGCTGCTTGCGCCCGACCTCTGGGATTCGCTCTTCGGGGATTCCGAAAAAGAGGTGCGGAAACAGTGCCGGGAGGGCCGATTCCTGGACCATTTTATTTTCATGAACAGTGTCTGCCATGAGCCCCTGGCCGCGGTGGAGCGCGATATCAGAGAAGCGGCCCTCGAGGACGAGGCGGTACGACGGTTTCTCTCTGAGCTTGACATCGTCTATTCCTTTCAGCGGCGCAACACAAAAGGATTCGACGGTAATGTCAGTCTTCACTCCTTCGGGCTGGCCCTGGATCTAGTGCCGTGCTTATACCACGGCAAACAGGTGTTCTGGCGCTGGAGCAGAGTGTTCTATCCCGAAACCTGGTACCGGATTCCGCTGGAAAGACGATGGGCGCCGCCTCAGCCCGTGATCGACGCCTTTGAAATGCACGGCTTCGTCTGGGGGGGCAAATGGGTCCATTTTGACACGATCCATTTCGAATACCGGCCGGAACTGCTCCTGCCGGCTGCCGGCGGGCATGCCGAACCGGAGCCCTGATCCAGCGGTCGGGAGCCGGTTATTCAGGCCCTTGGTACAAAAAAACCCTCCGGGATGATTCCCGGAGGGTTTTTTAAAATGAAAAAGGGTTCAGTCCACGCGCTGCGCCCGTACGCCGAAATCGACATTTTCCTCGATCCAGGTAAAGAACCGCTTCTGCTCTGAAGGCGGCGTGTCCGGCTGCAGGATGCCGGGATCCTTCCAGGAGACCATGACATTGGCGTCCTGTGTCCATATTTTCACTCTTCGGCGGGGGACCCGGGTCTGCCAGTTTTTGCCGGTAACCGCGTCCGTGTAGAGCAGACGGATGGTGACATTGCGGGCCAGACGCTCAAGCGGCCGCACCACCAGGCTGCGGAAGTCAGTCGCGGCAGTGGCATCGATATCGGGCTTTCCGTCGCTGATCATCACCACGGAAATGGGCCGCAGCACCAGGTTGCGGTTTTTCACGGTGAGCGCCACCTGTTCGAAAAATGCGTTGTAATCGGTGAAGGGATTGACCTCGTCTTTGGGGAATATCTCCGCCAGCTGTGACCGGATCTCTTCAACGGTTTTATTCGCGAACGTGTGGATCGGATAGAATGTCTTGGGTTCATCGGCTTTGGCTCCCCCGATCGATCCGACAAAGAGCACATTCGGTTTTTCAAGCCCGCCGTATCCGTTGAGATGCGCATGGATATAATGGGCCAGGAAATCAAGGGAGTCGTCGAAGTAGCCGCTTTTGATAAAAGAGCCGCTGATGTCCACCCCGATGAAGAGGGAGAGACGGGGGCGGGCTTCTCCGCCGCCCGACCAGTCACAGGCCATGGGTATCATCAGCAGCAGAATGACAAGGCCGTAAAGGAGATGTCTCCGTTTCATCATACCTCCCGGTTTTTGGTGTAATCATCCTGACGTGACGCAGATTTCGGTTCCCTGCCCTTGGCGCCGATCGCCTGCTGCACGAGATGGCTGGAGGGCCTGATGTCACGAATGCTCTCGAAGGGAACCTCAAACAGGGGTGCGGCGGTCAGCAGGAGAACGATAAAATTCAGTCCGGCCGCGATCACCTGCAGCGGCGGGAGCATGAGAGCGCTCACCACATCTTCACCTTTTTGCCGAATCCACTCAGAGTCGGAACGAAGTGTCTTCAGGAATGTCGTTGTCGATTCCAGCAGATGGACAGGCTGTTTGTCAAGGGACCGCTGCTGTTCCAGGAGGATGCCTTTTCCCTGTATGATGGCAAGCAGTGTCGGTGTTCCGTATTCAGCAAAGAGAAACCAGGAGAGGCTGCGGATGCCGAACCAGACAAAGGCGGCGATCAGGATTGTCCAGGCGATGCCCAGCTCGAAATTTTCCGAGTACTGGGCGAACCAGGGAACCAGGGAGTCCACGAATTCCCGGTAGAGAAAGAGCACCTCCACCATGAGAACGATGACTTCGATGAAGCCGATCCCGATGGTGGAGGAGATTTTTTTCTGTTTGGCCGTGTCCAGAAACGATGAAAGAACAGCATAACTGCCGAGTACGATGAAAAAGAGAAAAATAAACAGGGGAATGCGCACGGCATAGAGGGAGAGCATGGTGCCGGTGATGTTTGAAAAGACATCGATTACCAGGGGCGTCATCACATAGGTGAAGATGGTTGCCTCGATGATACACCAGAAAAGGGTGAGGACGACCGCCACCCAGGGCACCGTGCTGGTGGCGACGTTTTTCCCGAGCAGGCCCAGCAGCCGGAAGGGCAGGAAAATGATGTCCCTGATAATGGACCAGAGCCAGAGAGCCACCAGCTTCAGCAGCCCGAGAATGGTGAAGATAAGGGTGAGCAGAAAACGAAAGACTCCGCCCCAGGCGGCAACGATCGATTTCCCCAGATCCCACCAGGCAAGAACGAGAGCGACAATGAAATGCTGCCGCTTGTGCCGAAAGACCACGGTCAGCAGGGCAACGATGGTCAGCCAGCAGGCGCCGATCAGGATCAGCACCGGCAGAAGCAGGAAAACACGTTTGAGTATCTGCATCCATACCGGATCGAATACCCCCCAGGAAAAGTCGATGAACTGACTTTGAAAATAGAGGGGGAAGAACAGAATGGACAGCAGCACATTCAGAAAGCTGGTGGACTGGAACATGGCACGTCCCTCATCTTATCAATTGTGGTGTGCAAAGGTATAGGGCAATATATAGCGTGACGGGAATAATTGCAACAAAAAAACCGCCGGACAGCTCTCACTGTCCGGCGGATATCGCTTCACGTGCCGGTTATTGTACCGCTCCCGATACCGAAAAGGTGGTGCGTCGCCGGAAGCCGTTCACAGGCGCACTAATTAAGTCCCCGGTTCTGCAGCAGATATTTCACATCTGGCTCCTTGCCCCGGAATTGCCGGTAAAGTGCCGCCGGATCTTCCGTGCCGCCTTTTTCGAGAATGTTCCTGCGGAACGCGGCGGCTGTTTTCTGATCGAACAGCGATGTTTCCGTGAATGCGGCGAAGGCGTCGCAGTCGAGTACTTCCGACCAGATATAGGCGTAATAGCCGGAGGCGTATCCGCCGGAGAATATATGGGCGAAATAGGGGGTGCGATAGCGCACCGTTATTTCATCGATGAGTCCGATCTTTTTCATCGTTTTATTCTCGAATGTCAGGGCGTTGTGCTCCACCGGTTCAGTCAGGGTATGCCAGGCCAGGTCGAGATAACAGGCCGCCAGATATTCGGAGGTGACGAATCCCTGGTTGAAGTGTCCGGCTTTTTCGATCTTGTCGATCAGTTCCTGGGGGATCGGTTCCCCGGTCTGGTAGTGTTTCGCGTACACTTTCAGCACGTCGGGATGTCCGCACCAGTGTTCCATGATCTGAGAGGGCAGCTCCACGAAATCTCTGGAGACGGAGGTGCCCGAAAGGCTGTTGTAGGTGCATTTGGAAAGCAGACCGTGCAGGCCGTGACCGAATTCATGGAAAAGCGTGGAAACCTGGTCAAAGGTCATGAACACCGGTTTGCCCGGTCCCGGATTGGCAAGGTTGAGATTATTGGTGATAACCGGATACACCGCCCTGCCGTCCATGTTCGACTGTTTGTTGAATGAGTTCATCCAGGCTCCGCCCCGCTTTATCTGCCGGGCGAAATAGTCCAGGTAGAGAACGCCCACATGGGTGCCGTCGGCTTCTTCAACTTCATAGACCCGCACATCCTTATGGTATGCGGGAATATCGTGCCGCTCGATGAAATGCAGTCCATAGAGCCGGTTCGCCACGTAGAAAACGCCCTCGATGACATTGTTCAGCTCGAAGTAGGGCTTGATCATTTCGTTGTCGAGCGCATATTTCTCTTTTTTCAGTTTTTCCGCGTAGTACCACCAGTCCCAGGGCTGCAGTGAGAATGAGCCGCCGTCCTTTTTTATCATTCCCTGCAGTTCCCCGGCTTCTTCTTTTGCCCGGGCGATTGCCGGTTTCCAGATCTGATCGAGGAGCCTGTAGACGTTTGCCGGTGTTTTCGCCATATTTTCTTCAAGCACGAAATCAGCATGGGAATCATATCCCATGATAGTGGCTTTCTCTACCCGAAGGGCGGCGATGCGGGCTGCGATTTTTTTGTTGTCGAGCTCGTTGTTGTTGTCGCCTTTGTTTATGTATCCCTTATATATTTTTTCCCGCAGATCCCGTTTTTCAGAGTAGGTGAGGAAGGGCTCGATGCTCGAGCGCATGAGCGTGAAAACCCATTTCCCGTCCTGACCGCGGTCTTTTGCATCCTGGGCTGCAACATCGATCACCGACTGGGGAAGCCCCGCCAGATCGGCTTCATCATCGATAATGAGCATGAATGTTGCGTTTTCCTTGAGAAGATGCTGGCCGAAGGTAAGGGTGAGCATGGAGAGTTCTTCATTGATTTTCTTTACCCGTTCCTTCTTCTCTCCCTGAAGATCGGCGCCGTTCCGGACGAATCCTTTGTATGTCTCTTTGAGCAACACCAGATCCTCGCCCTGGAGCGGCAGGATATCCTTCTGCTCGTAGACCGCCTTCACCCGTTTGAAGAGGTCGGCGTTCATGCTGATCTCATTGCCGTGTTTGGCGAGCAGGGGGGTGACGGTATTGTTGATTTCCTGCATCTCATCGGTTGCCATGGAACCGTTCAGGACGAAGAAGACATTGCTGACCCGGTCGAGGAGACGGCCGCTTCGCTCGAGCGCAAGGATCGTGTTTTCAAACGTGGGCACCTCCGGGTTTGAAACGATGGCGGCGATTTCGTCTTTCTGCTGCTGCATGCCGGCCTGAAACGCGGGGAGGTAGTGTTCGTACCTGATCTGGTCAAAATCGGGCACACCGAAGGGTGTGGCAAACGCACGGAAAAACGGATTTTCCGTGTCCTGGGCGGCCAGCCCCGTACCGAGGACAAGGATGAGTAATAGGGTGACGATCTGTTTCATGGGATTCCTCTCGTGTAATAATTGTTCCGATGGGTGTAAGAAACGATAAATTCGGGTAAAATTCAAATGGTTTTTCCTGTTCCCGGTTTTAATTACCGCTTGCAATTCCCTGAGAGAGTATGTATTATACGAGTATACATCTCACATCACGTCAAGGAGAGTGCCATGAGCAGTACATCCTCAAAATGGCTTATCGGGTGTGGTATCGGATGCGGAGTACTGGTAATCATCGGCTTGGTGCTGCTGGTTGGAGGGTATTTTTTGGTAAAGGATACCGTGCAGGGCATACAGGACGCAGAGATAACCCTTCAGAAACTTGAGGACCGGTTCGGCAGGGTCGAGGATTACGTCCCGCCCCTCGATGGCACACTTTCCGCCGGGCGCCTTGAGACGTTTTTCACCGTTCGGGACAGTCTTTCCGTCTATGCCGCTGACCTGGAGAACAGTATCGAAGAACTGACGGTGAAAGCCGATGAGATGGACGACAATGACGAAGAGTCGTTCCGCGATGTTATGAAAATTGTGGGAAAGGGCTTCGATCTCATCCCCCGGATCGCCCGCTATTTCATTATGCGCAACCGGATTCTGCTCACGCAGGAAATGGGCCTGGGCGAGTATTCATACATATACATAACCGCCTATTATTCATGGCTGGGCAAGCCGCTTGACGACGGCCCCGATTTTCCGCTCACGGGAGATGCTGAAAACGGCGGCCGGTTCGAATGGCGGTCCGACAGAGACGAGAGCGACGGTTCCGGTGACGCAAGGGATGACCGCATACGGAACATGCGCCGGCAGATACGGCGGTTCATGATCAGGGCCTTCGAGAATTCGCTTGATGAATCGGTCGCCGGCGGCCTGCCTGCGGCGGGCTGGAAGGCTTCCCTGAACAGGGAACTGTCAAACCTCGAGAACGACAGGCTGCGGCTCCCCTGGCAGGACGGGCTGCCGTCCCCACTGGAGCGGTCCCTTCGTCCATACCGGGATCGGTTCGAGCGGGTCTACTATCCGACAATTCAGAGCATCGAACTGCAGGGGGCCGATTTTTAGATGATGGCGGCCGGGAACACCATGCGTCGCTGGATGCTGTCTGAAACCAATCTGGCCGAACTCAGGAAGCGGATGCCTGAGGTCGCCGTCATACCGGCAGGGGCGACCGAACCCCATAACTATCATCTTCCCCAGGGGCAGGACCATCTGCATACCGCCTATGTCGCTGAGGAGTGCTGCAGGATCGCTTGGGAAAAGACCGGGGCGGTCATCTGTCTCCCGGTGATCCCCTACGGCGTCGACCGCAATCTTCAGGATTTCCCCCTGGCGATGCATGTGTCCCAGTCCGTCCTGGATGCCCTGATCGCCGATCTTGTGGGCTCCCTTGTTCATTACCGTATTCACAAGATTCTTATCGTCAACGGCCATGGCGGCAACGATTTTACCCCGCTGGTCCGGCGCCTCCAGGCCGATGGAGGGGCGCATCTGTTCCTCTGCGACTGGTGGACCGTGGGCGGTGATGTGTATGGGGAAATATTCAGTATGGCAGACGACCATGCCGGCGAGATGGAAACGTCGGTGGCCATGGCGATCCATCCGGAGCTCGTGAACGATCCGGCGGCCGCGGGGAACGGCCGGGTCAGGCCCTTCAGGTTCGAGGCGCTTCAGCGGGGCTGGGTGTACACCAGCCGGCGGTTCTCCCGGCTCAACGATCATTGCGCCGCGGGAGATCCTGCGGCGGCCTCCGCTGACAAAGGACGCCGGTATCTTGATGTGATCATCGAACGTATCAGCGCGTTTCTCATCGACCTGGCGAATGCGAAGATCGATGATTGCTTTCCGCACCTGTCCGATGACTGATCCCCTCTCGTGATATATAAAACAGGCCCGCGGAACCGGTTCCGCGGGCCTGCTGCATTCTTCCCCGGACAGCGATCAGCGTTCTATTGAAATCGCCGTCGATGCGGTCCCGCCGCCCGCGGTCAATTCGACCGTGTACGTGCCGGGTCCGATGCGCTGTTCCCCGCCGCTGATGTTCCACTCGCCGAGGTTGTATCCGGCTTCTCCGGCGGCTTTTAGTTCCGCGACAATGGAGCCCTCCGCATTTTTCACCACGAGGGAGACCTCGGCCGTGGAAGGCAAATAATAGGCGATCTGCACCGGCGCGGGCCGTCCCCAGCGGGGCATCCGTACAGGATCGAGTCCGAAAATCAGCGGCCTGCCGCTGTTTTCAGCAACCGCCCGCAGCGGCCGTACATCCATAGCCCACATGCCGCGGCCGTGGGTGGCGACGACCATGATATCATCCCTGGGGTGGATGACGAGGTCGTGACAGAATGTCGTCGGCAGGTCGCCGGGCAGCGAGTAAAAGGTGGCGCCGCGGTCCAGCGATACATACACGCCCAGGTCCGTCCCGGCGTAAATGATATCAGGATTTTTGGGGTCCTCCCGCACGACATTCACCGTCCCGCAGGGGATACCGCCGGAAATATCCTGCCATGATTTCCCGCCGTTCACCGATTTCCAGAGATAGGGCGTGAAATCGTCATTTCTCTTGCCATTCTGTGCCACATAGACGGTGTTGAGGTCGAAGGCGGAGGCTGCGACGCGGGATATCCAGCGATCTTTCTTCAATCCCCTGGTGATTTCTTTCCAGGTGTCACCGCTGTTTAGCGTGACGTGCAGCCGTCCGTCATCGGTGCCGGCGTATATCATTCCGAACTTGAGCGGAGACTCGGAGACCGTAAAGATTGTCTGATAGGGAATATCACCCATCTTCTTCGGGTCATTCCAGGTAAGGTCGGGGCTGATACGTTCCCAGCTGTCCCCCCTGTCCATGGATCTGAACAGGTACTGCATGCCGAGGTAGATGATCCGCGGATTATGGGGAGAGATGATGAAGGGCGCGACCCACTGGCCGCGGAGTTTCGGAGACCCTTCTTCCATTTCGGGCATGATGTTTTTATATTCGCCGGTGGAGAGATCGGTGCGGCTGATGCTGCCGTAAAATCCGGCGGAATAGACGATGTCCGGATTAGTGGGGTCGATGGCGTGGCTGGAGCCTTCTCCGCCGGGAGCATTCTCCCACTCCAGGGCGGGGATCCGGCCGCGGCCGCGGGAAAGGTCAACGACGCCCCGTCTGCTGCCGTGGTCCTGCACCGATCCGTAGACATGGAATGGTTCATCCATATCGTACATGACATTGAAGAACTGCACCAGGGGCAGGTTGTCATAGAATGTGCGCCAGTTCTCGCCGCCGTCGTAGGAGATGGCGAGGCCGCCGTCGTTCACGTTTACCAGGTAGTCGGTGTTCTCCGGGTCGATCCAGAGCCCGTGATGGTCACCATGCATGCCCCTGAGGGCGCGGAAACTGCTGCCGCTGTCGTCGCTTACATGCAGCCCCAGTCCCATAACGTAAATCTTATCGGGATTGACCGGATCGACGCGCATCTGGCCGAACACCCAGCCGTAAGTGGAAGAGAGCCTGGTCATATAGTCATCGGTTTTACTGACCTGTCTCCAGGTCTCACCGCCGTTGTCGCTGCGGTAGACGGTCGCTCCCTTGATCATTTTTCCTCTCGGGCGTCCATAGGAATCGGTCTCCGCTCCGTCATACTCTCCATATATTTCGTAGTTATCGACAAAGGCATAGAGGGTCCGCGGCTGAGCGGCACAGAGATCGAGGCCGATGCGTCCCCGATGGTTTGCGGCCAGCAGACCGTCATTGATCGGTGTCCAGGAGGCGCCGCCGTCGGTTGTTTTGAAAATACCGCTGTGCTGATGGTCTTCAAGGCAGCGGGGATCATTCCATTTCAGTCTGGTCCGCTGCCAGAATGCCGCGTAGAGGGTGTTCGGGTCCGAGGGATCCATGACCAGATCGATGGCGCCAGTCTCCTCATCGATGTATTTGACCTTTTCCCAGGTCATTCCGCCGTCAATGGTCTTGTATACGCCCCGCTCCGGGTTATGCGTCCATTCATTGCCTGAGGCCGCCACATACACGATATCGGGATTTTCCGGATGGACGACAATGCGGGCAATGGTGTTCGTCGATGTCAATCCTTTGTGCTGCCAGGTCTTTCCGCCGTCCGGGGATCTGTATACACCGGCACCGGCATGGGAGCTGCGGAAAATATTTGCTTCGCCGGTACCCACCCAGAGGACATTCGGGTCTGAAGGGTCGAGCGCGATATCTCCGATGGAAGTGGACATGCCGTGCTCAAAGACCGGAACCCAGGTCACGCCCTCATTATCCGTTTTCCAGACGCCGCCGGATGCTCCCGCGATGTAGATGGTGTAATTCCGGCCCTTGGGGGCAACGACCGCCACATCGGTCATTCTGCCGCTGGTATTGACGGGGCCGATGAACTGCCATGGCAGGTTTCGAAAGGGTGACCGCCGGGTCATCTCCAGGTGGCGTTTGTACATTCGCAGCCGGGGATCGGTGCTGTCGTCTTCCCCCGCGATCACCGTAACAGCCGACAGGAGCAGCAGGCAGAGAGTGAGGGGAGCGAACAGACGGTACACAGGGTGCAAGCGAACGTCTTTCATCATAGACCTCCTTGTGAATTCGGGATGTTTGGGAATGAGTGTCCGGCTGAAAACCGGTGTACTAAGGTAGGAGATGAGACGGTAAATGTCAATACAATTGTGCGGTGACTATGGCGGCCCGGCTGTTCATGAGGTGATCATCTTGAAGCCTTTGCCGTGAACATTGATGATCTCGACATTTTTTGCGCCGCCGAGGTGTTTTCGTAATTTTGTTATATAGACATCCATGCTGCGTCCCGTGAAGAACGTATCCTCGCCCCAGACCTGCTTCAGGGCGGTGGCGCGGGGAAGCAGCCTGTTCCGGTATTCGCAGAGCAGCCTGAGCAGCTCCGATTCCTTGCCTGTCAGTTTTCTGACGCCGTCTCCTGTGGACAGCTCGCGGTGCCGCGGGTCGAACCGGTATTCACCCAGGGTGTACGTCATGTCGGGCGAGGGCTGCTGATCGGGCCCGCCGCTTCGTTTCAGCACCGCCTGAATTCTCAAAATCAGCTCTTCCATGCTGAACGGCTTGGTGACATAATCGTCTCCGCCCAGCCTGAAGCCTTCGATGCGGTCTTCCTTCAGCGACTTTGCGGTGAGGAAGATAATCGGTATGTCGGCGCTGTCCTCCCGGATGGCGGCGGCCAGGGCAAATCCGTCCATCCTGGGAAGCATGACGTCGAGAACGCAGAGATCCACAGGCTGTTCACGGTACCGTTCCAGCCCCTCTTCACCGTCCCTGGCCAGGAGAACGGTAAACCCGGTCATCTCCAGGGATTCCTGAAGGACCATGCCGAGGTTGACATCGTCTTCAACGAGAAGAATTGTCTTTCCTTCACTCATCGTGTGCCGCCGGCAGCGTTATGGTAAACTGAGCACCCTTCGCGGGCCGGCTCTCGACCCTGATCGACCCTCCGTGAGCCTCCACCATCAATTTGACGTAGCTCAGCCCGAGCCCGAATCCCTTGACATCGTGCAGATTGCCGGTGGGTACCCGGTAATATTTTTCGAATACGCGGCGTATATGTTCCGGCGCGATCCCGATTCCGTTATCCGAGACGGTAATGACCAGCGATGAGCCGGCGTCCCGGGTCGCGACAGTCAGGCGCGGCGCGTTCGTATTGTATTTTAATCCGTTGTCGAGCAGATTGCTGAGTATGTTCATCAGGTGGTCGCGGTCCCCGTAGATAGTGAAACGGTCGGCCGCAAGGGAGAGCGTAATCTCTCCTTTGCGGTTTTCCGCCTGTATCGTGAAATTGCCGGCTGCCGTGGTGATGAGCGCGTGCATGTCGATTCGATCCTGCCTGAGGCCTATCTCTCCCTGCTCCAGCTCCGCCATCTGGAGGATTTTGTTCACCTGCCCGCGCATGCGCATGTTTTCGTCCCTGATCACCCGGCTGTATTTTTCCAGCCGCTTTCGATCCTTTATCACTTCCGGCTTGATCATGGTTTCACTCACCAGGGAGATGGTCGAGATCGGTGTCTTGAATTCGTGGGTCATGTTGTTGATGAAATCGACCAGCGATTGCGAGAACCGTTTTTGGCCCAGCATCATGGTGATAATGAAAATGAACGCCCCTCCCAGCATCAGGATGAAGAGAAGCGCGGTCGCCGCGATTCCGATGAGCTGTTTCATGAGAAACAGCCGTTTCCCCGGAAACTGCAGGTAGAGCGTATACCGGCTCTGGCTCAAGGTGAAGGAGAAAAGCCGTGCCTTGAACGCCGACTCCCGTATGGAGGGTGAGAGCGAGAGCGGTTTCCTGAGAATCAGCGAATCACGGGGCTGGGAATAGACGGCATAGTGCACATCCTCCGGGAGCCCGGCATCCTGCAGGGTAACGGTGAGCACCGAATCGAGGAAGGCGGGATCGATGCGCTCGGACAGTCCGGGCGCTCCGGTACTGTCGAATGCCGAGGAGACTGTTGAAATGAACATTTTTCTGACGTTTTTACCTGGCCGGACCCGGGGCTCTGCGGATAATTCCGTCAGCGGTCGGAAATAACCGACCGTTGTGTCGATGATAACCTTGAGAAATCCCCCGGACTGCTCATTCGCCTCCGGTCCAAGGGTAAATGCGTGAGATCCACGCTCTTTGTTCGTGTTCACCAGTTCCTGCACCTCCCTGCCGGAGGAGTCGGTGACGAGAACCGTGACATGGGCGGGTTCATCCAGGTGAATCCCCAGTTCCCGGCCGTCGACGGCGATTCCCGCGAGTCCCTTTGCGTCCAGGTGACCGGGCACGGCGGCGTAGCTGACCCTGAGGCTGTCTCCGGTGACCCGGTGCATTGAATCGGCCCGGACGGTCATGGTATTCCGTATCCTGTATACAGAGAAGGCGGCTGTGTCCTTCGGAGCGAGATTTCTGCCGAGTATGCGGTCGAGGGTCATTGCCCTGTCGCCATCCTCCAGGTACATTTCCACCATGGTGCTCAACAGCGCGTGATTCTCGACTTCCTGTACGACGCTGCTGAGGGCGCTGTTGACGTTATGCTCGAAGGAGCGCAGCTCGAGCGTGTACGCCCGCCTGAGCAGCGTTACCTCTACCCAGATCAGCCCCGCCAGCGCGCAGAAGATGACGGCGCTGATGATCCGCACCATGTTCGTGTTCAGTTTCATACGCCTAATGTACGAAAAGTTATGAGGAAAACAACCCGTTTTAACCTTTTTTAACGGTCGCTAACATGTTTTAACTGGGGTATTGTAAAACATTTGAATATTTTCATTCGTCAGATAGTAAGGAATCGCACAAACCGATGGAGGAAACAATGAAAAAGACCCTGAGTATCCTGTGCATGGTTATCATGACCGCTGCAGCCCTGAAGCCTGCGTGGGCCCAGGAAGTGCGGAGCATGACGTTTGACAGATCCACAAGTGCTATCCTTCCGGAGGCGAACGTCATCCTCATCGAAGAAAAGGGCATGGTCAAAGTGATGCGCGAGATCAATAACACACTGCCGGAAGGTGGGCAGAAAGTGGATCTGAAGAAAGATGACGTGGTGATGGGACTGAACGGGAAACGGATCAAAACGATGCAGGAATTTCACGACATCTATGACGGGCTCGAGCCGAAGAGCGAAATCAAAATGGCAGTCAGACGGGGAGAAGATCCGTTTTTCGTGACCTTTTCAAAAATCGATCCTGCGGATATGCCCCGGGGGACACGGGTTATGACCCGCACGTTCGGCGGCACCGGAACATCGGACCAGCACACCGCCGTGTATACGGGAGGAGACGGATTTAACGCCGGAGGATACCTGGTTGGAGAAAAAGGAGGTTCTCTGGTCGTCAACGAGCTGCTCCCCTATATGCATCAGGTGCTGGGCGATATAGACATTCAGAAAGGGGACCGGATACTGTCCCTCAACGGTGAATCCATGGAGTCGCTCAAACCCTTTATGGCCGCTTACACCGCAATCGAAGCAGGCGCTGCCATGACCATTTTGCTGAACAGAAACGGTGAAGAGCGCACGGTACGCTATGACAAGCCCAATGCGGTGGTCAGAAGTGTCCAGTTCAGACAATAACCAACAGATACGGGGTTCCCTTACAATGAATACCATACAATCATCCTCACCGATGCTGGAAGCGGTCGATCTGACCAAACGGTATGAAGACGGGCATCTGGCCCTTGACCATGTCAACTTTTCCATCAATCCCGGCGAAATTTTCATGCTTCTGGGGGCAAACGGCGCGGGGAAAACGACGGCGATCAATATTTTTCTCAATTTCATCGATCCCACGGACGGTGAAGCCAGAGTCAACGGCATCACCGTTCACAAAGCCCCGCTGGAAGCAAAACAGCGGCTGGCCTATGTATCGGAGAACGTCATGCTCTATCCCGGCTTCACCGCCGTACAGAATCTCGATTTCTTCGCCAGGCTGGGCGGGAGAACCGGGTATACGAAGGATGATTACCGTGACGTCCTGCGGCGGGTCGGACTCCAGGAAGAGAGCCATGACAACAAGCTGAAGACATTCTCCAAGGGAATGCGTCAGAAATGCGGCATCGCCATCGCCATTCTCAAGGATGCCCCGGCTATCCTGCTGGATGAGCCGACGTCGGGCCTCGATCCCAAGGCTGGACATGAATTTATCGACCTGCTGCTTAAACTCAAGGATGAAGGCAAAACGATCCTCATGTCCTCACACGACATTTTCCGGGCAAAAGCAGCCGCGGACGTGGTCGGGATCATGAAAGAGGGCAGGCTGGTCATGAAGCGGACGCGCAAAGAGCTGGAGCATGAGAGTCTGGAGAAACTCTATCTCGATTATATGTCCGGACTGGCGGAGCTCAGGCGCGCCTGAGCCCTCTGCAGACAAGAACCCGATGTTTCATGCTATCCGGAGTGAATATGATTACGCTTATCATTAAAAAAGAACTGAAAGAGATCATCGGATCGACCAAATTCGCGGTCAGTTTCGGCGTGTGCGCGGTGCTGATCCTGCTGACTTTTTTTGTCGGCGTTCAGAACCACAAAATGAACGTGTCCAGGTATGAGGCCGCCCGGGCGCAGAATCTGCGGAAAATGGAGGGTCTCACCGACTGGATGCGGGTAAATGATCATCGCATCTTTCTTCCTCCCAAACCCCTGGAATCGCTGGTGAACGGCATTTCCAACGACATTGGAAGAACCATAGAGATGAGCGGCCGGGGGGAACTGACCGCGGAGCACAGCCGCTACAACGAAGATCCGGTATTCGCTGTCTTCCGGTTTCTCGATCTGCAGTTCGTGTTCACCATCGTGCTCTCGCTGTTCGCGATTCTTTTTGCTTATGACGCGGTGAACGGAGAGAAAGAGCGGGGAACGCTGAAGCTGCAGTTTTCCAATGCCCTGCCGCGAAGCACCTATCTTCTGGGGAAGTGGATCGGCAGCTTCTCCGCGGTTGCGGTGCCGCTGATGATCCCCATTCTGCTGGGCTGCCTCATGCTGCCGCTTATGGGGGTCCAATTGACCGGTGAGGAGTACGTGAGACTGTTTCTCATCATCGGCGCCGGTCTGCTCTATTTCGGCTTTTTTCTCAGTCTCTCTCTCTTCGTATCCGTGATGACCCATCGGTCGGCTACCTCATTTCTCGTTTTGCTGATCTCATGGATTTTCATTGTGCTGATCATTCCGCGTAGCGCCGTCCTGCTCGCCGGGCGGGCGGTAGCGGTTCCGTCCGTGGATGAACTTTCACATCAAAAGAGTCAATACCGGGCTCAGCTCTGGCGCGAGGATCGGGAAGCGATGAGTTCATACAAAGCCCCCGAGGGAGCGTCTACCCAGGAAGTGGTGCAGGGTTTTACCCGGTTGATGTCTGAACTATCTGAAAAACGGGATGACAACATCGACGAGTTCAATGCCCGCCTGAATGAAGGCCGGACCATGAAGCAGCGGCAGCAGGAGCAGCTTGCGTTCGGTCTGAGCCGCATTTCTCCCGGGGCGGTATTCTCTCTGGCGGCGACCTATCTTGCCAATACGTCGCTGGAACTGAAATCCCATTTCAGCAGTGAGGCCGCCGGGTATCAGAAGACATACGGACAGTTCAAGAAAGAAAAAACAGGGATGAATCAGAGTTCCGGTATGGTCGTCATGGCAGTGCGCGTCGGTGACGGCGAGGAAGAGGAAAAACCCATCGATCTGGATGAACTGCCCACATTCATGTATTCCGAGCCTCCCCTGGGGGAGCTTGTCAACAGGGCGCTTTTTGATGTGGTGCTGCTTGTCCTCTATACTGTCCTATTGTTAGCCGGATCATTCGTCGCGTTCATACGCTATGATGTCCGCTAGAACATTTCCCTGGCATTTTCGGAGATACGATATGTTTCGAACACTACTGGAAAAAGAATTAAAAAATGTCCTCTTCGGACCGAAATTCCCGGGTACGTTCATTATTTGCTCGCTGCTGATCCTGGTCAGCATCATAATCGGTATTCAGGATTACAAGGCATCGGTCCGCAGCTATGACGCCGCGATACGTCTGGAAGATCAGGTGCTTTCCGAGCGCTACTCGTGGCGTTCACTGGGCACCCGGGTGTACCGTAAACCGGACCCGATGCACATTTTTGTATCGGGAGTGACCCATGACATCGGCCGTTTCTCACCGGTGTCGGAAATGGAGAGCGTACGGCTGCAGCGGAGTCACTATTCTGAAGATCCCATTTTTGCTGTTTTCAGATTTTTTGATTTGAGTTTTATCTATCAGGTTGTCCTGTCGCTGTTTGCCGTTCTGTTTACCTTCAATGCAGTGAACGGAGAACGGGAGCAGGGAACACTGCAGCTCATTTTTTCGAATGCAGTATCCCGGACACAGTATATCGCGGCAAAATACATCGGATCATGGCTCGGACTTGTCGTACCCCTACTTATCCCTGTTCTGGCGGGCATGCTTGTCGTGATCGCTTCGGGCGTACCGGTCACCGGAAACCACTGGGCGGCCATCGGTGCATTCATCGGTGTGTCGACGCTCTATTTTTCATTTTTCATCGCTCTCGGCATTTTCGTGTCGGCATGCACCCGGCATTCAGCCGTGTCCTTTCTCGGGCTGCTCATGGTCTGGGTCTTTTTTGTCCTGATTATTCCGAGACTGGGGATGATGACCGCCGGCCGGATGATCCCGGTTCCGTCGATAGCAGAAATAGACGGCCGCATCGATGCCTTCTCGGACGAACGATGGGACTCGTACATGGAGTATCTTAATGATGTTTTCCGGCAGCGGAACACCATCACGGAAGGGATGTCGGAAGCCGAACGGCAAGCCTACCGGGATGAACACCTCTGGGACTGGACGGAAGAGACCGACAAGGCAAGAAAGGCCGTTCAGACCGATATCGCCGCCTTTACCAAAACGGTTGAGGATGAGCTGCGTCTGAAAAAGGCTGCCCAGGAAGAACTGGCGTTTCTTCTCGCCCGTTTTTCACCCGTATCCTCGTATCAGCTCGCTTCCATGCAGCTCGCGGGGACTCATTCCGGCATGAAGGAGACATATGAGCGTGAGATCGCACGGTACAAGGAGGAATTCCTTGCCTACAGCGCTAAAAAAGCGGAGGAATCGGGCAATGACCGGGCGGGATTTTCCATTTCAGTCTCATCAGGAGGCCTCTCCTTTTCGTCCGGACAGCCCGAGAATACCATCGATACCGCTGATGTACCCCGTTTTTCCTCCGCGGCGATACACATATCGGATGTGTTCCGGGCCGCACTGTCCGATTTCATCATTCTGCTGCTGCTGACCGCGGTGATGCTGAGCGGCGGGTTCTTTGTCTTTTTACGATATGACGTACGGACCTGACCGGTGTCGGGGTCTGAGTCGGGAGCCGATACCGCTTGTTCACGGAATCGAGCGTGTTTTTAACATTTTTTAAGGCAACACCCCGTACGGTCAGGGAGTATACCTGAATAAGAAGCAGCCCGGCCCGTATTGTGAAGGAGGAACAGGGAATATGGATAGATATGCCTGGAGACGATGTGTGACAGGATGGTGCGTCGCCGCGGTCCTGGTAACCGCATGCAGTGAAGTGAGATTCGCGGACAGGGGGGCCTCAATACCGACCCAGGGCGCAGCGGGACAGTCGCAGAGAGTGATCCGCACCGCCGCCCTGCCCGCGGAAATTGAGGCATACCGGGACCGGTTTTTTGATCAGGATCAGATAATCCCGGACAGTATCCGGATGGAAACGTTTATCTACGTGCGGGAAACACTGCGGTCGGAGTATTTTGACAGCACGTTCAGCGGAATGAACTGGGACAGCCTCTGCACCGCCTATCTGCCGCGGCTTGCAGAAAGGAAGGAGAGCGGTGCGTTCCACAGGATGCTCAATGAGATGATCAACCGGCTCGGGACAAGTCACCTTCGCATCACCCCGCCCCATGTTCAGCATGCGGCAAAAGCGTCTAGAAGAATGTTCACCGTCGACGGGCTCTCGGTACGCCGAATGGGCGATGATCAGATAATCACGTATGTGTCGCCGGGTTCCGATGCTCATAAGAAGGGGCTGGCCGCGGGAGATATTATCATCTCGGTAGACGGTTCCGGCACCGCAGAAAAAAGCGCGACTCCGTTGCTCCATGGCGACAGCGCTTCGGTCTGCCGTATCGTGTACCTCGATCGCAGCAACCGGGAGAATCGTGTGGAACTGCCGCGGCTCTCCAGAGTAATTACGACCATGGAACGGCTGACCCGGGCCAAAGTCACCAGCAAAAAGCTCGATGATGATATCGGCTATATCGCGGTCGATATCTGGGGGATCAACCTTGCCGATCAGATGGAGCAGGCATTCCTGCAGCTTACGGACACCAAAGCTCTGATCGTGGATGTGCGGCAGAATCCCGGGGGTGTGGGAAGCGATTGCCTTACCCGTTACATTTTTAGCGATTCCACAATAACCGGCCATCAGGTATTCAGGCATGGAATCCGCATCACCCATATGTCGAGCGGGAGCGGGGAACAGGCCTACGCGGGAAAGATCGCCGTGCTCACTGATTCCCGGTCCGGCAGCAGCAGCGAACTGTTCGCCGCCAATCTTCAGGAAAGCGGAAGAGCCGTTATCGTCGGAGAGTCCAGCTACGGAGGAGTGCTCAATGCCACCCAGACGCTGCTGCCGACCGGCGGCGCCATGCTCTACCCCAACGGAGCGGTGTATACAGCCGGAAAGCAGCTCCTTGAAGGAAAAGGGGTAACTCCCGACTATACGGTCAGCATGAAACGCGATGACCTCTACAACGGCATCGATACCGTCATCGAGACGGCGAAGCAGATACTTAAGAAAGCACTGGGATAGACCCCCCGCAGCACCGGGGCGAATGAATTCACTTGCAATTGATTTGCTGATCGGTTATCTTTCGGTAATACAGGAGGAACAGGGATGGCCGATCAATCACATATCGAGATACTGGAGACAAGTGTCGCCGAGTGGAACCGGTGGCGTAGCCGGTATCCGGACATCCATCCGGACCTGTCGGGGGCCCGGCTCTCCGGAAAAGATCTGAGTTATGTCAATTTCAGCGGCTGCACTCTTCGGGGGGCCGTGCTTCGGTCAGCGATCCTCATTCAGGCTGATTTTTCCGGAGCCGATCTGAGAATAGCAGACCTGCGGCAGGCCGATATTCATTCCGCTGATTTCAGCAACGCCCGTATTGAAGGGCTCAGACTGGAAGGAACGGATCGATCCAAAGCGAACTTCAGCGGCACCCCCCTTGATTTTCCTTTCCACCGGTACAAACGTGAATCATTCTTTACAGGTACTGTTGGCACATTGGCTTTGCGGTATTTGATATTTTTTATTCTCGTCATCGTTCTGACGGTCGTAACGATCATGACCAGATGCCCGCACAGGCTTCAATGAATGCACTCTTATCGTTGGCACAGAAGCAGCCGGATCTGTTTTCGTCAGTGAATATTGCTTGCATTACTATGCGAGAGCATGTACATTGGAGGCGGTATTCATGTTATTATAGATATCCCCCAACAATTCAGAACAAGAAGGAGTCATACTATGGCCAAGAAGATCGCAGTCATATCGGTTGTGGTGCTGCTGGCGGTATCGCTTACGGGAACCGCCGGGGCGCAGAGCAGGATGAATTTGAAAAATGATGTGGGCATCGAGCTGCTGGGCAAGGGATTGGTCTACACCTTTACCTACCAGTACATGATCGCGAATCCCCTGGGCATCGAGGTCGGGTTCGGCATGCTGGGCGGCGGTTCCGTGGATGACAACGCGACCATCATGTTTATCCCCGTAGGGGGAAAATTCTATCTTGTACCGAAAAACGGCTCAATTTTCCTTGCCGGCGGGGTTACCATTCTCAGCGCCTCGATCGATTCCGGCCCCTTCTCGGACAGTGCTTCCTCCAGCTACGGGTATGCCGGGCTCGGATTCGAGTACCGCTCGGACGGCGGATTCCTCTTTCGGGGCGCCGCATATGGATTGATCGCGGAGG
The DNA here is from genome assembly GCA_016934955.1 of bacterium. Lineage (GTDB taxonomy): Bacteria > Zhuqueibacterota > QNDG01 > QNDG01 > JAGLOF01 > JAFGRY01. The sequence continues at coordinate 67,728 of JAFGRY010000028.1, read as the reverse complement.
GCGGATTTTTTATCTGGCCGGGATTACAGATCGGGTATGCCTTTTAAGAGTGCATAGACCATGACAAACGGGTCAGATCTTTTTGGATCTGACCCGTTTTTTTTCAGCTGTCCGTGGAACGTGCGTCCGGGACCGATCCCCCTGAGGCCCGGACAAAGCCCATGACCGCAGGCAGCAGCACCTCACGGTAAAAAAGCATCACCGGGGACGGGCTCAGCCCGCTGTGCATGCCCCCGACATTGGTGAGCAGCACCACGATCAGGTCCGAATCTGCGAACCAGAACATGAGCGCGGTGAAGCCGAGCGTGCCCCCGGAGTGGCCGTAAGCGGCACATCCCCGGTAATGGTCCGCCGACCATGATATGCCCTGCAGATAGTGATACGCCCGGTTCCCGTTTTCTTCCGGGGGATACCAGGTAAAGACCTCTTTCCGCATTTCCTCTCCCAGCAATTCGCCGTCCCGTATCGCCCGGGCCCAGCGCACCAGCTCATCGGCGGACGCCACCATGCCGCCCGCCGCCCATTCGGGCGAGAGGTTGCCGGCTGTCGATTCCACCAGCATGGGCCGGATCTCGGGGAAGGCGGGATTGACCCCGGCGATTCTGACAAATTCCGGGGTGGCGTAGTGATAATGGTGCACGTATCCCCCGGGTATATTCTCGAACGATTCGAGAAAGATATTGTCTATTCCGAGGGGATCGAATATGCGGCTGCGGATTTCGGTCATTACATCATGTCCGGTCACGGCCTCGATCACGAGTCCGAGCAGTGTATAGTTCGTATTGGAATAGGAATACCGTGTTCCCGGCCCGAACTCCGCGGGAACCCGGTCCCGGGGAATATATGCGAGGGTTTCGGTTTTTCCCCAGATATGCCCCGTATCCATGGATGCTCCCCGTCCGTCCCGGATCCAGGCGGGCTGGAATTCCCAGGTGGGTATGCCGCTCTGGTGGTTGATGCACTGCCGGAGTGTCGCTTTATGCGAGTTGGCGAGGGATGCGACAATATCACTGTCAAGGTAGGCAGCGGGCGTCCTGTCCAGATCGATCCTTCCCTCCTCCGCGAGCTGAAGGATAACCCTGGCCACAAACGTTTTCGTGATGCTGCCGATACCGAACCGGTCCTCCCGAGTGACCGGAATTCTCTTTGCAAGATCGCTGTACCCCGCGGTGCCGGTCCAGGCGATCGAGTCACCCAGCCCTATCGCGACCGACATTCCCGGAATGCCCATGGTAACGCCCTGGATCAGGGCCCCGCGGAGCATGCGGTCATTGGGTATGTCGACAGTCTGGGCCGTGACGAAGGTGACGGCCAGCATCAGGCAGCACCCGATACAGAGGGTATGCCGTTTCGCCGGTATCAGCGGATTCATGATCTCCTCCCTCGATCTATGATTGCAGCGGTGAGGCGGCGCATGCGAGACGGTTCTTTCTGCGCTGGAATAAAGGGATCGGAAGGGATATCTCCCGGTCCTGTATCAGTGTAGTCAGGAGGTGCATAAAAAGCAAGCGGTTTTGCGTTCAGCGGAGTCCGGGGGCACCGCAGGGCGGAACGCTGATCGGGTGAAAGGCTAATCACGGAGAAAGGGTGGTGACTTTTCTCCCATGTAATTGTAGAAAAACCCTTTTCCCCGCAGCAGTTCTTTCCCGCGGTCATTGATGATCATGAAGATGATGAAGTTTTTCACCCGGCTGTCGAACCTGTCTTCCCGAACATACAGAAAGAGGGGGCGCTTCAATGTGTATTCAGAGAGCAGCAGTTCATCTGCATCGGAAGAGATACCATCCAGGCTCAGCGCCTTGACTTCCGGATTCAGGTAGGCGTGGCTGATGTAGCCGATGGCGTTCTCGTGCCGGGCCACGTAGGCCAGCACAGCGCTGTTTGAGGCGAGTTTCGTGCTTTCCGGCACACTTGCCGGACCAGCCGCGATATCCCGGTGCCAGACGGCGAACGTCCCGGAAGCGGCTGTACGTTCAACGATTTCGATACCGGCATCATTGCCGCCGAGCTCGGACCAGCGGGTTATGACCCCCGTGAACATGTCTGTTAACTGGCGGCTCGTGATATCGGTGACGCTGTTCTTTGGATTGACTATCGGCACAATCACGTCATAGCCGAGAAGGAAGGGCTTGACGGCAATGCCTTTTCCCCTGGCGATGTCAGTCTGTTCCGGCGGCATCTCCATCGATGACATGGCGATGTCACACGATCCCGCGATCAGAGAATCGATGCCGCTGACCGACCCCACCGGATCGATGGAAACCGACAGATGGTGTCCCCGGCCGAATTCCGCGGCTGCCGCCTTCATGTAGGATTCAATGGTGGTCGATCCGCAGATTCGGATCTCCCCGGGATGGGAGTTGCTGCAGCCGGTATTGAAGAATACAGCCGCCGAGATAATCAGGCCGCTCGCCAACACAAGTACGTTCTTCATTGTGAGCTCCTTTTTGAACAGAGGTGCAGTAATGATCATCAATACAAGGTAATGAAGAATTGTTAGAATATGGTTAATAATGCGTTAGAATTGAGTTCGGGGAGTGCATTCTTTGGCCCGGCTTTGGCTGAGAACGAACCAATGTACTCCTTTAGCGCTCTTTCTCCTGCAGGTGGGTAGAGGTGAATTGTGGCGCGGGATAGGGTAGAGAACATGAGTACGCTCATCGGATTATCGGCCGTATCGTGATGGTCAGATGACAACCCGGCGCGTTACCCGGTCAGCAGAGCGAGGCGTGGATCGAGAGGGATGCGCAAAAGACGGCTCCCTGGTGATCCTAAAAGATGTTATAACTGATACCTATGGCCAGCGACTGCAGCAGCTGGCGTTTGGCTGAGATGTCACTGTCGTACACGAGCTTGAGGTTCAGGTTCACCGTGATATAGGGCGCCACCTCGGCGGTCAGCACATTGTCCCAGCGCACATCGGTATCGTCGAACCGGCTCAGTGTCGAGAAGAGTTCGAGCTTGGATACGACGGACATTGTTTTTAAGAGCGCCAGGGTGATATCGGTAACCGATTCAAGACCGAATTCATGTTTCGTTTTTTCAATGTCTGCCGTGGTTGGGTCATCCGCGTAGGGCACCGGATAATCATTAGTCAGCGTCTGCTTCAGGGCCGCACCCAGCCTGGTGGCACATCCTGTATTAATCTGCATCTGCAGCCCGACGCTCTCCCGGAAATAGCCGGGATCCAGGAACGCCGACACCTGCGTGCGGGTATCCCCGCTGTAGGCATACCCGGCAGCGAACTGGGTTTCTCCCGTCACCGCCGCGCAGGGAGAGATTGCTGATCCCGTCCGGAGCGAAAAAAGGCTCTCGAGCTTGATTTCGTCGAGTGATTTTCTCGCTTTCTGCTCCCCGGTTTTCGTGATACCATACCTCAGTGTTCCGCTGTTCGCCCACACGGTCCGTTTAGCCGTTCGCGTGAAGTTGAAATTCAGGGTCATCTGCCAGGCAAGGGAATTTTCACCTCCCTGTTTCCAGTTGTCGATGCCGGTCTGGCTGAGGCTGATCCCGCCGGTCATCTGCCGTTTCCAGCCGTATGCGGCGGAGTCCGCCGGTTCCTGGGCGGTGATGATGCCGCTGCAGAGACAGTATAGAGCGATACTTATAGCTGCAGGTTTCATTGCCGACTCCTTTCGCCCGTACGTCGAGGGAGCATTGATTGTTTGGATGTGAGTTGGATGTGACTGTGAGGAATATAGGCAAAAACCGGATGGGATGCAAGGTATAACGGAGGCGGGAAGCCGGAGACAGGAGGCCGGTGCACCCTGAAGGACAGTTCTTTATATCCTCACCACTGCAACGATTGCTCATGTCTTTTTTTTGCAGGCATTGATTGAGATAATATATAATCGGATGGTGTGTCCGGTCACCTGTTTCCGGTCTCCTGTTGCATAGACCCTTTCCATTCGATCGTTATGTGATGTATTACTTCAGCAGCAGACACTTACGTACCGCGGTAACGCCGTCCGCCTCCATGCGGTAGAAGTAGATCCCGGCGCTGCGGCCCGCCGCGTTCCAGGTCACCTCGTGGCATCCCTCACTGAAATGGCGGTTGCACACCTCTTCGATGAGTCTGCCGCGGGTGTCCAGTATCGAGATACGCACCTGCGCCCCCCGAGGCATGGAGAAGGAGATGACCGTCGAGGGATTGAAGGGGTTGGGGTAATTCTGGCGCAGCTCGCATGACGCCGGCGGCGATGCGGTCTTCACGTACGTGACGGCGGCGGTATCATGGATAACGGCCGTCCAGACGCTGAGATAGCCGTAATCCATGCGTGTCCAGATGGGATGTACATAGCCGTTGTAGGCCGCGATGTTGATATAGTCACCGAAAAACGTGTCTGTGCTGGGCATAAATGACGATTCGCTGATTTCGATGTTCTCGAAGGTTTCCCCGCCGTCCCGGGATATGGCCAGATACACGTCGGTATTGCTGCCGGCGGTATTGCGGCGGTCGTAGAAGATCACGTAGAGAACACCGGTAACCGGATCGACGCTGATCCAGGGAAAGAACTGATAGGCGGCTCCGGTATCGTCGTTGACTCGTTTGGGGATGCTCCAGGTGTCGCCCCGGTCCGTCGATTTCGCGATGAAAATGTCCGGATTGCCGTTGCGGAAATCGGACCAGAGCACATAGACAGTGCCGCGATAGGGCGAGCCGCTGATGTCGCATACGGTGACCGGCAGTCCGTTGCAGCGCTGCAGTCCCGGCACGTACTGATCCCAGCCGCCATACTGGTCGGCCACATGGATGTCCCGGCCGAAGCTGACGCCGCCGTCAAAACTGCGGTCGAACATGATCCCGAGAGGACCGGCCCAGGCGATGTAGACCTCGCCGTCCGGGCCAACCGCCGGGACCGCCCCTTCAACGGTGTAGTCGTCATCGAGACAGTTGCCGCCGTGATCGGAGATCGGCCGGGATGTGCTCCAGGTTTCGCCGCTGTCGGTGGAGCGGGAGAACATGATTCGGGAGCTGTCCGCCGGATCAGTGCTCCAGATCCGATCGAACTGGGTCCAGGACATGTAGATGTTGTGGCGATAAGGCGAGTTCGTGATGTCGGCGATCAGCCACTCCTTGTCCTGGTCCTTGAGCCCGTTGAGGCCCACACCGACGCCGTTGTCCCAGGTGTCACCTCCTGTTTCGGACCGCTGGACGACGATTCGGTCCAGCCATGACGACTGATAGGTCCGGGGATTCGAGAGGTGCCCGAAATAGAGAATGCCGAGACCGTCGAAGATGACACAGGGATCGCCGTGAACCCCCATGGAGGAGGAAAGCGTTCCCCGTTCCCAGGTGTACCCGCGGTCCCGGGAATAGTAGTAGTAGTTCAGATTCGCTCCGGCGGCGAGATTGAGGGGGTCGGCCGGATTGATGGAGATGGTCACCTCTTCCGGGTCGGTGTCGCCCTCGGGGCTGACGCGGATATTGGGATACTGGGCGACGGCGGCCGCCGGCGTCATTATGGCCAGCAGAATGCCCGCTGTGACAGCGGCGAATCTGGATTCCATGGAAACGTCCTCCGGGAATGGTGTGCGCATGTGCGGTACTGTGTGTCCGTCCCGTTCACCAGTAATACGGCTCAGTCACGTTCGTCCCTTACGGTTTTCGGCAGGATGAGGATGAAGAGGATGCCTGCGGCCATTATGACTCCGCTGATGCCGATTGCCCTGCCGAGACCGTACCGGTCGCCGATGAGGCCCACGATCAGTATCGCCGCTGAACGGATAGCGAAGCTGAGACTCATGTAGACGCCGTTTGCCAGGGCCCGGTTGTCGGGAAAGTTTTCCTGAACGATCGCCATGACGACCGGCGTGGTGGAGATCACCGTAAATCCGAGTCCGAGGAGCAGCGGCAGCCGTACCCAGCCGCCGGTGTTGAGAAAAAGGAAGGTGAAGACAGGGGCGGTGGCCATGAGGATGAACAGCACTTTTCTGCGTCCGAGTGAATCGCTGAGGCTTCCGCAGATATAGGCTCCCGCGGCTCCGGCTGCCTGAAGAATGGTCAGGGAGGCGCCGGCGAACCAGAGGCTTTCCCCTTCATCGGTGAGAAAGGTGGGCAGATAGGTGGTGAGGCCGGAAATAAGAAAGGCCCTGACGGTAATGATGCCCACCAGGGGAATCATGAAATATCCCATTTTTGCGATGGCGGTTCGCCAGTGAACCGATTCGGCTGAAGATGCCGACGGCCCGGGCAGATCCTTGAACCGGAGAAAGAGGAGTACGCTTGCGACGATGCCCGCGATAGAGAGCCAGGGCAGAGACCTGATGGTCATATGGGCAAGCGCGGTCACGATGACGATGGGGCCGAGGGTCCGTCCCAGTTCCCCGCCCAGCATCCAGACGCTCATGCCCCTGCCCAGATTCCGTCCGGCGAAGCGGCCGGTGATCACCGGACCGATGGCGTGCAGCATCGCCGAGCTGAATCCCGCCAGAGTGAGGAGGACGGCCAGCCAGAAGTAGCCGCTGATAATGCCGAGCATGCTCATGAGTATTGCCGACAGGGCGGGGGCGAGCATGACCCAGTAATTGAGATTCACCCGGTCGGAGAGGTGGCCGATCAGCGGCTGGGTGAGCGAAGGCGCCTGGGTGAAAACCGTGAGCATTCCGGCCTCGGCCCTGCTCAGCCCGAGGTTTGAAATAAATACGGGGAGCAGCGCCGGGAGAAACGCGGTGTAGGTATCGTGCACCGCATGGACGGTGCCGGTGGTGATGACGTTGCCGGTCTGGAATGAGCGGGGAGTCTGTGCTGTAGTCGAAGATTTCACGATCTGGTCCTGTCGGTGGTATCGAGCGAACGGTAAAAGGCCCCGGTGTCGCGGCAGCCTTGCTGCAGGCAGCGAATGGCCTCACCGGGGTGGAGGTTCCGGCCGGCCGCCAGCATATAGGGAATCTGATAGCCCCAGTGCAGTATCTCTCTCAGGGGGTGAATACATGTATCCGCGGCTGTGAGCAGCGGTTCAAGACGATATCGGGGAGAGGCAAGGCAGTCGACCAGCAGTTCCGTCGGACAGTTGCCGGCTCCTCTGCCGATGCCGAGCAGCGTGGTGTCGACAATGTCGGCGCCCAGGCCGATGCCGGCGATCGTGTTGGCGAATGCCGTCTGTCTGCTGTTGTGAAAATGCATGCCGAACCGCCGGTTTTCCGTATAGGCGGAAAAGACGGCGGCAAGCGGTTTCAGATCCCCGGGAAGCAGGGCGCCGTAGCTGTCAACGAGGTAGAGTATATCGACATCCGTTTCCCGGCAGACGATTTGCAGGGCCCGGTCCAGCGATTCAGGGGTTTCCCGGGACACTGCCATGAGATTGATGCTGGTTTCATAGCCGGCGGCCGCGGCGCTGTTGACAAGACGGACACCGGCGTCGATATCTTCGCAATAGGCGGCAATCCTGACAAGATCCACGGCCGACCGGTCCGCGGGCGACAGCCTGCCCGGTGCGGTTTTATGGGCGTCCTGCATGACCGCGATTTTTGTCCCGCCCGGGGACCGGTTCCCGGTGATTGCCGCGAGATCGTCTTCAGTGCAGCATTGCAGCCAGGAACGGCCGTCTTTGGCAGGCCCGCCGTCACAGTTGCGATAGCCGATTTCGATGTATTCCAGCCCGGCGTCGCATACGGCCCGATACAGGCACCCGGCGGCCTCCCGGGTAAAGAGCGATCCTCCGGCGAGGCCTCCATCCCTGAGGGTGCAGTCGAGAATGCTGATGGTGGTCGGTTTCGGCATAACAGTGAAAAAGGTACGGGTTTTCCCGGGGAAAAACAACAGGATTGTTGTCTGGCGGCGACCGGGCGGGGGACATCAGGACGGCGCGGCGGCGGCCCGGCCCTCCTCCACATCCACGCGCAGGAGCAGGACGCCTCCGATGATGAAAAAGATCACCAGGGAGACGATTCCCATTCTGCTCGATCCGGAGATGTGGGCGGCAATACCGAAGAGCAGGGGGCCGGCGATGCCGGCGAATTTGCCGCTGATGTTGTAGAAACTGAAGAACTCCGCCGATTTTGCGGCGGGAACCATTGAGGCGAACAGGGAACGGCTGAGCGCCTGGGTCCCGCCCTGAACGAGGCCGACCGTACCGGCCAGCAGCCAGAAGTGAAGTGCCCGCTGCATAAACACGGCGCAGATGCTGATGAGCAGATAGACGAACAATCCGGAGAGAATGACGGATTTGGTGGTGAAGCGGCCGGCGAGCCTCCCGAAAGCCAGGGAGCAGGGAATACCGATGACCTGGGTCAGGGCCAGGGCTCCGATCAGATCCAGGGTGGAAATGCCGATTTCATCTCCGAATATGGTCGCCATTTTGATAATCGTTCCGATTCCGTCGTTATAGAACCAGAAGGCCACCAGGAAGAGAAACAGCTGGCGGTAGACGCGGATCTCGCTGAACGTTCGTTTCAGCCGGCGGAAGGCAAGGGGCACCAGTTTGCGCCAGGTGATGGTCCGCTTCGGACCCGGCGGTTCGGGAACCAGCAGCTGCACCGGCAGAGAAAAAAGAAACCACCAGACGGCCACGCTGAGAAACGTGAGCCGCATGGCAAGCAGGGGCAGAGGGTCACCCCCCGGAAAGAGAACCGTCTGCGGCAGAGCGTAGATCATCCAGATGTTCACCGCCAGAAGAATGCCTCCGCCGATATATCCCCAGGCATATCCGCGGCTCGATATCCTGTCCATCTGTCCGGGAGCGGCTATGTGGGGCAGCAGCGAGTTGTAAAACAGTTCGCCGCAGGCATAGCCGGTGTTGGCGATAATGAAGATAAGGGAGACCGCTACCCAGTCGCCGCCGCCCGTGAGGCTGAGGGCTGCAGTGGCGACGGTGCCTATACTGATGAACAGGGTAAGGAATCGTTTGCGGGAGGACCCGTAGTCGGCGGCGGTGCCGAGCACAAGCGAGAGAACGGCGATCACGGTCATCGCTGCCGCGGCCGTGTACCCCCAGAGCGATGAGGCCAGGGGATTGGTGGCCCCTGTTTCGGTGACACAGGCAATGTTTCGGAAATAGATCGGCAGTACCGCGGCCATCAGTGACGTGGCAAAGGCCGAGTCGGCCCAGTCATACATGCACCAGGCGCCGGTGATTTTCTTGTGGCCTGAGGCAGTCATAGGTGCGGGGGGGATACGGCAGCACCCTTCAATCGATGCTGGCGATATGCTTGACCAGTCTGGTCAGGGCACGTTTGAAACCCTTTCTTCCGGTCACGACAGCGGCCAGAATCATGGGCTCGCCCCAGGCCTCGAAGTATCTGAATACCAGCCGCCTGTTGCCGGCGGCCGAGATGATTATCTCATCGAAGGGTCTTTTCGTGTCGAGGAGCCTGACCGTTTCAAGCAGCGAGATCGAGAACTCCAGAAGCGTGTCCGGGGGGTACGGTGCCGATTCACCGCTCGAGGCCATGACGAGACCGTCCGTCGAGAAGAGGACGATACTCTCCCATCGTCGCTCCCTGATGCCGAATTCGCGCATGGACCGTTCTATGGCGGCCTGTACCGGTAGATGGGGTGACGCAGTCATCAGGCCCGCTTCTCCTGCTGCACCGTCATCTGCTGTTTTGTCTTGATCACGACCTGTTTGATCAATTCCTTCAGGGCGGGGAAGACCCCCTGGCCGGTGACGGCGCTGGCCGGGAAATGAGGGACGCCGAAGAGATTGAGTTTTTCATTCATCTCGTCGATGCTGACGATGTTCGGCAGATCCCGCTTGTTGTACTGCAGCACCCAGGGAAAGTCTTCGAGGGTCTTGCCGTCGGCGATGAGATGCTTTTCGAGGTCGAGGAGCGTATCGAGATTTGCGTTCATCATCTCTTTCTGGGAATCGGCAACGAATATGATGCCGTCGACGCCATTGAGAACGATTTTACGGGAGAGGCTGTAATTGACCTGCCCGGGGACCGTGTAGAGATTGAATTTCGGTTTCTTGCCGTCAATTGCCCCCACCTCCAGCTGAAGAAAATCGAAGAAGATGGTGCGATCCTCTTTTGTCTTGAGACTGATGAGATCACCTTTCAGCGCGGGGTCGATGTGGGAATATATGTAGTTCATATTCTCGGTCTTGCCGCTGAGACCGGGACCGTAATAGACAAGTTTCAGGTGAATTTCCTGCAGCATCCAATTGATAAACATGATCAGATCCTTATAACAACGTCAATCATGAAAATTCCGTGAGGGAGCGGTCCAGCTCGTCATCGAGCTGTGAGGTGAATCTTCCGTCGAAAATGTTTTCAGGATATTTTTCTCCTGTTTTCAGCTTGAGTATGGGGACGAGTTCCTGAATCGTTTTCTTGGTCAGCAGTCTCACCATGCCCAGGGCGACCCCCTTTTCGAAGACAACGATCAGAAAGTAGTGGGAATTCACCGTGGAAACGAAAATATTCCGGTTGGCCCCCTCATGCAGAATCATTTTAAAATGCTCCCGTTCACCGAGCACACGACCCATTTCATTGGCCGCCGAGAAACTGGAGGCGGCCAGGGTGGCGAGGAGGGTCATGTCGCCCCGCCAGCCGGTCTTGATATTACTTGCGATGATGCGCCCGCTGCTGTTGACCAGCAGCATCGCTTCTATCCGCAGTTTTCCGGCAAGGGCCGCGAGTGTGTCTGAAATGCTTACGAACTGCTCCCTGGAAAGAATCGGTTCGACCGTGTCACGCTGGTATTCGCTTGAATGCATAATGACTGATTTCCTTACTGGTTCAGGATCAACAGGGGTACATTTCTGTTCCGGCGCCTGCCCGCCGGCGGTGTATGGTTGGTACCCGACCAGACAGACGGAACATATGACGTTTTTGCAAAAAATGCGCCATGAGCACCACCAGGCGTAAAATCGTTAATTATCATGCATTTTGCAGGACTTACGGCTGCAAAACGCACGGTTCATGCTGCAGATAGTAATCGGGCTGGCCGATAACCGGCGTCACCGGCTGTTTCCGAACCGCCCGGTCAGAGCGTGTCGGTCGGGTCGATATCCACCGCGATCCTCACTCCCGGCGGCAAAGAGCGCACCCGGACATCCGCCATACCTCTGCTGATGACCTTGCGCAGCAGATTTCCGGCAGGGTCGGCTTCCCTGGCGATTCTGAGAATGATCTGGTAGCGGAACAGCTGTTTGATGCGGGCGATGGGACAGGGAACGGGTCCGAGAATCGTCATCCCCGGAGCACCGGGCAAACGTTCCCGAAGCGTCGCAGCCGCCTTCTGCACCGCGGCTTCATTACCGCCCTTGAGCCGGATCAGGGCCATTCGTCCCCAGGGAGGGTAAACCAGCTCCCGCCGCTGCGCCATTTCCCGCTTGTAGAAGGCGATGAAATCGTGGGTCCTGGCAAGCGTGATGACCGGATGGTCGATCACCCGGGTCTGGATAACCACCTCTCCCCGGCGGTCCCTGCGTCCGGCTCTTCCCGCTGTCTGGGTGAGCAGCTGGAACGTTCGTTCTCCGGCTCTGAAATCGGGAAAGTGAATACCGGTGTCCGCAGAAATGATGCCGACGAGATTGACCGCGGAAAAATCGTGTCCCTTGGCGATCATCTGGGTGCCCAGAAGAATGTCGGCCTTGCCCGCTTCAAAGGCGCGGATAATCCGGTCATGGGCGCCTTTTCTGCCGGTGGAGTCCTGGTCCATGCGCAGGATCCTGGCGTCCGGGAAGATTGTGTTCAGCGCCTCCTGCACCCGCTGGGTGCCCGCACCCTGAAATTTGATCGTTTCCCCTCCGCACTCGCGGCAGCGGCCGTCCGCCCGCTGCCGGTAACCGCAGTAGTGACATTTCAGCACATTGTCATACTGGTGAAAGGTGAGGCTGATATCACAGTCGCGGCATTTGGCCACGGCGCCGCACTCCCGGCACTGCAGCAGTGTCGAGTAGCCGCGACGGTTCTGCAGCAGCATAACCTGTTCGCCCTGATCGAGCCGTTCGCCGATCCGCTGAATGAGGATTTCCGAGAGCACGCGCCCGGAGGGTATCTCCTCCTCTTCGTTGAGATCGACCAGGGTCACCAGGGGCATTTCCGTTTCGTCGATGCGGCGCTGCAGCTCGCAGAGCGTGTATTTGCCGCTTACGGCGTTATGGTACGATTCGAGACTGGGTGTGGCCGATCCGAGAATCACGGTAGCGTTATTGAGATGGGCGCGCATGACCGCGGTATCGCGGGCGTGATAGCGGGGAGCGGGATCGGACTGTTTATAGGACCCGTCATGTTCCTCGTCGATGACGATCAGTCCCAGGTCGGGCAGGGGTGCGAACACCGCCGAGCGGGGACCGAGGGCTATCCGGTACTGCCCCTCCTTGATCATGCGCCAGGAATCGAACCGTTCTCCCATGGACATGCGGCTGTGGAGAATGGCAACCTGGTCTCCGAACGCGGAACGGTAGCGCTGCACGGCCTGGGGGGTGAGCGATATCTCCGGAATGAGAATTAGGGCGGTCCTGCCCTGTTTCAGCGTTTCCCTGACCGCCTCGATGTAGACCTGGGTCTTGCCGCTGGCGGTGACGCCGTGGATGAGATAGACGCCGAATCGGCCACTCTGCAGCCCGGCGCTGATGGTGCCGAAAACCCGCTGCTGATCTTCACTGAGGGTGAGCGGTGCAGCCTCGGGCACGTCATGGTCACGGTAGGGTGTGCGGTCGACCTCCTGTTCATAGATGTTGATGAGTCCCTTGCTTTCCAGCTGCCGCAGCAGGGCCAGCGGAACCTCCAGTTCACTGCGGCGCAGGTCTTCTCCGGCTTTTCGCACTCTCTCCAGGACAGCCGCCTGTCTTGGGGCGTTTTTCACCAGTTCCCGCTGCTCCGCCTTGCTGAGCGAATCGTCGAGGGCGATCCACTTCTCGGTCATCACCGAGGCCTGCTGCTCCTCGAGAATATGGCTGACGCGCACCAGTCCGGCTTTTTCCAGCGTCGCGATGAGAAACCGGGAAACGGGGAGCGGCGCTGATCTGGTCAGAGCCTGAAACGAGACAGCGCCCCGCTCCTGTATGCAGGCAAGGATCCGTCTCGCGGTATCGTCCAGTTCGACGGCAGGGGAAGATTCGGGAAGCGGTTCGATCATGAGGCGGGCATGGCGCATGACCCCGGGGGGCAGTGCCGCCCGTACCGCCTCTCCCCAGGTCGACATGTAGTAGGATGCAATCCAGCGGGTCAGATCCAGCAGCTCGGGCGAGAGCAGCGGCTCCGGGTCGAGAACATCCTCGATCTCCCTCACATTCTCAAGATCCGGCTCGGGCACAAATTCGACCAGGAACCCGGCCATCTTTCGGTTTCCCAGCCGTACCATGACCCGGTGACCGGGCTGAACGGTCTCCCTGAAGCTTTCCGGGACCGCGTACGTGAATTTACCCGCCGGCGGCTGGGTAAAGACCACATCCGCCCACTCTCTTCCGGATGTTTCAGGCATCGTTTTTTTTCAGGGCAAGTGAAAGACAGGGAAGCATGGTGATTCCCGTGATCAGTTTGAGCAGTTTAACACCTGCGCAGTGTGAACGTGTCGCGGTCATGTACGGGTTCCGGATACTGGTCGGTGCGGTGAAATATACGAAAGTACGGGAGGAATTAAAAGGAAATTGTAGCGGCGCACGGCTGTGCGCCTGAAAACATGACCCCCCCCAATAGGCCAACGAAAAGCGCGAAAGGAACGAAAAGAGCAATAGAGCGATGAGAGCGACAGGATGGTTCATGAGTTGATGGGTTCATGAGTTGATGGGTTAAATAAACAATAATTAATATCCAATATCCAATGTCCAATGTCCAAGTGCACCAGCTTTGCCACGTCGGACTTGTCACAAGGTTGTCCCGCCCTTTTGCTTTTTCGTTTCTTTCGTCATTTTCGTTGGAAACTTGGGGCGGGGCGGAGGGGCCGGTCTCGACGATCGACCTCTCATCTCAGACGTTGAATCTGAAATCGATGATATCCCCGTCCTGCACTTCATAGGTTTTGCCTTCGAGGCGCACGGTGCCCTGCTTGCGGGCGCCGGCGTGGCTCCCCGCCTCCATGAGGTGATCGTAGCTGACGGTTTCGGCGCGGATGAAGCCCTGCTTGATGTCGCTGTGGATCTTTTCCGCGGCGTCCACGGCCACGGTTCCCCGGGTGATGGTCCAGGCGCGCACCTCGTCTTCGCCCACGGTAAAGAACGACCGCAGGCCCAGCAGGTCGTAGGTCTCCCTGATGAGCCGGGCCACCGCGGTCTCGCTGATCCCGTACTCTTCCCGGAACGCCGCCTCGTCCTCGCCCGACATCTGGGCGATCTCGTGCTCCAGGCCGCCGCGAATGACCAGGCACTTCTCCGCGGCCAGAAGCGCAGGAGCATCGGGAAGTTCATTGTTGCTTTCGGGATTGTTGAAGACCACCAGCATGGGACGGCCGGAAAGAAACGCGTAGCCTCGCAGCTGGGGCGCGCCCGCGATCTCGGGACGGCGCCGCAGGGGCGTCTCCTGTTCCAGCAGCTCCCGGCACTGCTCGAGAAGTTTTTCCTCCTCCTTGTCCACCGGACGGTTGCGCTGGTGCTCGGCCGCGATTTTTTCCAGCCGTTTTTCCACCACCACCAGGTCGGCGAAGATCAGCTCCTGCTCCATTTTCTGGAAATCCGCAGCGACATCGGGGGCGTCCATGCCGGGCAGGGGGAAGTTGCGGATGACATGAATGAGCGCGTCGCAGTCCCGCACCGCGTTCCAGACCGGAGAATCAGCCGTGTGTTCGGTAGATCCCGTCCTCCCCGGCAGCATGAATTCGATGGTTGCGTAGATGGTTTTCCGCGGCTTGTACATGGCGCTGAGCCGGTCGATCCGCTCGTCCGGAACCGTCACGGTGGTCCTGCGGTTTTCGGCCTTCAGCTCGGGCCGGGCCGGGCTGCCGCTGAGCGCCTCGAAAATGGTGGACTTGCCTGACAGCGCCAGGCCGATGATCCCTGATTTCATTGTTGTTGTCCCTGGTTGTGGTTAGAAAAGTTCGTCATATTTCGTCCAGAGCAGATCGCCCAGTTTCCAGGCTTCGGCGACCACTCTGTCGCCCCAGCCGATGCCGTATTGCGTGAGGAACACCCTGGCCGCCAGGGGATCCTTTTTCAGCAGCTCCAGCGCGGCCCTGTCGGTTTCGGCCTGTTCGGTGAACATTCGCGTCTGCAGCGGTTCCCAGACCCGCGCCAGGTCATCGCGCATGTCATACCAGCGCTGGGCCGCGAGGGTCCCCAGCCGGTTGAATGCCCACCAGGCGCAATCCCGGTTAAACCCGGTCACCCTTCCCGGAGTCTTGTAGGATGCCGGCAGGTCGGTGATGGAACAGTAGAGCGGCACATAGATGGAATTGGCCACATTGTCGAAGGCCAGCCAGACTACACCGCCGACCTCGTTGGGCAGCCAGTCCCTGCTCTGGGTGATGGTGGCGTACATAGTGTACCAGCGGGCGATGGTGCGCTCGCCGCGCCAGCCCCAGCCGCCGTTGATCTTGAAGATCTTGTTCATGTCGTAGGGCATGAAGGGGTTGGCCATGGGTGAGATGACCGTCCGGCCCGAATCGTCGGTGCAGGTGATGTTCTTGACGAAATTGTATTCGGTGCCGTCGTAGTAATCCTGGAACATGTCCACCAGCATCTCCATGGTGAGCGGCGTATCGGGCTTTACGGAAAAGGGATAATTTTCCGATTCCGGATGCAGGTTGAGTGAGGGCGCGGCCAGGGAGAGTACGCGCCATTCCCGTCTGCGGGTCGCCAGGGAGGTGCGGCTCTCAGGGGCGTAGGTGTAGCAGAATTGAAAATGTCCCATCTTCTTGTTCCACCAGCCGTGCTCCTCGGCGACGCTGTAGATATTTTTCGAGGCCATGAAATGGTCCGGGTCGTCCAGATTGATCATGCGGATACGGCTGCCGTTGGCGTTGACCGACACATGGTCGTCGGGTACCCGCTGGGCAACCCAGACCGAGCCGGTTTTCCCGGTGCCGGGTCCCACGATTTCAAAGTGCCACACTTCTCTGGTATCCGCGATAGTGAGGCATTCACCGGCGTCGTTCCAGCCGTACCGTCCGGTAAGCTCGCCCGCCAGCCTGATCGCCTCCCGGGCGGTGGTGCAGCGCTGCAGCATCAGATGCACCAGCTGCTGGCAGTCGATGAGCCCCATGTCGGACCGCAGTTCCTCTCTGCCGCCGAACGTTGACTCACCCACAGCCAGCTGATGCTCGTTCATGGCCGGATAGGCGGTGTTGATATACCCATACGTATGCTCAACCTGCGGGATAGTACCGGTGGGGGTATACGCATATGTCGGCATTGCTTTGCTGTCATCGGCGATCCGCTTTACCATCTCCTGCTTCGCCCCTCCGGGAAAATCCCGTGGAGGCATGATATCGAGCCAGGCCCGGGTGCGGTGGCTGTCACAGGTGTGGGAGGTGATCACGGATCCATCGGCGGACGCCTTGCGGCCTACGGTGATGCTGGTGCAGCCGTCCGGATATCCGTCCACCCAGTCGGGTTCGTTCGTTTGCCAGGCGAAAAGCGTCCCCGTTCCCAGGATGATCGCTAAAAGCAGGGTGATGATCGCTGTGTGTCTCTTGGAGAGTTCCATTTCCGCTCCTTTCAAGCTGTGGTGTCACTGATTGCGTTTTATCCGGTCTATTTCCTTTTTTGCATCTGACAGGGTGAAGATGTCGGTGCTCACATCGAGGCCGCTCTCGCGCAGGCGGGCCATATAGCGGGTGACATGGGGCATGTCCAGCCCGGCGCGCTCGAGCAGCGCAGCATTTCTGAACAGCCCTCCGGGTCCGCCGTGATAGATGAGCCGCCCGCTGGCGAGCACGGCAATGCGATCGGCGAGCCGCGCCACCAGGTCCATGTCATGAGAGACGAAGATCACCGTCGTGCCCCCGCTGTTGAGCTCTCTCAGAAATGTCTCGATCATTGAGGCGGACCTGCTGTCGAGGCCGACGGTCGGTTCATCCAGCACCAGTACCCGGGGTTCCATGGCCAGTACCCCCGCGATGGCGACACGCCGCTTTTCGCCGCCGCTGAGGGCGAAGGGGGATTTCTCGGCGAACGCGGTGAAATCCAGACCCACCAGGTCCAGGGAGCGGCGAACCCGCCTGTCGATTTCCTCCCGGGAATATCCCAGATTTTTCGGCCCGAAGGCGATATCACGGTAGACGGTTTCCTCAAACAGCTGCAGTTCCGGAAATTGAAAGAGAAGGCCGACGTGCCTCCTGATCGTTCTCAGATCCGTTTTCTGCGCGTTGAGGTCGGTGCCGTCGATGCGAACCGTTCCCCCGGCAGGGCTCAGGAGGGCGTTGAAGTGCTGAATAAGGGTTGTTTTTCCCGAGCCCGCCGCGCCGGCGATGGCCAGCATTTCACCGGCGTCGATCTGCAGGGAGATGTCGGTCAGCGCCTGCCGCCGGGGGGCGAAGGGTGAATTGTATTCGAAAAAGAGATGTTCGATAGATATATTCATGAATTCCGCAGATACGATTCGAGTTCAACGGCAACGGGAACACTCAATCCCAGATCGCGCAGCCTGTCCGCGTCGGTGAAGATGTCCGCGGGGGAGCCGTCACGGACAATGGCGCCCCGGTCCATGATCACCAGCCGGCGGCAGGCCAGCGCCTCCTCCGGTATCTGGGTTACGGTGAGGAGACCGATGCGATCGGCCATATCCCTTTCGAGCACGGCCATGACCTCCTTGCGGCTGCGCGGATCCAGAAGTGATGTGGGCTCATCCAGAATCAGATAGCGGGGACGCATCACCCAGACCGCGGCCAGGGCCAGGCGCTGCCGTTCACCGCCGGAGAGAAGATGGGGCGGTGTGTCCCGGTAGGCAGAGAGCTCGAACTGTATCAGGGCCGTTTCGGTGCGCTCCCGCATCTCATCATAGGGAAGACCGAGATTTTCCAGGCCGAAGGCGATCTCACGCTCCACGGTGGTCGTGACGATCTGGTTGTCGGGGTTCTGGAACATCATGCCCACCCGCCGTCTCACTTCATAGGCATGCTCGGGTTCATCGGTACGGAACTCATCCACGGTAACCGTGCCGGACGCGGGCAGAAAGAGCCCGTTGAGACAGCGGATGAGGGTTGTCTTGCCGGATCCGTTGGCGCCCATCAGCGCTACCCGTTCCCCGGGCTCCATGCTGAAAGAAACACCCCGAAGAGCGGCATCACCGCTGCTTCCGGGGTAGGTATAGGTTATTGCGTCCGCGTGTATCATTGTTCGGCTATCAAACGGGTCAGGCGGTGAATGATCCTTTCGGAGGCCCCGCGGTTTTCATTGACGATCGCTTCCGCTTTTTTCCCTGTCTCCACCATGCGGGCGGGATCATCGAGAAACTGTTTCAGCGTCTCATACATGGACGCGGTATCGCTGCAGGCGAATCCAACACCCTTTTGAATGAGCTGGCCCGCCTCATAGGAATTGCCGTTTCTGGGACCGAACAGCACCACTTTCCCCAGGGCCGCAGGTTCGAGCACATTGTGAATGCCGGGCCCGAACCCCCCGCCTACATAGCAGAGTTCGCCCAGCGCGTAGAGGCTTGCCAGAATGCCGACACGATCGACAATGAGGACATCTCCCGTGTCACGGTGCTCCTGCTGCACCTCGGACAATCTGAGCGAATGAAATCCCAGTTTGGCGAGCCGCTCTTCGATGAGGCCCAGGTGTTCCGCAGTGGGCTCATGAGGGACCACCACCATCCAGAGAGAGGTGCCGTCATTTCGCAGCCGCGCCAGGGCGTCAAAGAGTACCGATTCATCCGAGGGCCAGGTGCTGCCCATGACAAACCCCGGGCGGCCGTTTTTCAATGTTCGCAGCGGCTCGACGATCGTTTCCGCCTGGCGGGCCCGGAAAATCACCTGGTCATAGCGGGTGTCGCCGATCACCTCAACCGGCCCCCTGCCCCACCGTTTTGCTTCGCAGTAGTCGCGGGCTGCGGGGGATATGGTGTGGATCTCGTCAAAAGCGCCGTGCAGATAACGGTTCGATCCGGGTGCGAGACGCAGCCAGAGCGAGGGTGACTGCCTGATGGAACAGTTCACGAGAATGCAGGGAATGCCCCGTTTCTGAAGCTGGTAGAGATGATTCGGCCAGATATCGTGCCTGATAACCACGCCTGCATCAGGGTTTACGATGTCGATAAATTTCTCGGCGTTTTTCTTTGTGTCCAGCGGCAGATAGCAGAGGTAGTCCGCGGTACGGTAGTCCTGAAGATGATCGTATGCCGACGGCGAAAAGACGGTGACGATCACCGTTCCTTCCGGAAACCGTTCCTTCAATTTGGCAATCAGCGGCCGCGCCTGCTCGAATTCACCCATGGAGCTGCTGTGGATCCAGAAACGGGGCCCCTCTTTTCCCAGGGCGGAGACAGCCTGCGTGAGTGCCGGGAACAGGTTTTTTCTTCCGGCCAGGCCCCTGCGGACCTTTTCATTGAAGATGCGGCTGATGAAAATCGCTGTCGAGAACAGCGGCAGGACGATGCCGTTGTAGATGAGATGCCAGATTGAATACATATTTATTTCCGGTTCATTAATGGTTCGGACGCTGCCAGAACATCATCCGTGCCGATCGTTTTCATGCAGTCAAAATGGGTGCGGGGGCACGTTTCCGTTCCATGAAACGAGCAGGGCCTGCAGCTGAGCGGCCGCTCCACCACTGTGGAAACGGCCCGGAACGGATAAAAGCCAAGCTCCCTCGACGTCGGGCCAAAGACCGCGGTCACCGGTGTTCCCAGCGCGCAGCCCATATGCATCACTCCGGTGTCATTGGTGATCAGCAGCGCCGCGCCCTCGAGAAGCGCCGCGGTTTCGGGCAGGCTGCACCGGCCGCTGAAATCGGCGATACGGTCGGAATCGGTTTTTTCCGCAATGCCGCGGCAGAGGTCCCGGTCTTCCCGGCCGCCGGTCAATACCACTCGATACCCCCCGGTGATCAGGCGCCGGGCGGCTTCCGCGTACCTGTCCCCGGGCCAGCGCTTCGTCGCTCTTCCGGCGCCGGGGGCGAGAACCACGTACGGGGTTCTCGCGGTCAGGCCGGCCTCTTCCAGCAGGGACCGGGTTGTCTCGGCCGCCCGTGGATCGATGAAGAGCTCCAGGCCCTTGCCGTCATCGGCGACCCGCCATTTACGGACGGAGTCAAGAAAGCGCAGCGGCACCGGGACCGTCCTTCCGTACAGGTTCAGCCCTGTTTTTACCAGCAGCAATCGGCGCAGCCGCATGTGCCTGAAGCGGGCGCCGGCGGCCTTGCCCCGGAAGAGCATCAGCAGCCCGCTGCGTGTATTGCCCTGAAGATCGATGACCACGTCATATGACCAGGGGCGTACCTGCCTGAGCAGCGAGAGCGCCGACGCGGGTTCCCAGGCGATGATCCGGTGCAGACGGGGATTGGTCTCAAGCAGCGGCGCGTACTGTTTCTTGACGACAATGTCTATGTTCGATCCTGGAAATGCCTGCTTCAGCCACCTGATGAGGGGCGTCACAAGAACGATATCACCTATGGCGCTGAAACGGATCAGCAGTATATTTTTAAAGCGGTTATCCTGTATAGCCGAGCCTTTTTTTGAACCATTCGATGGTGATCCCGAGGCCCTCCTCGAGGTCGACCTCGGGACGCCACCCCAGTTTCTCCCGGGCGAGGGTGATGTCAGGCTGTCGTACCTTGGGATCGTTCAGCGGCAGTTCCTTGAACTCCAGGGTGCTGCTGCTGCCGGAAATTGCCAGGATGCTTTCGGCAAGCTCGAGGATCGTCCGTTCGTCGGGATTTCCGATATTCACCGGATCGGTGATGTCGGACATGAGCAGCCGATAGATGCCATCCATGAGGTCCGTCACAAAACAGAAACTGCGGGTCTGGCTGCCGTCACCGAAAATCGTCAGGGGATCGTTTCTCAGGGCCTGGGGCACGAAAGCGGGAATGGCCCTGCCGTCCTCCGGGCGCATGCGGGGTCCGTAGGTATTGAAAATA
The DNA here is from genome assembly GCA_016934955.1 of bacterium. Classification (GTDB taxonomy): domain Bacteria; phylum Zhuqueibacterota; class QNDG01; order QNDG01; family JAGLOF01; genus JAFGRY01. The sequence continues at coordinate 46,825 of JAFGRY010000028.1, read as the reverse complement.
CGGACAATTCTCGTGTCCACATCGTGGTAGGTGTGATAGGCCATGGTCAGGGCCTCGGCAAAGCGTTTTGCCTCATCATACACCCCCCTGGGACCCACCGGGTTGACGTTTCCCCAGTAGGTTTCCGGCTGGGGATGAATGAGCGGGTCACCGTACACTTCAGACGTGGAGGCCAGGAGAAAGCGGGCCTTCTTCTTCAGGGCCAGCCCCAGCGCCTTGTGGGTGCCCAGGGATCCGACTTTCATGGTCTGGATCGGCAGTTCCAGGTAGTCGAGCGGGCTGGCCGGTGATGCAAAATGGAGAATGTAGTCGATGGGGCCGTCGATGTAGATATACTCGGTGACATCGTGCTTGATAAAGGAGAAGTGGTCCTGCCTCAGATGCGCGATATTGTCGGTGGTGCCGGTGATCAGATTGTCGATGGCGATCACTTCGTGACCCCTGGCGAGCATGTATTCGCAAAGATGTGATCCAAGGAAGCCGGCGCCTCCCGTAATCAGTGTCCGGGGCATGCATACCCTCCTGCCGTGTTAACCGTAATCATTATGATATTGATTTTCACAATTAAAGAAAAGGATTTTTTATCGCAGGCGCTGAAAATTATCTTTCAGCCCCGTTGAGACCGTGTATGTCAGCGAGTCGTTCCCTCTTGAGATAATGATCCCTTCAAGAGCGGGTTCCGCTTCAATGAAGCCCATGCCCCGTTCAGGCCCCATGATGAAGACCGCCGTTGCGTACGCGTCGGCTTCCAGCGCCGACGGGGCGATAATGGTAACGCTGGCCGTGCCTGCTGCCGGAAACCCGGTCGCCGGATCGAGCAGATGGTGGTAGCGTTTACCGTTATATATGAAAAACCGTTCATAGTCGCCGGAAGTGGCGACGGCGGCTTCTCCTGTCGTAATCACACCGAATATCTCCCCGCCGCTCCGGGGATCACGTATCCCTATGTTCCAGAACGGTTTCCGGGGAGGCGTGCCGAATATGCGCAGATCGCCGCCGGCGTCCACGATTCCCGCACTGATACCCGCCTCCCGGAGGGATGAGACGGCGAGGTCTATGGCCCGGCCCTTTGCGATACCGCCCAGGTCAAGCTCCATGCCGGGACGGGAGGTGCTGAGCGTGTCGCCCCTGATGCCAAGATGCCGGTAGCCCGTGAAGGCGAGTACGCTGCGTACAGCTGCCGTGTCAGGAGGGGCGGGATCGGGGGTGGTGAAGGGCCAGAGATCCTTGACCCTGCCAAGGGTGGGGTCGAAGGCGCCGCCGGTTTTTTCAGAAACAGCAAGGGCCGCGGCAATGATCCGCCCGAGTTCCGGCGGGACCACCGCCTCGCTGAACGATGCGGCATTGATGCGGTAGAGGTCGCTTTCCGGCAAATGGGCAGAGGCGGTTTTTTCCACATCTGCCATGACCGTGAATGCCCGGTCCACCGCCTCCGACACCGGAACGGCTGCCGATCCGCTGTCATGCACCGTAATCGTTACTATGGTGTCCATGAGAAAACGGGTGTGCGAATAGGGGGCGGGTGCAGCCGCCCGGCGGCATGCGGGAAGCAGGGCGACCGCCGCGAGCAGAACCGGCAGGAATCGCTTTTTCATCGTTTTCTGTCCCTGTTCGCCGAGACCAGTGTTCTGATGGTGTCGACATACGGGTTCGCGGGGAAGCATGCAAGCAGATCCATCGCTTCCGCCGCGAGCCGGTCGATTTCCCGTTCGGTCGCTTCTATGCCTTTTCCGGCGACGATGATCTGTTTAAGTGCGGCGATATCTTCAGCAGACCTGCGTTTCAGGAGGTCAAATATTTCTTTTTTACCGAGGCTGTCCCGGTGCTGCAGGGCCTGTATAAGCGGCAGTGTGATTTTGCCATCCCTGAGGTCCTGACCGGCGGGTTTGCCCATGTCACGGGGGCTGCCGGTGAGATCGAGAAGATCGTCTTTGATCTGGAAAAGGGTTCCGAATACAAGACCGAATTCCCTGCCCCGCAGCTGCATGCCGGGTTCCGCGCCCCCGGCAAGACAGCCGAGTTCGCAGGCGGCGGAGAAGAGCCCCCCGGTCTTGTCCCGTATGGTGTTGTAATAGGCTGTTTCGAGCGCGTTTTCGGCTGGATCGGCCACGGCCTGCCGCAGCTCACCCAGTCCCATATTGACGGCCGTGCGGGAGATGATCGGCATCATACCGTTGATACCGGCGTTGAGCCCGAGATCGAGAATTTTTGCCATGAGATAGTCTCCGCAGAGCACGGCGACTTTGTTGCCCCAGGTGATGTTCATCGACTCGTGCCCGCGTCTGGCCGGTGACGCATCAACGACGTCATCATGAATGAGGCTCGCCTCATGCAGCATTTCAATGAGTACGGGAATGATCTCGTTTCCCGTCACCCGGCCGCTGAAGGCTGCCTGAAAGAGGAAAAAAAGTACAGGCCGGGTACGTTTTCCGTGGGATACCAGGATATGGGTGAAGACCGGCGTCAGGTGCGGAATATCAACGGTGAGCTGCCTGGTATACTCTTTTTCGAACCGCTTCAGGGCGCTTTGTATGTCGGAAGGCAGATATGTCTGTTGTGCGGCGGGCCCGTGCGTCATGGTGTTTTCTCATTCTGGTATGACATAGGAAAGGGCGGGCTCAGGCCCGCCCTTTCGAGATCAGGTATATGCATCTGTACCGTTAAAAGTCGGCGACAGCATCTTCTACGGTATCGTACGTCTCGAAGATGGTGATCAATTTCGTCATCATAAAGAGGCTCTTCACTTTTTCAGCAACACCGGAGAGCTTCAATTCGCCGTTGGCGGTTTTCAGGGATGTCAGGCACCCCATCATTGTTCCCAACCCGGAACTGTTCATCCATTTCACTTTCGCGAGATCAATGACGATTTTTTTCACGTTATTATCGATCAGCTCCTTCACCTTTTCATGGATGGCGACCGTTTCCGGTCCACCCATCAAGTTCCCCTTTACGCTGATGACCGTTACGTCATTATACTCTTTAATATTATAATGCATGTGTGATCCTCCAACAGTTTTTACCGGTCAGGAATTTACCAAATATAATGGATAATACGGTAAATCACAAGATGTTTTTAGATATCTTTTTCGCTCAGCACCTGTGAGGAATAGATATAGATATCCGCTCCTTTTTTCCAGGCGTCAGGTCCGAGGCCGGCTTTTTCGGCACTGCAGTGTTCAAGAAATTCGGTTGTATTCCAGCCCATCTCCACGGCGACTTCAGGCAGATAGGTGCCGCTTCGGCTTCCCTGTCGTATCCAGATGCCGTGGGTGCCGATCTCGATCTCGTCGATGGAGTCAATTTTATGCATTTTTGAGAGAATGGAGATTTTTATTTCCAGATTTTCCAGTTCGGGAGTGGTGATCGGATCCATACTGAAGCGGTAGTCCTGAGTGGCGGCCGCCACCGCCATGCGGGCGACCATGTCCCAGAGCGGGTAGGCGGGGTTGAAGTTGCCGATGCAGCCCCGCAGCCTTCCTTTGTTGGTGAGGGTAACGAACACACCGCGTTTGAGAAGAAGATTCTCTTCTCCGGTAGTCAGCACCGGCATGTCGCCGCCTGAGACGGCCGCGGTAATCGCCTGCCGGGCAATGGAAAACAGCTTCGTTTTTTCCTCGGGAGTGAAATCGATCTCCTCGATCATATCGTCACCTCGCTTGCTTTTGGCAGCTTTCGTGTGAAAGACGGCCGCGCCATAACCGACCACGCGCTGCCGTTCCCCGGAAACATCCCCGGAGTTCTGGTAGGGAAGCACTTCCGCCTGCGATGATTTCAATTTGTGAGCGATCCGCATGACGGTCTGGAGCGCCGGCCACCCGCAGAGCACCGTACTGAGTCCGGGAATGTTCTCCTGCAGCAGGCTGCGGGTAAGATGATCGATCTTCATGATGTCGAACTCTTCGATGGCGCTGAGCACTTTGCCGTCAACCGTGAGAGCGTCTTCATAGGAGGGGTAATGGGACATGTCCGAACTGGCCGCGAACAGCACCTGTTTGTCTTTGCAGATGTCGCAAAGCGCATTCGCCAGATCCCGGCATTCTCCCAGGTCCAGCCTTCCCACAAGAATGGGAACGATCGGTACGCCGGGAAGCAGCGTCTGAATAAAGGGTATCTGCACTTCGATGGCGTGTTCCATCTCATGCGCTTCCGGCACGAAGGCGGCGTCCTTTACTCGTTCGAGAATCGCGGCCGTCAACTCCCGCTCAACCGGCAGCGTCCCCAGCGGTGTCCGGTAGGCCTCGAAATCGCCGACGGAAATTGTCCGCAGCGGTGTCGTGTGGGAGGGGGCGATGATCATGACGGCGTCATAGGGCCGTCCCCTGACCGAGTACCAGCCGTTTGCGGCGATCTGGCCGCTGAACTGGTGACCGGCGTGCGGGACCCAGATCGCCTGTATCCGGGTGGCGCTCACTTCGGCCGGTTTCGCATTCTGGTAGAACTGGTTCAGTGAAGCTTTCAATTCGGATGCGTTGGCGCTGTAAAAACCACCGGCGCGCGATGATTCCCGTATCTGGGAAAATACCGCTCCGGTGAGGATAAGGCTGCCCAGCAGCACAGCGGCCGCAGCGTTCAGACGTCGTTTCATAATACAATCCCCAGGCGTTTTTTGTTATGTCCAAATGCCCGGAATCGGGGTGCCGCAGTAGCCGCAGGCTCCCGATTCCAGACGGTTTTCGTAGATTACAAAGCCGATGCGGGTGATCAGCCGCTTCCCGCAGCTGTGGCAGTAGGTGTTCTCACCTTCATGGCCCGGTACGTTGCCGATATAGGCGTAATGCAGGCCTCCCTCGAGAGCGGTTGCCCGCAGCCGTTCCAGCGTTTCCACGGGAGTGGAGGGCAGGTTGGTCAGGCGGTAATTCGGGTGAAAGCGGGTGAAATGCACGGGAACATCGGGTCCGAGAGTGGTACGGATCCAGGTCACCATTTTTTTAACCTGTGCAGTATCATCATTGAGCGTCGGCACGGTAAGGTAGACGATTTCGGTCCAGATATTGTCGGATCGCAGGGTTTCCAGCGTTTCAAGAACAGGAGCGAGCCTGCCCTTGACAACGTTCAGATAGTACTCTTCAGAGAAGGATTTAAGGTCCACTTTGTAGGCGTCAATGAGCCCGGTCAGCTCCCTGAGGGGCTCCCTGTTGATGAAGCCGTTGGAAATAAGCACTGTCCTCAATCCCGCCGGTTTTGCCAGGCGGGTCGTGTCGGTGATGAATTCGTTGTAGATCGTCGGTTCATTATAGGTGTAGGCGATCGATGCGTCCCCGGTTTTTCGGGCGGAGGCGACAATATCCGCGGGAGTGTAGGCGGTACTGGGGATGTCATCGGGACGCTTTCGCGCCAGGGTCCAGTTCTGGCAGAAACTGCAATCGAAGTTACAGCCCGCGGTCGCCAGAGAGAAAGCGCTGGAACCGGGCAGAAAATGGAAAAACGGCTTTTTTTCGATTGGATCCCGGTGGATGGCCGCGATACGGCCGTACACCAGGGAGTAATAGGTGCCGTCTATATTCCGGCGCACCTGACAGCGCCCCCGCTGGCCGGGTTTGACCGTGCACCGCCAGGGACAGAGACGGCACTGCACCTGCTTTCCCGGCAGCTTGTCCCAGTACCGGGCCTGCTCCCCGGCCAGGTCGCTCCGGGCGTACACCGGCGTCAGCAGGGCTCCTGCGGCCGCAGCCGTGGCCTGCTTGAGAAATGCGCGTCGCGTTGCTGATGTCATCGCTGCTCCGGCGTTTGCTTCGAATTCAGGATAATTCTTTTTCAAATACACGGTAGCGTTTCGATTCGGTAAAACCCATTTTCAGAATTGGGTTGTTCATCGCCATGTTGTCTTCGAGCACGTAGTTGGCTTCGACGGTCGTGGCGCCCTTTGCCGTGAGTTTCCGGTGAAGATGCCGGTAGAAGAGCGTGTCAATGCCCCTGCGCTGAAATTCGGGGATGATCCCCAGGGCCCAGATGCGGTAGCGGGTGATGCGCCTGAGACCGAAAAGCAGTTTCAGAAAGGTTGCCGGCAGCAATCGTCCGTCTGATCCTTTCAGCAGGGTGTTGATATCGGGCAGAACGATCAGGTAGCCCACCGGTTTCCCCTCGATCTCGGCCAGCATGACGATGTCGGGATCCGCGATCATTCTCAGCGACTGTGCCAGTTCCTCAGCCTCTTTGTCGGTGACCGGGATATACCCCCAGTTGCCGCTGGTGGAGGCATTGGCGACTTCCAGAATGTTCGCCACTTCCGAACGGAGACGTTTCATCTCGATGGGACGAACCCTGATATCGAGTTTTTTTTCCAGGGACTCGCTGAACCGGATATATTTTTCCGGGAGTGTGTAGCCCCGGGATACGTCGATCTCGTATACCAGCAGATCCTTCGCTTTTTTCAGGCCGAACGCGCGGAAGTGGTCCTCGTAGGACGGTGGATTCCAGGGGGCCATCACCATGGGCGGAGTGTCGAATCCCCTGACCAGCAGGCCGAATTCCTGGGAGGCGAAACTCCACGGACCCTGCATCACCGTCATTCCCTGTTTCCGCAGCCACTCTTCCGCCGCGGTGAGGAGCAATCCCGGGGCGGCGCCGTCCGGTGCGCATTCGTAGGACCCGAAGAGGCCGGTACGGGTGCCCCAGTGTTCGTTGGCCAGATGATTGACAAAGGCGCTTATCCTGCCTGCCGGTCTTCCCGCCTTCAGGAGGAGAAAATGCTTGACATCGCAATGGTCGAAGAGCGGATTTTTTTTCGGCGAGTAGTTTTTCCGCTCCTCCATCCTCAGCGGGGGGACCCAGACCGGATGGTTTTTATAGAGATGGTAGGGCAGGCCGATGAACTGTTTCAGCCCGCCCCCGGTCTCCACTGCCTGTACCGAGTAATTCATACGGGAACCGCTCCCCTTAGCGTGATGTGTGCGCCGCCAGCTGCTTTTCGCGGTGCAGCATGGCAAGCTCCAGCAGTATTCCCGCCACTATCCCGGTGACCAGCATGAGTGTGAATCCCACTCTCCAGCCGTCAAAGAAGGAACCCGATGGGAGCGCGGACAGAGCGGCGAACAGCAGGTTCACGCCGATACCGGTGACCGCGCCCCGAATCCACCAGGGGACCGTCCAGGCGATGACCGCGGTAACGGCCCCCATGACGACCCGGGAGATGATCATCCCCCAGACCGCCGCCGAGGTAAACTCGTTGGTGATCGCCGTGGCGAACAGCCAGGTGACGATGCCGAAAAAGAGCCCCCATTCAAGGGCCGCCGATTTCATTTTTTTCCAATCGATCATTGTTGCTCCATCTGCAGAGGTGGTGGGACGAAGGGATCATCGTCCGTTTTATTTCTTGTCTTTCGCGATCTTTCTCAGGAAGGGCTCGAACAGGTCGATGGGAACCGGAAAGAGCATGGTCGAATTGTTCTCAGCGGCAACCTCAACCAGGGTCTGGAGAAAACGCAGCTGAATTGCCGTCGGTTCCCTGCCCAGTGTCTCGGCCGCACGCAGGAGCTGTTCGGAGGCCTGGGCTTCACCGTCGGCGTGGATAATCTTCGCCCGTCTTTCCCGTTCCGCCTCCGCCTGGCGCGCGATGGCCCGTTTCATCTCTTCCGGCAGGTCGATGTGTTTTACTTCCACGAGGCTGACCTTGATGCCCCAGGGATCGGTGTGCTTGTCGAGAATGGCCTGCAGCTTTTCGTTGATGACTTCCCGCTCCGACAGGAGCTCATCCAGGTCGAACTGTCCCAGGACCGACCGCAGTGTGGTCTGGGCCAGCTGGGATGTGGCGTAGAGGTAATCCTGGACTTCCACGATGGCCCTGGCCGCGTCCATCACTCTGAAATAGACAACCGCATTGACTTTAATCGATACGTTGTCCTTGGTGATCACATCCTGGGGCGGGACATCCATGGCAACCGTGCGAAGACTGACTTTGACCATGCGGTCGATGACCGGGATAAGCAGGATCAGGCCGGGGCCCTTGTACCCGATGACTCTTCCCAGGCGAAAAATGACGCCGCGCTCGTATTCTTTGAGAATGCGCACGGCGCTGGCGATCAGTAAAAACAGAATAAATCCAAATGTGAATACGAATTGCATGACAGCCTCCTCTATGTTTGATGACGTATCCGGCTCGGCTGCGCCGGAGTGAGTTTACCGGTTGGATTCCGTTACCGTTTCAACCGTGAGCTGCATACCGGTTACGGCAACGACCCGTACTTTGGTCCCCTTTTTTATTTTTTCATCGGCCACGGCCCTCCATATTTCGCCATGCACCGACACCTGGCCTTCAGGATCGAGATTCTGAAGCGCCGTCCCCGTTTCCCCCACGATGCCCTCTTTACCTGAAATGCTTTTCCTGATCTGCGCCCTGGCGGCCAGATAGACCGCGAGGATGAAGAAGAGCGCGAATCCAACTACCACCGGAATGAGCACGGACAGGGCGACCTGCAGTTCCGGCGACCGGTACAGCATCATTGATCCAAGAACCATTGATATCAATCCTCCAATAGTGAGCAAACCGTAACTGACAATGTGCACCTCCAGGATAAAGAGGACCACCGCCAGAAGGATAAGCAGAATCCCGGCAGCGTTTATCGGGAGCACCTGAAAGGCAAAGAACGCGAGGATAAGAGAAATGGCGCCCAGTGCTCCGGGGAAGATGCTGCCCGGGCTGCGGAGTTCAAAAAAGATACCGAAAATACCCGCCATCATGAGCAGGTAGGCGATATTGGGATTTGCGATATGGTCGAGGATGCGATAGTTGAGACCCATATCCCGATAATACAGCTCGGCATCGGCCGTATTGAGCGTAACCTCCCTGCCGTTCACGGATACGGTGAGCCCGTCGAGCTTATCGACAAGATCAGTCATGTTCTCGGCGATAAGATCGATGACGTTGAGAGCGAGCGCTTCGGTTTCGGTGATGTTCACACTTTCCCGGATCGCCTGTTCCGCCCATTCAGCATTTCGGTTTCGCTTTTGGGCCAGGCCCCGGATGTGCGCCACCGCATCGTTGGTGATTTTTTCCAGCATGACCCGGGAGGTGTCCTGGCCGCCCATATTCACCGGATGCGCTGAACCGATGTTGGTGCTCGGAGCCATGGCGGTTATATGAGCCGCATATGAGATGAACACCCCCGCCGAAGCCGCCCGCCCTCCGCCCGGATAGATATAGACGACCACGGGTACGGCCGCCGAGAGCAGACGCTTGTCGATTGCCATGGTCGCCTGCAGCAGTCCCCCCGGCGTATCGAGCCGGATGATGAGACATTCCGCCCCCTTGTCCTCCGCCCGGGAAACGGCATCCTGTATGTAGCGGGCCGTTACGGGGGTGATGGCGCCGTCGACGGTGATTATGTCGATATCCCCGGCGTACCCGCTGCCGGTGACAAGAAAGAGCATGAGCAGTGTCAGCAGAAATTTGCCTGATACGTGCATGTGAATTCCTCCTTTACGATCTGCCTGAAACCCGGCCGCAGGGTAATTTTCTCTTGACTTTGACATGCGAATTTTTCACATTACAGATGACAACAGGCACGTGTTTATTGCCCTGCAGTAGAGAATGCCGGCAATATAAAGAGCTATCACTTATTTTAAGGGAGTTCGACTCTGACGTGTATTACATGCCTCCATAGAGTGGACGTAAAAAGCGCTCAGGCGGATTCCCACCGTGTCCAATACACGGTTCTTTATACCCGGTATCTATTGCAGGGTTTTTTTTGTCGAATCACCTCATGGCTGTCATTTTGACTTTTAAGACAGTCATTTTTTTATTGCCATTTCACCGCTGACACAACCTCTTTCATGGCATCCCGCCCGGCCGGCACTTTCGTCAGATCATATCCAACGCGTCCGATTCCGTCTTCGCCACGGTGAACAGTGTTTCCAGTTTCATTTGGGTGAACAGCTGTTCCATGACCGGGCCCAGTCCCGAGAGAATCATGGTGCCGGCCCGCCGGTCCAGTTCATCCTGCAGCAGGATCAGGATGCCCAGCCCGGAGCTGTTCATTACATCGACCCGGGAAAGATCGAAGACGATGGTGGTATGTCCCGCGTCCAGGACGCTGAGGACCTGTTCCCTGAAACCGGGGATAACATCCTGGTAGATCCGGCTCTCGAGCAAGCGGATCACCAGGGCGTTTTCATGCGGTTCCAGCTGAAGAATGTCTGTTTCCATGGGTGCACCTGTATCGTTAGACGGTTGCCGCGAAATCTCTGTCAAGGCTGCGGTACTGAATGGCTTCGGCGATATGTGCCGGCTGTATCGCTTCCGAACCGTCGAGGTCGGCGATGGTCCTCGAGACTTTCAGAATACGGTCGTAGGCTCTGGCCGACAGTCCCAGCCTCGTTATGGCGGTATTGAGCAGCGTGTCGCCCTCGCTGTCGATGCGACACCACCTGCGGATCTGCTTCGATATCATGTGGGCGTTGCAGTAGGTGTCTTTTACTTCTCTGAACCTGCGGGTCTGAATGTCCCGCGCTGTTTTCACTCTTCCCCTGATCGATTCGGAGCTTTCTCCCGTTGCCCTTCCCGACAGCTCTTCATAAGGCACGGCCGGTACTTCGATGTGAATGTCGATCCGATCCAGCAGCGGGCCCGAAATTTTCGCCCGGTAGCGCTGAATCTGGGGCACGGCGCAGGTGCATTCGTGATTCGGATCGGTAAAAAATCCGCAGGGACAGGGATTCATGGCCGCCACCAGCATGAAATTCGCCGGATAGGTGATGCTGAGGGCCGCGCGGGCGATGGTTACCTGTCCATCCTCCATGGGCTGCCGCATGACTTCCAGCACATTTTTCCGGAACTCGGGCAGCTCATCGAGAAAGAGCACCCCGTGGTGCGCCAGACTGACCTCTCCCGGCCTCGGGACATGGCCTCCCCCGATGAGTCCGGCATCGGAGATGGTGTGGTGCGGCGCTCTGAACGGCCTGGTCGCCACCAGCGCCGTTTCCGGGGGCAGTATCCCCGAGACCGAGTGGATCTTGGTGGTCTCAATGGACTCGTCCAGGGTCATGTCCGGCAGAATCGTGGGGAACCGCCTTGCAAGCATTGTCTTCCCCGATCCCGGCGGGCCCATCATGAGCACGTTGTGCCCGCCCGCCGCCGCCACTTCCAGGGCGCGTTTTATATGCACCTGCCCTTTTACGTCTCTGAAGTCGATATGGTACTGCCGCCGCCGTTTGAAGACATCGTCCATGTCAACCCGGACCGGTTCCGTGTCGCAGCCGTTTCTGATCAGATCGTGCGCTTCGCTGAGGTGCCCGACCGCGAACACGTCCAGCCCGTCAACCATGGCGGCCTCCCGGGCGTTTTCCCGGGGGAGGATCAGCCGGCTGAACTCACTGTCACGTACGGCCACGGAAATGGGAAGGCTGCCCCGAATGGGCCGCACTTTTCCGTCCAGGGCCAGTTCGCCGAGAATGACCGCATGCTGCAGCGCATCCTGCGGCAGCTGGCCGCTGGCCGCCATCAGGCCGAGGGCCATGGGCAGGTCGAAGGCCGATCCCTCTTTCCGGATATCGGCCGGGGCCAGGTTGACGGTTATCCGCTTTGTGGGCAGAAAGAAGCCGCTGTTCTTGATGGCGGCGTTCACCCGCTCTTTTGATTCCCTGACCGCTCCGTCCGGCAGCCCCACCGTTGAGAATGCCGGCAGGCCCTGTTCCATATGTGATTCCACTTCGACGATGTACCCTTCGATGCCGAGTACAGCGGCGCTGAATACTTTTGAAAACATGGATTCCCGTCCTGGTTCTCCGGATGTTCGTGTTTTTCAGTGGACCGTATCGAGATCGACCCGGGTGACATTGCCCAGTCTGTCTCCGAGGAACCGTTCCCCGACCTCCTGAAACTGGTGCGGAATGTCACTGACATAGAACGCGTGCGAGGGCGGATTGCCCGCTGCGTTCTCCATCTGGATCAACTGCAGACGTCTGGCCACCTGTTTGGCTGTCTCTTCAGCAGAGTCGATGATCACCACACTCTCTCCCATTACCTGCCGGATCACCTTTTTCAGGAGGGGATAGTGGGTACAGCCGAGGATGAGCGTGTCAACGCCCTCCTCTTTGATCGGTTCGAGATATATTTCAGCGGTCATTCTGGTGACGTCGCTTTCCAGCCACCCCTCTTCCGCCAGGGGCACGAAGAGGGGGCAGGCTTTGGAAAAGATTTTCACATCCGGATTTTTGGCCCGGAATTTCGCTTCATATGTGCCGCTGTGCACCGTCGCCCTGGTGCCGATGATGCCGACGCGGTTGTTCCCGGTCGCTTCCAGGGCGGCCTTCACACCGGGATCTACCACGCCCAGGATCGGGAGGTGCATGGAGGCGACCAGCCCGTCAAGTGCCACCGATGACACGGTGTGGCAGGCGGCGACAACGAGTTTAACGTCCTGCCTGAGCAGAAAGTAGATGTCCTCTTTGGCGAACTGTTCCACCACCCGGGGCGATTTGGTGCCGTAGGGCACGCGGGCGGTATCGCCGAAATAGACCACGCTTTCATTGGGCAGGCGTTGGAAGATCTCATGCACCACCGTTAAACCGCCGATACCCGAGTCGAAAATGCCGATGGGCCTGGTATCACTCATCTGTCAGCTTCCGATTTCCTTTTCATGTTTCTCTTTGAACTGAGCGATACTTTCATACAGGGCCCGGGCTATTTTCATCTGTTCGGATCCTATATTCAGCAATCGTTCCTCATACTTGTTTGAGAGAAAGGCCGTTTCCACCAGCACACTGGGCATGGCGGTACCGTTGAGCACCCAGAAATTGGCCTGCTCCACCCCGTCCGTCCAGAGCGGCAGTTTGGTGCGTTTTTTAATTTCGCTCACCATGATGCCGGCCAGGTCGAGGCTCTCTTTCTGAAAGGCGTTATGGGCGTTGGCGTTGAGAATGTGCGAGAGCTGGTCGTTCTCATTTCCGGCCGCGTCCTCTTCGTCCATGACGGAATTCTCCCGCATGGCCGTTTCGATGGCTTTCTGCGAGGATGCCTTCCCCAGGATATACACCGAGAATCCTCTTGCCTGGGAGGATTCAGCCGAATTCGCGTGGATGCTGATAAACAGTTTTCCTTTCTGAGCATTGGCGAATTTGCTGCGCGCCTGCAGGTCCTCCCGGTAATCCCGTTTGAGCCGTTTATCTCCGTTGCGGGTCATAAGCACTTTCACGTTGAGATGTTGAGTGAGGAGGGTTGCCAGTTTCTGGGCGATTGCCAGATTGACATCCTTCTCTCTGGTCTTGCGATAGCGCCCGATGGCGCCCGGATCAGGGCCCCCGTGGCCGGGATCGATGATGATCGTGTCGATCAGCCATTTCGACTTGTCGGCCTGACCGGCGGTGTGCTCTTCAGCCCCGCCGCTGCTGTCGTCGGTGCCGGTGCTGATGGTGGTTGTCCGGCGCAGGGAGACCATGACCTCGTTGTCGTTCACGAAGAGCGAGTGGTCGGTGACCCCTCCCTGCAGCTGAAACGATATCTGGGCCGAGGCGTCGTACTGCATCGATTTGATCCTGCGCACCGTGCCGATCGCTTCGTTCGAAGCGAGCCCCAGGGTGTCGAGCGTCCCGTCGACGAAGGTGATGTAGAGCCAGTCGCCGCTGCGAATGACTTCGATGTCGTTTCTGTCGAATGTTTTGGCGGTGGAGAGGCGGATGAGTGTGCCGTTGTCCCGTTCCTCGATATCCACGCTGGTGATGTTGTAGACCGAACGGCGAATGTACAGGGACCGGGAGAGCGGTTCGTAACGGGCGGACGGGATGAAATCGCCGCAGATATTGAGAAAAATGGCCAGAGGCACATATATCCTCTCAGCGTGGATGAGCGAGGGAAGCGCCATCTGGTGGGGGTGGTTATCGACGAGGATGAAGGGATTCATCGCTGTGACGGTCACCCCTTTCGAGCCCGCTTTGAGAACGCATTTTTCTTTCCGGGGAACAGCGATGTAGCCCAGGTTCAGGAGACGGCTGAGATCCTCCACCGCCAGATACACGACGCTGTGCCGTTCCACCGCGTTCACGTAGGTGTAGGTGTTGGTGTCTTCAAAGTTGACCCGCAGGTTCACTACTTCATCGGCCCGGGACGCACCTGCCAGCAGTGTGCAGGCGAGTATCAGGCCGGCGGAAACCTGCCGGAAAAATCCGCTTTTCATCATCGATCGCCGTGTTATTCCTTTTCGTGGTCTTTACGGAAAATTTTGCTGGCCTTTTTCAGCACCGCTTTTTCATCCCGGGTCAGGTTGTCATACCCGACGGTGTTGGCCTTGTCCAGGATCGTATCCACGATCCGTTTCAGTTTATCCAGATCCTGCTGTTCATTCCGCTTCACGTTCATCCTGTAGCGGCGTTTAAGGTTTCGCCACGCCGCCTCCAGGGAGGAAAACACCCTGTTCAGGCCGCCTTTGATATAGATGTATCCGACGAGCATGCCGCCCAGATGGGCAAAGTGGGCGACCCCGTCCGGACTGCCGGCCACCCCGGAAAGAACCGAGATGCCCGCAAAGAGCATGACCAGGTGCTTGGCCCGCAAGGTCAGCGGCAGGATGAAAAAGAGCAGCATGGTGACCTGACGGTTCGGGAAGAGCATGCCGAACGCCAGCAGCACCCCCATGACCGCGCCGGAGGCGCCGATGGTCGGAATGAGTGACAGGGGCGTAACCAGCGTGTGAATGATTCCCGCGCCTACGCCGGTGATAACATAGTAGCGGTAGAAGACCCGCGTGCCCCACATTCGCTCCACTTCCGTTCCGAAGACCCAGAGGGCATACATGTTGAACGCGATATGCAGCAGGTTGCCGTGCAGGAACATGTAGGTGAAAAACTGCCAGATGTAAAACCGGGACCAGGTAAGACGGGGTGTGAGACCGAACAGATCGATGAAGAACCGTCCCCCGAACCACTGGAGCACGAAAACCGCGACGTTGATGATCAGCAGCCGCTTGACGCCTTCCGTCATCCTGTTGCCATACCCGAACTGCATGCGCTGGGTTGTGTACATACCGCTCTAATCCTCTCAATAAAAGTCCAGCCGGACGCCGGCCCGGAAACCGAGTCCGGACATGTCGACCTCTTTCCAGACGGGAAGCCCCTCTTTTTTCTTCGCATCGCTGCTGACGCGGCAGTTGTTGTAGAACGCTTCGAGAATCAGGGCCGAGCGTCTGCCGATGGCGTATTCCACGCCCGCGCGGGCCATCCAGCCGAATCCGCTGTAGAACCGTTTTTCC
Source organism: bacterium (assembly GCA_016934955.1). GTDB lineage: Bacteria > Zhuqueibacterota > QNDG01 > QNDG01 > JAGLOF01 > JAFGRY01. The sequence goes on along the minus strand of JAFGRY010000028.1, from coordinate 31,649 downwards.
TTTATGTCCTCTTCATAGTTGTTCTCGGAGTTGAAGAGCATCTCGAACGCCAGAGAGCCCCCGATATAAAAGCAGAAGGGCGGCTCGAACGGCAGCCGGATGTCCAGGTTCAGTGAGAGCGGGACCAGGGTGGTGCTGTATTCCAGGGTTCTGGTAACCGTGTTCTCGACAACGCCCGATTCGGACACTTCAGTGGCAACGGTCGATTCCTTTTTGTAGCCTTTATGAAATATATCCAGGCCGAACCCGAGGCTCACCCGCTCATCGAAGGAGATGCCGTAGGTGCCGCCCAGGATCATGCCGGATTTGGCATCCTTGGGATTGAAATGACCGCCCCGCAGTTCAAGCATTCTCAGGTTCTGCGCCGCGGCGGTCCCTGCCAGAACAGTGACAAGCAGGACAGATATGACGTGCTTTTTCATCATGTGCCCCCATGGTAGATGGTTATGATACGACGATGCTCACCAGTTTGTTCTTGATCACGATTACTTTTTTGACGGTTTTACCACTGATGTGCTGCTGTACGTTTTCGTGCGCCAGCGCCGCCTCTTTTACGGTTTCTTCCGGGCTGCCGGCAGCGATGTCGACGGTGCCCCTGACCTTCCCGTTCACCTGGACCGCGACGGTAACCGTGTCGGTCTTCAGTTTTTCTTCGCTGTACCGGGGCCAGGAACTGTCGAAGACGCTGCCTTCACGGCCTGTCCGCTGCCACAGTTCCTCACCCAGGTGGGGGGCAAAGGGCGCGATGAGCTGTATCAGGGTTGCAAGAGCTTCTGAAAGCAGCTCCGCGTTCTGTTCCGGCGCGGCCACGTTCTGCCGGTAGAGATACAACTCGTTGACCAGCTCCATGATCCTGGCGATCGCCGTGTTGAACTGGAATTTCTCCAGGTCGAGCGATGCATGTTTAACTGCGTAATGGAGCTGCCGTTCCACTTTTTCGATCTCTTTGTTCTCATTGCCGGCAGGCGGTTCCTCGAGCATGCTCTCGGCGAGCCGCCAGACACGGTTGAGAAAGCGGTGCATGCCCTGCAGCCCGTTATCGTCCCAGTCGCCTCCCTCTGTATATGAACCCATGAACATGAGATACATTCTAAATACGTCAGACCCGTAGCGCTCGATAATGGGATCGGGGTTGATGACGTTTCCCCGGGATTTGGACATCTTGGCGCCGTTGTTGGTGATCACCCCCTGATGGATCAGCCGTTTGAAGGGTTCGTCGAAATTGACCAGTCCCAGCCGGTGAAGCACCCGGGTGATGAAGCGGGCGTACATGAGGTGCATGACCGCGTGTTCGGCGCCGCCCACGTACTGATCCACGGGCAGCCAGGCATTCACCAGTTCTTTGCTGAAGGGATTGTCAGCCAGGTCGGGAGAGAGGAAACGAAGGTAATACCAGGAGGAGCAGACGAAGGTGTCCATGGTATCGACCTCACGCCGGGCAGGCTCTCCGCAGGCAGGACATGTGGTGGCGACCCAATCCCGGTTGGTGGTAAGGGGTGATTCGCCCGAGCCGGTGAATTCCACTTCATACGGGAGTTCCACGGGCAGCTGGTCTTCGGGTACCGGCACGGTGCCGCAGCTGTCGCAGTGGACGATGGGAATCGGTGCCCCCCAGTAGCGCTGCCGCGATACCAGCCAGTCGCGAAGCTTGTAATTGACCTGGGCGCCGCCGCGGCCGTTTTTTTCGAGATGGGCGATCACCGAGGGGATCGCCTTCTCCGGCGGGGTGCCGGTGAAATCCCCGGAATTGATCATCACGCCGGGGTCGGTGAAGGCCTCCTCGAGAGGGGCGTGCGACCGTCCGTCCGGGGAGATCACTTCCAGGATAGGCAGATTGAATTTTTTCGCAAATTGAAAGTCGCGGGTGTCATGACCGGGAACCGCCATTACCGCGCCGGTACCGTAGGTGACGAGTACGTAATCGGCGATCCAGACCGGCACTTTTTCCCCGTTCACCGGATTGATGCAGTAACTGCCGGTGAACACCCCGGTCTTTTCCTTTTCGGTTGAGGTCCGGTCGATCTCGGTCTCTTTCATGGCCGCCTGTCTGTACGCGTCAACCGCTGCGCGCTGTTCTGCCGCGGTCAGCGTGTCGACCAGGGGGTGCTCCGGGGCCAGCACCATGTAGGTGACACCCCAGAGCGTGTCGGGACGGGTGGTGAATACGGCGATCTCTTCCTCATGGCCGTCCACGGGGAACACAACCCTGGCCCCTTCGCTGCGTCCGATCCAGTTCCGCTGCATGGTGACGGTTTTGTCGGGCCAGTCGATGCGTTCCAGCCCCTCCAGAAGATCGTCGGCAAAATCGGTGATTTTAAAGAACCACTGTTCCAGGTCCCGGTGGATCACTTCGGCGTCGCAGCGTTCGCAACAGCCGTCGACCACCTGTTCATTCGCCAGCACCGTCTTGCATGAAGGGCACCAGTTCACCGGCGCCTTTTTACGGTAGGCAAGCCCGTTTTTGTAGAGCAGGAGAAAGAGCCACTGGGTCCATTTATAATAATCCGGGGAACTGGTATTGACCTCTTTTGACCAGTCATACATGGCGCCCATGGCCTTGAGCTGTTTGCGGATGGCGGTGATGTTCTCCGCGGTCGATTCCGCGGGGTGCACTCCCTTTTTAATGGCGTAATTTTCCGCGGGCAGGCCGAACGCGTCATAGCCCATGGGCTCGAAGATCGTGAACCCCTGCATGCGCTTGAAGCGGGCCCAGCTGTCGGTCGGACCGTAATTGTACCAGTGGCCGATATGGAGCCTGTCCCCCGAAGGATAAATGAACATTACCAGGCAGTAGAGTTTATTGCCGGTTTCTGCCAGATCGGTTGTGTAGAGCGCGGCCTTTTCCCACGCGTCTTTCCATTTTTGTTCGATTTCAGCGAAAGGGTACACTGTTTACTCCCGATGATTCGCGCATTCTTTGTTTTTGTTGTAACTGAAAAGTTACGAAACCTTTTTAAAAAAAGAAACCGTTAATTTTGCTTTTTTGTTTTCAAAATCACGCCCGTCAGGACCGCTGCGTCAACAGCGAACAGCGCGGCCAGGGTGAACAGCAGGTCAAAGGCCTGTCCGCAGACTGCGATATAAAACAGCTGGACGGACGCGAACAGCAGCAGCGAGACAGCCGCGCCCGCGAGCGGCCTGCCGAAGATGAGGACCCAGGTGAACGGAACAGGGAACAGGAGTCCCAGGAGGAAGAGAAACCGGGCCGCTCCCGAATCGAAGCCCAGGACCGGGGGCAGGTAGTCGGTGATTCCGGTTATGGTTCTCCCGACCGGGTAGCCGTTGAGGTAGAGGCGCTGTACGCCCCGGTTGAACACGGCGACGACATGGATAAGATCCCCGTCGGCCGGGACCGGTCCCGCAGTCAGCGCTGTTTTCGATCCGTTCTCCCCGGTAAGGGGAGTGCGCACGCGCAGCTGCAGCATGTTCCGATCCTGCCCCAGGGTGACATTCCGTTTGTCTTTTCCCCCGGAGAGGGTGACGATCCGGGCCGGTCCGGTCTGATCCGGATCCCGGGAGCGGATCAGCACCTCGATGCTCAATTCCCTGGTATCCCGGACTCCGTTGATGAAGGCTACCGCCGGTCGTGTGCTTTCAAGGCTGAACCCGGGAGCGATCGCCATGCCGAGGGTGTCCCGGGCAGGGGGAGCCGTGCCCCGGCTGACCAGGTCGAGCCCGGCCGGGCCGAGATCGCTGACGGTGTCGCTTATCGTGAAGAACCGGTAGAGAGAGAGGCAGCCCCGCTCGATCCGCAGAACGGAGGCGGCGCTGTCTTCTCCGGCGCCGGCAAGTATGCCGGCATCGTTTCCGTCAAGGGCGGTGGTATAGACCGCCGCGAGCCTGATGTCGCCGTTCCATGGTCTGCTGTCGGTGAATTCATCCCCGATTTTCAGCCTGAAGCTGTCGTCCCAGTTGAGGGCGTTGTTCAGCTGGGCGGGCATGAGGCAGGCAAAGAGAACCATGCCGCAGAGCAGCAGCCAGCCGAGCACCGGCACCAGCCGCGACCGCCGTTCCGGCGGTTCCAGCGTGAACGAGCCTGCCAGCAGTACGCCGACTCCGGTGCCGAGACTGTTGGAAAAAACGTCCAGTAACGATGTCGTTCTGCCGAGAAAAAGCTGGAGTATCTCGATAGAGAGGCTGACGGCCGCACCCAGCGCCAGCGCCGCCAATACCGCTCTGCCTCTACTGCCATGGCGCCGCCGCAGTCTGTCGTTGAGGATGCCTCCCAGAGGGAGAAAGAGCAGCACGTTCAGAATCAGATCGTAGGGCTGATAGCGGACGAGGGAACTCAGCCGCTCGGCCGCCTCAAGAGACAGCCAGTGGCGGAACGGTTCCAGCGAGAAGCGAAAGGGGTTGAGGGTCAGGAGGACCAGATAGAAAAGCCACACGCTCAGGGCGGCCCAGAATGGGTTCCCTGATTTGGCTGCAGGGGTTTCACGGTTCACGGATAATCCCTCCCGAAACAGTGGTGAATGAATCTGTTTATTATTCGATAAAATAAGGTTTTATTGGGGTTTTAGCAAGGGCTTTTCATGGTTGGGGCTTGACTTGGATGGGGATTATTGGTACATTTCTGAAACAGGAGACAGGAGACAGGAGACAGCCCTGCCTCCCCGGAAGTCTCCAACGAAAGAAACGAAAATCACGGAAGGATTATGAGAATATAGTTTTCGTGTTTTTCTCCGTCGGAGCTAAAGACTCCTCCGGAGTACGAATGTACAGGCTTTAACATTAGGTTCCGCGCTCGTTTTACGAATGTGCTGTACCCATTATTTTTTCGTTTTTTTCGTGTATTTCGCTGGTATTTTTTTTTCTTGCTAATCCCAAGATTACGGAAACCGTCATGGAACAACCGAAACGCAGACTGATCGTCACAGGGGACCGGGTGCTGGTTTCGCCCGTGGAAGGGGAAGAGCGGACAAAAGTCGGGCTGTACCTGCCTCAGACGGTGCTGGAAAAAGAGGCGGTGCAGAGCGGCCGTATTGTCGAGGTGGGGCCGGGGCTGCCGCTGCCCGATCCCCAGGACATCAACGAGGAACCGTGGAAGCAGAGTGGTCCGAACATGAAACATATACCGATGCAGGCGCAGGTGGATGATTATGCCATTTTCCTGCGCAAAGCGTCTGTGGAAATAAAGTATGAAGGCAAGACATATCTGGTCGTGCCCCAGGCGGCGATTTTGGTGCTGCTGCGCAGCGACGGGATATAACGGCCGAGTCATGAAAGGATGTGCTCCATGAAGAATCAATTGCAGCAGGAAGAACTGAAAAATCTGATCAAGAGTGTTTTCTCTCCGGGACCCGATGACGGTCATCTGCTGGTGATCGTCGATCTGCCGGATGAACAGGCCGAAGACACCCCCGCCTGGAAAGCGCGGCGGCGCATGGCCATCGACTGGGTGAAAACACTGCGAAGCGTGAAAGATGAGGCCGGTCTTAAAACGGTGCGGCTTGCCGCGTACCGCAATGTGCACAGCAATAATGCGGATCTGCCTGAACAGGCATGGCCGGCAGGTGACCTGGCCGACGGTCTGAGCACTGGAGGGGAACCCGTGCCTTTTGCCGCTCTTTTCGCAGAGGCCCGGCTGGTGATCGCGCCGACGCAGTTTTCGGCGACGGCCCCGCTGAAACTGCTGGCAAAGCAGTACGGGTTCAGAGCGGCCACCATGCCGGGATTCAGCGAAGCGATGGTACCGGCGCTGCGCATCGATTATGAAGAGGTGAACCGGCGGGTGCATCTCATCAAGGAGGAGCTTGACAGGGCCGCTGCCATGGATATCCGTTTCACGGTGGACGGCACCGATGTCCATGATATCCATTTCGATCTCCGTTTTCGCACGGCCCATGCATCCGGGGGGCGGTTTCCCGATCCGGGCGTTGCGGGCAACCTGCCGTCGGGCGAGGCGTATATCGTTCCCTATGAAGGTGAAGGCGGGGAACCCTCCCTTTCCGCGGGTGTCCTGCCTGTCCAGTTCGGCAGGGAGGTGGTGATCTACCGGATCGAGGCGAATAAGGCGGTGGATGTCCTCTCTTCAGGAGCGGAATCCGACCGGGAAAGAGAACTGATCGCCTCCGAACCGGCGTATGCCAATATTTCGGAACTGGGATTCGGTGTGCTGGCCGATTTCGGCATGAAACCGGTGAACGTCGTCCTGCTGGACGAGAAGCTGGGGCTGCACATCGCCTTCGGCAGAAGCGATCATTTCGGGGGCGCGGTGGGGGTGAAAGATTTCTCTTCGCCGGAAGCGGTGGTGCATATCGACCGCATCTACATTCCCGAGACCCAGAACCGGGTGCGCGCCGATTTCGTGAAACTGACGTTCGAGGGAGGGGAGGAGAAGGTGCTGATGCGGGACGGGGTGTATACGATTTTTTAGTAACACGCTGAAAAACGCCGTCATTGTCTTCGCTATTCGCTCCTCGCTTTCGCTGTCTCTACTCGCCTGTGTCCCTCGAAGAGCGAATGGCGAAGATCGAGAGCGACGAGCGAGGGAGGGGAGAGAGAGTTAATATATGTTCACAAACGGGAGAACATCATTGTCCATCCGCGACCTGATTGTTAAAAACCGCAGCTGCCGCCGGTTCGATGAGAGCCGCAGCGTGAGTAAAGAGACACTCCGGGATCTGGTCGACCTGGCCCGGCTTTCGGCCAGCGGTGCGAACCTGCAGCCGCTGAAGTACGTCCTCTCCGCCGATCCCGGTACGAACGGGAAGATTTTCCCCTGCACCGCCTGGGCGGGCTATCTCACGGAGTGGCCGGGTCCTGCCGAGGGGGAACGGCCGACCGCCTATATCGTCATTCTCAACGACGCGGAGATCAAACAGTCCGCGGGTTGTGATCACGGCATCGCGGCTCAGTCGATCCTGCTGGGCGCGACGGAAAAGGGCCTGGGCGGCTGCATGATCGCTTCTTTGCAGAAGGAGCAGCTGCGGGAGGCCTTGTCCATCCCTGAACGGTACGAGATCCTCCTGGTGATCGCCCTGGGTGTGCCCGCGGAAACCGTGGTTCTTGATGAAGTAAAAGACGGAAATATCCGCTACTGGCGGGATGAGCACGATGTGCATCATGTGCCGAAGCGGGGGATGGATGAGATAGTGCTTGAATTGTAGGCTTCCTGGAAACTCCAACGAAGTACACGGAAGAAACGAAAGAATCTACTACTGCAGCACCTGACCGTGGATGTGTTTCAGCGGCGGCCTTTACTCCAGCTGTGTCAGCCTGATAAATGGTTTATATAGATTGCTGTTTTCCTTCTATTTATTTCTTTCGAGTTGTTTGTGTCTTTCGTTGGCTGATTTGAATTTCCGACGAATCTCACCGTTTATTGAACACCACCATCCCCGCCCCGTACACCAGTATCGATCCGAAGAGAAACACCGGAAACCAGATGAGGCTGGATGTCAGCCTGTCCTGAAACTGAACGAAGACCAGCACCATGATCCAGAGCATGACCGCCCAGGCAAGACCGGCCGCTTTGGCGATATCCTGCATCTGCTTTTCATCGTAGTCCCTTTCAGCATTGCCCGCTTTTCTGATAATATAGTACCAGATGTGTACAAGTGCGAATGGGAGGAGGATCAGCTCCCAGATGTGCAGAATGAAGAGCCGGTCACCCAGGAGCAGCGCGGACAGGAGGCCGGTGATGCCTGTGACAGCGCCGGTCACTCCGGTTACGGTATAGAGTCTCTGCATGACATCCCTGCGGCCTGCGAGACGTGACACCGCTTTCGTCTTCGGCAGCAGGAAGCAGCCCGCAATCCCGAAAATCACGAAGACAAGCAGGATAATTTTGATTATGGTTTCTGTCGTCATGTCACTCCTCCTCCGATCCGGTGATCAGAAAAAATATGTCCTCGACCTGTTTGTTGAAAAATGAAGCTATTTTCAGCGCCAGCAGGGTGGAGGGGACGTAGCGCTCCTTCTCCAGGGAGATGATGGTCTGCCTGGAAACATCCACTGCCGCTGCCAGTGCTTCCTGGGAGATCTCTCCCGCCTCGAACCGGCACTGTCTGAGATTGTTGCCAAGTTTCATGGGCGTTCCTTTGGGGTTGATGTAAAGTTTGTTTTACATCATTCAAGATAATAGACCAACCGATGAATGTCAAGTATTTTTTACATTAAAAAGGATAAAGGAGAAAGGATAAACCCCTGCAGCCCCACCGGTGTGCAGTAGAGGCGCGCGATCGCGCGCCTCCAGCGTCTGTGAGGGTCTTGGCAGGAAACAAACCGTCAAATTTTTTTCCCGCCCGTCAGTGAAAAAATGCAGATTTTTGTTGACATTCTCATGAAAAGCATTACATTTGCGATTAATTAATACCCGGTAATTCCGGGGTGCATCCTGAAGCAAGGATAGGTATGTTTGAGGTACAATGCACATTCAGAGAATCAGGCACCGTCCGTCGGTGCGCAACGCTGTTCCCGTGGAACCGCAGGAGGGTGACGATGAACCTCCATCGGCTGCATGGCAGCGGCATACAATTCCTGCACCCAGTATAGCAGGATATATCTTTCCCCCGAAACGTGGACAACTGAGCATTGTCCGCCGGGACGCCTGCGCTTTTCCGCTCTGGAAAAGCGTCTCTCCATGTTTTGTCTCCGAATCAATCGTTCCCCGCTTCACCGGCTTCTGTAGCACGGTCGGTATCGTTCCCGATCGGCAGGGCGTACGTGTATTCTCGCGGCCTCGCTGGTTTTTTCATCCACTCTCTATTTCCGCACCTGCGCAGGAAATCTCCAACGAATACTACGCACGGAAGAAGGAGTCTGTCCTATGAAACCGATGCATGCACCGGCATCCCGCATTGCCTACGTGTTCACGTCCAAAGCGGGTATGCTCAAATCACTGGGGTCCGCCGCAGCTCTTGAAACAGGAGAAGAAGACGGCGAGCCTCCTCCCGACCTGTTGGCCGAATGCGACTCCGAGGAAACCATTCGCGCCGTACAAACAACCCTCGAAGAACAGTACATCGTCTATCCGGTGGAGTCGGATGCGGACGCCTATGAGCACCTGCGCCGCCTGAAACCGGATCTCGTCTTCAACATGGCCGAGCGGCTCGAGGGCCGCAACCGGGAGAGCCATATCCCGACGATCTGCGAGATCCTGGGGCTGGCCTACACCGGATCAGACCCCCTCACTCTCGGCATCTGCCTTGACAAGGCGATGGGCAAGGAGATCCTCTCCTACCATCATATCGCCAACGCGCCCTTCATCACGGTTGAAGATCCCGGGGATGTCCCCGATCATCTCATGCTGCCGGCCATGGTGAAACCCATGTACGAAGGATCGAGCAAGGGGATCAAGGACAACTGCCTCGTGCATACCCGTGAGCAGCTGCAGGAGCGGGTCAAGGAGATTATCGCCCTCTACCAGCAGCCGGTGATCGTGGAAACCTTCCTTCCGGGCCGGGAATTCACCGTGGGTGTGCTGGGCAACTGGCCCGACCTGGAAATACTTCCAATAGTGGAAATCGACCACAGCAGTCTTCCCAAAGGAGCCGCGCCGATCTACTCCTATGAAGCGAAGTGGATCTGGGACACACCGGAAATGCCCCTGAACATCTTCAGCTGTCCCGCGGCTGTCTCCGCGGAACTGCAGCGGGATATCGAAGACCTGGTCCGCCGGACCTGGCGGGTGCTGGGGCTGCGGGACTGGGCCCGGATCGACGTCCGATTGGACGCAGAAGGACGCCCGCATATCCTGGAGATCAATCCGCTGCCGGGGATTCTGCCCAATGTGGAGGACAATTCATGCCTGCCCAAGGCCGCGCGGGCAGCCGGGTATACCTACTCCCAGCTGATCCACCGGGTGGTTCGGGCAGCCCTGGACCGAAAAGAGAAAGAACATGAGCAGACAGTCGATCAGGATCGGCGTCGTTTACAACGCGTTTGAAGCGCGGGCCGGCCAGGGAAGCGAGATCCTGTCCGAAAGCTCCGTTGAGCAGGCGGCGCGTGACGTGACCCTGACGCTGCTGGACGCCGGATATGACGCGGTGCCCATTCCGCTGAAACGGAGCCTGACGAATTTTCTGCAGCGGCTGCATCGCCTCGAATGCGAAGCCCTGGTGAACCTGTGTGAAGGATACCGCGGCAGACCTCAGTGGGAAGCGCCGGTGGCAGGACTGCTGGAGATGGAGGGGTTCGCCTTCACCGGCAATCCGGGCCAGACACTGGCGCTCTGCCAGGACAAGTTCAAAACCAAGGCGGTGCTCGCCGCTCACGGTCTGCCGACCGCACCCTACACGCTGACGCGTGACCCGGAAGAGTGGGGCGGGCTTGAGTTTCCCCTGATCGTGAAACCAAACTGCGAAGACGCGAGCCTGGGCATCTATTCGGATTCGGTGGTCTGGAATGGCGATGACCTTGCCCGGCAGGTTGAGAAGATCGTCAGGAAATACGGACAGCCCGCGCTGGTTGAGTCGTTCATCGACGGCAGGGAATTCAACGTGGCCGTCCGCGAGCAGAAGGGGGTCGAGGCCCTGCCGGTCTCGGAAATCGATTTTTCCCGTATGCCCGAGGGTGTGCCCCGCATTTGCGGGTATGAGGCCAAGTGGTTTGAAGAACACGAGCTGTTCGACGCCACCAGGCCGGTCTGTCCCGCCGATATCGACGACCGTTTGCGTGACCGTCTGCAGGAGAAAGCGGTCGCCGCGTTCAGGGCCCTTGGCTGCCGCGACTATGCCCGGGTCGATTTCAGAATGGACAAACGGGGCCGGCTCTTCATCCTGGAGGTGAACCCCAATCCGGATATCAGCCTCAACGCCGGGTTCGCCAGGGCCCTGAAGGCAGCAGGTGTCCCCTACAGGAATTTCTGGACGCAGCTGGTCAAAGAGGCCGTCCGCAGGAGGCAATCATGATACGGGCAATGCAAAGAGAGGACAGGGCGCCGGTCCTGGATCTCATAGAACGGACGGAAATGTTCAGCGGCGAGGAGATCGCGGTTGCTGAAGAATTGATCGACCGGTATCTCGACGATCCCGGTCAAAAGGACTATTTCATTATTGTCAGTGAGTCGGATGAGGGGGCGGTCACGGGATATCTCTGCTACGGCCCCACTGACCTGACTGAAGGAACATTTGACCTCTACTGGATGGCTGTAGATCCCGCCTGCCAGGGTAAAGGCTGGGGCAAGGCCCTCCTTAAACAGATGGAAACCATTGTGGAGGATGATCATGGAAGGATGATCATAATCGAAACATCATCACAGCCGAAATACGAGCCGACGCGGCAGTTTTATCTTCGCCAGGGCTGCACTGAAGCAGCGCGTATCGCCGATTTTTACAAGCCCGGCGACGACCGTGTCATCTACATCAAACGTTTCGATACATAAGGAGCCATGATATCATGGAAACCTGGCAAAAACAGATACAGGAAAGTCTGACAACGCCTGAAGAGTTCGCGGCGCGTTTCGATCTGCCCCTCGATCAGGTACAGGATATAGAAAAACATTTCAAGATGCGGATCACGCCCCATTACGCCAGTCTCATCAAAGAGAAGGGCGACGGGCTCTACCGGCAGTTCGTTCCCGATCCGGCGGAGCTGGAGGGAAGCGGCGTGAGCGATCCGCTTTCGGAAGACAGCGATTCTCCGGTGCCGGGACTGGTGCACCGGTATCCCGACCGGGTGCTGTTTCTGGTGTCGCACGTGTGTGCCGCCTACTGCCGGTTCTGCACCCGCAAGCGCAAGGTGGGTGATGTGAACAAGATCCACCCGTCCCACATCGACGCCGGCATCGAGTACATCCGGCGGCACACGGAAGTGCGGGATGTCATCCTCTCGGGAGGCGATCCCCTGATGCTCAGCGACAGGAAACTGGAATCGATCCTGGCGAGACTGAGGGAGATCCCCCATGTGGAGATTCTGCGCATCGGCTCGCGGGTGCCCTGTGTGCTGCCCCAGCGGGTCACCGAGGATCTGACGAATATGATCAAGAAGTACCATCCGGTGTACATGAACGTGCATTTCAACCATCCGGACGAGATCAACCCCGAGTCGCAGCGCGCCCTGCGCCTGCTGGCCGATGCCGGTATTCCCCTTGGCAACCAGACCGTGCTCCTCAAGGGTGTCAATGACGATCCGGCGGTGATGAAACGGCTGCTGCAGAAGCTGGTGGCCAACCGTGTCCGTCCCTACTATATTTACCAGGCGGATTACGTGGAAGGCACCGAGCACCTGCGCACGAAGGTTGAGAAGGGACTGGAGATCATCGAAGCCGTCCGCGGCTGGACCTCGGGGGTGGCCGTGCCCCATTTCGTGATCGACGCCCCGGGCGGCGGCGGCAAGATCCCCCTGCTGCCCAATTACGTGCTTTCAATGACCGAGGATCAGCTGGTTCTGCGGAACTATCAGGGCAAAGTGTTCATCTATCCCCAGGTGCGGGACGGTGAGACGGTCAAAGCGCCGGAACCGGAGCTGATCACCGAGTCGGTTGATATGATCTGAGAAGCAGACAGGAGGCGGGACCCGGCCCCGCCTCCCTGAATTTTCCAACGAAAAACAGGGAAAGACACGAAAGGCTGAAGATCTGTTGAGGCAATGAGTGTATACACATCAAATAAATAAAACGTAATTTTTGTCTAAGGCCATCGCTTTTTTCCCTTGTCATGCCTGCATGTTCTCACCGGATCCCCAGGGGAGGGGGGTGTGCACGTCTGTTATTTTTTCGTTTCTTCCGTGTTTTTCGATGGAAAATTTCGGGAGGATTGGAATTTGACTAATCCATAAACCAAGAAAGTATTATCTGCCCCATGTTCCGCATCAGACGCATATTCGACAGTGTGCTCCCGGTGAACCGGGACGCGATCTCCCAGGTGCAGGCGATTATTCGGGAGCAGTTTCCGCTGATCGATGAGCAGGATGTGGCATCGATCCCCGACAAGCTGAGAGATCCCCTCAAACACCTTTTCAAATCGGCGCTTTTCGTCGGGGAAAACAGCGGCGGAAAGGTGCTGGGGTTCGCGCTCTGTTCCCATGACGCCGGGCTCAAATTCACCTATCTCGATTTCATCTCCTCGGCGAAAAACATGACCAGCCGCGGCATCGGCGGAGCCCTCTATCAGCGGGTCAGATATGAAGCGCAGCTGAATCATGATATCGCTGTTTTCTTCGAGTGTCTGCCCGATGACCCCGCTCTCTGCCGGGATCCGGGTATCCTGAAACAGAACAAGGCGCGCCTGCGATTCTATGAGCACTACGACGCCCGTCCCGTGTGGGGCACGGCCTATGAAACGCCGGTGAATGCCGGGGATGATAATCCGCCCTACCTGGTGTGCGACCTGCTGGGACAGCGGCAGCAGCTGCGGCGCAGAGCGGCCCGGCGCATCGTGAGAGCCATTCTCGAACGGAAGTACGGAGATCTCTGTCCGGCGGCTTATGTCGACATGGTTGTCGACTCCTTCCGGGATGATCCGGTCCGGCTCCGTCCCTTCCGCTATGTAACGCCGGAACGGACGATCACCCCGGAGGCAGCGGCAGCCGAGGATACAAAGATCGCCCTCTTCGTCACCGACCAGCATGTGATTCACCATGTGCGTGAACGCGGCTATGTTGAATCACCCGCCCGCATCCGGGTGATCCGGGAGGAGCTGGATAAAACCGATATCTTTCTGCCGGGTCCCGTCCGGCATTTTCCGGAATCGGTCCTGCGCACCGTGCACGATCCCGGATTTCTCGCCTATTTCAAGCAGATCGCGCGGCGGATAGAGCCGGGTACCTCCGTGTACCCGTATGTCTTTCCGGTGCGGAACGGGGCGAGACGGCCCCGGGACCTCCCCGTGCGGGCCGGGTATTACTGCATCGACACATTCACGCCCCTGAACCCCTCGGCCTACGGCGCCGCACGGCGGGCGGTGGACTGCGGATTGACGGCCGCGCACCACCTGCTCGCAGGCGGCCGCATCGCCTACGCGCTGGTGCGTCCGCCGGGACACCACGCCGAGCGGAAAGTGTTCGGCGGGTTCTGTTATTTCAACACCGCGGCGATCGCCGCCCAGCTGCTCAGCCGCACCGGACGGGTGGCCATTCTCGATGTCGATTATCACCACGGGAACGGCCAGCAGGAGATTTTTTACGGACGTAAAGACGTTTTCACCGTTTCGATTCACGGGCACCCCCGTATCGCTTACCCCTATTTCAGCGGTTTCTCCGATGAGACGGGTATCGGAGAGGGACTGAATTACAATCTCAATATTCCCCTTCCCGAGTCGGTGGACGGAACCGCTTATCGGGGGGCGCTGGAGAAGGCGCTGCGGCGCATTGGAAAATTCGCTCCTGATTTTCTCGTAGTTGCCCTGGGGCTCGACACGGCAAAGGGCGATCCCACGGGAAGCTGGAGCCTGCGGCCGGCTGATTTCAAAGAGAACGGGGCCATGATCGGAAGGCTGCGGCTGCCCACGCTGGTGGTGCAGGAGGGGGGATACAATCAGCGCAACCTGGGGGTGAACGCGCGGTACTTTTTCACCGGATTGCGGGAGGGGTATTACCGTGCGCCGGCCGCCCCGCCCTCCCCGAAGACTCCAGCGAAAAACACGGAAGAAACGAAAGAAGATAAAAGACAGGTGACCGGAGGCCGGAGGCAGGAGACAGTAAAAACAGAACGTGAGAACTACAGAACTCAAGAACTTGAGAGAATATCAGGAATATTATCTCAACGAGCCAACTGTAAAACGAGCGCAGTTTCATCAGTCAATGCAGATACAATTTAACTCCGACAGCAGTTTTATCGCCGGCGGAGGACTTGAGAACAGAAGAACTTAAGAGCTTAAGAGCCTGAGAACCTGAGAACCTGAGATAAATCATTGACAATTATGTATAAAGATTTTTCTTTACTAAAGCTCTAAAGCTCTTTCGTTTCTTCCGTGCTTTTCGTTGGTAAATTCAGGCGGGGCAGGGGTGCCGGGTCCGGGCTCAGGAAGCAAGCGTCGCTAACGCGGCTTTCCGGCATCCGTTTTTCCGGTTGCTTTCCTTCCCCAAACTGTGTACCTTTATTCTGCGATTCATTGTCAAACGTACCCTGGTAACCGGATTGCCGTGCAACACGGTGTTCGGTTTTTCTTTTCGGATCACGCAAGGAGGAAATGATGAAACACCCTTACAGGAAACTCTGTTTACTCATGCCCGTGCTGGCCGCGCTCGGCCTGGCCTGCCGGACCGCTTCTTACACTGTGGGCGAGACCTATCACGGATTCACCCTCAAAGAGAAGCGGTTCGTTTCAGAGGTGAATGCGGAGTGTTACCTGTTCGAGCACGAACAGAGCGGCGCCCGCCTGCTGAAATTCGCCAACGACGACGCCAACAAGACATTCTGCGTCGGATTCAAGACGACACCGGAAACCGACTGCGGCACCGCCCATATCATGGAGCACTCGGTGCTGAACGGATCCAAACACTTTCCGGTGAAGAGCCCCTTTGACGTGCTCTCCAAAGGCTCGCTCAATACGTTCCTCAACGCCATGACCGGCAGCGACCTCACGGTATATCCGGTGGCCAGCATGAACGACAAGGACTTTTTCAATCTCATGCACGTCTACCTGGACGCGGTCTTCAATCCCCTTATCTATGACGATCCCCGTATCTTCAAACAGGAGGGGTGGCACTATGAAATGACCGACAAGAGCGGTCCCCTGGTCTACAAGGGTGTGGTCTTCAACGAGATGAAGGGCGCCTATTCCAGCCCCATGCGCGAGCTGGGATTCCTGGTCGACAGGAACCTTTTTCCCGACAACACCTACGGCAAGGCATCGGGAGGCTATCCGTCGGCGATTCCCCAGCTTACCTATGAACAGTTCCTCGACTTCCACCGCAAGTATTACCATCCGTCCAACAGCTACATCTTCCTCTACGGCGACGGCGATATGGACAGGGAACTGGCCTTTATCGACACCGCCTACCTGGCGAAGTATGAGCGGTCCGATGATATCGCGAAGATCGTTCCCCAGGCTCCCTTCAGGAAGATGAAGAAGGTGAAGGGGTACTATTCAGTGCCCGAAGGCGCGGACACCCGCAACCAGACCTACCTGCGGCTGAGCATGGTCGTGGGCGAAGGCAGGGACCAGGAACTGAGCATGGCCCTGGATCTGCTGACCGACGCCCTGGTCAACCATGAGACCGGTCCGGTGCGGCTGGCCCTGCAGAAGGCGGGCATCGGCCGGGATGTGAGCGGGGGAGTCAGCAGCCAGAAACAGAACGTGCTGCAGATTACCGTGCAGAACGCCGATCCCGGTGACATGGACCGGTTTTACACCATCGTCATGGATGAGTTCGCGAAAGCCGCGGACACGGGCATCGACAAGGAGACCATCAGAGGCATTCTCAACCGCACCGAGTTCCGGCTGCGGGAGGGCAACGACGCCCAGAAGGGCATGACCTCGGTGTTCCAGGCGGTGTCCGGCTGGTGGTATGCCGATGATCCCTTCCTGAGCCTTGAATGGGAAGGACCCCTGGCGCACGTCAAGGCCGCGCTGGATACGACGCTCCTCGAAGAAGTGATCAAAACGGAGATTCTCGGCAACCAGCACGCGGTGCTTGCCGCCATGATGCCGAAGGCTAATCTGGTGGCAGAAAAAGCGGCGGAAGAAGCGAAAGAGCTGGCCGCCTATTACGCGACCCTCAGCGATGCGGACAAAGAGGCGCTGGTCAAAGAGACTGAAGAGCTGATGGAATACCAGAAACGGGAAGACACGCCGGAAGCTCTTGCCACCATTCCCATGCTGGAGCTGAGCGATATCAGCCGCTCCGTGGACTGGTATACGGCGGCGGAGAAACAGGCCGGCGGACTGGACGAGATCTATTTCGATACGTTCGCCAACGGCGTCGTCTACTCCAAATTACTCTTCGATGTGCGGGTGCTGCCCCGGGAGATGATCCCCTGGGCCGCGCTGCTTTCGGAAGTGCTCACCAGCATCAACACCGAGAACTACACCTTCGGCGAGCTGGACAACGCGCTGAACATTCACACCGGCGGCTTCACCACCTTCCTGACCACCTACCTGCCCGGACAGGACAGCGAGAAGATGATGCCGAAATTCGTGGTGTCCAGCAAGGCCATGGCCCCGAAAGTCGAAAAGATGTTCGAACTGACCGACGAGATCATGCACAAGACCGTGTACACCGACAAGGACCGGCTGAGAACCGTGCTCGCCCGGTACCAGGCACGGCTGGATGCCCGTCTGAAAGCGGACGGCCTCACCCCGGCCGCCACCCGTCTCCTGTCCTACTTCACCAATCAGGGGATGTTCAATGAACTGACCCGGGGGCTGGAGTACTACTGGTTCGTCACCGGCCTGGTCGACGATTTCGACATTCGGGCGGACGAGATCATCGCGAGCCTGACGGCTGCCGCCGATATTCTGTTCAGAAAAGACAACTGCCTCGTCAATGTCACCTGTGACGGCAAGGATCTCGCCGGCTACGACAGCGCCCTGGCGCGGTTTGCCGAAACCCTTTCCCCGGCACCGGCCGAACAGCAGCAGTGGACATTCGATCTCGAGATCAAGAACGAGGGGCTGCTCACCAGTTCAAAGGTGCAGTACGTGCTCAAGGGCTACGATTTCCGCAAACTGGGGTATGACTGGGACGGATCGATCCGGGTGCTCAACCAGGTGCTTTCCACTGACTGGCTGCACAACCAGATCCGGGTGATCGGCGGCGCCTATGGCGGCTTCTGCCAGTTCATGAAAAGCGGTCCGGCTATCTTCGCCTCCTACCGTGATCCCAACCTCTCCAAAACCCTGGAAAATTTCGACGGATCACCCGGTTTCATCGCCTCTTTCGACCCCGATGAAGAGGTGATGACCCGCTACATCATCGGCACTATCTCTGGCATGGATCAGCCTCTTACCGCGGCCGACCGCGGGAATGTCGCCCTCACCCGCTGGCTGGAAAAGGCGACCAAAGCCGAGCTGCAGGCCGAACGGAACGCGGTGCTGACAACGACGCCCGGGAAACTGCGGGAGATGCAGCAGTTTCTTTCCGACATCCTCGGCAGGAACGCGCTCTGCGTGTACGGCAACGAGAATACGATTAAAAGTGAAAAAGAACTGTTCAAAAATCTCATAAGCCTGGACCGCTGATCGGGGACGGGCGAATAGATGAATGCGCAGGCCGTTACCGCAGAACAGGTGGTAACGGCCTGTACCAGTTAAGGAGCAGACCATGAAAAAGTTCTATGGAGGCATTGCAGTGGGTGTGGTACTTGCGGGGCAGGCCCTGCTTTCAGCCCAGGAGCCGGATGATCCTTTTCTCTATATGGAAGAGGTCCACGGCGCGAGGGCCATGGAGTGGGTCGTCTCCCACAATGAAAAGACCGCTGCCGAACTGAGCAGCGTTCCCGGATTCGAGGCGCTCAAGAGTGATATCCTCAGGATCTACGATGCCAAAGAGCGGATCGCCTACCCCTCGTTTCACGGGGATTACCTGTACAACTACTGGCAGGATGCCGACAATCCCCGGGGTCTCTGGCGCCGCACCACCCTGGATTCATATCTCTCACCGGAACCGCAGTGGGAGACAGTGCTCGATATCGACGCCCTGTGTAAAGAAGAGAACGAGAACTGGGTCTACAAGGGCGCCTCGTATCTTTATCCGGGGGACAGGCTCTGCCTGGTGATGCTTTCCCGGGGCGGCAGCGACGCCGTGGTGATGCGGGAATTCAACCTGCAGACCAGGCAGTTCGTGAAGGACGGGTTCTCCGTACCGGAAGCCAAGGGCCAGGCGGGCTGGATCGACGAACATACCCTGCTCATCGGCACCGATTTCGGCGGGGGCACCCTCACCGAATCGGGCTACGCGCGCCAGGCGAAGATCTGGAAACGGGGAACCGCCCTGGCCGATGCTCCACTCTATTTTGAGGGAAAAACCGATGATATGGGCGTCTGGGGCATGATCATCGACACCCCGGAGGGCCAGTACCGGGGTGTGCAGCGGGCCCTGTCCTTCTATGAATTTGAAGTCTATATGGAGCAGAGCGGCCATTTGGTCAAGCTGGATATGCCCCTGGACTGCAGTTTCGGCGGCATTTTCAAGGGACAGCTCCTGCTCCAGCCCAAAACCGACTGGACCACCGATGGAGGCACCTGGCATCAGGGGGAACTGATCAGCATCGACTATGAGCGGTTCCTCGCAGGTGACCGGAAATTCAGCGTGATCGCCTCGCCCGGCGAGCGGTCCAGCATTGCCGGGTATGCATCCACGAAAGACATGCTGCTTCTCAACATGCTCACCGATGTCAAGAGCGAGCTCTTCACCTGCCGGTTCAGTGCCGGTGGCTGGACAAAGGCTCCTGTCCCGGCCCCTGAGCTGGGCAACATCGGTATCGCGGCCGCCGATGAGTTTTCCAATCGCTATTTCTTCACCTATCAAAATTTCCTTAACCCATCGACTCTCTATTTTGTCTCGGAGGATGGCGCGATTCAGGAAGTGCGCAGTCTGCCTGATTTTTTTGACGCGTCCCCGTTTGAGGTACGGCAGTATCAGACGGCATCCTCTGACGGCACCATGATCCCCTACTTCATCGTTTTTCGCAGGGATATGCAGTACACCGGTGACAATCCGGTGCTCATCTATGCCTACGGCGGGTTCGAGATCTCCATGCAGCCAGGGTATAACGCCACCATCGGTGCCGCCTGGCTGGAACAGGGCGGCGTGTATGTGCTGGCCAACATCCGGGGCGGGGGCGAGTTCGGTCCCAAGTGGCACCAGGCAGGCCTCAAGCAGAACCGCCAGCTGGTATATGACGATTTTTACGCGGTGGCCGAGGACCTGATCGGCAAAAAGATAACCGGTCCCTCACGCCTGGGTATCATGGGCGGCAGCAACGGCGGCCTGCTGGTGGGCGTCGCCTTTACGCAGCGGCCCGATCTGTATCATGCGGTGGTCTGTCAGGTGCCGCTGCTGGATATGAAGCGGTACAACAAACTGCTGGCCGGCGCCAGCTGGATGGCGGAATACGGGAATCCCGATATTCCGGAAGAGTGGGCATATATTAAAACATATTCGCCCTATCAGAATCTGAAACCATCCATCTCCTATCCGAAAGTGTTCTTCACCACCACCACCAGGGACGACCGGGTGCATCCGGCCCACGCCAGAAAAATGGCCGCCCTGATGGAGAAGCAGGGTCATCCCTTCTACTACTATGAGAATACCGAGGGCGGACACGGATCCGGCGTTACCAACGAGCAGCGTGCCTTTATGTCGGCGCTGCAGTATGCGTATCTGAAGAAAATGCTGATCGATCGGCAGTAGTGCCCGTCCTCTTCCCGAACGCAGACGGCTGTTTTCGGCACCCCGAAAACAGCCGTTTTTGCTGCTCCCCGCAGCTCACCCGCGGCGGTGTCAGCTGATGGTGCCGTTGATATATTCCCTGGTCATTTTCTCTTTCGGATGCTCGAATATCTCCCGGGCCGGTCCCGCTTCGATCACTTCACCCATGTATAAAAAGATGATATAATCCGCCAGCCGCCTGGCCTGCCGCAGAATGTGAGTGACGATGATGATCGTGTAGTCGTTTTTCAGTTCCAGGAACCGCTGTTCGATGCGCTGGCTCGACGCCGGATCAAGGGCCGAGGTCGGTTCGTCGCCGAGAATGATTTCCGGTTCCACGGCGAGCCCGCGGGCCAGGCAGAGCCGCTGCTGCTGTCCGATGGAGAGGCTTGATGCCGGGTCGTTGAGCCGGTGGTGCACCTCCTGCCAGAGACTGGACTGCTTCAGGTGGCGTTCCACCAGTTCGTCGAGCGCCTGCTTTTTTTTGATGCCGTAGAGCCGGGGCCCGAAGGCGACGTTGTCGTAGATCGACATGGGCAGGGGATAGGGGCGCTGGGAAAGGAGCCCCATTTTTTTCCGCACCGCGGTGACCTCCACCCCCTGGCCGTAGATGTTTTCGCCATCCACGGAGACACTGCCCGATATGGTCACCTGCTCATTGGTTTCCAGAAGGCGGTTGAACGACTTGAGAAGCGTCGATTTACCGCAGCCGGAGGGGCCGATAATGGCGGTTATCCTGTTCGCCGGGATGCCGATGGAGATGTTTTTCAGCGCCTGCTCCCTGCCGTAATAGACATTGAGACGGTCTGCCCTGATGTGGGGATTGGTGGTCATGTGTATCCTTTTTATCTCATTTGATAGTATGTTTCGTGTATCTTCCGGTCAGCGCCCGGCTCGTCAGACATATCGCGAGAATGATCACGGTGAGCACAAGTGCGGATGCATAGGCCCGGTTCTGCACCTCCGGGAAGGGCGTGCTCAGCTGAAAGAAAATGACCAGGGGCAGCGTGGCGGCCGGCCGCAGCAGGGAGTCGGGAATGTGGTCCGTGAATCCCGCCGTGAAAAGCACCGAGGCCGCGTCGCCGATACCCCGGCCCAGAGAAAGCAGCACCGCGGTCATGATGCCGGGAAGGGCCTGCCGGACAACGACGGTAAAGGCGGTTTCGAACCGGGTCGCGCCC
This sequence comes from bacterium, assembly GCA_016934955.1. GTDB lineage: Bacteria > Zhuqueibacterota > QNDG01 > QNDG01 > JAGLOF01 > JAFGRY01. The sequence goes on along the minus strand of JAFGRY010000028.1, from coordinate 10,212 downwards.
AGCGCGTAGGAGGCGTGCAGCAGTTCGCGCGGCACCATGCGGATGACTTCATCCATGGTCCTGCACATGATGGGGAGAATGAGAAAGGTGACCGCGATGATGCCCCCGAGCAGAGAGGCGCGCAGTCCCAGAAAGAGCATGAGCGTGAATCCGAAGGCGCCGTACACGATGGAGGGAATGCCCCAGAGCACGTCCAGTGAGAAGCGGATAAAGCGGACCAGCCGTGAGCACGGCCGCGCGAATATGTTTAGGTAGAGCACGATGGGCAACCCGAGACAGACGGCGATCAGAGTGGATCCGCCGGCCAGGTAGAGGGAACCGATAATGGCGTTGAGGATGCCCCCCTCCTTTCCGAGATAAAATCCTCCCTTCGGCGACTGGGTGATCATGGCGAGGTCGAGGGCGGGCAGCCCCTTGACGAGAATGGTGATGAGAATGATCACCAGCACCGACAGGATCAGCAGGGTCGACAGCTTCATGAGGGTGCGCATGACGGTTTCTTCCAGGATTCGTTTGTTCATCAGCATACCCGCCTTTCCACCGTTTTCAGTATCAGCCTGGAGAAGATGTTGAATATCACGACAATGATCAGGAGCACCAGCGAGGCCAGCATCAGGGCCGAATCGTAGAGCGGCACCGAGAGCATTTCTCCGTAATTGTTGGCGATGAGGGCCGGCAGCGGATAGGCGGGATCGAAAATCGATCCCGGCACTCTGGCCACATTGCCCGCCACCATGAGTACGGCCATGGTCTCTCCGAATGCCCGGGAGAGGCCGAGCACGACTGCGGCGATCACTCCCGGCAGGGCCTTGCGCAGCACGACCTGTCTGACTGTTTGCCATTTTGAGGCGCCCAGGGCCAGGGACGCCTCCCGGAGCTCGACAGGAATGGTCCGCAGCACTTCATGGATGACGTGAATGATCACCGGGACGATCATGATGGCGAGCACGATCCCTCCCGCGAGGATGCTGTACCCTGAAGAGCTGACGCCGCATGCGGGCGCGATATGGTTCTTGATCAGCGGCACAACCGCGAGCACTCCCCAGATGCCGTAGATGACCGAGGGCAGCCCCGCCAGCAGGTCGATGAAGGGGGCGGCGGCCTGCCGCATCCGTTTCGACGCGTACTCGGACAGGTAGATGGCGGTGAGAATGCAGGGGGGCACCGCGATAATCAGCGCCGTACCCGTGGTCCAGAGCGTGCCGGCGATAAAGGGAAGAAATCCGAATTCTCCTTTCAGCGGATGCCAGTTCGAAGAGGCCATGAGTCCGAAGAAAGAGCCGGAGGCGAGAATCGGCCGGGATTTGAGAAACAGCCCCAGGATGATCAGGAAGAGCACGCCGCCCGAGGCGACGGTGATCAACGCCATGCCTCTGCTCGCGATGGTGTCGCGCACTGTTCGCAGACGATTCATGCCGTTACTCCGCGGGCTGGCGGAATTTTTCCCGCTCATCCTGCAGCAATTCAGGAGCAAGCGCGATATACCCGTACCCGGGGATCAGCTGCTGCCCGTCGTTCAATATCCATTGCAGAAAGGCGTCGGCGATGCGGTTTTTCGGTCGGCCCAGTGAGACGAGGTAGAGGTCCCGGGCGGGGGGAGACGGATACCTGCCCGCGGCGATCGCGTTCACCAGCAGGTCCCGGGTGGTATACATATCCTCTTCAGGATCGATGCTGCCGTTTTCGTTCAGGTCCAGGGGGAGCACCTTCAGCCCCTGCACCGGCAGGCGGTCGTCCATGCCGTAGGCGTAGTTGATATTGTTGAACCCGATTCCCAGGGCGTCGCTGCGCACTGCTTCGGCTACGCCGGGATCGCCGTACACGCCGATGTCCCGCAGATCTTCCTGGCTGCCGCCCAGGTAGAGCGCCCAGGTCTGGGCCGCGCCGCAGGCGTCGGAACGGGTGTAGACATGCATGGGGGCGGCTGCCCCGGCGGGGACGAGCCGTGACCAGTCGCTTATGTCACCGCTGATCCAGACGGCGATGCACTCACCCCGGGTGACGCCCCTGGCGAGCAGGGATTCCAGAAAGGGATTCGCGGCGCTGACCGTGGGGACCACCGCGTCCTTGGTTACCGCCACCGGCCAGGCGCCCTTTTCAATCTCCGCGCTGTAGATTTCCCGCGACACCATGCCCAGGTCGGCGACTCCGGCGAGACAGTCGGCCATACCCTTGCCCGCGCCGCCGGCGCTGATGTCGAAGCGGACCTGCGGATGCAGGGTCTGGAACGCTTCAGCCCAGGCGACCACCATGGGATAGAGTGCCCAGGCCCCGGATATGGTGCAGGTCCCTTCAAGATCCTGAGTAGCGTGTTTTTCGCCGCTGCAGGCGCAGAGCAGCAGGCTGATCGCGATGCAGATGTGCAGTGTGGAACGCATGACGATATCTCCTTTTAAAAGCCGGTCTGCAGCATGACAAGCGTAGCGCCGCAGATTCGTTTATGCACATCCCTGCCCGTCAGGGTGTGGTTGACCATGACGCATGTGTGCGGATTCACGCGGTAATCGAGGCCTATGGTGACAGTGTCCGATGTCTTGTCCTGTAACGGATCATTGGTGGTGAACCGGTCATATGTACACACACCGTCGAGCCGGTCCCCGGAGAGCGGAAACCGGGCCAGCAGGTACCACCCGGACGTCTCAACCCTGCCATCCAGTCCCTGCAGATATTCAGCGATAAAGAGAAAGGGTCCCGGGGTCCAGGCGATGTCGGCGCCGGTCCGGCTTCTCCCGGTCCCGTCGATGCCGCTGTACCGGTGCCGGCCGCACAGGGCCGATACGGCAAGAGTGACATTGCGCCAGGGTGTTACAGCAATGCGGGCGGCGACGTCTTTCCAGCGGTCGACGTCCGTGCGGTTGATCCCCGACCCGTTGATTACGGCCAGTGTGTATTCGATGAGCGTGCGCTGCCTGCCGGTGATGGCGCCTTCGAAAGCAATGCCGATGTCCCGCCCGTTCTGATTGCCCAGGGGATCTCCACTGCGGGCGGTGAGGGCTTCAACAATCCGGGAGCGGGAGATGGTGATCAGTTTCCCGCTGGAGAGCAGGTTCTCCCGGCTGACCGGGATTTTGAACTGTCCCGCCGAGAGAGTGAGTCCGGGCAGGAAGCGAACCCGGAGGATTGCATCCAGCAATTTCGGCTGCCCGGCAAGTTCCGCCTGCACTTTCCAGGAGACCGGTCCTGAGAAAGCGGCCGTTGCTGAGAAACGGGCCCTCTTGAGAAAAAAGCCGCCGCTTCCGTCACTGTCAAGGGTAAAGCCCGGCTGGAAGTAGCCGCTGTACACCGGTACAGCCGGGTGGGATCCTGTCCCCTGAGTGCCGGTCCCGGACTGGGCGATCGCGGCGGTGTGAACGGCAGATGCGGCGCAGGCCAGGATGAGTGCGCGGACAGCGTGTCTGTGAATCGGCATATGGTGCATGTACTTCTCCTCTCTTTTCAGTTCTTTAAGACAATTCCTGTGCCAGAAACCGGATGGTCAGCCTAACTGAATATGAAACAAGGGCTTTTGAAATATTTTACTTGCGTTTGTCGCTAAAATTATGTATTATTTGCTCATTAAAAATGGTAAATATGATAATCAAATAGTAAATATGCGAGATTGTAATGGAAACATTTAACGAAATACTGCTCGATGTCTGGCGGGACGCCTGCCGCACCATCGAACTGAACGAGCTGATGCCGGTTGTCCGGAGTCATCTCTCGGCCTCCATTCCCCTGGGGCGGATCCTGATCTGCAGGTACGACTCCGGGAGCGGCGATCTCGAGACTATTGCGGGCGCCGGCGAGAGAGGATCCGCTCGCTTCCGGCCGGCCAGGTCCCCGGACCGGCACGAGGCGGCGGTAATCGAGAAGGCGATCGAAGAGGGCGAATACCGCCGCCGTACGGAAGACGATCAGGTGTTCACCGCGTTTTCTGAAGAGGATCCCGGCGGCGATGCGTTCATTCTGGCGCTTCCCGAGCGTGATGAGGGGACGTACCTGATTGTCCTGTTCGCCCGGTCCGGCGTCATGTTCAGCGATCTGCATATCGCCATGATCAGACGGCTGCGGGAACCCTTCGGTGTGGCGGTGGAGAATGACAAGCGGATCACCGAGCTGGTGCGGCTGCGGGAGGCGGCGGCGGCGGACACGTCGGCGCTGCTTAAGAAACTGAGCCGGAAGGAGGTGGGGGACCGCATCATCGGCGCCGAAGAGGGATTGAAGACGGTCATGGAGCGGGTGGCCCTGGTGGCAGCGTCGGACGCCCCCGTCCTCATCTACGGGGAAACCGGCACCGGCAAGGAGCTGATCGCACGGACCATTCATACGGGAAGCAGCTGCGCCGACGGGCCCTTTATCAGGGTGAACTGCGGGGCCATTCCCCCTGAGCTGATCGATTCCCAGCTGTTCGGGCACGAGAAAGGAGCGTTTACCCACGCGGTGGAGACCAGGAAAGGGTGGTTCGAGAAGGCCGACGGCGGCACGCTCTTCCTGGACGAGGTGGGTGAAATGCCGCTGGACGCCCAGGTGCGCCTGCTGCGGGTGCTGCAGGACGGCTGGCTGGAACGGGTGGGGGGCAAGCATCCGATCAGGGTCAGCGTCAGGATCGTGCTGGCGACCCACCGCGATCTCGTCACCATGGTGGCGGAAGGGACATTCAGGGAGGACCTCTATTACCGCATTTCCGCCTTTCCCATTTTTCTTCCGGCCCTGCGGGACAGGCTTCAGGATATGCGCGCCCTGGCCGCGCACTTCGCCGAACGATCGGCCATCAGGTTCAGCCTGCCGCCGGTGATGCCGACGGATAAGGATATAGAACTGCTCTGCCGCTATCACTGGCCCGGGAACATACGCGAGCTGGGCACGGTGATCGACCGGGCGGCCCTGCTGGGGAATGGTGCCTCCCTGAACATCGCGGAGGCCTTCGGCTGGGCGGGCGACCGGGCCGTAAACGGCACTCTCCCGGGAAAAGGGGAGGCCGCGGCTGCCGATGCGAAGACGATCGCGCCCCTCGACGACATCATCGCGGCCCATATCAGAGCGGCGTTGCGCCGCACCGGCGGGCGGATCGACGGGCCCGACGGGTGCGCCCGGCTGCTCGCGGTCAATCCCCACACGCTTCGGGCCCGCATGCGGAAACTGGAGATCGACTGGCGCGCCTTCCGCACGGGCCGGCACTGAGACAGTGATTGCTATTCGACCGGAGAATCAGTATATTACTGCGGTCGGCCGCGGTAATCCCCGGCCGGCGATCCCCATCCCCTGATTACCAGCCTGCCAAAAGGAGAGAGTCATGAAACGTACATCCATTGCCGTCATCATGATGATTGCCGGACTGATGCCGGCCGCATCCTCAATCGCCCAGTTTCAGCGTACCTTCACCCGCCAGGACACGCTGCGGGGCACCATCACCCCGGAACGGGCCTGGTGGGACCTGACCTACTATCATCTCGATATACGGGTCGATCCTGAAGCGAAAACCATCAGCGGCAGCAACACCGTCCGCTACAGGGTCCACACGCCCGCCCGGGTGATGCAGCTGGACCTGCAGCCGCCCATGGAGATCTCGGGTGTCACCCAGGATGGAACACCGCTCGGCTATGAACGGGACGGTAATGTCTACTATATTACCCTCGTTAAACAGCAGGTTCCCGGGGAATACAATGAACTCCTGGTCCGGTACGGCGGTGAACCGCAGGTAAGCCGCAGGCCGCCCTGGCAGGGGGGGATCACCTGGCAGAAGGACGCCAACGGCAACGACTTCATCGCCTCGACCTGCCAGGGCGACGGTGCCAGCCTCTGGTGGCCCTGCAAGGACCACCCGGCCGACGAACCCGACAGCATGCTGATGACCATCACCGTCCCCGGCCATCTCACCGATGTGTCCAACGGCCGGCTCAGGAGCACGGTCGAAAACAGCGACGGCACGAAAACGTTCACCTGGTTCGTCTCCAACCCTATCAACCACTACGGGGTGAACATCAATATCGGAGACTATGTGCACTTCGGTGACGTCTACCAGGGCGAGAAGGGACCTCTGGACTGTGATTACTGGGTGCTGCGGGACAATCTGGAAAAAGCGAAGGTGCACTTCAGGGAGGCCCATCGCATGCTGGCGGCCTTCGAGTACTGGTTCGGTCCCTATCCCTTCTACGAGGACGGCTACAAGCTGGTGGAGGTTCCCTACACCGGCATGGAGCACCAGAGTTCGGTCACCTACGGCAACGGCTACGCGAACGGGTACAACGGCAATGACGTCAGCCACACCGGGCTCGGCATGCTGTTTGACTTTATTATCGTCCATGAATCGGGGCACGAGTGGTTCGCCAACTCCATCTCCAACGCGGACGCGGCCTACATGTGGATCCACGAGGCGTTCATCGCCTACTCCGAAAATCTATTCCTCAACTACCACTACGGTAAAAAAGAGAGTGCCGAGTACGTTATCGGCACCCGCCAGAACATCCGCAACGACCGGCCCATCGAAGGCATTCCGGGCCTGAACTATCCCGGCTCCGGCGATATGTACTACAAGGGCGCCAACATGCTGCACACCCTGCGGCAGCTGGTGGGGGATGATGAAAAATGGCGCTCGATCCTGCGGGGGCTGAACAGCAGGTTCTACCATCAGACGGTGACCAGCGGGCAGATCGAGACGGCAATCGCCGAGATGTCCGGTCTGAATCTGAAAGGGTTTTTCGATCAGTACGTGCGGGACGTGCGCATTCCGGTGCTCGAGTACATGATCGGCGAAAAAGAGCTGAGCTACCGCTGGAACAACACGGTCCGCGGCTTCGCCATGCCGGTGGAGGTGCTGCTGGACGGCGAGCCGGTGACCCTGAACGTCTCCGGGCGCTGGCAGCGGCTGCAGCTGGAAAATCCGCTCACGCGGCTGACCGTCGATCCCGATTACTATATCGCGTCCTTCAATCTCACCGGGAAATAGTCACCCGGCCCGGATACAGAGGAGAGTGGTCATGGCACGGAAGATTGTCTCACCGGCGGTGATCGAAGCCGCCGGCAGCAAACCCAAGCGGATAGAGGAGTTCATCGGGCGGGTCAACTCCGGCGATGCCGGGGTCAGCATCGCCCGCATGACCAGCCCCGCGGGCTGGATCGAGCCGGGGCAGCGCCCTGAGTTCGCTGAGTACACCCTGGTGCTGAAAGGCATGCTGCAGGTGGAAACGGAGCAGGAGACGCTTCAGGTCCGCGCCGGAGAGGCGGTAATCGCGCCCGCCGGCGAGTGGGTGCGCTACAGCACCCCGGAACCCGGGGGCGCCGGGTACGTTGCCGTGTGTGTGCCGGCCTTCTCGCCGGAGACGGTGCATCGGGACGAATGAATCAGCCAACAAAGGGCACGAAAGGCACGAAAGATATCCAAGGATAAAGGATAAAGGTAAAAGGAAAAAGTCCCCGCCCCTTTCCCCGAAAGAATGTCATGCCCGCGTGCTTCAGGCGGGCATCCAGGGGTGCTGCGGGATGGGCCGGCGATCCATCTTTCATGATCAGACAATTTTCCTGCAGACCAGCTTCCCCCTTTTTTAAAGGGGGATCGAGGGGGATTTTATAACGAAGACAGCAAACAGGAGACAGAACCCGACCGCCCTTCCCCCGAGAGCTCCAACGAAGAACACGAAAGATATCCAAGGATAAAGGTAAAAGGATAAAGTCCCCGCAGCCCTGCTCTTCATCACTCATGGACAGAGGATTTTTTAAAGCCCGTTTTATTCATAATTCATAATCCATAATTCATAATTTGGAATAAGTGACTCATGGAGCAAGCGTCTCTACGCGGCTCTCATGATCAATGACGCCCCTGCCACACGTATACAACTGATTGCATTCTGTACTTGACAAACGCAGCTGCATTTCGTACATTAATAATATAATTTTTCCACGCGATACATAGACAAATATTGCCTGCAGCGGTCTGTTTCTGATTTCCGGTTATGTTCTGTTTGTCGTTCCATCAGTGTCGGAAACGGACGCGTCAAGGATGATGCGATTGAACCCGTAACCCGAGGAGCGGAATATGAACCGGACCCGCCGATTATCCCGCATGTTCATCCTGCTGCTGTCCCTGCTTGTCAGTGCAGGTGCAGCAGCTGCACCCGACCAACCTACGGAACACAAGAATCGCCGACAGCCGAAACCCCTGGGTAATGACGTCAAATTTCTCGATATCAACCTCGTCGAGCTGGGGGTCAGCAACTTCGGCAACCTGGCCTATGACCCCGACGCCGGCGGCTACCAGGGGCTCTACTACCCGAGGTTTCAGCGCTGGGGGTCGGTCCTCTACACCGGCGGCCTCTGGCTGGTGGGGAAGGTGGAAGGCGAGGTCCGCAGCGCCTCCTGCCAGTACTCTAGCGAGTTCCAGCCGGGCCTGGTTCTGCCGGGCGGCATTCCTGATGATCCCACTTCCGGTGCGTATCAAGTGTTCAAGTTCGATCATTACAATCCCCCGACCGCGGAAGCGATCTCCCAGGGCTGCCCCGCTGAGGTCGTCGGCGACCAGATGCTTTACTGCGTCTACAACGATCTGGGCACGCACGAATACCTCAACGACACCGAACCGCTGGGCGTGGAAGTGCAGCAGCTGACGTGGGGATATATGAAAGAGGGTCCGCTGGAGCATATCGCCTTTATCAGGTTCCGGGTGATCAACAAGGGCGGCAACAATATCGAAGACGTCTACTGCGCCATCTTCTACGATCCCGATCTCGGCGACGGGAATGATGACGCCACCGGAGCCGACTCGGTCAACGGCTTTGGTTTCGTGTACAACGGCGACGGCTGGGATGACGACTACGGCCTACAGGTCCCCGCCATGGCCGGCGACTTCTTCCAGGGACCCGTTGTCGATGCCCCGGGTGAAACCGCTGTGCTTCATTCCTTGACCGGCTGGAATCATGATCGCATCCTGCAGGACAAGCGAATCCTGCAGCAGACGGCCGCGTTCCACTTCATCAACGGCGGACCGATCCCCGCAATGCGGGATCCGCATACCGCGCAAGAGCAGTACAACTTCTGCCGGGGCCTGCTCAGCGACGGATCTCCTATGATCGACCCTACAACCGGCAGGGCGACAACGTTCTGGCTGGCCGGCGATCCCATCACCGGTTCCGGCTGGATCTATACCGATCTGATGAGTCCGATGGACGTGAGATTCGGCAATGCAACCGGCCCTTTCAATCTGGCCCCGGGCGACACCCAGGACATCGTGCTGGCCATCGTCTGCGGCATGGGCAGCGATCATTTCACGTCGATACAGGTGATGCGATATAATGACCAGGTTGCCCAGGACATTTATGATGTGAATTTCGGACCGCTGCCCGCACCTCCGGTACCGGTAGTGACGCCGCACGCCCTGGACAGCAAAGCAGTGCTGGACTGGGACATCACGGCCGCGGATTACGATTATCTCGGGTACCGGTTCGAAGGGTACAATGTCTGGCAGGGAGAGTCGGTCAAGGGGCCCTGGATAAAGCTGGAAACCTGTGATATAAAAAACGGGATCACCGAGATCTGGGATTTCCAGTACAGCGAGAACCTGGGCGCCATGATCGAGGTCCCGGTCATCAAAGGATCGGATGAAGGGCTGGCGAATACGATGACCATCACGAAAGACGCGTTTACCAACGGTCCCCTGATAAACAGCAAGCCCTACTATTTCGCCGTCAGCGCCTACGCCTACAATCCGTATAAATATCCGAGGACCTATGAAAGCCTGAAAGGGGTTGTCGAGGTGATCCCCGGGCGTCCCGTCCTCGATGTAGCGTACACCCAGGAAGCAGGCACCGAGATCGACGCCGTTCTCGACGGCCCGCAGAACACTCCCACCTGGGGCAAGGCGGTTGTCGTCGATCCCGGCAAACTCACCGGCCATCAGTACCGGGTCGGCTTCAAGGAAGCCGGCGGTGAGTATTTCTGGGATCTGACCGACGTCACCACCGGCGAAGTGAAGCTGGCTGATCAGACGAACTTCTCCGGCGACGATTTCTACAACGTGGTCGACGGCGCCAAGTTCATTGTCCGCGGCATTCTGCCCTCAGATTACGGCTGGGATGATTCCAAAGGCTACCGCGGCAACGGCTGGGACTACTCAGGCGACCGCTGGATCACCGGCGTTGACTGGGGCGGACACAACCTGTTCGGCGGCATGGACACAGGCGAGAACTTCTGGGGCTCCACCGGGGTCGGACCCACCGAATACGTGAATGTGCAGGTTGATTT
>JAFGRY010000027.1 GCA_016934955.1 bacterium | reverse complement strand
CGCCGAGCTGCCGCTGTTGGATGAGCGGGTCGAACGGCTCACCGCGCTGCTGGACCGGCTGGTGCGGGACGAGGAGCGGACCGACGAACCGGAAGACCGGCTGCTTCCGGTCGCTGAATTTCTGCTGACCGATGTGCGGGCGGCCCGGCTCACCGCGCTGCTGCTCCCGCTGCTGCGGGACGCGGTGCGAAGTGACTCGCCTGAAGACCGGGTCCGCGTCACCAGCTCATCCCGGCCTGCCAGTGTCTCTTTTTCGATCCGCGAGGTCTTGCCGATTCCATAGACGGTCCTGTCGCGTCCGGTATGTGTCACCAATGTGTGCCGCCGGTTGAAATCTCTCCGTTTGTAATCGCCGGCCCTGACCCAGTCATTGTAATGGCGGGAATGATGCCAGTACCCGGGGCTGTGCCAATAGGCATAATATCCGTGATTGCGGTAGTACCAGGGTGAACGCCAGCTCCAGTCATAATACCAGTTCCAGCCGAAGTACCATGACGGGTAGTACCAGCGTCCCGGGAGATAGGACCAGTAGTATATATCGTACCAGAATGGGTCAGCGTACCAGTAGTTCCAGGGATTGTAGTAACACCAGTCGATATAGACCGTTACGGGATCCGGGTCGATGACAACGTACTCCTCGGCATAATCATCACCGTATAGATCCGCGGACTCATCCGCATACGCCTCCTCCCCGTAGTCATCACCATATGCGTACGCCGCTGTATCTTCAGCGAACGATTCCATACTGCGTGCTCGGACTTCCCCTGCGCCCCTGACGGTGGCGAAGGAGGTGTAACACCCTGACCACATAAACGCTGCACCGGTGAGCAGGATGAAACCGAAAAACAAGCGAATTCTTTTCATGACGGGCCTCCTTTCGCGTTTTGCTCTTCCGGACCGGTAAAGGACAAAGAGCGTGCCACGGATGCGCCCGCCTATTCATTGGTTGTTTTTTATGGAGTTAAAGAGAATGATTTACAGAATGGAGAGGAAGAGATGGACAATATGTTAACACGGTTTACACTTTTGTGTAAACCATATATACACTTTGATCAGTGGGGATCGATCCCGTACCGCTCGAGTTTTTTATGCAGGCCGGGCCTGCTCACTCCCAGCAGTTCGGCCGCCCGTTTTACATTACCGCCGGTCTCGGCAAGTGCTTTTTCGATCAGGGAACGCTCCAACTGTTCCACCGCTCCTTTAAGCCCCTCGGCCTGCTGCCGGTCCCGTACGGTGTCGCGGGTCAGCCGGGAGGAGAGCAGGGCAGGTGTCAGGGCCGATCCGGGCTCGGCCAGGGTTACGGCCCGCTCAAGTTCATTTTCCAGCTCACGGATATTGCCCGGCCAGGGAAATGCCTCCAGCTGCCGCAGCGCCGCCGGCGTCAGTCCGGCGACCTCTTTATTGATGCGTCTGCTGTACTTGTCGATGAAATGCCGGGCGAGCATCGCGATGTCTTCCACACGATCTCTCAGGGGGGGCAGTTCCACGGGGAATACATTGAGCCGGTAATAGAGATCCTCTCTGAAGCGGCCCGCGGCCACCTCTTCCCCCAGATCCTTGTTGGTGGCGGCAATCACCCTCACATCGACATGCACCGTCAGCGCCGATCCAACCGGCTTGATCTCGCCTTCCTGCAGCACCCGCAGCAGTCCCAGCTGCATTGCCGGAGACATATCCGCCACTTCATCGAGAAACACCGTTCCCAGATGGGCTGTTTCAAATATTCCCTTCTTGGCCGCCGAGGCACCGGTGAAGGCCCCTTTCGTGTGGCCGAACAATTCGCTTTCCAGCAGAGAATCAGGCAGGGCGCCGCAGTTCTGGGCGACGAAGAGGGCATCTTTCCGTGAGGAATTGTAATGAATCGCCCTTGCCAGCATTTCCTTGCCGGTGCCCGTCTCACCCAGAATCATCACGGTCGTCGGCGTGTCCACCACCTTTGAAACCAGATCGAAAACACGCTGCATGCCCGGACTGGTTCCGATCATGCTGCCGAAGTCGTACTTTTCCCTGAGGTTCTGTTTGAGAATCACATTTTCATGGTGAAGCCGGCGGTTCGCTTCCTGCAGTTCGGCGGCGAGTCGGCGGTTTTCCCGTTCCATACGATACCGTTCGACCGCCCTCCGCATGATCAGCAGGAGACTGTCAGGCTCCCAGGGCTTCGAGACGTAGTAAAAAATGTGCCCTTCATTGACCGCGGAAATCGACGCGTGAATATCGGCATAGGCGGTGATGAGGATGCGAATCGCGTGGGGATGGGTGGTGAGGGACTGGGCGAAAAGCTGCACACCGGTCATTGCCGGCATGCGCTGGTCGGCGAGAATGACCGCCGGATCATGGGCTTCGAGCAGGTGCAGCGCCTCTCTGCCTCCGGAGGCGCGCAATACCTCATACTCGTCCCTGAACAGCCGTTCCAGCGAATTCAGAATTTCCGGCTGGTCATCGACGATCAGCACTGTTTCCCGGGAAGGAATACTCTCTCTTTTTCGAATCACTTCCATGATCGATTACATCGCTCCCGTGTGTGAACGTTCGCACTGCGGCTTCCGGCGGCGATACCCCGGTGGTTCAGAGCCGTACCGCATCAGCCGAGGAGCGGCTTCAGGGCCTGCAGCAGTTTTGTGAACCGGTCGTCGGCCAGACGGTAGTAAACGTATGTCCCTTCTTTCCGGCTCACCAGGTACCCCGCTGTTTTCAAGTATTTAAGCTGCTGTGATATGTACGCCTGCTTGGCGCCGATAAGCTCCTGAAGCTCGCCGACATTCTTTTCTCCGACCTGCAGAATGCAGAGCATCTGGAATCTTGTCTTGTTCGCGATGTGCTTGATGAGCGGATGCAGCTGCTTGCACTCCGCGACGGCGGTTTTTAGGGAATTATCGATGGCCCCCTCCTTGCTTCAATAGGTATCCTGGACTGACAATGAAACGGTTTAATGTAAACAATCAAATCATTACTTACAAAGCAAAAATGACAAAGCCCGCTCTTGAAACGTGAGAACGTTGCCGCCCTCCGGCGGCTGCCGTTCGGCCCGCTACCGGCGAAGCCGTTCCGCTGCCGCGGTCATTCTGTCGATCGCTGTTTTCAGCAGGGCCCGCCGACAGGCAAAATTCAGTCTGACGAACTGATCCGCTCCGAAATCGCCGCCGTCCGAGAGCCCCACACCCGCTTCCTCAAAAAAGCGGGCCGGATTATCCACTCCCAGCCCCGAGGCATCGATCCACATCAGATAGGTCGCTTCCGGCAGCACAGGCTCCAGCCCGGGAATCCGCCTGAGCCCGGCAAAGGCCTCGTCCCGGTTACGGCGCAGGTAATCGATGACCTGGGCCAGCCATGCATCCCCGCCGCTGTAGGCGGCTTCCGCGGCGGCATACCCGAACAGATTCACATGGGGAACAATGCCTTCCATGGCCCGCAGGAAAGTCGTGCGCAGAGCCCTGTCAGGGATCACGGCGAAGGCACAGCCAAGTCCCGGAATATTGAATGTCTTGGACGGAGCCATGAGCGTGATAGTTCTCTTTGCCGCCCCCGGCAGGGTCGCGAAGGGAACATGACGCAGGGCCGAATCCATGATCAGGTCGCAGTGAATCTCATCCGAACAGACGAGGATATCGTGCCGCTCGCAGACAGCGAGCACCTGCTCAAGCTCCTCCCGGGAAAAGAGGCGTCCGGAGGGATTATGGGGAGAGCAGAGAAGCAGCAGGGCCGTCCGGGCCGTAAGGCAGGATGCCAGCCGGTCACCATCGATCCGCCATCTGCCGTCCGGGCCCCGGTCCATGGGGAAGGTCACGCACCGTCTTCCCATATTCGCCGGGGCGGTGAGAAAGGGCGGGTAGACCGGAACAGTGGTGACAATCTCATCACCCTCGCCGCCCGCTGCCCGGCAGGCGATGTTGATGCCGCTTACCAGACCCGGCAGCCACACCAGCCAGTCCGGCTCCACCTTCCAGGAATAGAGGGTGCTCAGCCGCCGCAGGACCGTCTCCAGCAGCGATTCCGGCGCCGCGGTGTACCCGAACACCCCGTGACCGGTCCGGGCGTGAAGGGCATCACACACACCCTCCGGCGAGGGGAAATCCATATCGGCCACCCACAGCGGTATGACGTCACGGTCTCCGTACCTGTCCCATTTGATCGATGATGTGCCCGCTCTGCTGATTACTGTGTCGAAATCGTATGTTCGCACCCTGCCCCCTTGCATGGTTCCCGCTGCTGTCACAGGCCTGCAATATGCACAACTGAACCGGCGAAGTCAACGGAAAAGGCGGCACAGGCAGGGCAGAATGAAACAAAAGAACACCAATATACAGTAAAAAACAGTATTAAACATAAAAGTACTTGACAAAAAGGGTGCAAAACAATATATTAATCCATCAGCAGCGACGATACATGCATTCACTCATCAGGGAGCACTCGCATGAAAAGTATATTCACCTTCGAATATTTTCCCTCATTTACGGACAAGGATGCGTTTTTTCAGAAACTCTCCCGGGATGAAAACAGGGGGAAAAAAATAACCAGCCTCATGCTTCTGCTGATCTTTTTCTGTTTCATCTACGGCGCGGTAATGGGTATCTACAACAGCCCGCTGCAGGCGGTGGCGTCCGGACTGAAAATGCCCGTTCTTTTCATCCTGGACATGCTGATCTGCCTGCCGGCGTTTTTCATGATCCAGTACATCCTCGGATCCCGGCTCTCGCTGTCCCAGATGATGGCGATCGTTCTTTCCGGATTCGTTCTCACCACCGCGATTCTCGTTTCCTTTTCACCTATCGTCATCTTTTTCCTGCTCACCGGCAGCAATTACGATTTTCTCAAACTGCTGCATGTCGCCATATTCATCTTCTCAGGCATTTTCGGCATGCGCACGATCATCGAAGCGCTGCAATACTCCTGCGAGACAAAAAATGTCTATCCGAAAACAGGCGTGAAGATCTTCCGGTTCTGGATCATCATCCTCGCCTTCGTCGGCATGCAGCTCTCCTGGCTGCTGAGACCCTTTATCGGCAGTAAGGATGAACCCTTTGAGCTGTTCAGGAACAGATCGGGAAATTTCTACCAGGCCGTGTTCCGCTCCATCGGCAATTTGCTCGATCCCCGGGATACGCCGCCGCCGGCTGAAGAGCCGGATACCGGGACCGCAGCGGGCGCCGACGATGAAGCATGAGATCATGACCATTGAAGAGGTCGCGGCCTACCTGCGGCTGAAACCGCAAACGATCTACACCTGGGCCCAGGAAAAAAAAATTCCCGCGGCGAAAATCGGACGGGAATGGCGTTTCAAGCGCTCGCTCATCGACATCTGGTTCATGGAGCATATCGATGAAAAATTCGCCGGCCTGAAAAAGCAGGTTGAGGGTGGCGAAAGCGAACCCGGCCAGTCCGAATCATGACCGTCAGCGAAGAGGCCGGGGAGTGCGGCGAAGAACCGCCGCCCGGCCTCCGGCACGCTAAAAAACCATTGCTAATCCCTGCCCATTGTATTACATTAATACGTATCAAAACGGACACTTATCCCCGAAAGGAGCACTATTGGATACGATAAAGACCGGCGTCATCGGCACCGGCCATCTCGGCAGGTTCCATGCGCTCAATTACGCACGGATGCCGGAAACGGAACTGGTCGGCGTCTATGACATCGACCAGGAAAAGTCAGCGGCTGTGGCGGCCGAAAGTCAATGCGCATCCTTCAAGTCCATGACCGAACTGCTGTCCGCGGTGGATGCCGTCAGCATCGCCGTTCCCACCGACAGGCACCTGGCGGCCTGCCGGGAGGCGCTCAACCGGGGCGTCCACTGTCTGGTGGAAAAACCCATCGCGAAAGACCTTGAAGAAGCCGACGCCATGATTGCCCTGGCCAAACAGAAGAGCCTGCACCTGCAGGTTGGACAGATTGAACGGTTCAATCCCGCCGTACGCGCCCTGGAACACTTCGGCCTGCAGCCGCAGTTCATCGAATCACACCGTCTGGCCCAGTTCAACCCCCGGGGAACGGAAGTTTCTGTCGTGCTCGACCTGATGATCCACGATATCGACATGATCCTGCACCTGGTGAAAAGCCCGGTGGCCGCTGTCGACGCCAGCGGGGTCGCCGTTGTCTCGAACACCGTCGATATCGCCAATGTGCGGCTGAAATTCCTGAACGGGACCGTGGCGAACCTGACCGCCAGCCGCATCTCCCAGAAGCAGATGAGAAAAATGCGCCTCTTTCAGAAGGACACCTACGTCACCATCGATTTTCTCCAGAAATCCGCCGAAGTGTACCGGCTGCAGGAATCCGGGAAGCGGGCCGATATGATTTTAGGCGAAATCGGCGTCGGCGAGAACAGGAAAAGCATCGCCTATTTCAGGCCCGAAGCTCCGGAAACGCTCGGTCTCGAAGTCGAACTGGACCTGTTTCTCAGGGCCATCCGCGGCGAACAGGTCCCTGCAGTCACCGGAGAAGAGGGAAGAGCGGCCCTCGATGTCGCTCTGCAGGTACTGAAACAGATGGAGGAACCAGCGTGACTGTAAGCCACTTTTTCTTTAAGTACCGCAGCTACACACCTGTTCCCCTGATCATCGTAATGCTTGTCTTCGCCTCTCCCGGCTGGCTGAGCCTGGGGGCCGGCCTGGCGGTGAGCCTGTGCGGTGAGCTCATTCGTTTCATGGGCGTGGCATATGCGGGAAAAGCGACCCGCCGCACCAAAAAGGCGGGAGCCAGCCGGCTCGTCACCGATGGCCCTTTTGCCTATGTGCGCAATCCGCTCTACGCGGGTAATTTTCTTCTCAGCCTGGGCGTGGTCATCATGGCAAACGCCTGGATGCCCTGGATGCTCGCTCTCTACACGGGGCTTTTCTTTTTACAGTACAGTTTCATTGTCCGGCACGAGGAGCAGTTTCTGCGCGCCAAATTTCCTGAATTCGCGGAATATGCGGAAAACGTGCCGCGCTGGATCCCCAGGACGACACCCTACAGCATGCAGAACGCAGTCCCCGGCGAGCCTGCCTGGCGCAAGGCACGGCGGTCCGAACGCAACACGTTTCAGGCGATCGTCATCATCGTCCTCCTCATTCTTGTCAGGTGGCATCTGCTGTGACCGGTATCTCTGAACACCGCTCTGTAATGGTTATCGCCGGGGAGGAATCGGGCGACGCCAGGGGAGCTGAAGTCATCAGCGCCTTGCGGACCATTGATCCGGCAGTCTCCTGGTTCGGCATCGGCGGAGACCGCATGGCCGGACTCGGCGTCAATCTCATCTACCATATGCGGGACATGGCGTTTCTGGGATTTTTCGAAGTCATTCGCCACCTGCCGTTTATTTTCAGGGTCTACCGCCATCTTCTCAGGGAACTGCGCACCAGGAATCCCGACCTGGTTCTTCTCATCGACTATCCGGGCTTCAACCTGAAGTTCGCGAAACAGGCCAGGAAACGGGGATTCACCACCGCCTATTTCGTCAGTCCCCAGGTGTGGGCCTGGGGCAGGGGCCGCGTAAAAAAGATGGCCGCGTTCATCGACCGCATGCATGTCATCTTCCCGTTTGAGGAGGCGCTGTATGCCGAATCGGGTATCGACGTCCGCTTCGTCGGCCACCCCCTGGTAGAATCCTGCCGTCCCGATACAGACAGGGAAACTTTTTTCAGGCGGGAAGGACTGGACGCCGGCAGACCGGTCATCGGCCTGCTGCCCGGGTCCAGACGGCAGGAGGTGCAGCGTCTGCTGCCGGAAATGGCCGCCGCAGCCGGCATCCTCGGAAAAAGCCGTCCCGATCTGCAGTTCATCACCGCCAAGGCACCATCCATGGATGCCGCCGTGTATGCCGGACTGGCGCCGAACCTGAAAACGACCGGAAACACCCGCGATGTGATGGCCTATGCCGACGTCGCCCTGGTCGCGTCAGGTACCGCCACGCTGGAGACCGCCCTGTTTCGAACACCGATGATCATCTGCTATAAAATGGCACGCCTCTCCTACCTTATCGGCAGACTGGTTGTCACGGTGCCGCATATCGGGCTTGCCAACATCGTCGCCGGCAAAGGCATTGTCCCGGAACTCATCCAGCAGCGGGCCGCCGCCCCGGTCATGGCCGAGCAGCTCCAGCGCCTGCTGGCTGACAAGCCGCGCCTTCAGCGAATGCGGGACGATCTCGGGAAGGTGGCTGAAAAACTCGGCGCCGCGGGAGCCGCGAGCCGGGTCGCGGCAAGCCTGAAAGAACTGATGGACCGGGAAACCCCATGATCGGCTTCTGGAAAAAAAAATGGCCCGCCCTGCTCCTGCTGCCGCTATCGCTGCTTTTCGGTCTCACCGTGAAACTGCGCCATTTTCTCTATGACAGCGGCCTGCGGCGCCGGTTCAGACCGCCCGTACCGGTGATCAGCGTCGGCAACATCACCGTCGGCGGCACCGGGAAAACACCCCTCGTGATCCTGCTCGCCGGAATCCTGCGCGAACGGGGGTACGCCCCGGCCGTTATCAGCCGCGGGTACGGCCGGCGGTCACGGGGAACCGTCGTCGTCTCCGACGGCCAATCGGTTCTGGCCGATTCCGCTGCAGGAGGGGATGAACCGGTCCTCATGGCCCGTCGCCTCAGGGGCGTGCCTGTGGTGGTGGGCTCCGACCGGGCGGCAGCAGCCCGCTATGCCGCCGCCGCCTTTTCACCTGACCTGCTCATTCTCGACGATGCCTTTCAGCACCGGGCCATCGACCGTGACTGCGATGTCATCGCGATCGATGCCCTGAACCCGGCCGGAAATGGATTCATGCTCCCGGCCGGCCCGCTGCGGGATTCATTTTCCCGGCTGAAAAAAGCGGATCAGGTCATTCTCACCCGTACGGAACAGGCGAAGGACACCGGCCGGATCTGCGGCCGGATCGAGACGATCACCGGCACACCGCCTCTCAGGGCTGCCCATCGTCCCGGCAGATTCGTCCCCTGCAGCGGCGATCCGGCCGGGAGCGCCCTGCCTGCCGGTCATGCGGTGTACTGTTTCGCCGGCATCGGAAACCCGGATTCATTTCTGGACACGGTGGAGAGAACGGGCATGCGCGTCGCCGGACATACATCCTTTCCCGATCACCACTGGTACAGCGCCGCTGATCTCGCGAAACTTGCCGGCAGAGCGGAAGCGGCGGGCGGCGCCACACTGGTCACCACCGAAAAAGACGCCATGCGGCTGGAAACGCTGCAACCGCTGCCCGCGCCCGTCTATTATCTTGAAATCACCATGGAGCTCTCCGGAACAGGGACGGACCACCTGCTGCCGCATTTTACCGGACGGAGGGAGTAATGGAAAAGAAAAAGATCATGGTTGTCGACGACAACCGCAACACCCGGCGGCTGATCAACGATATTCTCATGAGAACGGACAGGTATGAAATCATTCCCGCATCGACCGGGGAGGCGTGCCTGCGCAAACTCGAGGAGGATCCGGTCAATCTGGTTCTGCTCGACATACAGATGCCCGGAATTGACGGCATGCAAACCCTGAAACAGATCAAGGACCGTAATCCCCGGCTGCCGGTGATCATGATGACCGCCCATGGCACCATCGGCCACGCCGTTGAAACCATGCGGGAAGGTGCCTACGACTTCGTCACCAAACCCTTCAGCAAAGAGCGCCTCACCGTCACGGTCCAGAATGCCCTGGAAGCCAGCATGCTCGAGACCGAGGTGCAGACCCTGCGATCGGAACTCAAGGAGCGTTACACCTTTGAAAACATCGTCGGCCAGAGCGGTGTTATGCAGGAGCTGTTCCGTTCGGTGGAAAAGGTGGTCGACAGCGAAGTGACGGTTCTCATCCAGGGGGAAAGCGGCACCGGCAAGGAGCTGTTCGCACGGGCCATTCACAACCGCTGCCGGGCGCGGAAGGACAAGCCCTTTGTCGCCGTGAACTGCACCGCGCTGCCGGATTCGCTCCTGGAAAGCGAGCTGTTCGGTCATGAAAAAGGCGCCTTCACGGGAGCGGCATCCAAACGGGTCGGCAAATTCGAACTCGCGAACAACGGCACCGTGTTTCTGGATGAGATCGGTGACATGAGCCAGTCCACCCAGGCGAAAATCCTGAGGGTGCTGCAGGAGCGGGAATTTGAGCGGGTCGGGGGAAACAGCCTGGTCAAAGTGAACATCAGGCTTATCTCGGCGACGAATAAAAATCTGGAAGAGGAAGTGCGGGCCGGCAGGTTCAGGGAGGATCTTTTCTACCGGGTCAGCGTATTTCCTATTAAGCTGCCGCCGCTGCGTGAACGAAGAGAGGACATACTCCTGCTTGCCGAAACCTTTCTGAAACGGTTCGCCGCCAGGGAAAACAAGGAGATCGCGACCTTCAAGCCTGAAGCCCTTACCTCACTGCTTGCCTACCACTGGCCCGGCAATGTCAGGGAGCTGGAAAACGTTATCGAACGGGCTGTCGTGATCGCTTCCGGCAGTCACATCACCCCGGACGATCTGCCCGCCCATATCACCGAGGCGGCGAAAAAACAGCCGTCGGCCTTCGGCATCGGCGATCTCCAGTCGCTTCCGGAATGGATCGAAAAAATCGAGATCGATGTGCTGAGAAAAACGCTGCTGGAGTTCGAAGGCAACATCTCCCGCACCGCCAAGAAACTGGGCATCGGCCGCGCGACGGTCTATCGCAAGGCAAAAAAATACAACCTGCCAATATCAAGACAGGAGTCGATGAGTGAAGAATAAATCGGATTATCTGGTCATCGGATCGGGTGCCGCCGGACTTTCCTTCGCCCTCAGGGCCGCGGAAAAAGGAACTGTGACGGTCATCACCAAGAAGATGCGGGCCGACAGCAACACCAATTACGCCCAGGGAGGCATCGCTTCGGTATTCGATCCCGAGGACTCCTTTGAGGCGCATATCGAGGACACGCTCACGGGCGGCGTCGGGCTCTGCTTCGAGGATGCGGTTGCCATGATCGTGAAAGAGGGGCCGGCGAGAATCAAGGACCTGGAAAACTGGGGGGTTTCGTTCACCTATAAAGACGGCACGAACCTCGATCTGGGACGGGAAGGCGGACACACCCGGAACCGGATCGTCCACGCCATGGACAAAACCGGCAAGGTCGTTGAGCAGGCACTGCTCAACACGGTCAAGAACCACCCCAGCATTCGTGTTCTGGAACATTACAGCGCCGTAGAACTGATTACCGAACACCACCTTATGATAGGCGGCAAAACCCGGGAAGACAGTATTCATTGCTGGGGCATATACGCCCTGAACGGCATAACCGGCAAGGTCGATCTCTTTCTTGCCAGGGTGACCCTCCTCGCCACCGGGGGCTGCGGCGAAGTATACCTGCACACCAGCAACCCGTCGATCGCCACCGGTGATGGTGTTGCCATGGCCTACCGGGCCGGGGCGGCGGTGGCGAACATGGAGTTCATGCAGTTTCATCCCACCACCCTCTACCATCCCGGCGGTGATTCGTTTCTTATCAGCGAAGCGGTCCGCGGCCACGGCGGTATTCTGCGAAACAAAAAGGGCCGGGCTTTTATGAAGGATTACGACAGCCGGGCCGGACTCGCCCCCCGGGACGTGGTCGCCCGGGCAATCGATGCGGAAATTAAAAAAAGCGGCGACAGCTGCGTGTATCTCGACGTCACCCACCTTGACAGCAGCGACGTTCGCACCCGTTTTCCCCAGATCAATGAAAAGCTGCTCACCCTCAACATAGACATGACCCGTGAACCGATACCGGTGGTGCCGGCGGCGCATTATATGTGCGGCGGTGTGCTCACCGATCTCAAGGGCAGAACGACTATCAAGGGGCTCTATGCCACAGGCGAAGTCGCCTGCACCGGTGTCCACGGCGCGAACAGGCTGGCGTCGAACTCACTGCTGGAGGCGCTGGTGTTCTCGGAAAAAGCGCATCTCAGCGCCGGCGACTACATCGATTCCCATACCATCGAGATCCCCGACATCCCCGACTGGGACGACCGGGGAACGTTCGACCAGGAAGAGTGGGTGCTCATCTCCCACGACCGCAAGGAAATTCAGCGGCTCATGTGGGACTATGTGGGCATTGTCCGCTCCGATGAACGGCTGCAGCGAAACCTGCAGCGCATGGAGCTGATCGCACAGCAGATAGAGGCCTATTACAAGAAAACGACCGTGACTCCCGAGCTCCTGGAACTGAGAAACCTCTCCTGTGTGGCTTCCCTCATTACCCGTTCCGCTCTTTTCAGAAAAGAGAGCCGGGGCCTGCATTACACGACCGATTATCCGAAACGTGATGACAGCCACTGGCTGGGCAGCACCGTCATCTACCGGAACCGGGTCACGCTTCAGGAGTTTTCAGTCGCTATCACCGAAACACTTGCCTCCGGCTGACCCGAGGCCTGCCGCCCTTTCTTTTCCCGTGTGCGGCGACGGCGGCCTCACACGGGATCCGGCACCTGAGAAAAGCCTTGATTCGGAGACGGATTTCTCACTACATTGTCCGATACAGCGCACCTTGAAATGAAGGACGAATCGGATGGAAATAGTCTATATTGTCATCCTCTCGCTCATCCTGCTGACCGGCATTACGGTCATTTTCTTCGGGATCGCGGGGACATTCATCATCGTCGCCGGGGCCTTTCTTTACGGACTCGTCACGGGCTTCACTGAAGTCACGCTCAATTTCTGTCTGCTCCTGCTGGGCATCGCGGTGGCCCTGGAGATATGGGAGGGCATTCTCGGAAGCATTCTGGCAAAGACATTCGGGGGATCGAAATGGGCCATGGCCGGCGCCATCATCGGCGGAACGGCCGGCGCCATTATCGGTACTCCGGTCACTCCGGTCGTCGGCACGCTTGCCGGCGGATTTCTGGGTGCATTCGCCGGCGCTTCGCTTCTTGAATACATCGGCAGCCGCGATCTGCGACGCTCACTCAGGGCGGGCCTGGGCGCGTTCTGCGGCGCTGTGGGCGGGAAACTCACCAAAATAGTCGTTGCCGTCATCATGACGGTCATGGTCTATGTGAAACTGTTCTGATCCCATGCGACCCATCATTGCCTACACCGCATTTATTCTCCTCGCAGTCACCGGCAGCCTTGCGGCGCAGTCCGGAGAGAAACCGGGCATTCCGGCCATCGCCCGCATCAGATATCAGGGCGGCGGCGACTGGTACAACGACCGCTCCGCGCTTCCCAATCTCTGCCGGTATATCAACACCCACACCCTTGTCACTATCTCGGAACGGGAATCGGTGATCAGCCTGACCGACGAAACCCTCTTCTCATATCCCGTCATTTTCATGACCGGCCATGGCCGCATCTCACTCACCGACACCGAAGCCGACCGTCTGCGGGAATACCTCCTTCAGGGAGGGTTTCTCTACGCCGATGACGATTACGGCATGGACACGTCATTCCGGGAGACGATGAAACAGGTGTTCCCCGAACGTGATCTGGAGCTGATCCCCTTTTCTCATGGCATCTATCACGCCCATTTCAGCTTTCCCGACGGACTCCCCAAAATACATGAGCATGACAGCAACCCGCCCGCGGGATACGGTATTCGTGACAGCCGGGGCAGACTTATGGTTTTTTATACATGGGAAACCAATCTTTCCGATGGCTGGACCGATGCCCAGGTGCACAATGACCCGCCGCCGAAACGGGAAGAGGCTCTCAGGATGGGCACGAATATCATCATCTGGGCGTTGAGACAGTGAGCCCGACATGGCCGATCCGGGAAACACATACAGCGATCTCACCCTCCGTCTGCACGCCCTGCGCCGAAAGATACACCGGCTGCGGGCTGCCTACGGCATCCCCGTCTATCTCTCCCTGCAGCTGGCCCTGTTCACGGCGGCAGCCCTCCTGGAGCATCTGTTTCGACTGCCGCCCTTCGGGAGGACGGTCCTGCTGCTGACGCTGGTTTGCGGATCGGCCGGCGCCTGTTTCGTGCTGCTGCTGCGCCCGCTGGCGGATGCTCTCTTCAGCCGGAACACACCATCGGACGACCGGCTCGCGCTTCTGGTCGGCAGTCGATTCCCTGACATACGGGACCGCCTGGCCAACGCTCTGTCCGTCTATCGCCGGACCGGCCCGGGCACATCACACGAACTCGCTGCCCAGGCCCTGCAAACGGCGGCCGGGGAAACCGCCGGGATCCGTTTCACCGGGGCCGTTTCCCCGAAAGAGCATCATTCCCGTCTTAAGAGGGCTGCCGCGGCGGCAGCCGCGGCCCTGGTCTGCTGGACGGTCCTGGGAGAGGGACTGTTTTCGGCAGCGGCGCGTATCGCCCGTCCCGGCACCGCCTTTACCCGGCCCGCCGCCTTTACGCTCGCGGCCGCGCCCGGCGACACCCTCATCATGGAGGGAGCATCCGTACCCATTCGCGCTGAAGTGTCGGGCAGACTTCCGGACGAACTCGTCCTCCTGGCAAAGAGTGAAAGCCGGCCCGAACAGCGCTATCTTCTCGGGCCCGCCCGCAGCTACACGCTCACCGGCATCAGAGTCGACACCGACTACCGCATACGGTGCGGCCGCAGCGAAACCCCCTGGTACCATATCGGTGTCATTCATTATCCGGAAGTTCGAACCCTGCAGATCACCCTGACTCCACCGGCATACAGCGGAGAACCGCCCCGCACTCTCGCCCGGGACGAAGGGAATATAACGGCACTCAAAGGAACACGAGTATACCTGCGCGCGCAAACGAACAAACCGGCTGCCGATGCCCGGCTGCAATTCACATCGGGCCGCAGCCTGAAGCTCCAGATAGAAGACAGAGTTCTCTCGGCGGTGTTCAGCTGTGAACAGACCGATTCCTACCGTTTCGCGATCCTGGACAGCATGGGCAATGCCAACCTCAGTCCGGTGTCATACACGATGACTATCCGTGACGATCTGCCCCCTGTGGCCGATATTGTATCACCGGCAAAAAACATCGATCTCGATGAATCGATGAGCGTGCCCCTGGTCCTGACCGCCGAGGATGATTACGGCCTTTCCCGTCTCACGATCCGCTACAGTGTACAAAGCAGAACAGTGAACGACACCTCGGTGCATCGCTGTGATGTCCCGGCCGACCTCGCTGACGAACCGATGTACAGAAACGTGACCTGGCTCTGGCACATGGGAAATATGCGGCTGCTGCCCGAAGATGTGGTCACCTACCGGTTCGAGGCCTGGGACAATGATGCCGTCTCAGGTCCGAAATCGGGCCTCTCCGCCCCCTATACGATACGGTTTCCTTCAGTTGAAGAGATCATGGCCGATATCGACCGGGACCACCGCCGCCAGACGGAGGATCTGTCCTCCATAGCCGACCAGGGGCGGGACCTGCAGCGTCAGCTCGCCCGGGCGGCCGAAGCGCTCAAGGCGGGCCGTGAGCTGCAGTGGGAGCAGCAGCATAATCTGGCAAACGCGCTGCAGGAGCAGCGGCAGACACTTGCCGGCATGGACTCGCTTCGCACCCGGCTCGAGACGATCGTAGACAAGCTCGAACAGCAGAATCTCCTCGGCATCGAAACGCTGGAAAAATATCAGGAAATGCAGCAGCTGTATCGTGATATCGCGTCGCCCGAACTGGAGGAGGCGATGCAGAAACTGCAGCAGGCGCTGGACCGGCTTGATCCGGAAGCAATTCGCCAGGCAGCCGGGCAGATGCAGAACCGGCAGCAGGAACTGATCGATTCACTGGACCGAACCATTCAGCTCCTGAAGCAGCTGCGGGCCGAACAGCAGCTCGAAAGCCTGATCAACCAGACGAATGCCATGCTGCGGGAACAAACCGGCATAAACGAAGCGGTGAGCACGCAGGACGGCGGTGATCCGAACCGTACCGCCGATCGCGAGATGCAGCTCGGTGCCGACGCCGCATTTATGGAAGAGGCCCTGCAGCAGCTCCGGGAGGATCTCTCCGCTCTGAATAATATGCCGCCCGGGCTTCTCGATCCGGCGCTTCAGCAGCTTCGCAGCGAATCTCTCGACAGCCTGGCAGCCGCGATCAGCGCGCAGATTCGGGAATCGCGCCGGAGTGAGGCCCTCACCGGCGGCGCGGAAATGACCCGCCGGCTCGAGCGGCTGCAGCGGCTGCTGCAGGATGCCAGAGCGGGAATGCAGTCGGCATCCGACGGACGCAGCACCGGGGCGGCGCGCAGAATCGCCAAACGGCTCCTCGCCCTTTCCCTGGAGCAGGAGGATCTTGAGGCGGAAGGCACCGCCGGCACCATCGATCTTGCCGAAAACGCCCGCAGACAGTGGTCCCTGAAGCACGCCCTTGAAATTGAAGCCGATTCGCTTGCGGATCTGACCATGCAGGCCTTTTTTCTCGATCCCGCGGTTGCCCGTTCACTGGCGGAGGCCCTGTCCTTTATGGACAATGCAGTGACCCTGATCAGCCAGGAGCAAAGATCCGCCGCGGATCTTCAGCGCCAGGCACTGGCGTCGCTCAACCGTTCCATTGTGCTCGTGCTACGGTCGCTGCAGCAGATGGCCCGCAATTCCGGGCAGGCCGGCATGTCGGCAATGGAACAGCTTATGCAGGGACTCGAACAGATGAGTCTCGAACAGATGGCTCTCAACCGGCAGACCATCGACATGCTCAACCAGGGACTGCTCACCCAGGAACAGCAGGCAGTGATGTCGCGGCTGGCTGCCGGACAGGAGACCTTGCGCAAGACACTCGAAGGACTGATGCGCCAATTCGGAGAGCGCCAGGAGATGCTCGGCAGTCTTGACCGGATAATCGAGGACATGAAAGAGGCTGAAGAGATGCTGCGGGCAGGTAGCGGGGATCCGGAACTGGTGTCCCGTCAGCAGCAGATTCTCTCCCGTCTCCTTGACGCGCAGCACGCACTTCGCAGTGACGATATCTCACACCGGCGGGAAGCGGTGTCGGCACGCACGCTGCCGCAGCCCTCACCGCCTTCCCTCAGAATGCAGAATGAAGAAATCCGCCGGCTCCTCGATCAGGACATCCTCAGACTGTCAAAAGAAGGCTTCACCGGGGATTACCTGGAACTGATCCGCAGGTACTACCGTTCACTTACCCGGGAACACAACATCCTGAGAAAATTGCAAAAAGAACAGCCATGAAACATCTAGTGATCTTCATATGCCTTCTCGCGATCCTGCCGGCGGCGGCCGAAGCCCAGGGGCAGGACTTCCGCCGGGAGATGCAGACAGCCTACGAACTGGAGCGGCAGGGACGGACAGCCGCGGCCCGGGATCTGTTTGAAAAACTGCATCGGGAACACCCCCATGACTATACGGTGTTCACCCGCCTGCGTGACATATACCTCAAAACCGGTAGCTGGGAACAGGCTCTCAGGCTCGTGGAAGAGAGAGAAAAGGATTATCCGGCCGATCCTGTGCTGCCGATCTCGAGAGGTCAGATTTATTACCGGCAGGATAAAAAGGAAGAGGCTCTCGCCCTCTGGCAGCATGTCATCGACACCAACAGCCTCAATCAGTCGGTATACATTCTGATCGCGAACAACCTGCTTCAGGAACGGCTTGTCGACGAAGCGCTGGAAGTGTACCGCCAGGGCCGTGAACGCCTGGGCAAGCCGCACCTCTTCGCCTTCTATGTCGCCAATATTCACGCGTCTCTTATGGAATACGGCAAGGCAGCCGCCGAACTGCTTGCCCATCTCGTGGAGAATCCCGGACAGCACCAGATTGTGGAAAGCCAGCTGCTTCGGCTGGCCCGAACTGAAACAGACGCCCGCGAGATTGAGCGGGAGATACGGCGGGTGATTTCCGAACATCCTGAACTTGTCAGCCTCTACCTGACAATATCATTCATCCGCCTGCAGAGCGGTCAGGACAGTGAGGCCCTGAAAGCGGCCGCGGCCTTTGAATCCAGGGAACACGGGCAGGAAAAAGGAGCCGGGATGCTGCAGCTGGCCAGACGCGCCTTCAACAGCGGCCGTGCCGAAACCGCTCTCAAAGCCTTTGGCTCCATCCTCGACGATTTTCCCCGATTCTCCCGAAAGGACGTCGTCAGGTACGAGATGGCCGCCTGCCAGGCGGCCCTGGACAGGTATGAAGACGCCGCCGCGCTCTATGACGGTATTTCGGACGGCGACCCGGAAAGCCCCCTGCGCGCCCAGGCTCTCTTGAAAAGCGCCGGGATCTACAGCGACCGGCTCCTGGATCTGCAGAAAGCCAGGGACCGCTGCCTGCAGCTGCGCGCCCGATTCCCCGGGACGAATAATGCAATACAGGCGGGGCTGATACTGGCCGGCGTCTATCTCGCCGAAGGCCTCCCCGACGCGGCCGACAGTGTCTGTGCCGATATACTCTCGTCCGCCGCCGGGCTGCCGGAACCCATCCGTATTCATGCCCTGGTGCTCAGGGCAGAATCACTGCTGTACCTGCACGACATCGGCGGCAGCAGCGAGATACTCTCGTTCATTGACAGCACCGACGTTTCCGGTCCGGATCCGGGTGCTCCCGCCTTCAATGACGGGCTGCAGCTGAAACTGCTCGTCGACGAATACGGGACGACCGCACCCGGTGACCTGCACATCTGGGCGGACGCCGATTTTCTGCAGCGGCAGCATCGCTCAGCCGAGGCCCTCACCCGCCTCGACAGCTACCTCGCTGCCCATCCGGACACTCCGGCGGCAGCGGAACTGATCCTGAAAAAGGCCGATCTGCTGCTCACCCTGCATCGCCACCGGGATCTCCTGGAATTCATGGAAACCATCTATGACCGGTTTGCGCACCACCCGATCGCGGACCGCATCCTCGTTACCGCCGCCAGAGCCGCTGCCGCTCTCGGCAAGGACCGCCGCGCCGCGCAGCTCTATGAGACACTGCTGCTTGACTACCCGGGAAGCCGTTTCAATGACGAAGCGAGACAGCAGCTTCGCACACAGGAGGAGGCACCGTAAATGGTCCGTCCTATTCACATTATCACGGCACTCTGCGCGGTGTGGGGATCATGCCCGGGCCAGCACCTTCTTATCCCCATGGATCTGACCCAGACGGACCACCTGAAAGCCTACGGCGTTGCCTACCGGGTGCTGGAGGAGGGACAAAAGATCCAGTGGCTGCTCAACTATCGCGGCGGCTCCTTTCTCCTGCCGTACCATGAAGATGTCGTGCGGGAATGCCGGCTGCGAAACGTGGCGTCGGAACCGGTTGACGGCGCCGTCTATGCCGCCGTGGTTCAGACCATCAGCGAAAACAACATGGAATCCATCATCCTCGAAAAGGCTCCGGCCATCGCGGTGTACGTTCATCCCACGGCCCAGCCGTGGGATGACGCGGTGACCCTCGCGCTCTCCTATGCGGAAATCCCCTATGAAACCATCTGGGACGAAGCGGTGCTGTCAGGTGCGCTGGAGCGCTTCGACTGGCTCCACCTGCATCACGAGGATTTTACGGGACAGTACGGCAAATTCTATCAGACCTACCGCAATGCCGCCTGGTACACAGCCCAGAAAACCCGCTGTGAGCAGGAGGCCCGGCGTCTCGGATACGCCAAAGTCTCGCACCTGAAGCTGGCCGTGGTCAATGCCATCTATGACTACATGACGAGGGGCGGGTTCCTCTTTGCCATGTGTTCGGCCACCGACACCTACGATATCGCACTGGCCGCCGCGGGAACGGATATCTGCCACCAGGTATTCGACGGCGATCCGGTTGCTCCGGACTGGGCCTCAAAACTCGATTTCAGCAGGTGCCTGGCATTCACCGATTTTACCTGCATCACCGATCCGGCAGTCTATGAATTCAGCGATATCGACACGACTCCGCTGCGGGGGACCACCGCCCCGTCCGGCGCCTCCGATTATTTCACCCTCTTTGAATTTTCCGCAAAATATGATCCGGTCCCGGCAATGCTCACCCAGAACCACGTCTCAATAATTCACAATTTCATGGGCCAGACAACCGGGTTTCATGAGCATGTCATAAAACCGGCGATCGTCATTCTTGCCAGAAATGAAGGATCGGACGAAATCAAATATATTCACGGGAATTGCGGCCGGGGGACATTCACATTTCTGGGCGGTCATGATCCTGAAGATTATCAGCACTTTGTCGGTGACCCTCCGACCGACCTTCAGTTTCACCGGAACTCTCCCGGCTATCGTCTCATTCTCAACAACATTCTCTTTCCCGCGGCCAAAAAACAGAAACAGAAAACCTGAAAATGAGGATTCCGACAGATGCCCCGACAGCCTCAATCGCTCAACGCTGCATTCGACCCCGACCACTTTCGTGAAGCCGGACACCGCCTGGTCGATACGCTCGGCGACTTTTTGGAACGGTCACTCGCCCGGTTTGACCAGCCCGTCCTGCCCGACCTGACTGCCGAGGAAATGCTGAGGCGGTGGTCCGGACAATTCAGCGCGGATCCAGGACAACATTTCCCGGAGATCATCGATTCCGTACTGGGACTCTCAAACAATCTGCAGCACCCGGGCTATATCGGTCATCAATGCTGCACTCCCCTGCCCCTTTCGGCGCTGACCGATCTGGTCGGAACATTTATCAACAATGCCTCCGCGGTCTATGAAATGGGACCGGTGAACATCGCCATGGAAAAACGGCTGATCCAATGGATGACGGCCCTGGCCGGATTCGGCCCTGACGCGGACGGCATCTTCACAAACGGCGGCACGATCGGGAACCTCACGGCCCTTCTCGCCGCCCGGCAGGTCAGGGCTCCGTACGACGTCTGGTCACGGGGTATCGATTCCAGCCGGCGGCTTGCGCTTCTGGTATCCGATCAGTGCCACTACAGTGTCAAACGGGCGGCAGGCGTTATGGGGATCGGAGAAGACGGCGTCTATCTTGTGCCGGTGAACGCCGAGTTCCGGATGACCAGGCAGGCCCTGGAAAACACTTTCCGTGCCGCGGAATCCGATGGCCGCACGGTATTCACGGTTGTCGGGAATGCCTGCTCAACAGCAACCGGCACCTACGATGACCTGCATATGCTTGCCGATTTTGCCGCTGACCATTCCCTCTGGTTTCATGTCGACGGCGCCCATGGGGCCTCGGCCCTTATCTCGGAACAATACCGGCACCTGCTCTCAGGGCTCGAGCGGGCGGACTCCCTGGTCTGGGATACTCACAAAATGATGATGGTCCCGGCGCTGGCCACAGCCGTTCTGTTCAGGGACGGGGCTCACTCCTATGAGTCCTTCTCCCAGAAGGCATCGTATCTGTTCGAACAGGATTCCCGGGATGAATGGTATAACTACGCCCACCGTACCATGGAATGCACCAAGACGATGATGGGGATCAAACTCTACGTGCCGCTCATGGTATACGGAACCGCGCTCTTTTCCGATTTCATCGATTACACCTACGGTCTAACCCGTGAATTCGCCCGGATGATCGCTGACTCGTCCGACTTTGAAACAGCAGCCGACCCCGAAAGCAATATCATCTGTTTCAGATATACAGGTAAAGAGGCGCCCCTGGATGCAATGCAGAAAGAGATAAGAAAAAAGGTGCTGCAGAGCGGCAGGTACTATATTGTTCAGACGGAAATCAATGGCGGGTTCTGGCTGCGCTGCACCATCATCAATCCCAATACCACCGGTGATGATCTTGCCGGCTTGCTGCAGCTGATCCGCAGCTGCGCCCGCTGAGGGGGGTGGCGGCTCCGGCAGAGGCGGGCGGTCCCGCCGGGGACGCACACAACAGGGCCGTATCAGCGATGTGCCCATCGCCGATACGGCCGCTCTGTATTCCGCCCGGAATTCACGCGTCGCCCTGAACGCTAATCCAGCTTCTCAAGTTTGAATTCAATCGGTACGGCAAACCAGACCGCAACCGGGTCTTCCCGCTGCTTGGCCGGCAGCCATTTGACGCTTCTGACGGCAGCCTCGGCCGCGTCATCAAGTACTTTACTGACCGATTGCAGCATCCGTATCTCATCGACTGTGCCGTCCGTGAGAATGTGCACATTGAGCACCACCGTGCCTTCGATGCCGGCCAGACGTGCCATATCAGGATACACAATATTCCGGTGCAGTGCCTCGTATCCGCCTACCGGCCGCGGCGGCTCCGAAAAAGCGACGAATACGATCTCATTGCTGTTGTGGTCAGGGGGAGGCGGCGGGGGCGGCGGATCATAGATCATATCAAAATCGGCGATATCCATGGTGATGTCGTCGGATATCTCCTCCGTTTCCGCTGCGATCGGAACCGTCGGCCGCGACGGCGCCGCCGTTGTCACCGACTGGCGGGTCTGCTCCACGGTTTCTATGATCAGGGGTGCGAGTTCGACCGTGTGCTGCTTGATTTCAACATCAATTCTCTTTGAAACGACGAAGATGAGCAGCAGCGCCGCCAGACTCACGATGAGCCCCAATTCTGTGTTTTTTCTGCTGTTGATGTCAGGCCGGAAGGCTTTCGCCCCATGCGAAAGATAGGAAACGAATCGCCGGGTAAGCAGAAACCCTTCTCTTTGCCATGCTGTCTGATATCTAATCATGATGTACCTGTCGGAACTCCTTTATTGTACCTTGGTAAAATAGAGATCTTGAAAATCATAGCTGAAATCCGTCAGCGGCGACACCGCTTTCATGGTGACGGTCGCGAACCGACCGGTATCATCCGGATGAAACATCACGAATGCATCGGCATCCATACTGCGGTCCAGCCACTGTACGATCCAGGTGCTGTCTTTATAGTAATCGAGCCATCCCTTTAGCTTCGGAGACCTCAGAGAGAGAAAATGCAGACGTCCGTCCCGTTCGGAAATAATGATTTCACCGAACCAGTCATCTCTGAATCTGCCGGTAAAGGAGGTCAGGGCGACGGCAGGGCCCCCGCTCTTCTCTTTCACCGCCGCCACTTCGGCCATAACCCCGTCCACCACTTCTTGAGCCTGCGTCGCATAGGCCTGCATCCGCCGATGGTTCTCCGCGACATGGTCGGTGCCGGACACCCCCAGAAATGCATCCTTGATCTGATCGGTAATCGACGCAAAGGCGCCCGCCGACTGCTGATTGGTAAGGACGATGATACCCAGCCCGATTTCCGGCACCATGCTCACCTGTGTGACCATTCCGAGAAGTCCCCCGGTATGCGACACTTCCAGTAATCCGTTGATATCCCTCACTCCCCACCCGAGGGCATAGGCCCGGAAATGGGTGCGATAAAACCCGCCGCCGCCGGCTCGCAGCAGGGTTTGCGGCGTCCACATCGCCCGGTGCACTTCGCTGCTTACAAGTCTCTGCCCATCTCCGTAACACCCTTCCCTGAGATGCATGCGAACCCAGTTACACAACTCAGCGGCACTGGAATATATACCGCCGGCTGCGCTGGTAAGTTCCAGATCGTAACGGTCAACCACGCGCACAACGCCGTTCACCGGCGCGTGGGCGTCCGCGACATTATCCATGCCGGCAAGCCGGTGCACATTTCCCCTGCTCATTGTCATCTGCAGCGGATCCATGATCCGTTCTTCCACAAACGCCGACCAGCTCATGCCGCTGACTCTGGCAATGACCTCCCCGGCAACGATGTAAAGAAGATTATCATAGTCGAACTTGCTTCTGAAACTCGAAACCGGTTTCAGGAATCGTAAATTATGAATCAGTTCATCGATGGTGAAATCACTGGAATCGGGAAAAATCATCAAGTCCCCGGCTCCCAGTCCCAGGCCGCTGCGGTGCGTCAGCAGGTCACGAATGGTGAATTCGCGGGTAACGTAATCATCGTAGAGGGTAAACTCAGGGATGAATCTGACCACCGGATCATCCCAGCTCAGCGCGCCTTCGTCAACAAGAATGCCCAGGGCCGTGGTGGTGAACGCCTTACTGTTCGAGGCAATGCCGAACAGGGTATTGCGATCGACCGGAAGACCCGTCCGCAGCGACCTGACACCGTACCCCTCTGCATGTACGACGGAGTCATCCTTGACGACCGCGACGGCGATCCCGGGCACATCGAAGGTCCGCATCGTCCGCAGCACCAGAGAATCGATCTGCACGGAAGAGATGCTCTGTGAGCCAGCGGGAGCCGTCGCCGCGAGCATATAGACGAGAAGCAGCAGTGCGAATGCTTTTACCGATTTCATAGACACCTCTTGTTCAGGAATTCCTTCTCCCTCGATTCAGCAGAATATACACTCACATTGTTAGAACAGTGTGAGCGTGATAATCAGCCCCCTGTTACCGAACCGCCGTTCTTTCATTCATAACAGGTAGTATACGCAGAGTAAACAATAAAATCAACAATATCCGAAAAGAATATTCCTGAAATTTGTTTTCTCCCATCGTACCATGATATGTGCCTCCCTGCCTGGGAAGGGATGCCTGTTTTGAAAAAGAAAAAACAAGTATTGAAATAGCATCCAAAAACATGTATATTAAATTTTACCTTGGCACACATAGCATACGTATAAAATACGGGATGGTTTATGGGAAAAAATAAGGAAAAAATCAAACAGCTCGAAAGCCTGCGAAGCGCCATTACCACCATGGGCGGTGAAGCACGTGTTGAAAAGCAGCATGAGAAGGGAAAGCTCTCCGCGCGGGAGCGTCTGGACCTGCTCTTCGACCAGGGGACATTTCGCGAGCTGGATATGTATATGAAACACCGGTCGTCCAATTTCGGGCTCGACAAAACGGAAATAAAGGCCGACGGCGTCGTTATCGGCCATGGTCTCGTGGAAGGCAGGCCGGTGTTCGCCTATTCCCAGGATTTCACTTCCCGGGGCGGTTCGCTGGGAGAGCAGCACGCCGCGAAGATCTGCAAGGTCATGGATCTGGCCCAGAAGGCCGGCTGTCCGGTCATCGGGATCAATGATTCGGGCGGAGCCCGGGTTGAAGAGGGAGTCGATGCCCTGAAGGGATACGGGGAAATATTTTTCCGGAATTCCCGCTGCAGCGGCGTTATTCCCCAGATTTCAGCGATCATGGGACCGTGCGCCGGCGGTGCCGTCTATTCACCGGCCATGACCGATTTTATCTTCATGGTCAAGAACACGAGCCATATGTTCATTACCGGACCTTCAGTGATAAAGACCGTAACCGGAGAAGACACGACTTTTGAAGAGCTCGGCGGTGCGCTCGTCCATAACACGAAAAGCGGCAACGCCCATTTCGCCTGCGAAGATGACAAGGACGCCATTGAGCACATCAAGGAACTGCTTCACTTCCTGCCCTCAAACAACATGGGAGAGCCGCCGCGGGTCGACCCCATGGACGACCCTCAGAGGGAATGCACGAAGCTCGATTCCATCATTCCGGACAATGCCAAGGAGCCCTATGATATGAAAGAGGTCATACGGGAAATTTTGGATGACGGCGACCTCTTTGAAACCCACGAACTCTATGCCCGCAACGCCATCACGGGATTCGGCCGCCTCAACGGACGGGCCGTGGGTATCCTCGCAAACCAGCCGCTTACTCTTGCGGGCTGTCTCGACATCGATGCCTCCGACAAGCTCAGCCGCTTTATCCGCACCTGCGACGCCTTCAATATTCCGATGATCACCTTTTGTGACGTGCCGGGCTATCTTCCCGGGCTTGAGCAGGAATGGGGAGGGATTATCCGTCACGGCGCAAAGCTGCTCTGGAGCTATGCGGAAGCAACGGTCCCGAAACTGACAGTGGTCACCCGTAAAAATTACGGGGGAGCATATATCGCCATGAATTCCCGGCACCTGGGAGCGGACATGGTGTTCGCCTGGCCCTCGGCGCAGATAGCGGTGATGGGCGCCCAGGGCGCGGTTGAAATCATCGGCAATTACCGAAAAGCAATCAAGGAATCCTCCGATCCCGAGGCGGCCAGGCTCGACGCAATCAACGAATATGAGGAACAGTTCAACAATCCGTATCGCGCCGCTGAACGCGGGTATGTCGACGATGTCATAAAGCCTTCGGAAACCCGTATACGGCTTATCGATGCTCTTGAAGTGATGTCCACCAAACGCGATTCCCTGCCACCGAAAAAGCACGGGAACGTCCCGTTATAATCGGGGGAGCCGACGATGAAAGAGCTCGACAAGAAAAAACGGGCCGCGATTTGCGGTGTTATCGCCTATCTGCAGATGAGAGAGGCGGAGGGCAGCGAATGGAGCAAATCCGGTAAGGAGCTGGCGATGAAAAACCGCCATATGGTTCAGACAAAACTGTTCAACAGGAGAGAGTCATGAAAATAGACGACCACGGGGTCCTGAAGATCGTCGAACCCGGACAGCAGTCAAAACAGCAGAAAAAGAATCCGGTTAAAATTCAGGATGTAAGTCTGCGTGACGGGCATCTGTCACTGTTCGGCATTGAAGCCAGGACGAAAAACATCCTCAAGCAGATCAGCGTGATGGATACTCTGGGATTTTATTCCATTCAGGTACTGGCCGGTTTTCCCCCGGACATGATCCAGAAATACCTCGATAACGATCCCTGGAAAAAAATTCAGACAGTAAAAAAATATGCCCAGAAAACACTGCTCTCGATGATCGTCTCTAATCGCCTTCCCGAAGATTCTGATGAAGATATCAGTCTGAAATTTATCGAGAGAGCGATTGAAAGCGGTATCGATATCGTGCGCGTATTGAATCCTTTCAATGAAGATGACCGCATCAAGGACGCCGCCGCGCTCATCAAAAAACACAAAAAACATTTTCAGGCCACCGTCGTGTACAACCAGCCGGACCGGAATAACGGGCTCGATCCCGACCACCTGGCGCATTATGAAACAAAATGCGCCGCCCTGGCGGATATGGGCGCCGACTCCATCTGCATACTCGACGCCGCCGGGCTGCTGGCCCCGTATGAAGCATACAATCTGATCAGAAATCTTAAAGATACGATCAAACAGCCGCTGCATCTGCACACTCACTTCACCTCAGGGCTGGCCGATCTCACGGTGCTGAAAGCCGTGGAGGCCGGCGTCGATATGGTCGACACCTGCCTGGCCCCCTTTGCCTTCAGGCACTCACTGCCAGCAGTGGAACCGCTGGCCTTTTCCCTGGCCGGCACCAGCAGGGATACGGGTATCGACCTGGAATCGCTCCTTTCGGTAAGCCAGGACATGGAGGAGTACACATCCTCTTTCAAGCATCTCATCGACAGCTCCCGCACATCCTCATTCAATCAGGGGATTCTCGGCAGCCTGCTCAGCAGCAGCACAGCCGAACATCATGAACTCACCGCGGCGACTATTGCCGCAAAAGGCGTGGAGAGAGATGTCTCCCCGAATATTCCCCAGAACGCCGAGTCGTTCAATGTCTTTGTCGACGGAGAGTATTTCGATGTCAAAATATCGAAATCCGGCGGCCCCCGCAAATCACGCCTGAAAAAGAAAGACAGCTCCGATGTCATCATCAGGGAACGAACCCTGACATCCCCGCTGCCGGGGCTGATCGTCGAGCTGAAAAAGAAAGTGGGCGATTATGTCACAATCGGTGAGAGTGTGGCGGTGCTCGAGGCGATGAAAATGCTCAACCGGCTGGAAGCGAAAAATACCGGCACGATCAAAGAGATCAGGGTCAAGGAAGGCGATATGGTCGAAAAGGGTGACGTGATCTGCGTCATTGAATAGTGACGATTCCCGCTGTGAAGAACAAGCCCCGGCCGTGTGTATCAACCGGCCGGGGCTTTTTGTATACAATGGAGGGTGGCGGTTACTCGCTCCTGAGGGAATCAGCCGGGTTCTCTCCGGCGGAACGGAAGCCCTGATACGACACGGATAAAAATGCAAGAAGCACGGCGGCAAAGCCGGCAATCATAAATAAAGACGGATGAAGGGGTGTTCGGTAGGCAAAATTTTTCAGCCAGTACCGCATGGCCAGCCAGGCCGCAGGTGACGCCAGCGCGATCGAAACCGTGACCAGCAGAACGAACTGCTGCGAAAGAAGCCGTACAATATCCCCGCGGGATGCCCCGAGCACTTTTCTGATGCCGATCTCTTTCTGGCGCTTCCAGGCAATAAAGGATGCAAGTCCCGAAAGGCCGAGACAGGCCACGAGAATGCCAAGGGCCGTTACAATTTCCAGCCAGCGGCCCATCTGCTCTTCATGCCGGTAGACCGCGTCAAAATCGTCATCCAGAAATGAGAATTCAAAGGGAACGCCCGGAAAATGGCTGTTCCACTGCTCCCGTACGAACCGCATCACCTCCGGCAAGTGTTCTGTGTCGACCTGCAGCGTAATCGTATTGAGCAGGGATGACTCGATGTCGATGAGGAGCGGCGCGATGATATGCTGCATTCCTTCAAAATGAAAATCCTTGATCACGCCGACGATCTTTTTCGTTTCTCCGTGATAATGGGCCGTATAAAACGACCCGACAGCGTCCTTTGGCTCAGTGAACCCCAGTTCCCGGGCGCCTGTCTCGTTCACGATAAAGGCTCCCGTTTTATCCCCTTCACTCCCCTTATGAAAGGCTCGCCCGTACAGCACCTGCAATCCGTAGAGGGGGATGAAATCTTCGCACCCGGTAATGACCCGCAGCCTCACCATTCCTTCCCGGTTCATACCCCGCTTCCAGAGATAATATCCGCTCCTGGTATCATCGCCGGGCACCGATGACGATACCGCCGCTCCGGAGATATAGGGACTGCGCGTAAACGCCAGCTTTATCGCATCGTAATCCCTGCGAAGATGACCGTAGTTGCTTTTTACCCGCAGGATCATTTTCTGCTCTTTTGCGAATCCAAGTGAACGGCCTTTCATGAAAGTGAGCTGGCTGAAGATGACCAGCGTGCAGACAACGAGAAATATAGAAATACCGAACTGCCCGATAACCAGGCTTTTCTGCATGAATGATCCCTTGAGCCGGTATTTAAACCGGTCCTGCAGAATGGCCGCCGGCCTGAATTTCGTCAGAATGAACGCGGGGAATATTCCGGCGCTGACACTGACAATGGCAAAGAGACCGGCCAGGGCAATCACTATCATCGGCCGCGCCAGAATCGCAAGGCTCAGGGAGGTTCCGGCCATTGTATTGAAATAGGGGAGCAGCAGCTGCGCCAGTCCCAGAGCGAGCAGGAATGAAATCACTGTAATAAGCGTCGACTCACTCATGAACTGCCAGATCAGCTGGCCCCGGCCGGCGCCGATCACTTTCCGCAGGCCCACTTCTCTGGCCCGGTTGGCCGAGAGAGCCGTCGAGAGATTGATATAATTCATGCATCCGATCAGAAGAACCAGTCCCGCGATCAGCGTATAGATAACGATATAGGTCGTGCTGCCCGGCGGTTCCAGCTCATCCATCGTTCCGGATTTCATGTGGATATCCGATATCGGCTGCAGCAGGTAGACAAGCCCGGACAGGGTTCGGTTATATTCCCGCTGATACTGCTCCAATTGAATTGCCGTGTACCGCTGCAGCGCTTCCGTGAACTGCGTGCCGTCCGCTCCTTCCCGCAGTTTGACATAGCAGTATTTTACATGGTGGTTGAGCCAGTTGCTGTTGAACGTCGGCACAGCCCGCTCCATTGTCGCCATGGAAACGAACATGTTATATTTGAGGTGCGTGTTGTCGGGAGGATTGGGCACGACGCCCGTGATTTCAAACCGCTCCGGCGCGACATTAAGAGATCCCTGATCGTAATCGAATTCCATTTCCAGCGTACTGCCGATCACGTTCAGTCTGCCGAAATATTTCTCAGCCATCGACTCCGTGATCACGGCTGTGGCCGGCCGCCGCAGGGCCGTTTCCGGGTTGCCAGATATAAACGGGACCATGAAGATGTCGAATATCTCGGGATCGGCGAAGAATATCCTTTTCTCAAAAAACCGCGTATCATCCTTGACCACCAGCACATGATCGGCATTTTCAAAGGGAGGCACCACTCTCACCACCCGCTCCGCCTGGGGAAGGTCTTCCTTGATCCTGAGACTCATGGGAGCGGCAAACCGGTTTTGCCGCACGTTTCCCTCGGTGCCTTCCCGCTCTGAAATGATCCGGTAGATCCGCCTGTAATCCGGATGGTACTGATCGTATGTGAGTTCACTGATAACGTAAAGGATGCTGATTATGGAGCAGGCGATGCCGACGGAAAGCCCCAACACGTTGATGATCGTGTATGCCTTCTGTTTTCGGATATGCCTGAACGCGAGTAACAGATAGTTTTTTATCATCATATCCCCTGCCGGTCTTCTCTTCCGGACACTATTCGGTTCGAGCGGACCGCTGCGATTATTCGATCCATCCGTCTTTCAGCCGAATAATCCTGTCACCGTATGCGGCCTTCTCTTCTGAATGCGTCACCTGAACAATCGTCGTACCGTCTTTGTTCAGCTGTTTCAGCAGCTGCATAATCTCCGTGCCCTGCTCAGAATTGAGATTGCCCGTGGGTTCATCCGCCAGGATGAGCCGTGGTCCGGCCGCGACCGCCCGCGCAATACCGACAAGCTGCTGCTGGCCGCCGGAAA
The DNA here is from genome assembly GCA_016934955.1 of bacterium. Taxonomy (GTDB): domain Bacteria; phylum Zhuqueibacterota; class QNDG01; order QNDG01; family JAGLOF01; genus JAFGRY01. Next base: position 141,939 of record JAFGRY010000027.1, on the reverse strand, counting down.
GCTGGGAAGGAAACAGGTCTTTCTTGGCAACGATATTGAACCGGTCGAGCATATCGGCCACCCTCGCTTTTCGCTCCGAAGATCTCACCTTTTTGTAGAGAAGCGGTGTCTCGATATTTTCATACACCGTCAACTCATCGATGAGATGATACTGCTGAAATATAAACCCGATGTAATTCTTGTGCAGCTCGTTCCGCTCCTTTTCCCTGAGCAGGTGCACCGGTTTCCCGTTGAATATATATGCTCCCGCCGTGGGTGAATCGAGCATGCCCATAATGTAGAGCAGGGTCGACTTCCCTGCACCCGATGGCCCCATGACCGTAAGAAACTCGCCTTCCCGCACGGCGAGATCTATCCCGCGAAGCACATACGTGGTGATGTGTCCGTTGCTGTACGATCGTTCTATTCCCGTCAATTCTATCATGTGCGGCTCCTAGACATGGAACGTATCTTTCATATTCTCCGTAACGACGTGCCCGTCGAACAGATGGATAACCCGCTGACCATACTCCGCGTACGCCGGTGAATGGGTCACCATGATAATCGTGGTCCCCCGCTCGTGCAGATCCATGATCATCTGCATCACTTCATCGCCATGGGCCGAGTCGAGATTTCCCGTCGGTTCATCGGCAAGTATCAGCTTCGGCTCGACAACGATAGCCCGGGCGACGGCCACCCGCTGCTGCTGCCCCCCCGAGAGCTGCTGCGGAAAATGATTCCGGCGATGCATCATCTGCATCTGCTCCAGCACCGCATGGACCATTTTCCTGCGATCCGATCCTCCCACGCCCAGATAGAGAAGCGGCAGTTCCACATTTTCAAATACGGTCAGTTCATCGATGAGATTAAAACTCTGGAATACAAAACCGATATTCGATTTTCTCAGATTGGCCCGCTGCCGTTCCGAATAACGGGCGACATCCTGATCGAGAAACCAGTACTCGCCGCTGGTTGGATTGTCCAGCAGCCCCAGGAGATTGAGAAGCGTCGACTTTCCGCACCCGGACGGACCCATGATCGATACGAATTCTCCCGGTTTCACTTCAATATTGACATTGTTGAGCGCGGTTGTCTCAATCTCTTCGGTCTGATAGACCTTTTTCAGATTTCTTGTGCGAATCATGTCTGCTCCTTGTTATTTCAACACCAGTATATCGGCTTCTCCGAAATTATCATACGGTGAAATGATGACCCGCTCGCCGGCCTCGAGACCGCCCAGCACGGTGAACACCTCCGGGTTTTCACGGCCGAGCTGAATTTCCCGTCTGACAGCGGTGCTTCCGTCCGGATCGACGACATATACCCAGCGTCCGCCCGTATTCTGAAAAAATCCGCCCTGAGGAAGCAGCAGGGCCTCGGTGAGATTCCCCAGCTCAAGACGGATATTCAGCGAAAGACCCCTGCGAATGCCGGAGGGCTGCTCTCCCACAAACTCCAGATCGACTTCGAACTTGTTTTCTCTCACTTCCAGGTAGACCTTGGAAATGACCAGCGTGTGGGTTTTATTATTGTATTCAAACGTTCCGTACCGGCCCTCTTCAACCCTGTTCAGATAGTATTCGTCAATTTCGGCCCTGACCTTGAACGCATCCATGACATCGATCTGGCCGATTCGCTGTCCCCGGCTGACGGTCTCGCCGATCTCGGCCGTGAGAGATGTCAGGTGACCGTCAATGGGCGCCTTCACCGTGAGATTGTCCTGTTTCTGCTTTACCAGGCCCAGATTCTGCCTCATACGAGCCAGAGAATTCTCGAGCTGGCCGACCTGCACTTTCCGAAAGAGCGAGTCCGTTTTCATGGATTCGAGATTGAGACTGAATTTTTTCTGATTGTAGAGGTATTCATCCCGGGCCAGCTCATACTCTTCAGCGGCGAGCAGATCCTTTTCATATAATTGTTTTGCCCGCTCAAAGGCCCGTCTGGTCAGGTCCATCTGATATTCGAGATCGATACGATTTCGTTTAAGAGAAAGCGCATTCTGTTCCATCGACAGCCTGGTGGTGCGAAGCCGGTTTTCCGCATCATACACCTCCGATTCACGCCACATGATATCGATAAGCAAACTGGTGTTTTCCAGTTTCAGGATCCTGTCGCCCTGCTTCACCGCAGCGCCTGATTCGATGTACACCTCTTCCACCTGTCCGCCTTCGAGCGCGGAAAGATACTGGGTCCTGATGGGCAGTACCGTCCCGTAAACCGGCGTGAACTCCTGAAACTCTCCCAGACTGACCGTTGCGATGGTCAGCCGCTCGGCAGACACATTCAGTTTCCGGCTGTGGTCCGGGAACACGATCTGGCGAAGAATCACGATACCGATCACGCCTCCCGCCGCAATCGCGGCGATACGTTTGCCCGTCCAGCGTTTCTTTTCGATTTTTCTATCCATTGACACCGTGCCGCTCCCTGTTCTCCATCAATCATCGGTATAATAGTTGCACGCCCTGTATTGAACAATAAGTATGCCATTGTTGTTTTTTATAAGATTACATAGGTTTTGTTTCTGAAAAACTTCATCTCTTTGTCCGCTGACAACACATGTTGTGTTCGAAACCGGACACTTACTGTCACAATATAAACGGCACACACCCATGCATATCAGATCATCGGTCTTTCAAAACATAGTACGCTTCACGGTGATATTTATCACCATGGGGGGCATCTTCCTGCTTGCGGCACAGGCCCGGCCGCCGTTTCTCATCCTGTCCTTTCTGACGCTGCTTGTTATCCAAATCTATTCTCTCATGCGCTACAATGATAAAACAAACCGCGACCTCGCACGGTTGTTTGCGGCTGTACATCACCATGATTTTTCCGAAAGCTTCTCGGACGGCTTTCGCGGCGGAACCTACCGTTTGCTCAGTGAAGAGCTGAACCGTGTCATTACGACCATACGCGAAATACGCAGCCGCAGTGAAGCGCAGTCTCAGTACCTGAACACCATAATTCAGCAGGCGGGAACAGGGCTGCTCTCTGTCCGGGAAGACGGCACCATCGATCTGATCAACACGGCCGCGAAAAAGATGCTGGGAGCCGGAGACATACATACGGTCAGACATCTCGCCGGAAAGGGCTGCGCTCTCGAAGCACTGCTGACAAGTGACGGTCCGGAACGCACGATGATCATTCGCGGCCCCGACAGCAGGCAGCTTGCGGCCTCTTCGGTAAAATTCCGTAAGGAAGCCCGGCTGTTTACGCTCATCTCCCTGCATGACATCAGCAATGAGCTGGAGCATGAACGGCTGAGCAAAGAGCTGGATATCGCGCGCCAGGTGCAGCTGAATCTCTCTCCCAGGACCACGCCCCGTTTTCCCGGTCTGCAGGTGGAGGGCTACTGTTCTCCGGCCGAGGAAGTGGGTGGCGACTACTATGATTTTATCAGCCGGGACCGGGACCGGCTCGGTATCGTTATCGGAGATGTTTCCGGTAAAGGCGTACCCGCCGCTTTTTACACAACCCTGGCAAAGGGGATGATACAGAGTCTCGCCAGGGGGCGGACCGACGGCCGCTCACTCCTGGTCACCCTGAATCAGCTGCTCTACGAATATATGGAACCGCATATTTTCCTCACCCTGTTTTTCCTTGATTACACCAGCGAAACCCGGGAAATCCGGGCATTCAGCGCCGGGCACAATCCTGCTGTCTATTATTGTGCCCGGCACAACAGCCTGTCATTCGTAAATCCGCCCGGAATCGCCCTCGGGCTCCATGGTAACTCCCTGTTTGCATCATCAATCCGCATGCATCGGATGACATTGGAGCCCGGAGATCTCTTCATTCTCTATACCGACGGATTCACCGAAGCGATGAACAGCTTTCAGGAACCGTTTGGGGAAGAGCGGCTGCTCGCGTCCATACGGGCAAGAACGGATTGTCCACTGCCGGATCTTATTGAACGGGTACACCACGATGTGATTCAGTATACCGCCGGGCAGCCCCAGAGTGACGACATGACGATGGTCGCTCTCAAAGCGGTCTAAAACAGTTGCGAATATGCAAATTGTCCGTTACATTATATAACTAACCAGGGAAACGCCTCCATGAGCTCAGACAGTAAAATTCTCATCATCGATGATAATGAGGATGTCCTCCAGGCGGCCAGGCTCTTTCTAAAACAGCACGTCGCGGAAGTCCACACGGAAAAAGACCCCGGCCGCATTCCGGCGCTCCTGAAAAATGAATCCTACGACGTCATCCTCCTGGACATGAATTACAGCCAGGATGTCACCAGCGGAACGGAAGGATTCCAATGGCTCCAGAAAATTCTCGAGATCCGGCCGTCAGCCATCGTGGTGATGATCACCGCCTACGGTGATGTGGAGATGGCGGTCAGGGCGATCAAGGAGGGTGCCACCGACTTTGTGCTCAAGCCCTGGCAGAACGAAAAACTGCTGGCCACCGTTTCATCAGCACTGAAGCTGCACGACTCACGTATCCAGCTGGACAGCCTGAGAACCCGCCAAAAACAGCTGAGCGCCGACCTCGATTCACCGTTTCACGATTTTATCGGCAACAGTGAGGCGACCAGAACAGTGCTGGACGTCATCGGCAAAGTCGCCGCCACTGATGCCAACGTGCTCATCCTGGGAGAAAACGGAACCGGAAAGGAACTGGTCGCCCGTGCCCTCCACCGGAACTCCCGCCGGTCGGAAGAGGTGTTCATCACCGTGGATATGGGGGCCATTACCGAAAACCTGTTCGAAAGCGAGCTGTTCGGCCATGTAAAAGGCGCATTTACCGATGCCCGTGAGGACCGTGTGGGAAGATTCGAGGTTGCCTCGGGAGGTACACTTTTTCTCGATGAAATCGGCAACCTGCCCCGCACCCTGCAGTCAAAATTGCTCACGGTGCTGCAGCGGCGGGAAGTCATCCGGGTAGGTTCGAACCGGCCCAGGCCCATAGACATCCGGCTCATCTGTGCCACAAATATGCCGATCCACTCAATGGTACAGGACAACTCCTTCCGCCAGGATCTTCTCTACCGGATCAATACGGTAGAGATTACGATCCCGCCGCTGCGGGACCGGCAGGAGGATATTCCCGCCCTGGTCGCCCATTTTCTCACTGTATACTCCAGAAAATATAACGTGCAGAAACGGAGCGTATCTGCGGCGGCCGGGAAAAAACTGCAGACATACCACTGGCCCGGAAACGTGCGCGAACTGCAGCACACCATCGAACGGGCTGTCATTATGAGTGAAAAACCGCTGCTTCAGCCCCCGGATATTTTCCTGCCAGAACCGGTGATGCAGCAGGACGGCTTTGTCTTTGAAGATTACCATCTGGAAACGGTGGAAAAAACGGTGATCAGACGAACGCTTTCCAAACATCACGGCAATATCAGCCGCGCGGCCGCAGAACTGGGTCTGACCAGAGCGGCGCTCTATCGCCGAATGGAAAAATATGATCTTTAGGCATTTCCGCATTCAATGTCTGGTTCGCTCTTTCATGATCGCGGCGACGCTGTTCCTGCTTTTTCAGTTCTATACCCGGACCGGCCATCCGGCATTCATCGCGGTTCTTGGAGCCGCCGCCGCGTATCAAGTGTACCGGCTCATACGCTATGTGGAAAAAACACAGCGGGATCTGACCCAGTTTCTCGATGCGGTCACCTATGAAGATTTCTCTCAGGTTTTCAATGCGCCGGGCTCGGGGAAGATCCAGCAGAATCTGCACAACGCCTTCAATAAAGTGCTTCAAAAATTCATCGACACCCGCGCCGAGACCGAGATGCAGTACCGCTACCTGCAGACGGTCGTTCAGCATATCGGAATCGGCCTGATCGCCTTTCGCACCGATGGCAGCGTCGAAATGGTCAATAATGCGGCAAAGAAACTCCTGAAGGTGGTCACCCTCCGATCCGTGTCCGACCTCGACACCGTGAATCCCGGGCTCTCCCATACCTTCCTGAATCTCAGAACCGGGGAAAACCGGCTGATCAAAATTCAGCAGGCCGAAGCAATTCTTCAGGTCATGGTACACACCACCGCATTTATTCTGCGCGATGAAAAATACACCCTGGTGTCCCTGCAGAACATCCAGAGTGAGCTGGAAGAAAAGGAGATGGAGGCCTGGCAGAACCTCATCAGAGTTCTGACCCATGAGATAATGAACTCAATTACCCCGATTGCCTCCCTGGCCTCAACAGCGGAAGCGCTGATCAGGGAAAAATGCACTGATGCCACGATCCCCTCAGACGTAAAGGAAGACATTCACAAAGCGCTGAAAATAATTGAAAAACGCAGCAGCGGACTCCTGCATTTTGTCGAATCATACCGGCATCTGACCCGGCTGCCGGCCCCGGACTTCCAGATCGTTCCCGTCTCGGATCTCTTCTCGAGAATCGAGCAGCTCCTGCGGCAATCACTGGAGACCAGGGGTATCGCCTTTGCGCTCGATATCGATCCACGCTCACTGGAGCTTACCGCCGATCCGAATATGATCGAGCAGGTCCTGATCAATCTCGTTAAAAACGCCGAGCACGCCCTCGCCGGCAGGCCGGACCCCTGCGTTCAGCTGTGCGCCTGCATCTCAGGGAGCGGCCGGCCCTGCATCACCGTGGAGGACAACGGGAAGGGGATTCTGGAGGAGGTGCAAAGTAAAATCTTCATTCCCTTTTTCACTACAAAAAAAGACGGCACCGGTATCGGGCTGAGCCTTGCCAGACAGATCATGCGCATGCACGGCGGGTCGATCAGGGTGTCGTCCCGGCCGAAGGAAAAAACCGTATTTACCCTGCAGTTCTAATCACGTTTCCGCACTCTGGATCCGTTTGCACTGCGAACAGTGAAACGGGGCACCCGAAAGCACCCATTTATCGGCTGGTATCGTTGTTGAGATAAAAAATCAGGCGTTCAAGCTCACTCAGCATATCGATGTTCTGGATATAGACCGTATCAGGAACCTGCAGAATCACCGGAGAAAAATTCAGAATCGCTTTGACGCCTGCGGCAACGATACTATTTGTCGCCTGCTGCGCTCCTTCCACGGGCACACTCAGGACACATATATCGATCCCGTGCTCTCTGACTGTGGCAAAGAAGTCATCCATGGCATATACAGTGATGCCATGCACAACGGTTCCGATCTTCTCCGGATCAACATCGAATGCCGCTCGGACACGTATATTGGATCCAGCGAACCCGTGATAGTTGATCAGAGCCCTGCCGAGACGCCCGGCTCCGACGATACCGATGTAATACGCCTTGTTGACCCCGAGAATATGCTCCAGCACACTGATCAGCTGATCGGTCTCATACCCCACTCCGCGACGGCCGAATTCACCAAAATAGGAGAGATCTTTCCGGAATTGGGCCGGCGTAACATTGAGAATGGCGCCAATTTCCCGGGAAGAAATAGTGTGGGTGCCGGTCTCCCTGATTCTGCGCAGATTCTGCAGGTAGACAGAGAGCCGTCGAATCGTCTCAGTGGAAAAACAATTTTTATTCGTGCAGATCATCATTCTCCGGTATGGCGTCAATCGGCAGTAAAGGTACGTATTCTTCGCTGCACAATCAAGAAAAAATCCACCTGCCGGTACGGGTCCGGAGTGCTGTCGCGTTCATTGCCGAAACGCTCCCGACAGCACAGTAACAGCCATGCGCGGATAAAACCGGGGAGAGTACCATCCGGAGACGGGATAAACGCCTGAACATAGGGAAGCGAATAGTGCGGCATTAATGGAAGTGGGATGCTCCATCATCGTGCGCCCGCCCGGCAGTCAGCGCCACCGCTGGATGCATCACATACGGGCCCGGCTGGATAGGGCAACTGCGGATTCAGGCCGGGGCGCTATACCGCCGACTTCCGCTACAGCCACCCAGTAAATATCCCCTTTGCCATTGGATACACGCGAAAAGAGCAGGTAGGATTCGTCAGGCAGCACAAAGGGAAACAGTTCATCATCTTCTGTGTTGACTGCAGGCCCCAGATTTACGGCATCCGACCACTCTCCGCTGATCGTTCTCCTGCAGGCATAGATGTCGTAACCGCCTTCACCGCCCTTTCTGTTTGAGCTGAAAAGCAGGACATCATCCTCGGTCGAAACAAATATGGTAACTTCCTGGGCTGGGGAATTAACGGCGGCGCCAAGTGCTTCCGGCGTCTGGCTGGTACCGTTTTCTCCGCATGCACGATAGATGTCATATGTGTCCAGGCCGGCAACCGGCGCTGAAAAATAGACAGCGGAGGCGGCGGTACAGCAGACACCGTATCCCGCGAGCATCATGTTCCTTTCCTGTTCATCCGCCAATTCCGGGATGTCCGCTGAAAGGGCAATCTCGAATTGACGATCGCGGGCCGGCTCTTCAAAGTGCCGGGAAAAGACCATATCGCTTCCTCCCTCCCATTGGACGGGTTGACTGGATCCTTTCCGCAAGGATTCTGGATCGATATATTCCGGATCGGACCAGGCGCTGCCGATCCAGCGCATGGAGAACATACCACCGCTTCCATCGGGTTTTTCGCGCATAAACCGGAATTCCTGCAGATTTGCCGAAAACCGCCCCGCGAACTCCGACCATTCATCCGTGGAAACAATGCCCGGCCCATAGAGCTCCGATCCCTTCTCCGGAACCTCCATCCCCAGATATTCACTTTTTACCACGGTAAAACCGCTGTTGCGGCATGAAACCGCAATCAGCAGCGTCAGCAGAACAGCAACAGTCTTTGTGGACTCCACTCGTCCCCCTTTTTCCTGCCGTTATACAGTTTTCTTTACTGACTCTTTCCGGATATCCCGGGCCTTCAACCCCGCCTACCCGCCTCCGGGCTCCCGCAGCCGAAACGCCACGACCCGGTTATCGACAAACGTCGGGATAACGATCATCCGCTTTTCCGGCACATATTCAAAATCCGCTGCATTGAACGACCCGGTATGGTCAGCCAGAATTATCACCTCGCCTTTCGGTGATATTTCATATATTCTGCCTTCCCAGTGCGACACCAGAAAGCCGCCCTCTGGGAGCACTCTGATGCCGTCGATAACGCCCGCTCCCAATGAGGCAATCTTCTCCATGCGACCCGAGACGAGGTCGACGGATTTCAGGTTGCCGTCTCCGGGATTCCCTCCGAAGATAAGACTGTTGCCGGAAACGAATATACCGTTCGGACGCCACACCTCCTCGCCGGAACGCCATATGTCACAGACGCCGTTTTTGAAACGGTAGATCCTGCTCTTGTACGGATCAGAGGGAGCGGTATCGGTAATGTAAAGGGTTCCGTCGGGACCGGCCGCGATATCATTGGGAAAATCAGGATCGGGAATCGGGAACCGCTCCAGGATGCTGCCGGTCTCCCGGTCGATTGCGGTAATGGTTCTGCGCTCGGCGGTAAACAGTGTATCGCCTGCGATCACCATTCCGGCAGGAGCGTGCAGCCCCTGTGCCCAGCGTTCCTCGATGATCTTCCCCTGTGGATCGAGGATGCTGATATACCCGGTGTACTTTGCGGGATCGGTTTCCGTGAGGTTCGCCCGGTTGTCGAAATTGGTCACATAAAACCGCTGGTAATGTTCGTCCCAGACGACAGACTCGGGAGTGGTGAATATCCGGTCCGTCTGCCAGAGAGGTGTTAGCCGCTCAGTCCGCCATACGGGTGGTGTGAGCGGTCGGTCGGTGCGGGCGGCAATCCCCCATGCACCGGCACTGTCCTTGACGATAAAAAAAATCTCATTGAGTCCCCGTTCCAGCTGCAGCGTCACATGCACTTTCCAGTCAACGGGATTCATGAAAGACGAATCGGGCCGGGACTCGCTGTTTTTACCGTAGTACTGCTTTTTACCGTTCAGAAAAAGTGTCGCCTCATCACTGAACCCGAACTGCATGGAAACGGCCTCGGCTTCAGCAGTGGAGGTGATATGCCGCAACAGCACACAGGCGGATCCGCTGTCCGGCCGATTCCGGTATTGGGCGATATCGAGCATCCCGTTTTTTGCCGTTTCCGCTGTCAGCCACTGTGCGCCAAAAATGGTATAAAACCGCGGATACGGGATACCATCGATATCGATCCTGTCTGCGGGATATACCATGGAGACCTGCCACTCATCAATAAATCTCCCCGGACTATCCTGAGCCGGCAAAACGCCTGAAATCAGAACAGATATACAGCACATCACTCTGCCAAGGAAAACAGAGGCACTGTGCAATTGCGGGGCTTTACATAGCATTTGTCCACTCCCTGATAACCGAAAGACTCCCGCTATCCTCACGTTCCCGGACGCCCCCGTACCGCTGCTGGGGAGATTCCGGCTGACTGATCACAGCCAACCCTGGTCAACAGCCAGCCGGAATTGGGAGTGAGGACGAGGGGAATGAATGTCATTGCCGTATGTATGCGCGAACAGCGTGCCCGCAGACAGCCGGACCCGTTATCACCGCCGGGAAATTTTCAGCAGCCTGAACGGGACAGCGGTCTCGCCGGTACGGTGCAGACGCGACGCGGTGACGTACCATGAATCGTCAGGTCCGGGAGCAATGCTGTCCGGCCACTGGAGCAGGGAATCTGATACCGCAAGCGTTGCCGTTCCCTGCGGTTCGAGCACCGTAATGCCGTTGAACTCGAGCGCCGTCAGCAGCAGTCGCCCCCGCCGGTCAAAGGCCATTCCGTCTGCGGCGCCGGTTTCTCCAACCCGCTCGACACGGTCGGCAAGCTCCTGTTCGCTGAGGGTCTCATCCCGGAGATACTCCCCTTTCAGGCGATACAGCGTTCTGCCGGTGAGTGCCTGATAGTATACCAGATCATTTTCCGCGTCATATCCGATACCGTCGGCATGAATATCCGGTCTGCTGCCGTCCGCCTGCACCCATGATGTTCCCTCAATCGTGAGCGTTATGCCTTCCGAATGAACTGAAGGATCGCCGGCCAGCAGTCTTCGAACCGTCGGTCCGGACAGATCGACGGCAAGTATGGCACCGAGACCGGAATCGGTGATATAGGCATACTCTCTTTCAGTATCGATGCGGACATCATTGAGATAACTCCCGGGGGGAGCCGACGCGGTATCGAATCTGATCACCTGCTTCACCTCGCCATTCAACAGGCTGATCGCGACCAGCTTCGCCCCCCCAGGAATAACACCGCCGTCATAGATACTGAATCCGGTGTCGAGTACCCAGAGCATCTCATCTGCATCCACGTAGACGCTCTGCACGCAGACGAATCGATTGGCTGGATCTTCATCGCTCTTCCAGCTGTTCCATGCCGGATCGGGAAAGGGGGCAGGATCACCGCCGACCGTCAGTTCTGCCACGGACATCGGGATGTCCGGGGACCAGCGGGGAAAATTGACAAACATACGACCGCCGGCTGAAACGGCAATCCCGGTCCAGAGATGCCTGGATTCAGCGACCGTTTCTATCGTATAATCATTCCGGCCGCTGCCGGGGTCCCGGGTGCAGGAAATCAGAATCAGGCAAAACGGCAGGAAGCAAAAGAATCCATACAATCGTACAGGGTGTTTTTTCATAGCCGGCTCTCCCTTCACGGTCACCTTAACCACGATGATTGTTTCCGACCGTGTCGCTGAAAAACAGCTCTTCAACTTTTGTTTTGAGAGTGTCCGCCGAAACAGGCCCGGTTAACTGGCCGATGACATCGGATCCGCGAAAAAACAGAAATGTAATTATATTACGTATATCATACTGCTGTGTTACAGCGGATGTTCGATTATAATCGAACATGTAAAAAGATACTCTCCCGGAATATTCCCCGGCCACATTGAAAATAATCGGCGCCATGATGTAGGTCGTCCCATACCAGTCCGTTTTAAAAACAACCACCGACCGTTTGGGGTCCCGTTCGAGTGCGTCCTCGAAATTCGCATCATCTATCGTTTCTATCTGCATATCCATGTTTGCCATTACTGCAGCTTCTCCGCTGGATTCGTTTCCTCATCTGTACCCAAATTCTGTACCAAAAATAAACAGGTCTTGAGCCTTCAGTGCTCAAGACCTGTTTTTATTGAGGTTAGAAAAGCGGGAACTGCCCGCGGGACCGTGATCGCGGGGATCGCGATATCCCGAAATGTCGGGAAATTACGATATTTCGGGATTACTTCCGCTCGATACCCAGTTTTTTCATCCTCGATTCCAGGGTTGTCGGTTTCATCCCCAGCAGACGGGCAGCGCCTCTCTCTCCGCTGACACGCCAGCCGGTACGCTCGAGCACCCGTGTTATGTATGCTTTCTCCATTTCTTCCATAGGAATGATCTCATCTGTACCGGCAGAGGGTGCATCATGCAGGAGCCAGTCACCGACAACCAGCCTGCTTCCCGGTGAAAGAATCACCGCCCGTTCGATCACGTTTTCCAGTTCCCTGATATTCCCGGGCCAGCTATATTCACCAAGCCGGTCCGCGACACTTTTCGGGATATGGGTTATCTGCTTGCTGAACTTTCCGCTGTATTTTTCACAAAAGTGCTGAACAAGAAGCGGTATATCTTCTCTACGCTCGCGAAGAGGGGGGATATCGATGGGAAAGACATTGAGACGATAATACAGATCTTCTCTGAAGCTCCCGTTCCTGATCATCGACTGCAGGTCACGGTTGGTCGCCGCCATGATTCTTACGTCAACGGCAATAGGCCGGGGATTCCCGATCCGCTCTATGATGCCGTCCTGCAGGAACCGGAGCAGCTTCGCCTGCAGGGGCGCGGGCACCTCCCCGATCTCGTCCAGAAACACGGTGCCGCCGTCCGCCAGTTCTATGCGCCCGATCTTTTTTGTATGCGCTCCCGTAAAGGCTCCTTTTTCATGGCCGAACAGTTCGCTCTCGATCAGACTGGGGGGCAGAGAAGCACAGTCGACTTTCATCAGCGGCCGGTCCTTCCGAAGACTGATTCCGTGAATCGCTCTGGCGACGAGCTCTTTACCGGTTCCCGACTCACCGAGAATCAGTACGGTGGAATCGGTCCCGGACACTTTTTCGATCTGTCCCATAATATGCCGCATCCGGCGGTTGCGCGTAATAATATTGGCAAAATTATGATCGAGCTTGATTTCATCCTGCAGGTAAGTGTTCTCGGCTTCCAGTCTGTTTTTCAGCCGCTCGACTTCATCAAGAGCGCTTTTCAGCTCATCCGCGGCCGCGGTTTTTTCCCGCACCCGCTCCTCGAGCGCTGCACGCTTTGCCCGCATTTCCCGCAATTCTTTCCTGACCGCGGCAAGCAGTAAAAGCCCCGCCAGCAGCACCGCCGATACCCTGAACATGCCTGTCATCCAGAATGGAGGAATGATCCTGATCCGGATCGATGCACCGGTATCGTTCCACAGGCCGTCATTGTTGGCGGCTTTTACTTCAAATGTATATCGTCCCGGGCGCAGCCTGGAGTAGGTGACAAAGCGGCGGTCGTTGACAACGTTCCAGTCCCGTTCGATGCCGTTCATCCGGTAGGCATAACTGTTTTTTTCCGGAACGGCAAAATGCAGCGCAGCGAACTCAAATGTGAGCGTGTTTTCTTCATAGGAAAGAATCACCTCATCGGCGTAGGTGATCGCCGATGCCGCCGGTACTGCACCATAGGGCCTTCGCCCCGGGGTAACGCTTCTGTTGTACACCTGCAGATCGGTGATCACCACCTGGGGAGGGTAGGGATTGATCTTCATCTGCTCGGGTGTGAAAATATTGAATCCGCTGATCCCTCCGAAGAACAGCTCTCCCTGGCTGTTTTTAAAATAGGCACCGCTTAAAAATTCGTTGTTCTGCAGGCCGTCGCTGATAAAATAGTTGGTGATCGTGCCCGTGTGCACCACAATTTTCGAGAGGCCCTTAAGGGTGCTGCACCAGATATTGCCCTGATTGTCCTCGAGAACACCGACGACAGTATTGTTTGATAATCCTTGTTCAGTCGTGTAATGCACAAACGTGCCGTCACCGGGATCGTAGGAGGACACACCCCGCCCCTGGGTGCCTATCCAGATCTTACCGCGGCTGTCAATCGCGAGGGCACGGATATAGTCAGCCCCGGGGCTGTTGTCATTCCCGCGGTCATGGCGCAAGCAGTGAAACTCGGGAGTGTCCGCTTCCAGGTCATCGCCTCTCAGAACACACAATCCGCCTCCGACGGTACCTATCCAGAGATTCCCGAGCGTGTCAGCGGCCAGGGCGCTGATACGATTGCTGGATATACTTGACGCGTCATCGGACCTGTGCCGGTAGACATCGACCGTGCCTGCCGCTGCGCTCCAGCAGTGCAGGCCCGCTGCCGTTCCGATCCAGAGATCGCCGTTCCTGTCCTCATGCAGACAGGAGACGGTCATGTCGCTCAGCAGCCTGGTAAGAACACCGCTCATGTTCGCGCCTGCCGGCCGCTGATATCGGAAGAGCCCCTGTCCGAATGTACCGAACCAGAGATCGTGACGGGAATCCTCGAAAATGCAGGCCACATACTTCAGCACCGGGAATGCCGGATCGATATCCGGGAGGCGGAACGGTGAAAAGCGATTCCTTGCTCTGTCATACCGGTAAGCGCCGCCGCCGTCCGTTCCCAGCCACACCACGCCCTCGTGGTCCTCGATGAGCGCCCAGATGCGCTGATGCTCTCTGCTCACCGCCTCATCAGCGGTGTTGCGGAACCGGAAGAAAAAGTTCTGCAGAGGGTTCAGTTTATTCACCGCCGCTCCGAATGTGCCGAACCAGAGCACTCCCGAACGATCCTCGTAAATGGAAAGGATATCTGTTGTGCTTATACTGCCGGGATTGTCCGGATCATTGTTATAGGACGTGAATTGCGGATGCCCGGACTCAAGTTCCGATACATCCAGACGATTCAGCCCGCCGTACTGGGTCGCCACCCAAAGATTCCCTTGCGTGTCCGCATGAACGGCGCGTATAGCATCATCGGTGAGTGACGGGCACGTTGCCGTTGAAAAAAGCTCGACAAGCGGGTGATCACCGATGCGAAGCCGGTACAATCCCGTGCTGCGGCTTCCCAGCCAGAAGGCACCGTTGCGATCCTCGCAGATATCGGTGATCATTGCCGGCACGGTCACGTCGGCACTCGGGAACAGAGGAGTGAACAGAGGGTGTTCCTCCTCATCTCCGGTGAGCTCCAGCAGCCCCCGACGTACATCGTTCACCCAGACGCTGCCCCGGCTGTTTTCAAAGAGCACGGTAATAACGCCGGCGCCCCTGCCGTCCTCTCCCTCTGTTATGAATCTCTCAAACCGGTAATCTCCGCTCACCAGCGCATTCCGATTCACCCGATTCAGCCCTCGCTGTGTACCGATCCAGAGGGTGCTGTCCCCCGCGCAGAGAATCACCCTGATGTGATCATCACTGATCGAAAAGGAATCACGGTCGCTGTGGAAAAACCGGGTAAATGTCTCCGTGCGGGGATCGTACACGTTCAACCCCTCGCGTGTCCCGACCCAGATATTTCCGCAGCAGTCCTCATCCATGGCGGTGATACTGTTAATGCTCAAACTTGCCGAATCGTCGGGATTGCTGTAAAAAATTGTGAACTCATACCCGTCGTAGCGGTTAAGTCCGTCTTCCGTGCCGAACCAGATAAAGCCTTTGCTGTCCTGAAAAATGGTACTGACAACCGACTGTGAAAGGCCGTCTTCAACGGTAATATGATCGAAGCGAAGAGGGAGACCGGCATCCGCGGCTTGTCCGAGAATGCACAGAGGCGCCAGCAGCAGCACAAGAACAGACAGACGGCAAATCCTCAAACGGATGCAGGCGGATGAAACGAAGCTGAATCCTCCTGCACGGATCAGCGGAACAGAATATCGTGCGTTCATTCGGGTCACCCCGGGATTGTTGCGGATCTGAGGGAATCCATCATCTATTGGATAGTATTATATGAATTTACGGATGATTTAGCAAGATGTTTTATTGATACACCGATGTGACCATTCCTGACTGCGGCAGGACGCACATGTGCCGGAGACCGGCACATGTGCGTGAATCGTGGCTTATTGAAGTTTCGCTATTGTCATTACTCTGATGTTACGGTGATCTGCCGCGCCTTCATTTTCTCGGCCTTGGGCAGCGTCACTTCCAGCACGCCTTCCTTGTAACGGGCGTTGATCTTTTCCTGTTCGATGGCGTCACTGAGAGTGAACTTCCTCAGGTAGTCGCCGGTTTCATATTCGCTGTAGGCAAGCTGATAATCTCCGGGCGTATCCTGGTCGACGCATCCCTGAATCGTCAGCACCTTGTTATCAAGCGTAATGTCGATCGCCTTCTCGTTCACACCCGGCATGTCAGCCCTGATAATGATCTCATTGTCCGTCTCTATAATGTCGGTCGCAGGAAGGAATACTTTGCCTGAACGGATTCTCTCTGACTGCTCGATCGCCTGCGACTCCTGCTTCTGAATTGATTTTTTCTCAGCCATGGTATTCACCTCCATCCCGTATTATGCCTGAATCTCAATTTTCTTGGGTTTGTCTTCCTCGGCCCGGGGCAGCGACATGACAAGCACCCCGTTGTTCAGCCGTGCATCGACCTTTGAGGCATCGATGGGGAAGGGCAGATGGATCGAGCGTTTAAACATGCTCCTGCTGCGCTCCCGGCGATGATAGTGCTCTTTTTCATTACGTTTCTCGCTGACCGGTTCACCCTCAATAATTACATCCTGATCAACCACCGACAATTTTACGTCTTTCTTGGTAAATCCGGGAAGTTCGGCGGTTACCACAGCGCTGTCATCTTTGGTCCAGATATTCACCGCAGGAAATGCACGCTGTGTTTCAGGATAGTACTCATTGAACAAACGGTGCAGATCTCTCTGAATTCTCCCGATATCACTCAGAGGATTTCTCGGATTGTAAAAGTTTGTCCAGTACATAGCGCATACCTCCTTGCATTCCTTAATGTAACCATTATCATTCACTCACTGACGCTAATGGTAATGCAAGCCACGTGCCAAACTATTTAATTTCATTTTTAACAATAAGTTATATGTATTTATCGTCGAATAAAAAAGCCTGCCAAAACGGCAGGCAATTTATTCGTTTATGCACGGAGATGTCAAAATGGCAGGAAAATTGCGCCATAAATCGTCTTGGTCGAAATGCGACACACCTGCCTCAGACTCACCTCCGGCGGTCAGGGGACCGCCGCCAACCCGGGGGAAAGGACAGGATTCTGTCTGCTGTCTTCGCTTAGCGATTGCGATACCGAAACCCGCGTAGCGATGTTCAGTTCCTGAGACCGGCCCCCTGAAAGTCGCAGGAAGGGGCGGACGGTAGGGACTTTATCCTTTATCCGTTTTCCTTTTTCCTTGATTACCGTATATGCTCATCCGCATTCTCGGCTGTAATCGTCGCCGTCGGCAGCTGAATCGACGTGCCCCGCTCGATGGTCCGCTTCCCCTCCAGCATGTCCATCATCAATTCCAGCGCCTTTTCACCCGGCGTGGGATAGAGAAAGGTCGCCTTGAGAATACCATTTTTCACCCACTGGCATCCCTCTCCCGGCAGGCCGTCAATGCCGATGAAGGCAATCCCGGATTCCTTCCCCAGCTCCTTCGCCGCCTGGTAGGCTCCGTAGGCCATGGGGTCATTGTGCGCATAGATGACATCGATATCGTCATGCACCTGCAGCGCATCCTGGGCGATCGCCTTGCCGCGGTCCAGCTTCCAGTCCCCGTCCAGGCCGCCGATGATGGTTACTCCCGGTTCCCGGTCAAGCACGGCGTGAAATCCGCCCCGTCGTTCCTGGGCGGGGGTGGAGGCCAGCGAGCCGCAGATCTCATACACAACCCCGGCAGCGGCCCCCTCACCCCCGAGCAGATCCCGGACATACATTCCCGCTGCCTTTCCGATCTCGCCATTATCAGCCCCGACGAAGGCCGTGTAATCCCTGTATGTGGTGTTGCGATCGAGGACCATGACCGGAATGCCCGCCTCCATGGCTTCCTTGATCGCCTCCGAACACCCGGACGCCTCTTTGGGTGAAATGAGAATGCCGTCCACTTTTTTCACTATGAACGTCTCGATATGAGCCACCTGATTTTCGGTCTTGTCATTGGCATCGAGGGTTATCAGGCGGAGCCGTTCTCCATAGGTGTCGGCTTTGGCCTGAAGGTTCTCGTTAAACACCACTCTCCAGGGCTCCTTTACGGTTACCTGTGAGAATCCCACCGTATACGCGCCGTCCTTCCTGCCGCCGCCGCAGCCGCAGAGAGCGACCATGCCCACAATGAGAAACAGCCCATGCCGTACCAGTGTCTTCACCATTATTGTGCTCCTTTCCGCCGCAATTGCAGTTTCTTGAAACCTTTCAGCAGCCCCCCCTTCTGCAGCAGGACCGCCGCCAGGATGATCACACCCTTGAGGATGTCCTGAACTTCTCCGGGCACCTCCTGCAGGTTGAGAATATTCCCCAGGTACCCAAGTATGAGGACACCGATCAGCGTACTTTTCACCGACCCCCTGCCTCCGTTGAGACTGGTGCCCCCGATAACCACCGCGGCGATCGCGTCAAGCTCCCAGGTTGCCCCCGCATCAGGCTTCCCCTGGGCGTAGGCTGAGCAGTAGAGCACCCCGGCGAGCGCTGAAATCCACCCCGAAAATGCGTAAACGGTAATTTTTATCCTCTTCACGTTCACGCCCGAAAGTCTGGCCGCCTCTTCGTTCCCTCCGATGGCGTATATATACCGGCCGAACCTGAACCGGGTGAGGAGGACATGCACGGCCAGGACAGCCGCAAGGAAAAAAAGTGCGCTCACCGGAATCAGCTCCGTTCCCAGGACGGCGATCTTGCTGTTGAGCCAGGCGAAGCCCGCGGGCGCCGCGGCCCCGGAGGCTCCCGCCGCATCATAGTATATCGGATGAATCCGGCCTCCCGACCCGGCTACCGTTTTTGCTATACCAACCGCCGCGCTCATCATGGCCAGCGTGACAACAAACGGCTGTATACGCTGTGTCGCGATAACCCAGCCGCTGAGCGCTCCCAGCATCAGCCCCGCAACGGGGACACATATCAGAACGGCCACTACGGAAAATCCGCTCCCGATCATCGGCAGCACCGGCACCACGGCAGCTGCCGCTCCCGCGGCCATCCCCGCGCACATAAGCGGAAGGCGCCGTTGCGGGGGGATCGGCCTTACCGCTACCGCTGTGATAATTTTCATCACGGCGAGACCGGCCGTCACCGCCAGCAGCGGCACCGCGAACAGATGCGCCCCGTTTAATCCCCGCCCCATGAGCAGCATGGCGGTCACTACGGATCCCAGGGACACCATGCTTCCCACCGAAAGGTCGATCCCTCCGGCAAGAATCACCAGCGTCATCCCGACCGCCGGCAGCGCGATAATCGCGTTCCTGCCCAGAACATTCAACTGGTTATAGAGACTGAGAAACATGGCGCCGTTGAGCGCGGCGCCGGCGGCGAAAATGGCCAGCAGCCCCATGAACGGCGCGACGTTCATACGGCGGGATGATCCTGTCCGCCGCGGCGGCGGAGTGGGTGCAGTGTCATTCACATTCAATTCCTCAACCTGATGCTGCCTTGAGAATACCGTCTCTGGTACATTCAGTCCGCACGTAGACACCGGCGGTCCTTCCGTCCCTGAGCACCAGGATACGGTCACAGACAGCGATCAGTTCGTCAAGTTCCGACGATGTCATGATAATGCTGACGCCCTGCCGCCTGAGCCGGGAGAGCAGAAGATAGATATCATGCCTGGCCCCTACATCGATACCCCTTGTGGGCTCGTCCAGGAGGAGCAGCCGGGGACCGATGGCAAGCCACTTTGCCAGCAGCACTTTCTGCTGATTTCCTCCCGAAAGCGTAACAATGGGCTGCCCCGGATCAGCCATACTGATGCTGAGGTCTTCGGCTGCCGCTGCAAGCCTATCCTCCTCGTCACCGGTAGTAAGGGGCGCCCATGAAGGTGTCATCAGCAGTGCCGCCAGAATATAATTTTCCCGTACCGAGAGTCCCGGGATCAGCCCTGTCCTCTGCCGGTCCTCGGTAAGGAGCGCCATGCCTTTGGACATGAGGAAAGAGGGTTCGCCGATCTCAAGGAGCTCACCCTCCAGCTCCACCCTGCCGGACAGGAACCCGGGCGCGGCTCCGAAAAGGCTTTCGAGCAGCACGGTCCTCCCTGAGCCCAGCAGTCCGGCGATCCCCAGTATTTCCCCCCTGCGCACATCAAAACTGATATCGCGGATCAGTGTCCTGCTCTCAACATCAGGATGCCTGCAGGAGAGCCCGCTCACCCGTAATACGATCTCGTCACCCCTGGCATCCTCGTGTTCATAGAACCGCTCTTCAGGACGCCCGATCATCTGCTGCACCAGGTCCGCACGCGTCAATGAACCGGTTTCCGCGATATGAACAAGCCGTCCGTCACGAAGCACGGCAATGGTGTCGGCGATACGATAAATCTCTTCCAGCCGGTGAGAAACATAGACAACAGCGACGCCCCGCGCCCTGAGCTGCCGGACAACGGTAAAGAGGGTGTCGATTTCCCGTTCCGAGTGCGCCGACGTCGGTTCATCCATCAATATCACCTGCGCCTCGGAAGCCAGGGCTTTGCCGATCTCGACCAGCTGCCGCTGCCCCACCGGCAGTGACTCCACTGCCGCCGTCACGGGCGGCTCGAACCGCAGCTGATCCATGATATCCCGGGCCTTCCGGTGCATGGCCGTAAAGTCGATCCGCCCAAAACGTCCCGCCGGTTCCCGTCCGAGAAAGAGGTTCCCGGCCACGCTCAGTCCCGGGACGAGATTGAGCTCCTGATGGATCATGGCGATCCCCGCTGCTTCCGCGTCCGCCGGTGAGCCAAACCGGCACCCTTCGCCGTTTATAAGCAGGGAGCCGGTCCAGTCCGTATGGACGCCTGAGAGGACGTTCATAAGAGTGGATTTACCCGCACCGTTTTCACCCATGAGCGCCGTCACTCTGCCGTAATGGATGTCAAGGTCGATCCCGTGCAGCACCTCCACCCCGGAAAACGACTTGTGAATCCTCCTCAGCGAGACAGCCGCTGGCAGGGTGTTGTTTTTTCCTCTATTCGTTTCTCTCATGCCCCCAGAGCGTCCCGCCGTCCATCGCTTTTCTCCATGCGTCACGCCAGCGGTGTATTTCCACCGGCCCGATTCCCGGCATGTTCTGACGTTTCTCTTTCGGCAGCATCTTGGGGAAGGGCTTATGCGGTTCCGCCTGGTACCAGTAGGCAACGGTGGACAGATCCAGGGTCAGGCAGTTGTTGTGGCCGTGCTCTATGGTCGCACGCAGAGACTTCCTGAACGCCACCGGCGATTCGATGAAGAACCGGTAACAGTGGGTCCTCCCCAGCCACCCGATATTTTCATTGACCCGTCCGTACCCGAAATAGGGATGCAGGTAGGGCTCCTTGGGGCACCAGGATGAATTGAAAAAATCTTCCGTTCCCGTGCCGTGCAGCGATGACGGCCAGGCTTCGCCGTCGATGAAGAACATGTCATCACCTTCACCGTACCAGACGGGCCCGGGAGAATCGACGTAATAGTTAACACCGACAAAATGACCCCGCCCCTGGATATCCGCAAAAAGATAGTTGCCCGCACCGTCACGGTTCTTCTTCTGGGCTCCGAAGATGGACCATTCGTTCTCCTCCGTTTCCAGCGGCTCGGTCAGCTCCCGGTTCCACCAGGCATGGAACCGTCCCGTATCACGGGGGATCTTCTTATGCGCTTCATAATCGATGTAAAAGTAGAAGGCGCCTATCTGTTCATTCGACTGATTTTCCACGGTGATTCTCGCGCCCTCCGCGAAGGGCATCGGGAAATAACAGTTGAGCGCGTTGCCCTCTTTGGGCGCAACCGCCAGGGGAAGAGTGATGAAATTATATTTTTCGCCCCAGCCGTTGCCGAAAAAATCACCGATGGGCGATTCGACGCTGGGATCCGTTTCCCCGTCCCAGTACATGCGAAGGACCGCATTCCGGCGGATCATGGGATCGGCGCAGGAGATAGTCACCCAGATATGGCGAATGATGCCTGCGCCGGGTATCTCGGCTATGGTAATGGTCTCCCCCGCCGGAATCACGAACCGGTCCGCGTTCCCGCCGGTAGTGTCGAAACTTGAAATACGCTTTGATTCATAATCACGAAGAGCCGCGAGGCCGCCCAGCGCTCCCGTGCCGGACTGCGCCTGCAGGCCGGTGTAAAGAGCGAAGAGAAACAACGTAACGAGCATCTTTTTCATGGTCTATCCTCCCGTCAATAATGTGCTTTTATCATCAGGTCCACCTGCTGGCGCCAACATCAGTCTGGAGAGTGAAAACTGGCCTGACACTGCCCACGGGCCGCTTCCGGTCGTTGAGGTTCGGCATGATCCGGTATCGCTCAAGTTCCCGCAGCTCTCCCGGGGACAGAAAGCCGAGCTGTTCGAGGGCGCCGATCACCACCGGCGGAAGCACGGCCATGCTTCCGGATTCCACCTTGACCGCGATTCCCGTTCCCTCCTGCCTGAGACCCACGCAATAGACCCCTTCAGCGCCGATCTTGCCGATGAGCCGTCCCCCGGTGGCACGTATCAGGTCACTGCAGAAGCCGCCGCTGCCGGCGATCATCTCCGGATGCGCGTTCATCGCCGCGAAGATACGTTCCGCGGGCCGCCGCAGATCATCCGGCAGAGGGCCAGGGGACGCCATCGCGGCGAATCCCCTTGCCATCGCGGTGAGCGGCAGGGCGTGCACCGGCGCGGAACAGCCGTCGATCCCGACGATGATATCCGCTTCCCGCACCCGGCATACCGCGGCGATAAGGCGCAGAATCTCCTGCTGACAGGGGTGGTCATGATCCAGGTACGTCTCAACCGGCCAGCCCTTATGAACGCATACCGCGAGCATGCCGGCATGCTTGCCGGAGCAATCGCTGTAGATGGGGCTGAGAACCGTCCGGGAAGCCGCCAGCTTCAGCGCATACGCAGGATTGAGAGACGTAACCGTGCCCCCGAGAATGTGATCGGCGGTGAGCCCGATTTTTCTCAGGATATCCCGGACGGCTTTGAGATGGTGGGGCTCGGCGTAATGGGAGGAGCAGATTACCGCGAGTTCAGCATCGGTAAGATGATACCGCGCGGCCGCACCGCTGGTGATAACATTCAGCGCCTGGATCGGTTTGGCGGCAGACCGCATGTAGGTTACGGCCTGAGGGTCGCCCGCTGCTGCCAGCAGCACCCCGTTACTGTCAGTGACGGCGATATTGCCGCGGTGCAGGCACTCGACCAGAGCGCCTCTTGTCACTTCAACAAGCGGAATCGACACCATCGGTTTCCACGGTTAGCGATTGGATGTTCGACAGACAAACGGATTGAAGGGGCCGCGCCGAACCGGAAGTCGGGATCACCCGCCCGCGATACCGCGTGCTATCCGTTCCGCCTCGGCTGCGGTTACCGCTCCCATGATCAGCAGCTGTCCCTCGCTGATCGTCGCCCGGACAAGGGGGGCGCTGAGCAGCGTGCCGTCAACAATCATGCCCAGCCTTTTCCCGGTGTACTCCTCAGTAATGCGGGCGAACAGTTCCCGCCCTTCCGGAGTGAGATACACGCGGACCGCCGGTTTTCCCTGAACCTGCTCGGAGGACGCGGATGCGACCGCGCGGTTGTCCAGCAGCACGCTGTCCCGGCAGAAAAGAGATTCCCGCGCCCCGTACACGGGCATCTCCCGGTATCCGGCCAGCGGTTCCGACACGGCCGGACACAGCGCGAACGACAGCGGTGTTTCGCTGAATTCGGGTGAACCGCAGCAAAGGAACAGCCCCAGTAACAGGGGGAGGGTTTGTTTCATGGTATCCTCCTGCATGTTGCATCGTGTGATTACAGGATCCGGGTCAGGGTAACCGATTGTTCTGCATTCCAGGATCTATGCCAAAGTAGACATTCCGGTAATCATTGTCAATGGGATTATCCGATTCGCCCGGAGTTCGTTTTGGCTGCGGTCATTTCCAGGCATCGGCTAATTTGAACACGAACGCATGGGCGCACGGCGCCTCCGCCGGGGACAGGGGCGGCGGCGTAATATAGAGCCCGTCGGCGGCTGCGCGCCATGCGGGGCGCTTGTCGCTGCCGAGCAGCGTAACCGATCCTGTCCCGCGAAGCCGCAGACCGGGCACCGCTACCTCTCCTTCGGGCCAGCGGCCGCAGATAACGTACAGATCGCTGCCCTTTCGAGTATACCAGCGGTCAGGTTCTCCGGCGGCCAATCCCGGACAGGAGCGGGTGGCATAGATCGCCTCGCCGTTCACCTTCAGCCAGTCGCCGATATCCCGCAGCCGCTCCTGCATGATTACCGGAATCCTGCCGTCGGCTGTCGGCCCCACGTTCAGGAGCAGGTTGCCGCCTCTGCTCACAATATCGATGAGTTCGTGGATCAGCTCTTCAGAGGTGCTGTAATCGTCAAGACGTTCGGCCCGGTTGAATCCGTATGACCCGCCGATGCCCCGGCTCTCTTCCCAGGGATGTTCATCGCCGACGCCTCCGGCATCTTTGTATTCGCTTGAGTAATAATCACCATGGTGCATGGGAATGCCTTTGGCCCAGCGGTCATTGACCACCACTTCATCGCGGTTGGGCGCATCATTGTAGAGCCAGGCCAGAAACTCTTTTGTCCGCCAGTACTGTTCATCGAAATCCCATTCACCGCCGTCGGAAAAGATAACCGCCGGCTGATATCGCGTAACCAGCTCTTTCAGCTGCGGGATCACATGTTCTTCGACATATCGTTCCCGGGGGATCCGGTATTTTTCCACCATGGCGGGATCGATGAACCAGCCGGACGGGGTCCGGGACGTGGGAGTGCTCTCCCACTCCGGCAGGGAGTAGTAGAGCCCCATGCGCAGCCCCTTTGCCCGCACCGCCGCGGCCAGGTCTCCAACCAGGTCACGGCGCGGGCCGGTGTCGCCCGCGTTCCATCCTTTCTTGAACGGACTCTCTGTCGGCCAGAGACAGAACCCGTCATGATGCTTGCTGGTGAGCACGACGTATTTCGCACCCGCCTTCGCGAACAGTTCCGCCCAGAACCCGGGATCGAAGAGCTCCGCCCTGAACAGTGACGCAAAGTCCCGATACTCGAAGGATTCACCGTAATTCTCCTTGTGGAACAGGGCGCCGCCGTGAACCGTGTCTCCCATAACCCGGGCGTAGTACCACTCGGCATAGGATGCGTAGCGGGCGGAGGCAACCGGGCGCCATGCCGGCACCGAGTACACGCCCCAGTGAATGAAAATGCCGAACTTCGCATCCTGGAACCAGGCGGGGACCGGCCGGCTGTCCAGGGATTCCCAGGCAGGCATGTAGGTCTGTGCGGCCGATGGAAGCGAGGCGGCACACAGGTAGACAGCAGTTATCACAAGACTGATGATCCGTTTCATTTGTCCTCCGTACCGGGTATGTATGTCCCGCACCATCTCGCGGGCCTGCCCCGGGGGCTAGGCCGGTCGATCCTCCAGGTATCCATTTTCAGCCCTCTCATCCCGCTGCTCATCGAGCTTGTATATCCGCTCCAGCAGCCGCCACTTATCCTTCGCCGACGCGTCAGGGGATGTTTTCTGGAACACAGATACTGTTTTTTCCCATTCACTCTGCCGCTCCATTCCCGCCAGGCGGCTCATCGCCTCATCGTGATTAAAATCGGCAATGGTGTCCATGATCATAAAAAGCGTCGTTCCGGCGATGTAGATCTCCATGTCGACGATCCCTACCGCCTTCATGCCCGCGGTGATCTCCGGCCAGGTGTTCCCCCGGGCATGGAGCCGCTTGTACCCGGCGATTTTTTCCGGATCCGGCTCCAGCTCCAGGGTTTTGCAGTATCGTTTGTATCGCGCCATGACTCCTCCTTCAGCAGCTGATGCGGACGCGGAAGGCGTCCTCGATGTCCTCTTCGGATGCGACCATGATATACCCGCCCCCGCTGCCCGATGTAATCGCCCCGGGATAGCGGTCATACCGTTTCACTTCCGCCCAGGCCCAGTCGGGGACAGTGTGGGGCAGCATCTCCCGCCACATCCTGAATGTATCTGTCATGGACTGTCCGAGACCGCCGACATCTTTTTTCAGGATGCTCTGCCAGCACCGGTCACCCGCCTCTCCCAGGATACGCACGATCGCGGGATCGAGATTTCGTTTGATCAGCGGATCATAGCCCTCCGGGCGGGGTACGAGGGGAACGAGCTGGATCACACTGGAGAGCCAGGCGCACATATCGGGATCGACGGTCGATTCAATTGTCTCCGGCCAGTAATCCCCGGTGTAAAAAAGCCGGTTGATTCCCGGCAGCAGCAGGCCGAGATGGTCCTGCGATCCCGACACATAATCGGCATCCGGAGGATTTTCCGCGCCGAACAGCAGCCGGGCGTTTCGTTCCGGATCACCGTCCGGAAGCCGGTCGCCCCACAGTTCAACCGCGATGTTCCGGGAACTGGAAGCCATGCCGGAGCGGTCGTTGAAATCGATGTCGGGCCGGATTCGGGCCACTACCACCGACCCCGAATGAATCCCGGAAACCCAGGGCTGATCTATCCAGCCGCCGGCAAGACAAAGACGGTAAGGGAACCGCATCCTGCTTTTCGTGTCCGTGCTTGATCGCGCCGGCAGGCCTTCCGCGGGAGTCCGCTTCAGCACGAGATACTCCACGCCCTGCTCGCGGCAGAGTTCTTCTTTGGCCCGGCTGTGACCGTCCTCATTGACGATGAACATATCAGGGCGCAGACGCATCAGATCGGGTCCAAAATCGAGCACTCCCGAACCGGCGGACGGGAACGCTTCCTGAACATACCGGACAGCCTGAACCATGTATATCCGTTCAGCCTGCGTGTAGAGCGGCTTTCGTCCCTTTAACTGCAGGACATTGTTGTCGCTGCCGACAGCGACATGCACGGCACCGTATGACGCGGCCTCTTTCAGAAAGGCGATATGGCCCGCATGCAGCAGATCGAAACAGCCGCTGACCAGTACTGTTTTCCGACTCATAGGGATTCCTCCCGGACAGACAGGATTTCTCTATAATGTAAGGTCTGATTATGTAAATTTCAACTAATCATTGCTGTGGGTCCACATGAACCGCCGGACCGGCAGGAGCCGCTGATCATGGATTTCTCAAAGATCGGACGGGAACCACGGCTGTTTTTGGTTGATTCCCGGTGATCTATTCCGTACCTTGACGGTTCACATGCTCTCTGTCAGAAGCATGCACGCGATAAAGAGACAACAGGACAGGAGAAAAATGCTCTACCGAACAATGCCCAAGACCGGCGACACCCTCTCAATTCTCGGCTTCGGCTGCATGCGTCTGCCGGGGAACCGGATGACCGTAAACGAACCGGAGGCGATTGCCCAGATCAGATACGCTATTGACAACGACGTCAATTACGTGGATACCGCCTGGCCGTATCATAACGGCAAGAGCGAAGCGGTGCTCGGGAAAGCCCTCAGGGACGGATACCGGGACAAGGTCAAGATAGCGGACAAGCTTCCCCACTGGCTCTGCCGGACACGGAAGGATATGGACCATTACCTCGATGAACAGCTCAAGCGTCTCGATGTTCAGACGATCGACTACTATCTCATCCATGCCCTGGACGCAACCTCCTGGATCAGAGCCAAAGCAAACGGCGCCGTCGATTTCCTCACCAAAGCCATAGCGGACGGCCGCATCGTCAACGCCGGATTTTCCTTTCACGGCAAACGGGAGGATTTCAAGCGCATCATCGACGATCATGACTGGGATTTTTGTCAGATTCAATTCAACATCCTGGACAAGCAGTTCCAGGCAGGCATCGAGGGTCTCGAGTACGCCCGCTCGAAAGATATCGGTGTCGTTGTCATGGAACCGCTGAGAGGAGGATCTCTGGCCGGGAAACTGCCCGCAGAGGTGGAACATATTTACCGGAAAGCATCGCCGGACAGATCCAATGCCGAATGGGCGCTGCGCTGGGTGTGGAACCATCCGGGAGTCATCACTGTCCTTTCGGGCATGAATGACAGACGACAGATCGATGAGAATATTCATATCGCCGAAACCGCGGCCATCGGCTCACTGAGCGATCACGAGCTGAGAACGGTGGACGAAGCCGGGGCAGCCTTCCGCCGGCTCATGAAAGTTCCCTGCACCGCCTGTCAATACTGCATGCCCTGCCCCGTGCACGTCGATATTCCCTCGGCTTTTCACTTTTACAACAACAAGTATCTGTTCAGGCAGGGATTCATGAGCAGAGCGCTCTATATTATGCAGCTGGGAGGCATGCAGGAGAAACAGCCGGCCCTGGCGAGCCAGTGCGTGGAATGCGGCAAATGCCTGGAGCACTGTCCCCAGAGTATCGACATTCCTGCTGAACTGAAAAAAGTCCGGAAGGAGTTCGAGGGCCGGTTGACGACGAAACCGCTGATGTTTGTCCTGAAGCAGGTCATGGGCCGCAGAGGACGGAAGAAGGAGGGAGCCCGATGACCAATCAATTGTAGACCGGGCCGCTTTACATTGCCTGTTACCTCTCATCGTCCTACGTCATTTTCCCTTCCTGATCCGGTCCAAAGCATCTTGATACGCTGCCCGCTGATCCTTCGGCGCCAGACTCAATGCCTTTTCAGAGGTTTCCACTGCCTTTTCCCGGTCACCATGTACATTGTACAACTGGGCAAGCGTGTCCCAGATATAATAGGCGTCAGGCTCCAGATTTACCGCGTCCCGGGCAAAGGCGATGGCCGTTTCGTATTCATCCTCGATTTTATTCTCATACACCCACCAGGCATAATGATTGTAAAATTCGGGATCCTGTTTGAATACCTCTAACGCTTCGTGATAGACGGGAACGGCCTTGTCCAGTTCATTTCGTCTTTGATACGTTTTTGCGAGCCAGCGGTAGGCATCCTGAATATCTTTATAATCAGGATGTTCGGCGATGAAGGCAATCAGCTTCTCCGGCTTGTGGTGAATTACCCCGTCATAGGATGCATCCCAGAAAAGGGCATCCGTCCGATAGCCGAACCGATCCTCCGGATCTGCCTCGAGAATTCGTTTATAGACCAGTGAAGCATCGTAATCCTCAGTCATCTGCTGATGGGCCCGGGCCAGGCGGTACATCAGGTGCACATCATCGGGGGTACGTTTCAATTCTTTCCGCATTTCCGTAATGGTGTCTTCCTGTTTGGACGGCTCCACCCCCAGACGTGTGAAAAGGACATTGAAAAAGGCATCGGCAACCGTCCCGATCGCCTGGTTTGTCGCGTTGTCACATCCACGATTGAACAACAGGACGGCCGATGTTTCCAGATCAGGGAAGTATGCCGCAAAAGCCGAATATCCGAATGCCGAGCCCAGATGCCCGATAGTACGTACCTGCTCCCATCGCGGCAGAATCGCTCCCAGATTGATATCCACCACACCGAGTCCGTACCCGTTCATCATCGGCTCGTTCATAACCGGGCCGGAAATTGTCAGCATTTCCTTGAGTATCTCTTCGCCTAAAACCGTTTTCCTGTGATACAACGCGTCGATCCAGTGCACCATATCTTCCGCAGTGGAGTAAACGAGCATCGGAGAGAGGGAGGCCAGCCAGTTGAGGGAGTATCCGGCCGTGATATCTTCGGGATCATCGTCGGGATCGATGTCGCACCATCCGTGGGCGATGGAAAGGCTGTCGGGGATCGGCTCGAAAAAACGTGCCAGCGTGTGCCGCAAGTGTAACGGCCTCAGGATGCGTTCCTCGAACACATCGACCTGCGGCTTGCCGGCAGCCGCTTCGATCACCTGCTTCAGGAGGATATAGTTGGTTGTGGAATATTCGACTTTTGTCCCCGGCTTAAAATTGGGGGCGGATATAAAGGTTTGGTGAATATCCTCCCAGGTCCAGATCTTTTCATGATCGATATTGGTGTATCCTGTCCGCCAGGGTGAATTGGCATCATCGACGAACTTGTCAAATCCACTGGTCATGTTGAGCAATAGGCGGAGGGGCACCGTTCCATCAATATTTGGATAGGGAGGGATCCACTTCTCCAGAGGATCATCGAGAGAGAGGCGCCCATCCTGGACCAGTAAAAGACAGAGAGCGGCCTGAAAATTCTTTTCGATACTGCCGATGTCAAACAGCATGTTCCGGGATAACGGAACGCCTTCATGAGACACGCCGCTTACTCCCGTCCAGAGCCTGCCGTCAGGCAGGATCACCGCTGCGGAAACCCCCACAGCCCCGCTGGAAGGGATGGATGCATCGAGTGCCCGCTGCAGCCTGGAATCGAGGGAAGCGCTTCTTTGATTACTGCACTGGATACCATAACAGCAGCATACCAGCGCTGTCATGATGATGTATTTTCTCTTTTTCATATGCATCTCCTTGTCGTTCATTCCATCGGCTTCACGTTTATTATTTTCCGATGGAAGGGTTACGTACATAATAAGCGATCATTTCCCGGGCCGATCCCTCTATTATTGCGGCATCCAGATGCAGCACGTCTTCATACACATCCGCCTTTGCATACATTGTCTGCATCACACCGTAGATATGGGCAAAAAACAGCATCAAAAAACTCCTCACATCGACATCCGCCCTGATACTCCCGTCATCCATGCCTTCCCGAATACAATCCGCAAGAATCTGGAAAAGGACAGCCGCTTTCTCGTTCCCCTTCACGGCATAGGGGGTCTCCAGCCGTTCAGCCGCAGTTCTTCGTTCCTGATGATTCATCGTATAAAAATAAGCCGGGTGTTTCTTGTAAAAGTCAAACAGGATCTCTGCTATGCGCATCACTTTTATCAGACCGGTTGAGGCCTCCAAACCTGCCAGCGTAAACAGTTTTTCCAGCTGTTCCAGCGCTTCAAACACAATGGCATCGATGAGGTCATCCTTATTGCTGAAATAGAGATACAGAGTGGCTTTGTTAAGCTCGGTTGATTCGGCCAGCTGGTTCATGCTCGTCCCCTCAACGCCGTTACGGCTGATGAGGTTCTTCGCTTCTTTAAGAATCGAACCCCTGCGCTGTTCTCTTTCTCTCTCTTTGCGTTCCCTGATTCCCATAGTCAACCTATAGTTATTTTATAACCGACGGTTAGATTTCAGATGTATGTACGCATCCCGACCAGTATTGTTTCGAAAAAAATTGTTTGTATACAGGTGTTCGCCCGTGCCCGTCAATAACCGGGCGAATGAGGAGGAGTGTTGGGGCGATTGGGTGTGCTGATTGCTGGATTATGGACGACTATACGTATTATCGATCCATCCACCATTGTCTTGGATTGTTGAGAATATAATTCCGAATTCGTATTAAATCGCCCTCGTTTCGTATTATATGCTCGTAATATCCCCGCTGCCAGACCGCCATCCCCGGTGTATTGCGGGTCTGATTGATTTGTTTCGTGCATGCGGATTTAAATCCCGCAACAAATGATGATATGGATCGTGGGGCCGGACCGTTCGGGTGGTGACGCGGACCGTTGCATTGTGGGTGCGGATCGTTGATTTGTGGGTGCGGACCGTTGATTTGTGGGTGCGGACCGTTGTGCCGTTGACGCGGTCCGTTGGATCGTGGATCCGGATCGTTGTACCGTAGGGGCGACCGGCCGGTCGCCCCTACGGTGGTACCAAACACATCGTTCACATGCGAATCGGTATCCACGATCCATACGATCCCATGAATATGATTGGGCATCACGATAAATGCATCCATCATGATTTCTTTACGAATACGGGATGAATCCACCCATTGGGTATAGACAAAACGTCCGAATACATTCAAACGCATGTTGCCATCAACGACATCCCCAAACAAACATGTCCTGTTCCGGGTACATATGGTTATAAAATATGCTCCTGCCGATGCGTAATCAAATCCCCGTAACCGTATTGATACACGATTGTGTTTTCGTTTGTTCATAATCACCTTCCTGGTGAACAGGGGCTCCCGGCCGGTCGCCCCTGCACGTATTGACGTACCATCCTCTCCTATTTATATATTTCCGTGTCTCAACGCAAACGGATCATCCCCGGTCTTTCCCCGCACTCTCGCGGACAGCGCCCTGAATACCTCTTTCTGCTTCCGGTGCAGCGTGACGTGTTCCGGAACCGGTCTGCACCGCCGGGATTCATCGCAATGAATAAAGGGGTGAATCACTTCATCGATGGGCTGCTGGGAGCCGTTCTCCTTTCCCCACACCCGGGCCGCGTGCAGGGCCGCACCCAGGGCCGCGCCTTCACCTTCCACCGGAACCGTTTCGACTTCGAAGATATCGGCGATGGTTTGGCACCAGGCCTCGGAACGGGAGAGACCGCCAGTCAGACGAATCTCGGTCACCTGTACAGGCAGTCGCCGGACGCCTTCATGAAGATTGAGGATGTGCCCCTCGAGAACGCCGCGGCAGAGATGCTCCCTGGAGAACTCATCGAGACCGAACCCGAAATAGAGCGGCGCGGCATGCGGGACATCGGGTGTACGCTCCCCTTCGTACCAGGGAAGAATGATCCTGCCCCCGTTCCCCGGAACCGTCCGCCGGATAACGCCTGAAAAATCGTCATGGCTCAGCCGGAACTGCTCCAGCAGCCGGTTGTACCCATTGGCCATATTGGAGACACAGACCAGGGGCAGATGGCGCCCCGTAGCATCGCGGAAAGCGGCGATCTCTCCTTCTGGATCGATGAAGGGCTCTTCCATCAGGGAATACGCGGTGCCGCTGGTGCCGAGACTGATCGTGAGAATGCCCGGACGCACATTGCCGGTGCCGATGGCTCCGTACATGTTGTCCCCGGATCCGGCGTCGACCAGGCAGTCCGGCGCGAATCCGAACCGGGCGGCCAGGACTTCGGATATGGTGCCGATGGACCGGTCGGACGGCAGCACCGGGGGCAGTTTTTTTACCAGACCGGGATCGATCGCCTCGATCACCCGGCCGGACCACTCTCCCGTACCGGGATGCCAGAGCGCCGTGCCCGAAACGTCTCCCGGCTCCATCACCCGAACCCCGCCGGTCAGGTGCCAGTTGATGTAGTTGTGAACGAGAAAAAAGGTTGCTGTCCGGGCGTAGGCATCCGGCTCATGGCGCAGAAAATGAAGGATCTTGGGAGCCGTGTAGCCCGTCCGCTGTGTATTGCCGACCTCACGGATCATCTCCCGCACACCGCCGACGCGCTGGGTAAGCAGATCACACTCCTCTCCGGTGGAAAAATCGTTCCAGAGCTTGCTTGCGGGGCGGGTCAGTTCACCCTTTTCGGACAGGCAGACCAGTCCATGCTGCTGGCCGGAAACCGATATACACCTGATCTCGCGGACCGGTATTCCCGACTCCGATACTCGGCCGAACACCATCTCCATTGCCTCGACCCACATCCGGGGATCCGATTCAGAGACTCCCGCGGGCATATCTGCAATGACGCCGTTGCGGGTGTGGTACCGCGGCAGGTCCCGGTCGTAATTGACCGCATCGACATGCAGCACCGCACTGGTATCCGTATCAATGATGACCAGCTTGCAGCTCTGGGTTGAGACATCGAGTCCGGCGAACAACGCTCCCATTACCGTCCTCCTTTATTCCTGATGCAGCAGCTGCCGTTCCCACCACTCCAGGTGCTCCTGCGCCCCGGCATTTACCGGCAGCCCTTTCCGCTTCATGTTCCGCTCATGATAGGCGGCCATCTCCTGTTGCCAGTGCTCGATCTCCGCGGGATCTTCGGGCAGCGCCCCCCGGACCAAAGATAGACCCGCGGAGCAGAGAAAAATGACCCAAATGCAGTGACCGGATAAAATTGAGACAACGCTTCTTTCGATGGGATCAGAAAACGCGCCCGAAATTGAATAAAGACGCTTCCACTCATCGCTGAGGGCAACATCAAACGGACATTAAAGGAAGTAAGCTGATACTGCTGTCCCAATCAGCCATTGTTGGGCAGATTCTCAAGAGCGCGTCCGCTCAGTGAGGAATCACCCGGCAGCGGGAAACGGTGTTCCAGCGATCTCAGAACTCAGGCACTGAACCTGTCCATCAACCGGTCAGCTCTGTATCTGCGGGGCGCACCTCCCTCGCCGATTCTGCTCATTTCATGACAGGGTGCACGTCCACATACCTGTTACAGCCCCTATCGCAGCGCAATGCTGTGGTATTCGGTGAATATATGTGTATACTCCGTAAGCTCCAGAATGGTGGACTCCTGCTGATGCTGCAGGGATGCTGATCTACAGGTCCATGTGTTCGCCCTACTTCACCAACAGCATTTTTCCGCTTGCGGTGAACGGCGGATATCCGTTGCTCTCCGCCGGCACTGCCTGCAGCCTGTAGAGATAGATGCCGGCGGGCAGGACTTGTCCGTAATCGTCTTCCGAGGTAAAACAGACCATTTGTCGTCCTGGATCCCGCATTCCCTGTTCCAGCCTCACTACCACCCTTCCTCGAATATCAAATACTGTCAGGGTGACATCGGATTGAACAGGGAGGAGATAAGTGATCAGGGTGCCCGGGTTGAACGGATTGGGATAATTGCCAAGGAGCGCAAACTCCTCGACTGCCTCGATATCCGTAACCCCTGTCCCGGTTGTGTCGATGACTGCGAAAGCAGAATCGCTCATATCGGCAAGCGTCGTATCACTGCCGCTGCAGATCACTATCGCATAATCTCCGCCGACAGTCAGATAGGGATCGATATCCCACGAATAGGCGCCGTCACTGGCCGTTGTCGCGATATCACCTGCGTACTGTCCCCCGGTATAAAGCTTCAGGACCACATCCTCGTCAATATTGTCGTTCCAGCGGATAAATGAGGGTAACCCCCGCTGTAGCTGCTCACCGCCGTTTGGATGGGTAATTTCAATATACGGCGGCACCGTTTCAAACCACGAAGATGCCCACTCGCTTACTTCGGCATCATTTTCTGTTCTCACCCGCCAGTAATATACCTGGTTGTCTTCTGCGCTTGTCCAGCTGTAATTTTCATCTGTAAGATTGACCTCATCGAGAACCAGTGTGGAAAACTGATCATTCGGGGAAACCTGCAGCCGATAATACAACGCGTAGCCCTGTGTCGACCATCGCATCGTGACCGGCAGATCCTGATTCATTTTCTCCCCCGCTTCCGGAGCATTGATCAGCGGTGACAATGCAATGACGGGGTGATCGGGAATCCCGAACACGAACTCACCGAAGTTGGTCATCGTCGTCTTGAGTTTTCCGGTGACCGGATTATACGTCGTCGGCAGTGGAATGAACAGGCCCTGGTCACCGTACATTCGGAAATAGACCACCACTTCCTCAGGAGAATGCAGTCCGAAGAGCGATGTGTCGAAATAAAGATCGGCGGTTATGGTTCCTATGCCGGTTTCTCCGATATATATCCTCCACGGGAATACCCGGGGAGCCTTTCCGGGGAATGCCGCATTCACCGGCGCGTACGGTATTTGCGTGACGGTCAATGAATTGTATCCATCCCCGCTCAAACCGGTAATGTCGGCGTTCACTCCGGTCTCGTTCCCTTCACCATCAACAAACTCGTAACTGTTCCCCACCGCAACTTCATACTCCGTGGCCCGCACCCCCTGCCTGACCTGAGGCAGGGGAAAACGGAATGCCCGATAGCTTTCTACGTCCGGATGGTCAAAATGCAGCTCAAACACTTTCTCCCCGGAAGGGGTTACTTCCGTCGCCGCCGGAATCGCTTTGCCGCTGGCACCGCCCCATCCGATGAACGTATTACCGTTTGGCAGCCGCTGAGCGCTGCCCCGGTGCCAGGAAGCGATGGAGGTATCCGGAGTGTACGTCCAATAGCTTTCGGCTGTCAGAGCCGATTCGTCAATAATGAATTCATTTACCATTGAGGAGGTCGATCCGGTTCGGTTTCCGTTATTGAAGACCAGGATCGTTCCCTCGGATGTTCTGTGGAAGGTGTGTCCGGCGGCGTCTCCCGCTTCTGCTCCGGTAAACATAAATTCACTTTCATCACCTCCCAGCATCCAGATGACCTCTCCGGTCTGCCTGTTGATTTTCATGGAAAAAGACGGGCTGCCCAGCAGAATATGTCCGTCTGTATCGAGACTGATTGCATTCAGATGAAACGCCGCGATGATCGCACTTCTGGATCCCCGACCCCAGTCATAGTCGACAAACGAATAGTGGTCCCAGGATCGCCACTGAAAGATCACATTCCTGTCCTGATCCAGTTCCTGAATCACTCCCCCGGAGACCAGGGCGTCAGGCTGCCCGCCGTCCGCATATTGGCTCATATCGACCTGGGTCAGATAATACCCGAAGAGCAGTATATGCCCGTTTTCAAGCATCTGAAAATCATGCCCTTCCGCAACATACCCGTTTTTCATCTGTACACTGTCGATGACCGCCATCGTCGTGTCCATAATCATATGGATGACGTCGCCGCCCCCGGTATAGCTGTGATGCTCGATGAACTGTCCGTACGACATGCAGCCGGCCGGCTGTACCTTGAAATCATAGGCATAATCCGCGGTCAGCTTTTTATACCACCATGGTGTACCCTGATTATCGAGGATCATCAAATAATAACCAATACCCTCAACTTCAGCGGACACGGTTAAAAAGATGTATCCCTCATCGACCTGAGAGCTGTCGCAGACATCGACGGTTATTCCCGGAAAATCGTCGGGAACGCCTCTGCCACTGCGCCGTTTCATTATCACATCCGAGTCGAATGGCCTGAGATCCCGGCAGACAGCATACGGATTGAGCGTTTCGGGAAAAGGCGCAATAGTAAAATTGAATTCACATTCCGGGATTGCTTCGCCGGTCAGGGTTCTGATCCCCCGGGAAATAGCCACCGTCACATGTTCTCCGGGAACGAAAAGATCGTCCGGCGCGAAGATTACTGTTCTGCCGTCGCTAGAAAGAATGATCCTCCCGGATACAGGACCGCTTATTGATCCCGAAACAGTGAGAGCACCAACAACCGAAAGACTCCCCGCATCGATGAAGTCCCCATGCCTGATAATGACAGTTGTCTCCCGGGTGTTGTATTCAGATCCGGGAACAGGAGCGATAAACTGATAATCATCCACGCTGCCATGCAGTGTTCCTGCAAACAGGAGTGTAATCAGAGCAACAAACAAAGTGTTTTTCATACCTGCCTCCTTTACAATCCCTATTTAAGCAGTAGAGATTTGGTTGTTCTGCGATAAGATCCTGTCGACATACGTATCAAGTAGACACCGGAATAGTAAGCCGATCCGTCCCAAACGACCTTATGACGGCCGGCTGTGAACAAATCGTCAACTATAGTTTCCACACACCGGCCATCCGGTGTAAAGACCTGAATTTTCACAAATGTACTCGCCGCCAGATCAAACTCTATCGTTGTCTGAGCATTGAACGGATTTGGATAATTCTGATGTAAAAAGAATCCATGCGGTGAAGAACCATTGATATCTTCGGTAAACGACGGCTCCGTAACGACAATGTACCCGTCACGAACAAGGCAATCTGATCCTCCGGGACCGCTCACCGTTAATCCCACCGAAAAAGAATCTGCATAAAGGTACGTGTGTTCAGGATGCTGTGTCGAGCTTGTGTCGCCATCTCCAAAATGCCACGACCAACCGGCGATTGTTCCGGAAGATTCATCGGTAAACTGTACAGTAAGTGGATACACCCCGAAAAGAGTGTCGGCTGTAAAATCTGCATAGGGCGGCTTTTCCCGGACAATGATATAATCATTCCTTGCTCTGGTATCGATTCCTCCTGGTCCGGTAACTGTCAGTGTCACTGTATACACACCCGGCAGATTGTAGAGATGGGTGGGGCTTTGTTCGTTACTGAAATGGCCATCTCCAAAATTCCACTGCCAATTGGTAACCATATTTTCTGAGTCATCCTGAAATTGGACTTGGAGCGGACATTCCCCTGTACGAATATCAGCCGAAAAATCCGCAACAGGCGCCGCAATTACCACAGCGGTAAGAGTAATATTATCCACATACACGTCATAATTCGACCCGCCCGCAAGTATCGCGAAGACTGCATCCGTATCTGAATCTGAATCCATGGTGAATGTATGTGCGAAATGCTGCTTTATTCGAGTCAGCCATTGCGGACCCATCTTGCTGTAATCAAGAGAAGGACTGTCTCTTTTGTGTATTTTGACCTCAAATAGCCGCCCGTTTTCTGCATATGCGTCGAATGCGAGAATATAGGTTCTCCCTTTGAAAAGCCGGATATTCTGTTGAATCAGCTGCACGTCATCAGCAAGGCTGCCGCCATCAGTAATACTGAAATGGAACTCGTCGTCACCTGTTACCGCCCAACTCGCAGAACAGTGATCGTTCAATATCCACGCCCAATGTGCAATGTTTTGAGAAAAATCGCCATTGAGCAGCAAGTCTGTATCGGTCTCTGTGAGTGCAACATAGCATGAGATTTCGTTGGAAAAACCGGATTCGTTTTGGTCCTGATCGAAAGCAGTGACGCGAAAATAATTCGTTGTATTATTCACCAATTCAGTGGTGAGATGAATAAAAGGCTCTTTTGTACTGGCAACGACCTGGTTCGGCTGAGGAGATACTCCGCTATACACCAGGTATGAATGTACGTCATTATCCCCAAATTTGTTAAACAGCAGCGTAATACGGTCACTATGCGGCTCTATCAGAAGGAAGGGCGCATTATTCACATGTGTCCAGGGAAACCTGAATACTCGATACGACAAAGCAGGCTCAACGAATCGTGCTTCAAAGGCGATATTCCCTTCCCTGTCCACTTCTGTGACCAGCGGGCATCCCCAATCGCCCCATCCGATAATCGTATGACCGCTGTTGAGTCGCTGCACATTACCCATTTGTCTGGACTGGTTGATATTTGGATGATAAAATTCCCATACCTTTGCAACCTCGTTGGCGAGTGTATCAATTTTTAGTTCTATACCTCTGGAGCGATGCGGATTGTGATAACAACCGTTATCGAATATGGTATAGTTGCCATTCGGTAATACCCTGATATCATGCTGATAAGAAAATTTCAGATAATCGTTGGTCCAAGTAAACGTATTGTGCCTTCCTCCAAGACGCCACATGATTTTGCCGGTAAAACGATCTATTTTCGTCACTTCATCAAGATTCCTCGCGGAAATCAGAATGTTTTCATCGTTATCTACGGCAATTGAATTGATATGAACATAATCAATGTAATCCTGGGTCAAATCCACATGAGACGCATCTGTAATCTGATAATAATCACAACTTCTCCAGATAAGGACCGGATTATCGAGTGAATCCATTTCTATGACACAATTTTCTTTTACGGTGGCAGCAGCATTCCCGCCAACCACCTCTGAACTCATATCCACTATACGGTGAAATACCGCTATCAAGAAATAATGTCCATCAGCAAGCACCTGCAGCTCGTGATTATCAGCAACATACCCCGGCGGTGCTGAATAGGTGTCAATTAAAACACCGTTCCCATCGACACCAAT
Source organism: bacterium (assembly GCA_016934955.1). GTDB lineage: Bacteria > Zhuqueibacterota > QNDG01 > QNDG01 > JAGLOF01 > JAFGRY01. The sequence goes on along the minus strand of JAFGRY010000027.1, from coordinate 102,597 downwards.
GAACTGTTTTTTATTGTCGGACCACATTGTCAGCAGACCAGCTGATTGTAGTTTGAAGTCGATTCTGGAAAACAGTGTTTTGTTATACCAGACAGGATATCCATCATTACCAACGATCATGGTATAATAACCATTGTTTTCATCGCTGAGATTGCTGAAGAACAGGGGGTTCTGGTCAGGATTCTGGTTAACCATGACCGTGACAAAGGGAAAATCGGAAGGGATTGAAATGCCATTGACTACCAGCGGATCTGTATCACCCTGCGCAAAGAATGATACTGTTCCTCCCTCCTGAAAGGATCGTACGTGCGCCTGTTTCGGCTCATTCTGAATGGCAGCGTAATCCGCCGAAACGATGAAACGGAACAGTGAATCGGCGAGCCCTCCACCGGCACCTCCAATATGCCGCCGAACGGTTACGGTCACTGTCTCTTCTGGTATAAACTCACGGGTCGGTTTCACATTTAAAGTGCGATTATCCTCAAGAACAATCGTTTTCACGCTGATTAATCCGCTTTTCGACCCTGTGAGGCTCACAAAGCAAGGGAGATGCAGTCGATGTGGAAAAGATGTCGTGTCGTATCGAACAATAATTATCGTATTCTTGGGAACAAATTCAGAATCGGGAAGCGGATGAAGATATTCGATATTCTGTGATCTGACGGCCCTAAAAGGAGCAAATATAACGGATATACAGAAAATTGAAGTAACAGAGAGCAACACGCCTTCTTTCTTCAAAATATATAGCAGCTTCGTTTTAATTACTTTGAATCGATTTTTAATGAGGAAATTTCTCATATTCTGTCAGAGCGATATCACCTGTACTGCCACCATATGCCGGCACCCCTTGAATCCTGCAGCGGGCACATCAATATGAGAGACAATTAAAAATTGCGCTTCCGGGTCGCATCGATAATATGCATTATCGATGCGCAATTGTCAAAAGAGCTAAAATTATAATATAACATTTTTATTGCAAAGTCAAGGTGTTTGGCTCATTTTTTATCCGTCCCGTTAACATCTGTTTTAATCAGCGCCTGACAATCACACTACCCGTTGGAGAAGCCTGGGGCTACAACTCGTATATCACTATTATTTCCGTCTCGGCTCCACCGGCGGCAGCGGCCCGAACTCCCCTTTGGCTCCGGCTGTGATGCTGTACTCCTTGTACATCCAGTGATCACGGTACCAGGTGCAGGGGAGGAACTCATCGTTGAGCTCCGCCATTTTCGACTGCATCCAGCAGCGCAGCCGCTCCAGGTCACCGGCATAAGCCGCATCACCGCTCACATCACACATGCAGAACGGATCTTCTTCGCGGTCATAGAGCAGCTCCTTTCCGTCCCGCAGGTAGCGGGCGTAGGTGAACCGCTTGTCACGGACCGCGCGCCACTCGAAGCCGTCGATCCAGCGGTAGGTGTGCCCCATTCCCTGCAAAAATGCGGCCTCCGGCTCGGCCCCGATCTTGTCATGCAGCACCCAGGCGAGATTTCTCCCTTCGACCTCAGCGGGGATCGCGCCGCCCAGACCGAGAAGCCCGAGAAGCGTGGGCATGATATCCGGCGTGTTCAGGCAGATATCCGTTCGGCCCGGTTTCACACCCCGGGGATAGCGAACCAGGAACGGCACCCGGGCCGCTTCATCATAGAAGGTCAGCTTCCACATTCTGCCCTGCGATCCGAACATTTCCCCGTGGTCCGAAGTAAATACGACGATGGTATCATCGGCGATACCCAGCTGATCCAGCTTCTTCATGAGACGGCCGAACTGCCGGTCCAGATCATGAATCATCGCGTAGTAACAGCGCAGAAGGTCCTGCAGCCCGCTCCGCAGATACTCCCGTTTCCAGGACTCCCTGCCGTTGAAGGCGAAACCGGGATACCGGTCCATGTATGGGTCCGGCTTGTCCCTGAAGTTCAGCGGCAGATCGAATGTGACATCCTTGAATTTCTCCCGTGACTCCGGTGGCACGTTATTTTTATCCCAGGGATCATGAGGCGGGTTCCAGGAGAGGAACAGGGCAAACGGCTCCTGCTTTGATGCGGCCTCTTCAATATAATTGAGGGCGATACTGGTGAATTCCGTTGGCCCGTGCTTTCCGGTCAGATCGACTCGCTCCAAAATTCCCTGCTCATTATCGGTAAAATAGCAGGATTGGTAACTCTGGTGATTGAAACTGTAGGCCGCCCAGAATCCGTCGAAGCCCAGCCGTTCGGGGCCTCGCGGCGTCTCGCGCCTGTGCTGATCGTTGAGGTGCCACTTGCCCACATAGCCGAGATTGTAACCGGCATCCCCCAGTACATGGGCGATGGTGCGATGGTTTGGATTCATATTCAGTTCGTTGATCACCATGCCGTGGCTGCTGGGGTATTTCCCGGTAAGCAGGCTGCCCCGGAAAGCGGCGCAGACCGGCATGACGCTGACGGCATTGGTGAAATGGAGTGCCTGTCCGGCAAAACGGTCGAGGTTCGAGGTAATCGCTTTCGTATCGCCCGCATATCCCGGAGCATCGGCCCGCAGCTGATCAGCGAAAACGAATACCAGGTTTGGACGGCCGCGTCTTTGCGTGGACAGACAACCCGGCAGCGCTGCTGCGCCCGCTGTCGCGGCGGCGGTCTTGAGGAAATCTCTTCGTTTCATACGGTGCCGTACTTCCGGGATGCCGTTTCTATTTCAAATATCTGTCGATCACCGGGAACTGGGCGATGCGCAATGTGGTGCAGCCGTAGGGAATCAGGGTAATGGCCTCCACCGGCATCCCCGTATCCCGGTGAGGATAGGATGAAACGGGAATCGGACCGGCCGACCCGTTCACGACGCACCACCAGGGGATGCGCCGGCCCGTGGTGGTGATGGACACTGGCGCATTTTCCAGGTTCCAGGGCATGTCGGACACCTGCGGGCGCCGCACAACCGTGAAATTGGCCGCCTCGATCTTTTTATCCTGGATGCCGTAGTTCCAGGGAGACGCCGGCATCACTTCATAGAAAGTATGATCCCAGCGGTCCGTTTTAACTTCCCGCCACTCTTCTTCAATTTTCAAGGCATACACCAGCGGACCGTGTTCGATTCCCAGCGAATGTTCATGCCAGAATGAAAAGCGGAGTGTCATCGGCAGGTGCAGCCCGACCCGGTCGCCGTTTTTCCAGGTGCGCTCGAGAACGGCGATCGTTCCCGCTTCCGGTCTCTGCACCGCCCTGCCGTTGACGGTAATAGCCGCGCTATCGCACCAGGCCGGTACGCGGAGATGGAAGGGAAACGAAACCGCAGCATCGCTCTCATATATAAACGTCACAGTTTCAGAAAATGGATACACTGTCTCTTCCCGGAAAGAGACGGTACGGCCGTCCGCCACCTTCGCCGTGACTCGGGACGGTCCGTACACCAATGCCGCCAGCCCGTTGTCAGCGGTGGCGTACCAGAGGTTTTGCACGAACTTCGGCCAGCCCTGATGCATATTGCAGGTGCAGCAGGGGTAGCCCGTCTTGACGCCGTAGGTGATGCGGGCCTGGCCGTCATTGTGAAAGTTGCGCTGCACATCGGTGATCAGCACCTGGTTGACCTGCTGAAAATACTGGCGCCGCATGAAGTCGTCGGTGTGCTGGGTCGGGAGCACGTTGTAGGCGACTTTTTCCAGGTAGTCCGCGTAGTAGACATCGCCGGTAACCGGCAGCATCAGCTCAAAACAGAACATCATCTCCACCGCGCTGCAGAGCTCCGACCCCTGGGTGGGGTTGTTGCCGTGGAGCGCTTCGTCGCCCCCGTACATGCCGGTGACGAATCCATGCACGTCCCGCAGGGCGGCCAGTCCCTTTTTCGGCGCTGTGAGATACCGGTCTTCCGGATGATGCTGCCAGTAGATCACCGGGGCCTTGAGCCCCTGGGCCACATTGACGCAGTGCAGGTCCGGGGCGGGGTTGAGATTACGGATACGATCACCGGAATAGACCGTGGTCCAGTCGTAGGTCTGACGGTGAATGATCTCGGCCAGATCGAGAAGATAGGATTCTCCGGTGATATTGTAGAGCCAGTAGACGGCCTGCAGGTTGTCGGCGCCCCGGCGGTTTGCCCAGAAGGTCCAGTGACCCAGCGGCTTTTCCGGGAGCGTCTCCAGCTGATAGCGGAAGTACCGGTCCATGAGCGCGATCACCCGCTGATCACCCGTTGCCGTGTAGTACTGCTGCAGCACTTTCAGCATCACCATGCGCGGCCACCAGTCTTCACGCATGCCCTGCTGGGTGCCGGGAATGGCCGGCGTCCCTTCGGGAAGGGGCTTGGGACCGAAAAAGCCGTCCTCCCGCTGATTGGCGATGCTCCACTCGATCCACTGCTGCGCCTTCGCTTTCAGCGCCTCGTCATCGAGCAGATAGGCAAGCGGCACCAGGCCGTCAATCCAGTAGGGGCCCCGTTCCCATCCGTCCCCCGTACCGCCCAGCCAGCCGTTGTTGTCGCCGCAGACCACTGCATAGACGCTGTCCAGGTGGCCGGTCAGGCCGTCCCGCTGCGTCTCCAGCATCCGCAGCAGCATGCCTTCGGGTCTGATCGCGCCCAGGGGCAGGGCTGTATAGGGCTGGGCCGCCAGCGGTGTGCGATTGGTAATGTAATAGCTGTTTCGGCCCTCTTTCGCCTGGAGCACCGCAGCGGCCAGCACGACCGTAAGCAGGATGGCAATTGTACGCTTCATATGGATCCTCTTTGTGGATTGTCGTCAGGCGTCATCCGGCACAGCCCGGCGGCCTGCTGCAAGCAGGGTCATGCAAAGGCCGGCTCGAAAGACGCGCTTCATGGTTCCCCTTTCTGCAGACCCTTCAGGATGGTTCAGTCCTGCCGAAGAATGAGTCCGCTTATTTGAAGGTAAATGAATCAACTTCGAACAGCTCGCCGCCGTCCCCGTAAAACCGCAGCCAGAGCGCCCTCACTCCTTCCAGGCCTGAAACGGCTGTTCCCAGGGTTACCCAGCCTGCGGGAGCCTCCGGAAGGGCCGGTACCGTGATCTCCCCGGCCGCGACTCCCCAGGCTCTGTCCGCAACGAACTGCATACGGCCGGCTCCACCCCCCGGTCTGACGCGGACATATACGGAATCAGCTCCCTCGCCGAAGTCCAGATATTTAAAGGCGGCCCGGTCGCGATGTTCGATTCCGCTGAGGATTTCGTTTCCCGGAGTGTCAAGCGTTATCCGTACATGGCCGGACAGCAGGCAGGCACGGGCCGCGTCGATCCCGCTGAATGCGTCCAGCGGTCCCCCGGCGCCCCTGGAGGTCATCTCCACTTCGTCGATTGTGCCGTCCGGATTGAAGGCAATCGGTTCCATGCAGGCCTTGCGCATCACGTTGGAGCCGTGGGTCGCCCGGTGGTAGAATACATACCACTGTCCGTCGAACCGTACGATGGACCCGTGATTGTTCCAGTTGCCCGGATCACAGTGATCGTTGTCGATGATGACGCCGCCGTAGGTGTAGGGCCCCATGGGATTCCGGCTCATGGCATACCCGATGCAGGTCGGCATGTCGGCCCTTCCCATGTGGGCGTACACCAGGTAATAGAGGCCGTTCCGTTTGATCATGGAAACGCCTTCGTGAAAATGATGCTCCTCTTCAGTGAGGATGCTGTCCCGAATGGAGCCGCGGTCTATCTCGGTCATATTCGGTTTCAGCCGTGCCATCTTGCAGGTGAACTGGCCCCAGAGATAGTAGGCCTGACCGTCATCATCGATGAATACCGCCGGATCGATCTGATTGCGGCCGTAGAGTTCGATCCGCTTTCCGTCCCGGAACGGACCGTCCGGGTTCGGGGAACCCGCCACCCCCTCGGCCTGCAGTCCCGGCTGGCAGTAATAGAGAAAATAGGTGCCGTCCGCATACTGACAGTCGGGCGCGAAGAGCAGCTCATCATTGTATTCCACCTGGTCATCCCCTCCCCGCGAAGAGAAGATATCCTCATGCAGCGTCCAGGTCACGAGGTCCGACGTGGACAGCAGATGGTGCCGATGGGAGCAGTAGTGATCGAGGCTCTCATCCAGCGATCCGTACACATAGAGCCGTCCGTCCGGCCAGACACGGGCCGCGGGATCGGCGATGTAGACGCCGGGGGGGGAGATAGGGTTTTGGGCGAGACAGGAGGCCGCCAGCAGACACAAGGCCGCCCGCGGGAGCAACCGTTTCATCATTCATCCTCTCTGTTGAGAATCGGGATCCTCTCCGGGGACACTCCGCAGCGCGGCAACCGATTCGCGGATCAGCTGCCGCAGCACGGATGCGTCGATCTGATCCGATTGGTTGATATAGAGGCAGGACACCCCGGTTTTATGCTCCCATCAGCAGAGCATTTTTTCAAACGTTTCGTGAAGATCGCTATCGATGAACCTGTATCCCGCATCCTCCAGCTTGTGCGGAAACACCCGTTTGCCAGAAAGCAGCAGCTCGTCAGCCATTTCCCTGCCGAATGCGGCTTTGAGGACGGCCTCCGGAATCCGGAACATAGTCAGCCTGCTCAGCGCACCGCCCAGCATCTTCGTGAACACATAGTTGGTGACGGGATGCTTGGACACGAGATTCACCGGCCCGGACAGAGAATCGGTTTCCAGGCAGAATGCTATCATATGCACCACATCCTCGAGACTCACCCAGCTCATGTACTGGCAGCCGCACCCGAGAATGCCGCCCAGTCCGGCTTTGAAGACGGGGACCATTCTTCTCAGCATGCCTCCGCGGGGGCTGAGCACGAGACCCGTTCGCAGGAATACGGTTCTGACGCCCGCCCCGGCAGCCGCGCCCGCCGCGGCTTCCCACTGTCCGCAGACATCGGAGAGAAAGCCGTCGCCGGCCGGAGAGGATTCATCCGTCACCCTGTTTCCCGTGTCTCCGTAATACCCCACGGCCGAAGCTGAAATCAATACTCCGGGACGCTGGTTCAGACCGGCGATACGCTCTGCCAGCAGCCGCGTTCCCCGAATCCGGCTCTCGAGAATGGTGCGCTTCCAGCCCGCGGTCCAGCGGCGCCCGGCGATGCCCGCACCCGCGAGGTTGATCACCGCGTCCACGGGGATGGATTCGTCCCACTGCATCTCCCCGGTATTCGGGCTCCAGGAAAAAGGTCCGGCTCCGGAATGTTCCCGCAGCATCGGATAGACAGCGGCTCCCTGGCTACGCAGGTGATCCTGCAGTGCCGTGCCGATAAGTCCGGATGAACCGGTTATGACAATGTTCATATCTCTCCTGATCATGACCGCGCCACTGCCGCCTCTCCGGAGACAGTGAACCCGCGGTCAGGGTGTTTTTTCCGTCTTCATGACACAGCGGCAAAACCCGTGATAAATGGCGCAGATGCCGCCGAATATGGTTACCAGTCCCCAGAAAAGGGGCCTGAAAATAATGTGAGCCAGCACCGGCCTGCTGACGGGCAGCAGATAGATGCCCCAGGTAACCAGCAGGCACCCGCTCACCACCAGCATGTGCCCGAACAGCACGGTCGCTTTTTTACCGGGATTGCACCCGAGATACACAAGCGATCCGCCGATTGCCAGGGGTATGGAACCGATCCAGCCGGCCTTCAGAAGCAGCCAGACAGCAAAAGCCACCAAAAGAAGCCCCAAAATCAATGTTACGGAATTTTTCGATTTCACATCAGCCCTCATCACCAGGTGTACATTGAAAAAACACCGTGCCGCACAGAAAAGAACAGCAGTACGGCACGGTGCGTCAGGACCGGGAAAACGGTCCCCTGCCTATTCTTTGCGGCGGCCGTCCTTGTCGAGCATGATCGGTCTGCCGTAACCCAGCTGCCGCAGGCGTCGCGCGTATTTCGACGCGTCACCGACGACCAGATAGATCATGTGGTCGGGGTGCAGATACTCCCGGGCCAGTTCCCGGTGCTGTTCCAGCGTCATGTTTTTAACGATATCTTCTTCTTTCTTGATGTAATTAAACGGCTTGTCGTAGTCGGCAATGTCACTCAGCATGCCCATCAGCGCCCCAAGCGTCTCGAAGCGGCGGGCGTTTGACTTGATCAGCGCGTCCTGGGTGAACGCCAGCTGCTCTTCGGTTATGCCGTTCCGGTAGCCGGTAATCGCGTCGCGTACGATTTCGAGCGACTCGAGCGTAAACTGCGCCTGGACGCCGCTGGACGCCATGAACGTACCCGGATGCGTCGATCCGGAAAATCCCGAACGGGCGCCGTAGGTCCAGCCCTTCTCTTCACGCAGGATCATGTTCAGGGTGCTGTTGAAACTGCCCCCGAGCTGATAGTTCATGACCTGAACCCTGTAGAAATCAGGATCAGTGGCGGCAGGGCCCAGATGTCCCGCGCGTATCTGCGACTGACGGGCGCCCGGGAAGTCAACGAAATAGAGACGTGTTTTTTCAGCATCGTGAACGTCCGGCAGCAGCGGGAAGCGAACCTCCTTTGCCTGCCAGGGATTCAATATTCTGAACGCCCGCAACGCCCTGTCCCTGGAGATATCCCCGGCTATCGTAATGTCGGCCACGGATGCGGATACATTGGTCTTGTAATAGCGCTTGAGATCATCGATGGTTATTTTTTCCACACTCTTCTCTGTGCCCAGCCGCGACATGGCGAGCTTGTGGCCGGGACCGTACACGAGTTTGGCGAATACATCGCTGGCAACCGCCGAGGGATTTATTTTACTGCGCTTTATCGACTCGACTGCCTGCGACTTCAGCCGTTTGAACTCCTTCTCGTCCCAGCGGGGTTCAAAGAGTATTTCCTGCGCCAGCGCGAGCACCTCGTCGAATCGCGACACGAGGCAGTTCGCCCTCAGGGTAATCGCCTCGTCTCCGGCGGACACCGAAATCCGGGCTCCCAGGTCATCGATCGCTTCTTCCAGTTCCACCGGAGTCTTTGTCTTCGTCCCCTCGGTGAGCATATCCGCCAGCAGGCTCGCCTCGCCGATCTTGTCCGGTTCATCGAGCAGCATGCCCCCTTTCAGGCGAATGGCAAACTGAACGAGCGGCAGTTCATCGTGCTGAATACCGTAAATTGCAATGTCATTGGCGAGCCGGCCCTGCCAGATGTCGGGCAGTTTCAGTTCCGGATCGGGCCCGATGGGCGGTTCCACACTGCGGTCAAAGGACGACGGGATATCCTCGACAACGATCTCCTCCGTATTCGCGGCCATCAGCGCCTCGAGCTTTTCAGCGTTATCCTCGATCTCCGGATACTGCTCGCTGCCCTTGACGGCGAGTTTCGTCTGGCCCCGCGGCACAAAACTGGTTTCCACGTAGGGTTTGTTTTTAAGGTACCGGTTGTACACTCTCCAGATATCTTCACTGGTGACGGCGAGGGAACGCTCCAGATCTTTGCCCAGATAATCGGGAGAGCCCGCGTACTCATTGTACCTGGCCAGCTGAAACGCCTTGCCGAGCACGCTGGAAATCCCGTTGTAAAAATTGGTCTCGATGCCCGCTTTCAATCGGGCCAGATCCTTTTCCGAGAATTTTTCCTTTTCGAATCGATCCATGGCTTCAAACACCGCCTTCTCGACATCGGTCAGACTGATATTCGGAAAGGCGCGGATACGAAACTGGAACACACCCGCGATCTCCTGGCTGCTGTTATATCCGGAAACCGAAGGCGCATATTTCTTCTCTTCCACGATCACCTTGTACAGCGGTGCTTTCTTGCCGCTGGAGAGCAGCCGCCCCAGCATGTCCAGGGCGTAGGCGTCATCCGTGTACTGCTCGACGGTGGGAAACACCATGGTCAGTTCGGGGGAGGTGGCGAAATCATCTTCATACCAGACCCGCGTCGTCACATCGATGGTCACCCGCTGCGGTTCCAGATCGGTGACCGGGTCTCCGGACTCGATCTCTCCGAAGTATTTCTTAATCATCTCCCGTATTGTCGCGGGATTATAGTCGCCGGCGACCACCAGCGTGGCGTTGTTGGGACGGTACCACTTCTGGTGAAACGCGTGCACATCCCGGAGAGATGCACCGGCGAGGTCCTCCATGGAGCCGATCACCTGCCAGCTGTAGGGGTGCCCCTCGGGATAGAGCAGTTTGTCGATAATAAAACCGGTCTGACCATAGGGACGATTATCCGTGGTCTGGCGTTTCTCGTTCATCACCACACCCTGCTGATTCTTGAACGCCTCAAGGGTCATGCGCGGCAGCAGGTATCCCATTCTGTCCGATTCCAGCCAGAGAGCCATTTCAAGGGCGTTTTTGGGAACGACTTCATAGTAGGTAGTCCCGTCATTCCCGGTCCCGCCGTTCAACGACCCGCCGGCGCTCTGGATCTTTTTAAAGAACTGATCCTGGCCCACGTGCTGGGATTCCTGGAACATCATGTGCTCGAAAAGATGGGCGAATCCGGTCTTGCCCGGCTCCTCCCTGTTGGAGCCCACGTGATACTGGATGGCCACCGCGGTAACGGGATCGGAGCCATCATGGTGCAGAATGACCGTCAGCCCGTTATCAAGCTGGTACTTGTCGTAATCCAGGGAAAAGTTCGGTCCGGTGCTGCACGCCAGCACCATGAGAAGCGCCACTGCTCCGAAAACGATATATCTTTTTTTCATTGCTGCCTCCTGCCTCTTCAGCATTTAATGGATAGTGATTGGATGTACGTTGTCAGCACGCGACATCCCGGCTGATCTGCTCCATCGCCAGAACGAAGCGGTCCGGCTCATCCACTGTCGTATACATATTGGGTGCGATTCGCTCACGCACAGCCGCCTCGGTGGCTGCGATCCGCTTCTCGCTGAACAGCGGCAGCAGCGATGAACCGGCTGCGGCGGCTCCCAGGGATCTGAGATACTGTCTGCGGGTGGACGGCATGGGAATGCTCCGGATATGTACTGGATTTTTAAGGGATATACATAAGATAATAAATTGCCGAACGGACGCAAGGGGAATTTACTTTAAAGGAATAAAAAAGGTACTTGTGACAAGTCCCGGGACTTGTCACAAGTACCGGCTCAAAATCGTGGCGCACACGCTGCAACACCGGCGACGGAGAGGCTGTGGCTGGAATCAGAACAGCTGCCCCGTGTCAATCCCTCTTCGTTCCAGAAGCGTTCCTTCCATCAGGTAGAGATCGATCAGGGCGTTGAGATAGCCGACCATGGCCCTCACCTCGTCCAGGCGGCTGGCCGTCATGTCGCGCTGCACCTGCAGCACCAGGATGTTGGTTGATTTACCGACTCTGAACTTCTCCAGTTCCGCGGCCAGGTTCTGTTCCTGCAGCTCCCGGGTCACTATCGTGGCCTCGATCTGCTGCCGGGCGCGCTGCACCTCGATGTAGGCGGACCTGATATCCCACTGGACGAGCCGTTCCATATTATACAGAGAAAGTTCCAGCTGCTCTTTCGTGTGCCGGGCTCGCTTCACCTGCGCCCTGGCTTCACGGTTGATCACCGGAAACTCGAATGACACGCCCGCATTGACATTGTAAAAAGGGCTGCTCACATCGGGCGCCGCGTCCTTGAAAGTAAAGGCGTAGGATGTCTTGCCGAGGGTGATGAAGAGATCGAGCCGCGGCAGCAGACCGTTTCGCGTACGCACGATGTCGATGTCGCCCTTGGCCACCGCCAGGCGGGCCTGGCGCAGATCCGGCCGGTACTGTATACCCAGGAGCTCATGTTCACTCAACGGATCGAGCGTGTCCGCCGGTATGAAAGGGGCATCAAGGGGCTGGGGAAAGAGGGTCCAGACCGACTCCGTCTCGGGATTGAGCAAAAACAGAAACGCCAGACGCGCCTGTTCATACTGGCTCTCGGCATCGATCAGTGTTTCCCGCCGGGTTGCCGCCTCCGCCCGGACCGAGGCGAGCTCCAGCTCGGGCAGCCGTCCCACCGTTACCCGTTCGAGGGTCTCCTGCAGCTGCCTGCCGGCAAGATCGTAGGACTGTTTCTGGATCCTGATCTCATCGGCCTTCAGGTAGAGGTCCCAATACGCCTTTTCAACACTGGCTACCAGCTCCGATGCGGCGGCCGTGAATTCCTCCCGTGACATATCCTCATCGAACCGGGCTTTTCGCAGCTCTGCGAGATTGACCCCGGTGCCGAATCCCCGCAGCAGGGACTGGGTGACGGTAAACCCGATATTGCCGGAATACTGATCCGTGTAGATGCTCGAGATCGAAGCGCTCATCGAGGCATCGGCGGAAATGGTCGTACCGGTGGGCAGCGTTTCGGAAATCCCGAGATTGTACTGGTCCCGGGTGGAGACCATTTCAAACGGGTCGGGCCGTGATCCCAGGAACCGCTGCAGTTTGTTCTCGTCCCTGGTGGCCGATGCGCTCAGCACCGGATCGAACACCGCCCGCGCTTCCTCGGCATACGCCTTGCTGATTGCGGGATTCAGCCGCTGAATTGCGATGTCGGGATTACGGTCAAGGGCGAGCAGCACTGCATGCTGCAGACTGATTTTCAGCGTATCCGCCGCACCGGTGAGGGGCTCCCCGCAGCCGGAAGAAAACGCTTCCGCAGCCCCGAGGAACAGCGCCACGATCATACTGGTATATTTCATATCACTCTCCGCACGCTTTCGGTACTCAAAGGTATCAGTGTTCGCCTTTGACCTTCGTTTTCAGGAAGTTCAGCATCGACCCGATCCGAAGATCGGCAAGCGCCAGCCGGCGCTTCTGCTCGAACAGGGAATACACCACTGGAATCAGGATCAGCGTGATCAGGGTTGAACTCAGCAGCCCCCCGATTACCACCCGGGCCAGGGGCGCCTGCGCTTCCCCGCCTTCTCCCAGGCCGAAAGAGAGAGGCAGCAGGCCGAGAACCGTGGTAAAGGCGGTCATCAGGATCGGCCGCAAACGGCGGGCTCCCGCCAGACGGATGGCCTCATGCATGTCCATCCGGTGATCGCGGCGAAGCTGATTTGTGTAGTCGACCAGCAGGATCGCGTTGTTCACCACGATACCGGCGAGCATGATACAGCCGATGAAGGCCTGCATGGAAAAGATGGTCCCGGTGAGGATCATGGTGAGGACTATGCCGATCAGGGCCATGGGGATGGAAAAGAGAACCACGAACGGATCACGGAACGATTCGAACTGCCCCGCCATCACCATATAAACGAGGAAAATGGCGAGAATGAATCCGAACATAAGCTCCCTGAACGCCTTCTGCTGTTCCTCATAATCGCCGCCGAAAAGAATGGCAAAATCCTTCGGGACAGGCACGGTACGCAGCTCCTTGCGAATATCACCGATCACCGACCCCATGTCGCGGCCGGTAAAATTCGCGCTGATGGTGATGATCCGCTCCTGGTCCTTCCGCTCAAGGCTGACGGGACCCTCATGAGAGACGGCGGTGACGACATTGCGCAGGATCACCGGCTCGCCTCTGCTGTTGACAACGGTCAGATCCAGCAGGTCCTCGAGGGTGCGCCGGTCCTCCTCGCCCAGCCGTACGAGAATGCGGTACTGTTTTCCCCCTTCCCGGAAATAGGACGCCTGGCTTCCTCCCACGGTGGTTTCCAGGGCGTCGCCGATCCTCGAAACGGACAGGCCCAGGTCTGCGGCTTTCTGACGATCGATCCTGATGATCTGTTCGGGACTCCCTTCCTTGCGGCTGATCTGCGTATCGGTAATGCCCGGCACACGCTGAATCACCTGCTCGACGCTGCGGGCCAGCTGCTGGGCGACGTCGAGATCATATCCGCGCACCTCAACGCTGATGTTGTCGGTCGACGATGATCCCATTCTCAGCATGAAAAGACCCTGTCCGGCCCGGGTTCGAATGGTCACACCGGGAAGATTGTTCAGCACCCGCCTCAGATCATTGGCAATCTCCTCGCTGCTGCGGCGCCGGTCCTTTTTCGGCACCAGTGTCACCCGGAACTCGGCGGTGTGCCCTCCCGACGACCGGTACCCGCCGCCTCCGACCCGGGTAAGCATTGACTGCATTTCCGGTACAGACTCACTGATAAGCCTCTCAATGGTCAATGAGGTCTGGTCGAGCACCTCCAGCCGCGTTCCGACAGCCATCTCGATATTGACCCTGACCTCACCTTCGTCAGCTGACGGCATCAGCTCGACGCCAATCAGCTGAACCAGCAGCACGGAAATGATGAACAGTCCGAACGTACCGGCAATGACCGTTTTCCGATGGGAGAGAGCCCAGTCGAGCAGCCGCGAATAGGCGGTCTCGACCTGTTTGAACACCGCTTCGCTGGCGGCAAAAAACCGGTGCAGCCGGCTCTCGCCCGTGTAGTGTTCCGCCTGCTGATACCTGAGAAACCGGGAAGAGAGCATCGGAATGAGGGTAAGGGCGACGATCAGCGAGCAGAGCAGCGAAAAGCTCACCACATAGGCCATCTGCTGAAACATGATCCCCGACATACCCCGGATAAAGACGACCGGAAAGAACACGACGATGGTGGTGAGAATACTGGCGACAATGGCGGAGGCGACTTCCGTTGTTCCGGTCAGGGCGCTCTCCTTGGGCGACAGGCCCTCTTCCCGGTGCCGGTAGATGTTCTCGAGAACGACGATGGCACTGTCCACCAGCATGCCTATGCCCAGAGCCAGGGCGCCGAATGTCATCATATTGAGCGTGAATCCGCCGAAATACATGAGGCCGAATGTCGCCACAACTGAAATGGGGATCGCCGTTGCGATGATAAGCGTGCTGGATACGTTCCGGAGAAAGAGGAACAGAATCACCACGGCCAGCAGGCCGCCCAGCACCACCGAGGTGCCGACATTATTGATCGACTGTTCGATATACTGCGACGTATCGATGATCGGGATAATGGTAATCTGGGGAATATCACGGTTTATGCGTTCTATTTCCGCCAGCACGGCCCTGGCCGCTTTCACGGTGTTGGCCCCGGACTGCTTGTTGATGGAGATACGCAGTCCCGATTTGCCGTCGATCCGGGTCAGCTGCCGCACCTCTTGCCAGGAATCGCTGACGTCGGCGACATCCCTGATCAGTATCGGCACGCCCTCGCGCACAGCGACGACGGTGCTTTTGATCTCTTCCAGGCTGCTGTATTCTCCCTGGGTGCGGACAAGCACCTCCAGGTTCCCCTTGTCGAAGAGACCGGCCGGAATGTTGCGGTTTTCGTTCCGCATGGCGCTGATGACCATGTCAGGAGACAGGCCAAGGGATTTCAGTTTCTGTGAGCGCAGGTCGACGTGGATTTCCCGGTTGAACCCGCCGCGGATATCAACCGCCGCGACACCGGGCACCCGCTCGATGCGGTATTTCACCTGATCTTCCACCAGCAGGCGCAGATCGAGAGGATTCAGGTTGCTGGAAATGCCCATGATAAGAATGGGGAAGGCGGACAGATCGAATTTCCTGATCATCGGCCGTTCCATGTCCTCGGGGAGCCGGCCCAGCACCCGGTCGATCCGGTCACGGATATCGTTGGCCGCCACATCCAGATCGGTTCCCCAGGTAAATGACACCCTGACATTGCTGCTGCCTTCACTGGAACTCGATGTGATTTCCTCTACACCCTGCACCGCCGCCAGCGCCTCTTCTACGGGGCGGGTAACAAGCTCTTCCATCTCCTCCGGCCCGACATTGCCGTAACTGGCCACAACCGAGATGACCGGATAGGTCACCTCGGGCATGAGATCGATGGAAAGACGGGTAAAGCTGACCACTCCCAGGGTAATCACCACCAGGAAGATCATCAATGTCAGAACCGGCCTGTTGACCGGTCCTCTGGCAATATTCATACAGGTATCCCCTTACCTCAGAGTACTGGTGTCACCGTACCGGGAGCATTGATTCCGGACGGCGCCGCACCTTCGCAGCTCACGGACGTCCGCCGTCAGTGGCACCTTCCGGCAGAATAACAGGACTTCCGTCCTCGAGCAAATGCTGACCCAGGGTCACGACCAGACCCTCGATCGGGGGTGAGATAATCTCGGTCCGCTCTTCGGTCACGATTCCGGTCTGGACTTCATAAAAACGGACTGCCGCCCCGGTGCTGTCAATCACGAACAGCCCTTTTTGACCGGAATGGTTTACAACGGCTTTACTGGGGACAACAACCGCTGATTCCTTCTGGCTCAGCACCACATAGACGCGCGTGAACATGCCCGGCTTGAGCAGCAGGGAATCGTTTTTCACCTCGATTTCCATGTCCGCCATCCGGGAGGTCTCCTGCAGCATGGGGGCGATGCGCGCGACTCTGCCCCCGAAAGGATGCGCCGGGAACGCGTCCACCTCCACGGTCGCTTCCTGGCTGACCCGAATCCGGCCGTAATCCCGTTCAATTATCGTTGTCCGGACGATCACATCGTCGATTCCGATTATTTTCACTACCGCGGTATTTGGTGACAGCAGGCTCCCTTCGTCCACGTAGCGTTCACCCACGAATCCCGGTTCGGTTGCGCTCAGGATGGTGTACCCGAGCCTGATCTTCGAGGACTGCAGCGCGGCCTCCCGCTGTTCGACCTGGGCCTCCGCCAGTTTCAGGCGTGATTCCTGGGCGTCAAAGTTTGTCAGTGCCGCATCCAGTTCCGACGGTGAAGCGATCCCCTTCTCCTGAAGCGACCGCACCCGTTCGAGTTCCTGTTTTACCAGGGCGAACTGACTGTGCGTTTCCGCGAGCGTAGCTTTGGCGATCCTCAGGCTCGCATCCGCTTCCAGCACCGCCTGCTGATATTCGGCATCGTCGATTCTGGCAATGACTTCGCCGGCGGCCACCCAGTCGCCGATCCGTTTTCGTATCTCGAGAATGCGCCCGGACACTTTCGGCGCCACGATATACTGGTATTTGGGGAAAACCGTGCCGGTAAATTCCCTGATCTCACGGATCGGTTCCGTACGGATGCTGTCAACTTCCACCGCAACCGGCGGTCTTCCCGATCCCCCGCCCCGGCGGCCCGAATCGCCGACAAAAAGCATCACTATCCGCCAAAGAAGGAAGAGGAGGACAATGATTCCGATTAATCTGAACACATTCTTTTTCATACATTTCCGCCGTTAGTGGTAATTGATTCCCGATATGTGCACTACCTATATTAAACACCTGTTCCGGATACATTCTTTTGTTAAATCAGTAAGCCAGTCTAATAATAAAATGCTCATCGCCGCCCAGGATAGCGGCCGAATGTCTGCCCACCGTCAGCGTGCAGATCCGCTCGGGGCGGCCCGAGCCGAAATCGAGCCTCCCGGCAGGCAGCAGCGAAAGATTGGTCACCAGGCATCCCCGGTCCGGATCGTAGGGTGTGAGCGTGTGAACCGGGGACCGCTCTATCCTCTGTTCGAGGCCGGACAGATACACTCTGTAGGTATCGCTGCTGATCTCCGGCATCGATTCCCGGATCATCAGGGCAAGCTCGTCCAGACTGCTCATCTGCAGCTGCTCGGCAGGCACGGTCAGGCGGTGAAACATGAGACCGTTGCCGATGAAGGCGCCGCTCATCTCCTTGACCTGGCGCCTGACATCGATGGGAATGGTAAGTGAATACTCCCCGAATGAACAGTCGGGCTGTTTCCTGAAGAGTTCCTTGAACACCCGTGCCGCCAGCATGTCGTTCGTCGATACGGTGACACCGCTCTCCGCCCTGATCGCCCTGATTTCCTGCTTTATCAGGGCTTTTCGTACCGGCAGCACCTCGATTGTGCACTCCCCGTCCCTCGGCGGCGGCGCGATCTTCCCGCTCCTGAACCTAAAGTCGTTGAACAGTATCCGTTCGGTCTCAACGGGGGAGTCGCCGTCCTTCCGCCCTGGATCCGCGGTTGCGGCGGCCAGCCGGGAAAGAAACAGAAAATAGCTGTACCCGTCACCCGCAAGATGGTTGAGCGTGGGGATCAGCACCGTGCCGTTGCTGAACTGCAGCACACTGAGATGAAACAGCCGCGGCATCGGGTGGGGAGCGACGTGCTGATAGGCCTTCAGGACGGCGGTGTCGTCGGCCTCGGCGGCGAACGCCCCGTCATTATCCGAAAAGGAGATCAGGTCGGATTCGCTGTAGGCGAGGGACCGGATAGCGGACTTGTCATAGATCCCGCAAAGCGGCCAGAAGATCTCCGACACACGCTGAAGAGCGGAGCGGAGTCTGTCGGTATCGATCCTGCCGGGATAATAGAGGAGGAATTCGATCGGGTAGGATCCATTCACAAAATGCGTGTCGACCGGTGAAATCATGACGCGTTGCATCACATCATCTCCCGCTGTGGTTGCCCGGAATGCCGCCCCCCTATCGCAGGGGCCGGCCCAGTCGTGCATAAGCCTCAAAAACCGTGCTGTCCAGCCAATGATAATAATCTTCGATCCATTTCTTTTTCATGCCTTCCTCACGCCACTTTTCAAGCCGTTCCTTCGTTTCAGCCATCACCTCATCCTCAAGCGGACGCAATACCTGCATCATCCCTGTTCCTTCCTCATTTATTACGGCGGAAAGGTTGAGATAGGACGTCCCGTGTCCCCGGGTAACGGGAAAGGCTCGCCCCTTGAACTTCAACGCCGCGCTGCAGAGGGGCGCCGCACCCGAATCTCCGGCCGCCACCACCGTGGGAATATCCTCCCCGCCCGCTACCCACAACGGTACGGCTGCACAGGCCGGCTGCCAGCCCGGGATGGTCCAGATAGTGGTGTAAACGGGATTTTCATTGGCGAGAACTCCCTGGACTGCTACGGTGGCGGAGGAAGAGTAACGAACGATATAATCCTGAAAGGGGACGAAAAAGGGACGGTCCGCCGGTACATCCAGACAGCTAAGATCCGTTTCCGTCAATCCGTGCCTGAGACACCGGGAGACCTGCTGCAGCAGAAACCGGGGAGTCAGGTCACCCATTGCCGCGGCTCTGTAGAAGAGCGTTTCCGCGGCCGCGTACCGGATATAGCCCTGCCCGTCACCGGGCGTTCCGGTGGCGGAGTAGTTCGTCCTGATGATATATCCCTCCGGGGCAACCGCCGGATCGTTCACATTTATCTTCACGAAGCCGGCATTACTGGTTTCGTAATAGGTCGCGCCTCCCCGGGCATCGATAACCCCGAAATTGGCTTCCACCGGCAGGGGACGGGGCATCTCCTGAAGCAGCTGCTCAAAATCAGCCAGCGTGGCGCAGGTCATCAGGGCTCGCCGCATCAGCACGCCCTCACCGTCTCTGAAGGAGGACGTGTCGGCGTTGAGATTATAGGAGGCCGAATTCATGATCGCAAAGCCCGCGCTGTTGCTGCCCGCCCACACCTGGCTTGAATCTCCGGCGTTAATGAGTCCGATAAACGCATACCGGCCGCTGTCGTCATAGATCATCACGTTTTCGAGGGTGCCGCTATCCCGGTGCTTGAAGAGGAGCGGACGGCCGTCAGGAGTGACCTTGCCCGAGATGACGGCGGTGGTGCAGGCAGTGACCGGTGCATACACCACCAGGCACAGGCTGAAAATTAAGACCATTTTTTTCATCATGTCCCCTCTTTTATTACTGAAAGCCAACTGAAGCGGAAAATCGGTGATCCGGCACAGGATTGTATTCATTTTTTCAGGCAAAATCAAGATAAAAAGATGCCGGCACACCCATGCGGATGATTGCCCGGTAATGCGGGCAGGCGAAAAATCCTCTAGAAAAAGTGTAACTTTCCGCCGGCTCACCCGTCTGTTAAAATGGAGAGAGAAAAGAACCCGTCACATGAGAAGGAGACCCATTATGACACGACAGACAGGTTCTTTTCCAAAAAGAACCGCCCTGCTGATCCTCACCGCTGCTGCCGCCCTGTCGGCGACAGCCGGACCCGTCTGTAAAGACGATGAAACGTCCCGGTCCGACAAGACTCTCACCCGTTCCCGGGTGACCGCTCTTAAAACCCTCACCCCTCCGGTTATCGACGGCAAACTCGATGACCCTGTCTGGCAGCGGACCACCGCCTACACGGATTTCCGTACCTTCGAACCCGATTACGGCACACCAATCAGCGAGCCCACGTTCGCGTATGTCGCCTATGATCAGGAGAACCTTTATTTCGCCTTTCGCTGCGTGGACTCCCATCCCGGACAAATCCAGGCCTCATTCACAAAACGGGACAACATGTTCAGTGATGATGTGGTGGCCGTCTTCCTGGACACCTATAACGACTGCCAGGGCGCCTATGTGTTCATGGCAAATCCCTATGGTGTTCAGGGGGACATCATGATGAACGCCCAGGGCAACGGAGACCCGTCCTCGGCCGATTTCGTGTGGGAGTCAAAAGGCTGTATCAACGACGACGGCTACTGTGTGGAGATGAAGGTCCCCCTCCAGTCAATCCGCTTTGCCGGAGGCGACAACGTATCCATGGGGCTCGGCCTGCACCGGCAGATTATTCGTACATCAGAGAGGACTTTTTTCCCGGAAATTATCCCCGGACAGGGGAGCCTCATCGGTCAGTCCGCTGTAGTCCAATACCAGGGGCTGCATGACAGCAGGGTGCTCGAACTGCTCCCGGCCGCTACCTGGACACAGCAGAAGACACATGAAGATGGCTCGATGCACCAGACCCTTAACCGGCAGGAATTCGGCGTCACCGCCAAGATCGGTCTCACACCTACCCTGACTCTCGACGGCACCTATAATCCCGACTTCAGCCAGGTGGAGGCGGACGCCCGGCAGCTGGATGAGGTCAACTCCCGCTACGCAATTTTTTATAGTGAGACCAGACCCTTCTTTATTGAGGGACAGGAACAGTTTGAATTCGCCGGTTTCACTATGGCGTCACCCATTGATGTGGCGGTTCACACACGCACCATTGTCAACCCTGTCGCGGGTGCGAAAGTGGCTGGAAAACTGGGACCGCACAACACGGTTGCTTCCATCATCGCTCTGGATGATTATCCCGGAGAAAACGGCAGCAGCAAAGCGGGTATCGGGATCTTCCGGCTGAAACATCTCCTGGGGGAGGACAGTTATATCGGCGGACTGGCGACCACCAGGGATATGGGAGGGCACTACAACCGCACCGCCGGTATCGATGTCAGAAAGCGGTATAGAAACGCATGGCGTTTTGACGGCAATCTGCTCGCATCTGTTTCAGGGAATCCGGAAGACGGCGGCAGCGGCGGCGGCACCGTGAATCTTTTCAGCACATATGAAAAACGCAATCTGGACATCTCGGCGGCGATTCACCATATCAGCAAAAATTTTGCCCTGGATCCCGGGTACGTCCGCCGCACCGGTGTCAGCTCCGCCGGCGTGCAGGTCATGCGCCGCTTCTTCGGTAATGATGAAAATCTCAGCCGCCCCCTTGCCTGGGCATTCCGATCGTTTTCGCTGCAGGCCATTCGTACCGGCGTCTACATGGAAGGTCTGCACGATCAGCGGGACAACATGCTTGAAGGAGCCGCACAGCTATGGCTGGAGCTGGGACTGCCCAGAACGACATCCCTGCATTTCTCATACACAAAAGCCTCGGAGATTTATACGGCCCGCTCCTTTGACGTCGACTATGCCTATGCCAGGCTGTCATCCCAGCCCTGCTCATGGCTCACCGTGTACTCATCACTGATCTCCGGAGGATATATCTATTATGATCCGGACGATCCCTACCAGGGAGACAGGCGCAATATCAGTATGGCCATCACGCTTAAACCGACCCGGGATCTGAGCCTGGACCTCACCCACAGCCGCTCCATTTTCTATCGCAGATCCAGTGGAGAGCAGATCTACGACTTCCGTCTGTTCCGGGGGAAACTCACCTACCAGATCAATCAGTATCTCTATGTACGGGGGATTGCCGAGTACGACGCCATGAACAATATTCTCACATCGGATTTTCTCGCCAGCTTCACCTACATCCCCGGAACGGTCATTCACGTGGGATACGGGTCCAGTTATGAAAAGCTGAAATATATGGCCCCGGATTATGTTGAGGCAAACCGGTTCATGGCCGTGCGGAATGGATTTTTCCTGAAAGCGTCCTACAACTGGATTCTCTAGCGCTTCGGCTTCCGGGCGGCTCATCGCCTCCCGGAAGCGCTCCATTCAAGACAAAGCGCCGTATAAAATGCCGCACTGTCCAGCAGTTCACTCACCGCAATAGATTCATTCGGCGCATGCGCCGCACCTTCATCCCCGGGACCGAAACCGATGGTCGGAATATCGTACACCCCTTTCGTTGTCACTCCGTTGGTGGCGAATTGCCAGACACCGGGGACTGCCTCTGATGCAAACATCCGTTCAAAGACTCGCTCCGCGGTCAGAACCAGCGGGTGGTCCTGCTCCATCAGCCACATGGGATAGACAGCCTTCTGTTTCAGGGTCGATCCGGTATGACTTGTGACCGTGTATTCCGGCACCTCCAGATCAAAGGACCGCCCTGCCAGGGACGGCAGATGCTCGATCTCCCGCAGACAGCTCTCCGGGCTTTCCCCCCCGGTAAGGCGCCGGTCAAGATGAATCCCGGCCGAATCGGGCACCGCGCAGAGTGAGGGAGATGATGAACAGATGTGTGTCACCGCAATACTTCCCTTTCCCGGCGGGTCCGGACCGGCCAGGGATGCCTGCAGCGCTTCAATGTCATGGACAACGTCCATCATCCGGTAGATGGCGTTGTCCCCCCTGTCCGGTCGTGATCCGTGGGATGAAACACCGCGGACCGTCAGGTTCATCTCCATGCGGCCACGGTGTCCGGTTTTAATCTGCATATTGGAGGGTTCGGTGAGAATGATCGCGTCTGGATGCAGACCCCCGGTTTCAACAAGATGGGTCCAGCACAGGCCTTCGAAGTCCTCTTCCATAACGGATGCAACTACATATACGGACATCCCTTCCGGCAGGCCCATCTCTTTAAGCAGTGCACCTGCATACACTGCTGCCGCGAGACCGCCCTTCTGGTCAGCACTGCCCCTGCCGTAGATCCGGCCATCTGTACAGGCGCCGCTGAAAGGATCATCGGACCAGGCAGCGAGCTCTCCTGCGGCGACCGTATCGCAATGCCCGTCAAAGGCCAGGATCCTTTCACCGGTTCCGATCCTGCCGATCAGATTGCCCATGGCATCGATACGAACCTCATCATATCCAAGA
Organism: bacterium; assembly: GCA_016934955.1. Lineage (GTDB taxonomy): Bacteria > Zhuqueibacterota > QNDG01 > QNDG01 > JAGLOF01 > JAFGRY01. The sequence continues at coordinate 79,657 of JAFGRY010000027.1, read as the reverse complement.
ACATTCATTTCCCGCAGGATCCGTTCGATTACCGGCCCTTCGCTTCCGCATGGTGAGGGGATGGAGACAATGTCCTGCAGAAAAGCAATCAGCGGCTCTTTTCTGGATTCAAGCAGAGTGCGGATCCGTTCTCTCATATAACGACACCTCCATTCACCCCGCCAGGGTGTTGCCGACGGGAACTTGTCGGCGATGATTCCGTTAAACCTGCACGCGACAGCAGATTAACGCGGAATGACAATTTTGCTTCCATCTGAATATAATCAGTGTCCGGGACACAGGAAAGTCATTTATTGCCACAGTACCGCATATACAGATCGCCGGTTCTCGAGAAACCGGTTTTGTAAACAGAAACCGCTTGATAATACGCTGCATATGAAATACATTGTCACACGTACACGAACGGAGGGAAACAATGAAAAAATCAATTATTCTCCTGATTATGCTGGTCCTGACAGCCTCGCTGACCGCCCAGCAGACGGTAACACTGGACTGGATGCTGTCTCTCGAAGAGGAGCTCGGCCTGAGCGAGGCACAGGTTCAGCAGATTCAGGATCTTGACTCGGATCTTCAGAAACGGTGTATTAAAATCGAGGCGAATTATAAACTCGCGGAAGTGGAACTGGATGATTTGAAACGCGATCCGGCGAAAAACCTGAAAGCAATCGAGAAAAAGTACCACGATCTGGCGTCCCTGAAAGCGGACCGGGAGTTCGCGCCGGTGAAAGCAGGGGTCGAGGCCGAGGCGCTGCTTACTCCCGAACAGCGCACGCTGTATAAAAAATTGCGTAATCCGTTTCACGCGCTTGCCTTTCAAAAGGACGCGCCCGCCAAAGAAAACGTTTTCTTTCATGAAGACGGGGACGGCAAAGTCTGGATAGAAGGGGGTAAAACGGCTGACGTGCCCAGAGCCGTGTATGAATTCAATACTCAGGACGGTAAAGGCGCTGTCTGGCAGGTGAAGAAGAAAACCGGCAGGGATGAGGCCGGTACCATCATCGTGGAATGTGAAAAAGACTCCCTTGCCGGAAAAGAGATGAAATACGATGTCTATGTCACCGCGGACAACGACGGTGAGAAGACCGTCAGGATCCTGAAAAAAATCGGGGAAGGGGATGAAATAACCGCGGAAAAAATCATCCTGGAAGACGTGGATATCGATGAGATAACAGCAGCAGAGACCGGGGAAGGCGGGAAAAAGATGATCAAGGTCAGGATCAGGGAAGGCGATGAGCACCATGCCCCGGCCAGCATCAAAGAAATAGAAGATGAGGATCTGAAAAAAATTCTCGAAGAGCATCCCGGCGAAAGCATCATGATAATCAAGCATGCGGACGGCAGGACCGAGGTGATCAAGGACCTGAAGGCCATTGAAGAAAAGGAAGCGGCACTGAAGGCCGCATCCGGTGATAGGGAGGAAGGCATGAAGGTGATCGTGAAAAAAGTTGAAAAAGAAGAAAAAAAGTAATCAGCTGGATTCCTTTGCAAAAAACCCGGATCGATTGATCCGGGTTTTTTTATGGCCCAAACGGTCAGGCTAATTCACATCTCAAGCAGAAATACCATCATTTTGGGTAATGTTTACTTGTTTGCAGCAACCGGGCTCGATGCGAATTCTACTTCTGTAAAATCAGTTTCCTCACCTGTATATTATTTCCTGCCGTCAGCCTGTACAGATAAATGCCGCTGGACAGCCCTTCTGCATTCCACCTGACCGCATGCTCTCCCGGTGCCATGGTTTCATTGAGCAGAGTAGTAGTTTTCTCACCACTCAAATTATAGACCTGCAGTTGAACCGGACCCTGAAAGGGAAGGCTGAAGCGGATGGTCGTCTCGTGATTAAAGGGGTTGGGATAATTCTGCAGCAATACGAACGCTTCCGGACGGGCTGCAATCTCCAATGCAACATCCGTATCACCGGCAATGGCAAAATCCATGTAGGCAAAAGGGCCGTAACTCCAGAAATAGCCCGTTGTCAACGGCTCCAGATACTCCGTTTCGAATGGTTTTAGGGCGCTAAAAGTATAGGTGCTGTTATCCCAGACAAATATACATAACCCGATCTCATTTCCGGCGGATGCATCGATGATATATGAATCAAGGTCAATCCTTGCCTCATATTGGACATGACCGGATGATGTGGACATATTTTGCAGAGTTTCAGTTGGATTTGTCCAGGCACTGGCGGACATCTCATCAGGCCATATGCCGTACATGGACCGATACCAGACAGTTGGACCGTCATTCCATGTAAAGCGCAGCATCCCGTCATGACCGGTTCCTGCCGCGGGCCATTCACGATTGTGATCACTATCGATGAATAAGGAAAAATTGTCACCATTGTCAAGCGTCAAATCACGGGGATTATCCACGGCCAGGTAGAGATGGGTACCAGTGCTCATCACGTACATGATAACATCGCCGCTTCCGCCGGGATAGCTGATGACGGTGGTTTCTGCACCCTGCCACTCACTGCTGTTTATAGTACCGTCAATCGTCGGCGGGGAGGATGTCCAGCCGGATTGTCCGGTATTCCCGTCCAGGGTGACCTGGGCTGACTTCTCAGCCGAATAGTCGCTCTCACCGTCGGAATAAACAGCCGTGACAACATAGTAATACACATCATTCGTATAAACCGCATCCCTGTAACAGGTTGCCTGCACATTGCTTGCTACCCTCTGGTAAGATCCGCCGGATGAAGTGCTGCGGTAAATATGGTATCCCTGGGGGGCCCGGGTTGCCGGCGCCTGCCAGGCCAGGGGGATAGCCTGATGGAACCCGCTCAGAGCGATCAGGGTGGAGGGAGTTGGTTTTGTTTCGGCCTGTCCCAGCTGTCTGAACTCAATCTCATCAATAGTATTTTCCTCAAAATGGGTATCAACAATCAGCATTTTGATTCCTGTATTCGTATCTGTATACTCAACAGTACCGCTTCCGTCATGGCTATAGAGGGGATCCGTCGGATTTGTATCCCGGAAATATGAGACACGCAGATATGCAGGCTGGTGTATGGGGATGCCGTCGGTAGTAAGTTTAATGCGGACATACTCCTGCTTGTTATTAAACGTAATTACAATTCTGCCTCTTGGATCTGGTCCGGAAGGTGTATTTGGTGAAAAAGCAAGATGATAATTGAGTGCCGCTGTATTTAAAATCATCATATCGCCAAAGGCGACATAGAAGTCCAGTCCGAATTCTGTATCAATTAAAGTGTTCGGACCGCCCCGGTACAGGCGATATCCGTATACGGCTTTGTATCGATCTTCAGCAAACGTTATGATATGATTGGTAACCGAGCCACCGCCGCCGACATTGGTCCCCACATAATCCTGATTGGTCCAGGTGCCGCCGCCCGCATATCCCAATAATTCCGGAGAAAAAGTCCAGCCGTCCTTCTGAGGTATAACAATAACTCCAAACATTGCCCCCAGCAATATGTCATAGAATCCATTAGCATCTGTCTCGGTCAGGGAAGGACTCAATTGAACCCCAGGGATCGGTGTTCCATCCGAAGTGCGGATATGCCCTGAAATATGAGCAGTCTGAGCGATAACAGCGGTAATCGGCTGCAGGGCCAAAGTACATAACAACAATACAGGAATCGGCTGTATAAATCTCTTACAAGACTTCATACTCGCCTCCTTAAACTATTATTTTACAAATAGATAAAGATGTGCAATCAAAATGGTGGTAATTGGTGAATAATGGAATGTACAATAAGAAACCAAGAAAAACAATGGTAAATGTACATGCCGGCTGATACCCCGGGGGCTGCCTTTGCCTGCAGCCCTCTCGCGAAGCACGACCTTCAAAAATGTAATGAAAAGGATGGCATCAGATAATCATATCCCGATATTCCTTTTTTCGCCGGGTATAAAGACGAACGAAGCTGCAAGTCGGGTGGACCATATACCCCTGCGCTTTCGCCCAGTCCAGGGCGGCCCGGCAGAGCTTGGATCCGATGTGATAGCCGCGGAGTTCCGACGGCACGAATGTATGGTAGCACCGGATCGTGTCCCCTTTTTTTTCATATTCCAGCACCGACCGCTTCCCTTCAACGTCAGCGTAAAACACCATCCGTTTTTCATCGTGGATAATATCAATGTCCATCAGCGTCCTCCCGGAGTTTGTACGGCTGTTATCAGCGCGAGCATCTCCCCGATATCGGTGACCGGCATGCTGCAGCTGAAATTTCTGCATACGTAGGCGGCGGCATTCCCGTCCACGGGGCAAAACGGCTCGGTGAAGGGAGCCAGGCGGGTAATCCGCGTGCTCTCATCCGCCGGTTTATACAGGACGGTAAGCCCCGGAGCGTAAACACGGCGCACGGCCCGCAGCATCTCCCGGGCGCCCCTCTCTTCCTCACTGCCGGCGATCACCACTTCACCGGTCGGACCGAGAGAGAACATCACCGCTGAAAGCAGGTGGGTGGCGCCCATGGGAAGCCGCCTTATCTCACCGGCGAACGCATTCATGATCACCCCGGCCTCCCGTTCGAGGCCGCTGCTGCCGGTGAGCCGGGCCAGCCGCAGCAGATTGAGCGCAGCCGCCGAATTACCCGACGGCGTCGCGTCATCGAAAATCTCCTTGCTGCGGAACAGCAGCTCCTCACCATCCCCGGACGTGAAAAACAACCCCCCGTTCTCGTTATCGCGAAAATCGGCCAGCATCCGCTCGTTCAGCGCGACGGCCTCTTCCAGCCATGCTGCCTCGAATGTCGCTTCATAAAGTTCGATCAGCCCCCAGACCATAAACGCGTAATCTTCCAGATGAGCCGGCAGGGCCGCCTCTCCCTCCCGGTACCGCTTCAGCAGCCGCCCCTCTTCATTCCGCATCGTCCGCAGGATGAAAGCAGCCGCCCGGGCGGCCGCGGCCGTGTAGTCGTCGTTCTCCAGGACCATGCCGGCCCGGGCCAGAGCCGCGATCATAAGCCCGTTCCAGTCGGTAAGGATCTTGTCGTCGAGCAGCGGATGCGCGCGGCGGCTCCTGCGGTCAAGCAGCACCGGCCGGATCACCTCCCAGCGCTCCCTCACCCCCGGTTCTGTTTCTGACAGCCTCTCCAGACTCTCTTTCAGATGGAAAATGCTGCGGCCCGTTGTCCGTCCGGTGCTCTGGTCCCGGAAATTGCCCCCGGCTTCCACTCCGAACAGTCTGCGGACGAACCCGGCGTCATCTTCACCCAGAAGCTCCTCGAGTTCCTCCGGGGTCCAGAGATAGTAGAGCCCCTCCTCGCCCTCACTGTCCGCGTCTTCCGCGGAATAAAATCCGCCCTCGGGGGAGGTCAGCTCCCGCAGGACATAGCTCAGTATCTCCCGCGCGGTCCGGGCATGACACTCCTCACCGACAGCCTGAAACGCTTCCAGACAGGCCAGTACGGTGAGCGCCTGATCGTAGAGCATCTTCTCGAAATGGGGTAGCAGCCACTCCCTGTCCGTTGCATACCGATGCATGCCCAAACCGACCTGATCGAAAATGCCGCCCATACGCATATGCTCGAGCGTGAACGCGGCCATCTCCAGGGCCCGGTCATTGCCGCGGCGGTGCCCGTAGCGGAGCAGAAAGATAAGCGTATGAGGAGAAGGGAACTTCGGTGCCTGTCCGAACCCTCCGTACCGGCTGTCGAAGCGATCCCGCAGCCCGGCAAAGGCCTCATCGAGGACGGCTTCGTCAATGCGTTCGCCGCCGGTCGCTGTATGCAAACCCCTGAGCACCCGTACGATCTCGTCGGCGCTCCCGGTCAGCCGTTCCCGGTCATCGCTCCAGAGGCTGAGCACCCGGGGCAGCAGGTCGAGCAGGCCGGGATGCTGCTGCACACCCGTTTTCGGAATGTAGGTGCCGGCGAAGAACGGCCGTTTATCCGGGGTCATAATGATCGTCAGGGGCCAGCCGCCGCTGCGGGTCATGGCCTGACAGGCGGTCATGTAGATTTTGTCGATATCGGGGCGCTCTTCCCGGTCGACTTTGATGCAGATGAATCCGCTGTTGAGGATCGCCGCCACCTCCTCGTCCTCGAAGGCCTCACGTTCCATGACATGGCACCAGTGACAGGTAGCGTAGCCGATGGAGAGAAACACCGGCTTATCCTCGGCCGCAGCCCGGGCAAAGGCCTCGTCACTCCATGGATACCAGTCCACCGGATTGCCGGCATGCTGGAGCAGGTAGGGACTTTTTTCGAAGATCAGACGGTTGTATTCCGGGCCGCCGTCGGCAGGCAGGGCGGCCGCATCCTCCCGCGAGAGCGATGCCGCCCGACGTCCATGCGCTGACATACCGTGCTTCATAAACGGCCTCCGGAGTCATCGGTGACGGTGCGGGCGGGCGCCTGTCCCCGAAGTAAATGACAGAGTCGGCCGATTCCCGCACTGATCGCCCATGAATCGTACTCGTAATTATGTCCCGTCGTCACGATCACCGTGCGCAGCGCGGGAATGATATAGATAAATTGGGAGCCGAGGCCGTTTGCCCAAACCGCCTCCACCGCCTGATCCCCCGACCCCAGGGTGATACGCCACCACTGGAACCCGTACTCATCACCCGTTATGTGCGTGTGCAGCTGCTTTGCCGTCGAGCGGTACAGCCAGTCCTGAGAAACGACCCGTGCGCCTCTCCATGTGCCCCCGTTCAGAACAAGCGTCCCCAGTCTGGCCATGTCCCGCGGCCTCATTCTCAGCGATCCGGCCATGCAGGGATAGCCGTTCTGCTTGAGAATCTCCCAGTCAACGTGCTCTATTCCCAGGGGGGCGAACAGATACTCTTGCGCAAACCGGTCCGCGAACATTCCCGTCCCTTCCCTGAGGACGGCGCCGAGTATCTCTGTGCAGCCCCCGTCATACCTGAATGTGCTTCCGGGACGGTCGACCAGCTTCCGGTGCAGCGCGTACTCGATGCGGTCAGCCGCCTGGAACACATTCTGGTCATTTTGTTCGAAACCGGCGCTCATTGTGAGCAGGTGCCGCAGCGTGATCTCACGGTAGGGAGCGGTTCGCAGGTGCTCATACTGCGGCAACAGCCGCCACAGGGGCTCATCGATGGATGCGATCGATCCCCTGTCCATCGCGATCCCGATCAGCAGCGACGTAACACTCTTGGTTACCGACTCTATCTGGTGCAGGACGGTCGCGCTGTAGCCGTAGAAGTATTCCTCACAGACGAGGCTTCCGTTTTTTATGAGCAGAAAAGAATTGATCCGCCCGTATCCGCCCTGAATGATCTCCCCGATCAGCGTTTCCACGAAGAGGGTGTCGCCTGCTGACCCGAGTGCGGCCGTCGCCAGCCCGGGTTCGGCACCGGCAGGCACTGTGTAGACATAGCGAAAGTCCAGGCTGCTGCAGCCCGGCTTCGCCTCGATCAGATAGCGTGCCGCATCATCACATTTTTCCAATGCCACGGGATCGAACGGTTCTTCCGGACAGCTGAATCCGCCCTCAATCGTTCCGGCGGTCCGTAACCGCCCGCTGTACCGGCAATTCCAGATTGGCACGAAAAAGAAAAGACTGTCTCCGGCGATCCGGACACTGTCTACCCCGAATGCCGAATCATAGTAACCCAGGTGTCTCCAGAACCCCTTTGCGGACGGACCGTCGTCGTGACTCTGCAGATAAATCACAAACGTTTTCTCCGGTGATTCGGGATGCGGACCCTGCCAGAATCCCATAAAGTCGTTTGTGCCGTTTCCGCGGCCGCAGCTGAGAGTGTTCAGCAGACAGAGAAACAGACAGGGGAGTTTCCGAAATGTATTTCCGCTTCGCATATACACCGACCCATTAACTGTTTGAATGCATTTCAAGACATGGACATCATCTTACTGTATCACTACTTCAATGCTGTCCCGCAGCCTGATATCCCGGGACGAGGCGCCGACCATAACACGGAAGGTTCCCGGTTCGATCACCCGCTTCAGGTCTTTATCGAGCATGGAGAGGCGTTCCGCGGGGATCTCGAACCCAACCTCCCGCATCTCCCCGGCACGCAGGTGGATCCGCTGAAAATCGATCAGCTCCATCACCGGCCGGGCAACCGAGGCATACAGATCCCTGATATACAGCTGGACCACTTCATCACCCTCTCTTGAGCCGGAGTTGGCCAGCCTAAACGTCAGGCGAACAGGCTCTCCGGCCTGCACCTGCTTTCTTTCACATACCAGATCACTGTAGGTGAATGTCGTATAGCTCAGACCGAACCCGAACGGGAAGAGCGGATGACCGGTGAGGTTCAGATAATCGTCACCCCGGCCGGCGGGCTTGTGGTTGTAGTAAAGAGGCAGCTGTCCTTCGTGGACCGGAAAGGTGATCGGGAGCCGGCCCGCCGGATTGTAATCGCCGAAAAGCACGTCGGCCACCGCATATCCCCCCCGGTCTCCGGGGTACCAGACATCGATGATGCCGTCTGCCGCGTCGATCCAGCCGCTCATGGTCACCGCGCTGCCGCCGACGAGAACGACGACCACCGGCGTGCCCGTCGCGGCGACTCTCCGGATCATCTCCTCCTGGCGTCCCGGAAGGCCCAGCAGGGCCCTGTCCCGGAATTCACCCTCTTCGATCCCCGCGACGATGATGGCCGCATCGCTCTCCCGGGCGGACTTCACCGCCGCCGTGATCGCCGCATCGACGGTGTCGTGCACACCCATATTCCAGACGAGGTCAAGACGTACGTTTCCTGTGGTTTCATAAAAATCGATCCGAATATCGTACCGCCTGCCCCGTTCAAACCGGTACTCCGCGGTGACCCGGCGGACGGTCTGCTTCTGCAGATTGTCGAGAATACATGCACCGTCGATCCAGAGGCGCCAGCCGTCGTTGCCTTCTAATCCGATCCTGTAGAGACCGGATTCAGGGGCAGTGATCTGCCCTGTCCATCGCACCGAGTACCAGTCATAATCGAGTTTCACGGGATCAGGAGAGTAAAGTGTCCAGCCGAATTGCACGCGGGGGTCGCTCCGTACCAGCACCGGATCGCCGGCCCAATCCCTGTTGCGGTAATATGCTCCCAGCAGGCCCTGCATCCGCCGGCCGTCTTTCAGATGGGAGAGCTGTGCGGCGGGCACGCTCACATAGCCGATCGTCTCTCTGCCGCACCCTTCCTCGTAGTCGACCCGGACTGCGCCGCCGGCACGGGCCTTGATGCCCTCGAGAATGCTCACCCGCTCCACTCCCGGGCCGCTGTATCCGCCGGGCCGAGCCTCGGCTGCATCCCGGCCGATGACGGCGATGGACCGGATCTTCTTTAAAAGCGGCAGAACCGTAGGCTCATTTTTCAGCAGGATGATGGACTCCCGGGCTGCCTGCCGGGCCAGCTCCCGGTGCGCCTCACATCCATTCACGGCGGCGGCTTCTTCCGGATCGACATAGGGCTGATCGAACAGCCCCAGATCAACCTTCGCTGTGAGCACCCGGGCCACCGCCCTGTCGATCACCGTTTCCGGGATCAGTCCCTGTTCAGCCGCGGGATAGAACAGCGGCAAATGATCAAGGGATGTCTGAAAGATCACATCCAGGCCGTTGTTTAGAGCGTTCGCGGAAGACTCCGTATAGTCACGGGCGGTAAAATGGAGCACATTCGCTCCACCGGTGGCCCCGGCATCGGAAATGACGAATCCCCGGAATCCCCACGCATCCTTCAGTATCCGGTTCAGAAGCCGGTCGCTGGCCGTACAGGGGCTGCCGTCCAGGGAATTGTAGGACGTCATCACCGAACGGGAGCCTCCCTCCTGAATACAGGCCCTGAACGCGGGGAAATAGATCTCCTCGAGCAGCCGCTCACTGAAATGGATCGGGTAACTGTCCCGGCCGCCGTCACCGACGTTGGCCACGAAATGCTTCGGTGTCGTAATCACGCCCAGCGTTTCAAACTCGCTCACGAAAGCGATCGCCATCTCCGCGGTGAGGCGGGGATCCTCTCCGTAGGTTTCTTCCACCCGTCCCCAGCGGACGTCCCGGGCGATGTTGACCACCGGTGAAAGGATCTGCCGTATGCCCCGTGATCGGACCTCGAGCGCGATCGCTCCGGCAACCCGGCGCATCAGATCTTTGTCCCAGGTCGCGGCCAGACCGATCGCCTGGGGAAAAGCGGTGGCGCCTTCCCGTACCAGGCCGTGCAGCGCTTCGTCAAAAACAATAATGGGAATTCCCAGCCGTGTCTCTTCCCTAAAATAGCGCTGAATGGCGTTTATGCGTTCCGCCGCCGCCCGGGCGGATCCACCGGCCCCGTACTCGAGCAGCTGCCCGGCCGCATGATCCGCCGACCCGCGGGTCGAAACCTGCAGGCCGAAGATACCCTTTCCATAGTCATGCCCGGATCGCAGGGGATCGCCGGGGATCATGAACAGCTGCCGGAACTTCTCTTCCAGGGTCATGCGGGAGAGCAGATCCGCAACCCGCTCTTCCGTCGAAAGGGAGGGATTTTTATAGGGGACATCAGACTGTGCAAACAGCCCTTCCGGGAGAAACCGCAGGATTAGAACGATGATGAACGGGACCGCCTGTTTCACATACACCTCCGCAGCGTTACGGTGCCGGACGGATGCACCGGCCTTTCACAGGAGCGACAGCACCGCCTCTTTCAGGCGGGTATCGAGGTCAGGATCGATCAGCCTGTTGCTGTCAAAATCGAAATTGTCCCGAAAACGGGGAAAGGACATATGCGCCGTTACCCTGCCCGCGAATCCGGAAGCGGTGTTCACCGCGGTTTCCAGTACCCGGGATCCGCCGCGCCGGCTCTGGGACGCGGAAAGCATCACCACAGGCTTGTCCATAAAGACATTGCGGTCGATACGGGAACACCAGTCCAGAATATTCTTATAGGCAACGGTGTATGACGCGTTATGTTCCGCAAAAGAGATGATCAGGGCGTCACTGGCGGCGATTTTTTTCAGGAATGCGTACGCCGCTTCAGGATATCCGTCTTCCCTCTCCCTGTCCTCGCTGAACAGCGGCATTTCATAATCGTTGAGGTCGATGATCTCGACATCGGCCTCCGGCAGCAGCGACGCCGCGTAAGTGACCAGCCGTTTATTGATGGACCTGGTGCTGCTGCTTGCTGCGAAGGCGAGTAATTTCATCCCCCGTCCTCTGTGTCATCCGGATAGTACCGTGCCTCGATCAGATTCCCGTCCGGGTCACGGAAATACATGGATATGGCGTAGCCGTGCGCCCCCCAGCGCCGCACCGGACCCTCCTCTTCCGCCGTTCTGGATGCGGCCAGCCGTTCACGCAGCGCGTTCCAGTCGGATTCGGCAAGGGCATAGCAGAAATGGTTGAACCTGCCCCCGCTCTCTTCACCCGCAGGCATCCCTTTCCACATGGATTCGGGAAACAGATCGATAATCGTATCACTGGTCAGCCTGAACGAAGGAAAGGGAACGGTGCCTGCCCGGTACGTATCAAGCCGTTCGGCCGGGAATGCGAGTACGTCCCTGTAAAAACTGATCATCTCCGCTTCATGGACCATGTTTACCGCAATATGATCCAGAAAATATTTCATCCGTTTTCCCCCCGGTAAATCATACTCCTGCAATATACAAAATACAAACCGCTCTGCCAAGAGTATTCCCGGTTCAGCCTCTGACGGCGCCGGGGTACGTACATAGGTGATGGTTCCGTTTTCCCGTTGATTTTCTGATCGCCATCATCGTTATTACAGTATTACCGGAGACCCAGACAAAGGGAAGGACACGATATGAAAGTAACCGCCTTTAACGGCAGTCCCCGTGAGAACGGCAATACCGCTCTCCTCCTGCGGACCGTCACCGATGTGCTCAACGAACACGATATTGAAACCGAAATCGTGCAGGTCGGAGGGGAGCGTCTGCGCGGCTGCGCCGCCTGTATGAACTGTAAAAAAAACAGGGACGGGCACTGCGCGTTTACCGATGACCCGATGAACACCTATATCGACCGCATGCGGGAATCGGACGGCATTATCATCGGATCACCAACCTACTTTTCGAACGTGACCGCCGAGACAAAAGCACTGATCGACCGGGCCGGCTACGTTTCCCTGGCCAACGGCCGCATGCTCGAGCGGAAAGTGGGCGCTGCCGTAGTGGCGGTACGCCGGGCGGGGTCGATCGCGGTATTCGACGCCATCAACAAACTGTTTCTCATCAACAAGATGATCGTTCCCGGGTCTATCTACTGGAACCTGGGCATCGGCAGGGAAGAGGGAGAAGTGAAACAGGATGAGGAGGGGCTGAGAACGATGCGCGAGCTTGGCGAACAGATGGCCTGGCTGCTGCCCCGGCTCCGCGACTAGAACAGGTACGGGAGAGAGGATGCGGGATCAGGGCCAGCGGTAGATGAGATAGGCCGCGTACATTGCCAGCAGCGCAGCGCCTTCGAGCCGGTTCAGACGAAATCCGGTGCGCATGAACGGGAGCAGAAGCAGCGAGCTGCCGGCCATAAAGAACAGATCCGTCAGGGTGACGCCGTTGCCGGATAACGGTATCGTCAGGCTGGTCACCCCCAAAATGCCGAGAATGTTGAACAGATTTGATCCGACAATATTTCCTACCGCGATATCCGTCTCTTTATGCGCGGCAGCCACTACCGAGGTCGCCAGCTCCGGCAGGCTGGTCCCGACCGAGATGATGGTGAGACCGATCACCGCCCGGCTGACGCCCAGCAGCTCCGCCAGGGTGACAGCATTGGTGACGAAGAGTCCCGCACCCGTGGTCAGCAGGGCCAGTCCCGCGCCTGTCATGAGGATATTCAGGAAAACAGACCGCGCTGTCCGCGGTGTGTCGGGGGCCTCCTGCTTACGCCGTGCAGCCCTGACAACCATCAGCAAGTAGATCAAAAATCCCGTGAGCAGGAGACCGCCCTCGACCCGGGAGATACTCCCGTTGACGAAGAACATGACAAACAGAAACGATGCCGCCAGCATCACCGGCATGTCCTGCCTGATGATCTGTCGACCGACGGTGAGAGGCCTCACCAGAGCGGACACACCCAGGATCACCGCGACATTGAAAATATTTGATCCGACCACATTGCCGATGGCAATCCCGCTGTATCCCTGCAGCGCGGCCTTCAGGCTCACCACCATTTCGGGCATGCTGGTGCCGAACGCCACGATCGTCAGACCGGTGACCAGCGGTGACACACCCAGGCGCAGCGCCAGCCCGGAACTGCCCCGCACGAGCCCCTCGGCGCCGGCAGTCAGCATGATCAGTCCGGCCGTTAACAGCAGTATGGATTCACCCATTTTACTCCCCGCTCATCGCGGTCAGCGTCAGCCAAGAGAAAAGCAGTATCTCATTCATGACAGGCCCCCCGGGACAAAAACAACGCCGAGTACACCGGCCGGAATCCGGCTTAAAACCGTCTCCTCGGGCTGAGCAGAAACAGATCCTTAACTTCCGTGTGGTCGCGGGCCGCCAGCCACCGCTCCTCGAAATCATCCCCGCTGGCAACCTGGGCGATCGCGGACAGCGCCCTCAGGTGCAGCGTACGCTTGTCTCTTGACCCGATGAGCACAAACACCGCCCTGACCGAAGGATTCTCCCTGCTGAAGACGATCCCGTCCCGGGCCCGGACAAAAAAGAGCGAAAACACGCCCGGCGTCTCGATGATGATATGGGGAACCGCGACAAAATCGCTGATGGCGGTGCTCCCCTCGGCTTCCCGTTCGCAGAAAAGGCGCCTGACTTCTCTCGCGTCCATGAACGGCAGCGAGCGCCTGATGACAACCGCGATCTTACTTAGAAATGAGGTGTGATCAACCGTCCCTTTCAGATCGAGGAAGGCGGACTCGTCCACGACATGGTCGAATTCGTCCCTGATGATGCCGTCCCGGTCCGCGACAATCTCTCTCAGCTCGTCGGGCAGATGCTCCGTTCCGAGTTTTTTGCTGGTCAGCCGCTCCACGAGGTGAAGCAGCGCGGGTGAGACGCGCTTCTGTCGTCCGCTGCGGACAAAGTAGAGAAAAACCCCCGCGGATATGAAAAGCAGACTGAAGAGAATCGGTTCACGTCCCATATCGACGATCAGAAGGACAAAAACAATGATTCCGGCGATCTGCAGCCAGGGGTACAACGGCGCCCTGAAGGTCGGGCGGTAATTGGCAATGCGGCTCTCCCGCATGACTATCACGGACAGGTGGGCAAAAATATTAGACAGCAGGATCACCGTCGAGGCCGCCTTGATCAGCATATCGAGTTCCAGAAGCACCGCTCCGCCGATGAGCGCGCCCGTGGCGATCACGGCGGGATAGGGAGTGCCCCGTCTTTTGCTCACATGCTTGAGGAAATGAAACAGCATGCCGTCCCTGGCCAGGGCCATGGGATAGCGGGAGGCCGTGAGTATGCCGCCGTTCGCTGTTGTGATAAAGGCCAGGAGGGAAGCGATCATGATCGCCAGGTACATGGGTGAACCGCCCGTTGCCGAGGCGGCCGACGCGACGGGCGCCAGCGATTGCTTCAGCTGCTCAGCGGGCAGAACCCCGACCAGGACGAAAATGACTATCGAATAGACGATGGTGACCACCACCGTCGATCCGATAAGGCCGGCGGGAATGTTCCTGGCCGGATTCCGTATCTCTCCGGCGATGCTGGCCGTTGTCAGCACGCCTCCGAATGAGACAAAAACGAACCCGGCGGTGGAAAACAGCGCGTTGACCCCCCGGGGCAGAAACGGATCGAACCGGGCGACCGCGACATGCCTCAGCCCGCTGACCGTGAATACGCCCAGCAGTGCCAGCAGGGCGAGAACCAGAACAATCTGAAAACGCACCGCCTCCTTCACCCCCAGGAGATTGAGCAGGGTAAAGAGCAGCGTAAGCGCGAGCGCCGGGATGTACAGCTGGATACCGAAGGTAAGGTAGACAAGCTCGGCAATACCGATGATCGCAAACGCGCTCTTGAGTGAGAGGGCCAGCCAGCTCAGAAGCCCGGAGACCGTACCGAACAGGGGGCCGAAGGTGCGGGACACGTAGTAGTAGTCTCCCCCGCCTTTCGGCATGGCGGTGATCAGTTCCGAAAGACTCAGCACCGTCGTCAGTGCCACCAGCCCCGCGGCGAAATAGGCGAGAAACACCACCGGCCCGGCCTTCGCGAAGGCAAGTCCCGGCAGCACGAAGAGGCCGGAACTGATCATCGCTCCGGCTGAAATACAGAATATGCTGAGAAGACCCAGCTTTTTTTCCATAGGGCGCCCCGGCTGCAAATCCTCGTCCTCAAATATAGCCCCGGGATACCCGTCACCCCCGGGCAGACTGCACCTGTTTAAATGTACGACACCCCGCTTCAAATTTCCAGCAAAATATCTCTGGATGGCCTGTATCCGGGCCGCGGCCGGCTGTTCGTCCAGCAAATGTTTTTATTGACTTACTGGATCACACTTTTTAAATTAACAGATAATAAACAATTATTGCCAGGTGATCAACGGGAAAAAAACAATAAAGGGAATCTATGAAACCACTGAATATGCTGTTTATATTGTCAGTTGCCTACGTGTCCGCTGTCTTCGCCCAGGAAACCGGCACCATCAGCGGCCGCGTACTGGACAAAAGAACGCAGAAACCCCTCATCGGCACCAATGTCATCATCGTCGGCAGCAACAGGGGCACGGCGACCGGCGTCGACGGCCGCTTCACCATCCCGAACATACCGGTGGGTACCTATAGCCTGAGATTCAATTATATCGGCTATGTTGATATTTTTAAAACCGATATCGTGGTAACGACGGCCAAGCCGGTCTTTCTCACTGTCGAAATGGTGCAGCAGGCGGTAC
This sequence comes from bacterium, assembly GCA_016934955.1. Classification (GTDB taxonomy): domain Bacteria; phylum Zhuqueibacterota; class QNDG01; order QNDG01; family JAGLOF01; genus JAFGRY01. The sequence goes on along the minus strand of JAFGRY010000027.1, from coordinate 63,932 downwards.
AGAGTGAAAAGGTCACGGTCACGGCCGGCTACTTCAACCAGGAGCTGAAAGTCGAACCCAGCACCATCTCGCTTTCCCAGGAAGAGATACGCCGTTTCCCCGGCGGATTCGAGGACGTGGTGCGGACCGTGTCCACCCTGCCCGGCGTCGCCATCAACATGACCGGCGGACGGAACGACCTGCTGGTACGGGGCGGCGGACCGTCCGAGAATCTCTATGTGATCAATAATATCGAGGTGCCCAATATCAACCACTTCGGCACCCAGGGCAGCACCGGCGGCAGCCTCAGCTTCGTCAACCTCGATTTCGTGGAAAAAGTCGATTTCGCCACCGGGGGATTCGGCGTGGAGTACGGGGACAAGATGTCATCGGTACTGACGCTGAACATGATCAACGAGCGCCCCGAAAAGATCGAAGGCAAGGCGACCATCTCGGCGACCCAGTTCGGATTCGATTTTCAGACCCCGCTCACGAAAAAGGGAAATATGATCGTATCGGCCCGCAAGAGCTACCTCGATCTCATCTTCAAGGCCGCGGGACTCCCCTTTGTGCCGGTCTATACCGACTACAATGTCCTGATCAACATGGACCTCTCACCCCGGGACAGGCTCTTTTTCCTCGGTCTCTCCGCGGTCAACAACGTGGACAGGGATCAGAGCTCCGAAGAGAACCGGGTGACCAACGCGGAACTGCTGGACAACACCCAATACCGGGGAATTTCCGGTCTCAATTACCGCAGGATCCTCGATACGGGCTTTCTCGATTTCACCTTCAATGTCAATCTTTCCCGCTACGATTTCAGCCAGATCAACGAAGAGGAAATCGAATATTTTTCCTCGGAAGCGGACGAGCTGGAGACAGGGCTGAAAATGGAATATTCATGGACCCCGGGAAAGCGTTTTCTGGTGAAAAGCGGAATCGCCCAGAAATGGATTTCCAACACCGCAACCACGCTCTTCGCGGATACGATCTATGACCGCAGCGGCAACCGCATTCCCCTGAGCATGCTGGGTCTCGCACCGGAAAACCGTATCGATGACAATTTCCAGAAACAGGCGTTTTTTACCCAGCTTAACTGGCAGGTACTGTCGTTCCTGGATATTCGGGCCGGCCTGCGTCTCGACCGGTATCCGTACCTCGATGATCCGACCTGTCTCTCACCCCGGGTTTCGCTGAAAATCAAACCCCACTCCAGCCACAGCTTCAGACTGAGCGGCGGTCTCTACTACCAATCGCCCGCCTATGTGTGGCTGGCAAACCCGGTCAACAGCAGGCTCAAACCGCTTCGCAACAGCATGCTGATCGCTGGCTGGGACTGGCTGATCCGGACCGATCTGCGTGTCACCGTGGAAGGATTTCACAAGGCCTACAGCAACCTTCCAACCGGCACCGTTCCCGGGGTCAACGATTATATTGTCATGACCAATACCGGCAGCGGGTACGGGGGCAGAGAGGACGATTTTCAGTCTTTCGGATTCATCGACCTGACATCACAGGGTACGGGGATTGCCTACGGCGGTGAACTGCTGCTTCAGAAAAAATTCTCCACAACACCGCTGTACGGACAGATGAGTCTCTCCTGGAGCAGGAGTGAACTGACCGCCGCCAACGGCCGCACCTATCCGGGACAGTATGACCAGAGAGTGATTTTCAATCTTTCCGGCGGATACAAATTCAACAGCAGGTGGGAAATGTCAGCGAAATTCCGCTACTTCACCGGCATTCCCTACACGCCGGTGTACCGGCCCTCGGACAATCCGGGTACTCCCGGCAGCATTCAGAACCTGCCCGACGAGTATCTCTCAGCCCGTCTCGATCCGGGCCATCATCTGGACGTGAGGGTCGAGAGGATATTCAACTTCCCGGCCTGGACCCTCATCACCTATATTGACATCCAGAACATCTATAACTTTAAAATCCCCATGCGGCCCACCTACGATTTCTGGGCGGACGAAATTAATAATACAGCCAGCATCGGTATTCTGCCGTCTGTGGGAATCAGCGTACAGTTGTAGCATATGAGAAAGCGGTGATATAAATCCCGAAAGGCCGATACGTTTGTGAAGAGCCTGTCGAAAGACGTTCACAGCACATACTTCGACAGGCTCAGCACGAACCATAAGGGATGCGCATACCATACCGAAGGATCCGCCGAAAAACGGGGATATGAAACCGCCTTCGGTGGCAGCCCCTTTATTTTTATCCAGCGATCCCTCTTATAGCTGTTTTCCCGCCTTCAAATGTATCTCCAGCGACGCCAGCGTCAGCAGCGCCAGGCTGTGATCGGCTGTACGGCTCATGTGCTGCGACCACACTGATTCCAGGTCTATCCAATCGATGAGACCGCGTTTGTCCAGGTCCCGCACATTTCCCCGGATCAGCTGCTGAAAATCACTGTCGGTGCGGATACGTTTGGCAAAATCGCAGTAATTGATGAAGGGATCTTTTATCAGGTACTGAAAACCCGGCACATGATAGCGAAGATTTATCAGGCGCGTTTTGCCCTTGATGAGAAACGGTGGCGCATTTACCGGCAGTCCGACCGTCGTTTTGCTCGGGTAATTGAATATATCCCGGAAATAGGTCAGAAACACATCGATATACAGTTTCTGTCCGAAACGATACCGGTCCGGAAGACTGAAGAGAAAATTGAACAGGGGCGGATGAGCGAAAGGAAGCCGATACCGGTACCCCTGCAGCGCATTGTTGATAACCGTATATTTCACCTGGCGGTTGATCAGGTCGAGCCGTTCATCGAGAGATATCTCTCCCGCTGTGCCGCCGTCCCAGTCGACAAGCTCCGTCATCGAGGCAAGGACATCATCGGTCAATGGAACCGACTTCGCCAGATGGTTGTGCTCGATGTAGCGCCGTTTTGCCTCCTCGATGGTCGGGGAAGGATGGTGCGGCAGATAGGATCCGCTGGTGCGTCCGCCGATAAATCCGGACCAGAGGACGCCTCCCCGGTAGTGCTTGTCCAGGTCCGAAAGCGGAGGGTGGGTGAACAGCATGATCTGTTGCCGCAACCGCTCGGACGTCTGAAGCAGTTCATCCATGCTGCACTGGTAGCGGCTGAGATCACATGCGGTGTGATTCGTTCCCACCTTGCCGGCCAGGGCGCAGCCGATGTCGTAATCCATGGTCCCCGGGGTCCCGAAGGTGTAGGTGTGAATAGCGGCCGCTTCGGTTTGTTCAAGCAGCAGTGCCAGGATGGCCCGGCTGTCAAGCCCGCCGCTCAGGGGGATAAAATTGAGTGCCCCGCTCTCAAACCCTGCGCTCACCGCCTCCCGGTAAAGAGACACCGCTTTCGCGAGCAGTTCCGGATAGGGGACATCGGCGTAGCGCGACTTGTCGATACCGGAAAAATCAAAGGATATGTCCGGATTGACAAAATCGAGAAAATATCCCAGGTAAATAAACGATTGAATACGTGCGTCATTCATATGCATCCCTGTTTCCATACCGCTTGTCAACGATCGCTTCTCAGCCGCCGGTTCAGCAGCGGGTAATACCAATTACTGCAAACGATATACCAGCCCGGCCCGGTATCACGAACCGTTCAGACTGCGCATGAGACCGGCGGTCACCGAGATCATGACCCGGGCGTACCTGTTCACATCTTTTGACCCAGGCGAGAACACTGGCTGGAGCACTGGCATGCTAATTGCATTTTATAACTAAGAGACAGAACCGGTTATCCTGCCGGGATTTATGGCGATTGCCTGACATAATGAAATCATAACCACAGGCGAGGATTGCACTTTGCTGAACGTACCCCGTTTTCTGCGCGCGCCGGATTTTGAGAAGATCGAAGACAATCAGATCGCGGTGATTTTATCCAAGATATTCTATGCGCTGCTGAGCGCCTATATCATTCTCTTTATCGCGCGAATCGCAGTGAAGGACTGGAAAGAGACCGCTCTTCTTGCCACCGGCCTCAGTCTCATCGCCCTTGCCTTCAGCCTCCTGCAGCTCAAGAGACTGCGGGCGGCGGTGCTCACGCTGGCGCTGGTGCTGCTGGCACAGATAACGATCATTGCGGTCATGGGGCAGGGCATCAGGGACCTGGCGGTGGTCGGATTCCCCTCGATCCTTATTGTCTCGAGCCTTATCATGAAGCGAATGGACTACCTGATCATGGTCTGGCTGACTCTGCTCTGCCTTGTACTGATCAGTGTCGGTCCGTTGGCGGGCGTCTACCGGCCGCTACCGCCGCCGCCGCCCAACCTCGCGGACTTTTTCATTGTCGCCACCATCACGGCCCTGGCCGCGCTCATGTCCCATTTTCTCACCGCCAACATGCGAATGAACCTGCGGATTGCCCATGAAGAATTGAGAGAAAGAAAAAAAACGGGCCAGAATCTGAAACGAAGCCTGCATGAAAAAGAGCTGCTGCTGAAGGAGATCCATCACCGGGTGAAAAACAATCTCACCGTTATCAAGAGTCTTCTCAGCCTCCAGAAGAATCAGATTCAAACTCCCGAACAGGCGATAGCCGCGTTTACCGATATGGAAAACCGCGTCCTTTCCATCGCCCAGGTGCACCAGCAGCTGTATAAATCCGACGATTTCAATCAGATCTCCATGAAATCATATATCTCAACCATGACGCAGAACCTGAAAAGCATTATCGCGCCCAGGGCCGGCATTACCTTCACACACGAAATCGAGGACGTTGAGCTCTCCATCGATCTGGCCGTTCCCTGCGGCATCATCATCAACGAGCTGATTACCAACGCTCTCAAGCACGCGTTTCCCGGCACAGACAAGGGCACGATAACCATCGGATTCTGCTGTCTTGGTTCAGGCTCATGTCAGCTGAAAGTAACCGATAACGGCGTCGGCCTGCCGGGGGGCATCACTCTGAACAATCCCAATTCCCTCGGATTGAAACTGGTGACGATATTGACCGAACAGCTCAAAGGCTCCATCGAGGTAGCATCGGACAAAGGCGCCGCTTTCATCGTGACGTTCCCTGTTGCCTGAAGGCCGCACCGCCTGTATCACACCCTGTTTTTACCACGGACGCACACCGCTCCTGGTATTGCAGGCCTGCTCCGCCCACTCTCCCCTGCAGTAACGCGCCCGCGTATCATGTGCCGACGGCAGGCCAGGGTACCCGACGACACGTCCCTGCTCACCTGAGGAGCAGCAGCCGTTTGCTTGCCCGGAACGGACCGGCCGTCATCCGGTACACATACACGCCGCTGGGCAGATGACCCATGTCAATCGTCACCCTGTAGGTTCCGGCGGGAAAATGAGCATCAACCGCATTCATCACCGGACGCCCGATCAGATCATATACGGTCAGCCTCACATCGCTTGCCGCTGGAACCGCGAACTCGATCGTTGTCAGCGGATTACAGGGATTCGGAAAGTTCTGCTCGAGGCGACAGGAACGGGGGAGATCGACCGGTACCATTGCGGTAATCAAATCACCGGTACTATAACCATATCCGGCCTTGATGACCACAGTGTCGGGTTGAACGTGATATGCCGGCGCCGAAAAAAGGAGAGAACATCGGCAGCGGAATGGATGGTATGGAGAAGGGGCGATCCGTCGTTCTCACCGTCGCCATCATGTTTGCCACGGCGGAAAGAACGGAACATATATCAGAATTCAGGAAATCCTGTTCCTGAGGACTGTCAGGAACCCGCGAGTATCGCCCGGGCCCGTTCCTCCTGATTCGGGTAGAGATCAACAGGCACCGCGGCTCTCCCAAGCGTTTTGAACACCATGTACCTGGCGCAATTGGTATTGTCTCCCAGGCAATAGCGATTTTTGAACAATCCCGCTGTAGCTGGCTTTTCCGCCATCCTGTCGTTGAAAAACGGACATGTCGCGAGCACTTCACATTCGTTCATATGCTGCTCCTCCTGTTTTCCCTGGAATTATTGTGGGATATCAGGCCGGGTGTCACTGATTCCCCACATGACCGGTCCTTGCCGTGACGGTGCCTGAACCTTTGCTGCATGGGATGTAGTTGTATTTATAAATATAAAAGACAGGGCGATATATGCAAGCACTTATTTTTATCACCCCCCGATGTGTAAATGTGGGCCGATCCACCGCCGGTTACGGCGTAAATTCGACCTCATCTGTCCTGACCAGCTCCACCATACCGGCTTCAGACAACCAGCGGCTGATGTCTCCGATGACATCTTCATCATCTATCACCATCACACTGTGAGCATCTGAAACGAGCATAACGTGATATCCAAGGCGGTCCCCTCCGAGGCACGTTTCACGGACACATCCATTGGAGACAAGGCCGCAGACATATATGCTCCCGACTCCCCGCTCATGAAGAACCCGGTGGAGGGGTGTGTTAAAAAAGGCGTCAGGTTCAGGCTTGTTGATGCAGATGTCCTCTCCATTGTAGCGCACGCCCTCGTACAGCTGCCAGTCCGATGTCCCCTCGACGAAAAACTGATCGTCAGTCTGAAGAATGTATATTACCGGGACACCGGCACTGCCCGCGTTCGTTATCAACCGGTTGACATTGGTCAGCAGCTGATCCTGGTTATATATTCCGACATTGAAAATGATGGTCTGCAGATCGACAAGCAGAAGGGCCGGGCAGCTGTCTGAAGCCGCGGTCACGGAGTAAACGGCACTGGATCCGTCTTCAGCCGTTACGGTGTATATCTGCGGTGTGGAAAAATCCGCTTCCACTCCCGAAGCCGGGTACACGGAAGCATGTTCTGAGACGGCAATGATCGGCACCAGATGTGAACGGTCGACATCCATGGGAAACGAGACGGCGACCGTTTTCAGCAGCTCGTCTACGGTACCGCTGATTCCGAAATCAGGGAACGTGAAAGAAATGATGTGTTTTTCCGCAGAGGGGACTCCGGGTTCCGGGGGGGATGTGCATCCCCCCGTCCAGACCGCGACGCACAATACCGCAAGACATGCTCGTATACAGGCAATCATGTATTTCTCCTACAACACAGGGCCCGGGTGTGTGTATTCAGACCTGTATTCAGTATACAGAAAACAAGCGGCGGTGTTTCATTTATCCGGTGCCGGCGTCAAAGAATGCCCGTTGCCGGGCATTCTTCTGATTTCCGATTGTACCGTCTCTGAGCTTTCTAACGGCCGCCGCGGAAGCCACGGCCTCCCCGGCTGCTTTCCGAGACGACAATCTCATCGTACTGCCGGTCGTCCAGATGCTGCGGCGTGTAGACAACCCCCTGCCGTGCCAGCGACGTTACGAATGCCCTGAGATGATTGTATGATCCACGCAGAAGATTATTGTAGACAAACGCAATGTCTTCGTTATCGACAATGGTGTTCAGCTGATGCTGCAGATCGAGAATATCGATCTCTTCGATCTCTGCGCCGACCTGCAGAGCACCCGTCAGCGATGAACCGCCCGTCGCCAGAAGACTGGTGTACAATTCAGTCAATGCCGCATCGGCAAACACCCCCGGCTGGTCATTCACAACCGGATCCGCCAGTTCATAGCGGTCGAGCAGCACCCTGACCGCATTCGTGTGTGCATCTTCACTTGCCGCGATATTGCTGAACACCTGCAGTTCCCACTGTCCGAACAGCGCCGTATACACGTCTCCGGCCAGTTTTTCTTCCTGGCGCATGAATATCAGTCCCGATGCCTCTTCCTCGCTTACCGGTTCCACCGGCAAATCGTTCAGGTCCGTCATCCTGGCCGCAGCGTCCCGGTAATATGCCGGCGTCCCCTGCTGCATGGGATTTGCCTGTTCAGAGCACTGTATGAAGAGCAGAGGCGCGCTCAGTATCACTGCGGCAGCCGTTACAATTCGTGTGTTGTGTTTCATTGTCTGTTACTCCTTCCTATTGTTCGCTGGTGCCTGCATCTTCTTGTACCCCTGCTCAGGCAAACAATGTGCCGCAAATTATCAGCCATTAAAAAACAATGAGTTATGCCATTTAGAACACCGGCAGCCGCTGAAACGGGCCGGGTGATTCGTCATTTTCGTCGTGCCATGGCCCTTTCGTTCGGCGATTCCGTCGAATAACCGCGGGGAACCCCGTTCCGCCGCCGATTAACATATTGACATTTGCCGGCAATAAGGTTACATTGTCACTGTTGCCGACACCAATCAGGGGAATCGGTGCCCGGAACAGAAACCACGAGATACACGAGGCCTGTACCTGCATGTCCTCACCACGATTGTCAGTGATCATTCCAGCATATAACGCCGGCGCAACCCTGTCCGCATGCCTGTCAGCGCTTTTCCGGTCGATCCCTCCCCACACGGAAGTCATTCTGGTCGATGACGGATCGACTGACGGTGCAGTCGAAGGGGAATCCCGGCCAGGCATAACATGTATCCGTGTCCAGGACGGGCCCCGGGGACCCGCGTATGCCCGAAATCGCGGCGCGGAAAGCGCCGGGGGAGCCATCCTGGTATTTATCGACGCCGATGTCGCCGTTCATGAAAACACCCTTACCCTGATCGATGAAGCATTTACAACCCATCCAACGACCGATGCCCTCTTCGGATCCTACGATGATATCCCTCCGGCATCGGGATGGGTCAGCCGATACAAAAATCTGCTGCACCACAGTGTTCACCAGCACGGGAACAGGGAAGCCTTCACTTTCTGGGCCGGCTGCGGTGCCGTGCGCGAAAGTGTGTTTGCTCAAACCGGTGGATTCGACGAGTCCTTCACCAAACCCTCTATTGAAGATATCGAATTGGGATACCGGCTGCGACGCCAGGGATACCATATCATGCTCTCTCCCGAAATTCAGGTCACGCATCTGAAGCGCTGGACCCTGACCGGGGTCGTGTGTACCGACATTCTCAACAGGGCCGTGCCCTGGACGCGGCTGATTTTCCAGGAACGAAAAGTACCCGCCGATCTCAATCTCTCGATCAGTGCCCGGCTTGGTGCGCTCATAGTCTGGCTGATGCTCGTCAGCGGAATCGGCGGGTGGTTTGCACCCCGCATCTGGCTTGTGCTGCCCCCGGCATGGTGCCTTCTCTGGCTGCTGAACAGCGACTTGTACCGGCTCTTCCTCAAGAAAGGAGGATGTCTCTTTTTCGCCGGAGCCTGGTTCCTGCATTCGTTTTATCTTCTTTACAGCAGTGCGGTATTCGTCATTATCGGGGCGTATTCACTGGCGGAACAGGCAATAACACGGAAGAGATCGGCCGGCTGACCGGCCGGCCACCCGCAGAGGTCTCAGTGAACCTGCAATCGTTTACAAAAAGGTATCAGCTCTTTCGGGGACTTGTCAATGGACGCATTGCCCGAACCGATCCCTTCTTCATCGATATAGATGTCACGAACCGCTGCAACCTCCGCTGCCTTGGCTGCATTTACCACTCGGCCGGGGTCACTCATCTCGATCTGAAAAGCGACGACACCCACGACATCCCCCTGGAAACCATTGAACGTCTCTGCCGTGACCTGGACAGTGCCAAAACACCCCTGGTTGTACTGCAGGGCGCGGGTGAACCGATGCTCCATCCGCGTATCATCGACATCATCACCATGCTGAAAAGGCAGGGATTCACTGTCTCGCTGATTACGAACGGCACCAAACTGAGCCGGGACATGAACCGGCGGCTCATCGAATCGGAGCTCGATGTACTGAAGGTCAGTATCTGGGCCCTGACACGGGAGCAGTATTCCCTGAACTATCCCGGTGCCGATCCCGACAATTATCTTATTATCCGCGATGCTCTGTCCGATCTGCGATCCCTGAAGGCACAGCGCTCCTCACCGCTGCCCCGGCTGCACTTCTATATTCCGATCAACCGCTTCAATTACCGGTCTCTCGCCATGGTGGTCACTCTGGCGGACGAGTGTCGGGCGGCAAACGTCATCTTCGCTCCCATGGCCGATATCACGGGTGAGCTGGGTGACACCGTCCTGCCCCGGAGAGAGGAGCAGGCCGTAAAGAAGGAACTGAAAACGATAAGCCGGCAGCTCAAGGCCCGCGGCATCAGCGATGAGACGGACCTGACCTTCCTGCGCTATCGGCTGAAGGACGCGTTGTGGAAATACTTCCCGTGTACGATCGCCTGGTACCATGCCCGCATCAGAACAGACGGCAGTGTGCAGTCATGCGGACGCTGCGACTCCGAAGTAATCTTCGGCAACATCAATGATTCTTCGTTTCAGGATATCTGGAACGGTCCGGCCATACAGGAGTTTCGCTACCAGCGGCTCTGGCAGCTGAGAAACGACTACTGGGCGCACCATTGCGCCTGTGCCACCTGCTGTTTTGTCAGGGACATGCGCAGGATCGACAACGTGTTCAAATGGATCCGGCCGGTTCTGCGTCCATTCAGAAAGCGGGCGTCATGAAACCGCGGATTTCCGTCATTATCACTGCCTACAATGAAGAGGACAATATCCGCTCATGTCTCGATTCGCTCACGCGGCAGCAGGGAAACATCCCCTTTGAAACGATTCTCGTCGACAGTTCCTCTGACCGTACCGCCGATATTGTCCGGAAAGAATTCCCGCGGGTGCTGCTTCTCACCCGACCGGAACGAACATACTGCGGTGACGCAAGGAATGTCGCCGTCGCGCATTCCCGGGCGAAGGTAATCGCCTTTCTGGATGCGGATTGCACCGCCGCCCCTGACTGGATCATGCAGATCGAAAGAGCGCATGCCGGTCCCTGTGAGGCGGCGGGCGGCACGATCGCAAACAGCGAACCCGCGACCCTCACCGGCTGGGCCTCCTATTTTTGTGAATTCAGCCGCTACGTGCCCGGTACACCGCCGGGAGTGATCGCCGATATGGCGGGAGCCAATCTGTCCCTCAAACGGGCAATCCTGAAACAGTACGGGCCCTTTATCGGCGGCACCTACGCATCGGACTCCGCGTTCAACGCGCGCCTGGCGGAAGCGGGCGTCACCATCCGCTTCATCCCTGAAATCCGCATCGAACACCGCAGCATCTCCACGGTGCGCCGGTTTCTCACCCACGAATTCGTGCATGGACGCGCATACGCGCGTGTCCGTGTCAGCCACCTCAATTTTACCCGCTGGCAAAAAATGGTGTATCCCTGGGTTTTCCTCCTTATCACCGCTAAACGGTTTCTGGAAATATCGCTGCGGGTAGTGAAAAACCGCCGCTTTCTCGTTCATTTCATTACTGCCCTGCCGCTCATCCTTGCCGGTCTTACCGTCTGGAGCCTGGGAGAGAGCGCCGGATATCTTGGGAAACAGTCATGAATACAATCGTTAAAACAGCGACAACCCTTATCACGGGAAAACTGACAATCACCTTTGACAAGGTGGTGTTCCGGTATGAAACCCTCTCATGGAAACGAAGAATCAACTGGCTGCTGGCCGAGCTCGGCTATTTCCTGAAACTGTCAAAACCGCTCGCCCTGCCAACCCATCTGCAGATCGAGCCTTCCAACGACTGCAATCTGGCATGCCCCCTCTGCCATATCGTCACCGACAACAAACCGCGGGGATTCATGACCCTCACCGATTTTAAGCGGATCATCGATGAAATCGGTGATTATCTGCTCTTTCTCCACTTCTGGGGCTGGGGAGAACCCTTCCTGAACAGAGATTTTTTCGCGATGGCCGCTTATGCCCGCGAAAGAGGCATCAGGATTATCAGCAGCACCAATGGCCATTTTTTTCAAAACAGGGACAATATCGATCGACTCATCGATTCCGGACTGGATGTCCTTATCGTCGCCCTTGACGGTGCCGACCCGGAGACCTATGAACAGTACAGACAGAAAGGTGATTTCACCAGGGTGGTCGACGGTATCAAACGGCTGCTGCAGCGGAGAAATGAGCGCGGGGCATCGTCCCCCCGGGTCAATCTCCGCATGCTGGTAACCCGGGACAATGAGCACCAGGTGGAGCCGGTGCGCGCGCTTGCAGAGGAACTGGGAGTGGATATTTTTTCTCTCAAGACCATGTGCAGCTTTGACAATGAATCCCACTGGCAGACGATCCTTCCCGACAACACCGCGTACCGTCGCTTTCGCTATGACCGCGACGGGGAACCGATCCGCATCAAAAATCCCTGCAAGAAACCCTGGAACCATCCCACGGTGTACCGCGACGGGACCGTCGTCCCCTGCGATTACTATACGGGCGAAGAATTCAATGTGGGCAACATGTTCTCCGGCAGGGGATTTCGTGATGTCTGGTTCGGGAAACGGTTCAATACCCTGCGCCGCCGGTTTCCCGAGGAGTATCAGGACGGCATGCGGTGCAGCAGCTGTTCTCTCAATTACGCCGATGTCGACCGCTGCGTCTCGCATGCATTTCTCTGCGGACATGCCGGCCCGGATTCGTCCGGCAATGAACCACGGGCACAGACACCCGATGAATAGTCATGGAAACACCATTATTCGGGGCGCGGCCCGCCTGTTTTTTGCGGAGGCCCTGCTCATTCCCACGGGATTTATCACAGCCGTTTTTCTCGCGAGAGAACTGCAGCCTGCCGGTTACGGCACCTTCGCCCTGGTGTCCCAGTTTGTCATCTGGACGGAATATCTGCTCGTTTCCGCCCTGGAAAATGCTACCATAACGTTCCTTTCCGGATCAACGGAAAGGAAGCCCCTTGTCAATACGGTCTATATCATTTATGCTGTTTCCGGATCTCTGGCCGCGCTCGCTCTGGCCCTGCTGGCGCCGGCTATCGCCCTGCTGGTAAAGGCGCCCGAAACAGTCCCCCTTCTCAGGCTGCTGAGCATCGATATTCCGGTCTTCGCCCTGGCACACGCGGGCCGCCACATCGCGGCAGGCTGTCAGCAATTCCGGCACAACGCGGCCATGAGATCGGTCTATTGGATATCACGGCTCATCTTTATCATCTGGTTCGTCAGTATCGGTCTGTCGATTCGGGGAGCGATCATCGGACTGATATGCGCCTCTGCGGTGGAAGCGGCGCTTGGTTTTTACCTGGTGAGACCTGATTTCCTGCGTGACGGATTCGCGACAATCACCCGGTTCTGGCATGTCACCGCTCCCCTGCAGCTTGCTGAAATAGGCAAGCGGCTGCTGGTACAGGAATTGATCATTCTGAAAGCGCTGGGCGGATCGGCAGCCTCGGTCGGCAATTACGGCGCGGCGAAAAACCTGGCTCTCGCTCCCATTCTGCTGTCCCGGGCGATAAATCCGGCACTCCTCTCAATTCTGAACAAAGCACGACATGGTAACGAGGAGCGTGCGGCCCGCCAGATGGCGGTGACGACGCTCCGCTCCCTGTTCTGGATTCTGCCTGCGGTCGCCATCGGCGCGGCCTGCGCGCCCGAGATAGTGTCTTTTATATTCGGCACAGCCTATACAGACGCCGCCCCGCTTTTTTCCCTGCTGCTTTTTGCCGGAACAGGATTCCTGACGATCAATATCGGTATCGTTATGTTCACCGCCTGGAACATGACGGGAATGAGCCTGATGGTGACGTTGCCCATGCTCCCGGCGGCGGCGGCCGGCTATATCATCGGCTATCCGGCTTTCGGGGCCACCGGTATCGCCGCCGCAACCCTGGCCGCGGTGCTCACCGGGACGGCACTGACTCTCTTCACATTACACCGGCGCCTGCACCTCGGCCCTCCCGGATGGACGGTAATACGGAGCATCGGCGTTACCATCGCCGTTACGGCGGCCGCCGCGATCTGGCCGGCTTCCGGAGGTGCGGTACTTCTTAAAATCGTCGCTCTGACGGCATCAAGCCTGCTGCTGCTTTCGGTAACCGGCGAATTTTCCTGGGGAGACATCGCATTTCTCCGCAACCTGGTAAAAGGGCAGGCTCGAAACATTCCGGAAGACACGACCGGAGATATCACATGACACGAGTGAGCCGGCCGGCCGACAAATCCTGAGGGGGTCCTATCGCTACACTGATACAAAAAGCGCGGCTGCTGCGCGGCATCATCACCGGTGGAAAAGCATTCACCGGCCCGTTTTTTGTCGACATCGACGTCACCAGTGCGTGCAACCTGAACTGCCTCGGATGCCAGTATCACTCATCCAAAACCCGGGGATTCTCGGCAAACGGTCATGCAAGCGGACATATAGACCCCGGGCTTGTCGCACGATTCGCTGATGAAATCCGCCGGATGGGCACCCGGGAAGTGATCGTAAGCGGGGAGGGAGAGCCGCTGCTTCATCCACGGCTGTTCGATATACTGGCATCGCTGAAAAAACGGGAAATGACCATTCAGCTCTTTACCAATGGAACACTCATAGACGAAACGATGGCCGCCGCCCTGCTGAGTTCGGGAGTTGACACTCTGAAAGTATCGCTGTGGGCCGGCGATCCGGATGAGTACCGCAGGTGCTACCCGGGGGTCGATCCGGATAATTTTGAAAAAACGAAACAGGGAATTGCAGCCGTCACCCGGCTGAAAACCGAACAGCATGCGGGCCGCATGCAGGTGATTATGACCGGGCCCCTCAACCGTTATAATTTTAGGGGAATGGAGGGAAGAATCGCCTTGGCCTGTGAACTTGGATGTGACGGGGTAGCCTTCGCTCCCTATAAACACTGGAGCGGAGAATTCGCCGAAGCCCAGCTGAGCCCTGACGACATCACTGCACTTACACGGGATCTGCTTGTTCAGAAACGCAGGCTCGAGACTGCGGGACTGTCTCACAATATCGATGATCTGCTCCTGCAGTACCGGCTGGGAGAAGACTCCTGGAACACCATGCCGTGTTATGCTGGCTGGTACGCCGCGCGCATCCGGGCCGACGGCGAGGTGATGCCCTGCTGCCGCTGCTACCTGCCGCTGGGCAACCTCGAGGCAAGTTCGTTCAACGAGATCTGGAACGGTACGGCCTACAGACATTTCCGGACCGCTGCGATTCGGCGACCGGGACTTGCCGCCATGCAGGGGGCCTGCGCCTGCCAGTGGTGCCTCTGGGCGGTGAATAACCACCACACTCATCGTCTCGTCACGCGTCTCGTGCCGGGGGCGGGAAGACGATGGAGCGGTAATCGCTATGCATACGAGCGATCCGCTCTTCCCGGCGAATCATAATCACAGAGGAGGAATCCGGATGGGAAGAACCGGGTTACCCGGCCTGTCGGTAATTATCATCACACCGGACCGGTATGACACCGTCAGGAAATCGATACGGTCAATCATCGCTCAGAGCGTTCATGAACGGATCGAACTCATCATCGTGGCGCCGGCAGGCGCCTCAGTGAGGATTGATGATCCTGAATGCAGCAGCCTGTATGACTGCCGTGTCATCGAGGTCGACAGAATCGAATCGCTCGGCAGAGCGAAAGCGGCGGGTATTCGAGCGGCGGCATCTCCGGTGATCGCGCTCATCGAAGAACATGTCTACCCGGACCCGGGGTGGGCCGCGGCCCTCATCGCGGCTCACCGGCAGCCCTGGGCCGCGGTCGGCCCCGCGGTGCGGAATGCGCGCCCGGATAATCTCGTGAGCTGGGCGGATTTTCTCATCACCTACGGCCAATGGATGGAACCGCTCACCGACGGCGCGGTAACGATTCTGCCGGGACATAACAGCAGCTATAAACGGGACATCCTGCTTGCCTACGGTGACGACCTCGGCGAGATGCTCGAGGTGGAGGCAATAATGCATGCGGATCTGCTGCAGCGGGGGTATACGATCTGCAGTGATCCCGGAGCCGTCATCTATCATCTTGGCTTCAGCCGATTGCTGCCCTCCCTGCCTGTACAGTTCCACATCGGACGCCTCTTTGCCGCGGACCGGGCCGGCAAATGGCCGCTCACGAAACGGATTGTCTACACCGCCGGCGCGCCCCTCATTCCCCTTGTGCGCCTGTTCCGGCTTACCCGCAGGCTGATCCGTGCCGGTGACCGGCGAACCGTCCCGTTCGCGGCACTTCCCCTGGCGCTGCCCGGGCTTTCAGTGAGCGCACTGGGCGAGCTCGCCGGATATGGTTTCGGACCGGGAGCGTCAAAGACGAAAATGATCCGCCATGAATTCCATCGGACGTCGCATCTGCCGCAGCACAAGGACGGCCGGCGCCATGAATGAAGAACGTGCCTTCTTCCGGATCATCAGGGGGACGGCCGGCGCCTTCCGCAGAGATACGGGGCAGCTGCTTAAAAGGATGCTGCATCGGCTGCGCATCGTTCCGCCGCCGCTGCGAGTATCAATCGACATCACCAACCGCTGCTCTTTTCGCTGTCCGACCTGTTCAAAATGGAGGGACAGCGCCTCCGGACCGGAACTGGAATTTGCCGCCTGGCAGCAGATACTGCGAAAGATCCGGAGAACGCCGCTGCTGCGCGAAATCGCCTTCAGCGGCGGAGAGCCCTTTATCCGCGATGATATGGCCGCTATTCTGGAAGAGGCCTCGCTGCACGGACTCCGGTCCGTTGTCGTATCGAACGGCGACCTGATCACCGAAAAAACGTATGCCCGGCTGAGCAGTATCCCCGGCTGCACACTCATGCTCTCCCTCAACAGCCTGCGGGCAGAAGTGCACGACGCAACCAGAGGCGTACCGGGAAGTTATGCCGCCATCATGCGGCTGATAGACCGCTGGAGAAACAGTCCCGGCCTCCTGCAGCTGTCTCTCTCCACCATCATCATGGAACCGAACAGCAGCGACATCATACCGCTCGCTCATTTCGTGCGGGACAACAGGCTCATCGGCATCATCTATCAGGCGCTGCTTCCCACCGATGTACACTACTCCTTCGCAGAGAAGGCGCATATGCCGGATCCGGAGGACCGCTGGTATGAAGACAATCCCCTCTGGTTCAGGGATCCCGATAGCGTCCGCAGAGACATTGGAACATTGCTGAAGCTGCAGCGCCGCGGCTTCCCCATTCTCAACCCGCCGTTACAGCTGAAACAGATCGCACAATACGCCACCGATCCTTCATCCCTGCACCGTTTTCCCTGCATCGGCACCACGCAGCGTCTCTATATAGATCCTGCCGGTGACATGCGTCTCTGCTACGGCTTTCCCCCCATCGGGAACATTCTCACCGATGATCCGGCTGAAGTGTGGCGTGGAAAGGGGGCACACGCGACACGTATTGCTGCCCGTTCCTGCAATAGACCGTGCAGACTCCTGAACTGCAATCTCTAGCGCCGGAACGTGAAACACCGGCAAGGACCGATCATGAAAGACCCGTTTTTTTCCATCATCATTCCCACCCGCAACCGGGAAGCGCAGCTGCAGGCCTGCCTGCAATCACTGATCTCTCTCGATTATCCCCGACACCGGTTTGAAGTCATCGTCGTCGATGACGGGAGCAAGCGGCCGCCTGTATCCGCGATAACCGCAGTGGAACACAGCCTGCAGCTGACCTTGATTTCCCGGGAAAACGCCGGCCCGGCGGCGGCCCGCAATACCGGGGCGGCCCACGCCAGGGGCTCCTATCTTGCCTTTACCGATGACGACTGTATGCCCGAACCTGCATGGCTGCGCACACTGGCCGACCGCTTCCACACATCCCCGAATTGCTGCATAGGCGGAAAAAGCGTCAATGCCCTGTCCGACAATGTATATTCTTCAACCAGCCAGCTGCTTATCGACTACCTGTTTTCATATTATAACAGGCAATCCGGCCGCGCCTCTTTTCTCACATCGAACAATCTCGCCATGCCCAAAGAGATCTTTCTCGGCCTCAATGGATTCGACACCTCCTTTCCCAATGCCGCTGCCGAGGACAGAGAATTCTGCGACCGCTGGCTGTCGCATGGGTATCCCATTATGTACGCTCCGGAAGTCCTGATCAGGCACGCCCACTATCTGAACCTGCGTACCTTCTGGCGGCAGCACTACAATTACGGAAGCAGCGCCCTTCGCTTCCATCGCATCCGGGCTCGCCGCAGCCAGAGTGAAATGCGCCTTGAACCGCCTGTATTTTACCTTAACCTGCTTCTCTATCCATTCCGCGGAAAACGGAAAAAAGCCGGCGCGTGCACACAGGCAATGCTTCTGGTGCTTTCCCAGGTCGCTAACGCGGCGGGATTTTTTATCCAGAGAATCAGGCATCTGCCCGGCCGGCGCACCTGACATACCGTGCCATGCAGCAGGCATCGTATGCCCGGAACCCCGGCAGGCGAGGATGACGGAACTGCGTGAGAAAATAGTTGTGGGAAACCTGTGCGGTTTTACGTACCTTAGGCAAAGCATGCATCTGCATCCGGATCGGCCGGTCTCTGCGGCGATTCATAATCAGCATCCCGCATGCATGGGAAATAAGCGATGGGAAATACCGTTTTATGACCAGGAAAATCGCCCTCATTATCGGCGCCGGACCCGCCGGACTCACCGCCGCTTCTGAATTGATCGCCCGATCAGACATCACTCCGGTTATTTTCGAAGAAACTGATAAAACCGGCGGGCTCTCCCGCACCGAAACCTACAAGGGGAACAGACTGGATATCGGCGGCCATCGGTTCTTCTCTAAATCGAAGTGGGTCAACGCCTGGTGGCTGAATATGCTGCCCCTTCAGAACAACACCGATCACGACCCCGATCAGGTGGACAATGTCATGCTCGTTCGGGACCGGCGTTCACATATCTATTTCCTCAACAGCCTCTTCGAGTATCCGGTAAAACTGAATATCGATACGTTTCGCAAGCTGGGATTGTGGAGAACGGTAAAAATCTGCGTCAGCTACCTCGCTGTCCGCATCGCCAAAGAAGATCCTGTCGAAACACTGGAGGATCTCTTCATTCACCGCTTCGGCAAGGAACTATACCGTACCTTTTTTAAGGGGTATACCGAAAAGGTGTGGGGTGTATCCTGCCGGGAAATCAAGCCTGAATGGGGATCCCAGCGCATCAAGAACCTCTCGATTGCCAAAACCCTTCTGCACGCAATCAAAGAGCATTTTCTTTCCCTGGCAAGCCTTTCCCGGAAAGCGGGGGAACCCTCTCTGATAAAGACGTTTACCTATCCCAAATTCGGACCGGGCCAGCTTTGGGAGGAAGCCGCGGCGCGCATCCGTCAGGGCGGAGGCAGCATAATATACTCCCATAAAGTAACCGGTGTGCGCCCGTTGCCGGGAAACCGTTTTCTCGTTCGCGTCAGGGACGAGAAAACCGGCAACACCGAAGACATTCCCGCGGACTATCTCATTTCCTCCATGCCGCTGCAGGATCTGATCGCCGCCATCGAAACACCCGTTCCGGAGCCGGTGATGAACGCTGCCGCCGGTCTCGTCTACCGTCATTTTATCATCGTCGGGCTGCTGTTGAATGAGCTGGCTCTCGACCTGCAGGATCAGTGGATCTATATCCAGGAAGACAGCGTGCGTGTGGGCCGGCTGCAGCTGTTCAACAACTGGAGCCCCTACATGGTCAGGGATTCCTCCACGGCGTGGATAGGCGCTGAGTATTTCTGCAGTGAGACGGACGAGATGTGGCGAATGACCGACAGGCAGCTGTGCGACCTGGCCGCGGAGGAGCTGGTCTCACTGCATATCATACATAAAGCGGACATTCTGGATGCGGTGGTTATCAGACAGCCGAAAGCCTATCCCGCCTATTTCGGCACCTACGACGAGCTGCCGCTGATACGCGCCTATCTGGACCAGTTCATCCGTCTTTTTCCCATAGGTCGCAACGGCATGCATCGCTACAACAATCAGGACCACTCCATGCTCTCCGCTCTCACGGCGGTTGAACTCATCCTGCAGGGAACGGAAAGCAAGGAAGCTCTCTGGAACATCAACACCGAAGAGGAACTGCACGAAGGAAAGCGCTAATCCGCCGGTGCCTCCCGGCTCAACGGACGGGTACCGTTTTTATATCGACCGGAGAGCCCCGCTCCCGCCAGAAGCACCAGATACGGCATTACCGGGATCCTGAACCGCGCGGCGAACGCGGCTCCCGTCACCAATGCGAAATACAGGATGATTACCGACAGCACCTGAATGATCCGGCGGTCCTCGGATCTCAAGCCGTACCGGACTCCCGCCAGCACCGCCGCATTGATGAACACCATCCAGCCTGTGGAGAAGACAATAACCGCCCACTGCCGTAACGGCATTCCGTGCAATGCATCCGACAGCAGCTGCATCGGTTTCTCGATGAAGTGATCTCTGTCCCATTGCCGCTGTTCCACCTGCAGCATCCGGGCATAGACATTCTCCCCTCCGGCCGGCATTATGAAAAACAGCAGCACCTTACCCGTATACTCCAGCGATTCCCTGGCCAGCACCGGCAACAGCCGGACCCGCCCGGCCTGTTTCATATTCTCTTCGTCTGGCGCCTCCCCGCTCTCCTGTTCCGGAGCTTGAGCGGGCCCATCGCTCCCGTACAGCCGTTCCCTGATCGATTCAGTATACCAGGAGAGAGCGACTCCCTCCATCTCGGAAACGAACACGCCTCCCCCGGAAAGGGCACAGTTTCGGGCCAGCCAGGGAGCGAGACTGAGCAGCAGCACCGCGGTATAGAGAGCGGTGCCGGTCAGAGCGGTTTTTACCTGGTCTCTGAACCAGATCAGCAGCACCGCTGCTGCGATGACAATATAGTACAGCGCCACCGGCCGGCAGAGAACCGAGAAACCAAGGTAGAACCCCGCGTAGATCAGGTACCTGATGCGTTGTTTCAGTAAAAACGAAAAAAACCAGTAGATACCGAGAAGAAACAGACATGTAAAAAGCGTTTCTGACAGCAGCTGATTGGCATACACTATCTGGGAATGATCCACAGCCAGAAGAAGTGCCGCTATTCGGGCAGCGACAGGATCGAACAGCATGATCCCGAGACGATAGAGAACCACGCACATGCCTGCGCTCATGATCATCTGGACGAGTACAGCCGCATACGCTTTGATGCCGAAGACAGAGTAAACCGCGGTGAGAAAAAAAGGATACATCGGTGTCCTGTACATGTGCCGGGCATAGGGGGGGCCTTCCGCGTTTGAATAGACACCTGCCTCGAGCAGATTGACACCGAGGCGATGGTAGGAGACCGCGTCATCCACAATGATCTGGTGTTCAGCCGCATCCTGATGCCACGGCTGAATCAGGAGGAAGAGTCCCAGCCTCAGTGCGAAGGCAAGGATGAAAATGACCAGGGCAACAGCATGCCGATTCATGAACACGCGTATTCGAGAGCTCACAGGCGAATCCTTGTCATGCGGCCGGTCTGGCGGCCGGTATCCGGGGACAACACGTCGACGGTTTCAGGGAATGCGGACAGTCTATACCCTCCGCAGCCGGTACCGGGCGATAGAGGGAAATGCCCCGTTCACCGCCGGGCCCGGGATGAAAAAAGCTCCGGCAGCAGCATGCCGGTATGCACCTGATAGGTTCTGTAGGCGCCGCCGAACCGTCTGACCATCATCCGCTCTTCAGCGCCGATGCGAAGCAGCACCTGAGGGAGCACCGCTGCCAGCAGTGCGTATCCAGCGATCCAGTTCGGAAGCAGCAGTACCTGGGCGAGACCCCATAGCAGATGAGCGGTGTACATGGGATGCCGTATATGCCGGTAGATCCCCCCGGTCACCAGATGGTGATCCTTCCGTAAGGAAAGCACCGGCGTCCAGTTGCCGCCCAGATCGGCATGGGACCGCCACAGCAGGAATATCGCCGGCAGGAAAAGAAGCATGCCCGCCGGGGGAAACCAGGCAGGGACACGGTAATCCGCGAAATCGAGGAGAGGTGACAGGACATACACGACCGGAACGATCATTCCGACACCGGAAAACGCGAGCAGAATCGTATCGAACGCGGAAGACTGTTTCTCTTCCGACTGCAGTGTTCGATACCGGCCCGTACAGGCGGTTCTCACCACGGTCATGATCAGGATGCCGATAAAACAGACGATCTTCACACTGCTGTTGAACATGCGCTCCCTCCAGCGACCCTGAAACCAAATACCGGCTGTGTATAAAAGGGAATACCCTACAGAATACCCATTTCCACGCTTACAGTCAAGCGGATAGTGCGTTGCAGAATGTAGTGGCGATCATACGTTCTGTAATGTATATTGTCCCGGCGGATAAAGGAGTGTACCATGAACACGATCTCTTTGAAAGAATATCCGGACGCTCTCTACTGGTTCAGCACACCGGAATGCACTGTCTGCCGGGTGCTGCGGCCTGCGGTTGCATCGATGATAATGCAGGAATTCCCGAAAATGGACTTCGTGTACATAGATACCACCCGCCATCCCGAGATCGCCGTGCGGTACAATGTCTTCACCGCTCCTGTTGCCGTCGCCGTATTCGAGGGCCAAGAGACCATCAGGTGGGCAAGAGGCTTCGGGATCGATGAGATTCGAACCCGACTCAGCCGTCTGTACGCGCTCCGCTTCAGCGATTGAATCGATCTTCCCCGCGTATACCGCTGCCGGTTTTGCCAAAACAATTCCCGTTACCCCTGTCCCACGAATTGACAGTATGACCATAATGTCCTATTAAACAGGCCTGCAAAAAGATCTATGCGGCACCACTTTTGCAATAGAGGGCTCCATGTATATCGATCGCACCGATTCGATCACGGAACCGTCATCCCTTGCAGACAGGACGGCCGGACTGCTGTCCCGTCCGGTAACCCGTCTAATGTTCGGACCTGGACACGTCGATCTTATCTCCTGACACATGTAATCCTAACCCAGAGGATGCTATGAAGAAAACACCGAAACAACCGCTTACTGTGCTGCTCTGCATCACACTCCTTCTCATGTACGCCAATGGTGTATCCCAGACACCGGACCGGCTTCACAAAGAACATTCCCGTACGGCTGCCGCGAATCAAACGTCGCTCCAGCTGAAAAATGAGCTGCTGGAGAAGCACGGTTACCACAGGCCTCCGAACCCGGCACTGGCCCGTCCTGTGACAGTAACGACTCCGGGCTATCCCCCCGTCAACACCGCTGACTCACTGGCGCTGGTCGCCCTGTACAACAGCACCGACGGCCCGAATTGGAACAACCGGACAAACTGGCTCGCAGGACCAGTATACAGCTGGTATGGCATTCTCGTCATTGGTGATCGTGTTACAGGACTGACTTTATACAATAATAACCTTAACGGGACCATCCCGTCCGAGATCGGTGTAATGACGGCACTGCAAACACTGGTGCTGGAACAAAATCATCTTTCAGGATCGATTCCCTCGTCACTTGGCGGCTGTGCGGCACTCGTCTACCTGGATCTATATGACAATGAGCTGACCGGCTCCATTCCGTCGCAACTCGGCAATCTCACCAATCTTGCGGTCCTCTATCTGGATGACAACTACCTGACCGGCTCCATTCCCGGCTCTTTGGGAGGGCTGCTCAACCTGAGAGAGCTGGACCTGTCTTTCAATTATCTTCAGGGACCGATCCCTTCCGCACTTGGGACCCTTCCTAACCTTGCCTACCTGAGCCTGTGGGTCAACGAGCTCTCGGGTGCAATCCCCGCCTCACTCGGGGACATTTCCTCACTCGAATGGCTTGATCTGGAGGATAACAATCTGACAGGTTCCATTCCCGGGAATCTCGGGAAACTTGCCAGCCTCTGGGTCCTCAGCCTGGCCGACAATTCGCTCACCGGTGACATCCCGGCCGAGCTGAGCGCTCTTGCGGACCTAGAAGTATTCTGGATGGGAGAGAACCACCTTACCGGCACGATTCCCTCATTCCTGGGAAATCTTTCTTACCTGTGGATAGTCGGACTTTCGAAAAACCGGCTGACGGGCACTATCCCCTCGGCACTCGGCGATGTTGCATCACTCGACGACTTGCTGGTCGACGGCAACAGCCTGGAAGGTCCTGTTCCCGCCGCATTGACGAATCTGTCGTTATATCCAGGCGGAAGTGACTTCAGATATAACAAACTCTATTCGGATGACCCGGCTGTCATCAGCTACCTCAATACGGTCCAGGATGGCGGCGACTGGCAATCGACTCAGACAGTCCCACCCGCTGCTCTGAACTGCCAGAACCAGTCCGGGACCTCGGTACAGCTCTGGTGGCCGACAATCGCGTACGCAGGCGATACCGGCGGCTATCTTGTCAGCTATGCCACAAATCCCGCCGGACCCTACACACTCTTCGGCAGCACTCCCGATAAAGCGCAGGGCGGGCAGCTGGTCACCGGTCTGGAGCAGGGCGTGCAGTACTGGTTCAGGGTTAAGACACAGACGAATCCCCACTCCGCTAATGAGAACACCCTTATCAGCGGTGAATCCCCGTTGACGACCATCACCGTTGGCTGGAATCTGCCTGAAATCAGTGTCAGGGCCGGCGGCGCACTTGAGAACGGAAGTACACTCGATTTGGGACGTACGGACATAACCTGGCCTAAAGAGCGAATAATTACGATCACGAATGCCGGTCGTGCAGACCTCACCCTGACCCTGCCCCTCAGCATAAACGGCACTGACGCGGCGAATTTCACGCTTGTTTCCGGACCGGACAAGAGCGTGCTCCCCCCTGGCGACAGCACTACCGCGCTTCTCAGGTTCCTCTCCGCTGATCCCGGCAAAAAGGAAGCGGCGCTGACAATCCTCAGCGACGATGGAGATGAAAATCCCTTCACCGTTCCCCTGAAGGCCGAAGCGAACCGGCACACCCTGTCGATCAGTCATGAACCCGCGGCAGGCGGATCCACCGATCCCGCGGAGGGAACGTATGAATATGACCACAACGACATTGTCGATCTCGATGCCGTGGCCGCGCCGGGATGGGACTTCCTGCGCTGGGAAGGGAACGGGATCGATGATCCGGCGCTCTCGTCCGTGTCCGTAACCATGGACACCTCATATCAGCGAACCGCGATCTTCGGTCGCACGGGCAGCAGCAGGGGACCGTTCCTCTCATACCTGTTTCCCGTCGATTCAGCAGCGTCGGTCCCTCTTAACGCCTCGATCCAGTTCATGGCGGCCGACTCAGGGGACGGTGTCGATCTGGCTGCGCTCAACTGCTGGATCAATGATATTCAGGTCGTCAGCGGCGGGATTCCGGAAACAGATTCAACAGTCGTGATCACTGAGGCCGGCCCCCATTACCGTGTGGTTATTTCGCCCGCAGACGATTTCCCGCAGGACAGTACGGTCAGTGTCCGGGTGCAATTCAGTGAGATCGGACACCCTGAATCGGTATGTGATTCCTCCTGGACCTTCTTCACGGGCACGGCCATACTCGATACAACCACTGTCAACAGCTATAGTGCCGGTCCCGAAGGCGGCACCATCACCCATGACAGCCTGGGCGTCCGCATCGCACTGCCTGCGAACGCGCTCGTCGATACCGTCGAGATCAGCATCGGCCTGGCCGGAAACCTGCCGCCGCTTCCCGAGGGATACCGCGGCATCGGGCTCGACTATTATTTCGGACCGGACGGACTCGCTTTCGCGCATGATATCATGGTTGCGGTTCCCTATACACAGGAAGATCTGGATGCTGCGGGTGTCGCATCCGCTCTCGACCTCATCGTCAATTATTATCACACCGCCGAGGGCGAGTGGCGGGAGCTCACCGTTGACCATGTTGATGAAACAGCACAGCTTCTCTACGTCAGTATGAATGAATTCTGTTTCCTGACATTCGCCACGGCAGCTACCGCAGTAGAAGAACAGAGGACGGATCAGCAGCCGAAAACCTGGCTGCTGGAACCGCCGTACCCCAACCCGTTCAATCCGGAAACCAGAATCCGGTACCACGTCCCTGCCCGGGGGCAGGTTGAACTGACGGTGTTTGACCTGCTGGGGCGACATATACGAACGCTGGTTGACGGAACACAGGCAGCCGGCACGCATGCTGCCTGGTGGGATGGCCGGGATAGCAGCGGCCGTAAAGCGGCCTCCGGCACATACCTGATCATTTTAAAATCGGGGGAGCAAAGAGAGATGCAAAAAGCGGTGCTGCTGCAGTAGCGCCCCTGAACAGCAGACAAGCCGGCAGCATACCACCCCGCTGCCGGCTTGTTTTATTTATTTTTAATTATAATAGTGTAGTGTCAGGCCCTTCTCGCAAACAGTCAGCGGACAAGCAGACACTTGATTGTTTGAACGTCGTCCCCCGCCTGCACCGTAATACAATACACACCGGACGGCTCGCTGGAAGCATTCCAGATGACATTATGCCTTCCCGTGTTCAGAACGCCTTTGTCGATGGTTTTCACCAGGCGTCCGTTCAGATCGACGATCCTGATCTCAGTGGCGGACGCACGGTCCAGATCAAAGGCTATTTTCGTCATTGCATTGAAGGGATTGGGATAGTTCTGCAGCAGAGTGAAAGAAGACGGTCCGGCATCATGGCTGTCATCAACAGCCGTATTGGACGGCCTGTATTGGAGAATCAGTCCATCGTCGCCCACGATACAGCCGGTTCCGCTGTAAAAATCGATATCCTGGAAACGAACGGACTCATCGGTGTAGACAATCTCCCAGGCGGCGCCGCCGTCACGGGTTATATACACGGAATGATCGCTGACCCCCCATCCGGAATCGGCATTCGCAAACCAGAAGCTGTTGAGCAGAGGAGTGCCGTTCAAGGTTTCCCATACACTGCCGCCATCGGTTGTTCGGGCTATTGTATAATCGAGGGGGTCATACGCTGAAAACGGAACCACGATGACCCAGGCACATTGGTCGTCGAGTCCGACGATCTTCCGGGGAATTGCATAGTCCAGAACAGCGGTGTTCCAGTGCTCACCACCGTCGATGGTATGGAAAAGCACACAGTCCTTCCAGCCGGGATTGCCGCCGACAGTCGTCTTTCTCCACCCGCACGCCCAGCCTGCGGCCGGGCTGGAAAAACTGAAATCAGTGATCCGTGTACCATCCGTGCTCCCTGCTGAGGGCATAGTGAACGCGTACTCGTGCCATGTCCGGGCGCTGTCCCGGGTAATCATGACAGACCCGACAAAGGGGCCGCTGTTGACGAACATCCAGCCATGTCCCGCATCGAAAAAGAACATGGGATCGAGCCAGGCATAATCCAGATCGAGGGCTTCCACATCCCAGTTCTCTCCGCCATCGTATGTCCTGAAGAAGAGTGTCGTACCGGCCGACGGCCCCCATACATAACTGGTACATCCGTAGCCGGTTGATGCATTGACAAACTGGACATCATCGATGTAATAGGGTGCGGCATCCGCGACAGGATGCCAGGTGTTCCCGGAATCGGCTGTCATCAGCATCGTACCGTTATCCCCCCGGATCCACCCCTCCGCTTCATTGAAAAATCTGACCTGGGTCAGCGTATTCCCCGAGCCGCTGCCAACCGGAATCCAGACATTCTGGGCTGCCGCTGCAGATGTAACGAATATGACCGTCACAGCCAGGCGGTACATCATTTTTCCGTTCATGATGGACTCCTCTGTTATACTTTTTTGTACGGAAAGAGAGGCACTGTGCCTGCACTGAAACAGGTGGGCATCCAGAAGACTTGTCCAGAAACATTCTGGGCAGCAGAGGAGAACAGAAAGGCGTATCGTTCCGGAACACCGTACGGAACGGCAGTCGCTGTATGAGGACAACGTATTGAGTAACGCCTACCAGGAGCAGGCAATGATCGTATGGTCGGCTCCGGATGCCGCTGATTGCTCTATCTGTACATCCGGATCACTGCAGCCGCAGATGCGAAGCGCCTGACGCATCCAGCCGGCGATCCTGCATTCGATCAGCGTATTGCACTCGGTAAATTCGCTGATTTTAAGCCGGGCGTGCGAAGCCGAAGTGTCCAGCACCTCTATTTTACCCGGTCGGTAATAGCTGGTGAAGATAGCCGTGGCCCGCTTGATGATGAACTGGGGTGACCCGGCCTTGATAAAAAATTTCAGCACTCCTTTCAGCCCGTGCTCCGCGCTGAACTCTCCGCCTGCCCAGGCCCCCTGATCACTGCCGCCGAAGAACAGCTCACACATTTTCTCGGTCGGTTCGATCAGCGCCTCCTGCAGCGGGTACCAGCTGGAGGCAAGCAGCACTCCTTCAAAAATGCCACGCGATTTCGGTGTCAGCGCCTGCAGCCATTCGTAGTATCTGTCGGGAAATTTTTTCTGGATAAAGGGCACAATGGAAGCGACAGCGGTTCCTTTAATCTGCATGAAAGCTCCGGGTAAGTTCAAATCGAAGGAAGTATAAAATGATATGAATTTTAATTTAGAAAGTCAACCCTGGAAATCAGGATACCTGCTGATCGCTCGCGTTACTCTGTCTTCTCTGATGAGACTGGTTTCAGTCGGAAATCGCAGTGGTAATCCGTATCCGGCTCCCTGTCTCCGGCCTCCGGATTTATACAAACACATCCCTGACACTCTCAAGATACTCCGCCGCATGGAGGACCGCTCGTTTTGTCAGCGGTTCACAGATATGGGGCGGATTGTCCGCCGCGAATCCTTCCGGGCGCAGGACGCTGCAGAGCAGGCTGCCGAACTCTTTATCGAACAAGCCGGCATACTCCCGGCAGCTCTGAATAATATACTCTTCCGGAATCCCGTTGGTGTGTCCGTAGATGCCGAGAAACATGAGCATCCCTTCCAGCAGGCCGCACTGGGCGCCGTACTCACCAGCGCCGTGCATACCGGTTGCGGCGGCAAACACCTGTCCGTCCAGGTGCGTCTCGAACAGCTCGGACAGGATCTTGAGAATCGTCACGGCGCAGGTTTCATCGTCATCTCTGAAGTATGCTTCTACTCGTCGCTCAATCAGTTCCGCTTTCATCATAGCAGGCACTATCCTGTTTTTTCCGGCGCGACCGGCACCGCTGTATGCTGTTACGGGTTGGAGAGCAGGACCCGCAGATTGGCAAAGCTGCCGGCCGATTTGTTCCCTTTCCAGAATCCCACCCAGCCGCCGGTTCTCTGTGCCAGTTCCTCAACGGTGAGGCAGGGCTCCGGCGTATCATTAACATACACGCGAATCATCGGTTTTTCAAGCACTATTTTCACGTGAAAAAACGCATCGGGATCAGGCGCCGGATCGATCGGATTTTCATACACATCCGGGTGTTCCCCCCGCAGCCGGTACCAGGGGTAGTCGGAATGGGAAATAAAGCGTATTTCATATCCAGCCCCTTTGCATAATTGTTTTCGGCAATTGTTTTATTACGTTTTTTCCCGTGAGAGGAGTTCCAC
Organism: bacterium; assembly: GCA_016934955.1. GTDB lineage: Bacteria > Zhuqueibacterota > QNDG01 > QNDG01 > JAGLOF01 > JAFGRY01. Next base: position 34,959 of record JAFGRY010000027.1, on the reverse strand, counting down.
ACCGTACATCACTCCTCATTCTTGCCCTTCACCCTGAATCGCAGTGTCGCACTGGAACCCTCATTTATGTAGCCCGCCAATCCGGTCAGATAGTCGCCATCCTGAAGAATGATCATCGCAAATGTCCCGGCTCCTGATTTCGATTTAAACGTCGTCACTGTTGCCGTGTAGTCACCCGGCAAAAGATTCAGTCCGTACGACTTCGTGCCGCCCTCGGGGGTCGCACCACGATACCCGTTCCTGCTTACGTACAGGCCGAACACATCATCCTGTTCAGGGCCGTTATCAGTGACGATTATTGTGATATTGTACCCGGAAAGCGCCACGACGTTCTCATCAAGCAAACTGTTGCCGTCATTGTCTATGCCGTCACCGGCTACTTCACTCATACTCCCCCCTTGCGAAAACGCTTCAGGGTCCATGTCGGAGGGAAGCTGTGAATCACCAAGCAGGATAATCTCTTCTTCATCGCAGCCGTTTTCCTTCAGCCGGCTGAGCATATCAGCCAAATCCGCAAGGAACTGTTCAGGACTCTTGTCGGCAGCCAGTATATCAGCCATGGTGATACCAAATTCTCCGGGGAGATGCGAAAACTGGGGGCACAGCTGCTCCATGGCAAGCAGTTCCGCTCGTGTCATCTGCAGAGCATCATATACCGTTCGCATTTCCCCGGCGATCCTCACCGCTGCAGAATAGCAGTATGCGGCAAAACCATCGCTGCTGAGGTCTGAAATCTGATCATCAACCTGCTTGTTAAATGACGTTACATAGGCCTTGAACTTGGAGATTCCTGTAGAATACTGGTAATACTGCTGCTTGAAACGTTCGATAATGGCAATCATCTGCTCCTGGGAACATCCATCAAACTGTCCCTGTTCGTTTTTCAATTCATCGATTGCATCCTGCAGGTCGCCTCCTTCTCCATCTCCGGTAAAGGCTCGGTCACAGAAGCTCCTGATATAAATAATATGGCTGGCCATTGTCTGCACATCGAGATTCGCACCGGTAACAATGGTCGCGGCCTCTTCGGCACGGGCGAACAGAAGGGAAATATTGCGCATGTTGGCATCTGCTTCCATCACCTGGCGCAAAGAGATTCGGGCGGATGTCAAAGTGTTTACGAGTGCCTCAAGCCGCTGAAGCCTCGCCTCGGATTCACTGACTAGTGTGCGCGCTTCCTTCACCGCTTCATCGGCCTCCCTCGTATAGCGCTCGATAATTTCCCGGGTCTTCGCCGCACGGGTCTTGAGCTGCACGGTTTCGGGTGTATCACCCAGAGGCTCGAGGATGATATTCATTTTCCGTAGAAGGGCGAGACCGCCGGGGGCTGCCTCAATAATATCAGCAGCTGCGCTGGCGATGGTATTTCCTGCTGAAATAAAATCGCCCGCCGTATATTCGCCTGTCAGATCGGCCGCTGTCTCGAGAGATACTGTTTCACTGCTGTGACCTGCCGGTGATGTCACCGCATCGAGAAACACCCTGATATCCTTATGCAACCGGGCCGTCTCATCGAATCCCGCTTTCTCCTTCCAGGTGCTCTGCACCGCTGAAATCTCGGCAGCCAGCGGCCCGATATGTTGCTGTCGGCTTTTTGCGTCATTGAGCATCTCGCCTGCCAGGTCAACAAGTGCCTGACAATCCGCCGCTGTTTCAATTGATTCGATCCGTGCGAGATTCGATTCCAGCAGATTCCTGATAGAGGCGATACCGCCTCGGTACCGCTCCATTTCATCGATATTATTCCCGGCCAGATCGATATCATTCTGCATATCGAACGTCACCTGCGACACGGATCGTGAATATTCCTGCCCTCTGGCGAGCAGCTGATCAAGCCCTGTTTCCAAAGGCGCCAGGGCGGCAAGCTGTTTACCCAAACGCAGGTGCGTGGCTCGAAGTTGTTCCACTGCCGGCACCAGTGAGCCGTTGGTTTCTTCAGACATTGCAGCGGCGATATCCACAGCTTCCTCTAGAAGACGTGCTGCTTCCCCGATCTGCTCCCCGGACGGTTTCTCGTCCTGCAGACCGGTTCCGGTTAAAAGCCTTTCCAGCAGGAGCCGCAATTTGTCGATATACTCGCTGTATTTTTCATCAAGACGAGTTAGTGCTTTCTCTTCCCTGTCCGGATTGATCCGATCACCTGCAGATACAGAAAGACGCCAGGACAAGTATCGCTGCCGAAGCTGCTCCCTGTTTGTATGCTGTGCTTTTAATCCGCCAACCGTCTCATTGAGCGAGGCGAGCAGCGTGTTGTTCATACTGAACGAAGTCCTTGCATCCTGATAATAAAATTCGCCATCTTTGTAAATTTCCAGATCGTTTTTGTCAGACAGGGAAAGAAGAGCCCGCAGCTGACCGCACACTGCCTGAAACGAAGACCAGGTTCTATCCAGTGCAAGCCCCCAGTCAGCATTGTTTTCACTGTATTGCCCCAATTCCCGCGTCAAGGCAGAGAGATCCTGACCCTGCTGTTCCAGTAATGTCAGCATGCGAACCACTGCATCCGATTGCTGCTGCAGAATCCTGATTTCCTCCACAAGCCTTCGGCTCACTTCAATTGTATTCTGCCAGGTTCCCTCGTATTTACTCATCAACTCTGTGATATCGTCCCGAATCCGGCGTGCTTTCTCCACGACAGCATCTTTATCTGATTCAGCCAGTTGCAACACTGCTTCCGTTTCAGCAATCAGCACATTCCCCTGGGTGCGGATATCAAGAAGCATTGCCGCCAGACGCTGCTTGTTTTCCATGAGAAGAGCAATGCTTTCGGCGGCTTTTTTGGTGTCCGCTTCCAGATGTTCAGGCTGCACCGCATCGGCCTTGAAAAAATTCTGGAGATTTGTCCACGCCTTCTCTGCCTCGCCCACGGTAGCCGGATCAAGGGCGATCTCGTCGAGCCCGGTGCGGTCCTTTACTTTCTGTGCGGTCTTTAACCGTATATGGAGTGTGCCGAGATCGCTGTTCAGCCTCAGAATGATTGTATGATCCGCTTTCGCCTCGGTATAGGCCTCAACGATATCCTTGAGTAACTGATTGTTGACTTTACTGAATGCCCGCATCATGTCATCTATCTGCTGTTGCATCAGATCTCTGGTGCGGGCAAGTATCTGCTCCTGCCGCCGCCACAACTCGCTCATTTTCTTGTCATATGCCTGCTGCCCTTCATAGGAGTTACGGTAGTGCTGTTCCAATCTGGTCAAAGTCAACGCCCCTCTGGTGACACCCTCCAAACGGTTGAACGATTCAGAAGGGGACAATGTCCGGCGAAGCTGTATATAAGTGTCGATATGATGCTGGTCGAGATACTGTTCGACTCCCCGGGAAAACACATCCAGGGCCCACATTTCAAATTTAACGATCTTTATAAAATAGGATCCGGGACTCACTTCCAGACTTCCGAACACCCAGTTGATCATCTCTTCCACAGCCTTCTCGCTGATATTCTGCCCGACTGCGGTTCCCTCAGTTCTGATCATCTGCTTGAAGCTGCCGTACGCCCCCTCGTATTCACCATTCATGAGTTTTCTCATGATATCACGTGCCTGAGAGCCGTTTGCAGGTATGTAATTTAAAAATTCAATGATCGGATCATCTCCCTGTATATGCTTTTTCAGATAATCTTTAAAATCCGACAGAAAGTAATTTGCACCCATTTCACCCAGGCTGTTGAACGCAGCATTGTAATCATGCCCGGCGACACTGCCCAAAAATTCGCCGAACTTCTGCGCATCGAATTCTTCTATTTTCTGAATCAACCGGGGAAATTTATCCTGGCCGTCACTGTCCTTCCATTCAGTACGAAGTGCGCCGATCAGCTGCTTGCGCGCTTCTTCCAAAACAAGCTGATCATTCTCCGATTGCAGGTTCACCTGACTTCTCCCGGCAGAAGGGAAAGCAGCCAGCAGGCAGAGAACAAGATATGATACGACGGATATTTTCATAGCTCTATCCTTTAATTATAAATGTACCGGATACCGGCCAGGACCTGAAATCGCCGGTTTCCTGATACAGGATTGCGCCCTGATATCGCAGAAATGTCTGTGCTGATAATATGCATATCGACTCTCGCGAACACTTCCATTATTTCCGATACCGGCCGGGAAAAGTCAAGATTCATCTGAAATGTGACCGGATGCCGTCGGTAGTAATCGCCCCATTCAATCTCCCCGGCCTCATCGACTTCAAATTCAGTGCCGGACACAAAACCGTACTCATACATGGCATTGAACGCGACCCGTCCCTTGTCTAGAACCGGCAGGGATCCATTCACATGCAATCCGGTCCGAATCACATCTCCATCCTCCTTCAGGAACTCGAATCCGTCTGCCCTGGAAATCACAGCCCTCACTCCCACAGCCGGCCCGACGAACAATCCTTGCACTGGAAACAGCAATCGTCCATAGAAATCGAGAGAATGGGGTTTTACCGGCTGATCCTTATCCGGATTGCCGGGATCATGCCAGTATTTAAAAAACAGCGACCAGCTCTGTCTGATACCGGTACCGTTTGTGGTCACATCCATACGGAAATCCGTATTGCTGTTCTCGGGCAGGTGCGTGAACAGCGTAGTATACATCGACGGAACCAGTGAAAGCGTTGCTCCGGACCGCCGGTTCATGCTCATTCGGCCGTGTATCTGCAGATAATCATTTATATTGTTTTCCGGATATGTTTTCACTACTGCTGCTATATCGCTTCTGATGTTCCAGGTACCGAGAAGTACCGTTCCATCAACTGCTGCTTCAAGCCTCCGGTAACTCTTGAAATCGATCATTTCATAGCGATGATTTTCAAAAGAAAGACGGGCCCTTACCGGTCCTTCATACGTGATGGCGGGGGCCATATTGGAAAACCGGTGATATGACGACTCACTCGTTTCCAGGCGGGAGCGAAGCTCCAGAAGCAGTCGATCGCCGGTATCGAACCGTCTTGAAATCTGTGCGTTTATTGTGTGGTCCGTGTAACCGGTACTGTCTTCCTCAGTATACAGATGTTTTAACAAAACGTAGTGAATCCTGAAATTGTCCCGCCTTGAAATCCGATACTCACCCTGATTCCTCCAGGAAAAACGGTTATAAGAATTCTTTTCAATATCCGGGTCCCGGTATGTATCCAGATACAGACCGGTAGAGATGTTGAACCTTTGATTTATTTTCGATTCAAGTTCCGTATAGAGTTCAGAAGCGCTGAATGGTGTTTTCAGCACTTCTTTACGCTGCCCAAATCCGGCATTAATTTTCGTATTGGGACCCGCATCAAGAGTTCCGTTGAGTCTGAGTGCCCCTGAAAGTGATCCTTCAACAGCATCGTCGTTAGCCAGATAGAGTGTTGTATACTTTCCATATCCCAGCGACAGTTCGCCCCGGGCATGCATCCGGTCGGTCAGATTGATACGGTACCATGTATCAGCCGATCTGTTATTGATGTACTGATAAAAAAACCGCTGGGCGTAACCGAATGATTTGTCAATCGACACACGCAGACTGTCCACGATCCGGACATCCTGCCGGGTGAGCGCTCCCGCCGATTCTCGCAGGATGGTATCGGTTTTATTTTTCATGACCGCAAGAGAGTTCATCATTTCGGTAAGCGTGCGGATATAGGCCGGGATCTCGGAATTCCGCACACCCGGGTAATGGATCTGATATCCTCCCTCGAAATCGGTGTACACCTGAATACATCGTGAATCCACCCATCCCTCGCGCCCGTCAGGCAAACGAACCTTTGAGAGACCGTCCCTCTGTTCCAGAAACTGCATTGTTTCCTGGATTATCGTATGATGAATGACCCGACTTTCCATATCCATAATTTCATACACAGGACAGCTGCTGGTCATCACCACCGCCCGGTCAATCCGCATGCTTCCAGCCTTCACTTCTACGGGATCCATCTGCCTTATCAATCCCAGCATCGCCAGGGACTGCGTTGTGATCTGTCTCTGCAGTTTGGCAAGCCTGGTCACGACTCCCGTATCCGCTGTGTCATCGGCAGCCTGTACTGTACCCGCCCCGGCAGGAAAGGAAAATGATTCCCTGCCGATTCCTTTTGCGGCGGCTGATCCGTACATGATTATTACCGAGCACAGCAGCTGATAAAAACACCTGTGAACCATACACATGGCATTCTCCATCTAACCATAGCGGTTGCTGCATTGCTGACAGTGTTGTTGGGAGGAAAAATATAATGTACATCAGTATACAGACGGAAAATAACAAAAGCAAGCATACTCTGCACCAGTAATAACTTCAATGACTGCTATTCGAAACAATAGTGCTATTGGGATCGGCCTGGGAACCGCTGCCGGCCCTGCAGCGATAAGCTCCCTGCAGGATGCATCTCTTATAGTTCCGCTGGGAACAATGTATCCTTCCGCGTCGTTTATAATTTATATTGACAAATTCCGGTTCCTGATGTATACTTGCTGGATTTCACCAGCGGTCCACAACACCCTGCCGACCGCACAATAAGAACATGCAGACAAGAGAAAAACATGCACACACAATCTTCGCTTAACAGCACCGCCCCGATGCTGGGCATTGCGCTCCTGTTTACGCTGCTGACCGCCGGGGCCCAGACCATCACCGAGTTCCCCATTGCGACGGGGCCCGATACCTGCTATGCGAACTCCGCGGCCTGTACCGGCAGCGCCTATCTGATTCCCATTGTCGGGGATGACAAAGGCAGCCATTCACTGACCGTTCAGATGGTGTCAAACACAGGCAGCCTGATCGGAGAAAGGATATATCTGGGAACCGGCGTCCAGGAGTCGGCGCTGGCCGCTTTTGACGGCAGCCGATTTCTCATCTGCTGGAACGACTTCGAGACACGCCTCTGGGGCAGCTTTCTGTCAGCGAACGGATCTCCGGCGGGAGACCCGTTTCTCATCGCATCCTACGGGTGGATCGGCAACAACTCCCTGATCTTCGCGGGCGGATCATACTGTGTTGTGTACGAGGACACGCTGACACCCCCCGGGAACGCCCGCCTGATTTACGCAAGATTCATCAGCCCGTCAGGTGTTGCCGGAGAACCCGTTCAGCTAAGCCAGAGTGAAGGATTCCTGGACGGCGGACTCGCATTCGACGGTACCTCTTTCCTTGCAGCATGGCGCGGCGGCGGACAGAACACACCCTCCATAAACGGCCAGTTCTTCACCGGCAACGGAACCGTCGGCGGCAATATCGTCATTGACGGCAGTTCCTACAACAGCGACAATCCGGTATCGGTCACCTGGGACGGCACCCGCTATCTGGTAATTTTCAGCGATGAAGTGGATGCCGGCAATGACATCTGGCACGTGTACGGGCGCTTCGTCACTCCCGCCCGCCAGGTGCAGGAACGCATCACCATTGCAGACAACGGGAATTACAATTTCGGATTTTCAGCCTTTGACGGCAGCGCCTATCTGGTCACCTACCACCACTTTTACAGCTATCTGACTCAACAGATTTTTTTACGGGGAAGATATTTCGACACCAGCGGCAATGCAATCGGAGATGAATTTACCATAGCTGCGCCGCTCAATAGTAAAATTCCCATCGGCGGCGTCAAATTGTTCGACGGCACACATTTCGTGGCGGGTCTGAACAGAGTCGCGATCGTCATCCATTCCCGCGAGGATATAGAGCTGACCGAGGGCGATGTTTACGGCATTTTCATTTCACCCTCTCCCACCAGTGTCGGGGATGACCCGTTTTCTCCACCTCCCGCCGCCTTCATCCTGGGGCAGAACTATCCGAATCCGTTCAATCCCTCGACACTTATTCCGTACCAGGTCTCCTCAAGCGCGGATGTCACGATCTCGATTTTTAATCTGCGGGGTGTAGAGGTAATGCGCTGCACAGAGACCGCCGTATCGCCGGGGAACCACACGGTGCAGTGGGACGGCCGGGACCGTGACGGGAAACGGGTTCCAGCAGGAGTGTACTGCTACCGGGTGGAGGCAGCGACTGCCGCCGGCACATGGTCACATGCCAGAAAAATGATCTTGCTGCAATAGATCTGAATTTCCGGCAAACCGCCTCTGCCGGTCTCCCTGAATCAATATGGAAAACGTCCGGGCTCACCGCCCCGGGCGTTTCCCCTGCTGTTGCATCCCTTCAGCAGCTTCGATTATCCGTGTGCCGCGGATCCTTTTTTCTGCATCCAGGGACAGTCATCCTTTATCTCACAGTTCCTGCATCCCACTGCTTTCGAGATGATCGGTATGATGATAAAACCGGTTACTGAAAACACTGCTGTCAATAGCATCAGGTCCCGCGAATACGTACTGATCAGCAAAAAAATCGCCGCGGCCGCCGGCACAAACCAGACCGGGAACATAATGCCGATATTACGTTTGAATGTTTGCTTAAAGAGACCGGCATCCCGTTTCTTGAACAGCTTCGCCGAAATGACCCCGTACCCGCAGGGGCAGGCCAAGGTGCCGTAATGATGGCAGTAGGGACAGATCTTCGCCCAGAACCAGATGATGCTCACCAGAGAGTAGATCAGATAGCCGATCATCCCCCATGTGGACAGCCTGGTTATGATCAGCGCGCCGAACACCATCAGCACCGCGGTGGGAATGTTGTCCAGCAGCACCAGCCAGAGAGGGATGTTTGAATTGTGGCACAGGGCTTCAGGCTCATTCTGCGTTTCAGGTCTGTTGTCAGACGTCATGCAGTGGATTCCTTTCTGTCTGTTTACGGATGCACCCCATCGCCGGGGCACGAAGAGCTCTGTCTGCGTATTCGTCACCGGACCGGGTAATATCGATGTATACGTAAATATAGCGCCTTCGGTTTGCCCGATCAGAAAAATTAGCGGTTTCCATATGAAAACCCGTTCGCAATCGCACTACCGATAACACTGCCGTCTGAAAAGAAACCGGGGCCGGGAAAAAAGAGGCGGACCGGGATGACCTGTCCGCCTCTCTGTCTGTGAGTGCCGGGTGCTGCGGTTAAAACTCGGGCAGTGTGTATCGATAAATCGTGTTTCTCCCGGCAACCGCGTACAGATGCTTTCCATCTCTTGTCATGATGAACGTTTTGTTCCCGTATCCGTTGGACGCGATAAAATAGGTCCGCGCGTTTTTTTCGGAAGGGAGTCCTGCCAGCAGGATTGTCCTGATACTATTTCCCTGCGTATCGACAAGCTCCAGCGATGTATGCCTCAACAGGATACAGGCTCCATCAGCTCTCGTTCTCACCGCGTTGAAAGCGCTCACCGCCTTATAGCCGTTAAACCCGATCCCATATCGTACCTTGCCGTCTCCGAAATAATTGAATTCGTAATCCCAGACCGGTTCACCGTCTCTGGTGAATTTTCGGAATCGGGGGAGAAAGCGGTTGGCCACATAGATATTCCCCTCGGCATCAAAATCATAAGAGACATCATTGAGCGTTTTAAGGGTAAAGTGGTCGTAGCGTCCTTCCAGCGTGCCTCCGTTCGTCAAAGGAGCCACGCCACTCCACACAGGCTCGATCGTCAGTGCGCCCCCGGTTTTCGGCGTGGCCCGGTAGAGGTCGATCACCTTGTCATCGGTCACATAGGTGCTGAGAGCCTCGCCTTTAACATCCGTCGCATAGTCTCCATAGACCGCCGCATAATCGCTGTTCGCCCAGAGACCGTCCGGATGAGGCATGAGCTTGTAGAACTTCCCCTTTTCTTCGTTCCTGCCCAGTAATGACAGTTCACCCTCCGGGATGGTCATCATCCAGAGCATGGTCGTGTCTTCCCTGCTGGAGACACCAAGGAGATTCCCGTCCCCGTCTATGTGAAGCCCTCTCAGCGTAGTAATATAATATGACAGTTCCGGCTGTCCCCCGTATGTACGGACAAAAACGCCCTGTCCGTCAAACTCACTGATTTGAAATGTCTCCCGGCTCACGGCGAAGATATGGCCCGCCTCATTCACGGCAATCGCATTGACGCCCATGAGCACGTAGTCGGGATCCAGCTCCTCTTCCGGCGTCTCTGTAATTGACTGTCCGATCTTGAGATCGGCAAAAAGAGTATCGGTAATTTCGTTATAGGGTGTGGGCTCAATCACCTTCATGAGGGGATTGGCGGCCCTGATCCTCCGCTGCCTCGCCAATCCGCCGCCCGGATATTCCGCAACGATTCGCTCCTCCAGCGCCCGTGCATCGGTATCCATATCCAGCAGACGGTACCCGTTCAGCGCGACCATCAGAGTCTGTTCACTGACCGGGCATTCCTGGAGCACCGTACGGATTTCCTGTTGTATAATCGGACCATATTCGTCCTTATTCTGCAGCTGTTTGTGAAAAATCCACTTGGCCGCATAGTATTCAGCATTCAACGGGTCCTTTTGCAGCAGCAGGTCGATATAGACAATCGGATGCACCCCATTGTTCGATCCGTATTGACCATAATTTTTAAAATCACGGGTCTGACAGTCGAGAAACGGTTTGAGATCAGCTGCGGATTTATTCCGCCAGATGTCTTTAAATATCGATTCCGTGTCGAGAGAATCCGACAGCACGACAAATTCATCCAGGAATCCTCTGTAGTACAGCCACCTTTCAAGCAACCTCGGGTGCAGCCCTTCTCTGTCCAGCCCGCCAAGAAAACACTGCAGGGTGGTATATTCCGGATGAACGAAGGCTTTCTGATAGTTGAAACTTATAATATTATCCTGTTCATCCACCAGCAGGTGCGACACGTACGAAGGTGTATGAGTAGTGATAAGGTGGTACCATATATCGGGCGCCATTTTCATTTTGTTGGTGCCCGCTCCCGACATCCAGTTGCCGTTGCCGTAATCCGATCTGAAAGAGGTGGTGTCATGGATCCCTTCCAGGGAAAGCAAGTACCCGGCACTCCTGCGGAGCGTGTCCGCTTCCAGGCGCATAAGATACCGGGACTCACCGTCTTTAAAATCAGGGAGCGTCCCGTACTTGAACCAGAACGATATGGTAAAGACCCCGGACAGATGCAGCTCCTCCACGGGATCAACGGCCAGATAATTCGATTCTCCGTCAAACCAGACAGCCTTCCCCTTCACGCCCTCGTCATAAGTGAACCCGCCCTTTGCCTCACTAGTGATAGACAGTGGTCCGGCATCTTCCGTACCGCCGTCAAAGGGCAGATAGAGAATTGTATCCGCCGGGGCCGGTCCGGCCGTCGCAGCCGGACCAGCGACGGCAGCACAGAAAACCGCGATAACAAACAGCTGATATACTTTCTTCAATTTCATGGCTCCCTCCTGGCAGTTGATTATTTAAGCAGTTTTTCAATTTCCCCGCTTATTCTGGTTAGATACTCCTGCTCGGACGTGTGCTCATTGAAAGTAAATGCAACCCGTAAATCGGGTCCGATGATCACCGTACTGGGATCATCCAGCAGCCCTAAACTCCTCTTCACTGCGTAGTTGTCATGCAGCAGGGGCATGGTCCACTTCATTTTCCGATAATAGATTCTGGCCATTTTCCGCCCGAGATCAACAGTGTTCTGATTGACGGAGATGCAGGCGACCCGCCCGTTGTCTTTATACTTCCTAAAAAGGGTGTTAAAATACGGAAACTCCGCATAACAGGAACTTCAGCCGTGGGCCCAGAGATAGAGAACGGTTACTTTGCCCGCGTACCGCTTTATCGGGATCTGCGTGCCGTCCTTGTCAACGAGTGTGATGCCGCCGAGATAGACTCCGGCGGAGTCGGTCTGCGCCCGGACTGATACCGCAGTTGCCAGAAACAGCAGCGCGGGGACAATACATGCTCGGATTGATTTTTGCATAGTTCCCTCCTGAGAATATGCGTGGTGGTTGTAAACGAGTTAAAACAGATACATCACATTGCTTCCGGTATGTGTTATATTTCTTACTTATAACACAATATTTTTGTTCCCGGGGTGAACCGCTCCGGGAGGAGCGGGTGATGTTATAGGATAATGTATTTAATATAACAAAACAGTATTGCCGGGGCAAGCGGAATTTCAAAATTCCATAATAAAGCAGGGGCTGTCGGTTGTGCCGCCTGCCCCTGCAATGTCCTGAAATATACTTGTGTGCCGGATCCGGGATAGATCACTTACCCTCTTTCTTCTCCACCGGCTTCAGGTTCAATGTCAGCTTGTAGCCGCTCTGTGACCAGGTTCCGTTAATTATATTATTTTCTTTGTCGATAATGCCGGTGTAGTTGCCTTGGGCCACCGTCACATCCAGAATCAGCGTGTCTGCCTTCAGCGTTGTCTTGGCCACGGGCAGGTCGAACGCGTTCTGGTCGGGGCTGTCCATGGTCGAAGTGTAGGTGCCGTCCTCGTTCTGGGTGATGTGAAAAACGATACTGAGTTTTGTCCCCTGCACTTCCAGGTAGCCCTGCCAGTCACCGGCGATGGTGAACCCGAAACTGTAGACAAGAACCGGTAGCAGCAGGGCGGCGATGATAATCGTTCCTTTTTTCATAGTGTGCTCCCTGATAGTCATTGGCATATCTGATGTAACAGCTCAACGTGAAAAATATTCAGCGATTATAGCACAATACAGAGTCACGAGTGCTCCCCAAAACAGCAATCGGTATTACGGTACTCCGGTGTCGTTGCTTTCCGAAATCCGGCGGGCACCGAACCGCAGAAGAGAGGCAATCAACAGCACAAAGAATAGTATGGCACCACCGACGATGTAAAGCGGTCTTGCCATGTGCAGTTTATGCTCGGCGGCCGCCCGGTCGACCACAGCCTGGGGAAAGAGTGTTTTGATAAGCGCCGGCTTCTGTCCGCCGGCAATTACCTCGGACACGCGGAGGGTCACAGGATGCTGAAACTGGTGCCAGTAGTACAGATACACGACGCCGTTTTTCAAATCGATAATATTTGAATAGAGCGTATTGATTCTTCTCCCCTCAGCGTGCACTGCATCCAGGATCGAGACCAGATAATCAACGCCGGGATCTTCTTCCGCAGGGATCCTGCTCAGCATTGACACTGTTGTTTCGTAGCGGGGACAGGGATAGCGGCCGAGCCGGTTGTACGGATATGCCCGGTTAAAATTCGTAGAGACCAGAAACCCGTCACCTGCATCTTTTCTCGTAAACACAATCCGACCGGCGGAATCGGCGCCGATCACCACCGCATCACCAGATGCGTCGGCCAGCAGGAACTGCCCATCCAGCCTGCCTCCGTAGCACTGACTCCAGTCGTAGGCCTCGGCGGTCGCAATCGCCTCCTCAACGGTAGCACACTGCTTCATGATGATGGTATTGACAATGGCCTGATATGGCTTGATCCCTTCCGGATTTTTTTGGACCGTGATTCTCGGTAAAGAGTTGGCGTCAAACGCGAGCCCCATTTCATTGACACCGCCCTGGGGGAAGAGGTTCCCGTACCCGAAGCAGAGCACTCCGTAGGTGCTGTCAGAAGACGGCATAATCCAGTACCAGGTCTGAGGATCATACCAGTCTTCATTGTTGCCGAAATAAACCAATTCTCCCTGTGAAACAGCAAATATGGTGCAGGAGCCGGGTGTATAGGGATTGCCGGTTTCCCTTGATTCGACGGAATAGCCGTTGACTGACGCGGACAACTCCAGGACAATGAACAGGGCAACACAGAATGTATTGATATGCTTCATGATCGATACCTCTTTCACAGCATCAGCTGCATCCAGACCACATCGAAGTCCTGCGTGAATTTCCTTCCGATTCTCATGAAGCGCCCGCACTCTCTGAAACCGTGTTTCAGATGAAAGCGGATACTCCCTTCGTTCCGGGACGAGATGTTCGCCAGCAGCGTGTCGATCCCCATTCCCTTCGCGGCCGGGATAAACCGTCCGAGGATCATATCGCCGATCCCCCGGCCGGTGTGATCGGGCATGATAAAATAGGTTATCTCGGCAGCGCGGCTGAACGGCCTGCCGGGCCGGTAGGCATGCAGAAAGGCGAATCCCACCACGGTCTCTTTTTCATCTTTTATCACCACCGCGGGATACCCCTCAACCATGGCCAGAAACCGGTCGTAGAACTCGTAGAGTACCGGCTCTTCGGGATAGGCCGCGAAGCTGTTGGCCACATAATAGTTGTAGATGTCGATCACGGCGATACGGTGCCAGTCCGACATCGTTTCGACTGTATATGCCATTGCTGTATACTCCTCTGCGGGCTGCAGTGATATGTGACACAATGATACCAGGTATATTCCGCTCAGGCTCCGCACACTTCCGATACACTCAGATTCCTGTCCACCCACAGGCCCACAAGACCGGTATCCGGAAACGCCTTCTGCAGAAAATACACCGACTCTTCAATGTGTGACAGCTGATCCTCTTTCGGCACCGGGTTCCCGGTACAGTCATGGTGTCCCGCCACGGCAATGCCGACCGAATTGTGAGCCGTTAAGGAGATTTCGATTCTTTTAAGGATCGAGTCGGTCAACGCGTGATTATCGCTCGACGTCAGGATAGCATTCGGCCCCGCTTCCGTAATCATGTCGACGTATTCGACATTGTAACGAAGCTGCAGGTATTCGATAACCGGCACCTGAATTCGCCCATCCATGCAGCTCACTGCTGTACAGAATCTCATATCAAATCCTCACGTCTTGTCACGCGTTGTTCCGCGCGAGCACATCATGTCTCCGGCCGGAGACCACAGCCATGTACCGTGTATGTACATGATGAGACAAATCGTGAACGCTCAATCCTTCCGGTGTCTGCGTTCATGCAGATATGATCCCAGCATCGATATTATAAGCAGTACAGCAGTGGTCCCGGTGAGATACCCGCTCAGGTTATGCCTGAACCCGACATGTGAATAATCAAAATTAAACAGTAGAACGGCCAGAAAGATAAAAAAGGCGATCACCGCCAGAATCAATCGCAATGTCTGCATGTGCTTCTCCTTTCATCGTGAAAACGGGGAACCGCTCTGCTGCATCACCCGCAATCCGGTGCGCCCCCCCTGCCGGTCATTTCCCTACACCCGGCCCGGCCGGGAGCGATACAACAAAATCCGCTATCAGATTGAGATTCCCGCGTTCGATTTTCCAGGGCCCGGAACCGTGCTGCAGGTGCAGGGGATCCACCGTAAGGACAATCGCCATGTTCAGCTCCGGTATTAGGGCTATCTGCTGCCCTCCGTGCCCCCAGGCCAGACTGTAACGGTAATGCCCCGCCTTGATGGACCACCACTGAAACCCGTAGGCGTTGTCCCCCCAGTTCTTCCCGACCCGGAAGGGCCAGGCGTTGCGGGAATAGATGGTCAGGGATTCTTTCACCCACTCCGCGGGGACGATCTGTGCGCCGTTGTATACGCCGTTATTCAGATACAGCAGACCGAATCTTGCCAGATCCTGCACCGACAGGTGCAGATCAGAAAAGCCGAGGCAGTTTCCCTCCCAGTCAGCCTGCCAGTATCCCGGCTCGATCCCCAGCGGCCCGAAGAGGTGTTCCTTTCCGAAGGACATGAGGTCCTCTCCCGAGGCGCGGGCCGTGATCATTCCGAGAATGTGAGCCGTGAGGTTGCTGTATTCAAAACCGCTGCCCGGATCCCTCACCAGGGGCACCTGTACGAGCGTGGAGGCACGAAAACCGTGGAACAGCAGATTGAACAGCTCCTGCGTTGACTCCTCCCAGGGATACCCTGCCCGCATCTGCAGCAGCTGCCGGATGGTGATTTCGTTTTTACGCGGGTCCGCTATGCTGTCGGTGAGTTCCGGAAAGAAATCCATCATCTTCTGGTCGAGGCTGCTTATCAGGCCCCTGTCCAGGGCGATTCCCGTCAGGGCCGCGTTGATGCTTTTCGTCACGGAGTGGATGTTCACCTGCTGATCCGGTGATCCGCCGTGAAAATAGTCTTCCGCAATCAGAGTGCCGTTCTTGAAAACCAGCAGTCCATAGGTGGTCTTCAGCCGCGCTGCCTTATAGTACAAGCGTGCCACCAGGTCGGGATCCAGTCCCTGTTCCTGCGGTGTTGAAATCGTCCAGTCACTGTCCGGCCGCGGCGTGTAGTCTATGCCGCTGAAATCCGCGGGACCGGAGGCGCACGATCCGAGAATAAATACAAAGATAAGTGTAATAATTTTGAAAGTACCTTGATTACTGTGACGTTTATGCATTGTAATAAGGACCTCCGTTTCGTTACGTTCGACTCACATCCGCTCTGCCCGTTCTTCTGCTTCTTCAATGCGAAAGAGCACTATTTTTTTAATCAGCGCGGCGGGCAGCGCTTCCGCATGGGGGAACTGGATGGATCCCTTCCCCTGCCTGAAGGGCCGCAGTTCCTGCTTGAACGCATCGATCCCCGACGGGGTCGGATACAACCCGGTATGATTTTTAAACGCCGCATAGTGTACGAGATTGCCGTGAAAGAGTACCGTGGGGATCCCGTATTTTATGGCTTCTCCGGCTTCAGGCAGCAGCTCGAGTATGAGCGCCCTGACCTGGTGCAGCCGTTCCAGGGTGATTCCGTCAAACCGGGAAAAATATGCTGCGACGTCTCCGTCCATCGCCTTCATGTCAGTTCCTGCCGTGTTTGACTTTCGCCGTGTTCAGCCGGGACAGCGGACCGGAATCGTCGCCGGCTACCGGTCAGTCCCCCATAATCACGATTTCCTGCCTGCATTCCCTGTCACCGCCTAAAATGGATCCGTGCAGAGTCACTCGTACCGGACGCTGGAACAGTGTCTCGAATAATGCCTTTGAATATCCGACGGTACAGCGACAGAGGATCGGATCGTCGATACCCGCCCTTGCCAGGGGACAGGTACACTCGGCGAATTTCAGAACTATGGTATTGCCTTCTTTTACCAGCCCGGGTCTGTTGTAATACCGTTTTCTGAACAGCTCAAAAACCTGTTCCGGAACCGCATTCCCGGCCAGTTCCTTTCTCACGGCAATCGCTCCCGCCATCAGCTCCGAAGCTCCTGCGCACACTTTTCCGCACCCGGACAGCAGTGCTGCTCCCCGATCGTTCCCGGAAATCTCGTTCAGAAGCGCCCGGATCCATTGCAGAATTCTTTCGCTATTATCGATGTTCGTCACGTTATCGTTCAGAAGCCATCTCCCTGCAGAACCGCCGGCATGGTAAAAAGGGGGTTACTTGACCACCTTGACGCATTTCATCCGGTCCTGATCCCGAATAAGCAGTTTTCCGCCCGCAAGCGCAAGGGGCGCCCAGTTCTGCCGTCCTTCGAGCAGTTCCGCCGACGCCAGAGGCTTGAATTCCGAGGGATCGGGTTCAATGAGGTAGAGTTTCGTCATCCCGTCAGTGCAGAGGAACAGCCCGTCGGCCAGAATATAACTCCCTTTGTCGAACAGGGGAAAGCGCTTCGTTTTCCATCGGATCTCACCGTCCATGCTCATGCAGACCATGCCGTCTTTCCGCTCGTTCGTCGAATAGAACGCGTAAAAATATCCCTTATCCAGTATCGGCGGGAGGGTATGGGATCCGAATTCGATTGTTTTGTACAGCTCGCTGACCCGGTAGCCGCCATCACCCGTCTTCTCTGCCTGGATCATCGCAGTGCCGGCATTGTATCCTCCTGAGATCAGCATTTTTCCACTGCCGGCATCGACCGCGTTCGGAATGGGTATAACACACTGCCAGTTTCCGTATTCCCAGAGAACACGGCCCGAAAGCGGATCGATACCGATTACCTTGCCGCCATGGGTGTCATCACCGCGCCCTTCAGCGGCAGTGATCATGACCACATGATCCTCGCCGCTGACCCTGACAATTGAGGGGCTGACATATCCTACTGCGCCAAGGGCCGGTGTTTTCCAGGCCAGCTCACCGGACAGTTTGTTATAGGCGACCACTCCCGCCTGCGGCGCCTGAGACGCGAGGATAACCAGATCGCCGTAGATCAGCGGATTCTGGGTGACGGCCCAGCGCGGCACGTCACCGCCGCCGAAATCGGTCCAGATGTTATGGTTCCACACCACGGTTTGGTTTTCTATGTCGATGCAGTAAAAATCGCCATTGTGCCCGCAGGAGTAAATATACGTGCCGTCCAGGGCCGGAATACTGCGCGAGCCGGGAAAATTTACCGTTCCCGGTGCATCATAGGCAAAGTGCCACCGTTCTCTTCCGGTATTTAAATCGAGACAGCGAAGTATGTCACCCACCTCGTCATCCCTGTCCAGAAGATACACGTTGCCGTCCCGGATTATCGGTCCGCCGAATCCCTTGCCAACATCGACCGTCCAGAGAACCTCGGGCCCGGACTCCGGCCAGGACCTCAGAATGCCTGTCTGGTCCGACACGCTGTTCCGGTGCGGTCCGAGGTACTGGGGCCACGCTTCCTGGGCTATCCCGCTGGAGATGCAGAGCAACAGAACCCCTGCCGCGATCATTCTCTGAAATGTCTTCATTGTCAGTACTCCTTCCGTGTTAGTATTGATACGGTACACATATAGTATGTCTGTCGGACGGATATACGCTCACGTCCGGATCGGGCCGCCGTTTTCTGGAACCGTCGAGATCTATATCCAGACATCAGCGGCGGCGGTCATCTCTCCGCCCGCGTCCCCGGTGTTGACCGTGCCCGCGGGCTCGATCAGCATTACCTGGCATTCTCCTGCCGCGGCGGGTTTGTGCTCGACGCCCCTGGGCACCACAAACAGCTCTCCCTGCCGCAAGCGAACGACACCATCCCTGAAAAAGATGGACATCTCGCCCTTATGGACAAAGAAAACTTCGTCTGTATCGCCATGACGGTGCCACACGAACTCGCCCTGAAATTTGACGAGTTTGAGATCGTACCCGTTCATGCGTGCGACAATCTTCGGCTCCCAGTGATCGGTAAATGCGGAGAACTTTTTTTCCAGGTTTATCGGCATAAGGTCGTTCATACGGTATCCTGGTCTTCATTGCACAGTGCCGGGGGCTGTCACGATTTGACTGCCCTGAAATACAGCAAAGCTCCGTTTTCTTCCGGAATCGTCTCGAATCGAAATCCCGCCTCTTCCACGAAGGCTCTCAATTCTTTTTCTGAATAGAGCGTACCGTGAATGGTGCTGTTCCGGCTGTTTCGCTCGGGCACGGGAACGCAGCAGATGCATACGCCTCCCTCCGCGGCAAGCCGATGCATATCTTTCAATACTCCGGGTATGTCCGAGAAAAAATTCAGGGACAGAATACAGAGTACGACATCGAAACTGTTGTCAGCGAATGGAAGATCCTCAGCGGAGGCGACATACAAATCCACTTCCTGGAATCCTGCGCCGCTGAAACGCTTCACTGCCTGTCTGAGAAGCCCCCGGCTGATATCGGAACCGGTGTACCGGTTGTCAGGCGGCAGAAAGTGAACGGCGCTGCCGCTGCCTGTCGCCAGTTCCAGCACCCGTTTCCCGTGCACGGTCCGGAGCTCATTTCCGAGGATGTGATAATGTTTTGCCGGGTCGCTCCCGAATTTCTTCGGAAACACCGATCCGGCCATGATCCTGTCATAGAGGAACGAAAACGCATCGCCCAGCCAGGGTTTGCATGTACGCGGCCTGCCCCTGTCGTCTACCATGTAGACCAATCCGTTTCGGCACATTGTCGGCAGCTCTGCCTTCTCCATAGTCACCTCTTCATATACGTGTATGCACCTGCATAGACGAATCAGCCTGCTTTATATGATATGCCCTTTACGGCAGTAAAAGGATCAATCAAGAGGCGTAAAACATACCTGCCGGTGGCCCCCGTCCGCCGATCTGCCGGTGATGTACTGTACGGCTGTTTCCGAGATCCGCCCGGCCGCGGGCTTGTGTGTGTGCCCGGCAAGAATGGCGACAAGTGTTGGACAGGCGCGCACCGCCTCGAGGAACTGAACCGTGTACGCCGAATTGCCGCCGCGGGACCAGCGCTCCCGGCGTTCTACTTCATAGTTTTTATCCATGTCCCAGCCCCAGCGGGGATCGCCGCAGGTGGCGATGCTCTCCCGCTCTCCATCGCCGGGCAGATAAACGGGAATATGCATGAGCAGCACCATCGGCAACGGACCTTCTGCCTCTTTTTTAAAAAATGCCAGCTGTTCCGCAGTAATCTGATAGGTTGAGTTGTCAATGGTCAGAAAATTGATGCCGCCGATAATCCGTGACGCAAACAGAGGATTAGCGCCCCGATACAGCGGAAGCAGGCTGTTTCCGATCCAGATATCCCGCAAATCCGCCGCGGCTCCGGCCATTCCCTCGTAATGCCAGTCATGATTTCCGGCGACATATATCCAGGGAATACCCGTTTTTTCCAGCGCGTCACGAACATACTCGACGCTTGCCGGAGAAGGGTTGTTGACGATATCACCGGTCAGAGCAATCACATCCACTCGCAGGGTTTCCGCCGTCGCCATCAGCTCGTGAAAGGCGGCAACAGGAGCTGTTTCTTTTCCGGTAGCAACGTGATGTACGGTGCGGTATGCATCGTCCATACGGGCGCTGCAGGAACGGTACCGCTGCTCACGGGCATCAAAAACGCTGATATGACTATCCGTGATATGCAGCACGGTGACCTCGGTGGTGAGCCCGCCGACCTCAATCGTCGCTTTGTCGTCTGAGAAAGAATGCCGTGTCAGAAGACGTTTGTTTTGTACACAGCCGACCGAGATGGACATCAGGACACCGGTCACTATCAGCAGCTGCCTGCATTCGTCGCCTCTTTTCATCGATGGTGATCCTCCGAAATCAGCACAGGGGGCCCTGCCGCCCGATCAGTGCGCAGAAAACCGGACGCCCTCATCGGCACCGGCTGTAAGGAACACCCGGTGGATGTGCAATCCGCCTAACGGCTTTGCTGTATGCTCTGCAGAGATCTGAAATACACTGAAATAACAGAAGGATAATAGCGCGTTTGTCCTGTTTAAAGTATCGCCTCTCAGGCACAATATCAAGCTGTTTTTCCTCCCGTGACGATCACGGGGGGTACATGGGGTCATTCTCCACCGCACCGTCCCGCCGCAGACTGGATACACTCTGCCGCAATCCAAGCTCGTGTAAAAAAACCCTCCCCCTGCGGCCGGGGAGGGTTTGAGATAGTGACTACGAACGGGCTAGAGCGCTTTATGACAGAACCACCAGTCGTAACAGTCTTTCTGTTTTTTCCGGGCTTCCGCGTCCTTGACGGTTTTTGCGGGTGGAATGATGACATGATCTTTAATAAGACCGTTGTTCGGCCAGTTGGCGGGAACGGCCACTCCCTTGCCATCCGCGAGCTGCAGGGCTTTCACCGCGCGCAGGATCTCATCCATATTGCGGCCGATTTCCTGGGGGTAGTAGATCACGAGCCGGACCTTGCCCTTGGGGTCGCCGATGAAGACGGCGCGCACCGTGTTGGTGCCTTTTCCGGGGTGCAGCATGCCGAGTTTTAAGGCGACTGCGTCATTGGCCGCGACAACGGGAAACTTGATATCAACGTCCAGCTTCTCTTTGATCCACTCGATCCACTTGATGTGGGAAAATACCTGGTCAATGGACATGCCGATGAGCTTGCAGCCGATCTTTTCAAATTCGTCGTAGAGCTTCTGAAATCCGACGAATTCCGTGGTGCACACGGGGGTGAAGTCAGCGGGATGGCTGAACAGCACGAACCACGATCCCTTCAGATCGCCGGGAATGTTCATGGGGCCGTGAGTGGTCTGCACTTTCAGTTCCGGGAAATCATCTCCCAGAAGCGGCATGTTCAGTTTGGTTTCTTCCATGGTGTCCTCCTTTACGGGTAACGGATAGTTGGATAAATTCGTACTTCCAGACAATGATTGAGAGCGTACATCATGTTTCTTCGATTCACTGGTGTTTACAGTCGGCGCACAATCCGTAGAATTCAATCATATGCCTGGTGATGGTAAAGTCGGATTGTGTCTGCGCCGTCCGGGTGATCTCTTCGTATACCGCCAGTTCCAGATCCTCAATTTTTCCGCACGCTTCACAGATGAGATGATAATGGGGAGCACGCCTGCCGTCGAACCGGTCGTACGTGCTTCCGAAATGAATTTTTTTAACCAGACCCTGGTCGACCAGGATGCTGAGATTTCGATACACCGTGCCGAGACTGAGTTTGGGAAATTCCTTTTTCAGCTTCTCGTACAGCCAGTCAACGGAAGGGTGAACATCGGTTTCTCTGAGCAGCTGCAGAATGCGCTCCCGCTGTTTCGACTTTCTGTATGTCACATCAGTACCCATGCAGCGCCTTATTAATAATCGGAACGATTATTAATTTAACAATGTTTCAGTTAATGTCAAGTATTTTTTCCCTGCCATACGAAAATCCTATCGGAACAATAAAACGCCCCGGGCGTCTTTCCCGGGACGTTCAGTCCACTCCACATGCCGCACATCGTTCATTTCGTGTTCACGACCGTGAGCCGGGCACCGGAGCCGGATGGCCCCGAAGAGCCGGAACATCCGGTTACAGTAGCCCTGCTGATGCGCCTACCGTTCCGATTCCTCTGCGGATTCGGCAATCATATTCCGGTACACGGCCTCTTCCAGCTGCTCCTTCAATCGTTTCACATCGGCCGAGACAATGAGGCAGTGTTTATTGCAGGAGACAAATGCAAGGCTATTTGTGTCTTCTTTTAAAACGACGTCACTCAGATTTCCCACAAACAATCCCAGTGAGGTCATGGTAAAAACCCGCTGTTCATCAAGCTTTTTTCGAATAGGCTCATCCGGTTTGAAGGTAATTTTGTCTCTGGAAATGATTACGTTCCCCAGGCACATGGCAATGGTTGTATCGCTCTCATTGCTGATGATGAGAAACCTGCACGGTTCCCGGTGGATCTCGAAATCAGTGGAATCGTTCACGAACTGTGCGGACAGACGCATCGGGATCGCCAGCGCTCCCGACAACAGAACAGCTGCAATAGTTATGGGATGCATCATCATTCGACTCCTTCGTTTAGTAGGTGCGTTTTCCTGCGCATTCCGGGAACACTGCCCCTCCGCGCCACAGATATTCTCTGATTCAACGTCAGGGGCCGGTCCTCCTGCGACGGGTACTGATTATATCATACGGCGACAGGGTTCCCGGTTCTGTCGCTTGCAAAAAGCGCGTCTATTACCTTCATGTTCGCGATTGAATCATCTATCGGTGTCGGGACCTCTGTACCATGGATTATCGCCCGGGAAAACAGATCACCCTGAATCGTGTAATGATTGCAGGCATCGAACCTGATTTCCCGCGATCCGGATCCGGTGCTGAGCATGAAACTGGTTGGACCGTCGGGCAGGGGCAGAAACGGTTTTTCAATTTCTACACGCCCCTTCGTCCCAATGATATCCACATACTGCCTGCCGGACAGCTGGGTCGAACAGGTGAACGTTGCCGTCCCCGATGCAAACTCGAGCACCGCCGACGTCAGGCGGTCGATCTTCATTCGCGGATCAAACTCGATCGTTCCGAATACCCGGAGTGGCTCGGCTCCATAGACAAAACGGGACAGGGAAATACAGTAACAGCCGATATCCAGGAGCCCGCCGCCCCCGAATTCGACCCTGTTGCGAATATTCCCGGGATCGTCATTATAGTAGGAAAAAACCGAGTGGACGGTCTTGACCTCTCCGATCTTCCCTTTGGCAACCAGCTTTTTCACTTCCCGCCACTGGGGATGAAACCGGTACATAAAGGCTTCCATCACTTTCAGGTGAGGATATTTCCTTATGTTCTCTGCCAGAGCAGCGGCTTCACCTGCATGTACAGTGATCGGTTTTTCGCACAATACGTGCTTTCCCGCCGCCAGTGACTTCAGGATCCACTCAGCATGCAGATGATTGGGGAGGGGGACGTAGACAGCCTCGATGCCTGGATCGTCAAGCAGTTCCTGGTAGGATCCATAGGCCGCGGGAATGCCAAGCGCCTTCGCCGCCTTCTTCGCTTTGTTCAGGCTGCGGGAAGCGATGGCATCGATACGGGAATACGCACCCCGCTTCATGGCGGGGATCACTTTGACCAGGCCGATCTTTGCCGTACTCAGCACTCCCCAGGAAATTTTTCGCATAGTCGTGAGCCTCTCTTCCGGTGCCGTTTAACAGCGTATTTGACCTTCCGGTCAGTCTTATACGGCGTTTAAGGCGGCGTTGCCGCGGCCCCGCACCCGTGTCACCGCCAGGTGTACCCGCAGGAGAGACAGGCGGACCGGTGCACACAAAGCATCTCCCCGCACCCGGGACATACCCACTTCTCTTTTTCTTCCCGAACAAACGCCCGGATTCCCTTTGCCGGCAGGGCCGCCAGGTTGCCCAGCATGCTCATGCCGTACCGGGTACGGTACCGCCTGTCCAGCTGTTTTAACCGTGCGCAGGGGAACCGGCTGCAGCGTTCAGAACAGTATTTGAGCGCACCCGCCGCGATATGTTCACAATTCTTTATGCGGCAGCTGGTGCGACATTCCGATTTCCGGCTTTCAGGGCCGCCAAGCTCCCGGCATCCCGGGCACCGGTTCTTCTCCCGTATATAGCCCCAGCAGAGACGGCAGTTCATGCCGCAGGGAGCGATATGCTCCGGCTTAATTGTCTTTGAGGAGCAACTGGAGTTCATGCTTCCCGGTTCCGTTAAATAAAAAACATGGATAGACGAACGCACCGATAAAGAGCTGTCCTCACCGGCCGGATACCATGCCTAAAACGGTGCTTCCCGCCGCCGGATCGACATATCCGATAATGCAGGCAATCCCGTTCAGGATCAGTCCGGCTCCGGCGCCCTTTCACCCTGTTCGCATCAGCTTCATGCTGAAAACAAGCGAAGAGAAGCCCGATACAAGGGAGGTCATGCATCGACTGCCGTCGCTCTGCTGTGTTCCTCATCCCCGGTGATATCCGCTGCTTTGCATTTCAGCCGTCGTATACTGCTGGTACCCGGTTGTGTCAAAGGGGTAATCCCAGCACCCCATCCGGTGAAACAGCGAGCCTCCAAATCCTCTTTTAAAACGGTACAATCCGTACATGGGGTGCGACACATCAGGCTGAGGCGAGACGCCGAACATATCATAGACGACACACCCCCTCTTTTTTGCCCGCCTGATCGCCTCCCACTGCAGCGCGTACGGGGCCATGTAATTCCGATGCACGGATGCGGATGCTCCATAGAGATACGTTGCTCTCCGCTCGGAATACACCAGGAACATCGCCGCCAGGGGCATACCGGCGCCCTCCGCGATCAGCAGTTCGACATCAGCCGGAGAACTGGTGTCCCGGGCGGTCGTTTCAAGGACGGCCCTGAAATAGTCAATGCCATCAATATGTATATTGTTGCGCCGGCATGTCTCGAGGTACAACGCGTGCCAGAGAGGGAGGTCATCCATATCCGCTGTACGCACCCTCACGCCCCTGCGATGAGACAGTCTGATATTGTACCGGGTTTTTGCTTTCATCTCCTGCAGCAGCCGCTGTTCATCCTTTTGCAGGTCAATGAATATCGTATCTGAGGGCAGCACATTTGTATTGGCCTTTTTCAGGTTCCAGTTTTGTGTCTCAAAATTCAGCCGTATTTCCTGACTTGTCTTCGCCGGCGGGCCCATCCAGTCGCCGTTACCGGTAAAGTAGGCGTCATCCTGTGCCCAGAGAGATTCCCACGAAAGATCATAACGCATCATCAGACAATTATCAGGCAGAAAAGGCCGTAATGTTTCCGACAGTTCTTCAAGAAACGATCCCTGATGTTCGGGACTGGGCTGGATCGCCGGGCCATAGGGTATATAGCCGATTGTCCATTCAGCGGCGATGTTCGGAAACAGGATCAGCACATCATCCTCAATCGGGTATGACCGCTCTTCGGCAGTGTACACATCGGAAGCGTTCACTGTAATATCAAAGGCCCTAGATTCGATGCCATGCTTTTTTTTAACACGCGCCCAGAACGCTGTCTGCTGTAAAACGGGTGTTTTACTGATCTTTGCCGGAATTTTTTTTTCTACCTGAATCTTCATGTGGCTGTTAACATATCGTATGATTATCGGTTGCACTACCGGGGGATCCCGGTACGGGACGACGGCCTGAACATCTTCGTCCCTGTGTATAATAATATTTAATATTCTTCAGGAAATCAAGCATGAAAGCTCCCCTGTCGCTTGAGATAGTTCAACTCACGATCATTGTGAAAGCGTATACACGCAACAGGCAAACGAGACTGGAGAACAGACCATTATATCCGGTTCAGCGGACGGCGCCTCACCGTCCGCTGAACCGGTAAGCGGTTTACCGAACTGCCGCTTTGCTGTGCAGCAGCGTTTATGACCCTCGTCCCGAAATCAGGCGAGGTCAAATCGGTCGAGATTCATGACCTTGTTCCACGCCGCGACAAAATCATTCAGGAACTTATCCTGAGAATCCCTGCATGCGTAGACTTCCGCAATTGCCCGCAGCTGGGAATTCGATCCGAAGAGGAGATCGATCCTAGTTGCCGTCCACTTGAGCGCCCCCGTTGCCCGGTCCGTTCCCTCGAATACATCCTCGTTTTTGGAGGAGGGCTTCCACACCGTACCCATGTCAAGTAAATGCACGAAGAAATCATTGGTCAGCGTTCCCGGCTGCTTTGTGAAAACACCATGGCTGGCCTGGCCGTAGTTGGCATTCAGTACGCGCATGCCGCCGACAAGCACCGTCATTTCGGGCGCGGTCAGCGTCAGAAGCTGGGCGCGGTCAACGAGCAGTTCCTCTGCGGAGACTGCGTATCTGCTTTTTTGATAGTTGCGGAACCCGTCAGCCTTCGGCTCGAGAACAGCGAATGACGCGACATCGGTCTGCTTCTGCGAGGCATCGGTGCGTCCCGGCGTAAAAGGCACGGTGAGATTATATCCTGCCTGCTTCGCCGCCTGTTCTACCGCGGCGCACCCGCCAAGAACGATCAGATCGGCAAGCGACACCCTTTTCCCTTTTGACTGGGCGGCGTTGAACGCGTCCCGGATCTTCTCCAGGGCCTTGAGCGCTTTTGCCAGCCGGGCGGGCTGATTGACCTCCCAGTCCTTCTGGGGAGCGAGGCGGATTCTGGCTCCGTTCGCCCCGCCCCGCTTGTCTGAGCCCCTGAACGTTGAGGCCGATGCCCAGGCTGTTGACACCAGTTCAGGGATGGAGAGCCCCGAGGCGAGAATCGTGCCTTTGAGATCTGCAATGTCCTTTTTATCAACGAGAGCATGATCCACTTCCGGAAGAGGATCCTGCCAGATCAGTTCCTCCCCGGGTACTTCCGGACCGAGATAGCGCGAACGCGGCCCCATGTCCCGGTGGGTGAGTTTGAACCAGGCCCTGGCGAACGCGTCGGCGAACTCTTCCGGGTTTTCCAGATACCGTTTGGCGATCGGCGCGTAGACGGGATCGAATTTCAACGACAGATCCGCCGTGGTCATCATCGGCCGGTGCTTCCTGGACGGGTCATGCGCGTCGACCACCATATCTGCCTCTTCCACATTCTTTGCCAGCCACTGATTCGCCCCGGCAGGACTCTTCACCAGTTCCCATTCATATTTGAAGAGCACTTTGAGGTATCCCATATCCCAGCTGGTGGGATTCGGTTTCCAGGCCCCTTCAATACCGCTGCTGATGGTGTCCCCTGCTTTCCCGCTGCCGAAGCTGCTCTTCCAGCCGAGTCCCTGTTCTGCAATGGGGGCGGCCTCCGGCTCGGGCCCCACATTGGCGGCATCACCGGCGCCGTGACATTTGCCGAAGGTATGCCCGCCGGCGACCAGGGCTACGGTCTCCTCATCGTTCATGGCCATGCGGGCGAAGGTCTCGCGCACATCCTTTCCGGAGGCGACCGGATCCGGGTTGCCGTCCGGTCCTTCCGGATTCACATAAATCAGGCCCATCTGCACGGCCGCCAGAGGGTTTTCCAGATCCCTCTCCCCTGAGTAGCGGCTGCCGGGCTTGTCACTTGTTGCCAGCCACTCTTCTTCGGAACCCCAGTAGATGTCTTCTTCCGGTTCCCAGACATCTTCACGGCCGCCGCCAAAACCGAACGTTTTGAACCCCATCGATTCCAGGGCGCAGTTGCCGGCGAGAATCATCAGATCGGCCCAGGAAATTTTTTTGCCGTATTTCTGCTTGATGGGCCAGAGCAGCCTCCGCGCTTTGTCTAGGTTCACATTGTCGGGCCAGCTGTTGAGAGGCGCCAGCCGCTGCGAGCCTGATCCCGCACCGCCCCGGCCGTCGCCCAACCGGTAGGTTCCGGCACTGTGCCACGCCATGCGGATGAACAGCGGACCGTAATGCCCCCAATCTGCGGGCCACCAGTCCTGCGAGTCCGTCATCAGGGCGTACAGATCTTTCTTCACCGCCTGCAGATCGAGTTTTTTGAATTCCTCGGCGTAACTGAACGTTTCGTCCATGGGATTACTTTTTGAGGACTGCTGGTGGAGAATCCTGAGATTCACCTGGTTCGGCCACCAGTCCCTGTTCGTGGTTCCGCCGCCCGAGGTCCTGCCCGTTACCGGGCACTTGCTTTCTTTTCTCATAAGGCATTCTCCTTTCGTTTATTGTCCTTCATAGTAGTTACTCCTATTTAACCTTGAAATTTTTTTTACTTCCTATCACTGCAATCTTGGCAAATACCGTTAAAAACCACCCGGCTTGAAAGAACACGCGCAAATTGATTATTCAATTGTTCCGGAACGGTCAGGTGATCAAATGCATCACAGGTAAAATCGAGTATCTTCCCGCATTTAAGGCAGTGCAGATGATGATGATCTTCCACATTAGGATCAAAACGCCGCGCTCCTCTGTATGACTCGGCTACCGTCAGCAGTCCGATCTGATTGAATGTGAGCAGGGTCCGGTTGACTGTATCGAAGGATATCCTGGGGAATTCACGCTTGACAATGCGAAAGATGTCATCGGCAGCGGGGTGATTTGGGGAAGTAATTACCGCCTGATATATTGCCGTGCGCTGTGGAGTGATTTTCAGACCGTGCTGCCGGCAGATGGTAAAAAAATGGTCCTGCCGTTCTTTCAGTTGGCTGTATTTCATAAGAACAACTTAATAAGAATTGTTCTTAAATGCAAATGAAATCATTACCGCCCGTGCGCTCGTCTGCCCAGCACATACCGCCTTCATTTAGAGTTGTTGTCTCTCCTCTCCCGTGAATGTGTCTATTTATGATTATTTTTATGGATTATTTCTGGAAAATTAATTTCTTCGTTACCGACATGTTGCCGGCTTGTATTTTATATACATATAATCCGCTTGGCAGCCGGTCTGGTTTCCAGATGATTTCATAGTCGCCTGTTTCGTGGAATTCATTTACCAGTGTCTCTATTTCCTGTCCCGCAAGATTATACATTTTCACCGTGACATCGCCTGGTGCATTTACCCTGTATGGTATCAGCGTCGACCGATTAAATGGATTCGGATAATTCTGAAACAGCATTACCTCTGTCGGCACATCGATTCCATCGGGATTTTCTACACCGGACAGATCGTGGTTAATGCGAAAGAGGACCTGTTCTGCTGATCCCGTGGCTTGAGAAATCGCTGTGACACATACGGTTACCGTATCTGTTTCGGTGACATCCTGAGGAGGAGTAATAGTGAGAGCGAGATCCCTTGTCTCTTCCCAGGGCTCATCAGGATCGATATAAAAAGCATCCTGGGGCAGACTGACGTGCCAGTCATTCGCGGTCACGAGGGTTGAGAGAAACACCGAGTCAGGCCTGCTGAAATTTGTATTTCTAATGGTTATCCAGTACGTCACAAAATTATCGGTGTCAATTGAGACGGATACTGATTGTAACGAAACCGGGGAAGAGGTGACAACGGTGGAGGTCTGATGTTGTTCAGTCACATACCCGGGAGAGAGCCCCATCCCTGTCCCCGCATAGGTCTTGATATGTCTGGGTAGTAAAAATGTATTGGGTAACGGGCCTTCATTCGGCATCCAGTACGACGTTTCAAATTGAATCCATCCCTGATCAGGGTAGTATGCTTCGACCCATATATGCCCTGCATATGAAGTCCAGTCATGAATCATGGAGCCGACGGCCTCTCGCGCCGGAATGCCGGCCGCCCTGAGCAACGCAAGAGCGAGATTACAGAAATTGACGCAATTCCCTCCGCCGAAATACAACGTGTTCAAGGCATCGCTGTAGATAAAGGGCATATCACACGTACAAATCCACCTCATATTGTATCGAACCCAATTGACGATCGTAATGACAGCATCCGCTTCACTGGCGCTGTTTGATACCAATGAATCCGCCAAATCCACAATTTCAGACGCGTCGGATTGACAAAATCCGTTCGGCAGCAGATACTGCTGAATACTGTCAGGGATCAGTGCGGATTCTATCGGGTATGTTGCGGAACTGATAAACCTTCCATAGGATGTGCTTACCGTCAGTTCCGTCTCCGATATCACCGTTACACTGTCAATGGGACTCTCCCATTCAATTTTCATATACTCATTGCCATGATTGTCTTTCAGGGCTGTCGTTCGCACCGGTGCAACGCTGTAAGTGATGGTATGACTTCTTATTGATTGAGAAAATGTCGCCGTCTCAACATTCGTGAGAGTATATAGATTCAGGTACGCGTCTGCAGCCCCCTGAAAATCGATTGTTACCGTGTATCGGTGGGTTACATCTTCGCTGCTCGTTCCGTCCCAGGTGTTGATCATTGTTTGCGCAAAAAAATTGTCGGTATTGCAAAGCAGCATCATAACCGGTATCCATACTATGGTACCTGCCGGGGCCTTTCTTTTTACGGCCCTTCTTGCAGCTTTTGTTAGCACTCTCATGACAGTCTCTCCCATAAAAAGTATCTGCCGCCCATCAATGTGCACTCACCCTCATCAGCTCCCGTTGGGATACATTGCACGCTGGCGGGCCTGTTCCCGCTTGCGTTCATCCCTTGTCAGGCCGCAGGACGCGACCTGAACATATAGATAGCCCAGCCAAGCGTGTCGCGTCCCCAGCGCAGGTAGGCCTCTCTCTCGTTCTGCACTCGCTCCACCAATTCGGCCGCGTCCGGATCATCAGGACACGTGCGGGCGTAGGCGGATGTCGCATACCATTGGAGGCCTTCGTACCTGTCCCAGTCGTCTTTGCTGCTTACGATGGTGTGGACGAGGTCCAATCCTCGCCGCTCTCCGGCTTCTGCATTGGAGTAGTGGCTCCCGAAATCCTCGCGCGCGCACCCCAATGCCTTGAGGTACTCCCCTGACGGCTCCTGCTGCCAGAAGGGCTCGCCCACGATCACCCAGCCGCCGGGTCTCACCATGCGGACCAGTGCTTCCAGAGTCTTTACATGTCCCCCGAAGATCCAGCTGGCACCCATACATGAGGCGAGGTCCAGGCTGTTCGGTTCATCGGGTCTGAAATCGGCGCCATCCATTCGTGCGAAGGTGACACCGGCACCCGGTGCCCGCTCCTTGAGCCTTTTCTCCGCCTCGGCAAGGTAAAAAGCAGAGATGTCGATACCCATCCCGCGTGCGCCATAGGCTTCCGCCAGTCGAATCAGGAACTCGCCCTTGCCGCACGCAATGTCAGCTAATTGCGCGTCTGTCGGGAGGCGCAGCAGTTCCACGAGACGCGCCAGCTTTTCCTCGCTCGTGGGATTGCACACCACATGTTCCCGGTGAGTGATGTCGTAGAATTTTCTGGCGTCCATTATTTGGTCCCTTTCCATTCATCCTCACAGTCGCGCGCTTTGTCATCAGCCGGATCTGAGGTAATTTCATATACATATATATTCTGGAACAAATTTTCTTATGCAATCAGTTCAACTGCCGTGCCAACGGCAACGCTGACCGGCTCCGAATGCATCCGGCTGGGCGCTGTGTCGGGCATTGGGTCCATCAAAGGCCGATAGCATTTCTGCGTTCGGTCATCGCAGCCAGCAGAACATGTTTTATATCCACTGATCTCACCATCTGCAGGTCTCGCACCTTGACGTGTCTGAGCTTCTTTCCCGTACCTTCGAGGAACGGATATGCAGATTCGATATCTGCCCCGTGGTAGAAACCGAGATTGGCGTACGTCTTCTGCGGCATGATGTACGCGTATGCTTCCGACATTTTTTTCTCTCCGTACCCATATGCAGCAGAGGACTCTCCCGGTCTTGGAACCTCAACGCAATCCGGATGCAATTCAGCAATCAACGATCTAAGGGCCCGGCATATCTCGCTTACATCATTCGGTGATCCTTTCACCACATCATCGAATGTTCCGAGTCTTGTGATGGTATTCATAGATACATCCTTGATACCCAACGCTTGAGATGACGGGTCAAATAATATTGTATGGGAAAATATTAATCCAGCGAATGTTAAGAAATGATCAGCCTTAACGAGTGTTGATCCCCGCGTACCTTGATGCTGGCCACATTTATTTGAACATACCCTGTATATACCCAATAACTTCCTTGGGTTGATTAATTAATTGATCGAATAATACCTTGACTGAAAAATGCGGATACTTTCGCACGAGTCTCCACAATCTTGAACCGTTCTTGAATATTTTAAATGCGATTTCATCTCTTATTTTTTCAAGATCACTGGAAGTCAGATAATTCGTTTTCACATTAGCATGAAACAGGTCATACGTTGAATAGTCGTATGTATTGGTGATCAACTTGTGCCTTAAGAGTTCTTGACGAATTTCAGTTTTAGGAAATGGTGTCAGAATAAGAAATAGCGGAATATCTACATCAATAGTGTTGGCATACTGAAAATTTTCATACACTATTTCACGGGTATCTCCTGGATTGCCAATGATAAAGGATCCAATGACGGTGATGCCATAGCCTTGTAATTCATTGATAATATCTTTGGTTTCAGAATGGTGTATTTGTTTTGCATCCAAAAATTGAATGTTTTTATCATCGACATTTTCAATCCCGACGAAACACAGATCAACACCTGCCTCAGACATTAATTTCAGCAATCCTGGTGCTCGTTTTAGACCAGGAATGCTCGCCTGGACGGCATACTTTATATCATTCAGCTTATTATTAATAATTTCCCTGCAAAGGGTTTCAAAGCGCACAGCATCCACGGTAATGTTGTCATCAACAATAAGGATCGCCTGAGCGCCATGATTGCGAGCATCCATAATATCTTCAATTACCCGCTCAATTGTATATTTCCTGAATACAGTACCGTACATTTGTCGAATACTGCAAAATTTGCAGTGATTTACACATCCCCGTGATGTTTCAACAACATCAGCAGGCGTCCCTAAAATATGAAATCCTTTTTTTAAAATGCGCTTTGACCTGTCGGGTCTTTTCACACGATCCAGATCGAGAACGCTTCCCTGTGGATTATGAACAATAGCGCCCTTATTGATATATGAGAGTGATGGAATGCGATCATATTTTCCATCAGATTGAATTTGTTCTATCAGCAGGCTGAAAGTGATTTCACCTTCATTCCTTATGATGAAATCGATATGCTGCTTGTGGGTGCCAAGAAATAGATTTTCAAACTCGACGGTGGGGTGATAGCCGCCTAAAATAATTTTTATTTTTGGGTTATATTCTCGAACACATCCGGCCAGTTTCATTGTATCATCATACTGGAAGGTCATACAGCTAAATCCGACAACATCCGGATCATACGCTTTAAGATAATTTAATAAATAGTGATCGGGTTTATTTCTTACCAAAACCAGATCTAAAATCTTTATGCATATATTTTCACCGAAAACATTGGCAGCAATAGAACTCAATCCAAGATTAGGAAGTTTTGTGACTCTATCAAATCCGATAATTGTTTTAGGACTACTTACGAGTAATATTCTCAATGCAATTTCCCTTATAGTTCATTTTATGCCTAACAGTTAGTGCATAAGCCGACGAGGAAAGCGGACCGATAAACTACCACAGCAATTTTCGCCGCCGGGGGCAATCACCCGTTCCAGGGCCAGTCAGATCTCTCGGTCGGCTTAATGCACCAGTTAGAGGCATTAATTTAATTCTTTTACCATGGTCCACGATGTCCCAGATTCTGAAACCTTCTTAAATCCTAGTGATTCATACAAGTGAAATGCATAATTATTTGGATCAACACTTAAACTTATTTTATCTATTCCTTCAGATCTTGCATAAGCAAGTATTCTTATCATTAATTCTTTTCCTATTCCTTTACCTCTGTGTTTCTTAATCATTGCTATGCCTAGTTCTGGTATGGATGAATCAACAAAGCCATATCCAGGGTCTTCTTTGGTAAAAAAACGATACCACGCTGCTCCTATAGCTATCCCTTCTTCATCAGTTGCAATCAATGAAAAATCTCCAATCCTATTAGGCCAGTCTTTTAATAATTTTGATATCTCAGGGACGCGAAATAATTCTTCGATCGTCATTTTCTCCTGGGTTGGAGACCAAAAAACCGCCTCATAGACCATTTTTTTTAAAAAGGCAAGGTCTTCGGTAGTGCCTTCTCTTATTATATATTTTTTCATTGTCTTTAAATGATGCCTCTAACGGCGCAAATAGCTGGTGCAAATGGAGCCAGCGGAATTTGCATCCAAGCTGATTTGCTTGTTAACCATCTTTTGTTCGATCAGATGCTACTTGGCACCAAGCAACATCATTAGTTTTCGAAATTTGATAAGCGGAATAGCAAGCTTCGGTGCAGTGTAACAGACCGGCTTCTTCTTAATACAATATTGTATATGTTCAACCGCCCTTTCTACGCTCATCATAAGTGGTTTAATATCACCCTTCGCCATTTTTGTATCGACGAAACCAAATCGAACATTGGTTACAAAAACACCCTTAGAACCCAAGGCTAAAGATAGACCTCTAAGGTAATTGGAAAATCCTGTCTTTGAGGCATGATACGATGGCGCCTCAGCCGAAATCAATTCATCGGCTAAACTCGAAACACCGATAAAGTGCCCCCTGCCTCTTTTAACCATCTGCGGAATCACTTTTGATGCGGTTTTAACCATGCCGGTCAAATTAACATCAATGACCCTTGGTTCCTTGCTCATGTCCAAAGGGTTGAAAACCTCACCAATCCCAGCGAAATAGAAACATAGATCGAAAGAGCCTTCAGACAATATTTCGTTTAGTAACTCTGGGTATTTAGAATGACTGACATCCGCAACACGGTGAT
>JAFGRY010000026.1 GCA_016934955.1 bacterium | reverse complement strand
TTTGTGGGCGATACTGGATTCGAACCAGTGACCCCCTGCTTGTAAGGCAGGTGCTCTGAACCAGCTGAGCTAATCGCCCCTGTTTATGAATCCTGTTCCTGTCCCCGTTTCTTGTAGAGGATGGCAACGGGAAAAATGATGCAGTATGCCAGAATGAGCAGGATCGGCGCGAGGGTCAGCGAGGAAAAGCTGTTCCAGGGACCGACCGACAGCGCTTTGAAGCCGACGATGAGAACCACCAGCCCGGCGGCGAACAGAATGTAGTTCGTGCGGGTGAAGGGAAGTTTCTCTGTTTTATTCTTCTTGATCTGTCGTGCCATGACTGCCTCCCCTGTTTCATAGAGACGTAAATATACGAATTAGCACGAGGATTGTCAAGGGAAGAAAAAAAGACACCGGCCTGCGAAAAACGCGGAAAAGACGAAAAAGAAACAGGGGTGCCCTCCCCCCCCCACGGAATACGGTTTTTTGCGGCAGCGCTCATCGCACTCGGAATTCGGTCTCGATATCGGTATCGCAATCGCTGATCGGAGTCCCATGCATGGTGAGTTCCCGCGGAGGACCGTGGGAAACCAGAAAACAACGCCCCGAGCCGGAAGCCAGGGGCATTTTTTATCCTCTATTTCTTTTTTCGTTTCTTTCGTGCTTTTCGTAGGCCTATTGGGACGGAACCGGGCCCTTACATAATCACACCCTTCCCCCCCTGCTGCGCCTCGTTCTCCTGCAGCTGCACCATCGATTTACGGGCGACGGGGATGCGAATACGCACGATATTGCCCTTTCCACCCTGGTGGCTATTGTCGATCTGCGCGTTCAGGGGCTGAAAGAGAGCGTGGCAGAGCTCGGCGCCCATGGTCTTGTGGTTCGATTTGTCGGCGTACTCTTCATAGAAGGGATCGACAGAATAGAGCATGTTCTCGATAAAGGTGTCCTGTCCGGGAGCGAGCACTTCCACCAGCACCGTGTCCTCCAGCTGCTTGGTTCCGACCACCAGCCCTTTCTGGCTCACCGACGTCATGGATGAGCGCAGGGCCAGCAGCACCGCGCCGATGGCGATGGAGTAATCCCTGCCCAGGCCGTAGACCTGGCGCAGCTCGGGAGTGAAAGCGGTCTTGACCCGGAAATTTTTCGAGTCGGAAATCGTATCGAGATAGACCAGCTCCTGGTGGAGAATGTCATTCAGATCCCAGTTGCGGGGAGTGGTGTCGAGATCGCGTTCGTTCTTTTTCGAAAAGGCGGCCAGATGATCCTTCGCCCGTTCAAGGGGAGCGATGGCGCCCTGGATCAATTCCGTGTCCTCGGGGTGCTTTTCGATAAGGCTCTTCAGTACCGGCAGGGTGTCGAACACCGGCTTCAGGCTGCCGTCGTAGAGGTGCTCGTTCAGCTGGGCCATGGTCACCATGAGATTGGCCTGAATGCGCTGCCGGTGCATGTTCAGGTCGCCCTTGGCGGTTGCGGCCTGCTTGTGCCGCATGTCGCGGCCGATATGGAGGATCAGTTTGTGATTGTTGAACTTGATCCAGCGCGCGTTGATCTCCAGGGTTACCTTTGTCTTCTGCTTGCTGATCCACTGGTCCTCATAACGGTAGACACCGTTGTCGAGCCAGGCCTCGTCCACGTTGCGCCCGTTTTCACCGTGCAGATCGGAGACCCGCATGCGCTTCATCTCCCCGCGGGTGTAGCCCGAGTAGAGACAGGTCGCTTCATTGAAGAGGAGGAACCGTCCGTCCACGGTGGTGAGAAAAATGGCGTCGTTGGCCTGTTCCACCAGCAGACGGTATTTCTTGTTGGATTCCTGCAGCGCTTTCTGAACGAAATCGATGTTTTCCTCGAGCACGCTTTTTTCCCGCTTCAGCTTTTCCACCCGCTGCCGTTCCAGGCCGCTGAGATACCCGAACACCGGTCCGATGAGGATAAACGCGACCCAGACCATGTCCACGCCGCCAACCTTGAGAAAAATGAGCCTGAGGTTGAACGCGACCATGAGTCCGGTAACCGACCCGAGAATCACGTTCTGGGTAACCGCGCTGAGTTTCTGTGCACTTCTGAACATAGC
Organism: bacterium; assembly: GCA_016934955.1. Classification (GTDB taxonomy): domain Bacteria; phylum Zhuqueibacterota; class QNDG01; order QNDG01; family JAGLOF01; genus JAFGRY01. The sequence continues at coordinate 292,571 of JAFGRY010000026.1, read as the reverse complement.
TGCTCCCTCTTTTTTTTCTGGATGACCGTATGTCCGGCAGCGGGCCCGTGACCGGGAAAATTTTTCCATTTCGCCGGAAAGAAACAGGCATCCATCTCAAAATGCAAACGCGCCGTTCGTCCCCGCCGCCGCGCTCAATCGCGGCCGACGCAGAAGATCAAAACAGCACAAATAGTTGTAAATATATCGGTTATTCATGTCGCGAAAACCGCTCATCCCGCGCCGGGACCGATTCCCAAACCGGCCCCCGTATGTACGCCGTCGTGTTCACCGGCAGTAAATACAACAACTATGCCATAGCGGCCGAATGTGCCGGCCGGCGGGGTAATTTCCCCTTGACATTCTCATGCAATTCACGTAGAATTTAACAACCCACAAACCGAGGAGCCTTTATTGATTACCCAGCTCTGTTCCCGCAGAACCGGAGATGATCCGGAAGCCGATATTCTCCATCGAAAACTCCTGCATGAAGGATACACCTCCCTTACACAGGTCCGCATTGAACGGGTATTCAGACTCGAAGGCATCGGGCCCGCCGAGGCGCTGAAGCTGGCGCCGCTGCTCTGCAATCCCTCCGCCGAATCGCTCAGCGAATCCAGCGAGCTCACACCCGCGGACGGACCGGTGTTTGAAGTCGGGTATCAGCGGGCGGTCACCGATCCCGAGCTGCCGTCTGTGCTCAGAGGCGCGACAGCCCTGCGCGTCTCCGGCCTGGAATGGGTGCGCATCGCCCACCGCTATCAGTTCACCGGCCTGGACGAGAAGAGCGCCGCCTCGGTCGTGCACCGCTACCTCTACAACCCCCAGGTGCAGGTGCTCATCACTCCCGACGACGCCTGGGACACCCTCAAACCCCGGGGTGAAGCGGGACCCGTGGAGACCATTCCGCTGCGGAACCTGGACGACGCCGCGCTGGCCGCGCTGAGCGAGGGAAAACGGCTCTTTCTCAACGGCGACCAGATGCGGGCGCTGCGGGAGATATCCGTCTCCATCGGCCGCGACCTCACCGACGCCGAAGTCGAGATGTTCGCCCAGACCTGGTCGGACCACTGTTTTCACACCACCTGGAAAAGCCTGGGGCTGCTCAGGGCGCTCTGGGACGCCACCACCGCCATCGACCATCCGCTGGTTCTTTCCGTGTTCGAGGACAACGCCGGCGCCATGGAATTCTACGACGGCTGGGCCCTGACCCTCAAGGGTGAGACCCACAACTCTCCCACCGCGGTCAGCCCCTACGGCGGCATCATGACCAAGCACGGGGGCGTCATCCGCGACACCCTCGGCTGCGGCCAGGGGGCGAAACCCATCGGCGGCAGCACCGTTATGGGCGTCGGCGATCCCTTCATGGACTGGAACGATCTTCCCCGGGGCGTGCTCCATCCCAAGACCATTCTCAGCGAATCGATTCGGGGAACCGCGGACTACACCAATCCCATGGGCATCCCCATGATGTTTCCCGTGTATAAATTTCACCGGGGATACACCGGCAAGTGCTTCGCCCTCGGTCATTCCATCGGGTTCATTCCCGCGGACCGGTCGGCCAAGGGAAAACCGCGGACCGGTGATCTGGCGCTGCTCATCGGCGGCCTCACCGGCATGGACGGCCTGCACGGCGCCACGGTCAGTTCCAGCTCCATGACCAGCGAAACCCACGTGGTGGACGCCGCGCACGTGCAGATCGGGCATCCCATCGAAGAACGGAAATTCATGGAAGCGATCCCGATACTCAGGGACGCGGACTGCCTGCGCGCGATCACCGATCTGGGCGCCGCCGGCCTGTCGTCGGCTGCCGGAGAGATGGGTGCCGAGACCGGCATCTGGATCAACCTTGCCCGGGTGCCCCTGAAAACAGAGGGCATGCACGCCTGGGAGATATGGATTTCCGAGAGCCAGGAACGGATGCTTCTCTGCGTGCCTCCGGAAAAACTCAAACAGACCCGCTCCATTCTTGACGATTATGAAGTGCCGGGGGCCGTGATCGGGACGTTCACCGACAGCGGTCGCTGCCAGGTGATCTTCGACCCGGCCGAGACCGGCGATCCGCTCTCCTGGCCGAAGCGCCCCCCGCTCAGCGGCGAAACCGCCGTCGATCTCGATTTTCACACCCTGCGCAAGGGGTGCCCCCTGCCTGTTTTTTCCCCCGACTCACCGGGACCCGCGCCCCGGGTGATCCCGCCCCCTCCCCTCACCGGGGCCGGACGGATCGGGGAAACGATCACACGCGTGCTCTCCGACCTGAACATCTGCGACCAGTCACCGGCCGGCACCCAGTTCGACACCACGGTGCAGGGCATCACCGTTGAACCGCCCTTCAGCGGCATCAGCGGCCGCATGCCCAACGATGTCTGGATCAGCGCCCCCATTCGGGGCAAACCCTTCGGTGCGGCCGCGTCCATGGCCTTCACTCCCCGCTACGGAGACGTCGATCCCGCGGGCATGGCCAAACTGATGATCATCGAATCCATCACCCGGCTCGTCTGCGCCGGTGTTTCCCGCACCGAGATAACCCTGTGCGACAATTTTTACACGCCCCGGGTGAACAGCCGCATGGCCCGGCTTCTCACGGATATGGTCGATGCCTGCTGCAGCCTCTCCCGGACCTTCGGGACCCCCTTCATCAGCGGCAAGGACAGCTCTTCCGGCACTTTTATCGGCGAAGACGGCACCAGGCTCGACATTCCTCCCACCCTCGCGGTCATGGCCCTGGGACGCATGCCGGACGTTACCCAGCGGGTGACCAAACCGTTCAAGAAGGCGGGGAACGCGCTGCTCCTGGCGGGGCCGCTCACCGCCCGTCTGGGAGGATCCATCTACGCCGATCTGATCGCGTCGGACTGCGGACCGCTCCCGGATCCCGATCCGGAAGAGATGATCGTCTTCTGGGAGCTGCTGGCCGACGCCCGGGAACAGGGACTGATCAAGTCGGCCTCCCCCCTCTCGGAAGGAGGGCTCATCCGCCGGGCCTTTGAAATGGCCCTGGGCAGCGGCCTCGGCTGCAGTCTCGATCTCTCCACCCTTCAGCGGAAACTGGGCGGCGGCGATCCGGCCCCTGCCCTTTTCGGCGAGATGATTGGAGCCGTGCTGCTGGAAGTCGATCCCCTGGACGGCGACGCCCTGGCCGCGTCGCTGCCGGCCGTTATCGCCGGAGAAGTCACCGGTTCACCAGAACTACGCATCACAACCGTCAAGGAAACGCTCTCAATGACCATGGACGAACTGGCAAGAGCCTGGGAACGGCCGTTCCGGGAGGCCGCGCAATGAGACGTCCCAAAGTGCTGGTGCTTTACGCGCCCGGAAACAACTGCCATCATGAACTGCTGGACGCGTTCCGCATCGCCGGAGCCGATCCCGAACTCGTGCTGCTGACCGCCGACCTTCTCAGGGGGCGGCGGACCCTCAGCGAGGGTGACATGCTGGCGATCCCCGGGGGATTCTCTTTCGGCGACCACATCGCCGCGGGCCGCATCTTCGCCATCGACCTCATTCACCGGCTCAAAGACCAGCTGCGTGAGGCGCGGGAGCGCGGCGTTCCCATGATCGGCATCTGCAACGGCTTTCAGATTCTCGTCAATACCGGCCTGCTGCCGGGCGGCGGTGAGATCGGGTTTCCCGACGCGCTGGTTGATCGGAACGCCTCGGCTGTGTTCGAAAGCCGCTGGGTCGATCTCTATGTGCAGAAAAGCGGCTGCCTCTGGACTAAAGGCCTCGCCGGCGAACGGATGCGCGTTCCCGTGGCCCACGGCGAAGGCCGGGTCATCCTGCCGGACACCTACGACGACCGCCAGACCGTGTTCCGCTACGGCGCCCCGGAAGGCAGCGAAGACTATCCGGCGAACCCCAACGGCTCGCGCGACGGCATTGCCGGCATCTGTGACCAATCCGGGCTTATCCTGGGACTGATGCCCCATCCGGAACGGGCCATCTACCCCTGGCTGGGAAACGACGACGGGATCCGGATATTCAGAGCAGGCGTTGACGCGGTCCGCTGACGGACCGGGAAGGAGAACGAAGGTGGGCAGGATCTATGTCGGCACCGCCGGGTGGAGCTACAAGGACTGGTACGGCATTGTGTATCCGGCTCAGCCGGACAAGGAGTTCAAAGAACTCGACTACCTCGCGCGCTTTTTCAATACGGTGGAAGTGAACTCCACCTTCTATCGGTCGGCCAACAGCTTCATGGGCGCCGCCTGGGTGCGTAAAACGGCCCACAATCCCGATTTTCTCTTTACCCTCAAGGTGTGGCAGCGATTCACCCACCGGCGGGAGCCCTACGGCGCGGACGAGGTCGATCTCTACCTGGACGGTATACGTCCCGTCGCCGATGCCGGCAAACTGGGCGCGCTGCTGCTGCAGTTTCCCTGGAGCTTTAAAAACGGCGACCGGGAGCGGCAGTGGCTGAGCGGCCTCTTCAGCGCCTTCAGCGGTTTCCCCCTGGTGGTCGAGCTTCGCCACGGCAGCTGGGATGTGCCGGCAACCGCCGACTTCCTCGCCGGTCACGGCGCCGGACTGGCCGCCATCGACCAGCCGGTGATCGGCAATTCCATCCCCCCCAAACCGGTCCTCACCGGGACCGTGGGATATATCCGCCTGCACGGCCGCAACTACGCGAACTGGTTCCCCCCCAAAGACGGCGGCGACACCGGAGCGGCGGGCCCCGGCGCCCGCTACGACTACCTCTATTCAGCAGCCGAGATCGATGAATGGGCCGGAAAGGTAAAGCAGATCGCGGAAAAGGCGGAACGTACCTTCGTGATCCAGAACAATCACCCCTGGGGCCAGGCCGTGGCCAACTCGCTGCAGATGAAAGCGGCGCTGGGGGAGGATATGATCACGGCGCCGGAGACGCTGGTGGAGAAATATCCGGACCTGCGAAGGATAGTATCCGGTGTATAGATACGTACAATGCTCTAATTTCCAACGAAAGACACGAAAGAAACGAAAATTAAATAGTAGATATGATCGTGCAAACGCGCGCAGATTCTTCAGCCAATGCTGAAACAATCACGCTCCGGAGGCGGTTTTACACGATGACCTTGTGACAAGTCCTTCATCCTGTCCAGAAAGACTTGTCACAAGGTAACGGGGGGTGGCCCCTCTAATAACCGAGCCCCGGGATTGCATCCCGGGGCTCTCCATAGTATATATTTTTTCGTTTCTTTCGTGTCTTTCGTTGGCTCTTTTTTACCGGTTCCGCTCGGATGCAACGTAGAGCGCCGGCAGCACCACCAGCGTCAGCATGGTCGAAAAGAGCAGCCCGAACATGATCACGGCGGCCAGGGGTTTCTGGAGTTCCGACCCGGTGACGTTGCGCAGGGCCAGGGGCACCAGGCCCAGCATAGTGGTGAACGTGGTCATGAGCACCGGGCGCAGCTTGTTCCGTCCGGCTTCCAGCACGGCGTCGGTGAGCGGCAGGTTCTTCCTGCGGTGGATCTCGATATGGGTCACCAGCACGATCCCGTCCTGCACGGCAATGCCGATGAGGGCGATGAACCCCACCAGGGAGGGCACCGAGAGGGTATGGCCCGAGACCAGAAGAATCAGCATGCCTCCGGCCAGGGCCAGGGGAATGTTGATGATCACCAGGAGGCCGTTGCGGAATGAGCGGAAACTCAGCACCAGCAGCAGGAACACGATGGCAACCGTGGCCAGGACCACGGCGGTGAGCCGTTTCATGGCCCGCATCTGGTTTTCATAGGTGCCGCCGAAGGTGATAAAATACCCCTTCTCCAGCTGCAGCCCCTCCAGTTTCTGCTTGATTTCCGCCACCACGCTTCCCATGTCCCGCCCGGCCACATTGCACTGCACCACCCCCCGCCTCAGGGCGTTTTCCCGCCGGATCACCGAAGGGTTTGCCACCGTGACGATGTCGGCCACCTCGCTCACCGGTATCCGGTAACCAGCGGGCGTCTGGACCAGCAGGTTGGCGACCTTCGAGGCGTCATCCCGGAACTTCTCCTGGTAGCGGACAAAGATATCGTAGCGCTTGTGGGTTTCGATGAGCTCCGTTGCCACTTTGCCGTTGAGCGCGATCTCGACCAGCGAGGTCATGTCATCCACATTCAGCCCGTACCGGGCCAGCTTCTCTCTCCGGAAGCGCAGCTGCATCTGGGGCACTCCGGAAATCTGCTCGATCTGCAGGTCGGTGACGCCTTCGATCCCTTCCATGCGCGCGCGCACTTCCTCCGCCAGGGCAAGGATCGTCCCCATGTTGTCGCCGAATATCTTCACGGCCACCGCCGCCCTGATGCCGGTGACCACGTGGTTGATGCGGTGCTGCAGGGGGGCGTTGATGGAAATGTTCACCCCCGGAATGCCGGACGTGACCCGGCGGATATCGGCCTTGATCTTCTCGATGGAAGCGTGCCGCTTCTCTTTGGGAACGAGCACGCAGTTCGCATGGGTAAGGTTCACTGGCTGGGTGTGTTCGGCGCCCCGCGCCTTGCCGGTCAGGCGCACGACCCGCACCACCTCCGGCAGCTCCGCGATCCTTTCCGTGACCAGTCCGCCGATCCTGCTCGATTCCTGCAGCGACGTTTCCGGGGGCAGAAGAATATCGACGAGCAGGGACGATTCATCCAGTTCGGGCATGAATTCCGATCCCGTGAAAAAATAGGCCCCGACACCCGCGGCCAGCAGCAGGCCGCAGACGATCAGCAGCCGGCCCGGACGGACGATCGCGTAGCGCAGGAGCCGCTCATACTGCGTCTGAAGAGCGGTGAGCATGCGGTTTGGTTTCGTCTCCCGGCCCCGCCTGAAAAGCAGGGACGCCAGCACCGGAGTGATCGTGAGAGAGATGATCAGGGAGCCGAGAACCGCGGCGGAGACGGCGAAGGTGAGGGGAATGAACATGCGGCCCTCGATGCCCTCGAGGGTGAAGATCGGCCCGAACACGCTCAGGAGGATCAGGATCGCGTAAAATATGGGGCTGCCCACTTCCCGGGCGCCCGTCTTCACCGCTTCCGCGAAAGGCAGCGCCCCTTCCTGTATATGGCGGTGAATGTTCTCGGCCATAATGATGGACGAATCGACGATCATCCCCAGGCCGATGGCCAGCCCTCCCAGGGTCATGATGTTCACCGTGAGACCGAAAAGCCGGAAGAAAACAAAGGAGAACACGGCCGAAAGGGGGATCGCCAGGGCGACTACCGCCGTGCTCCGAATCGAATTGAGAAAGAGGTAGAGCACGAAGATCACGAGGAACGCGCCGATGAATATGGAAGTGGTGACATTGCTGATCGATTTTCGGATCATGTCTACCTGGTTATAGTAGGGTTCGATGCGCCAGGAAGCGGGTATTTCCTCCCGCACCTCGTCCAGCACCTGTTCCACGCCCCTGATGGTCTTCATCACGTTGGCGTCGTACTGGTTCTGCACGGTAACGGTCACCACCTCCCTGGTGCCGACCCCGGCGGTGCCCCGCCGCACAAAGGCGCCGATGGTCACCTCCGCCACATCGCCGATGGTCAGGGGCACCCCGTCCGTGGTCTTGAGCACGATCCGCCGAATGTCGTCCAGGGAATGGATGCGGCCCATGCCCCGTATCAGCTTCTCCTCAGCGCTCTCCAGAAGAAATCCCCCGGACGAATTGCGGTTGTTCCTTTCCAGCGCCTCCACCACGTCCCGGTGGCCGAGAGAGTGGTTCAGGAGTGCGTTGGGGTCGAGGAGCACATGGTACTGCCTGAGAAAGCCGCCCTGGGCGATGACGTTCGAGACGCCGGCCACGGTCTGCAGGCGCGGTTTCAGGTTCCACTCGGCGAAATCCCGGATGGCGTACAGGTCGTCGCCGCTGATGGTAAACTCGATGGCGTCGGCGAACATGGAGGAGATGGGTCCGATAAACGGCGGCTCGATCTCCCCCGGCAGCTGGGGGGTCATCATCTGCAGTTTTTCCGCTACCAGCTGGCGGGCGAAATAGATGTCGGTGCCGTAATTGAATTCAATGGTGATCTTGGAAAATCCCAGGGCCGAATTTGAGGATACCCGTTTCACATAGGGCAGCGAATTGAAGGCTGTCTCCAGAGGAAAGGTGATAAGGGTTTCGATGTCCTCCGGCGCCATGCCGTGGCTCTCGGTCAGAACGTTGACCACCGGCGCGTTCAGATCGGGGTAGACGTCCACCGGCAGCCTGGAGAGAACGCGCACCCCCGCGGCCACCAGGATCAGGGCCGCGGCTATGACGATAATTTTATTGCTGAGCGTGTAATCGATGATCCGCTGTATCATGGCGCGATCTCCTTGTCCTAATGTACGTGGCCGGCATGGGGATCCACGCCCTGCATCCGCGCCCGCGAGCGCAGCTGATAGCTCCCTTCCGTCACCACCACCGCGCCCGGTTCGATACCTGAGAGCACCTCGATGCTCTCCCCTGACCTGATACCGGTGGTGATCACGTGACGGTGGTAGCCCTCGCCCTCTTTCACGAAGACGATCTGCAGGTTTTCGTCCTCCATTACCGCGCTCACCGGGATCACCAGGCTCCGCGCCTTCTCGCCGGTCACGATGCCGGCGTCCGCGAACATGCCCGGCTTCAGTTTCTCGTGCCGGTTGTCGATGTCCACGAGAACATCGAGGGTGCGGGTCCGTTCATTCAGGGTGCCGCCGATGTAAAAAATACGCCCGCTGAACACATCGTCGGGCCAGGCCGCGACCCTGATCCGCACCAGCTGTCCGATGCGTACCCGGGTGATGTCCTTTTCAAAGAGCTCCGCCTCGCACCAGACCCGGCTGAGATCGATGATCTCGAAGAGCCGGTCATCGGTGCCGACCTTCTCCCCGAGATTGGCGTTGCGGGCGGTGATCACCCCGGCGAGGGGCGCGTGCAGGTGTATGGTGGACCCGCCGACAGTGCCGTGACCCTCCGGCGGGGAGTCCAGCTGGTCTTCACTGATCCCCACCGCCAGGAGCCGCTTGCGGGCGTAGGTGAGATTGACCTCCGCCAGTTCCCGGTCCCGTTCCGCTTCCTGCCAGGCGCGCTCGGAGATGATCTTCTCCTCCCAGAGCTTCCGCATGCGGCGGTAATTGGCCTCGGCGATGGACTGCTCGGCCCTGGCCTTGTCGTAGTCGGCCCGCAGGGTACCCACCTCGGGACTGCTGAGGCAGATCAGTTCATCCCCCCGGTTCACCCGGTCACCGATAGCGGCCATTACGCAGTTCACCCCGGCCTCTATCAGGGGAGTGACCACGGCGATCCGGTCGGCGTCGGGTACGATGACGCCCGGAACCGTGACGATCTCGAGCAGGGGTTCGATCCGGGCCTCCTGTGTGCGCAGCCCCACCAGTTTCTCCCAGGTGCTGTCCACCGCGATGAAGCCTTCGCTTTCGTGATCGTGCTCTTCGGCCCCGGACTCATTATCATGGTCTTCGCCGGCGGCCGGTGATGCAGCCGCGTGATCGTGATCATGGTCCCCGGCGGGCTCCTGCGCGGAGACCGCCTGTCCGGCTGCCGCATGATCATGATCGTGATCATGGGTTCGGGACAGTTTAATGACAAAAGCGATGATGATCAGTATCGCGGCGAGAAGGATTATTTTATAGATTTTCATCTGCGGATCCCCCGAAATAGGTGAACAGGCTTGTTCCCACGGCTTCCTCCAGGTCGGCCCGGGAAGCCATCAGTGTGTAGAGAGATTCAAAGTAGGTGTCCATGACCCGGTTCATGGTCGTCAGCGCGTCGGCCAGTTCGAGATAGCCCATCTCCCCGGCTTCATAACTGCGGGAGGCGATCCGAACCAGTTCCCGCACCTGTACAACCGTGTTGTCGCGAAAATTCCGCGCCTGGTTGTCGGCCGTGTGCAGGGCGGCAAGGCTGGTGCGAAGTCCGAGCAGCAGCGACTGTTCCCGGGCCAGCACCCCGCTGCGGGCAGCGTCCACGGCGTAGGTATCGGAACGGATGCGGCTTTGATCATTGACAAAAAACCAGAGCGGCACCTGCATGCCGATCTCGAGACCGCGGCCCGCGGCGGCGCCCGTCACATCGTGCCGGAACATGCGCAGGGAAAACGAGGGCAGCAGCCGGGACCACGATTCCCCCAGGGCCGCGCGGCTCTGACGGAAACGGGAACGTTCGGCCGTGATCTCCGGGTGGGATTCCAGGAGCAGCCGCTCCAGCGTGCCGGTGTCGACCGAGGTCGGCCGGTAGTGTAATTCGCCCGCGGGCGCCAGACCGTCCCCGCTGCGGCGTCCCATCGCCTCGGCCAGCGCCTGCAGCGCCAGCTCCCGGTTTTCCCGGGCGGCCAGAAGCCGGTTTTCCGCCTCACTGAGATCCACCCGGATCTTCAGGGTGTCATAGGGGGGCGATTCGCCGGAGAGCACCCGGATGCGGGCCTTGGCGAAATGATCCCGGGTGATGCGGGCGATCTCTTCATACAGACGGGTGCGTTCTTCCAGCAGGAGCGACCGGAAAAAACGCTTTTTCACCAGCGCGGCGATGCGGTTGCGCACCGCCGCCGCTTCCGCGGCCTCTGCTCCGGCCGCGAACCCGCGGCTTTTCAGCCGGTACACATAGGTAAGCGGGAATTCGATCCGCTGAATGAGGCCGGTTTTCATTTCAGCCCATTCGGCGGTGATGTCGACGCCTCCCGGTCCCTCCCACTCTCTGAACAGCTCCGGGTTTTCGGGAAATCCGGCCCAGACCAGGGCGCGGGCCGCTCTCGCGGCCGCCTCGGCCCGGCGGACAGACGGGTTGTTGGCAAGCGCCTCATCGACGGCCCCTTCCAGGGTGACGGTCTGTGCCGCCAGGGGGATTCCCGGCACCAGGCAGCAGAGGCATAGAATGAGTGTACGGTACATTGCACCTCCATGACACGATGAAAATATAAAAGTAAATGATAATATAATTCGCTGGATGACGCCGCCGGTCAGGCGGAAATGGGAGGATGAAAAATAACCCGCATAACGTGAACATCGTACAGGGAGGCCGGAAGGGGCTGGATGATTGTGCTCAGGAAATAGACGGATCCGCTCAGCCCCGCGGTCTCCGCGTCCACATGGCCGAGGCAGAAACAGTGACAGCGATGGGAGCCCCGGTGACTGTCGTCGCCGCCCGCGTCACCGGGCTGCGGCGGGTGGGCATGCGGCAGATCGGCGCAGCCGTCGTCGGATTCCGTGAATCCGATCCCGCACCCGGCTCCGGGGTGCACATGGGTGTGGGTATGTCCGCAGTAGCCGACGCCCGAGAGCAGAAACTCGCACATGAGCAGGGCGACGACACAACCGCGGGTGAGGGTTCGTATCATCGATCTTTAAGATAGAAAATCGCGAAGGGAAATGCAAGGGGGAAAAGAAACCAAGGATAAAGGATAAAACCCCCGCCGCCACACCGGGCTTCTGCCGCACTTTTTATGTGGAAGGGGGCGGACTTTTTCCTTTTTTAAAAAACCGTCTCCTCCTCTTCACGTGCCCTGCGCAGCGACGGCCTGAACACCTCCCTCACTTTCCTGAACACAAAGGCAAAGGGGTTGTGGGCGATGGCCGACATATCATGCATGAAGATGCGCCGCTCTTCGGGCATGGATTCGTGCCCGTCCGCGTATTTGTCCAGCACCCGTCCCATGATGTAGCCGACGGGATTGACGGTGGCGAGCAGCACCTGCTTCGTCTTGTCGCCGGCGAGCTGTTTCAGCTCTTTTGCGACACGCTCCATGATGTCGGCGGTGAGAATGCGGGTGGCGGAGACAACCGTGTGCCGGGCCGGGTAGAGGGCCCTCTCGGACTCGATAAAGAGGCGGCGGCAGACGTTTTCCGTGATCAGGGAGATGCGGGTCAGCAGCGCGGCATTGACGAATCCGTCGGCAACCGAGCCGAAGATGCGGGAGGCGAAGGGCAGGTTTTTGATGCTGCCGGAAAAAAACTTGGAAATGATCTCGTCGGCGGCGTACTCCACCCCTTCCGATCCTCCGATGATCATGGAGTAGTAGACCTGTTTGCCGATGTAAAGAATATCCCTGGTATCGGCCCGGCCGCTGTAGAGCGTGAACAGGTCCCTGACGAGATTCACCCCAGTGGAGAGGATGATCAGGGCGTCGAGAAAGCCGTTCTGGGCGACGCTGGTCAGGTAGAACACCCGGGTGACGTACCGCTTGCGGATCTTCTTCAGCTCCGGCTCCAGGGCCGCCATGGCCCGCTCGTAGTCGTCCCTCGTTGCCCCCGCAGCCTCAGCGTCGAACCCGCAGGCCTCCAGAACGGGATTGCCGCGGAGCCGCCGCATCCGTCTGCGGATCAGGGCCGGGATCCTCTCGGGATCGCGCACCGGCCGGTGCAGCCGGGGCATGGCGATGATCCTGACCGCGGGCAGCACAATGAAATAGACGGCGAAGGCGGTGAGCAGGAACGTCAGCACCCAGCCAGCCCAGGGGTGCAGCGAGGAGGCGGCCTGGTAGAGGACCAGCAGCTCCTTAACGATGAGGTAAAGAAAAAAGAAGGAGAGCAGAAAGAGAAATTTTTTAATGATCTTCACCATGTCGGCACCATCCGTCACATTGTAGCTGTTTTTCCTAAAACAAACAAGATAAATAATACGTATATTAGCCGGTATTCAGTGAAAACAAACAGGAGGCACCCATGTCCAGGCGCAGATCTCTGCTGATCCGGTGGTCAGGCACGGCCCTGATCCTCACATGCACGGCTCTCACGGCCCAGACATCCGACATGTCCGTGTTCGCCGGGCGGCGCGCGGCCCTTATGGAAACGATGAACGGAGGATTCGCGTTTTTACGCAATCCCGACGTCGTCACCAGGAACAGCGACAACACCTACCCCTACCGCGCTTCCAGCGATTTTTACTACCTCACCGGGCTGGAAGAGGCGAACGCGGTCATGATGCTGCTGCCGGGCGAAGCCAAGCGGTTCATCCTTTTCGTGGAGCCGCGAAACAGCTCCTCCATGCTCTGGTTCGGGGACCTCCCGGGAATCGAGGGCGCCATGAGCGTGTACGGTGCGGACACCGCCTACGCGCTCAGTGAACTGGATTTCTTCCTCGCCCGCAGAGCCGGCATGTACGACACTGTCTATTTCGACCTGAAAAACAGGGATGATTACGACGCGATCTTTTCCCGGGCCGCCGGCATGTACACCTGGCGCCGACCCGCGGTGCTGATGGATCTGCTCAAACCGGTGCACGAGATGCGGCTGATCAAGGATGAGAGCGAGATCGCACTGCTGCAGCGGGCCATCGACATCACCTGTTCCGCTCACCGGGCCGCGGCCCGGGCCGCTTTTCCGGGGATTCTGGAAAACGAACTCGGCGCGGTTCTCGATTTTGAATACAAGCGGCACGGATCCATGCGCGAAGGATTCCCCTCGATCATCGGCTCGGGACCGAACTCGTGCGTGTTTCATTACGAAAAGAACACCCGCCGCACCGAAGCCGGAGACCTCATCGTTCTTGACATCGGGGCCGAATACGGCATGTACACGGCCGACGTCACCCGCACTATCCCGGTATCGGGGCTGTTCACCCCCGAACAGCGGGCGGTGTACCGCATCGTTCTGGACGCACAGCAGGCCGCCATTCAGGTGATGAAACCGGGCAACACCCAGAACGAGATGCTCCAGGCGGCGGAAGCGGTGATCAAGAAAGGGCTGTTCAGCCTGGGACTGATCACCGATCCCGGCACCACGTGGCAGCATCTGGCCTATTACTACGATGCCATCAGCCACATGCTGGGCATGGATGTGCACGATGTCGGGGACCCCACGGAGTGGTTCACGGGACAGGGTACATACCGGCCGGGCATGGTGCTCACCATCGAGCCGGGACTCTATATCGCGGAAACCATGCTCACGAATTTCAAAGAAACGGTCGTCAGGCGGCCCGATGTGAGCCCTGAGGACGTGGAAGCGTTCATCGCGAACATAAGACCGGTGTTCGACCGCTATCGCGATACCGGAATCCGCATAGAGGATGACATCCTGATCACGGAGAAAGGCAACCGCATTCTTTCCTCGGCCGCTCCCCGGACCGTTGAAAGCATCGAAGCCCTGATGCGGGAGCCGCTGGATCTGCGGCTCGACAGTGAATAGTACCGGCCGCCCCGGACCGGCGCGGTGGTGCTACAGCACCGCGCTGACCGCTTCGTGGTCCCTCAGCGCGAAAAAGAGCCGGTCCCGGTCCTCTTCACTGGAGACCGTGGTGAGAAGGCTGAAAGAGCGATATTTGCCGGTCCTGCTGCGGTTGGAGGGTTCGCACTCGTACGCCCGGTCAGGGAGGCATTCCCGTATCGCTCTCAGCACCGCATCGGGATCAGGACCGATCACTTTGAAGGCCCACGAGCGGGGATAGACAATCACCGGTTTTCCAGCGGTCTTCATCATTTTTTCCTTCCCGTTGCCGGGTTATTGGCGGCCGCAGACGGTAACAAAGGGGCAGTAGGCGCACACCGGCCGGTCCGCGGTCTGCCGGAACGGGTCGTCGGGATCGAAAAGCGGCTCGCATACCGCATCGAGAACCCTGCCGGCCGCGGCTGCCGCGGCTTTGGGCCGCAGCCTGGCAGCACCGTCCCCGAGATCGAGAAAACGCGCCCCTTTGCCTTCCCGCTGCGTCCGGAAACTGTACAGACAGGGCCGCAGGTCCAGGCGTGAATCGACCCTGCCGCTCCTGCAGGTCAGCAGGCAGTAGATCAGCAGCTGCAGAACACCGCTTTTCTCTCTCAGTTTCTCCCGCAGCTGATCCGAAGAAAGGTCAGCGAACGATGAGATCGCCAGGGATGACACCGTCCCCGTCTTGAAATCGATGAGATCGGCGGCGGTGCCGTCCGTCTGGATCCGGTCAATGTACCCCAGCAGTGAAATGGGCCCGCTGGCGGACTCGTACACCGCGGAAAATCGTTCTTCCGTGGAAAGGACGGTCAGCCCGGGCCGCTCGCCTTCGAGGTATTCCAGAACAAGCGTTTCGATGATCTCCCGATAGAGATAATTTTTACCGCGGGCCAGGTCGGCGGTCCCCATTTTTTCCCGGTATATCTCGCTCACAAGACCGGTCGCCCGCTCTTTCATGTCCGAGATATGCTCGGTGGTGAGCGGTTTTTTCAGCAGGGGTCGATACAAACGGTTGAGCACTTCGTGCAGAATTGTTCCGAATACAGACGCATCGGCGGTTTCCAGCACATCATCCTCCCGGGCAAGGCCGAGGATGTACGTGAAATAAAACCTGAGGGAGCAGTTCAGGTAGGTCTGCAGGCTGGTCGGACTGTAGTGACGGGAGGCCAGCAGGGCCATGATTTCTTCGGATTTCGGAATGACGATTTCCGCGGCCGCGTCGAAAACCGGTTCGATGGAAGCGATGGTTTCCCTGACGGTGACCGCCGGACCGGCCGACGCCAGTTCATGAAGGATCTGCTCGATGAAACGGCTTTTTTCCCCCTTGCCGAAGGAATCGTGCACGGTATTGTAGAGGATGGTCACTTTTTCGGCCCGCTTCAGCAGCCGGTAGAAATAGTAGGCATAGACAGCGTCCTGATGCAGTGATGTCGGCATGCCCGCATCCTCCCGTACATCGTTGGGAATGTAGGTTTCACCCGCCTGTGCCGCGGGAAGAATGCCCTCGTTCACGGAGAGGATAATCACGTGTTTGAAGTCGAGCGAACGAGTCTCCAGCAGTCCCATTATCTGCAGGCCGTGCAGCGGCTCGCCGATAAAGGGCACCGATGTGGACTGGATGACATCCCGGAAGAGGCGCCGAAAGGTCGGGATATCCGTATGAACCTCGTAGTCCTCGAGAAAACCGGCAATGCGCTGCAGCCGGGTCATGAACTGGAAAAGATATTCAATCTCGAAGAGATGCTGCTCCGGATCGCCTGCTTCGATCCAGGAAGCGATCTGCCTGAGCAGGTTCGAGATAAGGGCCACCATATCCCCTGTCGCGGATACTGGCTCGAAGAGACCGGGAATCAGCCTGTTCAGTGGCTGCAGCAGATCCTGCTGCAGAAAGGCGAGCTGCTGATCCCGGGACAGGGCCAGGATTTCCTCTACCGCCTCTTCGGCCATGGGATATATGTAGGGATGCCTGAGCACCGCTGCGACGGAAGCATACCGGAACGCGCCCTCGCTTCCCCCTCCGGCATCGATATGCATATCGAACACCGCCTCCACCAGGTTGTAGAGAGCCGTGTACTTGAGCGGATACCCCATAGTCACGTTGATACGCGAAATACGATCCGGAAGAGAGTGCAGGACCGGAAAGAGAAGCGTCTCGTCCGGCAGGATGACCGCGGTGTCATCCTGGGCGAACTGTTCCTCTTCGGCAAGCAGAGAGCCGAGCACCTTGGCCATGCCCGCTCTGCCGGCCGTTCCGGTGATGGAAATGGTTTTGGGGAGGGTGCGCAGATCATCATCGATCCAGGAGGCCGTGCTGCGGTCGATACGCGGGTTCTTTCGAAAAAACCGGCCCGCTTCCTGGGCATCATTATCGTAGAACCAGGCATCGATATCCCAGTAGACGAGTGCCTTTCCCGCCTCCTCCAGCCCGGCTATCAGTGTCTGTTCACCTGCGGTGAGCGCATTGAACCCGGCGAATACGATAGTATCCCAGCGGCTGAACCGGTCCGCGTCAAAATCCCCGGGGATCTCCCGCAGAGCCAGGCCGTAATACCCTTCACGGGTCTCCAGCAGCCTGGAGGTAAAGGAAAAGTAGAGATCCTTGAGTGCTCCGGCAAACCGGATGAACTCGTTCACCATGGGCGTATTGCCGGCGCTCTCGGTACCAATGCGTGAGAGGTTCTGCAGTTTTTCAAAGAGTGTCCCGCGGTCGCAGAGACAGAGATCGATCTCATTGAAGTCGGAAATGACGATGCTGCCCCATTGATAGTAGGCGTCGAACGGCCTGGGGCTGTTGAAGACCGCCCGATACACCGGGTAGAGCTTGAAGACCAGGGAGAGATGATCCAGAAGGGTGATCCTGCTGACCGCGGCGACGAAATCCTGAATTGAGAACCGGTCCGGAAGCCATACCGGATTCGATGCACCCTCCCGGTCATACAGGTATTTTTTCAAAAACAGCCCCGCCCTCCTGCTGGGGGTCACCACGGCGGTACGCTTCAGATCGATGCCCCGGCCGTTCAGATCGCTGACGACTCTGCGTAAAAATTCCATCACACCTCCTCCACTTCCCGCAGATCGATGTACAGCAGATACTTCGTGACCGGCGCATACCCCATCTGTCGCAGCAACGCCGCATAGGTCTCGACCTGCCCGCTGTGGCCGGCGTCCTTTTTTCCGGTCTTGTAATCGATGACAACGGCCCGTCCATTGTCAAGAATCACCCGGTCGGGACGGTACTCCCTGGTGCCGGTAAAAATAGCGGTCTCGCTGACAATCGTGATCCCGGGCCGAAACCAGTCGGCGACCCTTCCTCCCGGAACGGCGATCTGCATCAGCGCGTGCAGTGAAGCCGCCAGTTCCTCTTTTTCTTCACTGCTGATCTGACCCAGCAGCCGCCGCTGTTCGACCGCCGCCTCGATATCACCCTCAACCCGTATTTCCGCGAGCAGGTCATGCATAAACATGCCCCTGCCGATGCGTTCCTTCTCGGCTTCAGCCTGAAGACAGATCAGTTCGCCCGCCCGCCTTTTCACCGTGATCCTGTTTCTCCAGGATGCAGAAGGGAAATCCCTGACGGCAATGCACTCGCCGGGTGAATCAGCGGCTCTTTTTCGTGACCGCCGGCCGATTTCATACCGGCTTCCCGTCAGCGTTCCTTCCGGGAAGTCGATACAGGCACGGAGGAGATCCGCTGCGGTACCGGATTCTTTTCCCTTCACCTCCCCGCCGGGCAGGTAGAGATACAGCTCGTCCCCGGCCCTGGTGAGGGCGACATAGAGCAGATTGAGATTATCGATCCGCTCCAGTGACCGCTCCTCCTCCAGATCGTCCCGGAACAGCGATTGCTCCATGAGCTTGTTCGGAACGATGATAAAGGGAAAGGCGCCGGGATTCCCGCCGATGCCGGAAGCGGTGACCCAGAGCGGATCAGTGCTGCCGCCGCGGGTGCCGGATTTCGTCAGATTCCAGCTGAAGGGTATGAAAACGAGGGGAAATTCGAGCCCTTTCGCCTTGTGAATGGTGGAAATGCGTACGGCATTCGCTTTTTCACTTGACGTGAGCGCAGCTTTGTCGGTCCCGCAGTTATCCTGCCACCAGCGGAGAAATGCGGCGATATCGCTGCTCTGGTTTTCGGAAAATGTCAGAATGACGTCCAGCAGCCCCTGCAGAAATCCCTTGTAGCGCCTGTTGAGGCCGAAAATAGCGATGATCTCCTCAACGGCCTCATAGAGGGGCATTCTTCGTATAAACGCTTTTCTGGCCGCGTATTTGGGCGAAATTCGCCTTTCCGTCTGCAGCCGGTCATGTTCGGTGCCGGCGGTGAACACACTCTCCGCCGGTCTTCGGAAATGCCACATATGGTACAGGGAAATCACATCATCCCTGACCGTGTAGCTGAGCACACTGATGATGAAACGCACCGCGTCGGAATTGATGAGAAAAAGTGAGCCGGGAGAGATGACGTCGATGTTCTTCCCGGCGAGGAAAGACGCGACGACCCCTGCCTCCCTGTTGCTCCGCACGAGCACCGCCATGTCGCCGTACTCGTATCCCCCGCCTGCCGAGCGTGCCTCCTCGATATCGCGGTACAACGCTTCCAGAACGGTTTCGTTCCAGCTGCTCCCCTCTTCCGGTTCAATAAACGTCGTGCGCACGAAACCCGGTTCCTGAATCACCGGCTTCTGGGTGGTGGTTTCATCATCATAGAGGCGCTCCAGGAGACCGGCTTCGCCGCTTCCCAGCAGATCTCGAATCGCCCGGAATATATGATTGTTAAAGGCAACAATGTATTCACGGCTGCGAAAATTACGGTCAAGCGTCTCCCGCCGGCAGTTCCGCTCAACGGCATCCCCCAGCCCGGACATCATTATCCTGACATCCCCGGCCCGCCACCGGTAAATCGCCTGTTTTCCATCTCCCACTGCCATACAGAATGCTCCGTTCGCCAGCGACTCTTCCACCAGAGGCCGAAGATTCTGCCACTGCATCTCCGATGTGTCCTGAAATTCATCGATGAGAATGCTGCTGTATTCGGCGCCGAGGCGCCAGTAGAGGAATTTTACTTTTTCATCGCATACGACCTTGTATACTTTATCCGAAAAATGGAGCAGCGGCACCCGGTTCACTTCGGCTATATACGCGTCCGCGACCTGGAGAAACTGATGAATCAGGGCCTGTGTATAAATGTTTGCGGCAACCAGGACATGGGTCGTGTAGGCAGGCAGCTCACCGGCCAGATACGACTCGAGATCGTCCACCGCTTTCGTAAATCCGGACTGCAGCAGCCGTTCAATGGCTGCCCGGGTTGCCGGAGGGGTGTTCCCGGCAAGCCACAGCCGTTCAGTCAGCCGTTTGCTGAAGGTGAATTTGGCGGGATCGGTGTTCGTGGCCAGGTTCGCCAGACACCCGGCAGCCCCCTTCGCACCATGGGGAAAATCGTCCACCGAAAGACCATGCTCGCGCATCATGTGCAGCACGTCGGCCGCCCGGCGGTGGACCCGGGACTGGAAGCGGTCGATCTCCTCGTACACCGAAGCGATAAACCTCCGCCAGAATTCATCATGGAGGCGGGGGTCGCCCACCGCGGTGACCGACCGTCTGTTTTTCTCACTGAACGCGATTCGGCCCAGCTTTACCAGTTCATGCTCGACGAACCATGATTTCCCGTCGGCGATCTTTGCCAGGGCGAATGCTTTCAGTATCTCCCCGGTGTAGGTATCGGGCCCGGCCGACTGGATGAGCCTGTCCACGAGCTGCAGGGTGAGGGAGGCGGTATCGAGTTCGACGTCGAACCTGAGCGGCATATCGAGATCGTCCGCGAAGGTGTAGACGATCTTGGCCAGAAAGCTGTCGATGGTCATTACGCTCAGGTCGGAATAGCGGTGCAGCAGCAGCTCCCGCAGTTTTTCCGCCCGTCGCCGGGCGGTCGCGGCATCGAGACCGGCACGCTCCACCACCGCGTCCATAATGGGGTCCGCCCCCCTGCTCAGCCAGGTGTGGACGCTGGTGATGATGCGGTTCTTCATCTCCGCCGCCGCCTTGTTCGTAAAGGTGATGGCGAGTATGTGCGGGTAGTCGTCCGGATTCTTCATGCAGAGGGTGAGGTACTCCCTCACCAGGGTGAAGGTCTTTCCCGAGCCCGCGGATGATGTGTAGAGATGGAACAAGCGCGATACCTGCCGATTAGATAAAAATCACCCAATAAATAACCTATTTCCCTCCTTTTATGCAAGCGGAATCACTGAAACGCTGGAAAAAATGGAAAAACTGCTTGACATCGCCCGGATTCTTTCCTATCTTTTTACCGACCGACCAGTCGGTCATAAATAAAGGGAGCCGATATCGTGCCGAAAATAATCGACAAGGACCAGAAGCGCCGGGACATTCTCGGGGCTGCGGTGACGGTGTTTTCCCGAAAGGGTACCGCCGCTGCCCGTATCGCCGACATCGCCGCGGAAGCCGGCATCGGCAAAGGCACGGTCTACGAATATTTCAGCAGCAAGGAAGAGATCTTTCAGGCCTGTTTCGGCTTTTTTATGGATGAGATCAATGCGGTCGTACTGCAGCGGATCTATGCCGTGGCCGACCCCCTGGAAAAATTTTCGGCCTTTTTCGACGCCTGGATTTCCGCCCTCTCGGCCCCGGTCATGCAGTCATTCATGATCATGATCGAATTCTGGGCCGAAGGCATCCGCAGACGGGGATCGGATTACGGGTTCGACATGGCCGGCATGTACAGCGAATACCGGCTCATGATTCAGAATCTGCTGGACGACTGCGTCAGCAGTACCGCGATCCCTGTCATCGACACGCACTCCATCGCCGCCGGAATCATCGGCGCCATGGACGGCATAATGCTGCAGTGGGTTCTCGATCCCGGGGCCATCGATATCGAAAAGGCCCTGACCGCACTGAAACAGATTGTGATGGCGGGGCTGAACACCCGCTGACACACTGCACACATCGGCCGGCCCGCCGGTCCTACAAAAAAGGAGGCACCATGACTTTCACGCGTTCAACCACGTGCATGTTCATCCTGCTCTCGGCCCTCGGCCCCCGCCTGCTGCAGGCCCAGGCGGTGACGGCCGAGGGGATCGTAGAGCGGGTGAACCGGGTCATGAGCCCGGCCAGCATCTACTGCCGGGCCAAAATGACCATCACCACCACCTCCGGGGAGACACGCACCTTCGTCTATGACTCGTGGAGCAAGAACCACGGAGAGAAGAACCTCATTCGCTACCTTGAGCCGGTCCGCTCCCGCGACCAGGCAACCCTGATGCTGAATCATGCCGACGACATCTGGATGTATTTTCCCCGCACCGGACGGGTCCGCAAACTGGCCACCCACGCCCGCAGGCAGAAAATGGAGGGCAGCGACTTTTCCTATGAGGACATGGGAAGCGGCGACACCTTCGTCGATGACTTCACCCCGGCGATCGTGCGGGAAGAGACCATGCGGGACAGCCTCTGCTGGCTCATCGAACTGACGAGAAAGCCGGACGCGGACATCTCCTACTCCCGCTGCCTCATGTGGGTAACCAAAGGCAGCTACGTTCCCCTGGTAATCGACTACTATCCTGAAAACGACCCGCAGACCGCGGAAAAGCGGCTCATCCAAAAGCGTATCACCCTGGTATCCACCTATCCCACGGCCATGGAAATGGTCATGCGCAATCTCGGCGACAACACGGAAACCGTGATGGAGATCCTCGACATCTCCTATGACCTGGACCTGCCCGACAGCATGTTCACCGAGCGGGAGCTGAAACGATGAAAAAGAGGCTTACTCTCGCAGCTGCGGCGGTTATTATTTCATGCAGGGCGCTCGCCCAGGAACCGGTATCGCTCTATGGCTATTATGAATTCCAGGCAACGGGCGCACGGATCGGCGGCCGTTTCGTGCAGCTCTCTTCCAACAAGCTGCGCCTCGACCTGAAAGCCGATCCGGCACGAAACGTCACGGTCGGGGCAAATGTGAACCTCATCACCTGGCACGGAAAAACCACCTGGAACATTCTCGATTTCCTGCCGCCCTCCCTTACGGAAACGATCCCGGAAACGGTGCGGCCCTGGTACACCCTTCCCTTCCGCGACCGTATCTATCTCGACAACGCCTGGGTCCGCATCGCCCTGCGATACGCGGATATCACCCTGGGCCGCCAGCAGCTCTCCTTCGGCAGCGGCTATGTCTGGAATCCCCTTGACCTGTTCAACACCAGGGACGTGCTCGATCCCGCCTACGAGCAGCCGGGACACAACGCCCTGCGGGCGGACCTTCCCCTGGCGGCAAGAGTGACGCTCACCGCGGTGTACGGTCCTGCCGATTCGTGGGAGCATTCCACCAAACAGGCGCTGCTGAAAATAGGAGTCGCCCGCATGGATATCACCCTGTCGGCAGCTGAAACACGCTGGAACCGGCACGATTACGAAACGGTGTCGGAGGATCCGCTGCAGCCCGGGTTCGCGCCTGCCCCCGCACAGCGTACCCTGATCGGCGGCGCACTGGCCGGTGAAATGGCGGGTCTGGGAGTGCACGCCGAATACGCCCGAAACTGCATGAACCCCGGCAGGGATTTTACGGAATTTTCAGGCGGAATCGATTATACGTTCAAGAGCGGGGTCTACCTGCTCACCGAATACTACCGGAACAGCCTGGGCAGGACCGGGAGCGGCGACTACACCCTCAACGACTGGATGCGGTTTCTGGCCGCGGAGCAGAAAACAGCGGCCAGGGACCAGGTCTACGGTCTGCTGCAGATCCCGCTCACCGATCTTGCCTCGCTGGGCCTGTCGACGATTTACGTGGTGGGAGACGGAAGCGCGGCCCTGGTCCCCACCCTTTCCTGGAGTCTTTTACAGAATGTCGAGCTGACCGCGTACCTCAACCTCTATACCGGACGCAGCGGCAGCTTTTACGCTCCCGGGATGGGCAGCGGCGGCATGGTCCGCTTTCGCATCTACTTTTAATGACAACGACACAGCCAGGGAGAACGGCAATGAGAGAAACATTTCTGAAGAAAATAGCGGATCTTCATATTCGCCGGACAGGCTTCATGCTTGCCGCCATCGTCCTGATCACCCTCTTTTTTGCGGCCATGGCGTCACGCCTGACCGTGACCATGCGCTGGTCCGACCTCCTCCCGGCCAATGACAAACGGACCGTGGAATTCAATCGCATCATCGATGAATTCAATACCGCCACCAGTTTCACGGTGGTGGTGCAGGGCCCCACCACCACCATCAAGCGTTTCGCCGACGAGCTCGCGCCCGCGCTGCTGCAGGCGCGTGTGGAAAACGGCGGCGATACGGTATCCGTCCTCAGCAGAGTTGATTACCGCGCGGAAACGGGATTTCTCCGCGACCACGGACTCATGCTTGTCAAGGAGAAGGATCTCGCTGATGCCGAAGAGATATACACCGATCCGCGGCTCACGTCTCTTCTGGCCAATATCAACGGGTCCCTGGAAAAAGTGTACGTGGGCCGCAGTGAATCGATCTCCACCCGGGAAAAGGAGGACCAGGCGGTGACGATGCTCGACGGCATCTCCACCCTGATCGCCGCCCTGGACAGTGCCTCCTCCGGGGTCCGCCCCACTCCCGCCGCGGCGCGCACCGCTGTGGACGGCCTGCTCTTCGGCGATCCCTACCTGATCTCCTATGACAAATCGACCCTGATCCTCAATGCCATTCCCACATTTCCGGCCACGGAAATCGGACTCGTCATGGCCGGCACCGAGGCGCTTCAGGCCGTGCTCGACGAGCAGCTCGCTGCATACCCGGGGGTGCGGGCCGGTCTCACCGGCATGATGCCCATATCCCACGACGAGATGGTCTACTCCGAGCAGAGTCTCGGGTACACCAGCCTCATCGCTTTTGTGGCCATTCTGATCCTGCTGATCGTCACCCTGCGCATGTGGGTCGCTCCCGTGTTCGCCATGGGCAACCTCCTCATCGGCATCATCTGGGCGGTGGGCATCACCGCTCTGGCAGTCGGCCAGCTGAACATCATGACCCAGATGATGATGGTGATTCTCCTGGGCCTGGGCATCGATTTTTCCATCCATATCATCTCCGGATTCACGGAACGGCGGGCAGCCGGAGACTCGATAACCGCCGCCCTGGAAGATACGCTCCAGAAAAGCGGCAAGGGAGTGATCACCGGCGGGCTGACCACTGCTTTCGCCTTTCTGACCATGGTCATTTCCAGCTCCAGGGGCATGAAGGAGATGGGACTGGTCACCGGCCTCGGCCTTCTGGCGGTGCTCTGTTCCACGTTCCTGGTGCTGCCGGCCTTTCTGGTGCTGCGGGAACGCAGACGGGATAGCAGGCGCGGCGGCGGCACCGGGAATCAGGATATCAGTTTTCGCTTTCTGGGCAGCGCCGGTCTCTTTCTCGCGTCCCGCAAATGGCTGTCGCTTTCCGCCGCCGTGCTCCTCACGCTGCTCATGGCCTGGCAGGCGTCGCGGATCGGATTCGATCAGAACTACATGAACATAGAACCTGCGGGCCTCACCTCGATCACCCTTCAGGATACGGTGCTCGCCAAATTCGACCTCAGCATGGACTACGCGCTCATCTCCGCCGGAAGCGTCGAAGAATCCAGGCAGCTCTCCGGGGCCTGCCGTGATCTGGGAAGCGTGGCCATGACCGAGGACATCTCGATCTATCTGCCTTCCCCCGGGCAACAGGAAAAGCGGCGCCCCTGCCTGCGGCGCATACGCCGCGCCATGGAAGCCGCTCCCCTGCCCGCGCGCTTCACCGACAGGGACCTGCCCGCGCTGACCGGGGAGATCGAACGGCTGGAAATGAATATCATGGAGATGCAGGATATGGCCTTCAACGGCGGCCAGGACAAGGTGGAACGCGCATGCCGGACCCTGGTCGGCACTCCCCTTGCCGGGACGCCCCCGAATCGAATCGCCGCCCTGATCGAAACACTCAACGGGAAACGCCGCACCGCGGCCGCCGGAATCGATGCCTTTCAGGGCGCATTCTCGCCTCTCTTCAAAACCTCGGTGCTGCGAATGGCGAATACCGCTCCCCTCGTCCTCGCAGACCTGCCGGTGTCGATTCTCGACCGCTACAGCAACGAGGACCGCAGCCGCTTCCTCATCACCGTGTTCCCCTCGGGCAGCATCTGGCAGGACGCCTCTTTCCTGCACCGTTTCGCCGACGACCTCGAACGTGTCAGCCCCCGGGCTACCGGCATGCCGCCGGTGTTCCGGGCGCTCATCGAGGTCATCGGAAAGGACGGGCAGCGGGCCATGATGCTCACCCTGGGTATCGTCTTTCTGCTGCTGCTGGCCGATTTCAGAAATATCCGGCATGCGATCATGGCTATCATTCCCCTGGCCGCCGGAGTTGTCTGGATGGTGGGCCTGATGAAACTCACCGGGCAGCAGTTCACGGTCCTGAATGTCATGGGGCTGCCCATGATCCTCGGTATCGGCATCGATGACGGCGTGCACGTGGTGCACCGGTGGGTCTCCGAAGGAAAAGCGGACATCTTCAGAGTGTTCGCGAGCACCGGCAAGGCGATCCTGCTCACCACCCTTACCACCATGCTCGCCTTCGGCAGTCTCATCTTCTCCATCTGGAGAGGCTTCGGCCAGCTGGGCGCCGCCCTGTTCGTGGGTGTGGGCGCCTGTTTCCTGACCACGGTGCTGTTTCTGGCGGCGTTTATGGGATTTGCAGGGAATCGACGATAAGTGATCGATACCGGGGTGAAGCAGACAGGACCCGCCCCCCATAAGAACTCCACCGAAAGAAACGAAAATCACGAAAGGATTATGAGAATAGTATTTTTCGTGTTTTTCGCATATTTCGTTGGCAATTTTTTGGCGGGGAGGGGGGGCTAATGACTGAATGTTGATACTGAAACGGAGGCGTGGGTCTTGTCCTGCTGCCTCCGGTCTCCTGTTTTCTTTTTTCCTGGGATTCTCCCCATCTTTTCCGTACATTGTTGACCGGAAAACCATTCAGAACAAAAGGAGCATCTATGAAACGCACGCTTTTACTCACGATCGTGATCGTTGCCGGAATCATCGCCTGCGGCGGAAACAAGCATGAGCTGGTCGTTCTCGATCCCGGCACTCCCGCATATGAACTTGGCAAAGTCCTGGCGGAAAAGGTCCCGGCCCTGGATCCGGACAGCAACCGTGTCATCATGACCGCCAACGCCTTTTCCATATCCGCCGGAGAGATACTGCAGAATCTGAAGAACAACCTCGGCAAGCAGACCGAGCAGCTCAAAACCCTGGGCGAACCGCAGATCAAGGCAAACGTCCGCCAGATCGCCGAGCGACTGGCGCTTCAGAAGGCCCTCTGGGCCGCCGCCCGCAAGGCCGGCTACGGCATCGACGAGGCTAAGACCGATTCCATACTGAATATATTCTACGCCCGCACCGGCGGAAAAGAGGCCTACGAGAAAATACTCGAGGATAACGGCGTCACCCTGGACTTCATCAGACACGAAATCGGCGTCAGCAATACCATTGAAGCCTATATCACGGCGGTGGAGGCTGAACGGTCCGCCCCGTCCGAGGAGGAGCTGAAGGAGGCGTACGAACAGTCGCAGCAGGACACCCTGGCCTCCGTCCGCCACATTCTTCTGCTCACCCAGGAAAAATCCGACAGCGAAAAGGCCGAAATCCGCAAGAAGATGGAGATGATTCTCACCCGCGCCCGCCAGGGAGAAGACTTCGCGAAACTGGCCGCGGAATACAGCGAGGATCCCGGATCAAAGGAGAACGGCGGTCTTTATGAGAATTTCGACCGGGAAACCATGGTTCCTCCCTTCACTGAAGCCGCGTTCAGCGTGCCTGTGGGCGAGATCAGCGGCATCGTGGAGACGACCTACGGATACCACATTCTCAAAATCGTTGACCGGGGCGTTAACAAAAAAAGCTTCGCGGAGTCGAAGGATGAGCTGAAGGACAAAATCGCCCGCACCAAAGGCGCCTCGATCATCCCTGAATTCATCGATGAACTCAAACAGGAGGCGGGCATCGCGTTTGTCGGCTGGTAGTCGAAGAGAAGCGCCGGATATCGCCTGCAGAAAGGAGCACCTGTGTCGGAGACAATGATACGCCAGTTCATGGAAATGGTCCGGATCGACAGTGAATCCGGTGAAGAGGCCGCCTTCCTCGCCTACCTGCGGGAGGAGTTCATCCGCCTGGGCGGCACAGCCGGGACGGACGCATATGGAAACCTCATCGCCCGCTTTGCGGAAAAGGGGTGCAGCGGCTGCGATCCCGTCATGATCTCCTGTCATGGAGACACGGTGCAGCCCGGCAAGGGTATCGAACCAGTGCTCAAGGACGGCATCATCAGGTCCGGAGGGGACACCATCCTCGGCGCCGACGACAAGGCCGGGATCGCGGAGCTGCTCGAGGCGATCAGAACCGCTCCGGTGCGTCCGCCCCTGGAAATTGTCATTTCCCGCCAGGAAGAGGTGGGGCTCCTCGGCGTCAAACAGCTCGATTATTCCCAATTCAGCGCCAGAAAAGGGTACCTGCTTGACAACGATGTCCTGGACACAATTATCATCGGCGGTCCCTCATACTTCGCCATCGATGTCACCATCAAGGGCAAAGCCGCCCATGCCGGCATGGAACCGGAAAAGGGCATCAGCGCCATCACCGCCGCGGCCCGGGCCATCAGCGCGCTCCGGCTGGGACGTCTCGACGAAGAGACCACGGCCAACGTCGGGGTCATCAGGGGAGGCCTCATCAGGAACGGGGTGCCCGATCATGCTGAGTTTCTCGCTGAATGCCGCAGTCTCAGCCATGAAAAAGCGGAAGCCCTGGCCGCGGAAATGGAACGGATCATTCGCGAAGAGGCCGGTGCCGAAGGCGCCGTGGTGACCGTCACCGTCGATAACAAATGCCGGGCGGTTCAGATCAGTCCCGATTCCGAGGTCGTCCGGACCGCTCAGCAGGCTCTGAAAACAGTGGGTATAGAGGCAACCCCGGTCTTCATGACCGGATTCACCGACGCTTCCATTCACAACAACAACGGTATCGTCATGGCGGGCGTGGGGATCGGCGCGAATAATGAACACTCAACCGATGAATTCATAGCCGTCGCCGATATGGTCACGGCCAAGGACATGATCATTGAGATCTTCCGGCTATCGGGAGAGAAGCTGCTTGAAAAGTAACAGGGTGATTCACACGGTAAGCTGTCACGCCGAAGGTGAAGTCGGCGACGTGATCGTGGGCGGGGTGGCGCCCCCGCCCGGCGAGACCCTCTGGGAACAGTCCCGCTGGATCGCCGCGGACGGCACCCTGAGAAACTTCATGCTCAACGAACCCCGGGGCGGCGTATTCAGGCACGTGAATCTTCTCGTCCCCCCGAAACATCCCCGGGCCCAGATGGGATTTATCGTCATGGAACCGGAAGACACGCCCCCCATGTCGGGCTCGAACAGCATCTGCGTGGCGACCGTGCTCCTGGAAACCGGCATTCTCCCCATGACCGAGCCGGTCACGCGGCTCACCCTCGAGGCGCCGGGGGGGCTGATTCAGGCGGTAGCCGACTGCCGGAACGGGAAAGTCGAGCGCATGACCATTCACAACATCCCCTCGTTTGTCGACAAACTGGACGCCTCCCTGGAAGTGGAGGGGCTGGGCACCCTCACTGTCGACACCGCCTACGGCGGCGACAGTTTCGTCATCGTCGACGCCGGGGCCCTGGGATTCTCCCTCACCGCCGATGAAGCCGCCGATATCGTCAAAACGGGAATCGCCGTCACCAGGGCCGCCAATGAACAGCTCGGCTTTCATCATCCGGACAATCCCGACTGGACCCACATCAGTTTCTGTCAGATCGCCGCTCCCCTGTCCCGGGAAAACGGCATCCTCGTCGGCCGCAACGCAGTGACCATTCAGCCCGGCAAGATCGACCGCTCCCCCACCGGAACCGGATGTTCGGCCCGCATCGCGGTGCTGTACCGTCGCGGCCTGCTCGCCCCCGGTGACATGTACATCGGCGAGTCGATCATCGGTTCGCGGTTCCATTGCAGGCTCGAGTCGGTGATATCCCTGTCCGGCAGAGAGGCGGTCATTCCCTCCATCTCGGGCCGTGCCTGGATCACCGGCACCCATCAGCACACGCTCGACCCCGACGATCCCTGGCCCGAAGGATATAGAATCGCCGACACCTGGCCGTCCCGCTGACCCTCCTGTGAACGCATATGGCTCCCGTCCTTTACACACACCGGCAGGGATACCGCAGAATCTCTTCGCCAGTCACTAGCACGCCTCAGCACGCAGTTTTGACCTCCTCCCAGGTAAATGTTGGCTTTCCAATCCCGTTTTTTCCAATAAATTATCAGTGCGAAAAAAAGCAAGGAAGGACATGTAATGAAACGCTCTCATAGATCCGTCACTCCTGTAATTCTTCTCATCCTCACGGCGCTGGGCGCATGCGTCGCTGTAGTAGCCGCCCTGCTCTACCGCGATGCCATTGAAGTGATGATCAGCCGCAACGCCCTCCACGGGACGATTACCCAAATCCCTGATCCGTCATTCAAAACACCGCCGCCCCTTACCGTCAGCGACGGTGACTGGCCCCGCTGGCGCGGCCCCGGCGGTCTTGGCCACGCACGGATGGAGGGGCTCCCGGACGACTGGACCAGGGGACTTGAAAAAGAGTGGGAGGTCGATTATCTCTGCGCCGGAGAGAACAGCGCCGTCTGGTCGTCTCCGGTCGTTCAGGGAAACCGGTTGGTGGTCAGCGGCCGTATCGACAGTCTGGAGGCGGTGTTCTGCCTCCATTCCGGAAACGGCAAACTGATCTGGAAAGCGATGTATGAATCCCCCGCCAACCCCAGCTTCGGCACCGGTGCCCGCGCCACGCCCTGGATCGATAATGACCGGGTCTACACCTTCAGCCGCAGCGGCGAGCTCTCCTGCAGGTCGCTGCTGGATGGAACACTTCACTGGATGAAAAGCGTCTCGGCCGAGGGCGGCGCGGAGCACACCTGGGGCCACTCGAGCTCGCCCCTCGTTCTCGGGGAGCTCGTGATAGTCAACGGGGGCGGCACGGCCCGCACCATCGCCTACGATAAAATCAGCGGAGCGGTTCGCTGGAAAAGCGGATCGGGCTTTCCCGGGTATGCGGCCCTCACAGCGATGCCGGCCGGGGACCGCATGCTCGTGCTCTCGTTTCACGGCACCGGACTCACGGCCATGGATGCGGAAACCGGAGATGAACGCTGGAGCGTCCCCTGGGAAACCGACTCCAAAGTGAACGCCTCCACACCGCTCGTCGCCGGAAACAGAATCTTTCTCACTTCCGGATACGGATTCGGGTGCGGCCTGGTGGAAGCCGGATATGACAGCGCCCGCGTTATCTGGCGGAACACCGCTATCGCATCCCACCATTCCGATCCGGTGATCATCGACGGGTATGTGTACGGGTATTCGGGATACAGCATGCAGAACCGGGGCACTTTTGTCTGCGTCGACCTGGAAACAGGAGAAGAGCGCTGGTCTTCCCGGGATATCGGATGGGGCACCTGTCTGCGGGTGAACGATTTCCTGCTCTGTATGGACATACGCGGCAATCTCTTTCTGGTCGACCCCGATCCCGGGAAGCTCATCGTAAAAACATCCTTCGCTGACGCCCTGGGGACGGTCCGGGGCGCCGCCTGGACGCTTCCCGTCATCGCCCAGGAACGGCTCTATCTGCGGTTGCGGCAGACACTGATCTGCTACGCCTTCGAAGGCTGAGACGGGACATACGGGGTGGTGTGAGGGAGGTGACCGGGGGGCAGCGGAACAGACCAGCCCCCGCTTACGGTGAATCGGTGAGATTCCGGTTGTAGACCTTGCTGTAGCGGTTGACGTTCATCAGCTCTTTTTTCGCCTTCGGGCCGGGTTTGAACCCGAATTTTCGGAAAAGCGCCACCGCGGGCTTCAGTTTCGGATCTATTTGAATATACACCCGCTCCGCCCCCGACCGTACCGCCTCAGCGAGTATTTTCTCCACCATGGCTGACCCGATCTTCTTGCCGCGGGCATGCTCGAGCACGAAGAGACCGGTAATTTCCATCACCGCGTTCCGGTGGCACATCAGTGAACAGGTGCCGACGATTTCGTCGTTCAGCGAGGCGAAAATGATACTGCCCCCCTTTTTGAGAATTTTTCTGTTGGGATCGTTTATCAGCTTTTCATCAGCCGACTCGATGCGGTAGCGGTCGGAAAGAAATTTACGGTAGAGGCTGCGGTAGTGCTTCTTCATCGCCGGAGTATACTCGAACAGCACGATCTTCTTCGGCGGCTCACCCTTGATACGGGTCCAGGCCCGTTCATACATGCTCTCATCGTCGAGCAGCCGTTCAAGGCGCTCGATGATCGCCATGACATCATACCCCGACTCGCTGATCCAGCTGCGGGTGGCCTTTCTGATCTCCTCCCAGACCGGAAGCAGGGACGCGACCAGATCCTGGCCCTTTACCGTCAGGGAAAGCAGCCGTTTACGTTTGTCTTCTTCGCTGGGAACGGTCTCGATGACCCGATGCTTGAGCATCTCTTTGGAAAGCTGATTGACGGCGGTGTGGCTGAGGTTGAGATTCTGGGCGAGACCGGTAATACTCTGGGGAGATTTGAGCTGCAGCGCATAGAGCATCGAGAACCAGCGGTCATCGCATTCGATCCCGAGCTCGCTGTACAGCTGTGTCACATCTTTCCATAACCGGTCGGCGAGCCGTTTCATTCTCGTGGCGATTGCGGCTTCCTGTAGGGTTGCGACGATATCCATGCATTAATGTACTGCTTTTAATCAGGATAAGCAACGTTTTTTCTGGAAGATTGTATTGACAATGTGGCGATAAATGGGTATCTTTTCGGAACGTGTTTCTCATTCTCATTCCCGCACCATCCACACTTATCAGGGAGGGTTCAATGAAAAGAATGTACGGTACTCTTTCCGCACTGCTGATCTGCTGCCTGCTGCCCGCGGTCGCGCTCGCACAGCTGCAGAAATACCAGGACGTCCCGTTTTTCACCGGCAGGCACATGGATGCCAACCGGATCTCCACCGGCTACGGCGAAGGTATGTTCAGGCACACAAACGGAGACGGATATAAAAACAGCTATCTCGGCGCCATGGCCGCGATGCCGTTCGGACCGATCGAGGTCGCCCTTGACTGGTTTTACTATTTTTACTGCTCCGACTGCGGGCACAAATACAGTGGAGCGTACGACCCAACCCTCTATGGGAAATACAATGTCATGCAGAATGACCGTCTGTCCGTCTCGGCGGGCGCCTATACATCCATACCGATCGGCGCCGAAAAGGTAGGGGCAGGAAACCTCGATTTCGGTTTCTGGGGTGCCGCCCGCTACATTTCTCCCTGCGAATTCCTCTTCCGCCTCTTTTTCGGCGTGGGATTCTACGAGCACACGGTGTACGAGCACTCTTCCTCGGGCTATAAGGAAAAATCGGAATATAAAAACAAGTACCATTTCGGCGGCGGCGTCATGAAAGAGATCGCCCCCGATCTCTTCGCCATCGGTGATGTTTCGGCAGCGGTCAACACCGTCACCACGATGCAGGCGACCGGCGGTGTTGAATATCAGCGGGGCCCGGCCGCGTTCCGGGCTTCAGCGGGATTCCAGCGGTCCGGCTATCCCGACATGGAACCCGCCATGTGGACGAATGCCGGTCTCTTTCAGTTCGGCGTGCGAGTCAATTTTTAACGGCGAGCCATCCCAGAGTCGGCCGGAATCCGGTTCCGGCCGCGTCCATTCGTAATCATGGAGGAATGAATGAAAAAACGGCTCTCACTCATCCTGCTGCTGCTGTTTGTCCCGGTGCTCCTGGCTGATTCCGCAATCTGGTTCAGCGGAACATTCGATCAGGCCAAGACGGCAGCAGCGGCCAGCGGCAGACTGCTGCTCATCGACTTCTTCTCCGATGGCTGAGGCTCCTGCACATTGCTGGATCAGCAATTTTTCGGAGACAAAACCTACCACCCCTACCTGAACGAAAACTTCATCGTTGTCCATGCCGTGCGCGGAGAGACGGAAGGAGACAGTCTCTACACTCTTTTCGAAATTCGCGCCACGCCGACCGTACTGATCACCACCGCCGCGGGTGAAGAGATCGACCGGCTCGTCGGGTTCGGCGATCCCGAAGATTTTCTCGCGAATCTGAAAGCATCCTGGCAGGGCGAAGACACCTTTCTGAAACTGCAGGAACGGTACGCGGAACACCCGGAGGATCTGATTACCGCCTTCAAGCTGGCGGGAAAATACGACGCCATGTACAATCCTGAAAAAAGCGCCCTCGCGGTCGCGATGTATGAAGGGATTCTTGAGCAGGCGGAGAAAGCAAGGACCCTTTCCGTGCCCTACGGCACTGATGGTGAAGAGATCAATCTCTATGAAAACACCGTCTACGCCCTGGGCGCCGCGAAGATGTACCTTGACCGCAGCAGGGATGCCGCACCCGGGGACCTTATGGCATTCGTCAAAGCGTTCCCGGACAGCAGGCTGGCGAAAAGCGCCTACCAGCGGCTCTGCGGATATTTCGCCTATTCGGCTCCGGTTGATGAGGCCAGGGAGTTCTTCGACACCCTCCTGAAAACATATCCGGAAGACCCCTCGATGCTCTACTACTATGTCAATTTCTGCATCAGGCAGCAGGTGGATATAGACAGGGGGATCGAAGCGGCTGAAAAGATGGTCGACAGTAACAGCCGTATGATCTACTACCATATGAATGCCTATGCGCGCCTTCTTGCACTCAAGGAAGACGCGGATCTTCTGGCAAAAGAGTACGGCGACGACTACATCCAGGGAAAAATCACCAATCTCGGCCGGGACATCAGCAGCTATGCCTCGTTCTGGCTGCAGCGGAACGAAAACCTGGAAAGTGTGATGCATGCGCTGAACATCGCCATTGCCACCGATCCGGGGAACGCCCGCTTTCTCCCGCTCCTCGCGGAAACATATGTTAAAATGGACAGCCTGGAAAAGGCCCTGGAACTGTATGGAGAGGAATTCCTCTACGACAACATCGAGGACGCCAGGACTCTCTATTCATACGCCCTCTTCTGGACTCGTCAGGGGCAAAATCTTGAGAACGCTCTGTTCGCGGCTGAACGGGCGGTGCAGCTCTCGGACCAGTACTACTACTGGAACGCCCTCGGCCAGGTTCACCGCAAAATGGGAAATTATCAGGAAGCGATACAAGCGGTGGGAAAAGCAGTGGAGCTCAACCCGCTCCCCTATTACCAGCAGCAGCTGGAGGAGATCAGGAAGGAGATGGCGGAGCTGCACTGATACCCTTTGCAGTCGATGCAGCAGCAGAAGAGTCCGGCCCGGGTGCCGGACTCTTCTCTTATGCGGTACCCGCCGCCTCAGCCGCCGAAGAGATCATTCAGCTTTTTTCTCGCCTCATCGGCCCGGTCACTGTCACGCTTTCGTGACGAGTCTCCGGGTCTGAAAAATTCGCAGAAATTGGCGGCTTTTTTATTCTGAACGAATTCCGCTTCGCTCTCCCGGCAGTGATGATGGGCCGTTTCACTGTAGAACACACAGTTCAGGCAGCAGTGCAGCCAGGCCCCGCATCCACGGCAGATCTGCTCCCTGCTGATGCTGCGGGCAGGCTGCTGTTCCATCCCGCAGTGATAACATATCATGACATGCCTCCGGATCAGTCTTCAGGTAATGCGCCGGGCAAAGGCAGCGATCTTCTGTTCATCGATTTTTTCGACATTTCTGTCCGTACCGGATATCTTCTTTATAATCGCCCGTTCGAGCGGATTCATGCGCTCAAAGGTAAACGCCCCGCCGAGCCAGGAGCTGACGACTGCGTGTTTCAGCAGATCGGGAGGGAAAGAGGATTCCAGCTGCTGCTGCGCCTTTTCCCCCTCCTCCATACAGCAGATGAACAGACCCAGTTTTTTCTCCCGCAGGGCGGCGCTGTGCCTGGCCGCAAATTTTTTCACTGCCCCCTGCACTCTTCCGGCGTGAATCGATCCGCCCAGGACAACCGTATCGTACTTGTCCAGAATCGCGGGATTCACCTGCTTAAGCGGCCGTATCTCTGCGCCGCCGGGGAGATGCTCGCCGATTTTATGCGCACACCGCTCGGTGCACCCATGTTTCGTCGCGTAGAGAATGAGTGTGGACATAGGGTTCTCCTCCTTGATTACACCAGACCGTACCTGTGCACGACAGTACTCAGGCCATGGTCGTCATGTGAAGATGTTACATCGAAGATGTCTCTGAGTTCCCCGGGAGCATTGGCCGTCACGACACTGCGCGCCGCCCAGCGCAGGAGCCCCAGGTCGTTGAAATCGTTTCCGAGAGCGAGAACACGCTCCCGGGAACAGGCGATCATGTCGCAGAGGTACTGTGAGGCATGCGCCTTGGAAACACCCGCGGGAAACACCTCGATCCAGATTGATCGGTGGTCCAGGGGTGAAGTGGTACGGACCACCTCGTACCCGTCGAGCTCGGCGGCGAGCCGGACATATACCCCGGGATCGGGGCCGGTGATAATGATGAACTGGCTCGCCGGACCGGGACCGCTGCCATTGCCGTCGAGGGGGGCCGCGAATTCCCGGTAGAGGTCGATGCGGGAGAGAAAATCGCTGTTCGCCCGCTCAGTGCGGTGGTAACGGAAATGGTGGTTGTCGGGCAGCGGCGCCTGGATCATGAAATCGAGATCAAGTTCCCGGAAGCGTCCGGAGAGAGAAGCGGCCGCCTTCCCGTCCAGGCGAGCGGAATGGAGCAGTGTCTTGTCCCGCCAGTCCAGGATGCCCGCGCCGGAGGAGCAGATGACATAGTCCACCGGGAAATCCGCCGGGACGACCCGCTGCAGGGAAAAATAGGAGCGCCCGGTGGCGATCACCCTCACAATCCCCCGCTCTCCCAGCAGTTCCAGGGTGCGGCGGTCCCGGTCGCTCACCGCTGCCTCGCTGTTCAGCAGGGTGCCGTCGAGATCGGTTATGACCATGCGGATGTCGTTATTCATGCAGTTGTGCACCCTTTGTTACGTATATGCAGCCGGAAAATGTATAGGCAATAGGTACGAATTATTACGCACATCCGCAAGTGAGAAATATGTAAAGAACCGCTCGTTCAGTGCACGGGAATGCATCTGCTTCATTTCGCAACCGGTCATATTCCGTTTACAATACCGATTAATAATTTATAATTTTTAATGTAATAAAAGGCACAGGTATACCCTGTGCCTTTTATGAGAAGTCGGGGCGGTGAGATTCGAACTCACGACTTCCTGCTCCCAAAGCAGGCGCGCTGACCGGGCTGCGCTACGCCCCGAAGAGAAAGTAAATTAAGAAAAAATCCACTAATTGCAACACTTTTTTCCTACCGGGCGGTCCCGGTGAAATATGTCCTGAGCACCGGAGCGATGGCCGCGAGGGCCCGTCCCCGATGACTGACACTGTTTTTCTCATCCTGGGTGAGAGAGGCGAACGACCGCTGCATTTCCGGGTAAAAAAAGAGCGGATCGTATCCGAACCCGTTGCTGCCCTCGGGACTGCGCAGAATGGAGCCTTCACATGTTCCCGATGCGTACTCCACGCCGTGTTCAGTGACAAAGGCCATCACCGTACGAAAACGGGCGGTCCGTTTCTCATCGGGAACATCCCGCAGCAGATGCAGCAGTTTTGCGTTGTTGGCCGCGTCATCCCCTTCCCTGCCGGCGAACCGGTTGGAATAAACACCCGGAGCGCCGTCAAGCGCGTCCACCTCGAGCCCGGAGTCATCGGCCAGGGCCGGGCGGCCCGTCAGCTCATAGGCGTGCGCCGCCTTCTTGAAGGCGTTCTCCGCGAACGTGACACCGTCTTCCACGACGTCGAATCCGGGAATAAGGTCGAAGACCGGCACGACGCCGACACTGCTTTCAGGAAAAATCCTGACGATTTCAGCGATCTTGTGCCGGTTGCCGGTGGCCAGCACCAGTACCCTGCCGTGCATGGGCGCTCCTGCAGAACAGCCCCTGGAAGAGTATACCAGGGGCTGACGTTTCATGATACAATTGAGACATGCTCAGGCAATGAGTTCGTTCTCATTGCACTTGCACATGGCCACGATGCGTTCCTTGAACTTGTAGGAGTTCGTTTCCGGAGACTTATCCGTGGTCACCAGTTTTATCATCGTGTAGGATTCTTCACATGTGGAGCAGTGTTTTGTGAAATCCAGGGTTCCTTTTGCCATTTTATCTGCAAAAGACTGTACTTTCGCCATTGGTGTTCCTCCGTTCTCTATTTGTAATACGCTTCCAATGCTGCTCTAAACGGTATTGCCAGCATGTGCACAATATCCGCGGCTTTCTGGTCGTACATGGCGGATGCCCGGTTTTCCAGCGAGAGACATCCCCAGGCATCTGCCCCTGGCCTCGCCAGAGGGATGCCCAGAAACGAGTGAAGCCCGTGTTTTATATCCTCGTCTTTGAAATACCGGGGCCTGATATATCGTCCCTCTTCTATGTCGGGTATGATCAGCGGAGCGTTCCTGCGCAGCACCCAGCCATTGAGTCCTTCATCGAGGGGAAAGCGCTGACCGCGGTCGACATGGTCTACCTGGCCGTACACGTACACGACCGTTCCTTCCTCTCCTTCGCGTCTGCAGTAGGTGAACCGGTCAATGGAAAGCAGTTTACGCAGCTGGCCGATGAACGCATCGATGATACAATCCTCATCGACGCACTGCTGCAGCGCTTTTTCCAGATCCAGATGCACCTGATACACCGTACGGTCGGCTTCCCAGCGCAGGCCTGTATAACAGACGGCCATCACCCGGGTCATGAGCCGTCCGAACCGCACGAGGATCTCTTTGTCATCGTCACTGAAATGATCGACCGTCTTGCTTCCCACGGCCAGCACGCCGACGATTGACGAATGCATCATCAGGGGAACGGACAGCGCCGAGCGGATATCACATGCATTCAGGCCGCAGAGATGACTCCCGATCGGGAGGTTCCCTTCGAGGACCGGCTCCTTCCTGCGAAACGAGAGCTCTACGACTCCGTTGGGATCTACACGCCTGGGACCTTCCACCCGCTCCCCTTCCGTTCTTCCGGAAAAGAAATGAAGATCGGAGTGTTCGTTTCCCATGTAGAGGCCGATACACGAGGTGATCAGCGACTGATTCACCACCGTGTAGAAATCATTGCAGTATTCCCTGAACGCGTCATTGAACCCCTGCCATCCATCCTGTTCCCCGAGCTGCAGGTCCGGGCTCTCCTCCGCCGGTTTTTTCAGAGCTCCGTCGAGACGCCGTGCTGATTCACGGGTGAAGGAAATACTTCCCTCCGTGTGAAAAACGACATAGTAGACGACACAGCTGACGAACAGAAACAGCGACGCCTTGATCAGGAAGCCCAGCCACCCCGCCTCTGCGAGCGGCAGAAAGAAACCGGCGCCGATGATCATGACGAAAACAAGATATATGATCAGCAAACTATGTCGCGATTCCCTCTCCGGCAATCAGCCTCCAGCTCTTTTAAATTCCTGATAAATGTAATAGTTAAGAAGCAGAAAGTCAACAAAAAACACCGGCCGTTCGGGGAAAGGGCGGGGATCTTCCGGTTCGGGTCCTATTTTAGGGGGAATTCTTCATAGACGTGTACGAGATGGGATATGTGCATGGGCCCCTTTTTCAATGTAAAACTGATGGTGGTGCCGGGGGCGTTGCGGATCACTTTTTCTTTCAGGTCGGAGGCGCCCCGGATACCGCGTCCCTCATACATGATGATGGTGTCTCCCACGGCGAGGCCCGCCTGGTCCGAGGGACCGTTCTCGATGATATCCGTTATCCGCACATAATCACTGCCGGGTATATTGGATACGGTCATGCCGATCCATCCCCGTCTGGCGTTGAAATAACTGATCATCTCATCGACTTCCCGGCATATCAGTTCTATGGGAATTGCCACCCCTATTTTCCCCTGGGAAACCGGGGAATCGGGGTTCCCATAGACTCTGCCGATGATAATCCCGGCAAGCCCGCCTTCCTGATCAAGCACCGGACTGCCGCAGTTTCCCGGAGGGATGATCGCTCCCAGATCGATGAATCCGTTTTGTTCCCGGCCGAGAAAGGACGCGAGGGTGATTGAGGGAAACACGCCCAGTGAATTGCCGATAACCGTCATGATGGACATCCTGGTCAGTTGGGATGAACGTCCATGCCTGAGGGGCACATGATCCGTGCCCTCAATTTTGATCAGTACCAGTCCGTACCGCGACTGGAAATCGAGGACTTTTCCCGGGACCATGGTGTTGTCGGGCAGTGTAATGATCACTTCGTCACTGTTTTTTACGACGCTTCGCATGGAAATCACGAAGCCGCTTTCGTGGTATATGAAACCGGTCCCCACCCTTACCTGCCGAAGATCATCCTCTCTGCTGTAGGCGGTTATGGTGACGACTGACTGTTTCGCGGAGGAAATGAACCCGGCGTCAGGAGAGGAGCCGGCCGGGGTATGTGATACACTTCCTGCAGTCTGGGCCGCGGCCGGCTGCAGGCCCAGAGAGGAAAACAGCGCGGCTGCCAGTACCGCAGCATGTGCTGTGCGCAGACGGGGTGTCATTGCTAAAAGCTCACCTGTACTGCACCCGCCCGCTGCCCGATGGCACTCTCTCTGGGTGTGTGTGTTGAGTCAGTGCGCATACGGCCGGAATCGTCCCGTGAAAGCATGATGCTGTCGGGGTTGTCCT
Organism: bacterium; assembly: GCA_016934955.1. Lineage (GTDB taxonomy): Bacteria > Zhuqueibacterota > QNDG01 > QNDG01 > JAGLOF01 > JAFGRY01. The sequence goes on along the minus strand of JAFGRY010000026.1, from coordinate 252,835 downwards.
CGATTACATAGTGCACCTGTTCAGGGGCTGCGTCATTCAGATATTCGGCAACCGCGGTTCCCCGGGTGGAGAACGGCCTTTCATCGGTCTGACTCAGATACGGACGAAGGAGCAGGGCGACAACCGCAAGGGCGACGCCCGCTGCGGGGATATAGGTCCAGCGCGGCAGCAGCGGAAATTCGATCTTTGCCGCCCCGTAGCCGATCCTGCTCTTTCGTATCCGGTCGCGCAGAATAATGTGGAACTCATCGCTGACACGTACCACGGGCAGCTGCCGTAACTGTTTTTTCATGAGCCTCAATGACTCGGCAGCCGCGGCGCATTGTTCGCATGAGGTCAGGTGTTCATCGAGATGATGCTGTTCCTCAGCGGTAATATCTCCGTCGATCTGTTTGCACAGTAAGCGAGTCATGTGTTTGCACGGTGCCATTCATAACCTCCAACTTCATTTTGCCAGCAGGTGTGCAAGCTGCTTCTGCAATCGTAATCTTCCCCTGTTCGCCCTGGATTTAACCGTACCGATCGGGATATGGAGAATGCGGCTGATCTCTTCATAGGAGAATTCCTGCACATCCCGCAGGACCACGACTTCCCGGAATTTTTCGGGAAGCTTGTTTATCTCCTCCCGTATTTCCCTGCCTTTGAAATCTTCCTCGATCACTTTCTCCGGTGAAAAGGCGGAATCGGGAATGTCGTAATCCTTGTCTTCGAACCCGAGCTGGCTGATCGAGAACAGCTTCCTTCTCTTCCGTCTCCGTAGTTCTGTCTTTGCCAGATTACTGGCGATCGTGTAAATCCAGGTCGAAAATTTTGCTATCTGTTTGTAGCGGTGCTTGTTCTTATACACACGCAAAAACGTTTCCTGCACCACATCTTCCGCATCGATCCTGTTACCCAGGAAATTAAAGACAAAATTGGTCAGCTGATTCTTGTAACGGTGAACGATCATTTCAAACGCGTAAAGATCGCCGTCCTGAAAACGCTGTATCAGCTGTTCATCAGACGGTTCGCTGACCGCTGTCTTCGCTGTTTTCGCTGTATTCAACAAATACTTTCCTGAAAAGTTCCCGTCTAAATCGCGATTTCCAGGCTTACACGAGGGCAGAAACAGATACCCCGTTCGCCGGGATGGACGCGATCTCGTATGTGAGAAGCGTCATGAGCAGCACCGGTTCCATGTACCCGGTCTTGAGATAAAGATCCGAGGTGAGAAGAAGGCTGAAAACCCTTCTAATGCGCGCCTGCCCGAACAGCGATGCCTGCCGGAAATAGGTGTCGGCAAAGAAACCGGGAATACGCAGTGTGCTGCTGATCCTGCTTGTGTTATAACCCTGTCCTTTTAATACTCCGATGCGCATTAGAAGTTCCATGCGCTGATATATTTTGGTGATAAGAAAAACGGCGGACATGCCCTCCTCGAGCAGTCGTTCAAGCACCCGGCAGGCCTCCGGGCAGCGGCCGAGCGCGAGGGCGTCGAGATACTCCCACACGGTGCAGCCCCGGGAGAAACCGACGATTTCAGCGATATCGGCATGATTGAGGGTTTTTCTGCCCCAGCAGGCGGTCATCACTTTTGACGCTTCGTTTTCGAGGCTGTCAAGCCCGGTACCGGTTTGGGAAATGATGAAATCGGCGCCGTCCCGGCTTAACTGTATGCCGTTCTCCCGGAAATGTTCCAGCAGCCAGGCACGGGCCTGATTGTCATACAACGGTCGTGATTCAAAGCAGAACGCCGTTTTCTTCAGATGCATGTAAAAACTTTTCCGCATATCGATTTTGGGTGCGGTAAGCAGGAGTACGGTCGATTCCAGCGCGCGATCGAGATACCGGGACAACAGGTCTTTGGCGGAGGCCGGCAGCTGCTGCACATCATCGACGATCACCAGCCTCCGGTCAGCCATCATGGGAAACGAGGACGCCGCGTTGACAATGGCACTCCCCTCGGCGCTCTCTCCTGAAAAATGATCAACATTGAACGCGGCTGTTCCCTCATCGACAACGGTCTCGCGGAGGAGCCTGCGCAGTTTCCGGATATAGTAGGGCTCCTCACCATGACAAAAATAGACTTTTTCAAATGAATGCGCCCTGATGCGCTGTTCGAGCTGCGTATATGAAATCTGTTTGTCCGCCATGGTATTTCAGAAAATAATGATTGATATGACTGCCAGGGCCGCGGTGTAGAGGGAAAAGGCCCAGAACCGTTTTTTCGTCAGAGCGATGGTAAGCAGTTTCAGGAACAGGTAGCTGAAAACCGTCGAGATGATGAACGAGACGGCCAGCAGCCGCCAGTGTTCGGCGGCATAGGCAAAACTGCCGGCTTCCGCCAGTTTAAAGGCAAATGCTCCGGCAATGGCGGGTATGGCGAGAAAAAATGAATAGTAGGCCGCTTCTTCCCGTCTGGTGCGTAAAAACAGGAGACAGCTGATCGTGGCTCCCGACCGGGAAATACCGGGAATAATAGCTACCGCCTGAAATATGCCGGCGAGAATCGGCAGCAGTGGTGACGCCTCGCTCACCCCCCGTTCTTCGCGGCGGCCGCTGAAATATGTGGCGGCAAGCAGCAGTGACGTCACCGGATAGGTATATTTCAATGTTGCTGCTGTCTCAAAACGGGCTTCGATGAAGTCGCGGCCGAGGTAGTATATCACGAAGGTGACGGCTGTTGACAGTATTCCGTAGATAATGAAACGGAGTGCGGGGGTCCCCTTGTCCCTGCGTGACAGCTCCCGCCGGGCATCCAGTATAGTGCTCACGAGACGACGGCGGTAAAAACAGAGTATGGCGGTCAGGCTGCCGACATGCAGCACGATATCGAAGAAAACGGGAATATCGGCGTGCCCGAACACCTGCTTGAAAAAGAGCAGGTGCCCCGAGGAAGAGACCGGAAGAAACTCCGTAGCCGCCTGCAGCAGTGACAGAAAGTAGTAGTGAACCGGCATGCATGCATCCTTGATATTCGAAATATTACAAGGACTATAATATAAATATTTTTACCCCGGCAATCAAGCGGAAATAAAAAAAGCAGTTCCGGCGCCGTGGGCACCGGAACTGCTGCAGTACTTGCGCTGCGCTGAAAATGTCTAGAGGGTCATGTCCGCGCCGATGCTTGCGATCCAGGGGGTTCCCACCGCGGCTCTCAGCCAGATGCCGGGAGAAACGAGGTAACGAATACCGGCCTGACCCGAGAATGAAACATACGAATCAGTGGCTGTTCCCCATGTACCGGTGTAATCGCCGTATTCCGATGCGCTGACGATAACATAGCCGAGGCCGAGTCTGGCGTAAGGATCGAGTTTGGGGTTGTTCAGCTTGTAATGGAACGAACCGAAAACAAAGATCGGAATGTAGGTGTATTTCCAGCCGTAGTCGCCGCCAAACCAGGAGTAGCCGACCTTCCTCGACGCATAGCCCACTTCAGCGCCGAACCCGATGACACCGAGATCCTCGATCTCGTTGAAGATTTTTTCGAAATTGGCCGAGAAACCGAGGCCGTACCAGATGCCCAGGGAACCGCCGACGTAGGTTTTATTCATGATATCAGCCTGACCGAAAGCCGACGATGTGACGAACAGCGCGATAAGCATTACTGCAATTGCAGTGGTGATCTTTTTCATTCCGGGTTCCTCCAATGGGTTTATGTGTTGAAAAAGGATAATTAACCACCGACAAAATTAGCGATAATATTTATAAAAATCAAGATATTTTTAATGCAGGATCAGCGCGCTCATCATCCGCCCCGTCCCTTCCCCGTCCCGCCGGTAGGAGAAAAAGTAGCGGGAGAAACAGCTGGTGCAGATGCCCGAGGCTTCGATCCTTCGCGGGTCGATTCCCGATCCCGTGAGCTGATGCACGGCAACGGCTGCCAGATCGAGCCGGTCTTCGAGAAAAAAGCGGGCCGGAAAATATTCTTTGAAGACCTCGTCCACCCGATAGCAGCAGGGCCCGATTGCCGGACCTATGCAGGCCAGAAACGCCGCCGGGTCCGATCCGTATGTTCGCCGCATTCCCGCCACGGCGGCCGCAAGTATGCCGTCACGACAGCCCCGCCATCCGGCATGCACCAGGGCGACAGCGGGAGTAAACGGGTCATATAAAAAGACGGGAAGACAATCGGCGGTCTGCACGGTGAGACAGACGCCCGGCGTTGCGGTCATCACCCCGTCGGTATCGGGAATGACCCCGGGTCCGTCGACCGCGGCGATACGGGTGCCGTGCACCTGACCGGGAATCGCCGCCTCATCCCGCGTCAGCCCCAGGGAAGAGAAATAGCGTGCGCGGTTCGCCTCGATATTCGCGCCGCTGTCATGGTGAGGATTGCCGAGATTGAGGGAAGCGCAGCCGCCGGTGCTGACCCCTCCTGGCCGGGTGCTTACACCGTGTCCGATCTCCGGGCACCTGAACAGGGTCGCGAATTTCCCGATATACAGACCCTCAGATCGCTCGAGGAACATCCTACTTTACCTTTATGAGAGTGCCGTTCCGGTATTTGAGCAGGTGCAGAGACTCGTTGTATCCGTCGGCATTGAACTGCACTATTCCATGCGTCACCGGGATGCGCCCGGTTTCCGCGAGGCCGTTGCGAAGATTTTCCCGGGAAAGTGACTTGCCCTCGATGATCGTGAGAAGCAGCTGCACCGCGTCGTAGCCGTAGATTTCCAGCTGTCCCGGAGTGCGCTGCATGGCCGTGCGGAAATTGTTGCGCAGCAGGTAGTAGTTGTAATTGGACTCATCGATAAAGTAATCACTGGGGAAGATCACCCCGTCCGCGTCGCTGCGGTGTTCGTTGAGCATGTCGAGGTCGTACCACTGGCTGCCGCCGATGAGCTGAGTCTGTATATTTTTACTGGCCACCTGGGGAATGACGAATTCCAGGGCGGCGCCCGATACAGGGAGAAAGAGCCCGTCGATGCAGGTCACGGCAAGGTTGGTGGAATCGACCAGACTCTCGATCGTCTGGTTCATGCCGATCACTCCCTGTATCTGAAGGATATCCGCATGCTCTTCATCGAGCTCATCCTCGGCAACCCGAACGAGCAGAGAGTCGTCGAGCATGCGCCGGATACCGGCTTCGCGAATCGCCTCGATCTGCATCCCGATGGAATTTTCCCAGTTTTCCGCACCCTCGAAATACCACTTCTCCGCGATAATGTCGGCCCCCAGTTTCTTTGCGGTCTCGACAAAATTGTTCCGCATGATGTTGCCGTATTCATCGGCGGGATAGAGCACCGCCAGTTTTGTCTTTTTCTGCTCGAGCACCACATAGCGTGCCAGCAGTTCGGCCTGAACGCTCAGGGTGCTGTTCAGCTGATAGATACAGGAGCCGATACCGGCGATACCGTCCATGCTGGCGGTGGGCGCGAAACAGGGCACTCCCCTTTCCTGGGCGACAGCAGCGACCGCGGCGGTCTTGTCACTCTCGAGCTCACCTATGAGCGCAAGTATCTCGCCGCTGCCGCAGAGTTTCTGAGCCGCCTTGACAGCCAGCACGATATTGCCCCCGGAATCCTCGATCACCAGGCGTACCTGGGTGGAGTTATTCGCGTTATGCTGATCAACGGCGAACCGAATGCCGTCGAGCAGCCGCCTCCCGGATTCCGCCGTAGGACCGCTCAGCGGCAGAATCACGCCGACACTGAACTCTCCGGCGGCGTATTCCTCTGCTTTGCCGAGCAGCGCCCGAATCCGCTCGTCATACTCACTCTGCGGAAACATATCGAGAAAGGACTGCAGATAGGATTTGGCGGTGAGAAAGTTCTGAAGCGACAGCTCCTTCTGGGCGAGCTTGATCGTTACCGCCGCCTTGCTCTTCTCTGTCAACACTTTTTCCAGCAGCACTTTCAGATCCGCGGCCGTCAGGGACTTTTCCATGACTTCCGATGAGAGTTTGGCGGCTTTGACCTGCAGCCGGGCGTCCCCGCTCTGCTCGACCACCTGAAGGAACCGTCTCACCGATTCGATCGCTTCTCCCGTACGGTAGAGACAGGTTCCCTCACCGTAAAGGGCGTCATCGACATAGTCGCTTTCAGGATAGTTCGTTTTGATTTTCCTGAAGGCGTTCAGGGACTCGTCATAACGGGCGAGCTTATACAGAGTCTTCCCCTGCATCAGCAGCGATGCGGTTTTTCTCGCGTGCCGGGGATAGAGTTTGTCGAGCATCTGCATGATTTCCAGACTCTGATCATACTGGCCGTCTTCGTAGGCCTGAACTCCCCTGAAGAAAAGACTGTCCACTGTTGTCGTGTGCTGGGCGCAGGTGTCGGCAGCAGCGGTCAGCAGCAGGGCCGGCAGTAAACAGTGGATCATATAATTCCCGAATCTCATTTTCTCGCTCCTTTTTATTACTCCACGGTGACACTTTTCGCCAGGTTCCGCGGCTGATCGACATTGCATCCCTTCTCCACTGCGGTATAGTAGGCCAGCAGCTGCAACGGAATTACGGTCAGCAGCGGTGTCAGACACTGGGTGATGGCAGGCACTTCGATGATCTCGTCGGCGAGGTGTTTCACCATCGTGTCGCCTTCACTGACAACGGCGATCACCCAGCCTTCCCTGGCCTTTACCTCTTCAATATTACTAAGTACTTTTTCATATACGGGATCCCTGACCGCCACGAGCACCACCGGCATCTTTCTATCGATGAGCGCGATCGGACCATGCTTCATTTCCGCAGCCGGATAGCCTTCAGCATGGATGTAGGAGATCTCCTTCATTTTCAGCGCCCCTTCCAGGGCAACCGGATAATTGAAGCCGCGGCCCAGATAGAGAGCGTGGTTATGAACGGCCATTTTTTTGGCCAGCGCCTTGACAACATCGACATTCGCCAGCACTTTTCTTGTCAGATCGGGCAGGGATCCCAGGGCATTGACGATGCGGGCGCCTTCTTCAGCTGAAAGCTGCTTCATGCGTCCGAGCGCGAGGGCGATCAAAGTCAATACGATAACCTGGGAGGTGAACGCCTTGGTCGACGCCACACCTATTTCCGGACCGGCGTGAAGGTAGACGCCGGCATCGGTTTCCCGGGCGATGGTGCTGCCCACGACATTGCAGAGGCCGAGAGCGAGCGCACCCTTACGCTTCGCCTCTCTCACCGCGGCGAGCGTATCGGCGGTCTCTCCCGACTGGCTTATGGCCAGGATCGTATCCTTGCTGGAAATGATCGGATCACGGTACCGGAATTCAGAAGCGTACTCCACTTCAACCGGGATCTTGGCGAAATTTTCTATCAGATATTCGCCGATGAGCGCGGCATGCCAGGAAGTGCCGCAGGCGGTGATGATCAGCCTGGAGCTGCCGCGAATGGCATCCCAGAATCCCTCCAGTCCCCCGAGTTTGGCGGTTGCCTCCTCGATGAGAAGACGCCCGCGCATTGAATCCACCATGGTGTCCGGCTGTTCAAAAATCTCTTTGAGCATAAAATGGGGATACCCGCCCTTGCGGATATCCGAAGTACGAAAGGGTAGTTCTTCCGCCGGCCGGTGGACGTGGGCGTCCTGGAGCGTCCTGATGGTGACGTTCTCCGCACCAAGCACCGCCATCTCATCGTCTTCCATATAGATGACTTTGCGTGTATGCTCAACCAGCGCTGATCCGTCTGAGGCCATGAACGTCTCATCGTCACCGATACCGATGAGCAGGGGACTTCCCCGTCTCGCGGCGACAATACAGTCGGGCTCTTCAGCGGCGACCGCCAGAATACCGAATGTCCCCTCGACCCGGTTAAGCGCCGTCCGGACCGCGGCTGCCAGATCTCCCGTATAATAATATTCGATGAGATGGGCGAGCACTTCCGTATCAGTCTGGGAAATGAACAGATGCCCTTCGGCCATGAGCTCATCCTTGAGCATCGAGTAGTTTTCAATGATGCCGTTATGCACGATCGCGATTTTGTTGCCGCATGAGAAATGGGGATGAGCGTTCTCACGGGTGGGCGCGCCATGAGTCGCCCAGCGCGTGTGGCCGATCCCGGTGGTGCCCGCCGGATTCTCCGCCTCTATTTCAAGCTCCAGCTGGCTGATTTTGCCCTGGCGCTTGCGCATCCAGATGTCGGGCGGCTGCAGCACCGCGATCCCCGAGGAATCATATCCCCGGTATTCGAGCCGCTTCAGACCGTTAATCAGGATGGGCAGCGCATTTCGTTTTCCTATATAGCCGACAATTCCGCACATTATTTCACCCTTAGAAAAAGACGGGAATGCATTACTCCCACTCGATGGTTGCCGGCGGTTTGGAACTGATATCATAGACCACTCTGTTCACACCGGTGACTTCATTGATGATTCGGTTTGCTATTTTTGAGAGAAGGTCCGGCGGCAGTCTCGACCAGTCGGCGGTCATGCCGTCGAGACTGTTGACCGCGCGCAGCGCGACGGTATTTTCATAGGTACGCTCATCGCCCATGACACCGACGCTCTGCACCGGCAGCAGTACCGCCAGCGCCTGCCACACCTTGCGGTAATATCCCGACTCTTTCAGCTCGCTGACAAATATATCATCCGCCTCCCGCAGAAGATCCAGTTTTTCCCTGGTCACATCACCGATCACGCGAATGGCGAGTCCGGGACCGGGGAATGGATGCCGCATCAGGATCGTTTCAGGGAGGCCCAGCACCTGGCCGACGGTACGGACTTCATCCTTGAACAGTTCACGCAGCGGCTCGATGAGCTTGAATTTCATTTTCTCAGGAAGACCGCCGACGTTGTGGTGTGATTTGATTGTCACCGAAGGTCCGAACGTCGAAACACTTTCAATGACATCGGGGTAAAGCGTTCCCTGAGCGAGAAAATCGATTTCGCCCAGTTTCCGGGCTTCCTCTTCAAATTTTTCGATGAAGACGGCTCCGATAATTTTCCGTTTCCGTTCCGGTTCCGCAACTCCCTTCAGCGCGGTCAGAAAATCATCGGCGGCATCCACGAACCGCAGGTTCCACCCGCTGAAGACATCCCGCACCTGCTTCGCCTCGTTCTTGCGCAGGACGCCGTTGTCGATAAACACGGGGATGAGCCGGTCACCCACGGCTTTACGGAGCAGCGCGGCGGTGACCGCCGAGTCGACACCGCCGGAAAGGCCGCAGATGATTCTCCCTTTTTTTACTTTCGACCGGATTTCCCTGATCATCGACTCCACGAAGGTTTCAGGGGTCCAGGTGCCGGTGCAGCCGCAGATGCCGTAGAGAAAATTTTTCAGCACCATTTTCCCGTCCGGTGTGTGCACTACTTCGGGATGGAACTGAATGCCGTATATGGACCGTGAACGGTCGGCCACCGCTGCGATTTCCGCATTGTCGGTATGGGCGATATTATCGAATCCATGGGGAAGCGCGGTGAGATGGTCCCCGTGACTCATCCACACCTGCATGGGACTGCCGATACCGGTGAAGAGATCGGCTTCATCTTCGATAATCAGTTCGGCATGCCCGTATTCACGATTCCGGGCCTTGTCCACTCCACCGGCGAGAAAATGCCCGATAATCTGAAGTCCGTAACAGATGCCGAGAACCGGCTTGCCGAGAGAAAATATCTCCTTGCCGGGCAGCGGTGCGTCCTTGCCGTAGACACTTGCAGGCCCCCCGGAGAGGATGATGCCCCGGATATCCCCGGACCGCAGCTCGGCCGGCGGCGTATTGTAAGGAATAATTTCACAATAGACGTGCAGCTCCCGCACTCGTCTGGCAATGAGCTGTGTATACTGGGAACCGAAATCGAGAATCACTATTTTTTCATCTTCAGGCTTGCTCATGGGTCGTCCCGTCCGTTAAAGAGTTAACTGCCACGCTGCTATCGATTCAATCGCCGGGTAGCTGGTGTAATCGACCTGCAGCGGGGTCACAGAAATATAGCAGCGGGCCACAGCGCTTTCATCGTACTCGATATCCGGATGCACCGCCGCCTTGCGCCCCGTTATCCAGTAATAGGTTCCTTTTCGCGGATCCAGCCGTTCGTTGAATTCCTCGTGAAATACGGCGTTCCCCTGTGATGTCACGGCAACACCCCTGATATCGTTCCCGGAACAGGCGGGAACATTGACATTGAGGTAGACGCCCCGGGGAAGTCCGCCGTCGATGATCCGGTCCAGTAAAACACGGGAAAACGCCGCCGCTGTCGAGAAATCGCCGGAAACAGGGTCTGCCAGAGAAAAAGCGACTGAGGGAATCCCCTGGACCGCTCCTTCGGCGGCCGCTGCGGCGGTGCCTGAATAGAGTATGTTCACGCCGGTGTTTTCTCCATGGTTGATCCCGGACATAATCACATCGGGGCGGCGAAGCAGCAGCTTCCTGACCGCGATCTTCACACAGTCGACAGGGGTGCCGGTAACCGCGTACCCGTGCAATCCCGACCGCGACCGCCACTTACGGATTCTCAGCGGATCCATGAGCGTGATGGCGCTGCTGACCGCGCTCCGCTCAACCGTGGGTGCGACAACAACCACATCGGCTGCTTCCGAAAGAGCCTCACCCAGGGCATGCAGGCCGGGGGCCTCTATGCCGTCATCATTGGTGACGAGAACGGAGGGTCGCTCACGCATCCGCGGTTCCGCCCGTAGCGGTAAAAAAACGCAGCAGTGTCATCAATTTGGATTTCATCTCCTTGCGGTTCACGATCATATCCACGAACCCGTGCTCAAGCTGAAACGCCGCCCGCTGAAAACCGTCGGGCAGATCCTGCCCGATGGTCTGTTTAATCACCCGGGGCCCGGCAAATCCGATGAGGGCCCCGGGTTCGGCGATGTGGACGTCGCCGAGCATCGCGTAACTCGCCACCACGCCCGCGGTGGTCGGATTTGTCAGAATGGAGATGTAGAGCCCTCCTTCCGCCGAAAACCTGGCGAGGCGGCTGCTGGTCTTGGCCATCTGCATGAGGGAAATGATCGATTCCATCATGCGGGCGCCTCCCGATGCCGAGACGATGATCAGCGGCAGCCGGTGCTCGCGGGCGAGGTCCACCGCCCTGGCGACTTTTTCACCGACCACCGACCCCATACTCCCCCCGATGAAGGAAAAATCCATGACGCTGAACACCACCGGATGTCCGCCGACCGCTCCGATCCCGAATCGCATGGCGTCCTTCAATCCCGTTTTCTGTCTGGCGGATTTCAGCCGTTCGCTGTAGCGCTTCTGATCCCGGAAATGAAGAAAATCAACCGCTTCCATGCCCTCGCACCGTTCTTCGAACGAGCCTTCATCGAGAAGCAGTTCGATGTATTTCCTGCTGTTGATCCTGAAATGAAACTCACAGTGTGAACAGACATAGGAATTCTCGATGAGCTGTTTTTTATAGATGATCTCCTTGCACGACTCACACTTGATCCACAATCCGTCAGGAGTATTTTTTTTCGCCTGTTTTGCAAGCCCCGGAGTATTACGCTTGAACCAAACCATACGCACCTCTGTTTATCTGCATCAGCGAAAATCTTTTCTCATGAGCAAGGCGTCTTCCTGTTCCGCCTGATAATACTGTTTACGGACGCCGATCTCTCTGAAACCCAGCTTTTTATACAAGCGTATCGCGGGGTCGTTATGAACCCGCACCTCCAGAAAGGCGCCGCAGGAACCGTCTCCGCTGGCAAGCAGTCTTTCCACAATCGCACGGCCGATACCAGTCCCCCGGAATTCGGGGTGAACCGCAACATTGGCAATATGGATTTCATCGGCGATCAGCCAGGCGATACCGTAGCCGATCACCCGTCCCTCCCGCTCCGCCGTGAGGGCGACGCTGTATGTTTTTTCCAGTTCAGCTTCAAAAGAGTCCCTGCTCCAGGGCGTGGGGAAAATCGCGTTCTCCAGCATCAGCACGGAGTCGAGATCGGCTGATACCATATTCCTTAGTATGAACGGATCGGCTGCTCCCATCAATCGATGCCCTTGTACGGATTGTAATAGACAGGGACGACCAGTTCGGGATCGAGAGTGTCTCCCGACCGCACGCGCCCGGCGGCGGCCGCCGCCACTCCCCGTGCCCCGGCATACTGTTCATAGGGGTGCGGCCAGAGACACCCCGTGACCAGAGAATCGATGGCCTCGCGGTACCGGCCTGCCCCGTCTCCGCACATCAGCTTGGGACCCCGGGGCAGAGCGTTGCCAAGCTGTTCCAGTGAAACCAGCTGTATATCTCCGCACGCTTTCCAGCGGCCGGTGTCGGGCATGAATATTTTCAGGTAGAACTCCTCTTTCCGGGCGCTCACGAGCACGCAGGCGGCCGCATCTCCGGGCCGCAGGGTGGCCACGGCACCGTCTGTCGACGTCACCGGCACCACCGGCAGACTCCACCCCCAGGCGAGCCCCTTTGCCGTGCTCACGCCGATGCGCACACCGGTAAATGATCCGGGCCCCACGGTGACTGCCAGCGCGTCGAGATCGGCCGGTGAGGTCCCCGCGGCGCGCAGCAGGTCGGCGACCGCGCCGGTCAGAATCTCGGCATGCCCGTTTCCGCGCAGCACCGTGTATTCCCCGAGCAGGCGGTCATCCTCCGCGATGGCCACACTGCAGGCGGCTGTGGATGTGTCTATGGCGAGCAGCTTCATCAGCACTGCGCCCCTGCCGTAAGGGCCGGAGCGGTGATATACCGTTCCGTCGGTTCGGACACCCGTTCGTCGAACACCATTTCTATATCGATGCGGATTGCGGTCTTCGGGATCAGCGGTTCGGCGATGCCGGGCCATTCGATAAAACAGATGCCCCCGGATGACAGATACTCTTCAAACCCGATATCGACAACCTCCTCCAGCGAGCCCAGCCGGTAGAAATCGAAATGATACACGGGATACGCGCCCATGTACTCCTGGACAATGGCGAAACTGGGGCTCGACACGGTATCGGTCACTCCCAGCACGGCGCAGAACTCCTGTACCAGCATGGTCTTTCCCGATCCAAGATCACCGTAAAGCGCGACCACATCGCCCGGTTTCAGCAGTGATGCGAACCGCCGGGCGAAGGCCCCTGTTTCCTCCCTGCTGCGGGAATGCACTCTTTCAGCCGAAATGCGCATCAGCCGGATCCCCCTGCGGGTTCCAGGGTGCAGACCGGCAGTATCATTTCTTCCAGGGAGATGCCTCCGTGCTGCAGACTGTCACGGTAGAGCTGAAGGAAATGATGGTAATTGGTCGGGTAGACAAAGTACGCGTCCTCTTTGGCGATGATATAATTGGTATTGATCCCGGAAGCGGGAAGCATGTATGCCTCCGGATTCTTTATATTGAAAACGTACCGTTTCTCGGCATTGATATTCTTGCCGTATTTAAAACGGAGGCTGCTGGATGCTTCTTTGTCTGCGTGAACCGTCGAGGCTTTCCTGACCCTCACCGACCCGTGGTCGCTGGTGACCACCACCGTTGCACCGGCTGCTCCCGCTTCAGTGATAATTTTCAGCAGCGGCGAATGGAGAAACCAGGAAGCCGTCAGAGACCGGTATGCCGGTTCATCCGGAACGATCTCTCTGAGTATTTCCGATTCGCTTCTCCGGTGCGCGAGTATATCCACGAAGTTGAACACCAGCGCGGTAAGCCGCGCCGTCAGGTATTCGGAACTGTTTCCCGCCAGCCTGCCTGCCTCTTCCGCGTTGAGCACCTTGATGTATTTACTCGTCACATCACCGTTAAGTTTCAGCCGTTCCAGATGATCGCGCATCAGGATATCCTCATACCGGTTCCTGCTGAAATCGTCACCCTCTCCGCTTTCCCAGCGGTCCGGGTAGCGTCTCTGAATTTCCAGCGGCATGAGGCCCGCAAAGAGAGCGTTGCGGCTGTAAGGTGTTGCCGTCGGCAGAATGGAATAATAGTAGTCCCTGGTTATGGCAAACGATTCATACAGGAGCGGCTCGATCGCCAGCCATTGATCGTACCGGAGATTGTCAATGACCACCAGGAGAACACGTCTGCCCTTTTCCAGCAGCGGCACGATAAACCGGCGAAACACATGGGGGGAAAGCACCGGCCCATCCCCCCGTTCGAGCCAGTCGCCGTATGAATCCTCGATAAAATTGCCGAACTCCTTGTTGCATTCACTGCGCTGACTTACCAGTGTGTTCCGGAGGCCGTGCTCCGGATGCTCGTCGAGTTTCAGTTCCCGCTCCGAGAGCCTGATGTGGATATCGGCCCAGTCCGAGGCCGTCAGATCGCCGCAGAGCAGCCGTGAAATTTCACTGAATTCCGCGGTATATTCCCTGGTCAGCCGGTCCCGGTTGATGCGCGCCTTTTCGAGGATTTTCTTGCAGGAGGAGAGAATCTGGCTGGGATTGACCGGCTTCGTGAGATAATCGTGGATATTGCTTCCGATTGCCTCCTCCATGATATCTTCCTGCTCACTCTTGGTGATCATGATTACCGGCAGTGCGGGAAACCGGGAACGAATATGTTCCAGGACTTCGAGCCCGCCCATTCCGGGCATCATCTCATCCAGCAGAAAAAGGTCGAAGGGCTTTTCCCCCAGGAGTGCAAGGGCGTCTTCGGCGTTGGTCACCGCGCTAATGGCATACCCTTTCTCTTCGAGAAAGAGGATGTGCGGCTTCAGATGTTCGATCTCATCATCGGCCCAGAGAATTTTTCCCTTACTGTGTACCATAATTTATCATATATTTTATATAGGCTTATAAGGTAAAAACTTTCAATTCTATAGTCAATTGGTTTTTATCGGAGAAACGCGCAGAGCAAAAATAGCTTGATTTTAGATAAATTATATTGTAATTTTAACTTTCGAGCAATTGGTCACAACCAACGATGTAAAAAGGAGATACACGATGCGAAAATTAGGAATGGCATTGCTGCTCGCCCTCTTTGCAGGATTCCTGCTCTTCACGGCGTGTGAACAACCGGCCATCACGTCCGCCAAAGTCTACATAGACAGCAACGAGCTTGACAGGGCCCTGGAGCAGTGCGAAGTAGCGCTCACCAACAATCCGTCAGATCCCGACGCGCATTTCGTTATGGGCAAAGTGTATGAAAAACAGAAAAACTATCTGCAGATGAACGAAGCGTTCACCAGGTCACTGGAAATCAGCTCCAAGTACAGCAACGAAATTCAGCAGAAACGGAACACCCACTGGACCAATCATCTCAATCAGGGCGTGGGGCTGTATCAGCAGGGCAAATCTGCGGAAGCGGCTGAAAAATTCCTGATTGCGACCAGGATCATGCCCGAAAAAGGAGTGGCATTCCGTTATCTCGGTCTCGCCTATCTCGATGCCGAACAGCCGGAAAAGGCGCTGGAATCATTCAGGAAGGCCTATGAAATCGATCCCATGGATCTCGAGGCCTACTTTATGATCGGCAGATCCTATTTTGAATTGAAAGACTACAAATCAACCGCCGATCAGATGAAGTCATTCATCGAAAAAGCAGATGAGTCTCACCAGTTCTTCAGCGAGGCGCTCTACTATCTCGGTCTGGCCTATAACCTGCTGGATGAGCCCGATGAGGCGATACGGGTGTACAAAGACTATCTTGTCAGTGATCCCGACAATACCGCGATCAAATTCAATCTCGGCGCTATATACCTGAAACGCGAGCAGTGGGAGGACGCGCTCGAGATGTTCAGCGCCGTCTATGAAAGCGATCCCCAGGATTTCCAGTCATGCCAGAGCATCGGGCAGGCCTATCTGGGCATGGAAAAGTGGGCGGACGCAGTCAGATACCTGGAGAAAGCGGCTGACCTGCAGCCCGACAATGCGGGTGTCTGGTTCTGGCTGGGAACGGCCTACGCCCGCAACAATCAGCTGGAAAAAGCCAAGGCGGCGTTTGATAAAAACAAGGAGCTGTCCGGCGGCGAATAATCCGGACCAGGGATATGAAAAAAGCCATTCGGTTGTTGCCGAATGGCTTTTTTATGCATTCATGATATTTCGTATTCGGGTCTCAGCCCAGCGGTTTTCACTGACAAAGGTGTCCTTGTCGAGAATCGTAAGGTTTGATTCAGAGGTTTGCGAAACTCGTTTATCCCCTTTCTGGGCGAGAAGGAGCACATGGCTTTCGGGGGCGAGCCGGTCGATGGCATTGAGGAGCTTGAAGTTGTCATCGGTGAGAGAATCACCGTCGATAATGAAAAGCGGACAGCCGCTGTCGATGATCTGCCGTTCGATATCCTGCTCCATATCAAGCACTTCCATGGTAAACCCGGCGGATTCAATCACCTGCCTGATAAAATTGCGATCCTCGACACCGCCGAGCACCATGACGCACCCGTTCTTCCCTTTTCGTTCTTCCCGCTTGATCGCCTTGATCAAATCGGATACGGCAAATGGTTTGATCAGACGCGAACATGACAGTTTCTCGACGGTTTCATACTGTTCCTCGTCCATTTCATAGGCGGACATAAGTATGATTCTCATCGCCGGAAACCGTTCCCTGACTTTTGTGGCCAGGGTATACCCGTCCATCGGCTTCATCCGGATGTCGGAGATCATAATATCACACGCCTCCGTATCCAGCAGTGACAGCGCTTCCGGTCCGTTCTGCGCTTTATAGACATCGTAATGATGACGTTTCAGACCTATCGACAGGGTAGTCAAAACGTTCTTTTCATCATCAACGATTAAAACCTTTGTCATATCCAATACATCTCCAGGATCAATATCTTGTTGCAGTGCGGTCACCATCTCAGCTTGGGGAACTTCAAATATTGTGCCATGAGCTGCCGAGGCGGAGCCGGAATGTCTCTGCAGCCCCGCCGAAGGCGAAAATGTTACAGAATCTTCGTATTTTTACCGGGGCGGGCACGGGAACGGTTTCATAATGCAATCGATACTGGTCTCCGAAGCAAAGATGAAACGTCCCGTTTACTCCTTCATCTTGGGTTCAATACCGTAGGATTTAAGTTTCCTCCAGAGAGTGGTCGTGGAAATCCCGAGAACATCCGATGTCTTTTTCTGGTTCCATTCATATTTTTCCAGCGTTCTCAGTATTTGACGTTTTTCCATCTCTTCCAGAGACAGCTCCTCCCACCCGGCCTGCGTCGTAATCGCATCAGCATCGAGCGACTGCATCGACATCGGCAGATCATGCGGCAGAATCACATTCTGATTTGAAAGAATCACCGCACGCTCGATAACGTTCTCGAGTTCCCGCACATTACCCTGCCATTTCCACCCCGTGAGGATCTTCATCGCCTGGGGAGAGACGGTTTCCAGCTGTTTGCCGGTTTTCTCCCTGGCCAGGGCCAGAAAATGGTTGACCAGCAGGGGGATGTCATCCCGCCGTTCACGCAGCGGCGGAATGTTGATGGGAATCACATTGAGACGGTAATAGAGGTCTTCACGGAATTCACCGGCTTCGATGGCATCTTCGAGATTGCGGTTCGTTGCCGCCAGGAGCCGCACATCAACATGAATCGGTTCCGTATCGCCGACCGCACGAATTTCACCGTCCTGGAGAAATCTGAGCAGTTTGACCTGGGTCGCCGGCGCGGTCTCGCCGATCTCGTCGAGAAAAAGAGTGCCGCCGCTGGCTTCCTGAAACAGTCCGCGCTTCTCCTTGATGGCGCCGGTGAACGCGCCTCTGACATGGCCGAACAGCTCGCTTTCCTGAAGATTTTCGGGAATGGCCCCGCAATTGATGGTCACGAACGCACGGTTTTTACGTTTGCTGTTCAGGTGGACCGCCCTGGCGATCAGCTCTTTTCCGGTACCGCTTTCACCGGTTATCAGAACGGTGCTGTCCGTGGGAGAAACCTTGGAAACAAGAGAGAGCACATCGAGCATCTCTTTGGAAGAACCGATAATATTGTCAAACTTGTATTTGTCTTTCAGCTCATGCTGCAGATATTCCACTTCGGTGAGCAGTTTCTTCCTCTCCAGGGCTTTGTACACGAGCAGCTTGAACTCTTCCAGATCCGGCGGTTTTGTTATATAATCATAGGCCCCGAGTTTCATCGCCTGGACACCGCTTTCCACCGTGCCGAATCCGGTGAGCACAATGATCTCGGTGAGCGGATTGCACTCTTTGGCAAAACGCACGACATCGAGACCGCTTTTCTTGGCCATTTTCAGATCGGTAATCACGAGATCATAGGGAAACGCCTTGATCTTCTCCTCGGCCTGCTCACCGTCGGTCGCAATGTCCACGTTATTGTCCATTTTCTTGAGAAAGGCCGACAGGGTTATCCTGACGTTTTTATCATCATCTACGAGAAGAATATCTGCCATGTATCATCCCTGTTTGCGTTGTTATTTTGTCTGTTCCTTGCGAACCGGGAAAATCACATTGAATGATGTTCCTTCCCCGATGGTGCTGTCTACAATAATTTCACCGTCATGTCCGTCTATGATTCTCTGGCAAATCGCCAGCCCCATTCCCGTACCCTTGTCCTTTGTGGAAAAGAACGGCTGAAAAATCTTGTTGATATTTTCCTGCGGTATTCCATTGCCGTTATCCCGGATGCATATTTCCACATGAGGAGTTTTATTGACCTTTTTCAGCTTGGAGGTCACCGTGAGGGTTCCACCAACTTCACAGGCATCGACCCCGTTGAGAATGAGGTTCGTGATCACCTGCTGAATCTGATGCCGGTCAATGGCGGCCATGGGAATTTCGTCGAATTCGGTGTTGATCTTTATATTCTTGTCGAACAGGTCGGAAGTTTTTCTGATGACATCGGCGAGCAGCTTGTTTATGTTCGCCTCGCGCATATTTGGTGTCTGGGGCCGGGCGAAGCGGAGAAAATCGTTCACGATGACGGTGAGATGGTCGGACTCCTCCTTTACGACATCGAGCAGCTCCCGTCCGATATCGGAGAGCTCCGGCTCATCCTTGAGCAGACTTACCGATGTCGTGATGGCGGCGAGTGGATTGCGTATTTCGTGGGCGATGCCGGCCGAGAGCTCACCGATGGAAGCGAGTTCTTCACTGCGGTAGAGTCTCCGCTCCAGCTCGCGCTCCCGGGTCATGTCGATGAGCGAGATCAGTATCTGATCGGAATCGGGGATGGAGGCGATGGTGAAATGCACCTGGCGTATATCTCCCATGGAGGTGTAAAATTCACCTTCCCAGCTGTTCTGAGGCTGCAGCAGTTCCTTTACCGATTCAGATTCGCCCGCATCCGGAGAGCACAAAAAGTCGATAAACCGCTTTTTCCGGACAAGATCGTCATATTCGCACCCGCTCAAGGCAAGGAACGCCTTGTTGACGAGTTCGATGACGTAATCATTGTCGATGATCGCCAGACAGGTTCCGGCTGATTCAAAGAGCGTACGGTAACTTTTTTCCGATTTTTTAATCTGTTCGTACAGTTCGGCGTTTTCAATGGCGATGGCGGCCTGTTCCGCTATGGATGTGAGCGTCTTTACATCCTCGGTATTGAACGACTGGGCGGCGCAGAGAAAGGCGCCGATGATCCCGAGTGTCTCCTCCCCTTTCATTATGGGCACGAAACCGTAACTCCCCGTCTCGGTCTTGAGAAGCCACTCCTCGACTTTCTTCTGCATCCGTTTCTCGGTGCCGAAAAGAGAAACAACCGGTTGCTGGGTGAGAAACGCCTCTGTCACAGGATTGTCGGAATCGGTGAAGATATCGTGAACAAGATATATATGTTTCTTTTTTATCAGCCTTCCGAATCCCGTCTTTCCTTCGATACAGTTCTTTTCATCGTTGAGAAGGCCGATCCAGGCGTGGTCGAATCCCAGAGACTGCACCAGCACCTTGGCGATATCGCGAAGCACTTCGTCGATGGTGCTCAGGTGCCTGCTGAGCGTAATCGCGCGGCTGATGCCGACAAACCGTTTCGCCCGGCCCGACGCCCTGTCATACAGCGTGGCGTGGGAGAGGGCCCGCGCGAACACGTCGGCCAGGGCGAGCAGGTGCTGCTTCTCCTGCCGGGTGTAGGTGTCTTTTTCAACGGCGTACAGTTCCAGGACGGCATACCCGTCTGATTCCAGCCGAAGCGGCAAACCGGCATAAGATGAGAGGCGCAGATCGGCCAGCTCATCCACGGCCAGGGTAAAATCCTCGTTAAGCCTTCCGGAAAAGAGCGCCTGACCGGTATCCGCGACCATGGTAGCCAGTGTTTCTCCGATGGCGGTGTCAAAGGCGACCATGTTCAATCCGGCGTATGACTGGATCCTGAACCGTTTGGGAACATTGGTTTCATAATCCGGCAGGTACAGCGTGATGAGGGCGGTTCGGGGGAACGCGTCGTACAGAACCGAAAATATATTTTCGGAAAGTTCATCGAGTTCGATGGACTCGAATACTGTCTGGTAGACATCTACCGGAATAGTGACCTTGTTCTCAGATTTCAACAGGAACGCCTTCTGTCCGTAAATTCAGATTGTAAGACAGCCGCACCGGCCGTGACAAGTGCGGCTGTCACATGTGTAAAAAGCGGGAGCGTATCGCCTTTTAAAAAGCCCGCGGATAAAAGTCAGGCCCGAACGCATTGGTCAGGGGTCCGGTTATTGCCGACACGATGATAGAGAGAAGAATGGCGGCGACAACCGAAACGATGATGAACGGCAGCGTTTTTTCCTGGGGCGTATCAAGCACGGCCGGAAGCCCGACGTAAAGAATGTAGAGACAGTAGATACCCACAAGCAGTGTGATCACACTGAGCGAGGGTATCACGTACAGCACCCCGGCAAACAAATAGGGCGCAGCCATGAAAACAGCGACCTTAAGCGTTTTTACATTGTCGTTGCTGCTGCTGAACCGGGGGGCGATAAACTTCAGGATCTGGGCGAAAGCCCAGATGCCGGCGGCGGTAAGAACATAAAAAACGATGGAGCTGATCAGCGACTCGAAGAAGGTGAGCCGCACCACCCCGCCGCCGAAGGGGATCGGGACACCGATGATCCACATGCCGAGAAATTTGGCCACGGCGGGAATCGCCGCAAGCACCAGCAGATAATCCTTGATAAGTGCAGTCGCGGTCATCTCTTCACCGGCGATAACCCCCCATTCCTCCTTGGGACCGAGAACGAGATTTTTAATACGATTGACGAGCATTTTTACGCTTTGCATGGTATCCTCCACCATTGTTTCATCTGGTTCTTTTAATAATATGGTACCCGATTTGACTCTTTACGATCCCGCTTGTCTCACCGGGATTCAGTTTGAACGCGGCCTCATCGAATGCCGCCATAAAATCTCCCTTGGCGAATACGCCAAGGTCCCCCCCGTTTTCCTTGCTCGCCTCATCGATGGAATACTGCCGTGCGAGTTTGGCGAAATCGTCCCCGGCCTGCAGTTTGGCGAGAATCTCTTCGGCCTCGGTTTCCGTGCGAACGAGAATGTGGCTTGCCTGAATATACACCTTCTGTTCCCCCGGGTCGATCTCGGTAAGGGCACTCTTCCGGACCCAGCCGGTGGTTGCGATGCGTATCCATTCCCCCTCCGAACCGAGAATGACCACGCGGGTGTTTCCGGACAGCTGCCCCACTCGCGCGCCTCCCGGTGACCGCAGGAGATTTTCAACACTGGTATTGATGTACGCCTGCTGCTGCTGATCCTGTGCATACCCTCCTGTGCCCGCAAGGAAGCAGAGGACGATGCACATGCCTGCCAATTTTTTCACTGTTTTTTGTTCTCCTTGACGAAAAAAGTCTTCGCATGATATGCTGATATACATGATAATAATAATGAATTTACTTAAAAAATACAAGCTATTTAATCATCAGGTTATAAGGAAAATCGTTCCGGCCCTGAAGGGAGAGCTGCGTTCCGGCGTCGGATATGCATACCGCCTTGACATTTACCCCGGATGTTGGTATATTAAAAACTATTGTACACATACAGCGGCCAATCAACAGAGTATCAACGCATATGAAAAAACTGCCAGGCAAGAATAAAACCGCCCTTATCCTCATTGCCCTCTTTTGCGCAGTGTCAACCGGAGCGACTCTCCGCTATTACGACTCTGTCAGGGACATCATTACCACGCTGAAGATATTCAATGAGGTCTTCCAGCGGATCCAGGAAGATTACGTTGAAGAAACGGTGGGCACCGAGCTGATCCAGGATGCCATCACGGGAATGATCTCCGAACTTGATCCGCACTCCCGTTACCTGAAGCCCGATTATTTCAGTAAATTCAACCAGGATTACGCAGGATATTCCGGGATCGGCATCACTTTCGACGTAATCCGCAACAAGATCACTGTCATGTCCGTCATTCCCGAAGGCCCCTCTGACAGGGCGGGACTCATGGTCGGAGACAGGATCGTGGCGATCAACGGGGAAAGCGCCGTCGGCCTCGACAAGGACGAGGCGCCCAGGTACCTCATGGGTCCACAGGGGACTAAAGTGACCGTGGGAGTTGACCGCGCCGGATTCACCCAGCCGCGGGAATTCACCATTATTCGCGACAAGGTTCACGTGGAGAGCATTCCCTATGCGTTCATCCTGCGCCCCGGCCTCGGGTACATCGGCATTATTCGCTTCTCATCCACCACAGGGAGCGAGCTGAAAAAACATCTGCTCGACCTCACATCGAAAGGGATGAAAGAACTGATTCTCGATCTCCGCCACAATGGAGGCGGATATCTCGATGCCTCCGCGGAAGTCGCGGACAGATTTCTCTCCAAAGGTAAAAAGATCGTCTACACAAAAGGCCGCACCAGCGATTCCTTCCGGGAATTCTACTCCTCGGATGAACTCACGTTCACCGATCTGCCCATGATCGTGATGATCGACCGGTTTTCAGCTTCCGCCTCTGAAATAGTCTCGGGCGCGCTTCAGGACTGGGACCGGGCCCTCGTTGTCGGCGAGACGAGTTTCGGAAAAGGGCTTGTTCAAAGCCAGTACCGGTTCAGGGACGGATCAGCCCTTTTCATGACGACCGCCCGATATTACACGCCGATCGGCCGCCAGATTCAGCGGCCCTACGACACCATGTCCCTGGAAGATTATTACACGCAAATCGTTGACGACAGTCTGCGGCGGCAGTGGGAAAACGATCCCGCCCGGCCGACCTATACGACAAAACTGCTGCGGCGCAGGGTCAAGGGGGGCGGCGGCATCACCCCCGATATATTCATCACTGCCGAGCCGGACACCGTTTCCGATGTTGTCCGGGCGCTCGTCAGGCATCCCCAGCGCCTCTTCTTTACGTTCATCGAAGACTATCTGAACGGCAACAGCAAACCCACCATTTCTCTCACGAGCTTTCTTCGCGAGTACCAGCCCGAACCGGCGATGCTCCAGAAATTTCTCGGATATATCCGGGAAACGGGGTTCCAGATCAGCGACCAGGAGTATTCTGCCAGCCGCCGGGACATACAGTATTTCCTCAAACAGTCGCTGGCGGACCAGATATGGGGCGACGAGGCCCGATACAAGGTACAGCTCCTGCGGGACGAACAGCTGATCGAGGCGCTGACCTACCTCCCCCAGGCCCACCGGCTGCTGCAGGCTGCCTACTGACCGAACACTGTCCGGCCGCATCAAAAAAAAACGCCGTCCCGGTCTCCGGGACGGCGTCCGACTGACTGCCGCGGTCTGGTTCAATCATCCCCGTACAGGCACTGTCCTCTTTACAGACGCCCCAGGTAGCGCATGGCTTTGGGTGCGTACTCACTGTCCGGATATTTGCTCACCAACTGCTGGAAATTCTCCCTGGCGGACGATTTATTTCCCAATTTCATGTAAATGAGACCGTTCATGATCAGCGCGTCATCGTACTTGTAGGAACTGCCGAAATCGAGAACCGCAGTAAAGGCGTCGATGGCGTTTCGGTAATCACCCATGGCATTGTAGCTTTCACCGATCCAGTACTGACAGTTGCTGGCAAGTTTATGCTCGGGCATGGCATTGAGCAGCATGGTGAATTCGCGGATCGCCTCACTGTACTGACGGTTGTAATGCTTCTGCAGCGCGTTCTGGTAGAGCTGTGTGTAATTCCCCGCGGTGACTTCGCCGAATGCTCCGTCTATGCCCGCATACTGACCTGCGACACCCCGGGAAAACTGCGCAATGGCCATTTCGTTCCGCTGCACCTTGTCCTTGAGATCATCGATTTCCCGGTCGCGAACGGCGATCTCGTCCTTCAGGGACTGAACGCGGGCCATCAGCTGGCCCACTTCCGTATTGTCATAGGCGCCATTGCCGGCCGCGGATTCCTCCCCCTCAAAAAGCATGGAGATGGCGTCCGCATCATCTTCCTGGCCGCCCGATTCCGCGGTTTGGCCCCCGAACAGTTCATCCAGAGCCACCTGGTCACTGGTCGCGACACTTCCGTCATCGGCCGGCTTTCCGGCCGTATTGAACAGGGCGTCGAGAGCTGCGTCGCCCGTGGATGAGGAACGGGCATTGCTGTCGCTGGTAGTCCCTCCGCTCTGGAACAGCTCTTCCAGGGCCAGTTCATTGTCATCGACCGGAAATTCGATCTCTTCCCGGGTTCGCTTTCTCGGACTCAGTGAATAGCTGATGCCGGCGTGAGCCGTCCAGTATTTTGGCTTGACCGCGGCCGTTGAGGTCGCGACATACCGGTAATCGCCGTTCAGGAAGAAATTGAGATTGTCTGAAATCGCGAGCTGAAGCCCTCCCCCGGCAAAAATGCTGCCGTCGAAACCGAGATCCTGCGTATTGTCGATAGCGATAATCGTCTGCTTCGTGCCGAAGGCGTGGAGCCCTCCGTAAATATAGGGAGAAAAACCGGCAGTGCCGAGAAAGGCGTAGCCTATTTTCAGATCGACAGAAGGGAACAGCGTCTGTCTCAGGGCCGTGGCTTTCAGCAGTTCGTCATTGACGGTATAAAAGCCAAGGCCCGCGGCCACGAAAATGTTGTCATTCAGATCAAAACTGTAGAAGAGCTCGCCGCCGGGTCCTGCCGACGTGGACTCATTCAATCCGTCGAGGTGCGTTGCCACGAATCCGACGCCGATACGGCCGTTATTACCGAGAATATCGGTGAATCCCTGGGCCGCAAGCTGTTCCGCGCCGGTAAACAGCAGCACCGGACAAATTAGTAACAAGATGAAAAACCGCTTCATTAGTATCCCTCCCTAAGGCAGAAAGCGAGTCATGTCAATAATTTGTCAGGTGTAATGCAAATAGCTTGCCAAATTCTTTTACTGTCTTTATAACATACTGTAAAAGAAATACTTATAAATATTCAATATCAGGTCCCATGCCTTATAAGCAATAAAATTGACCGATATCCGGCCAGAACATGCGACAAGCGCACATGCTTAACCCCTAATGATTACGTAGATTTACTAATAATTTAGGAGTCATCGGTGATATCTCAGGTGTCACTCATGAAATATATTTCACCGACACACCCGGCAGCTTCCCTGTTCTGTACTGCCGGGTTCGTTAGCCGTTCTCCTGCCGGGGGATCTGTTTCCTTCCGCCCGCAAGCGCGGCGATCAGCAGAAAAAGGCCGAGAAACATGATGACGCTGGGACCGGTGGAAAAATCGCAGTAATAGGAGAACAGCAGTCCGCAGATGACCGCGGCCAGTCCCATGCCCCACGCTATCAGGATCCGCGTTTTCCAGGAATCGGCGAAAAGAGCGGAAAAGACCGACGGGATGATCAGGAAGGAAAATATAACCAGTACGCCGGCGATCTTCACTGAAAACGTAATCACCAATCCCAGAGAGACATAAAAAAGAAAATCCCAGAGCGCCGTTTTCCCGGTGGCGTGCTCATGGATACGCTGATAGTTGTCCGAAATGTCGATAAAACGGCGCCGGAACAGCAGGTGAAAGAGGCCTACCGCGGCAAAGAGCCCTGAGCAGAGCAGAATGTCAGCCCAGGTCGCCCAGAGAATACTGCCCGTGAGCATATGCTCCATGTGAATATCGCCTCCGGCGGCCATGGCAAGGATGAAGAGGGCCATGGCTGCCGCGATGGCGTAGGTGACGCCGATGATCGCCTCGTGGGAAATACGGGTGATTCGTTTGTCTATCTGGGCGAAAAAGAGAGCGGCGACGACAGTAAACGCGAAGGAGACCCCGTAGGCGACACCGGTTCCGTTTTCAACACCCAGGAACAGATGGGCCGCGGTCGCCCCCACCGCTGCAATCTGGGCCAGGGCGATATCGATGAAGATGATCTCGCGCTTGATGACATGGATCCCCAGATATCCCAGCAGTATCAGGATTACCGCGCATGCCAGAAAGGGCGGAACGAGAAAAATGAGTATGTCGGTCATCGGGCGCTCCTTTCAGGTACGGGGTTCGAGAAGAGGAACGCCCGTATTCCCAGCGCCGTCAGGAACAGAAATCCCAGGGTCAGCACAAGGGTCGGTCCATAGGGAAAATTGAGAAAGTATGATAATAGGAGGCCGAGCAGCGATCCGGTGAATCCCACGCCCCATCCGAGCTTGAGCGCTTTGCCCCAATCCTTTGTAAACAGGGATGCGATGGCGGCCGGGATCATGAGAAATCCATAGGCCAGGAGCACACCGGCAATGGGGACGATGAGCACAGTGATGATGCCGAGCGTGATGAAGAAGAGCAGATCCCAGCGGTTCTCATTCGGCACCGTCGTATCACCGTCGGTGATTGCCATATACCGGTGGCGGTACACGTAATGAAACAGCGAAAGAATCACGTACACGCCCACAGTGATCCAGACCAGGGGCCAGCTCACCCAGAGCATGGTGCCTGAAAGGGTCTGGCTGACGTAGGCGTTACCGCCGGGAATCTTGTCGGCTACCATGATACATGCAACCAGGGCCAGACAGTAGATGATCCCTATCACCGCTTCATGGGGAATGCGGGAGCTGCTCGGTTTGACGTAGGCAAGCAGGACCGCCCCGATCAGCACGGCGACAAAGGAAAGGAGATACGATCCGGCTGTCCCCCCCTGCACGCCGATGCCGACTCCGACAATCACTCCCAGAGCGGCCAATTGATCAAGGGCGAGATCTGAGAATACGATACCCCGGCGGATGACATGCAGACCGAGATAGGTGTGAACCGAGGTCACGACCGCCAGGAGAACGATCTGTATGGATAAAAAATGTATGGTTTTCAGCATCTGATATTCCTCATTGCGCGTCGCTATTCGGCGATCGCGGCGTTTATGGAATCGATCCAGTAATTCATCAGTTTAAAATTGTCGGAAGTGTCGGGATCTTCACCGACCGAGACCGGAAGAAAAAGGGCCTTGATGCCCGTTTTCTGGCTGATTGTCGACGGTTTTCTGCGTTCAAAGTAACTTGCCACCAGCATGAGGTCAACGCCGCTGTCCTCGATCAGCTTGATCGTGTCTTCCACATGTTTCGGTGTGGGGGGAATGCCCGGTTTTACTTCGATGAAGCCGATGACGTTGAGACCGAAATCCCTGGCGAAATAGGCCCAGTTCTTGTGGTAGGCGATCACATCCTTTCCCCGGAAGGGCAGGGCCTGCTTCAGCCACCCGCCCAGTTTCCCGAGCAGTTTTTCACCTTCATATTCGGTTTCGAGAAATTCAAACAGTGTCCCCGCCTCGAGAAGCGATTCGAGCTGGTCGCCGCCGAACATCTCGACCAGGTCGTCCCCGAACATGGCGCGGTCAACCCTGTCAACGAACCGCTGCTGATTCTGTTCGTAAAATGCGCTGTTTTCGGGATCGACCCGCTTGAGCCCGATGAGGATATTCGCCGAAATCTTCTTCCAGTTCATGGCGCTGGTCTGGATGTGAGGGTTGCCCAGCAGGTGGACATCGCCTTCGGAACGGCTGACCGCCCCGGTAGGTTTCTCGAGAATATCGATGCCGGGGGATGCGGTAATGAAGCCGACGGCCCCATCCATGATATTCTTGTTGCGCGCCTTGTCCACCAGTGTCGGCAGCCACATCTCGAGATCGCATCCGGTGGAAACAAGAAGATCGGCCTTTTTCAGTTTGAGGGCCAGGCTCGGTTTCGGCGGGACAAAATGGGGATCCTGATCGCCGTGGGACAGGTAATCGACGATGATCCGGTCTCCGCCGATCTCCCTGGCGATGGAGGCAAAATCGGAAAAAGTGGTGACAACGGTTATCCGCTCATCCGCGGGGCTTCCGGAGAGAATGCCGGCGGTTAAACAGAGGATCAGGGCGGTGTATCGTTTGGCTGACTTCATTGTACGCTCCTTTGTCAAGGTTGCAGGGTATCGGGTTAATAGGCATCGTGTTTGTGGGGGCCCATGGCCCAGTTGGTCTGAAAGATAACCCGGGTATCACTCTCTTCGAAATTTCTCTCCAGCCTGCTGTACTGGAACCGATAGAAAACGAATTCCGTCTGCCAGTAGTCGAAACAGATGGTGACTCCCTTTTCTTCCAGCTCGCTGTCATAGGGCAGCTGGGAATAGTCGGCCCGTATGCTGCCGAACCATCTGACGCCGAGTTTCGCCTGCAGGGAAGAGAAAAAGCCCCAGGCGGAGACATCGGGTCCGGCCGCTTCTCTTTCTGACCAGAGCAGTTCGGTACGCCATTCTATGCCGCGATATTTCGCTCTGCCGGGTGGCGTCCATTTCAGGGTGAGATCACCACCGGCGACAAGCGTCCGCAGTGTTTCCCCGGGATCGTTATAGCCCGTTGCCCCGCTGAGGCCGAACTCGAGATAGGTGCTGCGGTTGAGATCGTAATAATTCTTGTAATGGGCCACGTAGATCAGATTGTGTTTTCCCGCATCGGTAAAACTGTGACCGACACCCCCCGAGATGACATCGATATCGAGCTCATTCACATGGGCGGTCATTGACGGGAGCAGCACATTGGCGGCGACACCGAATCCTTTCAGCGAGGTGACGCCGAAAAAATTCACCAGCACCAGCGGCCTGTCGAACTGGGGCAGCGCGTGATCGTGATACCGGTTGAGTTTTCCGAACTGTGTCTTGTATTCACCTATTTTGACATTGATGTTCAGGGGAAAATTGAGCACCTCGATATACCCTTCCTCGAGAGACACTCCTTCCCTGCCGTACGAGAGGAAGACTTTTCCCCGGGAGAACGGATCAAGCGGCGACTGCAGCCCCATCTCCATTTCTCTGAGAAAGAATCTGCCGGTTCCCCAGGTATATTCAGACGGGATGCGGTTGTAGTCACTGTCGGAAGTACCGTAGGCGGCGTAGTAATCACCGCTCATGCTGATATTGGGATTCAGCGCGGACTGCTGACGCAGGCCGCTGTGGAATTTGCGCTGCAGGCTTTCCTCTTCCGATTTCTTCTTCTGGCTGAGGATACGGGCTTTTTCGAGCAGCTCCTGCATCGCGTCTTTTTCTTTTGTTTTCTGAATATCGGTGAGAATCTGCTTCAGCTGATGTTCCAGGGTTTCAAACTTGCTGTCGCTTGTCATTTTCAGCGCGGCGATTTCCCGGCGAAGCTCCTGCACCGCCTCATCCCTGGTTTGGGCCGTAATGATCATCGGCAGCAGCAGAACGATGATCGTAACACACTGTTTATATATAGACATATATACGTTTCCTTCCAGTTTTGGATACGGGACGGATTGCACCTCGGCCCCTCAGGGACGTGCCGGTCCTGGAAGGGCGGTGCAGCATAGAGAATAGAGTGATGAAAAAATCAGGAATGCGCGGGCGGGCCGCGGGTGGAGATGGAAGACGCGAAAAGCTGGTGGGCAAACGGTACGGAATGTTCTTCGATGGAATCACGCGACGGCGACAGCGGCAGGTCGATTTCGAGAAGGATCGATGACGTCACCGCGTCATCGTTCTTGGCCTGGAGCTCCCACTGACAGGCGGGGCAGTTATCGTGAAAATGAGCGTCGGCCGCGTGAGTGTGTAAAAAAGGCACGAACAGGGCGACACCGATATAGATCAGGATAATGCCCGCGGAGATGATCTGCTGTATGTGCGCTCTTTCACTCTTCATGGTTCAACATGGTTCCAATACCGGATTGTTACATTCAAGATAAGCATTATTTACGGCAATGCAACACATTTATTGAAAAAGGCCGTCCGGAGATTCCGAAGAGCCGGCCCGCTGCTGCAGCAGGAGATCGTAGGCTTCCGCATCGAGAATGACACAGCTGTCGGCGAGATCCTTCATCCAGTGGAGCAGCGACCGTTCTCGCGCGTAATCTCCCTGCCGGTGCCTGGTGTCGGCGAGCTTCTTGCAGAGCAGGGCATACTGCATGATAACCGTGTCGGCCTCCCGCGTCTGCAGGAACTGCCGCCGGTCCGGTCCGATCTGCGGCAGGGCACGGGACAGTATCTGTTCCCCGATCTCACAATCGACTTTTTCTTCCCTGCCGGGACGGACAGCGTAGGTCAGGCCGCAGAGGGTGCAATGAGCGGGAATCGACGAGAACAGCTTTGCCGCGGCGGGCAGAGAAAAATGCACCGGCCTTTTGAACCGGTTCTCTTCCAGCAGATGGGTAACCCAGCGAAGGCTTGCGGGTGTAAAATTATGCGACCTGCGCAGGACCGGGTCGAAGGCCGGATATTCTGACAGCCGGTCAGGCGCAGGGGTTTCCCCCCGAGCGATGAGCGGGATGCGAAGAGGCCCGCGGCCCGAATCGGGAAGTGTACCGTTACAGATGTCGATTCTCTCCATACCGACATCAATACACTGAACGACGATGCGCTCCCGTTCCGCCAGGGACAGGACAAACCACGGGTGGGCCAGCAGGCCGACCGGCACCACCGTTACATCCCTCCGATAGTGGACGATATGCTGCAGATACCAGGCGCCGATGGTGTCCAGAGTGCCGGCGGTGAAGAGAATCCCATGGTCGTCACATGAGGAGAGCAGATCATTGCTGTACTGGAGCAGCCAGTTCGGAATGGCCCCCGACTCGTACGCGTTCTGGAGCAGTGACACCATCCGGGCGGCGTTTCCGTACCGTACGGCGTGAACGATTTTTCTGTTGAAGTTATCGAGACGGTCGTTTTCACGTGCCTGGTCCGTACCGGAACATGCATTTCCGGTGCCGTTCAGGCAAAGCAACGCCGCAAGACAGATGTGCAGAAAGACCGGTCGCATCACCGCCGCCGCTCACTGTTTATAGCCGATATCGCGCAGGAACTTTACGCGCTGGGAGATATCGTCCTCATTCTCGACCCGCAGCGGGGGCCGGCCGTCGACGACGCCGATGATTCCCCTTCCCTGGGCATTTTCCGCAATGAGCACATGGGTGGGATTCGCCGTCGCGCAAAAGATCCGGCACACCTCAGGTATCTGTTTCAGGCCGTTGAGGATGGACACGGGAAAGACATTTTTCAGAAAAAGAATAAAACAGTGCCCGGCCCCGATAGTGAGAGCGTTTTTCTTCGCCAGGGCGATCATCTCATCATCGGTGCCCGAATACCGGATCAGGCGCGGGCCTGACGCCTCATTGAATGCGAGGCCGAAGGCGATCCCGGGTACGGCGGTGACGAGAAATTCATGAATGTCCTCGACGGTTTTAATAAAGTGCGACTGGCCGAGAACAAAATTGATCGTTTCAGGTTTTTCAATGGGTACCGATACCAATTCCATTACATGCTCCTTGCAGGCTGTCCCGTGAGTGTACGGCGGTTTTTCCAGCCGGTTTCAATAGAAAAAGTGACCGCTTCCTGCTGAAGGGTCACTTTTTATAATCACCTGATGTCATGACAGCAGGATACTCCCGGTGTGCAATCATTCTTTATCGCCGCTTTTCTTGTCATCGGCGATCTCACGCACCTCATCATCTATCTGATTGCTCGCTTTCTTGAACTCCCTGATTCCCTTTCCCAGGCCTTTGGCGAGTTCAGGCAGTTTTTTCGCGCCGAAAAGAAGAACGATAAGAAAGAAAATTATTAACAGCTCAGGCACTCCCAATGATCCTATCATGCCGTGTCACCTCCTTGATGGAAACTGTTACCCGGAAAAATCATCCCGGTCGTTGAACATGTCCCGAATTTCGTTCTCTACCTGATTCCGCGTCTTCTGAATACTGTGCCACCCTTTTGAGATCGTTCTCACGATGTGCGGCAGTTCCTTGCCGCCGAAAAGGAGGATAATCAAAAGCACCAGAATCAGCATTTCCGTTGAACCGATTGATCCCAGCATATCACCTGCCTTTATTTCGAGTGACTATCCATCTGCCGGCGCCGAAGAGCGCATAGAGCAGAAAGAGCGGGAATATGCATCTTCCCGGAAGCACTATCATGGACCCGGTCGCGGTGAGCTTCAGGACCGAGAGCAGACGTTCCCGGGGAGTGGAGAAGTTCAGCCGCGGCCAGGAATACCTGACGTCGGACAGCATCAATATACTAAAAATCACGACAAGGGTCAACCAGATTCCATCACGGGGCAGCGTATCGGGAAGAGGGAAAAGCAGAAAAGAAACGACGGCCACGGCAGCCACCGGCGCCGGCAGTCCGCGGTAGTCCGCATCCAGTGAGCGTCCGAGTACATTGTAGCGGGCCAGCCGGTAGGCCGTGCTCAGCCCGAAAACAAGTGTGACACCGGCGGCGGTGAAGGGCGGTCCGGTATACACTCCGGACACAAGCACGGCCGGAGCAATACCCGAGGTCACCAGGTCAGCCAGTGAGTCGAGCTGAAAGCCGAATTCACTTTCCGAACCGGTTTTTCTGGCAATCAGGCCGTCAAATGCGTCAAAGAGCACCCCCGCAATGATCAGCCAGACCGCCGTGGTAAAGCGCCCGTGCAGGCACATCAGTATCGACAGGAATCCGCCGGCAAAATTGACGCAGGTAAACAGACTGGGAATGCGCAGCTGATTATTCATGCTCATACCGGAACAGTTCGGTTATACCCGCCGACACCTTCGCGCCCGGGAAAACAAGGCGCTCCGGGTCTCCGGGCGGAAAAATCTCGACCCGGGAACCGAATTTGATCATGCCGTACGGCTCTCCCGCGAACACGGAATCGCCCACCTGGGCATGACAGACGATGGTTCTGGCGATTGACCCGGCGATCTGCCTGACATACAAGAGGCCCTGATCGGTTGCGATGCCGAGCAGAAGATATTCATTTTTCCGGGATGCCCCGGCGCTGAACGCGGGCAGAAAAGCGCCCTTTTGGAATACTCTGCTGACGACGACACCGGAGACGGGAATACGGTTGACATGCACATCGAAGAGCGAAAGGTAGATCGCCACCCCCTTTCGGTACCCGGTGCCGTCAGGCTCGCGCAGTACGGCGGCGGTATCGGCAATGGTGCCGTCCGCCGGAGAGAGCACTGATCCGGCGACGGCGGTCACCGGACGATCGGGATTCCTGAAGAAATAGAGCGTAAGCAGGAGCGCCGGGACCAGGAATACAGCAGGCAGACGCAGCCAGCGCCTGCCGGTGCGTACCGCCGCGAACAGGGTCACCGCGAGCAGAACGAGGATGATGGTCAGCGGGCCTGCACACTGGGAAAAGAGAATCATGCGACAACCGCATCATGGAGACGCTGATACGGGCCGGCATCCCGGCCGAAGACCACCGGTGATATCAGGGCCTTTTCATTATCCGGGATCACCGCCAGGTGCAGATGCTCGAACTCCATGCCGCCGCAGAGCAGCGGACCTTCGGACCCGGTCCCCCAGAAAAGGGTGCAATCGAGCAGGAGCAGTCCCCTTCGTTCAAAAAAAGCCCGCAGCACCGTGTTGCATTTTCTGCTCATGGTCTCGATTTCGGCCAGATGAGCGGCATCGAGAGAAGTGTGGTGCAGGAAAAGATCGGCGGGGGCCGGGACCGGTTTGCCTTTCTTGTCAAGATAGTGGAGCTCCAGGACCGGCATCTGCAGCATCTCTCCCTTTTTCACCTCAAAGCGGGCGGCAAAATCGTCATCGGCCCAGTTCCGGATTGTGACCGCCAGCGGCAGCGGATCAGTTTCGGCGACCAGGAGTTCATCGGCGCGGTTACCGTCGATAAAAAAAGTCCGCACATGGTAACTCGCGAGGTATCGGTAGAGAACGGTGCCGAGAGCGCAGTTCATCGCGCCTTTGGATGGAATGTCGGGACGGCTCCGGCTTCCGGGGCTGTAAAACGTATCGGTAAACTGTACTATCTGCCGGTTTTCCTCGCTGCAGCTGAACAGTTTTACGTATACCTCGTCCCTGATGAGCTTTCCTTTTCTGACTGTCAATTGATACCTCCTCCACCCGCCGTGGATGATCTCTCACCGAACAGAGGGAAAAGCCGGGAATCGTTATGACGGATCGATACCCGCTCTCAGAAAGATACGATCGACATTCCTCAGCTGATGATCGAGATTCAGACAGGTGTCTATCTCTTCTTTGCTCAATTTTTCCGCGATCTCCTTCACTTCCAGGATCACATCCCTGAATTCCCTGCCTGAGCGCCAGCATTCCATGGACGGCGTCTGTACCATGCGGTACGCGTCTTCCCTGCTCACTCCCTTTCTCACCAGTGCGAGGAGTACCGCTTGTGAATAGATCAGCCCCCTGGTCAGATCGAGATTCTTCTTCATGTGGTCCGGATACACGAGCAGACCGGAAATGAGGGAAATCGATTTGTGGAGCATATAATCGAGCAGGATCGTACTGTCGGGGAAAATCACCCGTTCCACCGAGGAATGGGAGATGTCACGTTCGTGCCAGAGCGCCACATTCTCAAGCGCCGCCATGGCATTGCTCCGGAGAAGCCTGGCAAGTCCCGCGATCCGTTCACAGGTGATCGGGTTCCGCTTGTGCGGCATGGCCGATGATCCCTTCTGCCCTTTCGAGAAAAACTCCTCGGCCTCCAGCACCTCCGTGCGCTGCAGATGCCTGATTTCAACTGCGATCTTCTCCAGGGTTGCTCCGATCACGGCAAGGGTCGAGAGAAACCAGGCGTGCCGGTCCCGCTGCACCACCTGGGTCGACACCGGCGCGAAATTGATGCCGAGTTCACGGCATACCGCCTCTTCCACCTCCGGATCGAGATGAGCGAACGTACCGATTGCTCCGGATATTTTACCGGTGCAGACCGAGTCCAGAGCCAGATCGAACCGCTCGAGGTTACGTCCCATCTCATCGTACCAGAGAGCGAGTTTCAGCCCGAATGTCATGGGCTCGGCATGAATGCCGTGAGAACGGCCGATGCACACGGTGTTCTTGTGTTCGAGAGCCCTTGTTTTCAGTACGCCGCGCAGAGAGACGATCTTTTCCCGCAGGATCGCCCCGGCCCTTTTTATCTGAAGACTGAGCGCCGTATCCAGAACATCGGAAGATGTCATACCGAGATGAATGTACCTCGACTCCGGGCCGACATGCTCGGCGACGCTGGTGAGAAAGGCGATGACGTCATGCTTCACTTCGGCCTCTATCTCCTCGATGCGGCCGGAATCGAACCCGGCCTTACGGGAGATGACATCCCATGCCTTGCCGGGTATCTCTCCCCGTTCCGCCAGCACTTTGCAGACCGCGAGTTCCACGTCGAGCCACGCCTGATATTTACTGTCGAGCGTCCAGATCGCCCCCATGTCCGGCAGGGTGTATCGTTGTATCACCTGTTCCCTCGCTTTCTTATTTTACCTGTAAATCATATGTGTGAACTGCCCCCTTCCGGTAGACCGCTACCGGAAGGACGGTCTGCTCCCGCACATCGAACTGATTCACCGCTTCCCTGGCGTCCGACGTGGACCGGATCCGGCGGCCGTCTATCTCAACGATAATATCGTTCTCCTGAATTCCCGCACGCTCGGCCGGACTGTTCTTGTCGACACCGGTGACGATCACACCGACGACATTCAGCATGCGCGCGGTCCGGTAGGGTACATTTTCAACCCGCAGTCCGGTGCTGAAGGATCTGTCGATATGCCCGGCGCGTTTAAGCTCGGGCAGGATACCCTTCACCCGGTTGACGGGGATGGCGAACCCAAGGCCGATCGATCCCTTGCTGTAGTTGTCGCCGCTGAAAATAAACGTGTTGATGCCGATGCAGTAGCCGCTGCTGTTTACAAGCGGCCCCCCGCTGTTCCCGGCATTGATAGCCGCATCGGTCTGGATCATGTCCACGTAGGACTTCCCCTCGAATACCACGTTCCGGAAATCGAGACCGGTTGCGCTCACCACCCCGACCGTCACCGTCGGCTTGGAGTTGATATCGAAAAGTCCGAACGGATTTCCGAGGGCGATCACCCACTCGCCGATGATAATATCCTCGGAGTCTCCCAGGGGAATGTAGGGCATATTGTCGACATCGATTTTCAGAAGCGCGATGTCGTATTTCGCGTCCTGCCCCGCGATCTCCGCCTTGTACTGCTTGCCGTCGGTGGTCGTCACCATGATTTCGGTCGCCTCATCGATGACATGCTGATTGGTCAGGATGTAGCCGTCGCTCGAGATAATGAACCCGGACCCCAGTGAAGGCACCTCCTCCAGGTATTCCCTGGGGAAAAAATAATCCCACATGGGATCGCTGAAATAGGATCGGCTTCTCACCCGCCGAATCTGCTTCACATTGATCCCCACCACAGCGGGGCTTACGTCCTTAACGGCCCGGGTTATCGCGTTGGTCCGGGACTGGGTGATGGTTTCCTGAACCTGATCATCGGCGAGTCCGGTCAGTACCGCATCGATCGTCTTCTCAGGTTCGGCTGCGGTCTGCCGGGAGGAATGTGTTCCCTTGCAGGCGAGTGCGGGAATCACCATCAGGATACAGAAGGCGCAGACCAGCCGCCAGGCAACGATGATATCTCTCTTTTCACTCATGGAACGGCTCCATCGTTAGGCACTATGTTATTTTATTCCAGTCAGCCAGGAATTTCTCGACACCGATATCGGTGAGAGGATGCTTGATGAGCTGGCTGATGACACCGAAGGGGATAGTGGCGATATGGGCGCCCAGCAGAGAGGCGTCCCGCACATGCAGGGGATGGCGGATACTGGCCACGATCACTTCGGTTTCGATGAGGTAATTATCGAAAATCGTCACGATATCGTCGACGATCTCCAGTCCCGTGTGGCCGATGTCGTCGAGGCGGCCGACAAAGGGGCTGACGAATGCTGCTCCCGCCTTGGCCGCGAGCAGCGCCTGGTTCGCAGAAAATATCAATGTCACGTTGGTGCGGATCCCCTCGCTGTGCAGTGCTTTCACGGCCTTGAGGCCGTCCGTGATGATCGGGATCTTGATCACGATATTATCGGCGATTTTCGCCAGTGCTCTCCCCTCCTTGACCATAACGGCGTGGTCGAGCGAAAGTACTTCCGCGCTCACCGGTCCCGGAACGAGAGAACAGATCTCTTTGTAGATGTCAGGCGCACTTTGACCGGTTCGCCGGATCTCCTTTGCCATCAGCGATGGATTGGTGGTAACACCGTCGAGAACGCCCAGCTCCGCGGCTTCCCTGATCTCGTCAACGTTGGCGGTATCGATGAAAAATTTCATTTCTCCTCCTTGTATATAACCCGTACCAGAAACAATCCATGCGGCGGTGCGGTCGGTCCCGCTTTCCTTCGGTCATGACGGGTGAGCAGCGAGGCAAAAGCCTCGGGAGACATATACCCCCGTCCCACATCATACAGCGTTCCGGCCAGAATTCGCACCATATTGTGAAAAAACCGAACAGCCGAAATATCGAAGACAATATCTTTTTCCCGTTCGCTGACGCGTGCGGCATACACCACGCTGTTGCAGGTGCCGTCCGCGGCGGGATTGCGTGAGAAGGAGGTAAAATCGTGCTCGCCCGTCAGCAGCGCCGCCGCCTCGCTCATCCGATCCGTATCGAGACTGACATGAGGACCGGGAAACCAGGCATACTGCCTGCCGAGAGCGTGCTGCTCTCTGGCGATCACATAGCGGTACTCTCTTCTCACTGCATCGTACCGCGCATGAAAACCGTCCGGGACCCGTTCGGAAGCGAGGATACGGATATCGGCGGGAAGCAGCGCGTTCAGCGCTTTTCGGTACACTCCCGCCTCGAGACCGGCCCCGGTTTTAAAATGCGCCACCTGCCCCAGGGCATGAACGCCCGCGTCGGTTCGTCCGGAGCCGGTGACGCTCACCGCGCGTTTCTCCATTCGGGAGAGCGCCTTTTCCACCTCTTCCTGAACGGTCCGCTCCCGGGGCTGTATCTGCCATCCGGAAAAATCGGTTCCGTCATATTCGATTGTCAGTTTTACAGTCTGCATCGTTAGGAACGCACGCCCGACAAAACCGGCACCGCGGCCGCCAGTGTCATGGCGAAGGCGATGAAATCGTTGAGAGAGAACGAGAGCCGTATATAATTCGTTCTGCCTGTTCCGCCCCGGTAGCAGCGTGCATCCATCGCCAGCGCCAGTTCATTTGCCCGTCTGAATGTGGAAAGGAAAAGCGGGATCAAGAGCGGAACGAGGCTGCGGAGTTTCTGCCTCAGGCTTCCGCTGATTTCGGCGCCGCGGGATATCTGGGCCTTTTTTATTCGTTCCGCCTCTTCCAGCAGTGTCGGGATGAACCTCAGTGATATGGAAAGCATCATGGCGATTTCATGTGCGGGAACGCCGATTTTCCGGAATGGCTTCAGCAAATGCTCAACGGCATCGGTGAGCGCCATCGGCTGGGTTGTCAGGGTCAGGAGACTGGCCATTACCACCAGAACCGATATTCGCAGCGTGTAGAACACTCCCCGCAGCAGTCCCTCCCCGGTGACAGCGAGATGGAGAGCAGGACACCGCCAGAGAGGGTCGCCCGCGGTGAACACCGCATGCAGCACAATAGTAAAAACAAAGAGAAACAGAAAGGGCCTGAGATTCCGGAAGGCGAGAGCCGGGGATATCCTCGCCAGGAAAAACAGCAGAACACTCACACAGAGATAGAACAGCAGCAGCTGCGGCGTGTGCACGAAGAGGACGAGCGTCATGAGGGAGAGGCTGCAGAAAATTTTCGTTCTGGGATCGAGATTGTGGATATATGAATTCCCAGGCAGGAACTGCCCCAGAGTGATATTCACCTGTTTCATTGCTGTATGCTTCCATGCGGTTTGACAAGCGCTAACGTGTCAATATAGGTAAATTTCCCCTTAAAAGTCAATTGATAATCCGGTCCTGATAAAAGAATACCCTTGACATTGAACCAAAAGAAGGGTAATTTTGGAATCAAGTCTCACAATTGTCATCTCCTGCTGACGCTGACCATAATCAACAGATACCGCCATGCCGGAAACACTTCGATCAGTGAACAGAATTCTCACCGAGTGCATCTGCATCCGGAAAAGCGAGACACTCGGCATTCTCGCGGACGGTCCGCACCGGTCTCTGGCAACCGTGTTTTATAACGCGGCGGTCAATCACTG
Source organism: bacterium (assembly GCA_016934955.1). GTDB lineage: Bacteria > Zhuqueibacterota > QNDG01 > QNDG01 > JAGLOF01 > JAFGRY01. Next base: position 213,802 of record JAFGRY010000026.1, on the reverse strand, counting down.
CAAAGACATCAGGCTCACCGTGCTGGAGACGCTGCCCGCCGACCGGGAGCGGACGCTGGCGGCCCTCGTCGGTCACTTTCAGGACTGTGACGCGCTCCTGCTGCTCACGGAACGGTCCTTCTCCCATCTGCCCTCACGCAGAAAACTGTCGAGAGCCGGCCTGAGAATTGCCAGCCTGCCGGGAATCACCGAAGAAAGTCTGAAACGCACGTTTCACGGCCCCCTCCCCGCGCTCTCGGAACTGACCCGCAAACTGGCGGATATCCTCACCATCGCCTCCAACGGCAGCCTCACCACGGACTCGGGGACCGATCTCTCGTTCACCGTGAAAAACCGGAAAGGGTACGCCGATATCGGCGTCATCCGTAATCCCGGAGAATTCACCAATCTGCCCGCCGGCGAGGCCGCTGCCGCCCCCGCGGCCCGTTCAGCGGAAGGGAAACTGGTCCTCGACGGTTCCTTTCCCCGGATCGGTATTCTCCATAATCCGGTGACGGTAACGGTGAAAGAGGGCAGGGCCGTCCGTATTGCCGGCGGAAGCGAGGCGGTCCGCATCAGAAAAATGCTCACGGGGTGCGGCAGAGAGGCCCGCATCATCGCTGAAATCGGCATCGGGACGAATCCGAAAGCGAAATTCACCGGCCTCACCCTTGAAGATGAAAAGGTATTCGGCAGTGTCCACATCGGGTTCGGCAACAACCTCTCATTCGGCGGAAAAAACGCGGCCGACTGCCACTACGATGCGGTGCTGCTCAATCCCACACTGATTCTCGACGGTAAAGTGATCCTGAAACACGGTGTCTTCCGGGTTTAAAACCGGTTGACGAGTCTCACGTGTATCTTGGCGCCGGTGATCCGGTCCCCGGCTCCCAGGCCGTAATCGATACCGATCAGCCCCAGCCTGGTCGCGACTCTCAGCCCGAAACCGTACCCGAGCCTGCGGCCGCTCACTCTTCGGCCCTCACTGTCTTCGTACTGATACACTCCTCCATCGACAAATACAAATATGCGCGAATGCACGCCGATGAGATACCGGTACTCACAATTTACCCAGGAAACGGATGTTCCTGAAAACATATCTTCACGGTAGCCGCGCAGGGTGGCGGCCCCGCCGAACCGGATGTGCTCACTCACCGGGATATAGGCTCCACCCGCATCGACATCGTGCCCTTCCGCATGCAGATAGGCGACGTGCGGCCCGCTGATCCGGCGCACCCAGGTAAAACGGGCGCTGACACTGCGCAGACGGTTCCGCTTTTCAAAACGGTCGATGAGGGCTCCGCTCAGCCCGCGGTGCTCAGTCGAGGCGGACGCCACCGACGCCTCGAGGCGCACCCCCCGGGCCGGGTTCAGCGGATTGTCGAGGGTGCTGTAATCGAGGAACAGGGAAAGGGCGTAGGTGTCGCTCTCGGGGATCAGCCGGGTGACGCTCTGGAGCGAATCGGGAAGCACGGTCCGTCTTGCCAGCTGCAATCCGGCGGAGAGCTCAAAAAACGGTCTGTACCAGGCTTCGAACTCCAGGTGCCTGCGAATGTACGAGGTGTCCTGTATCTCCTGCCGGAACCCGATGCCGGCGTCCACGGGATGGTTCAGGATCCAGGGTTCACGGTAGCGGACGTCCATAGTCTGGGTGTACTGGTCTTTTTTCTCCCAGTAAATACGGCATTGCCGTCCGGTACCCAGAAGGTTGCGGACGTCGATGTCGATCTCACCCGTGACATACCCCTTCTCCCGCTCGCTCCGGGGCGGCACGTAGCCTGCCAGGGCATTGAAGGTATTGGAGTTTTCTCTCGTGATCCGAAAGGTCACAGCCGCGCTGTCGCCGCTGAACCTGATGGCGGTGCTGTCCGGATCGGTCTCGTATCCCGACCGGGACAGGTGGTCCGCTGCTGCCCGAATGCGGCCCATACGGAAAAGGTCGCCTGCCCGCAGGCGCGTCTCCCGCACCAGAACCCCTGTGCGCGTGATGGTGTTCCCGTCCATAGCGACACGCCCGATGGAGACCGGCGGACCTGAGGCTATTTTCAGCACCGTTTCGGCACGATAGCGGCCGCCTTCCTTCACGAAGTCGAGGGAGGCGATCTCCACCCGCACCAGGGGATAGCCGCTGTTCTCGAAATAGCCCATGAGTCGGTAGATCGCCGCTTCCAGAACAGCCTCGTTAAACGGTGCCCCCCGGCGCACCGCCAGGAGATCCCGGCCGGTCCCGGCATCGATCCAGGGATTTTCCTGGATCACCGGCGCCTCGAACAGCGCCGGCAGATCTTCGCGATACCAGACGGTGACGTCCGCGGCCAGGCTGTCCGGGGCGTACGCAACCCGGGCGGAATCGGTCCCGCTGAACAGATATCCCCGTTCCCTGCAGGCCTCATCCAGCCGTTCCAGGGCGCCGGGCAGGCCCGCGTGCGTGAAGGGGGTCCCGGTCCGCAGTCCGGTGATTGCCTCGGCCTCCCGGGCGGAAAAGAGTGTCAGGCCCCGGAATTCGATATGCCGGAGCGCGGCCCGGGGCTGGGCCGTGACCTGGGCGATCCCGAAGATGAGCGCAAGCGTATATGCGGCTGATAATCGTCTCATGTCTGTGTCCGGCACACGATCCTTTACCATGCTAGTGGTATTCTGTAGAATCTACACAACTCCGGCGAAAAAAAAAAGGACTTCGTATGAAGTCCCTGAACACCGCTTTTTTCTGTACCCCCGACAGGACTCGAACCTGTGACCCACTGCTTAGAAGGCAGTTGCTCTATCCACCTGAGCTACGGAGGCAACCTGCTGATTTTTGCGGTGTTAATATACTAAAGCACCGTTCGAAAGTCAACCGCTTTTTAGCCGTCGCTGCTGATCATGATGTTTGCCGGTTTCGCCGGCGGCGTCTTGTCGATGGTCAGGGTCCCCCCGGACCGGATCGTTTCCCCGGTATTGCCGTACAGGTCCACCAGCGCGTGGGGATCGAGGACAAAATACCCGCTGCCCGGGGCAATCGAGTCATCGATGAGCAGTTTTCCGCTGTATCGGCCGTTCCCTCCGGCCGGGTGCAGCAGTACCACGGTTTCACTCTGATCGCTCTCGACGAAACGGAGGGTTCCCGGAACCCGGGCGAGCTCCGCCGACGCCTGCAGTGTGACGGCCAGCATCTTATTAACCGGACCGCTGATCTCGAGATTCGCGGTCGGGGTTGCCGCCACCGACTGCACGTAGATATCACCGCTGTAAACACCTGAAAAGGCCCCAGACCTGTCCTGAACGAATCCGTGCACGCTCCAGTAGCCGTCTTCGGCTTCGGGGAGCAGTTTGAGCCTGAGACGTACGGACCCTTCCATGCTGCTGACAGCGAACACTCCGGACCCAGTCGAGGCGAAGAGACCCTCGCTGCCGGTAATATCGCTCCAGCCGCTGCTCCCCGCGTCCTGCCTGACGGCGACACGCTTTTCCAGCAGATCGATACTGACCGCATAATTGGCGGCCGGATCGAATGAGCCCCCCCTGCTTTCCCGGTCGTGATTCCTGCTGCCGGGCGCGGATATCCAGAGATCGACGGCGGCCGCCGCCTCCCAGGCGCCGGGAGGGCCGATGTACACGATGAGATCGTACCACTGGTCGGCCCGAATCCGGTCGATCCCGGTTATACCCGAGACTTCGGTGAACGCCACATCGGCGATCATGGCCTGGGACACCGCTTCGGTGACCGTGATAAAGAGCGTATCGGAGGCCGTCCCTCCGGACGCATCGGCGGCTTCGAGCACCGTACTGTAGGTTCCGGCGGCGGCGAATGATTTTTGCACGGACTCCCCGGTATTTGCGGTCCCGTCGCCGAAGCGCCAGCTGAAGGTGTAGGGTGCAGCCCCCCCTTCAGCAGCGGCGCTGAAATGGAGCGGTTCGCCGGCAGTCGCCGTTAATGCGGAAACACCGGCGCTGCAGGCGAGGGCATCGGTCACCCGTATCTCCAGGGTGTCGGATACCGTCGCGGAGGTCGCGTCTTCAACCGTGAGCACCGCAGAATAGGTTCCCGAACCGCTGTATGTATATGCCGGTGATTGGATCGCGGAAGCGCCGCCGTCCCCGAAGGTCCAGGACCAGGTGTAGGGGGCTGTACCTCCCCGTACAGTGCCGTCGAAGCGGACGGCGAGCGGAGCGGTCCCGGTCACGGGATCGCCGGAGGCGCTGCAGGCCAGCGGAGCGGCAACCACGATATCAAGCGTGTCAGCGACGGTTACAGAGGCTCCGTCCGTGACGGTGAGGACCGCGGCGTAGGTGCCGGCGGCGGTGTAGGTATGCTCCGGTGACTGCTCGGACGAAACGCCGCCGTCACCGAAGGTCCAGGACCAGGTGTACGGCTCGCTGCCGCCCGTCCCCGTAGCGTCAAAGCGGACGGCGAGCGGAGCGGTCCCGGTCACGGGGTCGGCCCCGGCGCTGCAGGCGAGCGGATCCGTCACCGTAATCAGGAGTGAATCGGCGGCGACCCTTCCAAGATCGTCCCGCACCTGCAGGACCGCCCGGTAGATCCCCCCCCGCTCATACCGGTGCCGGGGACGGATCTCCGCGGCTTCCGACCCGTCACCGAAGCTCCACCGGGCCGTCCACGATCCCTCGGCCCCGGTCACTTCCGCCGCAAACTGAATGTCGAGGGGCGCGGTGCCCCGGCGGACGGACGAGGAAGCGGTTCCCTCCAGTTCCGGAACCGGAGGATTCCAGTCGTAGTAGATGGCATTGCAGTGGTTGTTGTTGGCGTACCTGAGACGATAGGCGAGCTGCCCGCGGGGCGACGGCAGCACGGGCCCGGAGAGGGCCGCATCGTTTTTAATGATGAGAATCTCGTCCTGATCGTACCAGAGGATCTCTTCCCGCTGGTCTCCCTGGACATCGCAGATGATGGGAGGAAACTCATCCACATCAACGCTTTGCACCCAGCCCCAGTTCATTGTATAATCGAGCCGTCTGAATTCATGATCGAACACCCCTTTCCGGGAGTAGATCTCGTCCCGGGAGCGGTCGCCGTCCCAGTCCATGGCGTAGGTGATCACCCGCCGGGGGCCGTCCGACTGATTGCCGGACCGTATCTGATTTCCCTCCCTGTCATAAAGGGCGACAGTGTTCGGTCCGGACATGTATTCCGAGTAGAACACCATTTCCGGTGTGCCGACACCGGGACGAAACCGGCCCACGAGCACCTCCTGGATCCCCGCTTCGCCCAGCACTCCGTTGACGGGATCGGTCACTTTACTCGGATAGTGCCAGAGCACCCTGCCGTCAGCCGCGTAGAGCCACATGCCCGTTGCCGCCGCCACCGCGATCTCTTTGCCGGGTACGGCGGGATCGATATCGGCGCAGGAGAGCGCATCCACATGATCCATGCCCCACTCCGGCCGGGACGGCTTCCAGGGATAGAGCTGCATCTTCCAGAGACGATTTCCCTCCTCGTCCAGCACATCCACGCCGGCCAGCACCTCGTCCCTGCCGTCGTTGTCTATGTCGTAAGGGTAGGCGTAATGGCCGCTGGCATAGCTGTCCGCATCGCTGACCCAGTACCAGAGCCGCCTCAATGTGCCGTTTTCCCAGGCGTAGGCCGCCACTTTCTGCTTGCTGACGTGCATGGCGAGAATATCCTGGGGAACAGGGGTGCCGCGAAGGTTGGCGATGGCTGTATGGTCCTGCATATATACATTATCATTTCCCCAGTACTCATGATCACGGGGAGCGGCAAACGGCACTTCCACGGAGGTGTCGACGGTCCCGGTTTCACCATCGACAACCGCCAGATGGTTGCGGCCGCCGATTTCGAGAAAACAGATCACTTCATCTTTCCCGTCCAGGTCGATATCGTACACCGAGATGGTAAAGTTATGGTACTTCTCCTCGACTCCGGGATCGCCGCTGTTGATCTTCTCCCAGAGGAGCCTGCCCGTGTCATCGAAGGCCCTGACGATTCTACGGCCGTCGTTGAAGACGAAATCGACCTCTCCGTCCCCGTTCAGGTCACCGATGGACATGCGGCAGCCCTTTACCGGATGCGCTGAAAGATCGATCCGTTTGTGCAGTGTGATATCTCCATGGCCGTTCCCTGCCAGAAGCAGCGACAGAGCGGCGGCCGCGAGAAGCGTATACGTGGTTCGTTGCATCAATTTCCCCCTGCAAATAGGTCCGGCGCGGTTTATAACCGGGAAAAAAGCAATAATCCTGCCAGAAGATGCCAAAACCCGCGGGAACGAGGCACACGGAGAACTATCTTTATCCCATTGTTTTATCACTAGTTGCGAAAAATGAAAAGCGACATTCGAGGATGCAACGGGATTCCGCCGCGAAAAAGGGCGGAATCCCGGAAAATATGACATGCGAGCGGGACGGACCCGGATAATTTTGCCTACTTGAGCAGCAGCATCTTTTTCAGGGCGCTGTACCCATTCGCGTGAATACGGTAGAGATAGAGTCCGGAGGCAAGCCCTTCATCGGAAAACACCACCCGGTGCACACCGGGGACGAATGCTCCGTCCGCAAGGGTGGCGACGAGCCGTCCCTGAACCGTATAGACGGTGAGGAGCACCCGCGACTGTTCCCGCACGGAAAAGGTAATGGTGGTCGCCGGATTGAAAGGATTGGGGTAGTTCTGCTCCAGAGCCCAGTCGGAAGGCTGCCGGCCGGACTCATCATCCACAGATACCACCGCCCAGGCCGAAAAGGCCGAAGTATTGCCGCTATCATCAGTGGCGGTAGCGGTAATGTGCGGCCCCCTGAGGCTGCCGGTATACACCCAGCCGCCGGAAACGCCCGCAAGAGTGTGCCCCTCGTAGAAGCGGCCCTGTGATCCTGAATCGGAATAGACTTCGATTGTCGCGCCGGGTGCGGCACTGCCGGACAGCGGATCCTGACCGGAGAGCAGCGGCGGCGTTACTCCCCCGTTCGCCTTTTCGGCGACATTGATCCCCCCCAGCATGTTGTCAAAGATCGTGTTGCCGGTAATGGTGATACCCGAGGCGGTGGAATCGATAATTGCGATCCCCCGGCCCCCGTTGCCGGCGATCACGTTGCCCGGGCCGATCATCTGCGAACGCACCGCGCATGCCGCCGTAAAGCGTATTCCGTCTCCGCCGTTGGGGAAACAGGTGACCGTGTCCGGCAGCATGCCGATGAAATTGCCGGAAACGGTGTTGCCGTCCGCACGATTCGCCACGGCTATCCCGCAGCTGTCGTTCCCCGCGATGATATTTCCGGGCCCGATGACCGAAGCGCCGGTGCTGTCATGGAGCAGCACGCCGTGAATGAGATTGGGCACCGGGCTGCTGCAGTCGGCGCTCAGCCCGATAATGTTCCCGGAAACCCGGTTACTGTCCGTACCCAGCTGATAGAGTTCAACGCCGCAGCCGGTATTCCCCGAGATCACGTTCCCGGCGCCGGGGCCCGCCCCTCCGACGACATTGTGATGGCAGCCGTCATAGATATACACGCCCTGGTTGTGATTCGCCATCGCGATCGTACCCGATGCGTCGGTCCCGATGAGATTTCCCATAATAACCGTATGCTCAGCCTGACGGTGGAGTCGTACACCGACGTTGGCGCTGTTGCAGATGACGTTTCCTTCGCCCGCCCCGGCGCCCCCGATGCGGTTGCCGCGGGAACCGTACCTGATATCGATACCGTCGCCAACTCCGGACACACTGTTGGCGAGACCGCCCAGACCGCTGACATCCGTTCCGATGTAGTTACCGATGACAACATTGCTGTCCGAATAGGAAATATGGATGCCGTCCCGGCCGTTCCCGGAAATGATGTTCCGGTAGCCGGCGCCGATCCCGCCGACCGTGTTATGCGTTGAATAGGTGCCGAGTTCGATGCCGTTGCTTTTACCGTCCAGCGCGTTGGGTACGCTTGCAAAGCCGGTACGGTCGGTGCCGATGAAATTGCCGATGATGACGTTTCCCCTGGAGGAAGTCGTGTACACCCCGTTCCCGTAGTTGCCGCTGATGATGTTCCGCAGGGAAGGATCCGCCCCGCCCACCAGCACCGACCCGGCCTCCCGGGAGATGTAGACACCGGTGCCGTTGGAACGTGATGCCGATCCCTCGGGATCGGTCCCTATATAGTTGCCCTGCACACGCCCCCCCTGGCAGGTCGCGCCGCGAAACCTGATGCCGTAATCGCTGAATCCGCTGATCACCAGCCCGGATATGGCGACATCGCCGCCGTACACGAGAAACCCGATTCCCTCTCCGCTTTGCGCACCGCCGTCGATGACAATATCGGGACCGTGGGGATTGGTGTTGCCGCTGCTGCTGTCCTGGGACGCCCCGTCGATCCAGAGGCTGTCCCCGGTTATCGCGGGAAGAGGCGAAAGCGGCTGTATCCACCAGACACTGCCGTCGAAACCGGAATCGTTCTCCGCGATCTCAAAGCGGATCGTATCGGCTCCGGCATGATCGTTGGCAAGGGTCAGGGCATGGCGCAGCGAGCCGTCTCCGGCATCGGCCGTGCTTCGCACCGTAAAGGTTTCACCCTGAAGAAGCGCTGCCGTCAGGGCGAGAGCGGCACTGATAGAAACAAACGGTTTTCTCACAGAAGTCTCCTGTAGATGTGTATCACTGGCTTGCCGCCAGCTTTATGTAATAGCTGCTGCCGCCGATGATGAAACGGCAGACATACACCCCGCCCGCCACTCTCCTGCCGGTCCTGTCCCGGCCGTCCCAGGTGAGCAGGTGCGGTCCGGAAGGAAGCTGACGCGCCGCGAGCAGGGAACGCACCTGCCTCCCGGCGGCGTCATAGATGGTAACGCTGACCGACGCCGGCCGCACCAGGTCGAATCGAAGCGTCGTCCATGCATTGAACGGATTGGGATAGTTGTAGTAAATGGCAGCATCACCGGTGATATACCGGCAGTTTCCGCTGTCGACTCCGGCGTTGAAATCGAATTCCGACACCTGCATCTCGTTTTCGTTCAGGGTGCCGATGCCCTCATCGTTGCAGGTGTGCAGATATTTCCAGAGATGGGTAAAGTCGTTATCCGGGTGATGATACTCCTTCTCGGGATGGCCCTCGGGCGTACAGGGATAGAGCACATACTTGGTTGCCCAGTAATCAAGGGCCACCGGATCGGTGGATGCCAGGACCGTACGGGCGCGGGTCGCCTGGGCGGGATCGATGCGGGATCCCCATCCGACCCATTCCGCGGTAATGATGTTGAGATCGGGCCTGCGGATGGAGTTCATGAACATCCCCAGCGCGCCTCCCATGCCCCGGGTCAGTATGGAATGGAAGTTTTTGTAGCCCCCGGGGAGTTCGCCGAATTCGTTCCCCGGAAGATCGACCACACCCATCAGGTTTTTCACTGAACAGGTGGCGTTGACGCTGCCGTGATCGTTGAGGACCGACGTATTGATGAATCTCACGTGCCGGTTCAGGTAGGCGCCGTGCTTCCAGGCCCCGCTGCGGAAATCGATGGTGATACCGCTGAAGGAGGAGGTGAAGACGGGATAGGTCATAATCGTCGAGTCCCCGGTCACCGACGTGTAGACGAGATTGGTGTGAACATACCCGTCACCGTCAGCGGGCCCGGTCACGATCCGCCCTCCCCTGTCGGTGCTTACGAGATGGCACTTTGTTACCTGCGCGTATCCCGCATCATGGAACCAGGCGACCAGTTCGTTATAATTGCGAAGCCCCTTTTCCGTATCATAATTGATTTCATTCACAACGGTCCAGCCCTCACTGTCAGCGGGGGTCCGGTGGATATTTTCGGCGACGATTATTTCCCCGTTAAACCCGGGAAGCGCGAGGATCAGTTCGATCAGCCGCCGTACACAGGCGATATTGGTGGTGCCCTGGTTGCGCCATTGACAGTTCGGCTTGATAACGACGATATCGTCCCCGCCCACAAAGGAGCCGATGCCGCCGAGGAGTTCCAGCACCTTCTCGAGATTATGCGGCGGAGATCCATTGCGGGAAACGGCGATCGGCTGCAGCAGGGGGATCACGGAGCCCTTGCTGTATCCGAAGCCGGGAGGGACAAAAAGCACGCCGGCGGTCGCGGCGGCGAGCATGCGGAAAAATTCACGCCGTGACACTGTTCCATCCCTACCGATCATAGGCATACCGCTCCCTGTCTTCGTGTTCAGCGATGAGGAGAAGATGCTTGAGGATCATCGCCTGGTAGCGGGGGTAGGACCTGCGGTCCCCGAGAATGCCGTAATTCCTGCGGCTGTAAGGGAATCCTCCCTTTCTGTTCTGCCGGGCGAGGAGATAGCGAGCCGCCCGCAGTGCCTCTTCATGAAAGGCACCCAGTCCGATTTCCCCGGCCTTGATGAAGGTCGCGCTCATCACCGCCGTATAGTACGTGACATCGGGATACCGCTTGTCGCAGCTGTAGCGGGAATGGCCGTCCCCTTCAAGACCTGTCCTGATATAGGTAATCTGTTTTTCAAGCAGGGCACGGATCCGTTCATTCCCGGTCAGCTCCCAGTACCGGACCAGGTCGAGAAACTGGAAACAGTTGTACTGATAGCAGAGAAAATGCTCCCGGCCCGGAATCGCCTCCGTGGCGAACGCGTAGGGGAACTCACCATTCCCGCGCAGGGCGTATTCTAGAAACCTGATCATTGCTTCGTCGTACTCGCTGAAGCGGGGATCACCTGTCGCGTGCCGCAGCTCGGCGTTCAGGGTAAGGGTCAGCGTCACGTTGTTGGGAACGAGCCTGCCGTCACGGCCCGCGAAGTAGCGGATCACCAGTGCATCGCGGTAGTTCTGGAACCCCCCTTTTTCAACGAGAAAATCATACCATCGCACCGCGGCATCGCGGTAGCGCCGGTCGCCTGTTTTTTCATAGGAGAGCAGCAGTCCCCGGGCAGCGTAATCGCCGTCGACGGTGGCGACACGGTCCTTCCATTCCCGCAGCGGATACTCCCAGCTGCCGTCCTGTTTCTGTTCCCGCAGAATGCGCTCCGTACAGCATACAGCCGTTTCCCGGAACCGTATCTCTCCCAGACGCGCGTACAGTTTCCAGTTATCCCAGATCCAGTAACCCTGACCCTGCAGGAAGTAGGTGTCATCGTGCCAGGGCAAAAATCTCGTATAGCTCTTGAGAAAGCGCCAGATGCGGAAATTGAACCGCAGACCCGGATCAGGGCCGGTCAAGGCGCCGTCCCGCCAGTGCCTGGCCTGAAGATACTCGTACAGCGCCAGTATGGGTTCCGCAAATGATGTCTGCATCGTCATGCGTATCCTTTTTATGGGATCATCTGAATCTCAGGGTATCCCGGTAGATGGAGATCACCCGGTCGGCGATGGTGCCGATCTCGAGGTGCCGGATGCGCTCCCTGCCGTTTGTGCGACCGCCGGCGTCGAGAATCTGCCTCAGGCGGGATGCGATGGCCCCGGGCGTACGGGCGGTGATGAAACAGTGGGCGGTGCCGGAAATGATTTCGGCGACATCACCCACATCCACCGACACGATGGGCAGATTGCAGGCCATCGCCTCTTTGATCACGTTCGGCGATCCCTCCCAGAAGGATGTCAGCACCATCGCGTCACAGGCGTTCATATAGAGGGGGACCGCGTCCGGCGGACCGGAATGAACCACAAGCAGTTCGGCCTTATACCGCTCTTCCAGCAGGGCCACCGCGGCTTCCGCGGCCGGGTGGCATTTCCGGGGCCAGGCGGGATTCGCGGGGAAGAGAATGTACCGCTTTTTAGGATCAAGTCCGAGCCGTGCTCTTGCCTGCAGGACGGGAACGGGACAGAACATGTCCATATCCACGCCGTTGGGAACGATACTGATATGTCCGCCCGCCGGCAGTTTTCGCTTCATTTCAGCTGATTTCACGATGGCGGCCGGGACCAGCAGCGACAGCAGCCAGCTCGCCGGCAGCAGCAGGAAATATTCCGGTTTGCGGCGGCCCCGGTCATCGGGATTCCCCAGCACATCTCCGCCGCAGAAGCTCACCACCACGGGCAGCTTCCACTGCAGCAGGGATATAATGCCGGCAAATCCGTAATGAGCGTGAATCAGATCGATCCCGGGATCAAATGAACGCCGGAACAGTTTCAGCCAGGCGCGGCAGTATTTAAGCACACCACGCTTCTCGTTGATATCGATGACCTCGACGTCGATGCCCTTCTTACGGATTGATTCCATCTGACTGTGAACGAAACTTCCCGCGTGCGGCCGCCCGTCACCGGGATACATGGGTGTGACGACAAGGACTTTCATCAATTCACCGTCCTTCCTTTCCCCTGCCTTTTGATGACCACGGCATCGAGGGGATACGTTTCCGGATCATACACGGGCAGGGTCGCATAGGAGATTACCGTGCTGTAGAGAATGACCGATCGTTTTATCAGACTCAGCAGAACCTGGTAAAGGCTTTTGCGCCTGATCCCGTACACGCACCCGGCCGCGAGAGCCAGCGCGGTCAGGATCAGAAAGGGCAGTCCAGTCCCCGTAACCAGGAACACCGCCGCCGACGCCGCGTATACGCCGGCGATCGCGGCAAAAAGGATGATGAAGTCCATGCGCTCCCGCACATACCGCCGCCCCGTACCCTCTCTGAGGCAGTACCGATATGTATTGCCCACGGCATACAGATTCGAGTTGGCCCGTCTCAGCACCTCCCTCACCGATTCCCGCTGCGGAGCGTAGGTGATCGCCATCTGTGCGAAGATACGGTACAGCCGGTATCCCTGCCGCCGGATTCTCAACGCCGCCTCCAGCTCAGGGGTCGCCCTCACCCAGGGATTGAACGAACCCGCTTTCTCCATTGCCGTGCGCCGGTACATTGCCGTACCGCCGAAGGTGGTGACCGGTGCGGTATGCGGTTTCTGTCCGTACCGGTTCTTTTTAAAGGCAACTTTCCCGCCGGCGGCATCGAGGAACATTTCATGCAGAATTCCCGCCACGCCGCCCGCGTCGGGATGCTCCTCGAGAAAGCGGATTGCCGCTGCTGGCCACCGTTTGTAGACAACGGTATCGCCGTCGACGAAAAGCAGATAGTCGCCGCCGGCGTTTCGATAGCCGATATACCGCCCGGCAGCCGAGGTTATCTGCCACCAGGGGCGCAGCTGAAGGATCGTCACCGGATACCGTGAAGCCTTCACGACCGTATCGTCGGTTGAGGCGGAATCCACATATATAATTTCCGTACCGGAGATATCCCTGACCGCGGCCAGTACCGCGCGCAGACACTGATCGATACGGGCCGATTCATTCCTGCCGATGACGATAACCGAGAGCGTCACCCTCTGTTCATGTACAGGTGTCATGGTCCACTCCGCTTCAGTGCCGCCCTTACAGCGGGAAGTTCACCCAGCATGGTGAGGGCCGCTCCGTACACCAGAACAGCACCGCTAACAGTAACCGCCAGTACCGTGTTTTTCAGAATGAACAGGATCACCGCCATTGCCGCTGCCGAGACCGCTGTTTTCCAGAAAAAATGAAGGTAGGAAATGCGAAAATAGTGCCGGGCGATAAAATGGGCCTTCAGCAGCATATTCACCAGATCGGAGGCGACCACGGCAGCCGCGGCCCCCCAGTAACTGAACAGGGGGATCAGCGCGGCCGCAAGCCCCGCTCGCACCGCGAGGCTGATCATGAGGGTGCTGAAGACGAGTTTCTGGTCCTCCCCGGCGATCAGAATCGCGGTCATCACCATACTGACGCCGTAAAAAGGAATGATCCAGATAAGCACCTGCAGCAGACTGCCGGAGATAGCGAATTCGGGGGGATAGAACAGGCTGATAATCCTCTGGGCCAGCAGGGTCGTTCCGACGCTTATGGGAAATGAAAACAGGGTGATATATTTCATCGATTTGACGCAGAATCTCCGCAGTTCCTTCAGCGAGTCGACATAGGTCTTTGCCGTTACCGGCTGTATGGCGATCTTGTAGCTCTGGATGATCATGCGGATCGCGCCAACGAGCTGCATGGCCGCGCCGTAATAGCCGACCAGTTCCAGTGACATGAACAGGGACATGATAATCGTTGTGATATTGCCCGAGAACGCGTTGACGATCTGCGCCCCGGCGAACACCGGCATCGTTTTCAGCATCCAAACGGTCACCTGCTTCTCCCAGGTGACGGCGCGGGTCATGATACAGCGTTTGGTGAGCACCATGTTGATTATCATACCGGCGAAGGCGGAGAGGACGAAAACGGTCATGATGGCGATGATTCCGTATCCGCAGGCAAGAGCGGCCCAGGAGAGACCGAGACGGACAACGCCGGTAAACACATTGCCGTAGAGGGAGAGCTCCGCTTTCTCGAAGGCGATGAAGAGTGCCTGAAAAACGAGATTTACCGTCGTGAACAGCACCGCTCCGCTCATAATGTAACAGGAGGTGACAATAACGCTGTTGTACCGGGCCAGGTAGGAAAAGACGACCATAAGCAGGCTCATCACCACGGAGGTGGCGATCCCGATGATGACTCCGGCCGTCAGATAGGCGCCGGCCTTCCGTTCGGCTTTCGCCACTTCCCTGATAATGATCTGTTCGAGTCCCATTGTGGCGATTTTCTGAAAGATCCAGTAAAGGGAAAGAATAATGGAATATTCGCCGACCCCTCCGGCGCCGAGCCAGCGTGCGATCAGGAGAATGAGCACGAAGGACGATCCCATCCGCACCAGGGTGCCCATGAGGACAGCGCCCGTGTTTTTGGCGATTTTTGACAGCAGTATCATACATTCCCTCTCTCAACAATTCCGGCCGCGGTGGCCGAAAGAATCCAGAACGGGTAAAAATTCACGCTGCCGAAACTGCTGTTCTGAACCATTCCCTGGACAAGGAAGGCGGTGATTCCGCCGGCGATGCCGATAACCGTCAGCGCCGGGAGTCCGCTGTTCCTGAATGCGTAGAGAAGCGACTTGCGATAGACCGCAAACAGGAACACAAGGAAAAAAAGAAGCCCGGGCAGACCTATCTCGGCCGCAATCATGAGAAAAATATTGTGAACGGGCACCGGGTAATATTCCGTGATCTTGTCGACCCCGAAATCGTACTGGTGGTGCACTTCCGTATAGTTGTTGAGCCCGACACCATTCAGCGGATGATGTTTGATCATGTCGAGTGCAACAACGATAAGCGGCAGGCGGGATGAGGCCGAGCCCCTGTCATCAGCGGTGAGGCGTTCGCGCACGGGATTCTCGGTACCGGCGAGTAAAGCGGTGATCAGGACCGCCATCAGCACCGCGAACACCCCGATCCGAACCTTGTTTTTACGGTCGGTCCTGAAAAAAAAGATGATCATCACCAGGGTGCATCCAACCGCGAATCCGAGCCACCCGCCGCGGGAAAAGGTCATGATCAGCACAGCGATGCCGCCGGCCAGCACCGGAGTGAGCAGCACCCGTTTCAGCGGTCTCATGCGGGTGAAATAGACGGCAATGACCACCGGCAGCACTGCATCGAGGTACCAGGCGAGACCGTTGGCACCTCCGAACGTACCGCCGACCCGGAAAAACGGCTGCGCGTACGGATCCTCGACGGCCCGTGTTCCCAGCAGGGCCACACCGAAAGAGCCGCCGCTGGCCACTTCAATCGTCACGAACAGCACCTGAATCGCCAGCCCGGCGATGAGAACCGCGAGGATGATACGGTAATCTCCGCTGTCACGTACATAGTTGGCGACAAAGAAAAAAATGAAAAACATCTTTATCAGTTCCAGACCTTCATATAAACTGAAATGCCGGTACTGGGCCTGAATCATGGAGAGGGCCGCCATGATGATGATACCGATGAAAGGAATTGTGTAGGACGCCATGGATTTCAATTTGATTTCCCGCTTGCGGAACATCTCGAAAAAAAGAACGATGTAGAGCAGCACGATAGCGATATCGTGCAGGGAAATGATGTACCCCTTGGCGCCGCCCTGATGAAATTCATGGAGGTTGAGGGTCTTGTCGATGATGAGCGGTATGGTCAGCACCAGGAGGACAATGAGCATTTTTTTGGCGTACCGGTGCCAGATGAGCAAAAACGGCAGCAGAATGATGAAAAAAAGAATGCCGGTATAGAACAGGGATATCCCCCCTGAGACCGTCAGATACACGATCAGCCCCATGAAGACACTGAGAATAACGATCCCCGGCACCGCCAGGGGCAGCGAACGGCGCGGGAAGAGCATCGACGGTGTCTGTACGTTCTTACCCATGGGAATCACCATACTCCTCCGCATACTCCAGCATAGTCATAAACCGGATATCCCCGCGTGATACGATATGCTCCAACAGCTCTACATGCAGGTCGTACCGCCGGATTACATCCTGTTCGAAAATCATGGGCGACCGGCGCAGCTTCATCCCTTCGACCCTGACGGAAAAATCCCTGCGTTTGTCCCCTGTTTTCAGAGCGAATTCACCCGGATGCAGCAGATAGACAATCGGTTTTCCTGTCCTTCGGGATTCATGATAGAGCAGATCGAAGAGCAGCGTCGTGACACTGCGACCGAATGTGTAGAGCAGCCCGGATACAAACGGCAGCCCCAGTGCCGACACCGGGATGACCAGCAGGGGGCTGGTTCCCCTGCGATACGGCGAACGCAGGGAAGGATGATAGGGGCGCCGCGGCGCGGTCAGCCAGCCGGGATTGATCATATTGGAGCTGATAAAATCGAGCCGCTGGGAGCACACCGATGAATCCACTCTGTAGCCGAGATCAACCAGGATCTTCTGGGTAACGGCCGAGGTCTTCACTCTCGGTCCCCGAAAGGAGAGGACCGGTCTTCCGGTGACATCGCTGATCATAGCGGTTGCCGCGGTGAGTCGCCGCAGCGTTTCCGGCCCGGACAGTCTGTTGTATTCATCGCTCTCATCGTGTGAGAGGCCGTGACAGCCGACTTCATGACCGCGCTCCGCCAGTTCCCGTACCGGTCCGGCAAGCCGCCGGGCCACCTCTCCGACACAGAAAAAGGTCGCTTTACAGCCGTAACGCTCCAGCAGGCCCGTAGTCCAGTCAAACGCCTTTTTCCGTTCATCATAAGCGGCTTCCGGTGACGGATCGATATCGCCGCTGATGATGACTGGAACGGTTTTTTTCACCCTGCTCTCCTTTTTCATGGATAGAGCCATCTGATTTTCGGCCCCACTCTGTTGACGACCGCAAGGGGCAGCCGCTTCCATATCCGTGCGATCATCGTTCTGCTTCCGCTGCTTTGACTCGTATCGGGAATCGATCGTCCCCGGTGCAGGTAATACCCGTAGGGCAACGGCACCGGGACCGCATTCCAGCCCTCTTTAAAGAAATAGGTTCCGCTCTCCCTTATGCTTCTCCCGAAATTATAGTATCGGAATCCTTCGCTGCATGCCGTCCGGATAAGCTGCCATTCAATGAAAATATTCGGTGTCAGATCCCTGTAAGCGGGAAGGTCATTTCCGATGACCTCGCTTACGGTATCAGCGAATTTTCGGATTAAAAACATCGCGACCACCTTCCCGCGGTGTTTCACCCTGGTGAATCGATGGTGTTCCGGGAACCGGCTGCAGAGGGCCTCTATCCAGCGGCGGGACTGGACCGGAGTGCCGAACCGCCGCATATCCCGCGCGTGCAGCCGGTAAAATTCATCGACGGCCCCGTCACCGGCAATCGTCTCCATGGTCAATCCGTTCTCCAGCGATCGTTTCACCGCCCGCCGCATCGATTTGCGCATACCGCTCAACAGGGCTTCCGGTCCGGGAGAAAGATCGAGCCTGAATGAGTAGTAGTGATCCCTTGGCGTGACCAGCGACCTGTTGATGTATCCGCCCCGCAGTTCAAGGTAATCCAGCTGCAATTCCCGGGTTATCTACACCGCATGCCGGATCAGCGCATCTCCGGTTTCGGCGGTATCGGCGCAGATACCGCCCCTGGTGCTGAAGGGCAGTGATATCAGCCGCCTTCCCGCAAGAGAGGAACCCACCAGAAACAGCGGCAGAATGCCGCGGACCCGGCCCCTGTCACGGGCGACCAGATACGAGGATTCGTAGCCCAGCACCGACTCGACCAGGTCCCGCCAGGCGACGCGGTGAAAAAACGTCGCGGTGCCGGAACCGGCCGCGTACCTGTCCCAGGCAGTTTCCGCCTCGGGTGTTAACCGCTCAATCTTCATCCTTGACCGACCGTGCAGATCACGTGAAATATATTCTCAGCCAGGGGCCGAGCGTGTTTGCCAACGGCAGCGGAAGATGCCGCCAGACCCGGGAAATCCTGCCTCGCCGGGGGCTTTTCTGACTGACATCGCGTGCCATTTTTGTATTCGGCAGATAGTGATAGTAGAGCTTCCGGGGTTCCGCGCCCCACCTTCGTTTGAACGTGTAGGTGCCGCTCTCCCTGATGCTGCGCCCGAAATTGAACGTCTTGAGACCTTTCAGGCAGGCTTCCTCTATCAACCGCCAGTACATGACATAAAGCGGGTACCGATTACGGTGCTCCTTCAGCACATACCCGAAAACCGCATCCATGCTGTCGCGGTACTCTCTCACAAGCATCGCGGCAATGACCCGGCCGCCGTCGACGGCGGTGAGAATACGGTGCTGTTCGGGAAAGGCCGTAACGAGACCCTCTATCCAGGCCCTGCTGTTGACCGGCGTGCCCAGTTCCCGGTGCGCCCGGGCGAAAATTCGGTAAAAGGAATCAATATCGGTGCTGTATGTCACCGTGTATCCCGACTCGCGGCCGCGCCGCACGCAGCGTCTCATCTCGTTATGGAACGATCGCCAGTGAATATCCGGGTCGTTTTCCAGCGGCAGTATGAACGTGACATAATCCTCATTGACCACAAGATCGCCGTCAAGACGGTAGTTCTGTTTCAGCTCGAGAAAATCAAGGCGGCGTTCCCTGGTAATAGAGCCGGCTCTCGCCACCAGGGCGGCCGCTGACTCGTCCGTGTCCGCGCACACGCCTCCCAGCACTGCGTAGGGCAGCGACGCGAGTTTACTCCCGAAAAACCCGTTCCTGGCGACCATAAGAGGAAGAATGCCCGTCACCCGCCCGCCCACTTTGGCCAGCAGATAGACCGGTTCACACGGGTAGAAGCGCAGCGTGAGATCGCGCCAGGAAAGCTGGTGGAAGAATGTGGACCTGTCATGCCTCCCGGCGTATTCGCTCCAGGCGGGTTCATCGGATTTCGTCAGTATGGTGACATCGACACTCATGCACACTCCGTGCGGGCTCTTCCCCCGACTGACCGCAGTACGGCGCAATATTCTTTGAAATAGATATTCCAGTGATGCTGCTGTTTGAACGCGGCGATCCGTTCCGACAGTGTTTTGCGCAAACCGGGTTCCCGGTAGAGCCGGACAATCGCCTCGGCGCAGGCCGCCACATTCTCGGCTTCGAAAAAAAGCACCTGATCGTCCCGGAAGTAATGAGAAGAGGCGGTGGTGCGGGACACCGCAACCGGTTTTTCCATATAGGCGAATTCCAGCAGTTTCGAACTGAGCGCTTCATCGGCGAATTCCGCCGACCGTTTGGGGACGATGCCGATAGTCGAATCCGCGATCAATCCCGGAATGTACTCACGCTGAACGGGACGGTGGATGAAGACGGTGTCTTCGAGATCGAGGTCCCGAATGATCCGCTTGAGGGCGTCCTCCTCCCTTCCCCGCCCGAAAATATCGAAACGGATATCCGGAATCTCCCGCCGGGCTTCAGCCACGGCCCTGACCGCGATATCAACGCCGAAATGTTCGTTCAGGGCGCCGTGATAGAGCAGTGAAAACGGCCCGGAATCACGGTTCCGGACCGGGACACGGTCGAACAGGGGCGGATAGGGGGCGTTGAGAATAACGGTGCATTTCCCGGGGGAAACGGATCTGCTGCAGACCTTGTCTTTCCACATATCGGTAACGGTGATGACATGGTCGGCGTAGGCGCAGGCGGCCCGCTCCATCCGCAGCAGCAGCCTGATAATCCAGCGGTCGTGGGTCAGCCCGAATTTACGGGCATAGAACTCTGGCACAAGGTCGTGAATATCGAAGACTACCGGCACGCCCATCAGTTTCGGAATGATGGTGGAAAAAACGGCGAAGTCGGGAATATTATGAAAGTGGATGACATCATAGCGGTGCTTCATCTGCAGCACCGGCAGGAAAAAAAACACTTTCCCGAAAAAGGTCAGCAGTTTAATCAGGTACGACAGCGGCCCTTTCTCATCGATCCTGCGCCACTGCAGCTGATACACGACAGCGCCGTGATACATCGTCCGTCCGGTCCCGCTAAACCCGAGCGAGAGCACGTCGACCTGGTGGCCCGCATCGATGAGCGATGATCCGTAGCGGTGCACCCGGTTGTCGAACTGATACACCGAATATGAGACCATGCAGACTCTCATGCGACTCCTTTCGCCGTGGCCGCCTGTTTTCTCAGCATCCGCTTGAATCGTATGCGTTCGATCAGCCGCCGGAAACGCATATTGAGGAAGAACATTCTCTGAACGCTGCCGGAGGCAAAGATGTATCCGGCCAGGCGAGCGAGCGGCCCGAAACGACGGTACATGCGGTAGATGGCGTTGCGGGTCACCTGCTTTTCCGTCCGGCGGCAGATCTTGAGTATCTCGACCCGGTCCTGGTAGGAAAGTTCGGGAGTGGTGAACACCGGCTCATTTTCATCCTCGGTGACGGAATTGAGGTAGACCTCGGGCCGGGTAATGAACCAGCCGTTCTCCATCACCGTATCGTAGAGCTCCGTCCCCGGATAGGGAATGGGATTATTGAGAATGACGCGCTTTACCGGGTAGCGCATCACAAGGTCCAATGAGTCCTGAATGTCCGCTTTAGTTTCCCCCGGCATTCCGGTGATCACGAAGATCTTGACGTCGAAATCGAGATCGCAGGCGATCCGGATCGCCGTTTCGATCTCTTCGATCGATTCCCCTTTTTTATTCAGTTTGAGCATTTTGTTGTTGCCCCCGTCCACCCCGAATGCGATGTAATTGAATCCGACCTCCCGCATGCGGGCCAAAAGCGGCCGGTCGACCTTGTCCGCTCTCAGCCCGTTGGAACAGCGAAACTCGACACCCGTGATCCCGCGGCGCTCGATCTCGTCGCATATCCGGTAGACACGCTCGGGGAAATAGCCGAAATTGTCATCATCGTAATTAAAAATCCGGTACCCTCTCAGGAACCAGTATTCGATCTCATCGACGACATGTTCGGGACTTCGCCAGCGAAATTTCTTGGTGATCATCTTGTTGGGACAGAAAACACATTTATGAGGGCAGCCCCTGCTTGAGTTGAAGGGCATCTCGGCAATGTACCGGTCAAGTTCGAACTTGGTGTATCGAGGCCAGGCGATGGCGTCGAGGTCTTTCGCGAGGGGATAGTGACCGTTGAACACGGGCACTCCGTTCTCTCTCCGCAACAGCCCCTTCTGGTCCTCAACCGGGACGGATCCCCGGCAGAATTCCACCAGGGGGCCCTCCCCCTCGTGGGCGACAGCAAAATCGAGTTCAGGACATTCCTGCATCACTTTCTCGAGCGTCACGGTGACATGGGGCCCGCCCGCGATGATCGTGACCTCCGGGTAAGCGGTTTTAATGTCGCGAATCAACGCGTAGGAGCGAAGGTATTCGAGGGATACCAGAGAAACGCCGATAAGATCCGGAGCGAATTCGTCGATTTTCCGGTAAAGATCCCTGCTGTTCCGGTTCAGCCGCATGTCGAGGACATCATACTCGATACCGCTGTCCTCCAGGGCCTGAGCGAGATAGCCGAGATTTTGCGGGGGGCGGGCGGCACCCAGATAACTCGACGAAGGGGGACTGATCAGTAATACACGTGTAAACCGCATGGCGTTCTCCAGCTGGTTATAGTCATTTATCCTGCGTGTGGGATATGGTGCGAATTTTTACCGCCGGCACCCCTCCCACAACGGTATACGGCGGTACATCACGGGTAACCACCGATCCGGCGGCGACAACCGCATAGTCTCCGATGGTCACTCCTCCCAGGATCGTGACTCTGGCCCCGATCCAGGCGCCTTTGCCGATATGCACCGGCAGGGTCTGTTTCGGATAGACACTGTCGAGCACCGGATTTCCCGGATGGGTATGAATCAGCGCGATCACGAAGGGAGCGATACCGGCGTCATCGTCGATGGTCAGCAGCTCGGTATGACCGGCGTCGAAGACGTAGAATTCCTGACCGATGAACACCCTTTTCCCGACGCTGGCGCCGCACCATCGCAGCAGGCGCACCCGCGGGCCGTTGCCGATGGTGTGCCTGCGAATGAGATGCAGCACCTCCCGGAACAAGTGGCGCAGGGTATGCAGTACCCTCATCATCACCGGTCTCCTTTTCTCAATTGCCGTCTCAGCCGCCGGTTGAGCCGTTTCACCTCCCGATACGGCATGGAGCGGTAATGGTCCCCCACGGGCTCGTCGATAACGGGGTACGAGAGGCCGCCTCTCTGGATCATGCCGATCACCTCCACGATCATTTCCGCTCCTCTTGCAACCGCCCGGTCGTTGATCCGGGCAACCGTATCGCCCTTCCGCAGCGGCACGGTCTCCCGCATGATGATCTTTCCGGTATCGATACCGGCGTCGATCATGTGCACGGTTACACCCGCATCCGCCCCCTGAAGAAGCGCGTTGGCATTCGCTCCCAGCCCCCGGTATACGGGAAGCCAGCCCGGGTGCGCGTTGAGACACCCGATACCAGCCTGCTCAAATACATAGGGTTTCAAAATCGGGGCCGAAGCGATCACGAGGAGGTCGAGATCGAGTGACGCGAGCAGGTCACGACAGTCACCGCTGTTGAAGCGGTCAACCCTGTACACGGGGATATCGTTCCTGCGGGCGAGGGCCGCGATGTTGCGGCGGGTCACCCGCATCCAGTACACCTGGAGAATGCGGAACAGCGCCCGTGCCGGACCATCGACCGCGATTTTCTTTCTCAGCCGCTGTATCACCCCCCCTCCTGCTCCGGTTTCCAGAACGATGCCTGAGCAGGCGGTGCCGCTCTCGATAAACGCCTGTATGAAGTGATGCCCCACCGGATTGTCCGGATAGGCAAGCAGACAGGTTCGCAGGGGACGCTTCATTTCAGTTCCTCTTCCTGCTGTCGGCGACCACGGCAATCCGTGTCTCTCCGGCGGTGACCGTGTCACCGGGTTTCACGGCAACCGTCATGCCGGCATTGTCCGGAATGACGACATCGACCTGTGATCCGAACCGGATCATGCCGATGCGCTGGCCGCGTCCCACCGTGTCGCCGGCGCGCACGTAAGAGACGATTCGCCTCACCAGCCGGGAGGCGATCTGCACCACCCCGATCAGGCAGGATCCCGTATCGATGACGGTGGTGCACCGTTCATTACGGAATGGCGCTTCTTCATGCCGCAGTGAGAGAAACGCGCCCGGGATATGCTGCAGATGGATGACGGTTCCGGCGGCCGGGGCCCTGTTCACGTGAACATTGACAATGCTCATTTCGATGCCGACAAGCAACGCCGTTTTTCCGAGCAGTTCGGTCTCCACCAGCTCCGTCAGCGGAAAGGAGCGGCCCTTCTTCTCGGATACGGGAACCGCACCTCCTTCGATCCGTTTGACATAGATCACCGTACCGTCCGCGGGTGATACCAGCGCATCCGGATCATCCGGATCCCGCCTCTC
Organism: bacterium; assembly: GCA_016934955.1. Taxonomy (GTDB): domain Bacteria; phylum Zhuqueibacterota; class QNDG01; order QNDG01; family JAGLOF01; genus JAFGRY01. Next base: position 190,245 of record JAFGRY010000026.1, on the reverse strand, counting down.
GGGATCACGGAAAAAATTGATCAGCATTGCCGTTATCAGCAGCACGCCGTAGAGCAGCGTCAGCACTCCCAAATTCCAGACAGGGTCAAGATCCGCCGCTTCGGCCAGAACCGACCCGGCGGCAGCGGTAACCGCTCCTGCGCCCCCTGAAAAGAGAGCGGCCGAACGGGCGGGAACCCGCAGTTTGACGACCAGGACGGTCCAGACCACGGCAGTGAGCGCGGCTGTAGAGAGTGCGACAGCAACCATTTAAAACCCCCGGCGAATATAGAGATAGGGCAGCATTGCCAGTTCCCACCAGAAAGGCAGGGGATCGTCAGCCGCCAGCACCGCCCATTCTTTTTCACCCCGCATGGACCTGAGATACTCCCTGACCGTCATACGGCCTTTGAATATTTCACCCAGTACCGTGGGCAGATCGGTGAGGAGCCGCGCCCAGACGACCCCTTCCCTGAACGGGACCGGCGGCAGCGGCCGTCCGCAGAGATCACTGTACACCTGGAGGGGCAGATTGACACCGGCCCGCACCGCAAGGGTGTGCCAGCCCCAGATACGGGGATTTATCTCGAGAAACAGGAACGTCCCGGTTCGGGGATCGCGAATGAATTCCACTTCCGCGAGACCGTAATATCCCATGCGGGCAAGCATGCGCTCGCCCATGGTCCGCAGCTGCGGCACCTCCAGGGAAACCGCATAGGTGCTCGCCTGACCGAAATCCATCGGATGCTGGCGAAGCCGCTGAGCCGTTACATAGCTGACGGCCGTTCCTTCGCGGAAGAAGGGACAGAAGGAAAAGAGGTTTTCCGACACCCGCGGAATCTCCTCCTGTATGATGAGTTCATCCGGCGGCACCACCGCCGCCGCTTCCCGGTACAGGCGGTGAAGCGATTCCCGATCCACAGCCCGAAACACCTTTTTCCCGGTCTTGCGAAAAAAATCACGCATCACCGCCGGTTTGATGATGAGCGGAAACGGAATATCGATATCATCGAGATACTGTTCAGATGCCGGGAAGGAGGTCAGGGGAATGGGAATGTCGAGCGCAGCCGCCAGCTGATAACTCAGCCGCTTGTTATAGGCGTATTTCACTACCTCCCACCCAGGTGTCATCAGGCGGTAATATTCCTGCAGGGCGGAGCGGTTCTTCGCCAGAAAGCAGACAGTTTCATCATCCGTCGGAAACAGGACCCAGCCGCGCACTGAGCCGGTACGGGCGAAATCGAGAAGAAAACCGAGGTACGCTTTCTCGTCCAGGACAGCGGGGGTCCGGACATACCGCCTGCAGAACCGCGAATGCTGTGCCATGCATGGCTCACTGTCAAAAACGAACACATCGATGCCTTCACGACCGAGAGCCCGTACAACACCCAGTCCCTGAAAATGTCCTCCAATGACGATTGCGCCTTCCACCTGTTTCACCATTCCCGTTCTTTCCCGATCTATGCGTGTCTCCCTGCGGCCCCGAACCGTGTCGGCCGCATCACCCGCTCTCTTCCATCGTATAATATCCGCTTGCGTATCCGTTGTACAGTTCACTTTGCTTGACGCCGGTAATTACCGTACCGAGGACCGGTGTCCCGGTCTGCCCGATAATATCGAGACAGCGCCTGACATTCTCCACGGGCGTCTTTTCATTCCGGGCCACAACAATGACGCCGTCAACCAGAGAGGAGATAATGGTCGCGTCGGTCACCGGTAGCAGCGGAGAGCTGTCAAAGATTATGATCCGGAATTTGTTCACCGCCGCATTCAGAAATTTCTGCATTGCCGTCGATCCAAGCAGCTCCGGGCCTTTGCTGGAAATGTGCCCCGCGGGAAGCAGATAGAGTTTTTTCACGGATGTTTCCCGCACCGCATCGGCCCACATGATCTCACCGTCAAGGGCGTTGAGCAGACCGGCATTTCTCCTGGAACCGGTGAACAGGTAGTCGAGAATCGGACGCCGGATGTCGGCGTCGACCAGCAGTGTTCGTACATTCTGCAGGGCCAGTGAAATCGCTATATTGGCCGCAGTGGTGGATTTCCCCTCGGACGGTTCAGGGCTGGTGACCAGCACCGACTGCAGGGGCTTCTCTTTGTTCTTTAAATAGATAGCCGTCCGCAACGTGCGGTACGACTCTTCAATCGCGGGATTGATCTCCGGCTGCAGCAGGAGATGCCGGTATATTTCCTTGGCCCGGTGAATATCTTCCCCGTTTTTATGAGAGGGAGGCAGTATATGGGGCTTCGGCCGCTCCCCCAGCGGTATCCTGGCGATCACGGTGATGCCGTACTGCTGCAGATTCGAATCACCGTTAATCGTGTTGTTGAAAAATTCCCTGCTGTAGGCGAGGGTGACGCCGAGAACGATCCCGAAGAAGCAGGCTGCGATAATATTGAGTTTGGTTTTTGGTGAAATGGGACGGTAGTCGGGCTGTGCATAATCGACAATCTCGATTTTACCCATCTCCCCCGCTTCAGATATTCGCAGCTCCTCATACCGTTCCGCCAGCAGATTGTAGATATTGCTGTTGAGCTGTACATCCCGCTGCAGCCGGGCGATTTCACGGTTTTTTTCGGGCAGCTGCGCCATCTTGGCCGTGTAGGTCCGGGTGATCGATTTTTGCGCGTCCCGTTTCGCGATCAGGGCTTTCCGGCTTGTCTCAAGTTCAAGTATTCTTCGGACGAGATCATTCGAATACTCGATCGGGTCTATCTGCCCGATATTGCTTCGACCGAGCTCGTCTTTTTCCATAAGAATCTTGCTGTAGAGAGCGTCGATCCGGTTCTGCATCTGGATCAGCTGTTCGTTCTCACTCGTATCGTATCCGGCTCCCGCAATCTGCGCCTCCCGTTCAGTTTTCTCACGAATCAGCGTGGCATAGGCGGTCTGCATCTCCTGGAGATTGGCGTTGGTGATATGGCTGATGCTTTCCACGAAGGCGGCCTGGGTCGAGTCGAGCTGACTCTTGAGATATTCCAGGCTGCTGTTGACGCTGTAGAGCTCGCTGCGGGTTTCATTGTACTGGCTTTCGAAGTTGACCATCTGCACGATAAGCTGCTCTGTCTCGCTGGGAAGTGCGAATATCTTATGCTGACGCTGATAATCGGCAAGCCGCTGCTCGGACTCCTGCAGATTCTCACGGTATTCCTTCAGCTCGGCCTCGAGAAATTGCCGCTGCTTGCTGACCTCGAAGAGATTGCGGTTGTAATAGTAGTCCTGATACACCTCCAGCCAGCGGTTGACGATGACGGCCGCCTCCCAGGGAGAAGAAGACCGGCCCTGCAGTTCGATGAGATCTGTATCACGGCCCGAAACCACCTCCGTGCGTTTATGGAAGCGTTCGATCAACCGCTGTTCAGAGTAATATTTTCTCGCGGTATCGCGGCTCGCCGTCCAGGGGAAAAGCGTTTCTTTCAGCGGAGAAGGTTGATGCGCCGGGACACCTCCCAGCAGTGACAGTGAATCCCGGTAGCTGGACTGATTCAGGCTCTGCACTACCCGTCGAGCCAGCTGACGGCTGTTGAGAATAGCGACCTGATTCTTGACCAGATATTTCTGCCGCAGAACACTGGGAATATTCAGCAGGTCACCGGGGGCATCCACCCCTTCACTGAAACTGATGACCGCTTTTGATTCATAGACAGGGGTTCCGGAAACCGTCAACAGCACCACGGTTGTCACCACGATGAGAAACGAGGCGATCATTGTTCCCCAGTACTTTCTCAGCGGGCGGACGATCTGTTTGAATGTCAGCTGTTCCATACACACTCACCCGGCAATGCGGTTGAAGAAATCAAATACGTCGATACAGTCGATATCTCCGGTGACCGCCAAAGCGGCCCGGCAGCCTGAAGGCCACCTTCCGAGCTTCATCAGCGGACGCCGTGCCCGGGCGAGCCGCTCTTCCACATCGGCCGTATCGTATGTGCTCCTCTTCTCGATCATCACGGCATATTCGCTTTCGCGGTCGGCTGTTTCATATACATATCCCTCGGCATCCAGACAGCCGACAAGCGTTGCATCGCTTTCCGCTCCCCCGGCCAGGCCCACGATGGGAAGAACATCACCGGGAATCCGGCATACGCAATCGCCGTTCGCTTCCCTGTGTTCGAAACTGAACCGCGTCTCATCGGCATGCATCCAGCAGACAGTGATCCTTCCATCCAGGGGATACCGCACCTCCAGCTCGCCGTTCCCGGTACGGGAAAACTGGGGCCGGAACTGATGCCTCAGACGCCACCAGTCGGCTATTTCTCCCAGCGAGGCCAGCCAGACATCACTGTTTGCAGCCGCCTCATCCAGGAGCCTGAACAGCGGCTCTCTGAAAATAAAAAAGCGCTCCGGATGCAGCTGCAGCACAAGACTTTCCTGATGTTCCAGGACCGAGGAGAACATCGCGTTCCAGTATCTGTAGATGGTTTCTTCATCGCTGCATTCCAGCCGTTCTACGATCATGTCATCATCGGGCACGGCCACCGGTATTTCCACCATGCCGTGACGAATTGCCGGAACACTGATCGCTGTTTCATGAGCCGAAGCGCTGTACGTATCGAGTATCCTTCGATAATTCTCCCGCTGCACCGCTGTAAATGCCTGCTCATCGACAACATCCCAGGAGATAACGGTGCTGCTGTCCCAGCTGAATCCGTTCTCACTCAGCAGACGCAGATGTTCATCGCTCATTTTCAGATAGGGAAACCGGAATCCTGCGTGGGCGACTCCATGCGCGGCAAACAGCTCCCCCGCCTTCTCGAGATGCCGGCCGAACGTTGCGGCATCCGTGAGCGAATAGTCTATATGCCTGTATCCATGTATTGCAAATTCTGCGCCTAAATCTTGTATTTCCTTTATAATAGACCCGTGTTTACTCAACAGATCGGCGGTAACGGGAAATGTGGGAGTGATCCTGAGTGACGCGGCATCATCCACAAACGTTTTCAGTGCTTCCCGGTATCGCGACGCGGTGAAGCCATACCGTTTTGCAATGGTGTAGAGTCTGCGGAATACCCGTCCGAATGACCGGGTCTGCAGACGTTTCAGCAGCTGTCTCATACGGTCACCCGGCCTGGGCGACATTCACGATCCTGGTCTCCCGTGTTTTGGACGATCTGATACCGAGCAGCCATTCACCGGTCTTTTTCAGACCGGTCCTGAGGTTGGTCGTAGGCGTCCAGCGCAGTGAACGGCGGATTTTCTCAATATTGAGCACACGCCGCCGTATATTGTCGATGTCACGCTTGTCCACATACACGGCCGGAAGCGGATAGTCGACCAGTTTCGCGATGTATGCAGCCAGGTCGTTGATGCTCGTTTCAATACCCGATGCCACGTTGAAGATCTCTCCGTCTCCTTTTGGATGCTGGGCCGCGATCATCGTCGCTTCCACCACATCGTCGACGTAGGTAAAATCACGGGTCTGCTCTCCATCACCGTGGATCGAAGGCGGATACTTGTTGAGCATATTGTCGAAAAATTTCGAGATCACGCCGCAATAGGGATTATTCGGATTCTGGTTTATCCCGTATACGTTGGAATACCGCAGCATCACCACCGGGACATCGTATGATTCATGAAACGCGGTGCAGTAGTTCTCTCCCGCAAGCTTGCTCGCCGCGTAGGGGCTCAGCGTGCTCAGTCGGTCATCTTCATTGATCGGCAGGTAACGGGGATTACCATACACCGATGCCGAAGATGCGTACACGACCCGTTCGATCCCGTGCTTTTTGGCGGACTGGAGCACGTTGAATACACCCCCTGTATTCACCTGAAAATCAAGTCTCGGAGAGACGGTGGAGACAATGATGTTTCTCACGGCAAGGTTGAATACAATATCCGATTTCATGACCAGACGGTCAACGAGTTCAAAATCGGTCACCGATCCGTTGATGAATTCTATATCGGAAAGACAGGAAATATTGTCCAGGTTTCCGGTGAACAGATCATCCAGAACAGTGACTCTGGCCCCTTCTCTGACCAGGGCATCAGTCAGATTTGATCCGATAAAGCCAGCTCCCCCTGTAACTAACACATGCTTTCCCTTGAATCGCATAATCAACTCCGCTGCTGTTTGTATCAATGTGCGTCCCGGCGGAACAGCACATGAGGAATTGTCATCCCTATGATTTTCAGATCGAGTCGAATGCTCCAGTTGTCCACATACCATAAATCATAGAGTATCGCTTCTTCGTAATTTTCGGGTGTCAGCCTCAATTTCATCTTCGACCAGCCGGTGAGACCCGGCTTCACTTCGAGCCTTCGCAGATACCACTCCTTGTATTCCTGCACTTCGTATGTCGGGTGAGGCCTTGGGCCAACCAGAGACATATCGCCGCGCAGAATATTGAACAGCTGCGGTAATTCATCCAGACTGGTTGCCCGCAGCAGTTTCCCGACTGGCGTCATGCGTGATTCAAGATATGCCATATAGCTGTTCACCTGTTCCGCATTCACCCCTGGTTTCTCATTCTCATCCTGCTCCTTCAGGAGTGTGCGTATATATTCCTTGTGATCATACTCACTGTTACCGGCGGTCATTGTCCTGAATTTCAGAATAGTGAATGTTCGGCCGCGCAGCCCCACTCTCCGCTGTCTGAAGAATACGGGACCGGCGGAATCGCGCCCGATCATCAGGGCGATGGCTGCGAGAAGGGGCCCGGTGCACACCAGGAAAAAAGACCCGAGAACGAGATCGAGGCATCGTTTCAGAAAAAGATTGACCGAATACTCCACCGTCGCCTGACTTCCCTTTCGCTCGAGATAGCGTGTGATGACGGCTTCGTTGTATGGTGCGCTGATCTCTGTGTTCATTGAAGCATCCATACTATGTGCTCTGTTCCAGGACATCCGTTTGACATTCTTTCATTGCCGCTCAGGCGAACCGGTATCCCATACCGTGAATGGTCTGAATATACTTTATCTGTGTTTCGTATTCCCCGAGCTTCTCCCTCAATCGCTTCACATGCACATCGACCGTACGGTCGGTCACGACAGTGTTTTCGCCCCACACTTTTTCCAGAATTTCTTCCCGGGAAAAAACGGTTTCCCGCTGAGAGGCCAGCAGGTAGAGCAGTTTGAACTGGGTGTAGGTCAGGTCGACGGGATGGTCATTCCTGTACACTTCATGGGTATCGAGATTGATCGTAATATCCCTGATCGTCAGTGTTTTCGGTTCATGGGAAACCATGTCGATCCGTCGTACAATGGCCTTTACTTTCGCAACCATCTCATCAACATCCTCCGGCTTGACGAGAGAATCGTCGGCACCGTTTTCCATTGCCTCAATGCGCCGCTGCAGCGCCTTTTCGTGCGACAGCAGTATCAGCCCGGTGCGATGGCACTCCTCCCGAATCAGTGCCGTCAGGTCATCGGCTACCTCATCGGAGAGATCCCAGTCGGCTATGAGGGCATGGGGGGTCAATTTCCGGATCAGAATCGTTGCATCCTCGACGGTATCGGCACGAAAAACATGAAAGCCGGAATTGAGCAACGCGTTTTCTATCCGGTCAGCATTTACCGACTGGTCGATAAACAGTACGATACGTTTTTGACTCATAATCACTACCACCATGGTACGTTTATAGACGGATTCTTCCTGCACCCGTCAATGAGGCAAGAGGCATACCAAAACCGGCGGAGAGAGAATTCGTATTGTTTTTTAAGGAGTTATGGTACCTGAAGTGATATAATGGAAGAATAATTCTTTACGAAAAGGCAACATTTTCCTCCTTTTGGGGGAAAATATTGCGTGAGCGTAACAATTCTAACAGTCAGGATATAAATCCGTGGACATATTTCAGAGCGAGATAGAGATAGCAGATGGGGGCTACAAGCAGTGAGCTGTCGAATCTGTCGAGAATACCGCCGTGACCGGGGATAATGTGTGAGCTGTCCTTGATTCCGGTGGCGCGCTTGAAGAGCGATTCACTGAGATCGCTGACTTGACCGAACACACCGATTATACCTCCGACAACCAGCAGGTCGGAGAGGGTGAGAGTCGGCGTCCAGACCCTGCCGAGTAGCAGCACCGCCAGCACCGCCGCCAGAAATCCGGCGGCCGCGCCCTCCCAGCTCTTGTTGGGGCTGATGACGGCGGACATGGCATGACGTCTCTTCACCGACGATCCGACAAAATAGGCGCTGCTGTCAAGTATCCAGATACCCGAAAAGACAAGCAGAACCAGATAGCCGCCGGTGCGGTAGGACCATCCGGCCAGAGAGGGAAGTTCCCTGATCAGGATAAACACAGCAAAAAACGATGAGTAGATCAGGCCGGTTATGGTAGCCGTGAGCATCCGTACCTGCTCGAACGCGCCCGTATGAATGAGCCTGATCGTTTCGTACATGAAAAGGATGAAAAGATAGAGGAGAACGGTTTTTCCGGCGGTGGCATAGAGATCGAAGCAGATGAGAATCAGCACGACAATTCCCGGCAGGGCGGTCAGCGGTCCCTGCCCTTTTCTGAAAAACCCGTGAAACTCATAAAAGGAACCTGCCGCGACAATGCAGACATAGAGGACAAACAGCACTCCGCCCTGAAGGGAGGCGCCTATGATCAGAGGAATCGCAACCGCTGCGACAGCTAACCGTTTAATCGTTTCTGAATGCTTCATAGACGCCGGTATTACCCTCCTTTTATTTCATTCCGTCAGACGCAGGGAGAGTGTTCTGGACACCTCCGTGTTCAGGACATTGTCCTTCACGGTGATATCGAGGTCCACGATCCCCGGCGGCATGTTTTTCAAATCAAAGGTGATGAATTCGTGCGTTGCTATATCCGCCGAGGAATTACGGTAAGAGGACGAAACACCCGCGCCTCTTCCCCCTCCGAAGAGACTCCCGATCGCGCTGAGCGTCTTGCTGATAGCGCTCTTGTCTTCATCCACCGTCGCCACCCGGTACGAGACCGTGTAATCACTCACGCCGCCCGCATTGAAGCCAAGATTGTAAATTTCGAAGTAGACGGCCACGGCTGATCGCTTGCTGACGATGTTGATGGGCATGGGAATGATCTGCAGTCCGTTTTTCACGAATGTGTCGGATCCAGAGGCCATCGTGATTGAAGAGGCCAGCTCAAGATCGCTCACGTTCATGTCGGATCCTGTGTAATCATCCAACTGCAGATCGTGCTTGAATACGTTATATGAGGTTCCCTCCGGATTCTCGCATCGGATCGCCATGTGATACTCACCCGGCGGCAGAGTCACATTCTCCTGGTAGAGGAAAACGCCGCCGGTAACATCTTCATCAGGTCCTGCGACAATCGGAAAGGTTTTTCTGATACGTTTAATATCAGTATAGCTGGAATCCTGAAGAAGCAGTGTATAATTAAGCGTTGATTTTTTCCCGACCCTGTCTTCCTCGAACCTGAGCTGACGCCTGGGAACACCGAGATATATCTCCATTCGTACGTTGGTATCCGTACTCCTGAAACGGGCGAAGTTATAATAAAACGGCAGGACATTTCCCTTGATCTTGAATTCGCTGTTTTCAGCCGGAGCCCGCTGATGGGCAAGTGATTTCTTGGCCTTGAAATCGATCATCTTGCTCTCATCCGGTGAAATACCGAGCCGCTGATACGCCGGCGAGAGATAGGCCCGCTCTTTGTAGAGTTCGTAGGCATCACGGTTCACTCCGGCGTGAAAAGCGTCCTGAAGCGTGGTCACTTCCCAGTAGGAATGCCCTTCCTGGACAAAATCGAACACCATACCTTCGCCGAGACTGTGTTCATAGCTCCAGGATTCATTCGGCTTGATCATTTCTTCATATATCTCGGACATGTACCGCGCGTCGGGTTCTCCGTATTTGACATAAATTTTCCCGCGGTCGTCGAAATAGGGCGGAATAAGCATGGGATAATTGTTCCGGGCAATTTTCACCCGTTCGAAATGCACATTGAATCGTTCATTCAGCGGTGTTGTCGGTGTCGGATCCTTCTTTTTCCAGAACTTCTTGATCAGGAGGCATTTCTGTTCATAAGGCGCATCCTCGATTTCCTGTTTTTCATCCTTTTCCAGGAGGATCTCGATCTCGGCCACCATTTCGTCTATCATCTTTTTATCCCGCAGCTGTTCGAGGCCGCGATAATAAGTGATCATCGCTTCCTCGGCTCTTCCGGTCTCCATAAGGATCTCGGACAGTTTGATGCGGGCGCGCGCTGCTGATCGTTCATGGTCGATGCTTTCTCTGAATACTTTTTCAGCGTTATACCTGTCTCCGGCATGCATATAGGCGATGCCCAGCATATACTCGGTATCCCTGTAATCCGGATCCCGGGTGAGGATTCTCTTGAAATGATCCACCGCCTGCAGATAGTTATCGGCACCCTCTTTCATCAGATAGTTGCAGGCGAGATTGTACCTCGCATCCGTGTATTCGGGATTCAATTCGAGCGCCCGCTGAAATGCCCGCTCCGCCTTGGAATAGTTGTCGACTTTCAGCAGCTGTTTGAGCTTTTCAATAGGGACGAAGGGATTCTCACCTTTACTGAACAATGCCAGTCCCAGTCCGTTGTAGGCCCTTTCGTTCATGTCGTTCAGACCGATACTCCGGGAGAACTCCTCTTCCGCTTCGTTCCAGCGGCTCATGCCGATGTAGAAATAGCCGCGAGCGCAGTAGAGACTGTCATTGTCGGGCTGCTGTTCGATGGCACGCGTCAGCGCACTCAGTCCCGTCGTATCGGCCATACTCGTTTTCTGCTGAGCGAGCACGGGCATGAATGCCGTCACGGCAAGCAGGACTGCCGGCAGAGAGATCTTCAATGAGCATTTCAGATAGTTCATAATGGTTCTCCTGTCTAGTTCCACAATGTAATACGGAGCAGACAGCAGGAATCCCTGACAGGTATAACGCTGTACGGACGCCGGTTAGAACAGGAACCCGAAAAGGATCTGATAGGTACGGTCGAACAATTCGGTCCCCTCCACATCCGATATATTGGTAAGCCCATGGCAGTACCGGACCTCACCATAGGCCGACTTGCCGAATAAGGAAAATTCCAGTCCGGCGCCGGCCACCGCGGAGATACTCTGGGATTTCAGGGTGTTCTTTATATCGTTCCCGTCGGCTTTCGCGGAAAGCAGAAAATTGAACTCCGGTCCTCCGAGCAGATAGGGATGAACGAGCAGCGGGAAAAATTTGATTTTGGCGACAACGGGAAGTGAGAAATAGGTCAGGCGAAGATCCTCCCCGTTCACAGAGGCGCCCCGGGGAGAATACATGGCGTCGGCCTGCAGCGCGATTATCAGCAGGTTCATTTCCAGGCTCAGTCCCCCGGTAATGCCCTGCAGACGTTCAGCACCGTTCACATCATCTCCGGCCACGATGCTTGAGTTGTATCCACCTTTGATTCCCGCCCGTACACCGAGTTGTGCGCTGGCGGTCCGGGTAAGGAACAATACGAAGAGACCAAGACAGAGGATCATTGCAGTGTGCTTTCTCATGGGGTGCTCCTTTCTACACAGAGTACATGGGACTGAAACACTAAAAGAGCAGCAGGCGTGTTTCATTGGCGTTTGTAAGAAAAATACCGCGTTCGCCCTCGAGGGGACAGGCACTCACGCACATTCCGCACCCGATGCAGCGGGTTTCATCAACAAAGGGGCGCTGCACCGTTCTGTGCCCTCCCGACGAATGCTCCGTTTCTCCGCGAACGAGAAGAATCGCGTTTTCGGGAAGCGGACAGTGTTCTTTGCACACCGTGCAGGGCTCTCCCGAATACCAGGGAATACAGCGGTCCCGGTTGACATGAGCGGTACCCAGCTTCACCGTCAGCCGTTCTTCACTAGTCATGGGCTGGATGGCGCCCGTGGGACAGACTTCGCCACACATGACGCAATTCAGCTCACAGTATCCCGTCTCGGGAATGAGCAGGGGGGTCCAGAGGCCCTCCAGCCCGGCCTGAAGCGTGGCAAACTGCAGTCCTCCGCCCGAGGTGGAGCATACCCTGATGCATGCCCCGCACCGAATACATCTGTCAAGAAACGACTGTTCCTGCACAGCGCCGGGCGGACGTATCACTGTGCCCCTGTCCCGCGGTTTTGTCATGGCGGTGCCGCTCAGGCCCGCGGCCACGAGTCCGGCGGCACCGGCGGCAATGAACCTGCGTCGCGACCCGTCGTATGGATGTTTTCCGGCAATCTTCCCGAATCCGAACGATACGGCGCTTTGCGGGCAGACGGCCACACAGTCCAGACAGGTGATGCATTCACTCTGGTCGGTGCTGCGGCCGTCGGGAGAGATCGCCTGCATGCGGCAGCCTGCGGCGCATGCCCCGCAGGCGGTACAGCCGGCCGAAACCCGTCTCTTGAAGACCCTGAGTGCGGCCCCCAGCCCGTAGAACGCGCCCAGAGGGCAGAGATACCGGCACCAGAACCGCCGTCTCAGCATTCCCGCGGCGAGAAGGGCGATAAAAATGAGGACAACAGCGGCCGCCGCGGTAAATCTCGGCGCATCTACGGGCAGAATCACTCCGCGTAAAGCGATTTCCGCGCTGAATACCGCCCTGGAGATCAGGGGCAGGGACGCGAGCAGAGAAAAGAGCCCTTCAACGGCAAGAACGAACAGCGGATAGATGCCCACCGTCATGGTGCGGGTGAGCAGGGCGATCGGGTCCCCCCACCCCGCTGCCTGCACGGAAACGATAGCGGCGGCGGCGATGAACACGAGCACCGCGTATTTCAGCCGTTTCAGGCCCGCGTCCCCCTGCGGCCGTTCGGCGGTGCCGGTTGCGCAGCCGTCGATTACCGTGCCCAGCGGACAGACCCAGCCGCAGAAAAGCCTCCCGAACAGAAGCGCCGTGGCGACCATGATAAGGGCGGGGACCGTAATCACCGCCAGTGTCCGTGCGGAAAGCGCCGCTGAAAAAGAGAGCAGCGGATCAGCCGCGAGAAATATATTAACCGGAATGCGTGATGTCAGCGGGTAGGCGGCCCGGAAAAAGAGATAGACAAACAGAACGAGGAACACCGCCTGTGAAATACGTCGCAGAACACGCATGCATTTCTCTTGGATAGTAGGAATTGAGCGAAACCACACCGGCAGTCCGGCTGTACAGATCGATCCGTTGCGGTGCCGCCTGCTGACGTTCTTTCTGCCGGCGGCGCCCGCAGCGGCCGTTATTTTTTCGGATTCACCGATTCCGCATCGGTGACTTTTTTCTTTTTATCCTGTTTCTGAGCGCCGTGCTCTTCAAACTCGAGTTCGTTGTTATTCTTTTTAATGAGAATATGGCTGCCGTCTTTGAACGTGCCCTTGAGGATCTCTTCCGCAAGCGGATCTTCGATATATTTTCTCAGCGTGCGTTTCACCTGACGGGCGCCGTAGTCCGGGTCGTATCCCTTCTCGGCAAGATAAGCCTTGGCCGGGGGGGTCAGGGTAATGGTGATATTACGGTCGGATGCCGTCTCCATGATCTCCTGCATGCTGATGTCGATGATCCTGAGGATGTGGTCCTTGGTAAGATTATGGAAGACGACCACTTCATCGAGACGGTTGATGAACTCGGGCATGAACAGTTTCTTGGTCTCCTGCATCATGGTCGAGGACATCTTCTTGTAATCGACAACCCCGGACTGCTGACCGAAGCCAAGGCCTGTGGTGGCGATCTGCTTGCTGCCGATATTGGAGGTCATGATGAGAATCGTATTCTTGAAATCGACCCGTCTGCCGAGTCCGTCGGTCAAATGGCCCTCATCGAGGATCTGAAGAAGAATATTGAAAATATCCGGATGGGCTTTCTCGATTTCATCCAGCAGCACCACCGAATAGGGATGCCTTCGCACTTTTTCGGTCAGCTGGCCCCCCTCTTCGTACCCCACGTAGCCGGGAGGGGCTCCGGTCATGCGGGAGACGGAAAATTTCTCCATGTACTCGGTCATATCGATGCGGATGAGTGCGTTTTCATCCTCAAAAATATATTTTGCCAGTTCATGGGCCAGGTATGTTTTTCCGACTCCGGTGGGCCCGAGAAAAACAAAGGATCCGATGGGACGACGGGGGTTTTTCAGCCCGGCCCGTGTACGCTGAATGGCTTTACTGAGCACTTCGATCACATCGTCCTGGCCGACCACCCGTACCTTGAGATTCTCGGCCATCTGGAGCAGTTTGTCGGACTCGGACTGGGCCACCCGGGAGACCGGGATGGAGGTCATCATCGAGACAACCTCGGCGATATCATCAGTGGTCACCTCGGCGAGCACTTCATTCTCGGTATCTTCCCAGAGCTGTTTTTCCTGCAGCAGTTCGGCGGCCAGCCGCTTTTCCCTGTCCCGCAGTACCGCCGCTTTTTCGAACTCCTGGTTTCTGATGACGCTCTCTTTTTCCAGACGAACGACTTTCAGCCGTTCTTCGAGTATGGTGATCTCCCTGGGAACGGAAATGTTCGCCAGATGCACCTTGGCGCCCGCCTCATCGACCACATCGATGGCCTTGTCGGGAAAATACTTGTCGGTGATGTACCGGTCCGAAAGCCGCACCGCTTCCCGCAGACATTCATCGGAATAGGTGACGCGGTGATGTTTCTCATACCGGGGTTTGAGACCGACGAGGATTTCGTAGGTATCTTCAAACGACGGCGGATCGACCAGCACTTTCTGGAAACGGCGCTCAAGGGCACCGTCCTTTTCAATGAACTGACGATACTCATCCAGGGTGGTGGCCCCGATGCACTGCAGCTCTCCCCTGGCCAGGGCCGGCTTGAACATGTTGGAGGCATCGAGGGATCCGGAAGCGCCGCCCGCGCCGACGATGGTGTGAAGCTCGTCGATAAAGAGAATGATGTCCTTGGATTTCACCAGTTCGTTCATGATCGCCTTGATCCGCTCCTCGAACTGCCCTCGGTACTTGGTGCCGGCGACGAGGGATCCGATATCGAGGGTTACGACCCGTTTATTATGGAGCACACGGGATACCTTTTTTTCGATGATCCGCATGGCCAGCCCTTCGGCTATGGCGGTTTTGCCAACACCGGGCTCGCCGATCAGCACCGGATTGTTTTTCTTGCGCCTGGACAGAATCTGGGCGACGCGCTGAATTTCCTCGTTTCTGCCGATCACGGGATCGAGTTCATCCTTCATGGCCAACTCGGTCAAATCCCTGCCGAAATGATCGAGCGCCGGCGTTTTTTGTTTTTCTTTCGGCTCCCTCTTTTCCGACTCTTTGCCGCGGAGCAGGGCGTTCAGTTCGTTCTCCACACTTTCATAGGTGACGCCGTAGGTGAACAGCACCTGGGCGGCGACCCCTTCGCTGTCCTTGATGAGAGCGAGCAGCAGGTGTTCGGTGCCGATGACATTGGATTTGAATTTTTCAGCCTGGGAGGCGGCAACCCGCAGGACGCGTTCTCCCCGTTTTGTGAAGGGGATATTCCCCATGGTAATGGTGCCGCCCGTGGAACGGACCGCGTCTTCGATGGATTTTTTCAGATCGTCTATATCGATATCGAGATTTTTCAGCAGTTCCACGGCGATGCCGCCGCTTTCCCGGATAATGCCGAGCAGCAGGTGCTCGGTGCCGATATAATCATGTCCCAGACGGATCGCCTCTTCCCGGGAAAGCTGAATCACGACCTGGACTCTTTGTGAAAAATTATTGCGAATCATATGGTATATACCTCAACAACGGTTTCATTAACTGTCGGTGCACTGCATTCGGTAAAAATCCTGCAAATTTCAAGCCATTTTAATGGTTCCGTCGTACAGCTCGATGACTCTGTCGGCCCGGGATGCAAGTTCTCTATTGTGCGTTACAATTACAAGTGTTTTTTTCTTTTCTTTCGTGATATCCCACATAAGGCTGTGCAGTCCGTGACTGGTGCTGATGTCAAGATTGCCGGAAGGTTCATCGGCCAGCACCATGAGCGGATCGTTAATCAGGGCCCGGGCCACGGCGACACGCTGCTGCTCCCCGCCGGACATTTCCCGGGGCCTGTGCTCGAGCCGGTCCTGCAAGCCGACGTCCCGAAGCAGACCGGCAGCCTGCCCGAACACCTCCTTTTTCTCACGCCTGGCCATGAGACCCGGAAGGGCGACATTTTCCAGAGCGGAAAATTCGGGCAGCAGATGGTGAAACTGAAAAACGAACCCGATCCTGCTGTTGCGGAATTCCGCGAGCTTCACTTCGGAAAGCCGGGCGACATCGGTCCCGTCAATCGTGATCGATCCTGACGAGGGTTTGTCGATAGTACCGAATATATGGAGCAGCGTGCTCTTTCCGGCTCCGGAGTGGCCGATTATCGCCAATATCTCCCCCCTGCGGACACTCAGGCTGATCCCCTTGAGCACGTGGAGATCCGTATCGCCCATCCGATACTGTTTATGGATATCATCAGCAGTGAGTATGTCGGTTGACGGTTTCACGCGGGGTCTCCTATTCATAACGGATTGCATCGACCGGAACAAGTTTGGCCGCCTTCTTCGCCGGATAGAGAGAGGATACCAGGCAGATCAGCAGCGACGCAAGCGAGATCAGCAGAAAATCGAGCGCTTTCATTTTCACCGGAAGCGAATTGATGAAATAGACATCTCCCGGCAGGGAGAAGAACTGGTATTTCTGCTGGGCCCAGCAGAGAAGAAAGCCGATCAGGCCGCCGATAATCGTCCCCAGCACCCCCACGACGATCCCCTCGAAAATGAAGATGCGGGAAATACTGCGGTTGTTCGCCCCCATCGATTTGAGAATGCCGATCTCCCTGGTCTTGTCCATTACCACCATGATAAGCGTACTGATAATGTTGAATGCGGCGACAATGATGATCAGGCAGAGGATGATGAACATGGCCCATTTTTCCATCTGCATCCAGCTGAAAAGATTCTGACGCATTTCGAACCAGGTGCGGGCGTAATAGGGCCAGCCGCCGAGCTTCTCCACAACAGCTTCAGCAATCCGTTTTGCCTGGTAAAGATCGGTGAGCCGTATCTCGATTCCGGACGCCTCATGTTCCATCCTGAAAAGTTTCTGGGCGGAGGATAGTGAAATGTAGACATATGAGGCATCGTATTCGTAAAACCCGGTCTCGAAAAATCCGGTGACGATGAACGGCTGAACCGGCGGCATCGTGAAGGTGTTGCGAACACCTGCCATGCTCATGATAAACACCCGTTCCCCCAGATCAAGGCGGAGTTCGTCGGCGATATACTTGCCCACGACAATCCCGGGAAGCGGATTGCCTTCGGCCTGCGGCACTTCGTTAAGCTGTAGTTCACCGTACACGATATTGTCCCTGATGTCGCTGACCTGATCAATGGTGGCAGGGTCAGCCCCCCTCACCATTACGCCGCTGCTGCCGTCGGCATTCCGCAGCATCCCCTTGTCAAGAATATAGGGTGATGTACCGATGATACCGTCGACGTTCTCTATTTTCGAGATCACATCTTCGTAGTTGTCGACCCCCTGGCCGTGAAACGTCCTCAATCGCACATGGGTGTCGAATCCGATAATGCGTTCCCTTACCTCCGATTCGAATCCGTTCATCACCGAGAGAACGATGATCAGTGCCGCGACACCGATGGCAACGCCGAAAATGGAGATGTAGGTGATCAGGTTGATAAATCCGCCCTTTTTCCTGGCTTTGAGATAGCGCCGGGCGATGAACAGTTCATAGGGAAGGTTCACGGTCATTTCCTCTTCAGATTATTGTTCGGGACGCATGGTCGGAAAAAGTATGACATCCCGTATTGACGGTGAATCGGTCAGAAGCATCACCAGTCTGTCGATGCCGATACCCAGTCCGGCGGTGGGAGGCATACCGTATTCCATGGCGCGCAGGTAATCGTCATCGAGCACCATCGCCTCTTCGTCGCCCGCCTCTTTCAGCCTGGTCTGTGCTTCGAATCGCTCCCGCTGGTCGACGGGATCGTTCAGCTCGCTGAAGGAATTACAGAGCTCCATTCCGGCCACAAAAGCCTCGAACCGTTCGGTGAGCCCCGGCCGGGAGCGATGTTTTTTTGCCAGCGGTGACAGCTCGATGGGAAAATCGGTGATAAAGGTCGGATTCCAGAGGTCCGGCTCCACACGGGCGCTGAAGATCGCGTCCAGCAGCGCGCCCCTCCCGGAAAGATCCCCGACATCGATCCCGGCCTTTTTCGCGACGTTCCGGATCTCCGCTTCATCCCTGTCATGCACCTCTTCTCCCACGGCCTCGCTGACCGCATCCATATAGCCGATCCGTTTCCACGGCGATCTGAAATCGATGGTCCGGCCGTGAAACGGCAGGGTGTGCGAGCCGAGCACATCGGTACAGAGACGGCCGACCATGTCTTCCACCAGGTCCATCATGAATGTATAGTCCTGATAGGCCACGTACAGCTCAAGCATGGTAAACTCGGGATTGTGGTCACGGTCCATGCCCTCGTTGCGAAAATCCTTGGCGATCTCGAAAACACCGTCCAGCCCTCCGACGATTAGCCGTTTCAGGTAGAGCTCGTCGGCGATGCGGAGAAAGAGCTGCATATCGAGGGCGTTATGGTGCGTAACGAACGGCCTGGCCAGGGCGCCGCCGTATATCGGCTGCAGCGCCGGTGTCTCAACCTCCAGATACCCTCTGCCTTCCAGGTAACGCCTGATCTCCGACACGATCCGCGAGCGTTTGATGAACACATCTCTAACGTCGGGATTGACAATAAGATCCACATACCGCTGACGATAGCGCATTTCCTTGTCCGCGAACTGATCGAAAATGACTTTTTCATCGTCTTCGATCTTTTCCTTGACGATGGGAAGCGGACGCAGATTCTTGGCCAGCAGCGTCAGCGATTCCGCCAGGACGGTTGTTTCCCCGGTGCGCGTTTTAAACACCGTGCCCGTAACGCCCACGATGTCACCGATGTCCAGAAGCTTGAAGAGATCGTAGGACCGTTCGCCGATATGATCCTGCTTGATATAGAGCTGGATCCTGCCGCTGCGGTCCATGAGATGCGCGAAACTGGCCTTGCCCATGCGCCTGACGGTCATGAGACGGCCCGCCACCGACACGCTCTCCTGCTCTTCCCCGGTAAACGCCGCAACGATATCCGCCGCAAAATGGGTCTGTTCATATGCGTAGGCGAAGGGCTCGAGGTTCAGATCCCGTATTCTGCCCAGCTTGTCGATACGCTGCTTTCTGAGGTCATTCAGTGATTCCACCCTGCACTCCTAGTCGTTGAATTCCAACAGGTACGCCCTGATAAAGTCATTCAGGTCGCCGTCCATGACATCCTGAATATTCGAGGTGTCGAGCCCGGTCCGGTGATCCTTGACCATGTTATAGGGATGGAACACGTAGGACCGGATCTGGCTTCCCCAGGCAATCTCTTTCTTGTTTTTCTCCATTGCGTCGATTTTCTTCTGTTCCTCTTCCTGCTCCAGCTGATAGAGCCTGGCGGAGAGAATTTTCATCGCGTTCGCCTTGTTCTGGAACTGGGACCGTTCATTCTGGCATTGCACGACCACACCGCTGGGAATATGGGTGATCCGAACCGCCGAACTGGTTTTATTGACGTGCTGCCCGCCGGCGCCCGATGCTCTGTAGGTATCGATGCGCAGATCGGCGGGATTGATCTTGATTTCGATGTCGGCATCGATCTCAGGGTAGACGAAAACGGAAGCGAAAGAAGTATGACGACGGCTCTGGGAATCAAAGGGGGAGATCCGCACCAGCCGGTGAACCCCTGCTTCGGCCTTCAGATATCCGAATGCATAGGAACCCCGAACCTCTATCGTTGCGCTTTTAATGCCCGCTTCCTCTCCCGCCTGAAGATCGAGAACGGCGGTTTCGTAGTGCTGCCGCTGGCAATAGCGAAGATACATTCTGAAGAGCATTTCCGCCCAGTCCTGCGATTCGGTGCCCCCTGCACCGGGATGGATGGTGACGATGGCGTTCTTGGCGTCGTGCTCACCGCCCAGCATCCTCATAAGTTCCAGCGACTCGACATCATGCTCGATACGTGTCAGATCGTCACTGATATCAGTGAAGGTGGATTCGTCGTTCTCCTCCCGGGCAAGCTCGAGAAGCTCGTTTATGTCATCATTTTTTTTCTTGACGCCATGCCAGGCGTCAACGGTCTCTTTTAATCCGTTCAGCTCCCTGAGAACGGTTTGCGCCTGTTCGTTGTTATTCCAGAAATCGGGCCCGGAAGCCTCTTTTTCGAGTTCACCAACCCGTGTTTCCTTCCTCTCGATGTCAAAGATGCCTCCGGAGATTTTCCAGCCGTGACGTGTTGGTTTCGACGATCTCTTTCAATTCTTCGTACATGTTCAGCCTCTGCTGTTATCAGTAACGGTGAGCGTGTCCAAAGGGAGAACGATCACCTTCACCATCAGTGATTATAATAGTCTTAAATGTACAAAAAAATTGAAATAATGTCAAGCGGACATACTGGAGAGACGCGGGGGAAACGGCACGGCTCAGGACGAACCGTCGATGTCGAGCATCATGGTCCCTTTGAGGTATTCCTTGTTGACGGGGTTTGATATACGGGCGAGCTTCTGGGTTATTTCCCGGATTCTCAGGGCATTGTTGACGATGACGCGCAGCCTCCTGCGGACATCATCATCCTGGATCGTCTCATTCTGCAGCAGGTACTGGGCGTTACCGAGGATCGGGACAAGCGGATTGTTGATGGCATGATTCACCGCCACCGCTGTCTCCATAATAGCGGCCAGACGCTCGGAACGGTTCTGGTCATGACCCGTTTCCAGTGTTCCGTCCACTTTTTTGCAGATACTGAGAGCCCCGACTTTCTGACCGCTGGCATCCCGCATCACGGAAATGGACATGGTAACATGGATTCCGATGCCGCTCTTGTCTTTAATGGAGCAGATATATCCCTGTATTTTACTCTCCTTGTGAAGCGCGCTGCTGATCTTCAGAAGCTCCGTACTGCCGTCCTGGAAGAAATCGCTGATCCTCTTGCCGATAATTTCATCGAAATAGTACCCGAGCATATCTTCGGCGGCCCGGTTGCAGTAGGTCACGAATCCCTTGGTGTCGGTGGTGATAATCGCATCTATGGAACTTTCGATCACCCCTTCGAGAAAATCCTTGGAGCGTCGTATGGTTTCCCAGAATTGGACTTCCTCAACCTTCAGCTGGTGGGAAACGAGGGAGTCTTCAATGAATTCGATAAGATCCTTCTGCCGGAACGGCTTCGAGAGGCAGCCGCTGAATCCGAGGCCGTAGAGCCGCGATTTGTCGATATTTCCGTTTGTGGAGAGAGAGATGAAGGGTATTCTGTTTTCCAGATTGAATTCGGGGGAAAGCAGATAACGGGAATAGAGTTCCTCGCCGTTCATATCGGCGAGATCATAATCAACGATCACGAGATCAGGTTTCCTGTCGGTGATAATGCGCAGCGCCTCGTATCCGGATTCACAGAGCGTAAACCGGTACCCGCTGTTCTTCAGGGCGGCTTCAGCGCGTTTGGAATAGTATGTATCACTGTCGACATACAGTATGGTTTTCTGATCCCGTTCAGTCATCAAGCGAGCCTTTCAGCGACCAGCTGTTTCAGGGCGAAGAGATCCCAGGGCTTGGAAAGATAGAAAGTACCATCACGGCTGTCCAGTTTGATCTGTCCGAAATCGACGTCGAAGTATCCCGATGAGAGCACCCGTACCGCGGCCGGAGAACGGTCTTTCACATGCCTGATCACATCTTTACCCGATGCATCGGGCAGCTTCAGATCGGACAGAACGAAATCAACTCTGTTCTGTTCAATCACGGCCTTCGCCTGTTCAGCGCTGCTTGCGGTATGCAGCTCATACCCTTCTTCGGAAAAAATATCGACGAGCATTTCGAGGATTTCCTCCTCATCGTCTACAAACAAAATTGAACGCGCTTTGTCCATGGATCACTCCCTGTGAGACGTGGATTACCTGTGTCAGGTATTCATCAGGCAACATCCATACCAGACAAAGCATTGCCATACTTATTCCATTGTTTATATGTTATTTAGGATTATTAATCGTGCCCGAATCTACGGTCGATACCGCGATTCTCAGGCAACATTTGCCCTTTCTTGGGCGAGATTTGCCGATACATGCAGCCCAGGTGAACGGGCCCGCTGAACCGCCGCTCACCCGTTCCGTATCGCTCTTGCACCGTTGACACCCGGGCGACTTCCTGAGCAGGAGAATGTATGGGGGGATGGTAAAAGGGTATGAGGTGCACGAACCGATGAAACGGCGGGCATCTGCGCGGGCGGGACGGAACCGGATCAGATATCCACGCCCTCCTGCCGGTATTCATTGAGCTTGTTGCGCAGGGTCCTCACACTGATGCCCAGGGCCTCGGCGGTTTGTGTCCTGTTGCCCTCGTTTTCTTCCAGGTGTTTCAGGATGAGATACTTCTCGGTTTCACGGAGAGTCATTTTCTCGTCGGCGAGGGGGACTTTGCCGCTGCCCCCCAGGGTCTCCTGCATGGAAAAATGGATCACATCCAGAATGTCCACATCGAACGGCGACATGACCACGGCGCGTTCGATGAAATTTTCAATCTCCCGTACATTGCCCGGCCATTCCCGTTCTATCAGCGCCTGCATCGCCTTCGGTGAGAGCCCCTTGATCGCTTTTCCGTTCTCATCCGCGTAATATTTTACAAAATGATTCACCAGAAGAGGGATATCCTCCTTCCTCTCGCTGATCGACGGCAAATAGATGGGGACGACATTGAGGCGATAAAAGAGGTCTTCCCGGAACCTCCCTTCTTCGACCTCTTTCTGCAGGTCCCTGTTGGTCGTGGCGATGATTCTCACATCAACGGGAATCACCCGCGCTCCCCCGACTTTTTCTATCTCCCGCTCCTGAATGACGCGCAGCAATTTCGCCTGCAGCCCGATACCGATCTCACTTACCTCATCGAGAAGAATGGTCCCGCCGTCCGCCTGTTCGAAACGGCCTTTGGTCGATTTGATGGCGCCGGTGAACGCACCTTTTTCATGACCGAAGAGTTCGCTTTCAGCGAGACTCTCCGGCAGGGCCGCGCAATTGGTCGTAATGAAGGGATTGTTTTTTCTGTTGCTGTTGTAATGAATGGCCCTGGCGACCAGCTCCTTACCGGATCCGCTCGCTCCCTGAATGAGTACGGTCGCTCTGCTTTTCGAAACCATCTTTATGCTGTCAAACACCTTGTCCATGGGTTTGCTGTTGCCGATGATATTTTTAAAACTGAATTTCCTGTCCAGTTCAGAGCGCAGGTACTTGTTCTCGTTCTCCAGATTCCGGTATTTGAAATACTTCTCGACGACCAGCTCTATCTCATCGAGATTGAACGGTTTCGTGATATAATCGAAGGCCCCCAGTTTCATGGCGCGAACGGCGTTCTTTATGGATCCATAGGCGGTAATCATAATGATGCCCAGTTCGGGAAACTGCTTGGTGACCTGCTCCATCACTTCCATGCCGCTCACATCAGGAAGACGCAGATCTGTGACCAGAAGGTCGAACCGGCTCTTGTTCAGTTTTCTCATCGCTTCCCTGGCATCGAGGGCGGTGTCGGTTTCATAGCCTTTATTGCTGAATGTTTCACTCAGAAGATCCCGAATCATCTCTTCGTCATCAAGAATGAGGATTGATTTCTGGTCGTCTGACATCACTGGAATCCTTTCGGTAATTCAATTTGTACATATTTATTTCTGCCGGAAAGCATGCTGATGTTCAGAGTGCCGCCGTGACAATCGACGATCTTTTCGATAGCGACAAGCGCCAGTCTGGGCTCGGGTGCATGCAGCTGTTTCATATAATCGGTCACCGACTCCGCCTGGTCACCCGATTCGGCAAGGTAGAGAAACGTGAACCTGACATTACCGGGCCTTCCCCCGGACAGTTCGATGCAGACCAGGGTCGCGCGAATCGAAGCGAGGAACCGGTCCACGTATTCAACCATGCGCTCAACCAGCTGAGGATCAGCCTTGATGGAGGAATCTTCCGCACCGGTTTCGGGATGAACGATCAGCTGCGCCGTGTTCTCACCGGAAACGGACTGCAATCCCGGCAGCATCTGTCTGATCAGGAGAGTAAGGCGGAACTGATCGGCGTGGATGTCGATATCACGCACAACGAACATGAGCAGCGTCACCAGATCATTGACTTTACGGACACCCTCCTGCACCTTCAGGGCCATTTTCTGTCCGGGGCTGTCCGGCGCGATGTCACGCTGCAGCAGCGTGGCGAACCCTTCGATACCACCGAGTCCGTTTTTCAATTTATGAATCGTGTCAACAAGCAGGTGATCTGTGAGTACAGCAGACGCTCTCCTGTCGATCCGTTTTTCGCTGTTTTGCTTGCTACCCACCGGGCCTCCGTTAACTCTTTCCTGCCCGCACCAGCATCGTGGCTGTGCGGCGGCGGCGCGCGGTACCGGCGAACTATGCAGACAGGTCGCCCCGCCGTTCCCGTGATAAAGCTTAAATCATGCCACGGGCACCGTTTTCAGGAAAATTTTTCCCGTTTTCTCCAAAAAAACGGTTCCTGACATTATCGATACACGAGAATGAACAAACAAAGCATATAGAAACAGGTATTTATCAGGAGAGGTAAAAGAGACGGGATATTCACCGGGAATGGATGTGCAGACGTCGTGCGGGGCGGGATGCGAACCCGATTTGCATACTCACGGCAGGGTTTCATTTCATTGTGCAATTTCAGGCGTTCAGAACGGTGCGAATACTCTGAAGAAGCGGCCGGAGCTGAAACGGCTTGGTGACAACACCTTCGATTTTTTCCTTGACGGCTGTTTCCAACTGGCCCGATTCACCTTTGGCTGAAGATCCGATGATGCGGATGTCGGGATTGATCTGTTTGAAATGGAGGATAATCTTGCTGGTATTGATCCCCGGCATGAGCGTGTCGAGAATGATGAGGTCCACCCGGTCTGAATATTTCTTGTAAATCGCCGCGGCATCCCTGCCGGTCTCGGCACTGATGACTTTGTATCCGTACCGCGTGAGCATCTTCCTGGCCGTCTCCCGGGAATTTTTTTCAACATCCACGAGCAGAATGGTCTCTTTGCCCAGAACAGGCTTCGCATCCTGCATTGTGTCGTTGCTCATCCCGGCCTGATGTGCCGGGAAATGAAATTTCAGAATGGTTCCCTTGCCCACTTCACTGAACACCGAGATGAACCCCTGATGGTTGCTGACGATCTCATGCACCATCGAAAGACCGAGCCCTTTACCGGATTCACCTTTCTTGGTGGTAAAATGGGGCGTGAACATCTGTTCCTTGATGTCGACGCTCATACCCCGCCCGGTATCGCTGACCGCAATCTGAATGTAATCTCCGGGAGATGCCCCCTGTTTGATCCAGGCGCTGTTCTCCTTGACATGGATATTCCGGGTCGAGAAAATGATTTTTCCGCCTGAGGGCATTGCATCCCTGGCATTGAGTGCCACCTGGAGAATGGCCTGCTGCACCTGACTCGCGTCAGCAGTGATCCGTTTGATATCCGGTGCCAGTTCGGCCCTGATCATGATATTCTTATCAAGGGTTCTCGAAAGAATTCCCGCGACTTCGGTGACGAGCTGATTCACATCGAGATCACTGATCACGTAGGCGCTGTCGTGCGCATACG
Source organism: bacterium (assembly GCA_016934955.1). Taxonomy (GTDB): domain Bacteria; phylum Zhuqueibacterota; class QNDG01; order QNDG01; family JAGLOF01; genus JAFGRY01. The sequence goes on along the minus strand of JAFGRY010000026.1, from coordinate 164,725 downwards.
CCATCAGACGCGACGTCAGTTCTGTTGCTTTTTCCGACGTCAGGTGTATCTGCCTGACATCATCGTAATAGGGATCGGTTTCCTTGAGCTCTTCGGTGAGAAGACTGCTGTAGCCGAGAATGCTGGACATGAGATTGTTGAAGTCATGGACGATGCCGCCTGAAAGCAGACCGAGAGATTCCATTTTTCTCGCCTGCAACAGCTGCTTCTGCAGCCAGTGCTTGTCCTGTTTATCGATGATGTACCACATATCCAGGGAATTGCCGTTCATGGGGATATAGCGGTACCCGCACTCGATATTCCTGTCCTTCCCGGAGGCATCCTGGATCGTGAGCTCAACCGTCCCTGTGAGGGATGTGTCGGAAGCCCGGCTCTCCGCGAGTTGTTTCACTTTTGTCTGATATGATTCCGGAATCAGATCGTTGAACGATTTATTGAGAAGGTCATCCTTTTTGAAACCTGTGAACTGGAGCACCCAGTCATTGACATCGATGATCCTGCCCTTTTTGGTGATAATGATGCCCGACACCGGATTCTCGAGCGATGCGGGGACGGCCGGCTTGTCGGGTTCCTCCCCTTTTTCGACCGGTTTGTGTTTGCGGAACACGGTGGTAGCGGCTTCCAGGAAAAGGATCTGCTCTTCATCCAGTCCGGACTCGAAATTATCCAGGAAGAAGAGGCAGCTCTCCCCTGCATCTCCGGTGTTGTAAAACACGGTCAGGTTTCTGAAGGACTGAAAACGGAAGAGCACATTCGCCAGCTCATCCGGAAGTGACGAGGAGATCAGGTCCGGAATGTTTTCGATACACAGGGCGCCGCCGGAATCGGTGTTCAGTCCCAGGTAGTTTTTGTAGAGGACGGTACATTTCTTCCATTCCGGGAGGGGCAGGGAACATTCCGGGGCAGGCTGTGATCCGGCTCCCGCACTGCAGGTGATGATCGTCCCGTCGGCAAAGGCAATCCCGGCGGATTCTGCACCGGTGATATCCTTCAGGTCTGAAATCAGCTGCCTGGCCGTCGCTTCATCGCCGGGGCCGATGCTCTCTGTCCTGAGCAGGCTCAGCAGCAGCCGGTTCTTCCGTTCGGCTCTCTTCACGGCTGTATAGTCCACCAGGTAGAGCTGCATCGCGGAATCATTGTTATCCTCGATGCCCTCGCTTTTCCCGTTGACCTTCAGCCACAATCCGGACCCGTCCGATGCCGCCAGGGAAATCACTTCATCTTTGATGAATCCGCGGCGCATGCAGGTTTTCAGCATTTTATCCAGTTCTTCAGCTGTATCAGCAGAAGAAAAAATACGGAAATTTTTGCCGATAATTTCTTCTGCTTCGGTCTTGAACACTGATTCAGCGGTGCTGTTGAACTTCAGGACAGTGCCCTCGGCATCAAGAACAACGTGACAAATACCGGCTCTCGTATATAGATGATTTACATTTCCCTGTGAGAACAAAGATTCGTAATCCTCTGTCTTTTCGTCTTTTAGACTATGTTGTTCATGTCCATACTGCATTTACATCGCCTTAATCGATATTCCATGAACAGCAGTAATGAAATGAATCATCATCATCGCACGGGACAAGTAGAAGCAAAAGCTGTTCCAAAATAACGATTACAGGCGCAATCACGGATCAATCGTGAGTATCAGTCTGTTTTATCATGGTGTCGATAGCTGCGAGGAGAGCATCGGTCTGGAAGGGTTTCTGGATAAAGAGGCGGTCACCGAGCATCAGCATTTCCGGTTTGTCACAGGTACGATATCCGGACAGGAAACAGATGGGAACGTCCGGATTTATTTCTTTCAGCCGCTTTGACGTTTCCTTGCCCCCCATACCGGGCATCATCCAGTCGAGCAGCACCAGGTCCAGCATCCTGTTCTCTTCCAGGAATATTTTGACGCCGGAGGCACCGTTGGGAGCAGTGATCACCGTGTACCCGCCTTTTTCCAGCATTCTCTGACCGACTTCCCTGATGATGAATTCATCATCGATCAGCAGAATCCTGTTGTGGATCGCCCTCTTTTTCGGTGTCGCCGCCTTAACCGGTTTTTCCTCAGGTTCAAATCGCGGCAGGAAAATCGACACGGATGTTCCCTTGCCGGGGCTGGTGTTCACATGAATGGCGCCCTCATGATTTTTGATCACTCCGTATACCATCGCAAGACCGAGGCCGGCGCCCTCGCCATAGGTTTTTGTGGTAAAAAACGGCTCAAACATTCGCGACTTGATGCTCTCGCTCATGCCTATCCCTGTGTCCTTGACGACAATCCGGACATAATCACCGGCAGGCAGGCCGAACACTTTGCGGGAGACATTGGCATTGATGGTGATGTTCGATGTATCTATCGACAGTATTCCCTCGTTCTCCATGGCCTCGATGCCGTTAAGACAGAGATTCAGCACTGCTTTATGGATCTGCTCCCGGTCCCCCCTGATCGTCCAGACATCGGCATCGCTGCGGGTTTCTATATGAATATTTCTCTCTGCGGTATTTTCCAGAATCAGAGCCACATCGTTGACCACCTCGTCCACCATGATCTCCTTGACCTGGTACTTCCCTCCCCGAGCAAACGCCAGAAGGCGGTCTGTGAGAACCGCGGCGCGTTTGGTGGTTTCCGCAATGGTCGCAATGTCAGAGTAGTACTCGTTCGACTCATCCATATCGCTGAGGATGAGCGACGCGTATCCCAGGATACCGCCGAGAAGGTTGTTGAAATCATGGGCGATTCCGCCGGCGAGCGTACTGATCGATTCCATCTTCTTCGACTCGAGCAGCTGCTTTGCGAACTCCTTTTCTTTCGTTACATCGATCACGTTACCGAGCACAGTTCGCTTCCCGTCAACCGTAACCACCGTTGAATGGATATCGCAGGTAATTCTCCGGCCGTCCTTGTGCAGGAGCTGAATTTCAAAATCACCGGTTTCACCGTGTTCCAGTTCATCCATTTCATCGAGCCGGTACCTGTCCTCGGGAAGCACCAGTTCCTGAAATTCCATCTTCAAAATCTCTTCTTTACTGTACCCCGTGATCGTTTCAAACATGGTATTGACGAACAGCACCGTGTTCTTCTCGATGATGAAAACACCGACCAGCGATGACTCGACAAGCATTTTATACTTTTCTTTTGCTTCCAGGAGTGTTTGCTGCAGTTTTTTTCGCAATGAGATGTCGCGGATAAAACTTTGCACCACTTCGGTGCCTTTGAACCAGACCCGTCTGCTTGATATTTCCACCGGAATGACCGATGCGTCCTTCTTCCGCAGCTGAAACTCGAAAGGCTCTTTATGAATTTTCGCGATCACATTCTGAAAAATGGTATAGATCTCCTGATACCGGCCTGAAGGCACGATATGCTTCCAGTTCACGCGCAGCAGTTCATTGCGGTCATACCCGAGAAACCGGCATACCACCCCGTTGGCTTCTACAACGTCACCGTCGGCATCATTAACGAGAATGCCGTCATTGGCGCCTTCGAAGAGGGCATGAAACTGAAACTCCTGCTCCAGGAGCTTTTTAGTCCCCTGCTCGATCCTTGCCTCTACCTGCTCCGTCCATTGCTGGAGGGTTGCATCCTTTTTCTTGAGTTCGTCACTCAAACGGCAGTTGATGAGTGCCTGCCCCAGAACGGTGGAAAGGCCGTGAATGAATTCACTGATTCTGCCCACGTCAGTGGTAAGGGCATAGTTGAGGATAAAGAGATGATCGGTGGTGGCGGGATCGGTGGTGATATTGGATGAAATGAGTGAACTGATATCGGACGTGGCGATGTCGGCGCGAAGACCGGTGTCCTCGAGAATATCGTCGAGGAACATGACCTGTTTATCGGCGCCCTGACTGCACATGATTCTATTCAACAGCGAGGCGCCGATGACCGGGGACTGACCGGCAGGTGCTATCTTTATAATTTTAATGTGATTATCTTGATTGTTTCTGGAGATGACAAAGGCCTGTTCGGCAAGAAGACGCTTTTGAATTTCAGCGAGGAATGTCTGCGTTCTGGCCCAGGGGTCCTCCTTCTGGAAGAATAAACTCCTGTCAGTTGCCCATTCGAAGAAGGTGCCGTTCCTGTACGGCTCGATTCTCCGCTTCTTTGAATGTAGTTTGAAAATGGACAAGTTGACAAACCCTTCAAATAGATGGAGTTATCCCGCATCACAGATTACTGCAATATAACGAGAAAATCAAGTAATAAAATATTAAATATTTGAAACATTTATTCCGGCAGGTCTTTTCCCGGAAAGAGACTGCGGAGGATAAGCGCGAGGCCGAACACGATCAGCAGACCCGGCCAGTACCGTTCCAGCATGTCGATATAATCGAATGTATGGATATGGAATGCTTCCAGAACATCCACTCCCCCCCACACCGTCAGCAGACACCCCGGCAGCAGCAGGCCCACTTTATTCGGGCGGATAAAAAAGGAAACCAAAAATGCAATGCCCGCCGAGAGAATCACTGCCGGCCATTCGATACCTGCGGGAAGCGCGGCCAGACTGTAATTCTCAAGAAAATAATAAACGCTCATCAGGCTGAGAAACGTCCCCCAGAAAAAAGCCGACGGTTTTTCCGTCCGCCGGCCGTTGATGATCACGGCCGCAGCCAGCAGGAGAAGCAGAACCGGAAAAAGATACTGCCAGATATCGTAGATCAGCCAGGACTGACGGGACATGAGCCACGCTCCGGCGGCGATCAGCAAAATACCGGGCACATATGAATGGTGAGTTTTATGCATGATGGCAGATCCTGTCTTATGTATGATCGTTTTCCGGCAGAACGAACATCAGCACGACATACAGGAGCACAACCGGCAGCAGGTCCGAAACAAGCGCCAGTAGAATGGCCCCGATCCGCACAACAACCGGATCGATTCCTGCATACGCGGCGACGCCGCTGCACACTCCGCCGATCCATTTGCCGGCTGAATCGCGGGTCAGGGTTTTAACGTCCCCCGTTTTCCCGCTTCCGCCTCTCTTTCCGGAAGGGGCGGCCTCTGATTCACCGTTTTTTGAAGATCGATTACTGTTTAAGGCATATATCAGATAGGCGATTCCGGCGACTACGAGGACTGCGGCCCAGAATTCATACCCGAAATGAAACGGGCAGCGGCCATAGTGGAACCAAAAGGGCCGCCACCAGTGGCCATCGCCTGCCAGAATGAAAAAGCCGAAAATTATGAGAACGATGCCGCCGATCATGCCCGCATTCGGATGCCCCGCGGCGGCGGTTGAGGGACGCTTGTCATCGCCCGGCGGCAGCAGCAGCATGCAGAGAAGATAGGCGAACACGCCGATTCCCTTGATGAAAACGGCAACGACCCAGATGACGCGTACAATGGTCACATCGATCTGAAAATAATCGGCAACGCCGGCGCAGACACCGTCGATCATCTTTGCCTGTCTGTTCTTCGTCAATTTCTTAACCGCGCTCATGGTGCACCTCTCCTCATTACCCGATATATAGCATAACGTAAAACCGGGCAAAGGGTTTCATCGCCGCGTCAGCGGTTGTCTTCCTGAATTTTCCCCGTCATGGGCACAAAGCGCACCGGCAGCAGCCGTTCCCGGTGCAGCTCTCCGGCGATCTTGGTGATGAGCAACAGCTCCTGATAGAGCTCACCCACCGGAACAACCATTCTTCCTCCTTCGGCAAGCTGATCGATAAGCGGCGGCGGCACCGACGGCGGCGCGGCAGTGAGGATAATGGCGTCAAAAGGGGCGTGTTCAGGCCAGCCCGCATATCCATCCCCCACCTTCACATGAACATTGGTATAATTGAGCCGCTTCAGTAATTTTTCAGCGCGCAGGGCCAGCGGCTCGACTATTTCGATGGAATATACATCCCCGGCGATCTGCGAGGCAACAGCCGCCTGATATCCCGACCCAGTGCCGATTTCCAGCACCCGGCTGTCACTTCCCAGGGAGAGGGCCTCCGTCATAAAGGCCACGATATACGGCTGGGAGATGGTCTGATCGAATCCGATGGCGAGGGGGGTATCGTCATAGGCCCTGTTCCGCAGGTCATCCGGAACGAAGAGATGCCGCGGTACGGTGCGCATCGCTTCGAGTACCCGGGGATCCCGGATGTTGCGCGACTGCAGCTGGTTCTTCACCATTTCCATTCGCATTGTTTCATATCTGCCGTCGTTTTGCATACCCTCTCTCCTCCTGCAGGACACCGTGCAGAGCACAGCACAGAGCATCAGGAACAGATAACGCGTGGAACATTTCATTATACACTCCGGGCAAGGTCTTCAATGACAGCTACGGTTCCGTTGCGAGCATTTTTATATTCGTTAAACGATTTGAACACGGAAAACGATCCAGATGCTGGCGCTGCATCTCATAGACCGCGATGCCGAACGCGGTGGCGACGTTGAGGGAATTCTTGAATCCAAGCATGGGGATTTCGACAATGGCGTCAGCTTCACGGAGCACCTCGTGTGAAATACCGAGCGCTTCATTTCCCATCACCAGCGCCGCCGGCAGCTGAAAGGCGTATTCCCAGATCGAGACACTGCGGTTCGTCAATTCCAGGGCGACAACGGCATACCCGTCCTTTTTTGCCGCCTGCACGGCGGCAACCGCCGACGGCATGTAGTCAACGGGTACGTAATCGAGAGCCCCCAGCGAGGTCTTTGTCAGTTTCTTGTGAGGCGGATGAGCCGTGATCCCGCAGGCAGTGACCCGTTCGACCAGGGCGCAGTCGGCTGTTCTGATGATCGACCCCACATTGAAGGCGCTTCTCAAATCTTCCAGAATGACCCGTACCGGGCGGCGCCTGACCGCCTTGAATGCTTCCGGATCCAGTGCCGAATCATAGGACAATACATCGAGCTTTGTTTCCATCATTGTTTCTGCCTGCATATTTCATCACAATGATTCTGCCATTGCAGGAGCCGTGTATCAAGATCGGTGCCGGCGTACTCTTCAGAAACGTACACCGGCTTTCCGAACGCAATCAGACAGCGGGAAAACGGTGCCGGCACCATATACCGGTCCCAGGTACTCTTCATATACCAGGCCCGGTCCGCGGACGTCGCCAGAGGGATGATCGGATGGTCCAGTTTCCGGGCCAGAAACACGATGCCGGGCTTTGAAACGTGGATCGGTCCCCTGGGGCCGTCAACCGCGAAAGCCAGGGACGACCCGGCTTCAGCGACCGCTTTCATCTGCAGAAGCACCCGTACCGGTTTTCGTTTGGTCGAACCCCGCACCAGATTGTACCCCAGCCGTTTGAGCACCCGCGCCTGAATCTCTCCCGCCCAGCTCAAATCCGCCAGAATGGCGATATTCAGACGGCTGAAAAACGGCACCAGCAGAAACTGGCGGCCGTGCCAGAAAGCGAAAAGGGCCTTTCTCATATCATCATCGGTGATCCCGGGATGATAATAGATCCTGATTTTCAGCATCGATACATACAGATGCGTAAGCAGCACCATCGCATCGGCAAGAACATTCATGAAGGTATCGGAATACGTAATACGGCGACGAATTTTTTTCAGTCTCTTGATGGGAACACCTTCCCTCTGGTTACCGGAACACTACAGTATCAATCCCAGCGTGACAAGCAGGACCTGCGGTCTGGGGGACGGTTCAAAAAGCATAATCCAGGCAACATCGACGGAGGAACTGACCTTTTTCCCGAACATCCAGCTGGAGAGCCCGATTGAGATGCCCGGAACCGCGCCGCTGTAGCTCCTCTCGTCGATATCCTGGCTCAGTGCATAGCGGCCGATCCCGGCGGACACGAACTGTCTGCCGTAGAGCGAGCGGTCCAGGGAATACATCAGTTCGGTGGATCCGCCGGCAAGGTCGAACGCGAGATCCCGCTTTTCCCCGGTGACCGTTCCGATATTGAACGTGTGCAGCGCCAGACCGGCGGCACGGAGAGAGAGCTTCTTTGTTAACGCGGCGGATCCCCACACCGTACCGCACACGGCGACGGGTGGATAGTAGATGGAAAACGGGACTTTCGGCAGCCCGGCGCCGACGGTGAACCCCGCATGCATGCCCCCGGTGTCAAAGGGCTGCGCCGCCCCCTCACCGCCGGAAAGGGAAAGGATCACCCCGACTGCAGCAGCAATATACCATGCACGATTCATTTCAGCGGCTCCTCTGCGTGACACCTACCGTAAATTACGAAAACTATCATTGGAAGTCAATAGCGGGGACCACGGCGTATGGCATTTTCTCCGAACCGCTTCTTTATCTCGTCGATGGTAAGCGAAAGCTGTTCACGGGTCTCCCGCTCTTCCGAAAAGAAAGACATCTGTCCGCCTCCCGATTCGCCAAGATGACTCACCCCCACGCCGATCAGCCGTACCGGTCTGCGCTCCCGGTTCAATTCGCCGTATATCCCGACCGCTGCAGCGTATATGTCCTCACTGAGCGAAACGGGATGATCAACCGTTTTCGCCCGCACCAGTGTCTGAAAGTCTTCGAACCGCAGCTTGAACGTAATCGTCTTCGCCGTCAACCGCCGGTTCCGGAGCCTGAATCCGACTTTTTCCGAGAGCTGGAGAATGGTGTCGGCTATCACTTCCGGGCATGTCTCATCCCGGGCGAACGTGTGCTCGTTGGAAATCGATTTCGCCTGTCTGCCCGCTTCCACCGGACTGTCGTCCAGTCCCCGGGCATAGTTCCAAAGGGATCCGCCATTCTTCCCGAAAATCGATTCGAGATCCTGCTGCGGCACGGCCCGCAGCTGCCTGACAGTGCGGACACCCATCGCCGCCAGACGCACATCGGTCTTCTTTCCCACGCCCCACAGGGCGGATACCGGCAGCGGATCGAGAAACTGCTGCACTCTCTCCTGAGGAACCACGGTAAACCCGTCGGGTTTATCGAATTCAGACGCCATCTTCGCCAGAAGTTTATTGGGAGCGATGCCCACCGACGCGGTCAGCCGGTGTTCGCTGAGTATGCGCTCCTTGATCGTGCGTGCTATTCGCTCGGCGCCTGAAAAAAGCCGCTGCACGCCGCTGACATCAAGAAAGGCTTCATCGAGACTCACCGCTTCCACGACAGGGGCATATTCGTGAAACAGCGCCATGATGCCGCTGCTTACCCGGCAGTATTTCTCCGTGTCCACGGGGAGAAAGACGGCGTGCGGACATCGTTTATAGGCGGTGGATATGGGCATGGCCGAATGGATGCCGAAGGTTCTCGCCTCATAGGAGGCGGCTGATACAACGCCCCTGCCCGATCCTCCTGCGGGATCGGCACCGACAACGACAGGCCGGTTTCGTATCACCGGATTGTCCCGCTGCTCTATGGATGCGTAAAATGCGTCCATGTCGACATGAATGATCACCCGCACCGGCAGTATCTCCTACCCCGTTTCTCCGGCGTGCCAAACACGGTAATCGGCGAGAATGGTTCCATGGTCGAAGGCCAGCCCGGAGGGGATGCGCTCGAGGGAAAAACAGCGCGCCTCCGCCGCATCGTCGGCCGCCCGCAGCTCACCGCGCCCCCGGGCGACGTAGACGGTGGAAATGGTATGGGATCGGGGATCACGTTGGGGATTCGAATATACACCCAGCAGGCCGATGATCTCGCAATCAAGACTGGTTTCCTCTTTTGCCTCCCGCACCGCCGCCGACACGGTGTCTTCGCCGTAATCGACGAATCCGCCGGGCAGAGCCCAGCCGAATGGATACTGTTTTCTCTTGATGAGAACGATACCGTCTTGATAGCGGATGACAATATCAACCGTCGGGGCCGGATTGTGATAGAGTTCGATTTCGCGGCCGCACCCGGGGCACTGTATGATTCTCCTGCTCATTCCCGCTCCTGACGATGATAGCGTCCGCCGCTGATAATGGTGAATGAACGGTAAAGCTGCTCGAGCAATACGATCTGGGCAAGTTCATGCTGGAGCGTCATCCTGGAAAGGGCAAGCGTGAAATCGGCCCGCTGCAGAAACGAATCGGAAAATCCCACGGCACCACCGATGGCGAACGCGACGCGATTCCGGCCCTGCAGACGCCATCGCTGAAGATGTTCGGCCAGTTCGGGAGAGGAGAGCGCCGTTCCGCGTGAATCGAGGGCGACCAGCATGCTGCCTGAAGGAATACGGGATGCGATCAGTTCCGACTCCTTTTCTATAAGAACGTTCTCGGCAAGCCCGCCTGAATCACGGATCCCCCTGATCTCACTCACACTCATGCGGGCGTGATGTTTCAGCCGCTTCAGATACAGCTGCTGCAGCGAATGCCATGCACCCTGTCTGATTTTGCCCACGGTGACAATGTCAATATTCATGACCGCCGCCGTTTATGATCGCCAGAATTTCCCGTAATCCCCGTTCTATCTCCTGGATCACGTTCTCGCTCCCCGGCAGTTCCGTTTTCATCCTCGCCGCAGCTGAACGCCGTTCGAGCAGTTCGAGAATCTTCTCGTCACTGTACCCGACATTCTGGAATTTGACAATTTTTTTCAGGAGATTGAGCTGTTCGGGTTTGTAACACTTTCTGCCGGATCGGTTGCGCGACGGATGCAGGTCTGATATACGACGTTCCCAGAACAGTAATCTGTTTTGGTTGATATCGGCGATCCTGCAGATTTCCGAACTCGAATAGTACACCCGTCTTATTTTTGGGCCGGCCATTTTGGGACTCCAGCATTGGATTGTTATTCACGATACGGCTTTACCAGTGCGGTGCCGTGTGAACAGACATTGATCAATCGCAATTTACACTGTTCGAGACGCGACAGCAGCCCGTTCCCGTACTTCGCCTGCAGGCTGGTGAGTGTATCAAAAAGATAATACGCTTTTCTCTGGAAAACAACCGGTTCCTTCAGTTCAGCCGTCCAGGGCTGACGCCAGAAACCGCAGCACTGACGGTATCCTGTCTCACGGCAGAGGTCGACAACCGTTCGGTTATAGCGGCCGAAAGGAAAGGCCAGAGCGGTGACATCGGTATCGGTGAGTTCGGAAAGGGTTCTCCGCGACCTCAAAAGCTCCTGGCGAGCGGATGCGTGGGGTAGGCGCGTAAGATCGGGATGATGGACCGTATGCGACCCGATTTCAAATCCGGCCCTGGAGAGCGCTGCGATCTGGGTTCTGGTGAGATGAGAAAACAGGAGGCCTCCGAGATTGACATCCCATCGGTTGGCGGCCCCGACATACCCGCTTATGACAAAAACAGTGGCAGTGAATCCATAGTGCCTGAGGATGGGTAACGCGTGGGTATACACGCTCTCGTACCCGTCGTCGAAGGTAATGATGATCGGGCGTTCGGGAAGGGATGCATTGTTCTGCAGCTGCCGGAGGGAAACAGTGGTGAACCCCGCTTCCGCCAGGTGGGCGATTACCCGCTCGAACTGACGGGGAGTCACCCTGGTGACTCCCCATTCGAATGAAGGATCTACTTTATGAAATGTGATTATCGGTATATCGCCGATACACCGCGTGTGTGTCTGGTCCATCATCTCTATCCTGAGGACCCTGCCGGTCAGGAAGTAGACTGATAGGCGGAAAGCCCGTGAGACAGGACATTGATCGCTTTCTTCATATCCTCAACGTTCAAAACGTAGGCTATCCGCGCCTCCTGCTTTCCTTTTCCCTTGGTGGCGTAAAATCCGGGACCCGGCGCCAGCATTGTCGTTTCATGTTCGAGTTCGAAGTCGGAGAGCAGCCACCTGCAGAAATCCTCGATGTCATCAACGGGAAACGAAACCATCATGTAAAAGGCGCCGCCCGGCTTTTTCACCATCACACCGGGAATGGAAAGCAGCCCCTCATACAGTACATCACGGCGTTTTCTGTATTCATCGAGCATACCCTTGAAATATTTGCTGCCGGTATTGACAACCGCGGCCGACCCTATCTGTTCCAATGTCGGCGGACAGAGCCGGGCCTGGCCGAATTTCAGCACGGTTTCCATGACCGCGGCGTTTTTGGATACGATACTGCCGATCCGTGCTCCGCAGGCGCTGTAGCGCTTGGAAAGACTGTCGCAGATAACAGCGTGCTCGGACAGCTCCGGGAATGAGAGTATGCTCACGGCCGAGCCTTCAAAGACGAATTCGCGGTAGACCTCATCCGATAAAACGAAGAGTCCGTGTTCGAGGGCCAGATCCTTGATGATTCCCATTTCCGCGGCGGTGAGCACGGTGCCAGTGGGATTGTTCGGGGAGCAGATCAGGATGGCTCTGGTTTTGGGAGTGATTCTGCTTTCTATCGTCTCCCTGTCAGGGAGCCGGTACCCGTTCCGGGGATCGGAGGCAATCGGCACGAGGGTCACTCCCGCCATTTTCGCGAATCCGTTGTAATTGGGATAGAAGGGCTCAAAGACGATGATCTCGTCACCGGGTGATGTAACCGCCATCATGCTGAAGAGTATCGCCTCACTGCCGGCGGTGGTCACCATGATGTCCTTTCGGGTTACATGGCTGAGCCCGCAGCGGTGATAATACTGCTCGAGGCTCTCAAGCATGGCCGGGATCCCGTTGGACGGATTGTATGAGAGCACATTCCCGTCAAAGCCCTTCACGGCCTCGAAAAACTCCCGGGGCGTATGAATATCCGGCTGTCCGATATTGAGGTGATATACTCTGACCCCTCTCGATTTTGCTTCATCAGCATACGGTGTCAGTTTTCTGATGGGAGAAGCCGGGGTCTCAAGACCCCGGCTGGAAATCTCTGGGCGCGACATGAAAACCTCCCCTTCTCTCGTTGACTAGAGCAGTGCTTTATGACTGAGATCCAGTTTGCCTTCGGGAGTGATTTTGAGCAGTTTCACTTCGATTTCCTGACCGATCTTCAGGTGGTCCTCGACCTTGTTCACCCTCTCCTTGGCGATTTCAGAGATATGGAGCAGTCCTTCCTTTCCGGGAAGAATTTCGACAAAAGCACCGAAATTAGTGATTTTTTTCACTTTGCCTTGGTACGTCTTGCCGATTTCCGGTTTCTGAACCAGCGCCTGAATCATCTCGATGGCGATCTGACAGGCTTCCTCATCCACCGAGGAGATCTGCACGGTGCCGTCATCATCGATATTCACCTCGGCACCGGATTTCTCGATGATTTCCCTGATCATCTTGCCGCCCGGCCCGATTACGGTCCCGATATCGTTTACATCGATCTTGATGGCCGTGATTCTCGGCGCATAGGGAGAGAGGTTCTCCGCCGGTTTGCTGATGGTCCTGTTCATGATTTCAAGGATACGCAGCCTGGCGTTATGGGCTTTTTCGAGAGCGTCCCGCATCAGTTCCCTGGATATCCCCGCTATTTTGATGTCCATCTGGACGGCACTGATCCCCTTCTCGGTGCCGGCGACCTTGAAATCCATATCACCCAGATGGTCCTCGTCGCCGAGAATATCGGTGAGTATGGCAACCTGGTCGTTCTCTTTGATCATACCCATTGCAACCCCTGCGACGGCGGCCTTGACCGGCACACCCGCATCCATCAGGGAGAGCGATCCGGCGCAGACAGTGGCCATGGAAGAAGAACCGTTTGATTCCAGAATTTCGGAAACGATACGCATCGTATAGGGAAACATCTCTTCGGCGGGAATTACCGGCTTGAGAGCCCGCTCGGCGAGGTTGCCGTGCCCGATCTCCCGCCTGCTGGGACCGAAGAACCGTTTTACCTCACCCACGCTGTAGGGCGGAAAATTGTAGTGGAGCATGTAGCTCTTCCAGGACTGACCGTCCAGGCCTTCAATTTTCTGTTCATCCATTTTCGTCCCCAGAGTGGTGACCGTGAGACTTTGGGTTTCCCCTCTGGTGAAGAGCGCGGATCCGTGTGTTCTCGGCAGAACGCCGATCTCACAGGTGATATCACGGATATCATCATATGAGCGGCCGTCGATGCGTTTCTTTTTATCGAGTATCATCTTTCTGACAATCTCTTTTTCAATGTCATGAATGATGGTCGATATGGTCATTTTATCATCGGGATAGGCTTCTTCGAGCTCTGCGTGAATACTGTCTCTGATCTCCCGGAGCGCGGCCTGCCTGTTCATTTTACCCTGGACCACGAGACCTTCCGCCAGCTTATCAGTCGCCAGCTCCCGGACTTTTGCCTCCAGCTCGACATCGGTTTCCACCGGTTCCACCGGTCTCTTCTCGCGGCCTGCTTCTTTGATGAGTTCCTGCTGCATGTCGATGATCCGGCGAATTTCCCGGTGACCGAAGTCAAGCGCTTCCAGCATATCCTCTTCCGATATCTCCAGCGCTTCACCTTCCACCATCGCCAGCGCGTCATAGGAAGCGGCAAGCGTGATGTCCATATCGCTCTCTTCCAGCTGACTGAATGTGGGGTTGATGATGAACTCGCCGTTGATGCGGCCCACTCTCACCGATGCGATGGGACCGTTGAAGGGGATATCGGAAATTGAGAGAGCGGCGGATGTTCCGATGGTACCGAGAACATCGGCATCATTTTCACCGTCCGACGAGAGCACGGTCACCATTATCTGAACTTCATAATTGAAGTTTTCAGGGAACAGCGGTCTGATCGGCCGGTCGATCATCCTCGCGCTGAGAATTTCCTTTTCCTGCGGCCTTCCTTCGCGTTTGAAAAACCCGCCCGGGATTTTCCCGGCAGCGTACGTCTTTTCACGATATTCGACCGATAGCGGGAAAAACCCCTGATTTTCCCTTGCTTCCTTGGACGCGACCGCGGTTGCCAGTATCACGGTATCACCGTACTGAACCTTTACGGCTCCGTCTGCCTGTTTTGCCATTTTGCCGGTCTCAATCGTAAGGGTGCGACCGCCGATTTCACTGCTTTTAGAATAATACATACGTTCTCCTTGCCCCGTTGGGGCCTCCTGCAGACCTGCTGTTTCTCAGCCGGGACTGCTAACTACCTGCGAATACCGAGTTCCTTGATCAGCGCCCGGTATGCGTCGAGGTCGTTCGTCTTTAAATAATCAAGAAGTCTTCTGCGCTTGCCGACCATTTTCAGCAACCCTCTTCTTGAATGGTGATCTTTTTTATGCGTTTTAAAATGTTCGGTGAGTTCCATGATCCGGGTCGTCAGAATCGCGATCTGCACCTTCGTATTACCGGTATCCTGCTCACCGGCACCGTATGTTTTGGTTATTTCTGCAATCTTTTCTTTAGCCAAGCCCATCTTTTCCTCCTACTGATTATCTGCTAACAACTCCAAAACAAGGGCCCTGTCCTTCTCGAGCTGCAGTGACAGCTCCTGTCTGGAGTCAAATTTGATTTCACTTCTGATCCGTTCACAAAAATCTATAGACAATGTTTCATCATACAGCACACCGTTATATCCGATGAGATGTACTTCCAGGCCGTACCCGCTCTCCCCGATGGTAGGATTGCTGCCGATATTGGCCATTCCCCGATAGCGCCGGCCGTCGTGGTGGGCGTACACCGCATAGACACCGTCACCGGGGATCAATTTTCGCCGGTTCAGCACCTCAATGTTCGCGGTCGGAAAGCCCAGCTGCTTCCCGATGGTGTTGCCGCGGACAACCACGCCCTTAAGGCGGTAATATCTGCCGAGCAGACCAGCGGCTTCACCGACCGCACCGCGCTCGAGCGTCCGCCGTATCAGCGTACTGCTGATCCGTTCACCAGCGGCAACGACCGGCGGCACCACTTCGACACTGAAGGAGTGCTCCTGTGCCAGGGCCGCCAGCAAATCATCGTTGCCGGAACGCCCGCTGCCGAAGGCATGGTTGAATCCCGCCACAATGGACGTCATGCCGATTTTTTCCACCAGCCACTCCTTCACAAACGTTTCCGGGCTGAGGGAAGCGATCTCTTTGCTGAAAGGAATGATAAACAGGCTGTCGATACCGGTTTCTGCAAGCAGGGCGACCTTTTCGTCGACCGGTGTCAGCAGCGTATTGCCTTTCATACCCCGCAGCACTTCAGCGGGATGGGGATCGAACGTGATCAGGAGGCTCCTGCCGCCGATGGCGGCTGCGGCGCCGATGAGACGCTCGATAATCAGCTGATGTCCCCGATGCACGCCGTCAAAAGTGCCGACAGTGACAGCAGTTCCATCCTGATGAGGAATATCCTCAAGTCTCCGGTACATCTTCATTGCTTGCGTCTAACGCCGCCTTCAGTGCATCAAGATCCCAGGCCTGGTCGATGGTGCAGTCACCGATTCTGGTACGGGTCAGGGCCGCCAGCAGACCGCCGACCTTCAGATCATTACCCAGGTCACGTGCGAGTGCGCGGATATATGTGCCGCGTCCACAGGTTACCTTTATGCTTAAATCAGGATTGTGCCATCCTGTCAGTTCGATATCGTAGATCTGCACGGGTCTCGGTTCACGTTCGATGGAAACACCCTTGCGGGCGAGCTTGTACAGCCGCCTGCCATTCTTTCTGAGGGCGGAATACATCGGAGGGACCTGCAGCACCGTCCCCCGGTACGTGTTCAGCACATCGCGGAACGTTTCCTCTGAAAAATCAGGGACCGTTCTTTCAGCGATAATACCGCCCTCGAGGTCATCGGTCTCGGACTGCTGTCCCAGCCGAATGGTCGCGGCATATTCCTTTGTCTGGTCCATGAATGCGGCGGACCGTTTGGTAGCCTTCCCGGTGAGAACGATCAAAACCCCGGTGGCCATGGGATCGAGCGTTCCGGCGTGACCCACTTTTTTCGCCCCGGTCCATTTCCGCACCTTTCTCACGACCGCGAACGATGTCAGTCCCGGCGGCTTGTTTATATTCAGGACGCCCTCACGCTGAAGATCCGATCTGCGGGGAAGAGCGTCGCTCATACCGTGCATATCTGCTCTCCAAGCACCTGAAGGAGGCGCTCCTTGATAGTATCGCGTGACCCCTTGACAACACAGCCCGCCGCACGCATGTGGCCGCCGCCGCCGAAATGGCGGGCAACTTCGTTCACGTCGATATTCGATTTCGAACGCATGCTTATCCGGTACTCGTTCGCATCCCGCTCGATCATAAAAATCTGGACTTCCGTCCCCTCGATAGAGAGGAGATGATCCACGAATCCTTCCGTATCGATATCGTCATCCATCATGTTGTGCAAATGGATGCAGGCGACCGATCCGTCAAAAAAGAACTCAAGCGTGGAGAGAGCGGCCGCCAGAGCGTGAATCGTGTTCCGGGAATTGCGATGGTAGAGATACCCGGCAATTTCTGAAGGCGCCGCGCCTTTTTCGACCATTCGCGAACAGAGGTCAAGCGCTTCCGCGGTTGTATTCGGAAAGAGAAAGCGGCCGGTATCACAGATCACGCCCGAGTAGACAATCGTGGCGATCTCCGGGGTTACGGGCACCGGCCACAGGGACAGGACCGCATAGGCGAGCTCCGCTGTGCTGCTGGCCCCGGCATCGATGTAATTACAACCACCATACAGTGAGTTGCTCGCATGATGATCGATGTTGATAACGGCCCGTTCCCCCTGGAGGCAGGAACGCACCCTGCCAAGCCGGTCCGGGCTGGAAGCGTCTACCGAGATGACGCAGTCAAAATCTTCGTCTTCCCGCAGCGATTCAAACGCTTTTATCTCTTCTACACCGTCAAGATAATCGAACTTCTTCGGAATCAGATCGTCGATAACTACTCTGCAGGATTTCCCGAGATGCAGCAGAAGGTGCAGCAGTATCAGTGCGGAAGAGATGGCGTCCCCGTCCGGATTGATGTGGGAAGTGATGAGGAATGTACTATGCTCCTCGATGCACCTCTTTATGGCCGCGGCTGTTCTTGTATCCATGTGCTAATCGTTTGTTTCCTGTTCACGGGTATCTGCCTGCAGGTCATGAAGGATACTGTCGATGTGAGCGCTGTACGAGAGCGAGTCGTCCACGTAGAAATCCAGCAGGGGGACGAATCGTATTCGTATTCTCGAACCGACGAGATTCTGGATATAGGTTCTCGCGCTTTGCAGCCCGGTTTCCGTTCTTTTGCGCTCCTCCGCATTTCCCATGACACTGAAATAGACCCTGGCGTTCCGGAAATCATCGGACACGGTCACGCGCGAGATGGTGACAAAACCGATTCGGGGATCACTGATCTCGCTATGCAGTATATCCGCGATCTCCGACTTGAGCAGACCCTCTATTTTCTCTTTTCTCTTCATCTACAGGATTGCGATCTCTTCCCTGGTTATTTCAACCCGTCCGTCCCGTTCAATGAACCGGGAGACGGACGAAAGTACTTCATCGATGAATCGACGTTCGTTGGCCACAACCGCGATTCCAATGGTTGACCGCTGCCATTTATCGTGAAATCCCACTTCAGCCACGGACACATTGAACTGATTCCTGATTTTTGCCTTGTAACTCTTCAGGATCATCCGCTTCTCTTTGAGTGAAGATGCACCGGGCAGAAACAGATCCAGAAGCATTGTACCGACAATCATCCTACTGGAGCGTCCTCGCTTTTTCGACAAGTACGTACACTTCGATGGTATCACCTTCGGCAACGTCGTCATGCTTGACCAGCGTGAGACCGCATTCATACCCGGCGCTGACCTCCTTGACATCGTCGTTGAACCGCTTCAGCGATGAGAGCGTTCCTTCATACAGCATCTCATCGTCCCGATAGAGCCGAACATTGCTTTTCCGGGTGATCTTGCCGGATTTTACATAACAGCCCGCGATCTGGCCTATTTTTGACGCTTTGAAGACCTGCCGCACCTCGAGACTGCCGATGATCTCCTCTTCGATATCAGGATCGAGCATACCGGTGAGCGCCAGCGTCACATCATTGACAATATCGTAAATGACCTTGTAAAGCCGGATATCGACTTTGTCGCGGTTCGCCGTTTCCCTCGCCTTGGCGTTGGGATGGACATGGAAACCGATAATGACCGCCTCCGAGGCCTCTGCGAGCAGCACGTCGGACTCGGTAATCTCGCCCACTGCCTTATGCCTGATGCGAACGGCCACATCATCCGTGCTCAGCTCCATCAGCGCGTCGGCGATCGCTTCCTTGGAACCGTCTACGTCGGCCTTGATGATCACGCTCAGCTCCTTGACCTCGCCTTCGGCAATACGCTTTCCTATCTGGTCGAGAGTGAGACGCCGCTGCTGACGGAAACTCTGTTCCCGCTCCAGCTGCTGGCGTTTGCGGCTGATCTCCCGCGCTTCCTGTTCGGAATCGTGCACGGTAAGGACATCACCGGCCTGGGGCGTCCCGGTAAACCCGAGAATTTGCACCGGTGTTGATGGCCCGGCTGAAGGAACGGTTTTTCCCCACTCATTGAGCAGGGCCCTGATCTTGCCGTAATACTGTCCCGCGACAAAACAGTCGCCGATCTTCAGTGTCCCTCTCTGCACCAGCACCGTTCCCACGGTCCCCTTGCCCTGCTCGATGCGGGCTTCGACGATCACGCCTCTGCCGATCCCGTCCGGGTTTGCCTTCAGTTCAAGCACTTCCGCTTCCAGAAGGATCAGTTCCATGAGACGATCCACACCCTCGCCCGATTTGGCCGAGACGGGCACGCACTGGACCTGACCGCCCCAGTCCTCAACCAGCACATCATGTTCCGACAGATGTTTTTTAACCATGTCCAGGTTGGCGGAAGGCAGATCGATTTTGTTTATGGCCACGATAATCGGCACCCCGGCGGCTTTCGCGTGATTGATGGCTTCAACCGTCTGGGGCATGACGCCGTCATTGGCCGCCACAACGAGTACGACGATGTCGGTCACCTGGGCACCCCGGGCTCTCATGGCCGTGAATGCCTCGTGACCCGGTGTGTCGAGAAAGGTGATGCTCTTGCCGTTGACATCCACTTCATAGGCACCGATATGCTGGGTAATGCCTCCGGATTCACCGGAGATCACATTTGTTTTTCTCACATAGTCGAGCAGGGAGGTTTTACCGTGATCGACATGCCCCATGATCGTGACCACGGGCGCTCTCGATTTAAGGGCGCCGGGATCCTCGGCTGCCGACAGTTCCTCTTCACCTTCATCATCGCTGTACACGGTCTGGAATTCGACGGAATAATCGAATTCCCCGGCTACCATCATGATCGTATCGCGGTCCAGCCGCTGATTTATAGAAACCATGAGTCCCAGATCGAGACAGATTTTTATCACTTCGCTGGGCTCGGTATCCAGCAGATTGGCCAGTTCCGATACGGTGGCGAACTCGGTGGTCTTGATAGCATTCACATCACCGGCATCGGCGTCCGCGCCTGCATCCGCGATATCTTTTTTCCGACGCTTCTTTCGGGACGTCGTGTCATCCATTCTCGCCAGTGTCTTTTTGATGCTGGCCTCAATTTCTTTCTCATCGATGACGACTTCCCGCTTTTTACGTCTTCTGCGACGCTTCTTTTTCTTCTTTCCTTCCTGGGTGTCCTCCTCCGGGACCTCAGTCACCGGTTTCTTCCGCTTCTTTCCTTTCGTCTCGGCGGCATCTTCATCGGACTCCTCTTTTTCGGTCTTCGGCCGCCGTTTCAGGTGACGCTTCTGCTTATCGGCCTTTTTCTCTTTTTCTTCGGCCGTTTCTTTCTCTTTTAACGGCTCAGCTTTCTTTTTCTCTTTTTTCGCGGCGGTATCGGATGGTTCCTGCTCTATCTCCTCTGATCCGGCCTTTGCCTTTGCTTTTGCCGCTGCCTTCTCCACGGCGATTTCCTCGGCAGCCTTCCTGGCCTCTTCAGCCTTCCGGGCCTGCAGCTGCTCCTTGCGTTTCTCGGCAAGTTCCTTTTCTACGTCCTCTTTTTTCCAGACCGATTTGGCGGGAGTAAACACCTCCCGCTTTGACATTTCCAGGACTTCATCGATTTCATGGCGCACTGCCTCCTGACGGGCACGCTCCTGGTTGTGCTTCTCCTGCAGCTTTTTGCGGAAATCGGAAGATTTATCCTGTGCGGGTTCTTCCTTTCTGAATTGCTTGCAGGCGGCCTCATACATGCTCTCGGTTATGGGAGCCATATGGTTGCGTACCGTGAACTTCTGACTTTTGAGAAACTCTATCAAGGTCTCATTCGCCACATTGCATTCCTTGGCAACCTGATATACTCTCATTTTTTTCGCAGTGCTTTCTTTTGCCATAACAGATACATATTCCGTAACGTTTATAATTTACAAGAGGTTACTCGGCATCATTCTCGGATTCTTCTTCATAATAGGTATTGAGAATTGCCAGTATCTTCTCAACTGTCTTGCTGCCGATCCCCTTCACTTCAAGCAGGGCCTTGCCGTCATCTTCGAGTATTTCCTCAGCAGTCTCAAACCCCGACGCCGTGAGCTTTTCCACAATTGTACCGCTCAATTCCGGAATATCGGTCAGGTAGAGTTTCTCCTCCTCCGAGAATCCTTCCATCCAGTCCGATTCGCTGATGATTGTTATCTCGTACCCGGTGAGCCGCGACGCCAGCTGCCTGTTCTGCCCGCCCTTTCCGATCGCCAGGGAGATTTGATCATCACCCACGATTGCAGTGGCCGTCATCTCCTCCGTATTCATCTGGATATTCACCGGCTTCGCCGGACTGAGAGCGCGGGAAATATAGATTTCGGGTTCACCGCTCCAGTTGATGACATCAATTTTTTCATTATTCAGCTCTTTAACGATCGCCTGTATTCTCACTCCTTTAAGTCCGACACAGGCGCCGACGGCATCGATCCTCTTGTCATTGGAAAATACGGCGACTTTTGCTCTGTCGCCGGGAAAGCGGGATACTTTCTTGATCTCGATGATCCCGTCGTATATTTCCGGCACCTCGATTTCAAAGAGCCGTACAAGAAACTGGGGATCGGTCCTGGAGACGATCACTTCCGGACCGCGGTTCGTTTTCGTCACTTCCTTGATCACGGCCCGGATCGTATCGCCTCGGTGGTACCGTTCATTGTAGATCTGCTCACTCCTGGGCAGGGAGACCTCCATGTTCTCCACCGAGATCAGCACTTCTTCCCGGTTGATCTGGCGGATATCTCCGACAATTATTTCGCCGATCCTGTCTTTGAACTCATCGAAGAGAACCTCTTTCTCCGCTTCTCTTATTTTCTGATTCAGCGTCTGCTTGGCGGTGGTGATCAACCGTCTGCCGAAACTGATCGGATCAACAATTTCAATATATTCATCGCCGAGCTCGAGATCGGGCTCGACTTCGATTGCATCTTCCAGTGAAATCTCGGTTACCGGATCGGTCACCTTCTCCACGATCGTTTTCATCTGATAAATTTCAACGGCGCCGTTGTCGATATTGACAAAAACGTCAAAATTATCGGTCGTCCCATATTTTCTTTTGATCAATGTCAGGAATATAGTCTCGAGTATTTCACTCAAGGCGCTTCGGTCTACATTCCGCTCTTTGGCGATCTGAGAGATCGCCTCGACAATATTGACATTCATCGAATGCCGTCCTCCTTAATATCCTACCATTCCAATATCAGCCGCGATTTTCTTATTGAATCCAGGGCGATACGCATGACGCCCTTTTTCCCGGCAAGCAGCAGCTCCGTATCCGTTGCCGCTTCGATAACACCCTCAACAGAAACGGGTGCCCCGTCCGCGGCATAGATCACTGAAACCTGTTTTCCGACATTCCGCGCGAAATCCCTGGCTGTCCGCAGCGGCCGATCGATGCCCGGAGACGAGACTTCAAGCCGGTAGCGCTCGAGAATCCCGGGATCGGACTCATCCAGGGCGTCATACAGCGCCCGGGTCAGCCGTGTACAGTCATCCATGGTGATCCCGCCTGGCGTGTCGACAAACACCCTGATGGTGTCCGATGCGATGATCAGATCAACCAGTTCATATCCGGCCTGAACCGCCAGATCCGTAACAATGTGGTTAATCGTCTCTTTCATACACTCAGCACCATACATAAAAAAAGCGGGTTGTCAGACCCACTTTCGAAGTATCAATATACAGAATAAATCTATATTTTGCAAGAGAAACATACAGAAAGCCGTTTCTCTTGCAAAATAATCAAACCCGTCAGAGAGATCCCATCAGATATTCCGCTTTTCCGGTAACAGGAGAGTCGGGATAATCATCGATAATCGTCTGATAAACGGTCCGCGCGCGCTCGGTGTTTCCGGCAAGCCGATAGTTCATGCCCGCGTTTTCAAGATAAAATACGGCGTTGAAGGCGTGTTTGTCGATTTTCCAGGCCTTGTCATACCAGCGGGCGGCATCTTCAAACTGGTCACGGCTTTCCGCGCAGGCCGCGATACCGGCCATGGCCGCAGCTTCGTAAAGCGGATCGTTCTTGTACTTCGCGAGATATTCACGGTAGTATGTTTCGGCGTTATCATAATCGAGCCGCTGGGAATAAATCGTCGCCATGTGAAAAACGGCTCTTCCGGCTGCGTCGGTCCCGGAAAATGTTTTCGCAATCTGCTCGAATTCGGTAAGAGCTATGGCCGGCTGATTCAGGTAGAGATAGTTTTCCGCGATGCCGAGCTGGCTTGCGGCCGTCTTTTCAGCCTCCCGTTTGCTTCTCGCCATCAGCATCATGACGACGAGGACAACGACCACGGCGAAAAGACCGATCTGAACATTCCGGGTGTGGGTTCGTAAAAATTTCGAGGTATGCCGGTAATAGACCGACAGACGGTCTTCCTGAATCTCTCTTTTCTTTATGTGTTTACGTGCTCTCAGCATAGGTCCTCTGATCAATCCTTAATTAATGGTATCTATTTTTCCGCGTTGTACGTCCCGTCCATCACGTCACTGACGATCTTCGCAACGGTGGTCTGCAGGTCCGCGGGCTTGGTAAAAAACGGGAATCCGTGTGTCTGCTGCTGTTCAAGAACTTCAGCTTCGTCGGCATAGCCGGTCATGAGGATAATCTTCTGATCGGGATTCATTTTCCTGATCTTGTTGGCCAGTTCAAATCCGCTCATTTTCGGCATACGGATATCGCTGATAACCAGATCCGGCTTTATCTGCTCCCAGATAGTGAGGGCTTCGTCACCGTTGAAAGCGATATGCACGTCATATCCCTTCCGTTCCAGAAAGCGGGCATAAACGCGTGCGATCGTATCGACATCGTCTACAACTAAAATCTTGGGCTTCATTGAATCCCCCGTTTTCTAATTGAAACACTTTTTAGTGTCTGTACTGTCTAGCCCGTACCCCAGGCAGGAATCGAACCTGCGACCCACGGTTTAGGAAACCGCGGCTCTATCCTCTGAGCTACTGGGGCATTATATACTGATCAAGCAATCTATAAAAAATATCATTAAAAGGCAAGTTTTTTATTTGCTTATTGTTCACGTCTTTTGTATCATTTATTCAGCCTGCGGCACGCATGGCAGACCTCAATCACCCATCATCAGGGGACAGGCAATGGATGAAAAGACATTCTCGGTTATTGCTGATCGCATCGATTCCTACAGGGACACCGTTTTGCCCCTGCAGCAGGGGCTGACCGCCATTCCGGCGCTGGGTCCTGAAAGCGGCGGCGACGGTGAAGCGGAAAAATCGGTCTATATCGAATCGCTGCTCGCTGAACTTCAATGGGATTCTCTGGAAATCATCAAGGCACCAGACAGCCGCGTTTCCAGCGGCTTTCGTCCCAACATCATTGCCTTGCGCAAAGGAAGAAGACCCGGAAAAACAGTCTGGATCATGTCACACATGGATGTCGTCCCCGCGGGCGACCGTTCGTTATGGGATACAGATCCTTTCACCGCCGTGGAGAAGGATGGGAAGATATACGGCCGCGGCACCGAAGACAACCAGCAGGGCCTTATCTCCTCATTTCTTGCCTTGAAAGCGTTCAGCGACACCGGGATCACCCCCGAATATTCAGTCGGACTGGCTATTGTCGCCGATGAGGAGAACGGGTCACATTTCGGCATCAAATATCTGCTGGAGCAGAGACCTGATATATTCAGCGAACATGACATCATCATCATTCCCGATGCCGGTGATTCGGAAGGGGTTGCGATCGAGGTGGCGGAAAAATCCATTCTCTGGACAAAAATCACGGTCAAGGGCAAGATGACACACGGTTCGACACCCGAAAAAGGGATAAACGCCCACAGGGCGGGAGCACATCTCATTGTCAGACTGGACAGTCTCTACGGCCTCTTCGACCGCCGGGAAGCGCTGTACGACCCGCCCGTTTCGACTTTTGAACCGACTAAAAAAGAACTGAACGTGGAGAACATCAATACCATTCCCGGACTCGACGTCTTCTGCCTCGACTGCAGAATTCTTCCCGTATACGATCTGGAAGAGATAAAAAGGGCGATCAGAAGCTGCAGTGACGATATCGAAAAGCAGTTCGGAGTCACCGTCACCATCGAGTACCCCCAGGAAGAATCGGCCCCGCCGCCGACGCCCGCCGACACACCCGCGGCTGAAGCGATAAAAAAGGCGGTGAAGTCGGTAACCGGCCGGGACGCGTTCACGCTCGGTATCGGCGGGGGTACGGTTGCAGCCTGTTTTCGCAAAGAAGGGCTTCCCGCCGTCTGCTGGTGCACGCTGGACGACACACTGCACGGGCCCAATGAATACAGTGACATTGCGAACACTCTTGCCGACGCCAAAGTGTTCGCGCATATTTTTCTGCAGGAATAGGGAGGCGGTGCAATTCGGGTGAATCATGCACGAAACAACGGAGGTTTCAACTGGCCTGTCCTGGAAAAGCGGGCCCTGATTCTCAGATATATCAGAGATTTCTTCCGCTCCCGCGGATATCTTGAAGTCGAGGCTCCCCTGCTCACGCCCTTCCCTACCCTGGACGCGAACATCACCTCCTTTCTCACCGCCTGGCACGACGGACGGGGGGAACGGTCGCCCCTCTTTCTTCATACATCGCCGGAGCACAGCATGAAAAAAATGCTTGCCGCCGGTGCCGGCGATATCGTCTTCCTGGGAAAAGTGTTCAGGAACGAGGAGTCGTCGCCCCTGCATAATGCCGAATTCACCATGCTGGAATGGTACCGGCGGAACGCCGACTACCGTGACATCATGGAAGAGACTGAAGCACTGATCATGTTCATCGCCCGCAAGCTCGCAGAGGGAGATTCCATTACCTATCAGGGACTGCATATCGATCTTTCGCCGCCGTGGAAACGCATAACGGTGCGTGATCTTTTTCTTCAGTATGTCGGCATCGACCTCTTTGAAAAACATTCACGGCAGGACATGATCAACGCCGTAAACGCCCACAAACTTCACCACCAGTCCGATGATTCCTGGGAGACCCTGTTCTTCCGGCTCTATCTGAGTAAAATCGAACCGTTCATTGGACTCACAAAACCGCTGTTTATCACCGACTACCCTCTTTCGATGGGCATGATGGCCAAAGCCGGCGCCGAAAGGCCGGAATGGGCGGAACGGGCGGAACTCTATATCGGGGGCATGGAACTGGCCAACGGATACAGTGAACTGCTGGACAGTGGTGAACAGCAGCGGCGGTTTGAGAACGATCGCCGGA
Source organism: bacterium (assembly GCA_016934955.1). Taxonomy (GTDB): domain Bacteria; phylum Zhuqueibacterota; class QNDG01; order QNDG01; family JAGLOF01; genus JAFGRY01. Next base: position 138,409 of record JAFGRY010000026.1, on the reverse strand, counting down.
TTAAAAAGAAGCAGACCGGCAGAACGCTGCCCATCGACACGGAGCTGCTGGCGGCGCTCTGCCGGGATCTCCCCCCCTGCGCGGGAATGGCTCTCGGCGTGGACCGGCTCGTGATGCTCTTCACCGGCTGCGCCTCAGTGGACGAGGTGATGCTCTTTCCCCTCTCGCGGTACGCCGGACGGCGGTCCGAATGAGCCGGTTTGTCATATTTGCGGGCATCAAGGCCGGCTTCATACGAGGAAGGAAGCAATGATGAAATTCCTGCTGCTGCCGCCGGCGGTCATATCGCTGGTATGCATTTCCGGGCACCTCTCCCCGCCGGCCGCTTCGGAATCCTCTCTCAGGCTGCTCTTCATGGGTGACATCATGGGACACCAGCCCCAGATCGAGGGCGCCTGGGATCCTCTGCATGCCCGCTACGATTACGCGTCCGTATTCAGCCAGGTGGCCCCGCTGATCAGGGAGGCCGATTTCGCGGTGGCCAATCTGGAAGTGACGCTCGCCGGCCCTCCCTACAGCGGCTATCCCCGCTTCTCTTCTCCCGACGCACTGGCCGAAGCCTGCAGAGAGTGCGGCATCGATGTCCTCGCCACCGCGAACAATCACATCTGCGACCGGGGCCTGCACGGCCTTGCCCGCACCCTCGGCATCCTCGACTCACTGGGGTTCGCCTCGACCGGCAGTTACCGCGCCTTCCGGGAAATGCGTCAACGCCGGCCCCTGGTGCTGACGAAAAACGGCATTACCGTCGGCCTCTTGAATTACACCTACGGCACCAACGGGTTACCGACACCATTTCCCGCCCTTGTCGCCAGGATCGACACCCTCGCCATGACAGAGGATCTCGAACACTGCCTGAGTCTCGATCTTGACAAACTCATCGTTTTTCTTCACTGGGGCGGAGAGTATCGTTCCCTGCCGGACCTCTCCCAGCGGGAAACAGCTGATTTTCTCTTCAGAAACGGCGTGGACATCATTATCGGATCCCATCCTCACGTCATTCAGCCCCTCTCGTGTGAATACGACACGGCAACCGGCAGGCACTCCTTCATCGCCTGGTCGCTGGGTAACTACCTGTCGAACCAGCGGCAGCCCCGCAGGGACGGCGGTATGACGGTGCTGCTGGAACTGACCAAAAACGACAGCCTGACCTATATCTCTGAGTGCGGATACTACCTGACTTGGGTTCGCAGAGTGGATTCGGCCGGGCACACCCGGTTCAGTGTGCTCCCCTGCAGTATCTATGAAGACCGGGGATACCGGGATCTGTCTCCTGAGGAGGGGGAAACAATGGGCCGCTTCCTTGCGGATACTAGAGACCTGATGCAGCGTCACACCCGGAATGTGGAGGAAAAACGGTTTAGTCCGATAGAAAAAAAGCGGTGATACGGCTCCCGGAAGGCACCTCTCACCGCTTCCATCATATCAAGGCCGGCGGGATCACTCTTCCACCAGCGATCTCCTGTTTTCAAAGTCGTACAGCGTCTTCCGCTTCAAATCAGCCAGGGCGAGTTTATATTCATTGTAGGCCTGCAGATAGGACAGTTTCGAGGTGTTGAGTTTCTCACTGGCGCGATCGAGTTCCGTGGACGTGATATCTCCGTTGGCGAACCGCTGCAGACTTATGTCGAATGACTTCTGGCTGACGTCATTGCTTTTTTTGAGCATCTGCACCCGGTCGTAGGTCTGGGAGACGTTTCTGACCACATCCCGTACTTCCCGCTCGATGGTGACATAGAGATTGCTGAGCTGTAATTCTTCCTGCCGCAGCTGAGCCTCAGCAGCCTGCACCTGGGCCTTGTTTCTGCCCCAGTCAAACAGCGGCACCTCCAGCTCAAAAGTGAGTCCCCGGTTCGGCGTGTCCCTGAGCACCTCCCAGCTGGACTGAAACAGCTCCTCTGTGGTGCTGCTGAGGGGAAGCGTCGGATCCGAAAATCCCGAAAGGTCATAATAGGCGGAAACATTGCCCTTGACCGCCACCCGGGCGTCGATCTGTTTCACGCTGATCTTCTGGCCTTCGATATCGATCTTTTTCTCAACAATTTCGCTCCTGTTCTGAAGCGCCAGACCCACCGCCTTGTCCACATCGATGTGCACGGGAGCGATTTCGAGCTCGGTTTCCACATCTATCGCCTGGTCCAGGGGAATACCGATCAGCTGCTTGAAAGAGGCCATCGCCGCTTCAAGGCTTCCATCGGAACTCTTCAGTTCATTCCGGTACTGAATTAGATCCACTTCGGCCTGCATCGCCTCGACCTCGGCAATGAGACCCGCCTTGAACTTGTTTTCCGTGGTTTCGAAGATCTGTTCCTGCCGTTCTACCTTTTCCCGGTTGATCTTGTGGTTCTCAATCTGGCTGTAGAGATGATAGAATGCCTGGGTGACCTGATAGACGAGGTCGAGTTCAGAGCGCTTGAATACCCGGGACTGCCGTTCGTATGACAGTTCAGCCTGTCGCAGGTTCAGAGCCAGATCGTTGATGGTGAAAAGGGGCTTTTCAAGCCGTATGCTGATCGACGAGTAGAATTTTTTCGAAATCAGATCTACATCGGGATCCGCGATTGACGGCGTCCAGGATTTCATCTGATACCCCTGGGAACGCAGCGTCAGCATACCGCCGCCGAAGGGGAGCCACGGCATGGGCTGATTGATGTCCAGCTGCCCGTTGAAGCGGTAGTCGCCGTATTTTTTGGCGATGGGATTGTCTCCGACCACTTCTATCAGCTTGAATCCCTCGTTATAGATGGGAGCGGAGAGGCTGAGGTCGATGTTGGTGCGGAACGCTGCTTTCGCCGCCCAGAGATTCTTGGCGGCCCAGATGTTCATCTCTTCGAGATTCCTGATACTGTAACTCTCGCCCAGGGCGATATCGATGCTTTTATCGAGGGTAAGGGTGAGCGTGTTTTCCTGGGCGAACGCACCCGGGAGGAAAAGGCACGAGAGACCGAGGATGACCGCACCCCGAAAAAAGTAGGTCCTGGCTGACTTCATTACAATCTCCTTTGCAATTGTGTTATTCATATCTCAGCGATTCGATGGGATCGAGCCGTGCGGCTTTCCTGGCGGGGTAGATCCCGAAAATAATGCCGATGCTCGCCGAGACGCAGAACGCGAGTACAACCGATCCGAAATCGATGATTGTCGTCCAGTTGGCGTAAGAAGAGATGACCTGTGTCATGACAAATCCCAGAAAGACCCCGATGAGCCCGCCGCCGAAACTGAGCAGAATGGATTCGATCAGGAACTGTCCCAGAATATCCTTTCTGGTCGCCCCGATGGCGCGGCGCACCCCGATCTCCCTCGTCCGCTCGAGAATCGAGGCGAGCATGATGTTCATGATGCCGATGCCCCCGACCAGCAGCGAGATACCGGCGATGGCTCCCATGACGATGTTGAATATCCGCTGCGTTCGCTGACTCTGCCGCAGCAGCTCCTCCGGAACGATAATAGCGAAATCCTCTTTGCTGTTGTGCCTGAGCAGCAGCAGGTCCCGGGCGAGATTGGATGCCTCTTTGATCCTCGTCTCGTCGTTCACCCGTAAAATAATCTGATCGACTTCCGACTGGGCGGGATCGATATCGAACCTGAGCGAGGCCGTGGAAAGGGGAACGTAGACATCGTAATTCAGGTCCCGGTCACCGACACCCCCCTTTCCGGTGGAGCGGGGTTTCGGTGCCATGACCCCGCTGACCGTGAACCAGACATCACCGATTTTAACCCGTTTGCCCACCGCTTCTTCATAGAGAAACAGCTGTTTTTTGATTGCATACCCCAGCACGCATACCCGGCGGGAATCATGTCCGTCCTGATAATTGAAAAAATTGCCGCCGGTCAGGTCAAGATTCAGCGCCGTGCGCAGATCCGGCTGGGTGCCGATCACCGTTCCGTAGATCTCTTCACTGCTGCGCGTAATGCGTACATCCGTAATTTCTTTCTGTGGTATGGCGGAACTCACCAGCGGATTCAGGATGTTGAGAGAGCGGGCATCTTCCATCGTCAGTCCCCTGGCCTCGATGACAACGCCCCTGCTGTCGTCCTGGGTCTCGATGGGCCTGGAGCGGATGATCACGTTGTTCATCCCCAGCAATTTGATCTGATCGAGCGCCTCCTTGCGGGCTCCGGCGCCGATGGAGAGCATGGCGATCACCGCAGCGACGCCGAAAATGATGCCCAGCATCGTGAGGAAGGTACGGAGTTTGTGGGTGCTCAGTCCGCTCAGACTTACCGAAAAACTTTCTTGAAAATTCACCGTTGTCTCCTGCGCATCTATCCGATCATGATCATCCTGCCGCCGCCGGAATTTGACGGTTTCGCCGGTTTGGGCGCCGACGGCTGCGACACACCTTCACTCTCCCCTCCCAGTTCATCAAGAGGAATGGTAGGATCCCGCAGGCAGACGAGCTCGCCTTCCTCCAATCCTTCCAGGATTTCAATCCTGTCGCTGCTGCGGCGGCCGACCGACACCTCCCGCATCCTGGTGCCGCGGGCCCCCTTCACATAAACAACGGTCTGACCGTCCTTTTCAAAAACGGACTGAAGGGGCACGGTCAGGGCGTCTTCGATTCTGTCTGATATGAGGCGGACGCTGCAGGTCATTCCGGGCCGCAGTTCGGCATCGGTGGAATCGAGCTGCACTTCCACATCGAACACTTTGGCATTGGTGGAATTTTCCCTGCGGGCCAGCGGGGCGAGCCTGGTAATGCTGCCGTAAAACGTGTGGTCATCGAGCGCGTCTATGGTAACGATGGCATTCTGACCTTTCTGCACTTTACTGATATTCACCTCATTGATGGTGGTTTTCGCCATCATGACAGACAGGTCGGGAATGCCGATTACCGGCATACCCCAGAAGGGAGTGTCGCCCACCTGCACTTTCTTCAGCCCGCTGTTGCTGTAAATTTCCTTGTAGACAACCAGGCCGCCGATGGGAGCGGTGATTGTCAGTTTCTCGAGATTCTGGCGCGACTCGTTAAGATCGGCCTCGGCCTGCTTGACATTGAGCTCGGCCCGCATCAGGGTCGCCTTGTCAATGATTTTCTGCGACTCTATTTTCTGCCTGGCCTGCTCCATCGCCACTTCGGCTTTTTTAAGATTGAGCTGCGCTTCCTGCCGCTTCGCTTCAGCCTCGAATTCCATCATCTTCAGGTTGAGCTCGGTCTGCTGGTAACTGTAGTTCTGGCTCTCCAGCTGGCTCTGCAGCTGGGCCATATTCGATTCAATCGAGGCCTTTTCACTCTCGAGCGCCGCCCGGGCGTTTTCAAGCTTGTCCTGGGCCTCCGTCACCTGCTGCTGAGCTTCACTGGGATCGAGCTGGAAGAGAAAGTCACCTTTTTCCACAATGGTCCCCTCGTCTACCAGCTTGACAATCTGAAGCATCATGTGTCTGCGCATGCGGGGAACGGATACATTCGTCGAATTCAATGCTTCAATTTCACCGGCGGTGTAGAGGTCGATGACAAACTCACCCCGCTCGGCCGGCACAACCGCAATGGAATCGGTGCCGGGCAGGAGAAGAGATACGGCCGTGATGAAGATTATACACACTGCGGCGATGATGATCCAGGTTCTCCGGCTCAGCGATTTCGCGCGTGTGATCGCTCTTTGCAACCAGGTTGGAAATGTCATACCTGCTCCCTACTGTTATTGTCAGGCGTGCGGCGGCGCTCCCTTTGCCCGCGCCGGACAGCACCGGATATTGTCATGATATTCACTATCGCCGCCGGTTTGTATCGGGGGGCGGCGGCACCTGCATCATCAGGCCCGGCGGCGGCGACTCCCCCGCCTCCTGCCGAGGATGCTGCGTATTACCGCCTTCTTCGGACGGTTGCGTGCCTCCTCCCAGATAATCGTAGAGGATGCCGCGCTCCCTGAACTCGTCGAAACTGGTGAGAATGCGCTCCCGCAGCGCCTCCACCCGCTTCAATTCTTCGGCGTAACCCAGCGCATGCACGTCATCGGAGGGGGGAACGAATGCCAGTTTCATCCCGGGGGCGAGATTTCCCGCTATGACGATCCTGCCGTCACTTCTCCCGGCAACCTCCACCGGTATCAGCCGTGAAGATCCGAAGGGAGAGACCACTGGTGCGCCCTCTTTTTCAAAAACGGCTCCCGCGGGACAGTGAAACACATCACCGAGTTTCCGTTCAAGGATCGTCACTATCGCGGTCATGCCGGGTTTCAGCCGGGGATCGGGCTCCTCGAGATGTATCCTCGCATAGACGATGAATCCCTTCAGGTTATCCTTGTTCTGCACGGTCTGGGCAAGCATCGACACACTCTCGATATGACCGTCGAATACCGCGTCGGGGTAGGCTTCGAGGCTGATGCGGACCGGCTGATCGAGGCTGATTTTCTGACGGTCGGTTTCATTGATGGCGCACTTGACCTGCATTTTTGAAAGGTCCGGTATGGACATCAGGGACCGGCCGGGCTGCGCTTCATACCCCTCTTTGAGCCGTTCATCCCCGAGATTTTCGTAGACCACCATGCCGTCTGCCGGAGCGGTCAGGAGCAGCCTGCCGATCTGTTCATCCATCGACTTCAAACGGTACCGTGCCTGTTTTATTGAGAGCTGCAGTTTGAGGCGCTGACTGTGATTGATGATTTTCTGCGATTCCAGCTGCTTTGCAACCTGATTCAAATCGAGCTCCGCCTGCTTGACGCGCAGCCGGTACTCCTCTTTCACCGCTTCCGATTCAAACCGCTTCATCTCCAGCTGCAGGACCGACTGTTTATAATTGTATTGAGTCAGGGTAAGCTGATTTTCCATATTCTGTATGGTCAGCCCGTTCTGGGCATCGAGCTTGTTGAGGTCCGCCATCAGCGTGCTCAGGTTATCCGCGGCCAGGTCACGGGATGTCTGCAGTTCGGTCACATCAAACCTGATCAGTGTGTCCCCCTCACTGACGACCGCGCCCTCCGGCACGAGTTCCACTACTTGCAGCTTTGAACTCCACATCATGGGAGCCGCTATATGCTGTTTGGAAACAGCTTCCACGTCTCCTGTCTCGATGAAGCTGATGGTAAAATCCCCCCGCTCAACGATACCGTAGTCACGTGAATCCGACGCACCGGAACCTGCCCCGACGGAGAGGAGAATTGCGGCGAGCACCACTACACCGATAATCGACACCGTGCCCCAGGGTTCACCCCAGCGGCGGGCCGCAGGGGACTTCGCAGCCAGCATCTTCCAAAACGCTTTTACATTCATATAGTTGCCGTATGTTTATCAGTACCTGTCGGGTGCCTGTCCTCAACAAGACCGGCCCCCGCCTGAAAAAGCCTGAACTGCTCCCCGCCGAAGGACGGTCACACCCCCGCCAGCCGGTGTATTCTTTCCGCCACCGCGACCGGATCATGATGCTTCTTCACCCAGTCAATGCCTCTGCGTCCAAGGTTTTCTCTCGCGTCACGGCTGGTCAGCAGCGGGATCAACCGTTCCTTGATATCCTCCCCCGTTATGGGAACGAAGGGATGGTCGGGATAGTGCCTGCCGTATCCCGGCGCCAGGGAAGTGAGCACGGGGATTCCCATGGACAGCGCTTCGAGACTGTTTATGCCGAATCCGAGATTGCCGATCTGGTCGATAAAAATATCACAGGTGGACTTCAACCGTAACGCTTCCGTAAAGGGCATATTCTCTATCAGTACAAGTTGTACGGAATATTCGGCCGCAAGTTCCCGAACGGCGGCGATGATCCGGTCACTTCCCTTCGCTTTTCTGTTTGTGGGGGCATGACCGACGCGAACCGCGCCTGCCGGCGCACTGCTGCGCACGACACCGGCGGGCGGTTCATAGGGAAACGCCACATAATGTATATCGGGATGAAAACGCAGATGATCGTACTCAACCGTGACATTGAGAGCGCTCATTCGATCGATATCCGGAATGACGCCGCGGGTGCGCAGATCACTGCCGGTATAACAGCAGATGATTGTTTTCCCGGCTCGATGCATAGCAGCGATAAAACGCGAGTTCCGGAAGAATCCCAGCCCCCCGTCAAGCTGGAATACATCGAATGTGTCGAAGCGGTGGGCGGTGATGGCGGCATTGACCGCCTTTTTCCAGAGGATGTCGCGCATGCCGATGAGCACTCTTTCCGCGAACGTTCCCGGGCGCCAGATGACCGGAATCTCAGCAGGGGGAGTGACGGTGTGCATAATCTCCCGTCTTTCCGCCGGCGTCACCCGCTCTTTGGCGAACCGTGTCACTGGTGAATCCAGGAAGGGCAGTGATAGAGAAATATCCGACGCCCGCCCCTGCTGCGGTTTCCCGAGGATGACAAGTCGGCTCTCATAGCCCAGCCGCTGTTCCGCGTTCACCAGCGCCAGGGGCACACCCGCGGTATTGAAGGGGGCGATATGCAGAATTTTCGCTTTCATCGCACGCTTTTCACGTGGGGACGCGGAGGCAGCGTCATTTTCGGAAGCGCACCCACACCCAGGATGGAGGGGAACAGGACATTGACAGTAAAGAGTAACAGAGCACTGTTGAACGCCGCCACTTTGTCAACGCTGTACTGCATGAAAAAAAAGACCGAAGCCCCTTCCCGTATGCCGAGATCCGCAAGGGAAACGGGAAGCAGTGTTTTCACCAGCATGGCGGCGGTTGTGCAGCTGAATCCGGCCTCGGCGGAAATCGGGTAAAAGGCGCGGGCGAACAACGCGAACTGCAGCATGAACACCGCATAGAGTATAACCGAAAGGACAAGCAGCTGAATACCGTCCTTTTTTGTCAGCCTGTCAAAGGCCGCAATTAGTCTCTTCATGTTCTCCCGGTGGGGAAACAGCAGGGAGACGCTGTAAAAGAAGGTGCGTACTGTATCGGGAGACGCCGCCGCAAAAAGGAAAAAAAGAGTGAGCGAACCCGCCAGAATGTAGAGCGGAGCGGCCACATAGAATGAGAAGAGAAATTTACGCGCGAACAACACCGCCAGGCCCCAGGCGCCGCCGATGATAATCGGAAAAAACGAATAGAGCTTATCGATGACCACCAGGCCAACCAGCTCGACACGGTCACCCCGGGGAAGAAACAGCGCCCTTCCGGCTTCTCCGATACGACCAGGCGTTGCGAATCCGAGCATCATGCCGCCGAAAAGGGACACCAGTGAATCGGCCGGAGGTACGCCCGGATGCTGCAAGGTCAGAAGAAAATGCCAGCGGTACCATTGCAGCAGCAGGTTGGGCACCACCAGAAGGACCCCTATATACATGTATGCCGGAGTATGAGGGTGACGGTAGGCGGCAACAATCTCGCTGATATCGACGGTATATGCCAGCAGAAAAAGCACCACCGCCCCAATAACGGCTTTTATAACAGTCATCATGCGTATGCGCATATATGCACCCAACAATACGGAACCGGCAAATAAATTACGAAATAGAAAAATACTTCGCAAGCATAATTTCGTTTTTCTTTATATAAAAGCGGGGAGTGATCAGGCGTTCAGGAGTCCGCAGATCCATACACCGATATAGAGAATGAAAAACAGCAGCAGCCCGGCGCGAAGCACCGTCGCGGGTATGCGCACTATCCTGCGGTTCGTCAGCAGCCGCAGCAGCGACAAGAGGAACAGGAGGAACAGGGCCAGGTAGATCCACGGCCCCAGGACATGGCTGTCGGCGGCCCGGGTCACATCGAGACGGGACGCAGCCTGAAACGAACGGGTAAGACCGCAGCTCGGACAGGGTACTCCCGTGACACTCCTGAAGAGACAGTCGGGCAGGAAGGTCCTGAACGAAGCGGGGGCGGCGGTGAACAGGAAGATCAGGGCCAGCACCGCCGCGAGCACGGAAGCATGAATTTTCTCCCTTCGCTGCAGCGGTGCGTTGCTCAGGAAGGTCATGAAACGGTCGCTGCGGATCTTTCAGCCGGCGCGAAAAACCGGTAGTCCGGCCCGAATTGCTCGAGATACTCGAGGCTGAAGGCCCGCATGGTGTATGATACCGGCAGCAGGATAATCGAACCGATATAGGGAATCAGCAGCAGGAGAAATCCGATACAGCAGGTGAACAGTCCGACCGATACGATCATGATTAAAATGAGGACATTCAGGACGAACCGGAACAGACCGTAGAGAAGAAAATGCCCGGGATGCCGGCCGAACAGGGAGAGGAAACTGCTCCACGCCTGAATCGCTCCCATCCGTCTGCTGAACATAAGCGGGGCGATGAAGCTGTTAAGGAAGCAGTCGATATAGGAGAAAATAACAATCAGAATGAAGAAACCGAAGCCGAAGCCGAGCAGGGGGAAAACGCCCAGGGGCTCCTGAAATCGCATATGGGAAAAATTGTAGAGCAGAGCCAGGGAGAAAACGATGGCACCCGCCATGACGATAAAGGCGATGAATCCGTAGAAGAACCGCCAGAGAAACAGTGAATTCCCCTCTCGTCTGTATTCATTCCAGGGACGCACAATCTCGGCTTTTTCTTCGCTGATATTGGCGATGAAGATAAATTTCCCCCGTGAGCTCAGCCAGACAAGGAGCGTTACGAACACGAAAACGATCACCACGCCGACCACGATCAGTGCGAACCATTCAGAGTGGTCGAGAAGCCAGGTCCAGGCCAGGCCGGGAGCCCGCGCGATATCCCGCAGGTCGGCATGCCGGAAATCGGTCTTGTAATTGCCGTTCATACCGCGGCCGTCGGTAAGGCCGCTGAGAAAAGCGGCGAATCCGAGCGTAAACCATTTCCCCGGATCAAAGGGATTGAAAAGGGCCGCTTTCATCCGCCGAAGCGCGCGTGACAGGGGAGCGCCGTATTCGATCGTCATCTCCGTCCCTCCAGAAGCGTTACATTTCTTTTATGTATATACTGCCGCCCGATGTGCGCAGATAGAGCTCAGGCCCTCCATCATTGATTTTCGCATGCAGAGACCGTTTTGAGACGGTTCCCTTCACCGTTACGGGAAATTCGGTATGGACCCTGCCGCCGCTGGTCGAGGCATCGACGTTCACACCGATGTCCCGCTTCATGTAGACGGTTATCGTACCGCCCGACGTTTTGAGACTGCAGTCTCTTTCGGGCTGACGAGCGATTCTGGCATTGACACTCCCGCCTGATGTATGGGCCCGGATGTATCCGAACACATCATCCACCGAGATGCTGCCGCCGGACGTGGTTGCATCCACGTTCCCCTCGACGGCACCGATGGAGATGCTGCCTCCGGACGTGTGAATATCGGCGTCGCCTTTACAGCTCTCCAGTGCAATGCTTCCCCCGGATGTCTTTCCGGTCACCGGCCCCGTGATGGTCCCGAAGCGAAGGCTCCCGCCGGATGTTTTCGCCTCCACCTTCCCTTCGATGTCATCGACGGTGATACTGCCCCCGCTTGTCTGCAGGTCCAGATTGAAGGCTTCGGGAACCTTTACATAAAAGGTGACTTTTACGTATTTCCCGAATGAATTCCAGAAATTCAACCCCTTCTGACCGGTATCGAGTTTCACATACACATTGTTGCCGTGCTGTTCGAATTCAACATCGATGCGGGAAAGAATATCCTGGAAGCGGCTCCTGCTGCCCCGACGCTGTTCAAATCTGATTTCAATATCTGCATTCTGCCGGGAACCGCTTACCACCTGTATAGATCCGAGGTCGGCCTCCACTTCCAGAAGGCCGCCGCTGCTCACCGAAAAACTGCGGTGAATGTCGCCGTCGACGCCTGCCGCGACCGCGGCGGTCACCAGCAGGGACAGCAGCACACCACGCATGATATTCACTGCACTGACTCTCATGAGAACCTCCACAACGGTATCTGATTACACATGATAGATACGTAAATCCGGAGAGGTTGTTTCATCGTTTCACCGGACCAGGGCGGTGGATGTGAGCGGACCGGGCAGCCCGGTATTCCCGGACGATTCGGGACACATGCTGCTCACTGCCCGATTCAGGGGCGCACGGCAGCCAGGTTACGGCCCCGACCGAACGCAGCCAGGTGAGCTGGCGTTTGGCGTATCTGCGTGTGTTGCGCTTGATCAGGTCCAGAGCGCCGGCTCTGGATACTTCTCCCCTCAGGTAGCTGATGATTTCCTTGTATCCCACGGAGTTCATGCTGTTCAGGGCCGGATGGAACCCCATGTCGAGAAGCGTTTCCACTTCCCTGACAAGACCGGCGTCCATCATGCTTTCGGCACGCTCCTCAATTCTGCGATAGAGTAGATCCCGCGGCCAGTCGAGACCGAAATAGAGGGGCGTAAACCCGGCGGGCACCGTTTTTTCCCTCTGCAGCTTCGAAATCGGCTGGCCCGACACGGCAAACACTTCCAGCGCCCGCACGATGCGGCGTTTGTCATTGGGATGAATTTTTGCAGCCCCGGCGGGATCTATCCTGCGAAAACGCTCGTACAGGACCGACAGGCCCTTCCGTTCCGCCTCTTCCTTCAGCTGTCTGCGCAGGTCACGGTCGCCGCCCCCGCCGGAGAACATTCCCTCGACCAGCGCTTTGATGTAGAGCCCGGAACCGCCGGCCACGACGGCTGCCGTGCCGTAATGGTGAAGGGAATCGATTGTCCCGCGGGCGAGCCGGCTGTATTCCCCGGCGCTGAAATATTCGTCCGGATCCCGAATATCGATGCAGTGATGAGGGATGCGCGCCAGTTCCTCAGGCGAGGGTTTCGCTGTCCCGATGTCCATGTAGCGATAAATCTGCCGGGAGTCGGCGGACACAATCTCGCCGGAAAGGTGTTCAGCCACATCGATGGCCAGGCCGGTTTTCCCGGAAGCCGTAGGACCGACTATGATTATTACCGGATATGCCATGTAATCAGCGGCCGAATTTTTTATTGATTTCCTCGAGAGTGAGATTGATGATTATCGGCCTTCCGTGAGGACAGAAATAGGGTTCCTTCGTGGAAAACAGCTGATCGACCAGTGACGCCATCTCCTGCAGTGTCAGCGGATCGCCCGCTTTCACCGCGGCCTTGCAGGCGTACACCGCCGCGATCTTTTCCGTGACCGCATCGGATCCGCCGCTCTCCTCCCGGTACATATCGATCATATCGAGCAGGAGTTCCTTTTCAGTGCCGTTTTTCATGGTCACGGGGACTGCCTCGACAATCACGGTGTTTTTCCCGAATTCACGCACGGTAAAGCCGATATCGTTCAGATAGGGCAGCATATCGGTCAGCACGGCGAATTCTCCGGCGTCCAGCTGTACCGACTGGGGAAAGAGCAGCTGCTGGGAAATGCCCCGCTTGTCCTCGAGAGACGCCAGCGCCTTCTCGTAGAGAATGCGTTCATGAGCCACATGCTGGTCAATGAGCACGAGGCTGCTTTTTATCTGGGTGAGGATGTAGGTATCGTGGAGCTGCCAGAAGGGAGGACGCTCCCGGCTTCCGGACCTGAAATCAACGACCGGGGCGCTGCCGACCGCCTGACGCTGAGCCTCGAGGGTCAGCTGGCCCATCTCTTCCGGGTTCCGCATCCGGGCCGCCGCCCGGCGGGCGCCGCTGATCTTTCCGGGCACCAGCTGCAGTTCCGGGACAACGGCGGGTGTGCGCAGACCATCGGCCACCGCCCGCCTGACAGTGTCATACACAAGCCTGCTGTCGAGAAAGCGTACTTCTATTTTCGTGGGATGGACATTGACGTCGACACGTGAAGGGTCGATGGTGAGAAAAATGAAGTAATCAGGATACTCATTTCGGGACAGACGGGTGCCGTACGCGGTCATGACCGCATGGGAAAGGCTGCGGTCGGTGATAAAGCGGTTATTCAGGAAAAAAAGCTGATTCTGCTTTGACTTGCGGCCCGATCCCGGCCGGCTGATGAGCCCCTGCAGCGAGACCGACCCGATGGTTTTCTCGACGGGGATAAAGGTGTGGGCCTGAGCGCTGCTGAGCAGGTCGAGAATGCGCTGTTTCCGGTCAGCGGCTCTGAGGTCATAGGTACGCTCATCATCTATGATCAGTTCGAATTCGACGGCGGGAAAAGCGATAGCGATATGTCTGAACACCGATATGATGTGACGGAGCTCAGTCGAGGGTGCTTTGAGAAATTTCCTGCGCGCCGGCTGGTTGTAGAAAAGGTCCTTCACCGAAATGGCCGTCCCCCTGCGGGGAGCCGTTTTCAGCCGCTCGACGACGCTGCCGTCTTCGTAAATCAGACGGGAGGATTCACTGTCGTTCTGCCGGCAGGTGACGATTTCCATCCGGGCCACCGAACTGATGCTCGCGAGGGCCTCTCCCCTGAAGCCCAGGGTGGAGATCGTCTCGAGGTCCTCGCTTGTGTACACTTTACTGGTGGCGTGGCGTTCGCAGCAGAGCGCCGCATCCTCGCTGGACATCCCGCAGCCGTCATCCACCACTTTGATCAGTCCCGACCCGGCATCCCGGACGATCAGGCTGATGCTGGAGGCACCGGCGTCGAGACTGTTCTCCAGGAGTTCTTTTACAACCGAGGCGGGTCTTTCCACCACCTCCCCGGCTGCGATCCGCTTCATCACCAGGTCGGGAAGTATTTTTATACGTGCGTCCATGATGCGTCCTGACGGATGGTTTCATTCATGTTCGGCGATGAGCGACTGCGCGAGCTGTCTGTCGGTGATACCGGCTGCCTTGCAGTTGGGTTTACCGACCGCCTGGTCCAGGGGCAGTGCGCCGGCATAGGGCAGAGCGGGTATTCCGGCCGCCCGGCATACCGCCGTCAAGCGCTGCACTGTGGAGGGAGAGGCCTGCGGTTCGTAGAGAACGAGGGCGACTGTTCCGGTCTTCACCGACCGGCGAACCGCTTCGGTTCCCAAAACCGTTTTTCCAGCCTTCACTGCCAGTCCGAGGAAGGACTGCCGGGGACGGGGCTGCAGCGCGGCGAGGAATTCAGCCAGATCCTGATAGAGCTGCGGGGGAGCGGCCCTTCTCAGATGCCTGGATACCAGATCGTGTTTTCGAGCGTGTACGATGCAATCGGTCCGGGGACAGACATAACACCCCCTCCCCTGCGCTCTTCCCGTTCTGTCCAGACGAACACCCGCGGAACCGCCGCGGACGATCCGGATCAGGCGCTGCTTCGGTTTTCGCGAGCGACAGGCGATGCACTGACGATGGGGAATATGCATAGGCTATCTGAGGGCGATCCGGCCGAGAATATACAGGGCGTACAGCACCGCCGCCAGCAGCACGACCAACCAGATGAGAGAGCGGGTTTTTGCGGCCTGGCGATAGGAGTTGCTCCGCTTGAACGTGATTCGTCTGCCTTCCCGCTCTTCCCTGGCCGGATCATAATAATAATACTCGATATTGAACCGTCTGTTTTTCGGCAACCTGTTCCCGAACATACCCTCTGATTCTCCCTGCTGTTTCGATCCAGGTGCAATATACGTAACGGCCGGCAGATAAGCAAGTTTTTTAAAATTGTCAAAAGATAATATTCTTGACTTTGTCGGTGAATCTCTGTACACTGATTCACTTTTATTGTGCCGGAACATGCGATGGACCTTGAAACACTCGGCTGGAATGCTTCCCTGGAGAAGCACTGGAAAAAAGGCGGCGGCACGGGCCTCTACCCGGCACGCATCTGCCGTCAGGACCGCAAGGAATACACCCTGATTTCCGGGCACGGGCTGGAGAAGGCCCACTCCCGGGGCCGGCTGCACACTCAGGGAAACGATCCCTCTCTTCTGCCCGTGGTCGGGGACTGGGTCGCGGCCTCCCATGTGGATATCAGCACTACCGCACGGCAGAGCATCATCACCGCCGTTCTTCCCCGCATGTCATATATTTCCCGAAAGGCGCCCGGCCCGAAGCCAAGGGAACAGGTACTCGCGGCCAACATCGATTTCATCTTCATCGTCGCCGGACTTGATCAGCCGCTGAACATTCGCCGTATCGAACGGTTTATCACGCAGGCGCGGGTGACCGGCGCCATGCCCGTGGTCATTCTCAACAAATCAGACCTCTCTTCGGACATCGCCGCCGCCGTGCAAAGCGTCACCCCGGCAACGGGCGGCAGCCCTGTACACGCCGTTTCCGCCCTCACAGAAGAGGGGCTCACCCCGCTGCGCCCCTACATGAGCCGGGGAAAAACAGTGACGCTGCTCGGCGTTTCCGGAACCGGTAAATCGACGATTGTCAACCGCATGACGGGGACCGGACGCATGAAAGTGCGGGAGACCCATGACGCCACCGGGGAAGGCAGGCACACCACCACGCACCGGGAGCTGATCCTGCTGCCTTCCGGCGGCATGATCATCGATATGCCGGGCATTCGGGAACTGCAGCTCTGGGCCGATGAGCAGCACATCAGGGACGCGTTTTCGGATATCGAAAACATCGCGGGCAGCTGCCGTTTCCGTGACTGCCGGCATACCCGGGAACCCGGCTGCGCGGTGCAGCAGGCGCTGAGGCAGGGATCCATCCAGGAGCACCGGCTTCTCAGCTACCAGAAACTGAAGCAGGAACTGCGGACCCTGGAGGAATCCAGAAAACGCAGACAGTGGAAAAAGCCCCGCTGACATCTCATTCCCCCCTCCAGACCGTACATCACGCTGCAACAGACACATCCACGACACCGTATGCAGAAAGAGAGGTGCGCCCGCACGCCGGTGCGCCTCACGGCATGTCCAGGCGGTTGACGACAATCCGCTGAAACCATGTAAACTTTTTTCACACACCCTGTGTCTCAACCAGTGAAACATGAAGGAGCGCGCTCGTTGCCCATGGAAAAACAGCTCATTCACCGGGTCCTGCAAGGAGAATCGGCCGCTTTCAGAGACCTGGTGGAACAAAACCAGGAAAAAATATACTACCTTTCCCTCGATCTGACGGGGAATCACCATGATGCCGAGGACCTCTCACAGGAAGTATTCATCAAGGCATACCGGAACCTTGATCAATTCAGAGGGGAATCGAGTTTCAGTTCCTGGCTGTACAAGATCGCGGTAAACACAAACATCAACAGGAATCGGAAAAAAATGACGGCCGTGCTGAAAAGAAGCACCTCGATTGAACACGCCGGAGATAGCTGGAAGTCGCTGTCGCCGGACACGAATCCCGAAAAACAGACGGATGCATCCCTGCTGCGTACTCACATCGATACTGCGCTGGACCGGTTGAGCAGAAACGAACGCTGCGTCTTCGTCCTCAAGCATTATCAGGAATTCCCCCTTCAGGAGATCGCGCTGATCATGGACGTTTCGGTTGGAACTGTAAAAAGCACGCTTTTCCGCGCGGTGCGGAAGATGAGAAAAGAGCTGGCCTCCTGCCGAGGGAAAGGTGAAGGAGAACCACGATGAAACAGTGTCGGACATTCCGGAAAATGAAGCTGCGGCTCTATTACCGGGAGCTGGAGCCGGATACCGCCCGAACGCTGCTGCGGCATCTGGAGACCTGCAGCGGCTGCCGGGACGAGTGGCGGCAGCTCAGCCTGGATATGGAGCTGCTGACCGAGCGCTCCCGCCCCGATCCCGGCAAGGCCTTCTGGGCCGGATACTGGGACAAACTCGCGGCGCGGATGCAGCGTGAATCCCGGCAAGCCGGGGGCCGGAAGGAGAGCAGGCTGAACGTCGGATCACCGGTGGTTCCTGTCCGGCTCATTCAGCCCGTCGCGGCCGTCTGCCTGCTGGTCCTCGGTATCATTATCGGACGCCATTTCATGCCGGCCGACTCCTCCCCCCGTTCCGTGGACGGAAGTGCCGGGTTCGTCCTGTCACCACAGGATGCCCGTCAGCAGAGCGTCGCCCTGCTTGGACAATCGAAAGCGATGCTTCTCGGATTCGCCAATTTCGATGCCCGGGAAGGGGACATTTCCACCCTCAATGTTCCGCTGCAGCGGGAAAAATCAGCCACGATGCTGAAACGGGCATCTGCACTCAGACAACAGCTGCGTTCTCCCGAAGACGGCCGGCTGGAACGTCTGCTTGCCGATCTGGAATTCATTCTCCTGCAAATTGCCAATCTCGAGGATGAGGACGGGAACACCGCGGTGGAAATTATTCGCAGCAGCGTTGACGAGCGAAGCATCCTTTTCAAAATCACTCTTCAGGAAATCAAGGAGGCCCGGCAGCCGCACGATTCCGGCCCCCCTGAAAACAGTACCGTATAAACAGGAGATATCGTATGAAACAGACTGTCACCGCACCGATCATCGCCGCGCTCATCCTGGGGGCCGTCTCGTGCCTGGGTGCCCAGACCGCCGATGAACAAATATCCTTTCAGGTTGAACACCTGGGATTCCTCACGGAAAAGGCCGCCGTCCCCCTGGACATGATCACGAGCAGGCTCTCTGCAACCGAGGCGGTCATCGGCCCGGCGCTGGCCGCCTTGTCTCCGATTCTTTCCGGTGCCCGGGACGCGCTTTCACCCATGTTCCCGAATGACATCGAAATCGAGCAGGACGATTCCAGCACCGCCGCATACCGTTCCGCTTATAATTTCGTACTCAATGAGCAGTGGCGGGAAGCGGTCGCCTCGTTCGACTCTTTCCTCGGTCAGTTTCCCCGCAGTGTCTACCGGGACGACGCCTCATTCTGGAAAATCTACGCCCGGGAAAAAACCGGCGAGAACAAGGAAACGGTGTTTGCCGCCTACGAGGAATTCATCGCTTCTTTTGATGAAAGCAAATGGACCGATGACGCCCGTACAAACATGATCAGAATCGGCAACGAGCTTGTCCGGCAGGGTAAAACGCAGTACCGGGAGATGGTCAGGGCCCTGGAGCAGAACGAGGACGAGGAGATCAGCCTCGCGGCGCTCTATGCCCTGGAACAGATCGGAGACGAAAGTACGCTGCCGACGGTGATGCAGCTTTTCGACAACACATCCAGCGAAACCATGCGGCAGCGGATCCTCTACATTATGTCGGATATCGACGACCCCGCTGTGGTCGGCAAACTCATCGATATTGCCCGGAACGATCCAAACGCCAGCCTGAGAAACCGGGCCGTGTACGCATTGGGAGACATGGACAATCCGAAAGCGGTGGAGGCACTGAAGAGTATCGTTCGATCGCCCGGGGAGGAAGATGCGCGAAAACACGCCCTGTTCGCCCTCAGGAATGTGCGGGACCCCGATCTCCTCCTGTTTCTGAAAGAGATCGCCCTCACCGATCCCAGCCATTCCGTCAGCACCGCAGCGGTATACGCGATCGCCGAGCAGGACAATGACCGGGCATCGGCACTGCTGAGGGTCATCCTCAGTGACGCCGGGAACAAGGATGTCCAAAAAGCCGCGCTGTTCGCCCTTGGCAACCGGGATGACGACGCGACACTGGATCTGCTCATGGAAACCGCGCTCTCATCCGATCCGGATTTGTCGAGAACCGCGGTCTACGCTCTCGCCAATCACGGCAGCAAGCGTGTTCCCGATCTGCTCCTCCGGATTTTCGAGAAAGCCGCGGACCGCGACACGAAAAAGGCCGCCCTCTTGGGTATGGGAGAACGGCACATAGACAAGGCGAGCGACATGCTGGTGACGACTGCCATCAGCAATGAGGATCCCGCACTTGCCAGGGCCGCGCTTGCCGCGCTGGAGAACACGTCCGGCGCCCTGACCCCTGCCCTCCTTGACAGGATCGTCGCGAACACCCGCCACAGCAGCGTTAAACGGGCGGCCCTCTTTATGATGGTCGATCAGGACAGCGAGGCAGCGTTTCCCCGGCTCAAGGAAATCATTCTCACCGGCAACGATCCTGAATTATGCAGATATGCTGTCTATGCTCTTGAAAATGTCAACAGCAAAGAGGTAGTCCCGTTCCTCATCGAACTCATCAAATCGGATCGCGAGCTGGAAATACGCAAGGCTGCCATACGGCTGCTGGGAGAAAACGGATCCCCCGAGGCCCGTGCCGCTCTTGTCGAGATTCTTCAAACCTCAAACAAGGAGTAGAACATGCACCGGACCATCATTATTCTGATGATCTCCCTGCTGGGGGCCGCAGCCGCGGAAACAGGGGAAGAGACCGTATACCGGCATCCCGATTATTCCGGGTCCCTCGGACAGCGCTGGCAGTGGGCCGAACGGAAAGCCCGGGACACACGCGACATCCGGGAGTACTGGATCGTCTACTCATTTGAAAAAATGATGAACGAACATTCCTTTACCGGGAGCTGGAGAGGCGTGAACGACACCCGCACACCGCTTGGTGAGCTGATTTACGGTCCTTCCCGGGCCGGGGAGACCGCCGCGCTTTCGAATGCGGAACTGATACGCAGAGAAGCCAGGACCGCCCTGGAAACGATCAACAATGACGAACACCCGCAGCAGCAGGTAATGAAGGAAATCGCCGTCTGCTTTCACTACGGGGACAAGGGCGCTGTCGATGATATAAGACTCAGCAACATGTCTCTGCCTGTCGATCTCGACGGCGATCCGCTCTTCTGGCTAGGGAAAATCCCGGTGGAAGAGAGCGTTGCATTTCTTGCTGCGGCCTACAGAGGCGACGTTCCGGTATCGGTAAAAAAAGAGCTGATCACCGCCGTGGGGATACATCCCCCTTCGGACTTCGCCTGCACATTCCTGATAACGCTGGTAAAAAATGAAAAGCAGGATACACTGCGGGAACAGAGCCTGTTCTGGCTCTCCCGGCAGGACGAACGGAAAGCCCTGCCCGTCATTATCGCTGCTGCGGAAGCGGACGATTCACCGGACGTGCGGGAAAAAGCGGTGTTTGCAGCCAGCCAGATCCGCCTTCCGGAGGCCGAAGAGGCATTGATCAGGCTGGCTGAATCCGCGTCACATGTCCATGTCAGGGAACAGGCTGTTTTCTGGATGGGTCAGAACGGCGGCAGGAGAGCCCTGAAAAAACTCAAAGAACTCACAGAAACCGACACGCGTCTGGGAGAGAAAGCCGTATTCGCGATCAGCCGGATGGAGGGAAACGAAGCGGAACAGACCCTCATCGACCTGGCGCATGACGCCCGCACACCGGCCATTCGCAAGAAGGCCATTTTCTGGCTGGGCCAAAAAGCGTCGGAAAAGGCTCGGGCCGCGGTTCAGGAAACCGTATTCGACGCAGACGAGAGCGAAATCCAGGAAGCGGCACTATTCGCGGTCTCCCAAATGCCGGCGGACCTGAGTGTCCCGGAATTGATCCGTATCGGGAACACTCACCCGCGTCTGGCCATCAGAAAAAAGGCTATTTTCTGGCTGGGGCAGTGCGATGATAAAAGAGCCGTCGAATACCTTTCCCGGCTGATTACCGCCCATTGATCACACCTGCCGAACAACCGGTCGCAGAAGCGGCTGTCCGTGCATGCAGCGGACGGCCGCTTTTCATATGCCGCAATCCCCGTAAACAGGTCTGAAACATCCCCGCCAAGAGTTTCCGCTTGAAATTAGCAGGAAATTTTGCGACATTACCCACACCATGACCGGTAAAGGAGTAGACGTGAAACAGGATCCATTCCAACAGCTGACGGAAATAATGGCCACTCTCCGCTCACCGCAGGGATGTCCCTGGGACCGCGAGCAGACGCACGAGACGCTCAGGCCCTACCTGCTTGAAGAGACCTACGAAGTGCTGGAAGCGATCGACAACAACGATCACCCCCATTTAAAGGAAGAGCTCGGCGATCTCCTGCTTCAGATCGTATTCCATGCCCAGATCGCCGGTGACGAGAACCGGTTCACCATCGATGATGTCATTCTCGGCATATCCGAAAAACTGATACGACGGCACCCCCATGTATTCGGGGACGCGGTGATCAGGACCGCCGAAGAGCAGACCGCACACTGGGAACAGATCAAGAAAAAAGAGGGCAAGCGGTCGGCAATCGACGGCATCCCCGCTGAACTGCCATCGCTCACAAGGGCCCGGCGCATCCAGGAAAAGGCGGCCAGCACCGGATTCGACTGGACCGCCATAGGTGAGGTCTACAGCAAAGTAAAAGAAGAAAGAGAAGAGCTGGAAGAGGCCATGCGGCAGAACGATCCCGCCCGGATTGAAGAGGAATTCGGAGATCTTCTCTTTGCCCTCGTCAACCTGGCACGGTTTCTCGCCCTGGATCCGGAGGCGGCCCTGAGAAAGGCCGTTGACAAATTTTCGGACAGGTTCAGCAAAGTAGAAAAAAAAGCGCGCGAACACGGTCGCGACATGCACACGATGGACCTCGCTGCACTCGATGCAATCTGGGAAGAGGTCAAAACCGGAGAAGTCCGGAAATGATCCTGCAGGAAGAGAGGATAACAGGTAAATTGACTTGCATTTACCCTGTATAACAATTATATTTAAAGTTTAGCTCTAATAAAAACTGGGAGTACAGACAACAATGATGCAGGCACTTCGTGACAAGATGAAACATATCATGATGTTCGTTTTGCTGGCGTTTCTGGCGACGATCGTCTTCAGCTGGGGTATGGGCGGTTTCAAAACCAACGGCCCCATGGAAAAGGGTCTAATCGGTAAAATCAACGGCCGGGAGATTCTCTATCAGAACTACATGAATGCGGTGAATCAGCAGCTGCAGGCGCTGAGTCAGCAGCGGGGCGATGAGGAAATCACCGAATATCAGCAGCGCTCGATCAGAGATCAGGTCTGGAATCAGATGGTGCAGGAGGTGCTCTACACCGACGAGATAGCGCGTCTGGGCATCGCTGTGTCTCCGGAAGAAGTGGTCTATCAGCTTCGCAACAACCCTCCCTCCTTTCTGACCAGCAACGAGCAGTTCCAGACCGACGGCCAATTCGATATCGTCAAGTACCATGAAGCCCTGAACAATCCACAGAACTACAACAGCTGGCGCCCGATTGAAAACTACCTGGTGAATGTCATACCGCTTCAGAAACTTCGTCAGCGGATCATCGGTTCGGTAACGGTGTCAAAGCAGGAGGTGCGTGAGGAATATCGTCTGGAGAATGAACAGGTCAAGGCGGCGATCCTGTTCTACAATCCCAATGAACTGCCCGGAGACACGATCGCAATTTCCGACCGGCAGGTAAAGGCGTACTACGAAGAACACAAGGCTGAATATCAGGACGTTGAAAAGAGGCAGATAGACTATGTCCTGATGCCGCGCATTCCCTCCGCATCCGACACCGCCCAGGCATATGAGGACGCCCAATACATCCTCGATGAGCTCAAAGACGGCGTCAGTTTCGCAGAGCTTGCGGAAGCCTATTCCGATGACGCCGGAACCGCAGCAGCCGGCGGCGATCTGGGGTTCTTCGGCAAGGGTGAAATGGTGCAGCCCTTCTCGGATGCGGTATTCGGTGCCCGCCCCGGTGACATTCTCGGCCCGGTACAGACCCAGTACGGCCTGCATATCATCGAAGTGCTCGCGAGCAAGCGTGAAGACGGCGAAACGAAGATGCATGCCCGGCATATCCTGCTGAAGTTCGAAAGCAGCAATGAAACAGTCGACAATCTGTATGAAAAAGCCCAGTATATTCATGATGAAGCCGGTGACTCGAATGTCGACTTTACCGAACTCTGCGCGCAGGAGGGGCTGACCGTATCGACATCACCCTTTTTCAGCAAACAGTCGTTCATCCCGGGCATCGGGATGTCTGACAGACTCGCCTATCTCACCTTTGCGGAAGAGGTTGGATTTGTCGGCGGCCCGGTAAGCGCGGGTAACAACATCGTCGTTTTCCAGATAAAAAAGATCAAAAAGGCAGGCCCGAAACCCTTTGAAGACGTTCAGGCGGGCATTCGGCAGAAACTGATAAAGGACGCCAAAAACGCGGACGCGGCTGCTCTGTGTCAGGCGGCATACGAACGCATTGAAGCGGGCGCTTCGCTCGCCGAAGCGGCGGCGCATGACTCCCTTGCCCTGATCACCACCGATTTCTTTACCCTTCAGGCTTATGTGCCGAAAATCGGCAGAGACGCGAAAATGAACGGTGCCGCATTCAGTCTGGCGGTAAACGAAATATCCAAACCGGTGATTTCAGACAAGGGTGCATATCTCATCCAGGTGCTGGAACGGAAGGAGATAAACGAGTCGGCCTTTGAAGAAGCGTATAACGAGAAATACCAGGAGTTGCTTGAGAAGAAACAGGAAGAAGCGTTCACTATCTGGTACAACAATCTTCTGGCAAAAGCGGACATCAAAGACTACCGCGAAATGTACTTCTAAGTACTCCAAAAAAGAAACGATTCAGGGCAGATGGTGGCGGCACCATCTGCCTTTTTTTTGGCTGAAAATTTGCAGTATCTATCCCTGGTCCGGGAATCGCGCGGCTTGATCATTGATTCTATTGAATTTAACGTTTTCGGCATGTTGCCGGAATGAAGGAAAACAATACACCATATGCCTGAAAAGTATCCACTTCTTCGCACCGGTATGGAGCAGCGGATCACACGGTTTGCTCCCGCTTTGCTGTTCCTGCTGAGTCTGCTCCTGTATGGCAGTGCTTTCGCCCAGGAACAGTCCGTGAGCCTCGACGGCACCTGGCATTTCCAGCCCGTCGGTCTGGCAGAATCGACCAATGAAGTACCGGGGTTTTACGTATGGAACCTCAGCGCGGCCTACGTGACGTTCCCTAATAATGAAAACGGCCCCTGGAGGGTGGTCGAAGGGTATCCAGATGCCGATTACTGGCGTTCCTTTAACGTCCCTTCCTCCATGGCGGGACAGCGTATTTTTCTTCGGTTTGAATCGGTAAATTATGTCACTGATATTTATATAAACGGCGAACTCGCCGGTTCCCATTCCGGCGGGTATGTGCCATTTGAAATCGATATCACCAATTTCGTGAATGTACCTTCGACAAACAACATAGTCACGGTCTCCATACGGTACAATACTTACCGGTTTTTAGAGTACCAGGTCTACCCCCGATGGCCAACCGGGTATTATGGACACGCATTCAACCTGGGGATCACCGGGAGTGTGGCACTGATCTCCCGATCTCCCGTGTACTGTTCCGATGTTCATATCAAGACACTGGTGCAGGACTCCCGCCTTTGGGTGACGCTCACCATCGTGAACAAAACGAATGAACAGCGTTCAATCAGGGTGAAATCATGGATCCCGTCACTCGGCCTAATTATTGGCGATGCGCCGGTACAGGTGGATTCCATGGGCTCTGTATCGGTCACCTATGAAAAACCGGCGGGAACGCTGCAGCGATGGACCCCGCAGAATCCGGCGCTCTATACACACCGCACCGAACTGTTCGAGAACGGACTCGTTTATGAACGGGAGGACAGATTCGGGTTCCGTGAATTCAAGGTCAGCGGCGACCACTTCACCCTGAACGGTGTAAAAATCAATCTCAGGGGGGACAATATCATCATCCACAGCGAGACACCCCACTTCATGTATTATATGGTCAATAAACCCGACTGGATCAGTATCGTTGATTCTCTTCTCGCTCTGAATATCAACGTTATCAGACTGCACCAGCAGCCCGCTCCTGCCTGGATGCTCGATATCTGCGATGAAAAGGGAATGATGGTTATCGCCGAATCTGCTATCTACGGCATCATGTTCCCCCGGTCTCCTGAATACGTGAAAAATGCGAAAATTTGGCTGAAGGAGTGGATTATCCGGGACCGCAACCATCCATCGATCATGATCTGGAGCGCTGAAAATGAAATGCTCGCCCCGCAGCAAAGCGTCCTGATCCCGAGTCAGCTGGCCGATCTCGATACCGCGATCAAATCGGTGGACGATACCCGCCCTGTCATGTATTCATGCGCAGGAGACGTCAACGGACTTACCGAGATTACCTCCTGGCACTACACATTCGGATTTCCAAACGGATGGCCCGCATCCGGGGGTATTTATACGTTTCTCAATAAATGGGAGACGGCACTGGCCAATTTCAATATGCCCTTCGATCCAAACACTGCCATGAGCAGCGGAGAATTCGAATGGAGCGGGAACTTGCTCACCGAATCGGAGCATGTACGCAGACAGGCCGTCAAAGTGAGAGCCATGCGGTATCTTGGCTTTGACGACATTCGTCCCTACAGGCTCGACTGGATGTGGCTGCCTGTTCCCCTTACCATGGGTCCGTATAACAGCTGGAGTCCCTCGCCCCAGGAGATCACCTTCATGAAAAACTCCCTGGATCCGCTTCTGGCTTTCGACAAACACTACCATGAATTCCACTGGATGCCATCACCCCCTCAATTCGGAGAAGGGGAAACGGTCACCAGAACGATTATCGTTTTCAATGATTGCCCTGCCGGTACCGATGTGGAACTCCGCTGGAAAACGACGCTGAACGGTGTGGTCAATGAAACAGGCAGCCGTCGCTTGACCATTGCCCTGGGGGAGACAGTCGAAACCGACATACAGTTTCAGGCTCCCTATTCGGGCAGCGATCAGTTGTTTCAGCTGCACCTGACAACCTGGAAAGATGGCAACCAGCAGTGTGAAGAAGTACTTAACTACAAAACGCTCAACCAGGGATCTGCCCGGCCGTCCCGGGTCACCGGAATAAGCGGCGATCTCAACAACGATGTTCTCGGTCTGAACTGGACACCCGTAACGGACAATGAAGAAGGCGGCACCGTCTCCATCGCCGGCTATCGTGTCGAACGCTCTTCCCGGGTTGATTTTGCTCCGGCATCGACAACATCGTTTTCTGTTCCCGGCAACGCGTACACGGAAACGGTCGGATCTCTCATCGGCGACGCCGGTGACCATCTCTTCTACCGCATGTACGCTATCGATCAGGGGGGGATTATTTCCCGGTCCTCTGATGTGTACGGCATCGTGACCTACGGGCTGACAGCCACCGCAACCACCGACATCAATGAAATAGGACTGCCGGTGGTGATGCCCCAGGTCTCATCCGCATCCGCTCTGGCGGGTGCGTTTCAGCAGGTGGATGCGGTATTCCGCTGGGATAATGCCGGGCAGGGGGTCGTTCAGTATATCCCCGGTGTCCCGGCCACCGATTTCCCGCTGACCTATGGCACACCGGTGATCGTCAACAGCACGGGCAGCGGCACGCTCACCATGCACGGCATGCTTGCCTCCGTTGCATACGCGTTAACGACCACGCCAACGACATCGTTCAACGCCGTTATGCTGCCCCTGCAGAGGAACGATCTGACCACGGCCTCACTGCTGATGGCCGATATCCCCAACTGTAACGGCGTCGCTCTCTGGAACAGCGTTCTCCAGGGCTTCGAACAGTATATCCCGGAAATTCCCGCTACCGATTTCAGCACCGTCGGCGGCGGCTGCTACTATGTCAATGTGAGCAGCAGCGTCGGCTGGAACGCCGCGGCGACGGCGGCGGCAGCCCGGCTGAAGCCGGACACCGACGAGGACCAGTCCTCAGTGGCCGCCTCCGTCCCCCATGCCGTTTGGGGCGATGCCGCCGGCTTGCCGGAAGGATCGTTCCGCGCCTGTATCACGAACCGCCCCGGTGATGTACTGACACCGGATGATCCGGGCTGTTTCCTGACCGGGGAATACTGGCTTGTGCAGTGCGGCAACTTCAGCGGACCCTGGCACCCGAAAGACACTCTCCGTGTGACCTTCTTCGATGATCAGGGCCAGCCGACCCGGGAGAGCCTGACCGTGCTCAGTGCGAACCCCGTGGACAGAGGCGCGTCGGTGACCGCGGTCGACGACCGCCAGGGACCCGCCGGCATGATGCTCTATCCGAATTTTCCCGATCCCTTCAACGGATCGACCACGCTGCAATACTCGCTTCCCGTACGGACATCTGTCCGCATAACCATACATGACATCGGCGGCAGGGTTGTCAACCGGCTTCTCCATGCGCAGCAGGAAGCGGGTATGCACTCGATTGCCTGGAACGGGAGGTATGAAAACGGACGCGAAGCCGCCAGCGGTATATATTTGGCCAGGATAGAGGCAGGCATGCTCCTGAAAACCGAAAAAATGGTGCTTACCCGCTGATGATACAATCGACGCTACGTTCGGCTGTGCTATCCATACTGCTGGCTGCCTGCTGGCACACGCTGATGTCGGCACCGTTGGCCAACACGCCTCATTCAGCCTACGGTATCGTTCGCTACCCGGATGGTACATTTCCGGGACAATTGGCGATTACCGCGTTTATCCTGAGCCGCCCCCAGGAAACACTTCATGAATACTCGGTCGGATGCGGGTATGACAATATCACCGGCACCTGGTACATCGGGTGCGCCAATTTCTCCAGCAGCTGGCATATCGGTGACACCCTGAACGTCACCTTCGATGACGGCTCCGGCAACGGTGCCGAAGCCAGGCTCGTACTCACCGGAGCGCCGGCCGACAAGGCTGAAGATACGATCCTCGCGAAACCGATCGTCACCGTCACCCTGACCACCTCACCCCCCGGGCTTGTCATGTTCGTCAATGATTCGGCGTATACGGCGCCGGCCGTGTTCTCCTGGGAAGCCGGCACCCAGCAGACCATCGCAGTCGATTCACTGATTGAGCCCCGGGCGGGATCACGCCACCGGTTCCTCAACTGGAGCGATGCCGCACCCCGTGAACGGCTCTTCACGGTCCCCTCTTCAGCCGTGGAAATCAGGGCGTATTTCAGCACGGAACATTATCTGGAAATTATTTCCGACTTCGGGAAGCCGGAAGGAGAGGGATGGTATTCTGAGGGCGGTACAGCGGTCATCAGTGTGGCTTCTCCCGACTACCTGTCATCCGGCGAACGGGCGAGATTCAACGGCTGGTCCGGCAGCGGCGAAGGGGCCTACAGCGGCAGTGATGAGACAGCGACTGTTACCATGGATGGTCCGGTCACGCAACTGGCAACATGGATCATGCAGTACCGGGTCTCTCTCACTGTGACGCCTCCCGCAGGCGGCACTATCTCTGTTCTCCCCGCGGGGACATGGTTCGACACCGGCACCGGGATTGTCCTGGAGGCACTTCCCGATACGGCACTGCAGTACACGTTCGCCGCCTGGCAGGGAGATGTCCCGGGCACTGACAACCCTCTTGCCCTGACCGTTACCGCTCCCCTTTCCGTACAGGCCCTGTTCAGCAATAATGACCGGTATGCCCCCGTATTCGATTTTCTCTATCCCCTCCACGGATCGGATGGTGTCCGGCGCAACAGTCAGCTCTATTTCCGGGTAACGGACCCGGTCCCCTATTCCGGAATCGACCTCTCCTGCCTGACGGTGCTGCTCAACAGTGATACATTGATATATAATGGACAGCTCTTTGCCGAGTATGTCAGCATCAGTCTCAGCGAGAACAGAGTTCTTTCCGTCATGATCGATATGGACGGACATCTCACACCCGGCCCGAACGGAGTAACGGTTACCGGCGCTGACTACATGGTGAACCGTTTCAGCAGGGTCAGCATATTCACCGTTGCGAATGAGATGATCAGCGGCAAGACCGTCAGCCTTATTGACGGTCAGGGGGGAACGATCTCTATCCCGAACGCACTCGGGACCAGGAGTGCCAGCCTCACCGTTCCCTTCGGCGTCTATCAGATGCCGTTCCACCTCACAACAGGCACCTGCATCACCCCACCCAGTATGCCCGATAATGCAGAGCCGGCCGGAGCGGTTATTTACACGGGACCGGCAGGCCATGTCTTCCCTGATTCCGTAGTACTGCAGCTTCCGTACACTCAGAAAATCATGGATGAAGTCAATGCAGCGCATCCGGCCGACATCCCCGTCCTCTTCTATTCGTATGCGGACGATACCTGGCGGGAAATCTTCGCCTACCGCGTCACTTCCGATTATCTCTACACACGCATAGGCGAAACGGGAATTTACTGCTTCGGAGACCGGCATCTTACGCATGTTACCTCCGATCCGGGGATGCCCGCCTCTTTCGACCGGGGCAGCCTTCTCGGGCAGAACTATCCGAATCCGTTCAACCAGTCAACGCGCATTCCTTTCAGCCTCGCGGAAGCATCGGATATCGACATCCATATTTATAATATTCAGGGAAAAATGGTAAGACGGCTGAAGATCCATGCACGGGCGACCCCGGCCGGGTATCATGAAGTGATCTGGGACGGCCTGGACAGCAGCGGTATTCCCGTCTCTTCCGGCATGTATATATACGCCCTCATTCGCAACGGTGTCCGTATTCAGACGAAACAGCTGATCATCAGCAGGTAACCGGCCGCTTTCCGGTAACCCCAACTCCATCAGTACCGCATTGTAAAGCCAAGATAGGTAATGATCCCAAGGGCGTCGCGTTCACCGCTGTTCAGGGAACCGAACATATATTTTGCATTCAGATTCAGAGTGAACTTTCTGTTGAGCTGGTATATCACCCCGACCCCTCCCCCGATCATGAGATCATTCCCCGGTGTTTCTGTGTATTTATTGCGGTAAAACCGTGAGTCAAAAAGAAAGAGAACGCCGCTGTCGCCCGATTCATAAAATTTGTAATCAGCAGTGAATTCAACCTGGGCGCCGTTGTAATTGGTGGCCGGGTTCTGCAGATGACTCTGCTGCAGCAGTTCATTTCGGCTTTTGGTTCTGAAAAGCAGGCGGGAGTTTACATATTTTCCGTAGGTAACCTGATACTGCATGCTGGCCACGGCCATAAACCGCTGCCCTGAACTGAACACTTCCAGGTCGTCCAGATAATCGGTGAAATAGTATGAGTACATGAGATCAAGCGTGAGGGAAAGATCTCGGTTCGCCAGGAAATCGACACCGGCAAGAATATTGATTTCATCACCCGGTTTGTATGCTTCATTGACCGTGCTGCTGTGCATCAGACCGTCCATACCGTAATAATCGTAGGAGAATTCAAGGGGATAGTAGGCGCTTCGGTAGATATACTGGACGCCGGTCCCCAGAAAAATCTTCTCCGCCAGCGGGATCACATATGATATGCCGCTTTTGGCGGCAAACCCCTGCCCGTACTGCGGGAGCTGGTACTGATAGACAGGACGGCTGAGCATCGCCTGAGTGAGCGTAAACTGACTTGTGTCGAGTCTGGTCTTTCCCGTGGGGAGCGCCAGGCCGACATTGAGAAGAGCATGATCCGTGAGCATGATATTCAGCTGAGCCCATGTATCCGACGAGCTGATGATACGCTCATCTTTACGCCACCATGACATTGCCGGAGTCTGAGAGACGTTGAATGTCACCGATCCGGAAACTGGATAAACAAGGTACGTGGGGAGAGCGACCTGATTGATTGCATCCACGTTCGGCTCCACCTTCCACATCTGGTAACTGATCCCGGTCTGCAGATATCCGATATTTTTTTCCACCAGCGGAATATCCTGCGCAAACAGCGTGCTTACCCAGAGAATCATAACTGTCGATGCACACCTGAATCTCATACGTTCACCTCTTTGTATTACCGTACTGACCGGGGCTACCGGATCAGCACCATTTTCTGAACTGCAGACTGTCTGTCGGTTTTCAGGCGGCAGATATAGACGCCGCTGGCGACAGCGCGGTCGTTTCCGTCACGGCCGTTCCACAGCACCTGGTATTCACCGGCCTTTTTCACTTCATCAACGAGCGTGCGGACTTTTTGCCCGAGCGCGTTGTACACGATGAGTTCAACATTCGTCTTTCCGGGAATGCTGAACGCAATCGTCGTCTCGGGATTGAAGGGGTTCGGATAATTTCGGTGCAGTGTAAATTCCACGGGCTGAGTGCTCATTCCGTCGCTGTTCTCCTGGATGAACGCCGCTGTTCCCAGTATCATCCTGAAGCGGACGGCCTGTTCCGACCCCAAAGGCCGGCAGTTGAGCAGGGAGACATCGTACATATCGAGTCCATATCCATCATCCAGTACGAACAGGCACGCGTCCCATCCCTCCGGCAGCGAATTCTCTATCTCCCAGCTCAGGGTCACCTGACCGGCACCTGCGGGCATGTCGACATCGAATTCCCAGATCTGTCCCTCTCCCCCCGGAGGACGGAAATCAGCGGCGTAAAATCCCGGATGAACACTCCAGCCGGTTCTGTTGAAAGTAAGGTTCACCGCCTCCTCGAATACCGGGGGTTCAGGCTGATCGTATATATCCCATTCGGCAGCCGCATCATAGCGGATCCCGGCGTAATTGAACATGTCACGGGAATCGGCAGTACGGGCCGCAAGCGTCACGGTGCACCCTTCCGAAAGGGTGGAACGAAGGGACGACCGTTTTGCCGCACGTGCTCCTGCCTGCGGAAGAATATTGGTCTCCCGGGGCGGAATGGAAAGGACAACGGTATCTTCAACCAGATTATAGACCCAATACCCCTTCCACGGCTGCAGCACGGTCCAATTGAGTATGGGCCCATCGGACAATGAATAATCATAATGATACAGACCGGTGAGACTGTCTGTGGCATTGCAGCTCTGCCAGGCGACATTGAAATTGAATGGATTACCGATCATGTTCCATCCGGGCGCCAGTTTCAGCTGAAAGCTTGAATCCGTCGTCACCGTGGCCCCGGCGCCTACGGAAAAATCAATCGATCTGCTGGAAGCGAACCAGCAGGCCCGGCCCGCCGTAAACTCGAAACGCACGGAATCGGTGACATGGTAATAGATGGTGTCCTTTCCCGCGCTCCAGCGTTCTTCACTGCCGATGGGATCCCACCAGAACAATTCCCACTTGTACGGATTGTAGGGACCGAAATCGGCGAGCACGCTGTCTACCGAAGTATTGGAGAGCATAAAGGGAACGGATATCAGATTGTATTTTCTGTACAGTATCTTGGCGCTCGCTTTCACGCCGCTGTGCCGAATGACCGATGTCAGCGGATTGTTGTAAGGATCGAGCTGAGGATAGGTAATCGTGTCTCCACCGGCGGTCACCATTTCTACATAGTATTCCAGTCCCCGCAAACCCTGCAGGGCATCGGCGGAGAGGGCGACGGAATAGGTGGTATCGTCGCTCGCTTCGGCAATAGCCGACTGATACCGGGATGCGCCCCCCTGGCGGTAGTAGATGTGCACTGAGTTTGAAAGCACGCCCAGCTCTGCGGGGACGATCACATCGAACGAAACCGGCCGGTTATACACAAGTTGCATATCCCCGTCGAAATAAATGCCGTAATCGAAAAACTGAAATTCCCATGCCTCTCTCGGTATATCGGAAATCCTGATTTCGTCAAGGGTTCCCGAGAAGAAGCCATACTGAGGGGAGCGGGACCCGATAATGAGCCTGGCGGTGCTGTAATCGGCATCGCTGCCGGTCCAGGGCCCCTGCCAGACAACCGTACCGTCGAGGTAAATCTTCCCATGTCTCATGAGATGGTCGTACATAAGCGCGGCGTGGTGCCAGCTGTTATCGGCTACGCCGGGACCGCCGGCACCGAATCCTTCGGCGGCAATCCGCCCCGCCCGGTTGATGTAGAGGCCGTAATTGGCCGAATCAGCCTGACCGAGGTAGATCAGCCCCTGTGAAACGGTGTCGGTTTTAAAATAGCATTCCACGGTAAAACTCTGGGAGGCCTTGTCGAACACAAATGACGGATGATGATTGACCTGGATATAATCGTTCACGCCGTCGAAGAGGAGCCCGTAGGTGTTGTAGAGGCCGGATACCGGGGTGGGCCCGTTCATGATCGTACCGTTCAGTCCCGCACCGGACATGTCGATAGCAATGCCGCTCTGGCTTGAATTGAGATGGTAGAGCAGAAGCGTGTGAGAATCCGTTTCATATTCATTCATCGCTATGTCATCCGTTCCGGAACCCTGCAGGATGACTGACACGGTCGTATCGGCCGTCACGATGAGAAGACTGTCGTAATCACTGTACTGCGCCTGCTGGGGCCGGTAGGTCACCGGAACCACCTTCAGGGATCTGCGGTCGAGAACAAAACTGGTGAGGGAGTCGGGGATGGAGAATCGCTGTCCTCCGCCGCTGATACGTATCACGGGAAGATCCTGGTCCCCCAGATTGGCGACGCCGAGCTGCAGTGTCCGGCTGCGGCTGGTGAGCACCGTGGCGAAATCGAGCAGCCGGGGCGATACCGAAAGTTCCCGGTCTTTAACGTGCAGTTCCCAATCCTGCCTCTTTATCCGGGATATGCGAACCTCATCGATCAATCCCTGAAACGATAATCCGCCGGGCCTGCCGCCGAAATAGAGCGGCTGATCAGAATCAAAATTCAGATCGCCATGCCACATCTCGGTATCCGCGGCGATATTGTTCAGTGAAAGGGTCAGCGAATCGGTATCCCATGAGAGGTTGATGTGGTTCCATCGGTCCAGTTTAAGCCCTTCCGCCGGTATGGTTGCCAGAAGAACGGTGAGTCCGGCATCATCCCGGACATCGGCATTGACATAGCCGTCGGCGGAGATCGTAACGTCGATCTTCGAGGCGGTTTCGCTCCCCCGGTAGAACAGGATACATTCCTCCTGGGGCATCGCCTGAAGATTGAACCAGAGTTCAATGGAAAAATCCTTGTCGAAACGAATTAGCCCGCTGCTGTCCGGTACGGCGACCCGGTTATTGTTTCCATTCAGGTAGAGTGCGTTCCGGTCAAAGACACCTTCTCCCACCGCCCACTGGATATTGCCGAAAATCCGGCCCGTTAATTTGTTGGCGGAGTAATCCCTGACCGTATCTCCGGCTGCATAGTCAAAATGGTAGAGAAGCTGGGTGAAGATATCGGAGGTATAGGCACCGGAAATGGTTTCGTCCACTCCCTCTCCGTTCAGGGTGATGTTCACCTGCTTGTTGAACGGATCATTGGTATTCATCACCAGCAGCCCGCTGTGGGTCCCCTCGGATTCCGGGGTGTACGACACATACAAGTCGTGCTCCATGCCGGCGCCGACCGAAAACTGAGAACTGGGCACGGAATAGGCGGAGTTGTCAGTCTGTATATTGCTGATAACCATGTCGTCAAGACCGTTATTGGCGATAGTGAGCCGCAGCCTTCTCGTCCGGTTGAGGAGCACCCTGTCGAACTCGAGTTCCGTGGTACTGAGGGCGATCCTCGCCATATCGACATTGAACTCCCAGGGAAGCCGGGCCGTATTCGAGAGCCGAATCTCATCTATCCGTCCCTTGAACTGTCTGTTTCTGTCCCAGTCGCTTCCGATACGCACCGATGATGTATCATTGTACACCGATGCAGACATGCCGGCGGGATCACCGCTGAACCCGGTGCTGTCGGCGAGATTTCCGTTGAGGTAGAGTTTGACGCAATCACGGTCATAGACCAGGGCAAAATGGTACCACTCGTTAATTTTCAGGTTGTCCATGGACTGGGACGAAACCGTCGTCTCATTCTGGGGAACCAGATCACTGAAAAAACTGCCGTAGAGGGTCGCGTTCTGAATCCATATCTCATATTGTTCCCAGGTGTCGTCGCCGCGGCCGATCACGACGGCAGGCTGCAGCGGCTGCGACTCCAGATAAAACCATCCGTCTACGGTCAAACCCTTCCAGAGCGGGGAGAGATCGTGCTCCGGTGACGGAGTGATATGGGCGACCGTACTGTGGGTCCCCTGAAAAAGGAGCGCCTGGCCGAACCGTCCATAGGCGGTTCGGCTCTCCGCCGGCCATGATCCGTGCATATCCTTGTCCGAAGCATCATTGAGAAACGCGCCGCCGGCTTCGTTCATGTGATACAGTCCAAGGGTGAAGATGTCGTCACTGTATTCCCCCGCGGGGAAAGAATTCCGCCCCTCGCCCGTCACGGGAATATCAATCTCGGGATAGGTGGGATCGCTGCTGCTGATGGTAAGAACGTCCGACACATTCCCCTGTACAGAGGGACTGAATGAGACATCGAGCACCTGCTCCAGGCCCGGGTCAACGGCAATGGTGCCCGGGAAATCCGTGGAAAGCGAAGCGGAAGCGGACTGGAATGCGGCATCGGTGATATAGAGTGTTTCGCTGCCGGGGTTTGAGATCACAAGCGGCAGTGTCCGTGTCTGTCCCTTGAGCACGGAAGCGAAATCGAGATACCGCTGGCTCAGTTCCATGCGGCTCCGGTTGACATTGAATTCCCAGGTCTGTCTGGCAACATTGGAAATGCGGACCTCATCGATTTCACCTTTGAACGGTGCATTGCCGTAGGCGCTGGATCCGATCCCCAGCTGTTCGTTTACGGCATTGACGAGACTGCCGCTCTGCGCGGTGGAATCCTTCAGGACACCGTTGAGGAAAAGCCGGAGATATTCCCCATCGGACGTCAGGGCGACATGATACCAGTGACCGGTCACCAGCGAATTGAAATCGCCGGTGTTGAGAAGGTAGTCCTGTCCGACGCCGTCGAGAAACGCCATTACGCCCTGACGGTCGGAAGGAGCCTTGTTGCTGCCGAGCGCGAGCTGGAACTGAATGGTGGTATTGATGCCCCGCTGCATGAGTATGGCGTACGTATCGGGCAACTGGTTGATACTGAACCAGAGTTCATAGGTAAATGAATCATCCGCAAGGTCGAGCCTGGTATTTGAATCGACCAGAACAAGGTCATTGTTGCCGTCGAACCGTACGGCATTCTTGAAGACCGTCTTCGACGATGCGAGAAAATACGCGTCATCCTGAAGTGCTCCGTTCAGTTTCACCGTATAATCGGATGCGTCATAGGCGATGGTGCCGCCGGTTTCATCAAAGTGCCAGAGACCGATGGTAAAGCCGTCCGACCGGTACTGGTTGTTTTCCGAGAGGATATTCCCACCCTGCCACTGCAGGGTGAGCGTACTGTCCTTGGCCGGATTCGGATCATTGGAGATGATGCTCATCGTGACCGAGAAAGGCGGAGCCAGCGCGTACTGCTGGGCGGGCTTGAACATCACTTCAAACACCTGCCGGTCCCCCGGAGAGATGGCAAAACTGTTACTGCTGAAAATAAATTCATTGGCATAGGTGCTGGGGACCGAAAATCTGCCCGTAAGCAGTTCCGTGCCGGTGTTCTCGACCCAAAGAAGCCGCGGACGGCTCTTACCCAGCGGCACCGGGCCGAAATCGAGAAGTCCCTGGGGGTCAAACGAAAGTACCGGCTTTATGTCGCTCGAACAGAGATAGAGTCCGTCATTCCGGTCGGCGATGCCGATATAGTCTCCGTAGACATGGAGCGCCTGTGCCTGATCATACGTAGGATAGCTGCCCGATTCCACGTATGCTCCGGTTCTGGAAAGGTCATAAATACGCAGTCCGTATTCGCTGTCCGTTAAAAAGAGCGTCTTGTTTCGAATGTGAATGTCGGTGCAGACGCCGCCCTCGATGGAGACGGCCTCCACACTATTGTCCGACAGGTCCCAGATGAGAAATCCGTATCGTCCGTTGGCAACATAAACACTGTCGCCCTGAACATCAAGTTTTCTCGCATCGATATCCGGATGGTTCAGCGTATGCAGCAGTACCGGCGAACCCGACGGCAGGGTCGAAACATCATAAACGGAAACACCGCCGGTATTCGCCAGATACACGCGATTGTTTGCGGCGATCACTGAACGAGTGGTCATGCCTAATTCCTGAATCCGGAACTGCACGAGTTCAGTGAACG
Organism: bacterium; assembly: GCA_016934955.1. Classification (GTDB taxonomy): domain Bacteria; phylum Zhuqueibacterota; class QNDG01; order QNDG01; family JAGLOF01; genus JAFGRY01. Next base: position 101,146 of record JAFGRY010000026.1, on the reverse strand, counting down.
GGAAAGCACTGCAGTTGAGGACGCGCATTCCGTCGGTGCCGCAGGCCAGATAGGCATAATTGCCCGTCGGTGCATCTACATCATAACAGGTATCGCTGATGGACGAATAGGTCTGATTGATATACGGATTCTGGGGATTCGACACATCGATCTCCAGCAATCCCTCGCTTCCGTTCGCCGCGTAGATTCGGGAGTACCGTTTTGACAATCCCAGAATACGGCCGTCTGTCCCAAGCTCGGAATAGAGCTGAAGTTCTCCTGTTTCCTGATCGATGTCGTTAAGGGAAAACACTTTCAACCCCGATCTGGCGGCGGCCGCATAGATATAATTCCCCGATATCTCGACATCCAGCACCTGATCGGCGGTTGGAAACCGTCTCTTTTCCATCGGCGAGCTGCCGGTTTTCACTGTAAGGTGGATATGACCGTTGGGTCCGTCACAGAGATAGGCATTCTCACCTTCCGTAACCACTGCCGCGGCAAATCCATCCGTGTTGAGGGGTTCATAATAGGGTCCGGCGGGGTTGAGCGGATCGGATACGTCCACCGGTCCGTACACGCCGCTTTCGCCGCAGGCGAGGGTCGCGTAATTATCAGACACCCACACCTCACGCACATCAACGGGATTACTCAGGATCTGCCAGTTTCCCAGCTCCTGCAGTGCGTAGGGATTGGTGATATCGATCATACTCATACCGCCCAGGCCGGCAGCAACGTAGGCGACGGTATCGTTGCTGATGATATGACGGGCGGAGGCCTGCTGAGGGAAGACGCTGTTTGAGAATGTTTTCAGAGAATCGGCGAAGAAGGGATTGTTCAGATTCGCGATATTGACACTGTAGACACCAGCATCACCGGCCGCGACGAGCACGAACTGGCTGTTCACGGCCCATACTTCGTACACGAATCCCTGAGGCCGGATCGTCGCACGGTAGACCGGCGCCATCGGCGTACTGATATTGTAGGTGATCAACCCGTTATCACCGTCTGCGACGTACAGATTGACGCCCTGCACCACGACACCACTGGCGAATCCGGGGGTCGCGAGACTCACAATGTCCCCGAACGTGGCTGTCGCATGATCAAACTCGATCACCTGGACCCCGGCGTAGCCGCATGCGGCATAGATGTGAGAAGTATCACGGGTCACCCAGATATCCTGAATCATGCCCGGCAGGATCGCGAAACTGTCCATTTTTTCATACGAATCCGAAACGGTACGGAACAGCTCCAGCTTCGCGCCGTTTCCCACAAATGAAATGCCGCCGCGCCTGAATATGGCCTCACATCTGCCCTCTCCCCACCTTCCTTCCAGGCTGACATTATTCTGCGCATGAACAGCATTCGCCAGAAAAACAACCAACAACACCATGCTCAGGTTTTTAATGAGCCGCATAATCACCTTTCTCCTTACAATCGAATATTCCTGAATCAAACAAGCGGGTCCGGTTATCTGCCGGGCAGAACCGGCACACCCAGCCGTTCAGGAATGATACTTGCGCCCTTCTCATTCGCTTCGGCGAAACCATCCCGGGTGTCCTTGCCGGGAAGGAATCCATTATTCTGGAACAAGTTCGTATGCTGAAGCCGCTGCCAGGCAGACACGAGCCCTTCCTTCGGCTTAATCATCATTTCCGGGCCTCCCCGCGGGATGGAGGCGATGTATTCCCGCACATCGGCTTCGATCCGGGTCAGGTTCTGTTTGTGGGTGAGTTCCCAAGCATTCTTGGAGACCAGCCTGTCTTTCGCAACGGTAAACTCGGGATCAAGCCGCAGGGCCTCGGTGAACAGTGTTTGCGCATTTTCATAGTCATCTCTGTCAAGCGCATCGAGGCCCAGGCAGTAAAGCTGAAACGCCTCCATGTCGACGGTCGGCACTTTCAATACTTTGTCCCGCTGCTGACTTGTCAGAGTTATACCGAAATAGTCGAAGATCTGCAGTACGAGCTGCTTCTCCATCTGAAAGAGTTTTGCCAGTACGCCGTCGAAGCTGGCGGGCATGGGGAAATCAGGCCGAACCGCCTGATAGATGCCGGCGTCAAGAGTCATTTTCAGCTCGGGCGTTATTAAATATGACCCCTTGATCAGGGTTCTGGCTCCCAGCAGTTTTCCCATTCTCGGAGCATTCTCCTCCGCTGAAACAGCAGCCGGATTAAGGCCGAGTTCCTGCATCAGCATATTCAGACGAAGCCGCTCCACAACGGTCAGCTCTGGGGAAACCGCCAGGTCGGTGGCAAGCATTTCGGCAAGGCCCTTCTGCAGCGGCCTCCATTTCGGATCTTCACTCTGACTGATGAAATAGAGCACACAGACGCTGTTTTCAGGATAGTCCTGGATATTGAGCTGCTCTTCGGTTTCAATGTGACTGATAACGCTTCTGGTCGCTTTCCTGCGGATTAAATGCTCGAGACGCCCGATCATCAGCTGTTTGTAGGGATCGCTATCTGGCAGTTTGGTGAAACTCCTGTACGCGGCGAGCGCGTCATCCTCAAGCGCCATCTGTTCGAACGTGAGACCGAGAAAGAAGCGGGCCTTGCCGTAATATGGATCTTTTTCGATAACCCGTTCGAACACTTTCTGGGCTGCGGGAAATTTCGTCATATTGTAATAGGCTCTTCCTATCCCGGTAATGGCTTCCTTGTCGTAGTAAATGACGTAATTCTCATTCTTTATGTGAGGATCCAGCTGCTTGAGATAGGTGCGCAGTGCTTCTTCATACTGTTGATTCTCCATCATTTTCTCGGCCCGATTGTAGGGAGTCGTACTGCAGCCGGCAAGAACAATGACGCATAACAGTCCTGCGCAATATCGAAATCTCATATAAACGGCCTCCAAATTCAAAAGTGTATGCAATGATTTTCCCTGTCCGGCCCTCAAACCGGGTCAGCGGTTGAGATATCTGTCCCTGTTCGCCAGAACATGTTCTTTGACCTGGTAGAAATCCGGCTCATCCTGAAGCGCTTCCCGAAAATACTGTTTTGCGGTTTCGAAATCGCCGCCGTCCTCGGAAACGAGGCCCCTGGAGAATTTCATGAGTGCGCTCATTCCGATGTGCGTTTTCTCATCCAGGAATTTCTTCTCGGTCTTTGTCATCTCCACCGGCAGGGAATCGACGATTTCAGCTGACAGTTTCTTGATAAGCGTGAGGAAATCTTTCCCTTTTCCGGTTACTTCGGCGGCCTTCACTGTTTTTCCCGATTCCACCTGAACGACTCTGATATCTATTCTCAGTTTCTCATTGAGATCGACGATGAACGACCCGAAAACCATGTACTGGGCACCGCACAGGGTACCGGCCCGGACCGTGTATCCGCCATCGGTAACACCGCTCTGCTGCAGTTTGATCTCGTCCAGTATTTCTTTCAGCTTCCGGCGTTCAACAAGCATCAGTGATTCAACGTGCCCCAGTTCTGAAATGAGCACCTGGGCGAGACCGTTTGACAGCGGGGCATATGTTTCCCGTTCAAAAATGCTGTTATTTTCAAAATCAAACACGGCAATCGTTCGGCTTTCGGCAGCAGCCGCCGGCAGGGAGAGAAAAAGCAAACCGATAATCAGGGCAGAGAGTGTCGCTTTCATAGAACATCCGATCCCGTACGTTTTCATGGTTAATCCGGCACCTGTTTTTCGAAGCGATACAGGCCGGCAGGCTTCAAATTGCAATTTTCATGCCTTATCGCGATAAATGAAAAAATGCCCGATAATTATTAAAACTAAAACTATTAATAACAATAAGTTAGTAAGTTGCAAAAAATCGCCGTCCATATGATCTTGCCTACTATTCTGGCCTGTTGTGAACCAGCGTATTGCGTGAAAATAAAGCAATGTTTTTTGATGATTTGTCCTTGTATTCCTCGACCTGAACCGTTATCTTATGTGTGGACAAACCACGGAGCAACACGTATGAAAACATCGATTCTCACAAGGGCTATCCTGCTGTCGGCTGTAGCAGTACATCTGATCTATGGACAGCACGGCCAGCAGGAAAACGGCAGAAAACGACGCGGCCCCGAACGTTTCACATCCACTGTATCCCTCAAGACCCTGCAGCGGCCGATCCCCGGAGATACCCGATGGGAAGTGACCGTTTTCCTGCTGACGATGAACGATATGCTGCAATTTATCAAGACCGATTCAGGATATACCGCCGAATACGAAATCTCCCTGACGCTTCGGGACGACAGGGAACATCTTGTCGACACCCGGGTGCTGAACAGAAAAATAACGGTGCACTCGTATGCTGAAACGAACGCCAAGGACCTGTTTCAGCGGGAGGCGGAAACATTCACCCTGCTCCCCGGTGCATACACGCTGCGGGCGGTTCTCGATGACCGGGCTGCATCGAGGCCTCTGAAAGTCGAGGAAGAAATCACGGTAGAGGGCGACATTCCGGAACCGATCCGCCTGTCCGATCCGCTGTTTTTCTATGGCGGGAAAATCGGGCCGGATGCGTTCATTCCCGATTCACTCACCATGTTGCCGGTCATTTCCCGGAAACATCAGCATCTTTACGTGAGCAGTGAACTCTATCTGTACCGGCCGAAGGAAGATATACAGGTGATCTTCAGCATCTACGACTCCCGAAACGCCCTGGTGCGCCGTCAGACAAAAACACTCTCTCAGGGGGAACAGCGCCGTATGCTGATCAGCGGGATCCCTGAAGCTCTGCCCTTCGGGCAATACAGCATGACACTGACCGTGACCGCGGACGGCGCCGCCGATTCGGTCTCCGGCGGGTTCAGTGTCATGTGGAGCGAACACACCTCGGCACGACCGGATCTGACAACCGCGGTGCAGCTGATGCAATACCTTATCTCAAAAAAAGAATTCAAAGAACTGCTGCAGATGGACCAGCCGCAACAGGAACGTTTTTTGGAACGGTACTGGCAAAAAAACGACCCCGATCCGGCCACGGAAACCAATGAGCTGCAGGATGAATTCTATCAGAGAGCCGCCTTCACCATCGCCCATTTCACTACCCGCGATCAGGAGGGATGGGAGACGGACAGAGGCAAAATCTACATTCTCTACGGTCCGCCGGAACATATCGAACGCCCGGTGTCACGGAATGGATTCGAACAATATGAGATCTGGGATTATCCGCATCTTCATAAAAAATTTCTCTTCATCGATCAGAATGGAACGGGCCACTTCACCCTCCAGTCGGAGTCCGGCTGAGACGGGCTTCAGTCCCGGCAGGGATATACCAGCGTAATAAGCCCCCGCCGCTGCAGGGAACGCACAAAGTCCGCACATCTGATATAGTCGGACTCGGTGACCGGTTCCGCCCCGGCCGTCCCGGCACCGGCGGTCAGCTCGGCAATGGTCCGTCTGCCGTCGATACTGCTCCAGACGGCCGTTCCCGTTCCGTCCAGAGAAAATCTGAGATCCCTGCTTTTATTCAACAGCCTTGTCAGCAGCACGAGCAGCCTGCTGCCGGCTCGCGGCCGAATGAGCGTGACACGGCCCTCCCGGTCCACCTCCTGCCTGACGTCGGATTTCCGAACCGGAACGAAATCGAGAAAATTACGGTTTCTGTATGCGGGTCTTCTTCTCATAAAAAGATCGATGTGTCTCCTTTTCCTTCCCTGATCACTTCCGGGAAGCCGCTCGTCATGTCCACCATCGTCGTCACGTCCGTCCCCCCCCTGCCTCCGTCAATGATCAGATCGCACCCCGCCCCGTTCAGCCTTTGCCGTATCTCCTCGGCATCCTGAAGCGGCAGCGCTTCGCCCGGCATGATCAGTGTCGTCGTCAGCATCGGCTCACCCAGTGCGTCCAGAAGCGTCTGCGTGATCCGATGGTCGGGGATACGAAGACCGATGGTTTTCTTTCTGGGGTGCAGGAGCCGCCTCGGAACACTGCGCTGGGCGGTGAGAAGAAAGGTGTAGGCTCCCGGCGTAGCCGCCTTGAGCAATCGGTACACGGGCGTATCGAAGGTGGCATATGTTCCCGCATCCGAAAGATCACGGCAGATAAGCGTGAAATGATGTTTGACATCGAGCCTTCTGATGCGGCAGATCGTTTCCAGTGCCTTCTTGTCCCCGAGGTGACACCCGAGGGCGTACGCGGTGTCCGTTGGATAGACGATCACTCCTCCCTGCCGAATGATGTCTACCGCACGAGTGATCAGACGCATCTGGGGATTCTCTTCATGTATGGCAAAATATTCCACTGACGCTGATTCCTATATACTGATGTCGGAAATTCGGGCGCGTATCCGGGAAGCCAATTCCCGAAGACCGGGGGTATCGGGCAGATGTTCGAAAAGCAGCGTCAGATAATCACGCTCAATCAAACGCTCTTTTGTCCAGGAGAAATTCAGATCGTATACCCAGCTGACCTGCAGCAGTTTGAAATCATTGACATTGCGAACATCGGCGATGTTGACGAGCCTCTCCTCCCTGACGCTGCGCATCACGTTCCGGGAGACGCCCGGTGTGTCCGGAAGATCGAGGGCAATACTGCTGTCGACACCCTTTTTGCTGGTACGGTAGTATTCCGTCACAACGTGGAGAATATCGAGCTTGTCCGCGTCACGAAGAATCCGCAGGAGCATGCGGACATTCCCGGGAAGAGAATCGGGAATGACAAGGCGGCTGTGATTGGCGATTGCGGCCAGCAGCAGTGAGGCGACAGCCGGGTCGAGACCCGCAAAAAAATGTTCTTCCCCGATCACGTCAACCCCCAGCAGGGAGTGGTCCGCCGACTTGCTGTCGGCAAACGTCCGGAAGCGGATAAACTGGGGGAACCTGCCTATATCGTGATAGAGAGCGGCGGCGGCAGCGATTCTCGCCTGCTCAGGTGAAAGCTTGAGGTGGACACAGAGTTCGTTTGCATTTTCCAGAACACGACGGGTGTGGTCACGCTTGAGCAGTATGTTTTTTCCAACCGGATCGGGGAGCTGCAGAAGCGGAGTCACATAGTCATCGAACCTGCGGGAGATCACGATATAGTCAGCGTCGGTAAAGGTCATAGAGGCAGCGATGTCCAGAGTCCGGTGAGAAGGCCGGTGATATGAAGGAGGTTCTTTCGATCGGTGTCATCGAACGCGGATTTTTCCGTATGGTCCAGATCGAGTACCGCGCGCAAACGCCCGCCGGTATCGAAACAGGGGACCACGATCTCCGAACGTGATTTTGGATCACAGGCGACATGGCCGGGGAAATCGCGCACGTCTTGCACGATGACCGTTTCTTGCCGTTTCACCGCTTCCGCGCAGACACCCTTGTCCAGGGACAGGAAAACGCAGGCGGGAGTGCCCTGAAACGGCCCGAGTATGAGACGGTCCGACCGCAGGAAATAAAATCCTATCCAGTAATAATCCAGCCGTTTCTTGAGGACCGCCGCCGTATTCCCGAGATCGGCGATGGGATCGCCGCCTTTCGCGAGTCGAATGTCGAGTTCACGCAGAGAGGCGGTGTATCTGTCAGCCTTGGTCATCATCGTATATCCCGGGAGAGCGTGTCTCTGAAAATGCCCCTGGCGCCCAGACTCTCCTTGAATTTCCCCAGTCCCCAGTTGGGCTCTTCATCGACGGTAAAAATGCCGAAATCGAGGAAACGGTACTGTTTTGTGATGCACCACTGCATGATCCGGTAGAAGAGATAGTTGACCGGTCTGTATCGCTGGTACTGCTGGTCATGACTGATGTAAAACGCGAGCACCACCCTGGGATTACAGATAAAACAGGTCACCCCGGCGATCAGGGTATCACCGAGGTAGGCTCCGAACTGACGTATCTCGTTCGGGAACAGCGCTTTTAACGAAAGGAGTTCGCCCAGGGTATGGGTCGGCTTTACCTGGTGCCTCATTCCCAGATTCCGTTCGAGAATCGGATAGAATGTTGAAAAATCGTCTGATTCCCGCATCGACAGCCCCAGTTTTTCTGCCCGGCGCACAGCGGTGCGCGATTCGGGTTTGTATTTGTTCAGGATATCCTCCTGAGAAAAATCGAGAGGAATAATACTGGAAATCTCACGCTTTTTATACCCGAACCCGTTCTTGTAGAGGGCGAAATCAAGATAATTGCTGGGTCTGGACTGATAAATGATGGGCGGGGCGGTAAGCTCGATCCTGCTGATGCGGTTCGCGGCACAGTACTCCAGCAGCAGTTCCACAATGGTGAATGCCGAGGCTATGGACAGTTCCTCACGGTGAACGATGCCGCCGTAGGATGCGCCGCAGTGGGATACGAGCACTGTTTCACCGGCTTTCCGGCGCAGCACAGCCGGGAATACCGCGAGCAGACGGTTGTTCTCCCTGAATAGAAGACTGTTGTCCTGAAACCGTCCTTCGGGGTGGTAATTAAGAAATTTTCTCAGATGGAAAAGCGTTCCGTTGTTCGCCTGCAGGACAAATTCGTCCCATGCGGCGGCATGCTTCTTTTCTGAGTAGTCACGTATCTGTATCGGCGGCGTCCCCGGTAATGGCGTTAGAGTATGTAGCGGCGGAGATCTTCATCTTCAACGATGTCCGCGAGCCGTTTCTGAACCTCTTCGGCGGTGATCTTTATTGACGACATCGATGGATCCGGTAGCTGAAAAAGCACATCTTCCAGAAGTGTGCTCATGATCGTATGCAGTCTGCGGGCGCCGATATTCTCCGCGGTGCTGTTGACTTCAGTCGCGATGCGGCTGATCTCCCTGATTGCCCCTTTGGTAAATGAAATGGTCACTCCCTCTGTCTTGAGAAGGGCGGTATACTGCTTGACCAGGGCATTTTCCGGTTCGGTGAGAATCCGGATAAAATCTTCAGTGGTCAGGTCGTCCAGTTCAACGCGAATGGGAAACCGTCCCTGCAGTTCCGGAATGAGATCGGAGGGTTTGGCAACATGAAACGCTCCGGATGCGATAAAAAGAATATGGTCCGTTTTAACCATTCCGTATTTGGTAATGACGTTGGTCCCTTCCACCACAGGCAGAATATCTCTCTGCACTCCTTCCCGGGAAACATCGGGGCCGCCGCTGCTTTCGGCTTCCGCCGCGATTTTGTCGATCTCGTCCAGGAACACGATGCCCGACTGTTCGACTCTGCTGATCGCTTCGGAGATGACCTTGTCCATATCAATCAGCTTCTGGGCCTCCTCTTCTATCAGCACCTGGCGTGCTTCCGATACCGGCATCTTGTGCTTTTTGCGTTTCTGCGGCATCATACCGCCGAGCATATCCTGAAGGTTCAGGCCCATTTCCTCGATTCCTCCGGGCGAAAAAATTTGCATCATGGGGAAATGTTCCTGACGGGAGGTGGTCAGTTCCACGATCCGCTTTTCCAGCTTGCCGTCGCGCAGCTGCTGTTTCAGTTTCTCCCGCGTACGTTCCCTGCGGAGCTCCGCGTCATCCCGTGCATCCGTATCCATACCGGAAGAGGGCGGAGAATAGGGCTCAGCCGGGAAGAGAAGATCGAGCAGCCGGTCCTCGGCCATCATCTCGGCCCTGACCCGAACCTGCTCTGTCCGGCATGTTTTTACCTGCACGACAGCGAGATCCGTAAGATCCCTGATGATCGACTCGACATCTCTGCCCACATATCCCACTTCCGTGAACTTTGACGCCTCAACCTTGATAAAGGGCGCCTCGGCGAGCCGGGCGAGCCTTCTGGCGATTTCAGTCTTTCCGACTCCGGTGGCGCCGATGAGTATGATATTGTTGGGCATGATCTCTTCACGGAGATCCGCTGCGACCTGCTGGCGTCTCCAGCGGTTCCGCAGCGCAATGGCGACCATTTTTTTCGCTTTGTCCTGCCCGATGATGTATTTATCGAGCTGTTCCACAATGGCCCGGGGAGTCAGCGAATCCGGAGGAAGGTTTCCCGCCGAACCGGTTTCAGCTGCAGTGTCAGTCATCAAAGTTCCTCAACGCTAATTTTATCATTGGTGAAAATGCATATCTGGGCGGCGATTTTCAGCGACTCTTTCACAATCTCGGCGGCACTCATATCCGTATGCCTGAGCAGTGCTCTGGCGGCCGCCTGGGCGAAAGGCCCGCCGGACCCTATCGCCAGCACTTTGTCGTCCGGTTCAACCACCTCGCCCGTTCCGGAGATGATCAGCATGTGATCCTTGTCGGCGACGGCAAGAAGCGCCTCCAGCTGGCGAAGATATTTGTCCATGCGCCACTCCTTCGCCAGCTCGACAGCGGCCCGGGTGATGTTCCCTTTATACTGTTCCACCATTTTTTCAAACCGGTCAAAAAGGGCGAAAGCATCGGCCGCGGAACCGGCGAATCCGGCGATGATCTGGCCGTCATGCATTTTCCGCACCTTCATGGCTCTCTCTTTCATGACCGTGTCGCCGAAGGTCACCTGTCCGTCACCCCCCATCGCCACCTCTTTGCCCTTCTTGACGCCAAGAATGGTGGTGGCCATGAACTTCATTTTCCCTGAGTCGCTCATTTATTTGATTCCCTTGATATATTTGAGATACTCGGAATCGGTTGTCAGCAGAAATGTCGCGGACGAATCGATGGTTACGCTGTAGGTCTCGAGTGTTTTTATGAATGAATAGAATTCGGGATCGAGGTTGTAGGCGTCGGCATAGATTCTCGCGGCCTGGGCATCCGCTTCTCCCTTGATTTCCTGCGCCTGCCGGTACGCTTCCGATTGAATTCTCTTCAGCTCCTTCTCTTTCTGCCCCCGGATCTCGGCGCTCTTGCCATCGCCCTCGGAGCGGTATTTCGCGGCGATACGCTGACGCTCGGCAATCATGCGGTCGAACACTTTCCGCTGCACTTCATCCACATAGTTGATCCGCATGATCCTCACGTCGATGAGTTCCACCCCGAACTGGGGCGTGATTTCCGAGGAGTTCTTCAGAATCATTTCCTCTATCTTCTTCCGGCCGGTGAAAATCTCGGGGATATTCGAGGCATCCTGCAGAAAGGAAAGTTCTTCAGACAGCTCGAAATCCCGGTTGCTCGATCGCACGATCTCGATGAGATCGTAATTGGCAATGGCGTTTCTCGTCTCTCCGTCGACGATATCGTCGATGCGGGAATGGGCGCCCCGTTCATCCCTGACTCTCTGAAAAAAGACCAGCGGATCACTAATCCGCCAGCGGGCGTAGGTGTCGATCCAGATGAATTTCTTGTCCTTGGTCGGGATCTGATTGGCATCACCGTTCCACTCGAGCCAGCGCTTCTCGAATACATTCGCTTTTTGTATGAGGGGAGTCTTGAAATGAAGCCCGGGATCCGTAATGGCGGAGCCCACCGGTTTCCCGAACTGGGTGACAATGACCTGATTTGTTTCCGTGACGATGAACACGCCGTCGCTCAGAATCAGTAATCCCAAAAACGCAAGAATCACCGCGATAATCAGTTTTTTATTCTTCATTACTTGACCTCCTGCGCCAGGTTGAGGAGAGGCAGCAGATTTTTCTGACTCTCATCCAGCAGCACTTTCTTGCGCACTTTCGGAAGAATATCACGCATGGTTTCGAGGTAGAGTCGTTTCTTCGTCACCAGGGGAGCACGCGCGTATTCCTTGTAGACGGACCGGAACCGTTTGGCATCGCCCTGCGCCATGTTCACTCTCTCGGTCGCGTATCCTTCAGCCTCTTCCACCATCTGAAGCGCCTGACCGGTCGCCAGCGGAATCACCTGGTTGTAATCAGTAAAGGCCTCGTTGATTTTTCGCTCTTTTTCCTGCAGCGCCTCGTTCACTTCGTTGAAAGAAGCCTTTACGTTGTCCGGCGGATTGACATCCTGAAAAATGAGCTGGTTCACTTCAATGCCGATCTCGTATCTGTCACAGAGCTCCTGCAGTGACAGCTTGGCTTCATTCGCGATACGGGAACGGCCGATGGTTATTACTTCATCCACGGAATTGTCCCCGATCACCGTGCGCATGACCGCCTCCGTCATATAACGGAAGGTCGATTCGGGATCCCTGAGCTTGAACAGGTACTTGTATGGATCCCTTATTTTGTACTGGACGATCCATTCGACGACAGCGACATTCAGATCACCGGTGAGCATGATCGACTCTTTGTCGGTAATGGCGCTTTTCTGATACTGGCTGCGGATGCCCGCTCTGGTTGTCCTGAAACCGAACTCCATCTTCAGCTGCCGCTGAATCGGCACTTCCTTGAGCTCTTCAACGCCGAAGGGCATCTTCATGTGGAGCCCGGGATCCGTGGTCCGTACGTACTTGCCGAAGCGGAGAATGATTCCCACTTCCTCGGGATCGATCTGGTAGAAAGATCCGGTAAATACGACGATGAGCAGGATGACGAGCACGATCACCCCCAGGATCCGGGGTGAGAATGACGCCGGCAGTTCCACTGTTTCACCGCCGACGGTAAATGTTCTTTTTACTGGTGTCATTATCGACTCCTTCCGTCTTGACTGTTCACGGATTTCAGATATCAGATCTTGCGCCGCAGCCTGGCCACCGGTATCATCATCTGTTCCCGGTATTTGGCAACTGTTCTCCGCGCCACCTTGAAATCGTATTTGCGCAGGAGTTCGGAGATAGTCTGGTCATTCAGCGGCTTGTGGGGGTTTTCACTATCGATCATCTCCTTGATGCGGCTTTTGATCAATTTATTGGATACCTCCTCCCCGCTGATCATCTCCATACGCTCGCTGAAGAAATATTTCAGTTCAAAAACACCGAAATCCGTCTGTACGTATTTGCCGCTCGTAACCCGGCTGACTGTGGAAATATCGAGATGGACGTCCTCGGCGACATCCTTGAGGATCATGGGCTTCAGCGCCTCCCTGCCTTTCTCGAAGAATTCCCGCTGATGATTGAGAATGGATTCCATGACCCGCTGGATCGTCGAACGCCGCTGGTAGATTGAATTGATCAGCCAGCGTGCGGATTCCAGCCGCTGCCTGATATAATCCCGTGTCTCCTTGCCGATGCCCTTCTTGTCCTTAAGCAGCTGCTTATACTGCCTGTTAATACGCAAACGGGGTATTTTCCAGTCGTTGAGAGTGACGGTGAACTGGCCGTCGATCTTCTCAACGATTACGTCCGGAATAATATAATTCTCGGCTTCCGACACGTACCGTTCACCGGGCTTGGGATTCAGTTTTGCGATGAGCTCCATGATGCGCTTGACTTCCTGAAGATCGATCTCAAGATTCTTGGCGAGTTTTTCAAAACGCTTGTTCTTGAAATCCTCATAATGCAGGGTGACCATCTCGATCGCCTTCTCGTCCGGTTCGGGCACCTGATGCAGCTGGATGAGGAGACATTCCTGGAGATTCCGGGCCGCGATTCCCGGGGGATCAAAGCCCTGAATGATGTTCAGGACATCCTCCACCTCTTCCACCGGGGCATCGACATTTTCCGCAATGAGCTCAACCGGACATGAGAGATATCCGTCATCATCGAGGCACCAGAGGATATACTCTCCGATTTTCTGACCGTTATTCTTCAGGGGAGCGAGATAGAGCTGTTCGAAGAGATGGTCCATCAGCGTCACCGGTGCGGGTTCGGGCCGGTCTATCTCATCCTCCTTCTTCTCCCTCGGGGTCTTGATCTCAAGATTGTCTTCGTCGTTGAGGATATCCTCCCAATCGATCTCTTCCTCTTCTTCCGCCTCTTCCTCTTCCTCATCCTCGGGCGACTCTTCCAGTTCCTTGAGTTCCATCTCTTCGTCCAATTCAGTATCGATCTCGAGCAGAGGATTGATCTCGAGTTCCTGCTTGATTTTCTGCTCGAGCCTGAGAATCGGCAGCTGCAGAAGAGTGGAAAGCAGCACCTGCTGGGGGCTCTGCTTCTGCTGAAGGAGCATGCGTTGACTGATCTGAACCATGATTGACTACCTGCAATTCTTTGTTAATAACGGTCGAGAGTGAACTGTTTGCCCAGGTAAATATGCCGGGCCTCTTCATCATTTGCCAAAAATTCGGACGTTCCTGTTTTCAGTATTCTTCCTTCGAACAGCAGATAACTGCGGTCCGTGATCGAAAGTGTTTCATGCACATTGTGATCGGTGATGAGCACGCCGATCCCTTTGTCCTTGAGATGACGAACATTATTCTGAATATCTTCAACGGCAATGGGATCGATGCCGGCGAAGGGCTCATCCAGAAGAATGAAACGCGGTCTCGTGACCAGGGCTCTCGCGATTTCCACCCGTCGCCGCTCCCCGCCGGAGAGCGTGTAGGCTTTCTGTTTCCGTACTCTCCCGATGGAAAGTTCCGCGAGCAGCTGTTCCAGCCGTTCCCGCCGTTCTTCCATCCCGATAGGCAGTGTTTCGAGAATAGCCATGATATTCTCTTCCACCGTGAGTTTGCGGAACACCGAGGCTTCCTGGCAGAGATACCCGATACCCCGTCTGGCACGCTGATACATGGGCATGCGGGTGATATCCTCACCATTGAGCAGAATACGTCCCGACCGCGGCCTGATCATTCCGGTGATCATGTAGAAGCTCGTGGTTTTACCGGCGCCATTGGGGCCCAGCAGTCCGACAACCTCTCCCCGTTTTACATCGAGCGAGACGTTATTGACAACATTTTTACCGCCGTATGTCTTCACCAGCGCTTCCGCCGCCAGAACATCCACAGGGGGCTCCGTATGCCGCTTTGCCGCCATATTATTCGTCCGTTTTTCCCTTCGTTGCCGCTGTATCCGGAACCGTGCTTTTACCGGTATCGGGAACAAACCGCCCGCTGGATTTTCCCGGCGCGCTTTCCACGAGAAGGCGATGCAGTTTTTTCCCCTGAAACGTCATGGAAATCTCGTCGCCAGTGAACGTATTGGTTCCGGTCTCATCTTCATCCACGTAGTAAACGCTTTTCGCCTGGCCGACGACGTGCACGGTGCGCAGCGAATCGGTCTCCGCTGAAAAAAAGATCGTATTGCCGCTCATCATATCAGCGCTGGTGGTATCCGTTGAGACAATCTCGGCGCGGCCCGCCAACCGGCCTTTCCTGATCTTCATCTCCTCGAGGACGATACTGACGGTATCGCCGCTCATGCGCTGCTGTTCCTGCCAGACCACGGGGCTGCCGGTTAACATAATGCTGTCCTGTTCGGCGCAGTAGCGCAGCAGCGAACAGACCGCCCTCATTTCATCTTTGAGAACCCTGACACTGTCATGAACGACAACCAGGCCGCTGTCGCTCCAGGCCTCCATGTAGCGGCCGTCAACCACCAGACTGTCGCTGCCGAGCGAATCGGCTTTGACGAGACGGGCATGCTCGCTCATCATGCCGTACCTGCCGGGAATTTCATAGAGCCCCCTGCCGCCGAAGAGCGTGACATTCTCGACCAGATCCCTGATTATCACGTCCGTATCGGCTTCGGCCGTCTTCTCCTTCTGGGAGTAGCGGACATGCTCGGCGGACAGACGGTGATTGCCTGAAACGAGCACCACATTCCCGAAGGCATCCTCCACGCCGGTGCGCCCGTTATAGTCGACCTTCATTGCGGTCAGGGTGCGTGTTCCGTCATAAATTTCCACCGGCCCGTAAAACACGGCACGTTCTCCAGACCGCCTGTATTCAGCCCGGCTGCAGGTGAAGCGTGCGTCTCCCTGCACAAACTCAACATTGCCGGCTGCCGTATATATCTCGTCCCGGCCCTCGCCGGTGATGACGAACTCATCGGCATGCCGCATCACCAGCTTCGGCCGTGTTTCGGCACTGTCCGGGATCTGAGCGAAAGCCGCGGCACCCGCGAATACAAGCGGGAGCAACACGGGGATGCCGACGATCGAGGATCTCACGGTCTCTTTCTCCCCGCGCCCCGGCTGCTGTCTTCAGCCGCGGCGGACCGCTCAAGCTCCTTGAAATCGATATGTTCCCGGGTGACGATTTTCGCGTCATGAAAGACCCGGTGCGTCAAATCGGCGTTGGACTCAAAACCGCTGCTCTCCAGCCACTGGTTTTCCGGCGTGAAAAAAACGACCGCCGAGTCGGAGAATATTTTCTCCCGCGCATTATCCCAGCGGATCTCTTCCGTTCTCAGCGTATAGCCGCTGTCGGAGACGACCACCACCTTGTCCCTGCCGATGACATCGCTTGTCCGTTCATGATATTCACCTTTGCGGGACGTGAGACGGGAAGTGTGAAGCCCTGCTTCATCATAAAAATCAACAATGAGCCCGCCGTCGAAATAAACCGTATCCTGATTTTCATACTGAACCATATGCGCGTACCGGATCACCGCCTGTCTCTTTCCGGACCTGGTCATGGTAATTGTCGAGTTCCACATCTCCTGGCTCGGGAACAGGGCCGCCCCGGCGGCGGCCGGCGGTTCGCGATCCGCCGGATCGGAACAGGACTGGAGACCGGCAATTGCCAGGCAGAGCAAGAGGAAGCCCGTGTATCGCTTGCGGCATCCCGTCATCTCAGGCCAGCCCCGCCTTGATCAGGTCGTGAATGTGCACCATGCCGACCGGTTTTCCCTGATCGTCGAGCACGATAAGGGCGTTGATGCTGTGCGACTCCATGACGTGAAGCGCCTTGGCAGCCAGCACACCTGACTGAACGGTCTTGGGCTCTTTCGTCATAACGTCTTCCGCGCGCAGATCCCAGATATTCTGCCTCAGTTCCATCAGCCGCCTGAGATCGCCGTCAGTAATGATACCGAGAAGGGCGCCCGCGTCATCGACAACGCAGGTGGCTCCCAGCCGTTTTGAAGAAATAACGAGCACGGCTTCCGTGAGCAGCGTCTCCAGGCCGATGATCGGCACATCGTCACCCGACCGCATGACATCATCCACCGTGAGGAGCAGGCGCCGCCCGATATCTCCTCCGGGATGAAAGGTGGCGAACTCTTCGATGCTGAACCCCCGTTCCTGGAACAGAGCCAGGGCCAGTGCGTCGCCCATCACCAGGGTCGCGGTGGTGCTCGCCGTGGGCACGAGGTCCCAGGGGCAGGCCTCTTCCTTGACACTGACGTCAAGGACCACATCGCTGCGCTCTGCGAGCACGGACTTGACGTTGCCGGTCATGGTGATAACCGGTACATTCTGTCGTCTGAACATCGGCATGATCCGCATAATCTCTTCAGTGGTGCCGCTCTTGGATATGCAGATAACCACATCATCGGGCATCACCGCCCCCAGATCGCCGTGAAGCCCTTCCGCCGGATGAAGAAAAAGCGCTGCCGTGCCCGTACTTGTCAGCATGGCGGCGATCTTCTGTCCAATGATGCCGGACTTGCCCATGCCGGTAACGATGACCCTCCCCTCACAGGCGAGCAGAATCGCCACCGCACGCTCGAACCGCTCATCAATACGGGATTCAAGCGCCTTCACCGCCTCTGCTTCGATTCTGATTACTTCTTTACCCTTTTCGATGCTCATGATCGCTCTTTTCCGCTGGATTAAGGTGCGATTTTATTCCAATCACTGAGAAATTTTTCGATGCCGGCATCGGTGAGCGGGTGCCGCATCAGCTGCTCCAGGACCGTGTAGGGCACGGTAACGCCGTCCGCACCGGCCATCGCCGATTCGATCACATGTGCGGGTCCCCGTACACTTGCGACGATAACCTCTGTGTCGATCCCGGGATAATTGGAAAAAAGGGCGACAATCTCGGCGATCAGATCCATGCCGGAATGGGAAACATCGTCCAGCCGGCCGACAAACGGACAGATAAAGGATGCACCGGCTTTCGCGGCCAGCAGCGCCTGTGCCGGTGAAAAAATCAATGTCATGGTTGTACTGATCCCCTCCCCGCTCAGTACCCGGACTGCTTCGAGACCGTCGCGGGTAAGCGGGATTTTCACCGATACATTCTCCGCCCAGGAGGCGATTAAACGGCCTTCCCTGATTATCTCATCGGCGCTGCTGCAGACAGGTTCAGCGGCCACCGGCCCGTCGATCAGGGCCGCTATTTCCCTGATCACCGTTTCGAATCCACGGCCGGATTTCAGAATGATGGTCGGATTTGTGGTCACCCCGTCCGCGAGTCCCAGTCGTTTTGCCGCCTGTATCTCCTCTGTCTCCGCCGAATCAACAAAGAACTTCATTACTCCTCCATCGATAGTGCTCTCTTCGTTCAATACTGTGTAAGCAGACCGGTCCACAGGCCCTGCTCTTTGAGAATGAATTCAACCAGTTCCCGGACAGCTCCCTCGCCTCCGGACGCTGCAGTCACAATCTGGGCCGCGTCCTTCACTTCCTGACGGGCGTTTGCCGGCGCGGCCGCCAGCCCCGCGCTTCTCATCACGGTCAGATCGAGCAGGTCGTCTCCCATATAGCAGATCTGACGCGGCTCCAGCCCAAAGGAATCGAGCAGATCGTTCCAGGCGGTCAGTTTGTCGCCGGCCCCCTGGTACACGGCATCGATCCGCAGTTCGCCGGCGCGACGCGTTACCGCCTCGGATGTCCTCCCGGTGATCACCGCCGTCTTCAGTCCGGCCTGCCTGGCAAGAGTGATGCCCATGCCGTCCTGCACATTGAAGCGCTTGTATTCGTTTCCGTCGCCGCCCAGAATAATATCCCCGCCGGTGAAGACTCCGTCCACATCGAAGGCGATCATGGCAATCGCCCCGGCTCTCTCCTTCGCATCACTGCGCTGACGGCCTCTTTCTGCGTGTATTCTCACAGGGAAATCGGCTCCTGTGATTTCACCAGGTCGTCCACTTCCTTGAGCTGTACAAGGAGCGCTTCAAGATGCTGCAGGGGCCACATGCTCGCCGCATCGCACAGGGCGCTGCTGCAGTCGGGATGCGTCTCGATAAAGATGGCGTCTATTCCCGCGGCTACGCCGGCCCGTGAAAGTGAGGGGACGAACCAGGGTGTCCCTCCCCGGGGATCGGAACTGGAAATGCCGTAGACGCGAATGGCGTGTGTGGGATCGAACACGACAGGATATCCGAATCCCCGCATGATCTGAAAGGCCCGCATGTCCACGACGAGGTTGTGATACCCGAAGCAGCTTCCCCGTTCGGTGAGGAGTATTCGCCTGTTCCCTTCGGCCTCGATTTTGCCGATGATATTGCGAACATCGCCGGGATCGAGGAACTGACCCTTTTTTACATTGACGGCCCTGCCCGTCCTGGCGGCCGCCACGGTGATCGACGTCTGCATCGACAGGTAAGCCGGGATCTGCAGTACATCGAGCACTTCCGCCGCGGGCGCGGCGTCCGCGACGCTGTGAATATCGGATATGACCGGGACACCGAAATCATTCTTGACGCGCTGGAGCAGCTTCAGGCCCGCCTCCAGCCCCGGTCCCTGGTAGGTTGCGGATGAGGACCGGTTATCCTTGAGATAGGAGGATTTGAATATAAAAGGCATGTCCAGCCTCTGCGTGATCTCCCGAATGGACTCCGCGGTGGAGAGAACGATTTTTTCATTCTCCAGAACACAGGGGCCCGCGATGAGCGCCAGCGGCCGGTTGTCACCGATGGTGACACTGTCAATGGTAACGGTGTGCATTACTTTTTCCCTGATTTTTCCTTTTGATATTCGTACGCGGCCCTGACAAACGAGCTGAAGAGGGGATGGGGTTTCAGCGCCCGTGATTTAAATTCGGGATGGAACTGTCCGGCCAGGAACCACCGTTTTTCCGGCAGTTCCACGATCTCGACCAGGTCACCTTCCGGGGATAGACCGCTGAGCACCATACCGTGTTCTTCCAGAATGTCACGGTAATCATTATTGACTTCATAGCGATGGCGGTGCCGCTCCGAGATACGTTCCGACCCGTAGCACTCGTAGGCCCTGGAGCCTTTCTTGATGACGCAGGGATAGGCGCCCAGCCTCATGGTTCCACCCTTACGGGTAATCTGCCACTGTTCAGGGATATAATCGATGATCGGATCAACCGGCACTTCCTCGAATTCTCTGCTGTTTGCCTTTTTGAGTCCGCAGACGGAGCGGGCGAATTCTATGACAGCGCACTGAAGACCCAGGCAAATACCGAAAAAGGGCATATCATGTTCCCGCGCGTATGTGACCGCATCGATTTTACCCTCGATGCCCCGTTCTCCGAAGCCTCCGGGGATCAGGAGGGCGGAGACATGTTCCAGATGCTTCTCAGCGCCTTCGTCCTCGATTCGTTCCGATTCGACCCACCTGAGATTGACGTTCACTCCGTTCGCCTCTCCGGCCAGGACGAAGGACTCGATGATTGATTTATAGGCATCACGAAGATCGACATATTTGCCCGCAATCCCGATAGTGATCTCTTCAGGCGGATTCAGCAGCCGGTCGACGAAACCGCGCCACTCCTTCATGTGAGCCCGGGAATAGGGCAGCTGCATCAGTTTCATCACTTTTTCAGCGAGCTGTTCCTCTTCGAAGGCGAGGGGAACGGAATAAATTGAACTCACATCCCTGCCTTCAATCACCATTTCATGGGGCACATTGCAGAACAGGCCGATTTTCTGGCGTGCTTCCATGGACAACTGCGTCTCGGTACGGCAGATGAGAATATCGGGCTGGATACCGATTTCCCGCAGCTTCATTACGCTGTGCTGGGTTGGCTTCGTTTTCATTTCTCCGCTCGCCTTGATGAACGGGACCAGGGTCAAATGAATATTGATGCAGTTCTCTCTCCCCATTTCGAGTTTGAACTGCCGGATCGCCTCAAGGAACGGCAGCCCCTCGATATCACCGACGGTGCCGCCGAGTTCAACCAGCACGACGTCGACTCCCCCCTGATCACTCTCCACATCACGGATTCTCTGTTTGATTTCATTGGTCACGTGGGGAATCACCTGGACTGTTTTGCCGAGATACGCTCCCTCCCGCTCTTTTTCGATTACTTTGTAGTAAATCTGTCCCGTGGTCGTATTATTGAGCTTGCTGAGACTGATATCAAGAAACCGCTCATAATGGCCCAGGTCAAGATCGGTCTCGGCACCGTCTTCGGTAACGAACACCTCCCCGTGCTGGAACGGGCTGAGGGTGCCGGGATCGACATTGAGGTACGGATCCATTTTAAGAACAGACACCGTAAGGCCCTGTTTCTTCAGCAGCAGTCCCAGAGAAGCAGAGGCGATTCCCTTCCCCAGAGAAGACACAACCCCGCCCGTAATAAAGACATATTTCGCTTTTTTTGATGACATGTAGCGCTCCCGGTGTTAATGTGCAGGTGACGGCGTCTCTTTTTCAGCAGCAATGCGGCGGGCCCGTTCCAGATCTTCCGGAGTGTCGACACCAAAGGGTACCGTTGCCGTGATCGCTACCCGTATCTTCCCGCCGATCTCCAGAGCCCGCAGCTGTTCCAGTTTTTCCGCCTGTTCCAGGGGAGTGGCAGGAGTGCGGCTGAACGTTCTCAGAAACGATGTGCGATACCCATACATACCGATATGCTGCAGGACGTTTCCGGTTGTCAGCCACTCTTCATACTTCTCCAGATCCCGAAAGCAGGGAATGGGGCTGCGGGAGAAATAGAGAGCGTTGCCGTCCCTGTCGACTACCACTTTTGCGGTGGCACGGCTCGTCAGCACGGAAACATCACCAATTCTGGCTGCCAGCGTCCCCATCTGAGGGCAGAGGGGATCACGGAGGAGAGCGGCCAGCATGTCGATATCGGCCGGATCGAGAAAGGGTTCGTCGCCCTGAATGTTGATGATGATCCCGGCCCCGGTTCTCTCAGCCGCCCAGGCCACCCTGTCCGTCCCTGATTCAAATTCGCCGCTGGTCAATATCGCCCGGCCTCCGAATGCCTCCACCGCCTGAACAATTCGCTCATCATCGGCGGCCACAAATAATTCCGAAAGGGATGTTGCCTGTGCCGCATGTTCATATACCCACTGGATCATGGGTTTCGATCCGATCCGGAGCAGCGGCTTGCCGGGCAGCCGCGTGGAAGCGAACCGTGCCGGGATGATTCCCGCGACTTTCTCAGACACGGACCCGCTCCTGTTTTCGGATGCTGTCGATCCCGGTGCGGCCATGTAACACATTGTTCTCCTGATACGGACTCAGCACAGTGTATAGACCCATGATGCCCCGATGATGGTCAAACATTTTTAAGCAAAAATAATTCAATAATTTATCCGGCAAAACTGATAGTAAATATACAACGTCGACCGCTAATTGTCAAGCAGTAAAAAGTGCATGGCACACTATTTGTACGGGGGAAAGCCGCGAGGCTGCGGAGGCTGATTGGAGGAGGTGTTCCGCCGCTGCCGGATTCTTTTCAGTCACCGGTGACGGCGGCGAAAATGAATCCGGCGCGGGTCAATCATGTCACTTCAGAATGACGTTGGCAAACGGAACCGAAATGGTGACACTGGTGAGAGCGTCGCCGGGCCGGGGCGCGGGCGGAGGAACAAACGGCACCTTTTTAACAGCGGCGATAACGGTATCATCAATCTCTCCCTTGCCGGTGGGATTCACGGGAACGGCCGTGACAACCCGGCCCCGACTGTCCAGCTCAACACGCAGGGTCATCTCGTCAGGCAGATCGCTCCGCAACACCGTTCTCGGGAAAATAATCTGGTCGAGAATGGCCTGAATGCCGTTAACGGGGCCGGATTCGACCTCTTCCGCCGTTTTCGGCCGATCATCCGCGATCACCCTCCTGTCCCTGCGGCCGGGCGCACGGTCATCGTTGCCGGCTTCCCGTTCAGCGACATCGGCTGTCACCGCTGCCCGGACACTGTCCGGAGGGGCCGCGGCCGCCGTATCGGCCGCCGCCTGCTGTTCAGGCAGCCTGCTCATGAGTTTTCTGGTGCCGGCAGCCGCATACGCCGTCTCGGGATACCGTGTCCTGAGGGTGTCGTAGAGAGCCCTGGCACTGTCCGGAGAATGGAAAAAGTGTTCCTGGATGTATGCCATGACGAAGAGCGTTTTCGGCACCAGGGTATCGCCGGCCGCCTCTTCCGCCAGGGACGCGAACATCTCATACGCTTTGCGGTAGTCACCGGTATCCCAAAGCGCTGTTTCCGCCTCCCGGAAATGGCTGATGAACGTACTTTCCCTGCTCTCCACCGGCAGCCCCATCAATTTTCGGGCCCTCACGGCATATTCACTTTCCGGGTAGAGCTCCAGCAGTCTCCGGAAATAGTCCTCCGCCGTCACTCCCGGAAGTCCGTGCCTGCCCGCCGTGTAGACGGCGTTGTAGAGAGCCCGGACGTGGAAGGGGCTTTCCGGGAACTCCTTGATTATCCTGTTATAGAGCGACAGCGCCGTATCCGGCCGCGAGAATCTCAGCAGATTAAGTTCGGCGAGAAGAAACAGATTCCGGTCCTGTTCATCCGAATAGAAAACGACCGCCTCACCGCCGGTGTTCGCAGCCGTTCTTCTCAGGTTTGCCGGCTGATTCATCGCCTGACGCGGCGCATTTGCAGTCCCCTGGCGCTGGGTATTCACATCGCCGAATGCATCGCTGCCGCCGGCGGCTTCGGTCTGCCTTCGGGTCGAATCCGCTTCAGCAATCATCTGTCTGGCAAGGCTGTCGGAGGCAGCCTGTATCGTCTGAAGGTCGACGGTTCCCTCTACCCCGTTGTCGGCCATGGCAATGACCTGCTCAAGCGCCATTTTCCGGTGTATATCCAGTTTCTTGATTTCAGCCGAGTCAGAGAACACCGAGGTTCTGAATTCGAGGGTGACCTGCTGGTAGCAGGCCACTGCTTTTTCAAAATCCGCCAGGTCACGTTCATATATTTTCCCCAGCAGATAATAGGCTTCCGCCGATTCCTTCGTTCTCGGATGACTTGTGATCACATCCTGATAGGTTCTGATCGCGTCGCCGGTCTCGCTGAGAGCGAGAAGGCTTTTCCCGATCTCCAGTTTCACCCGTGCAAAACTTGCCCTGTTATTGTCATCCGACAGCAGCCGCTGAAAAAGACGGATCGACTCCTCAATCTCGCCCAGCTTCCGCAGCATAATGCCATATCTGAACTTCGACTCGAAAAGCATCTCCCAGCTCGGGTCGGCGGACTCGACTTTCTGAAAATACTGCGCTGCCCGGGAGGGAGCATTGAGCGTATCCCAGGCGGCGGCGATTTTAAAATAAACCGTGGCTTCTTCCTCAGGCAGACCGATGTCCAGCGCTTTTTCATAATAGGGTATGGCGGTTTCGAATCGCCGCTGTTTTGAGAGCACGTCGCCAAGCACATAGTTTGCCGATGCCTGGATCTGTTTCGGGATCTCCTCGCCCAGCAGCAGGCGAAGCAGTGAATCTGCGGAATAAAACCGCTCCAATTCCAGAAATGAGCGGGCCTGGTAGAGATCGGCTTCGTTACCCAGTTTGCTTTCAGGATAAAACGTGTGCAGCTCGCCGAAACGTTCGATCGCCTGACGATAGTCACCTTTGTAAAAGTAACTCTTCCCCAGCAGGAGCAGCGCGTCGTCCACGTAACTGCTGTTGGGATAGTCGTTCAGCAGTTTAAGCGATTTTTCAACCGCCTTGTCATAGTTGGTAATCTCGGTGGACGACAGATTTACCGTAACCCGTTTCCTGGTTGCATTGTACGCCTTTCGATAGTGAACCCTGGCGTTGTAAAACGTGTTGAAGTAAGCGCAGCCGCTTACCGCGACCAGCAGCGCGATGACCACCGGTTTCAGGTGACGAGCCATAACTACTCCCCGGGATGTGTGATGAATCAAAGCGATTCCAGCCAGGCATGCGTTCTTTCAATGACAGCCGGGAGCGTGAGCCCGAACGCTTCGGCCAGGAGGCTGCTCGGTCCCGATGCACCAAAATCGCTCATGCCGATAAAGAGAAGCGGCGCCCTGGTGATCCCTCGCCATCCCTGTTCAATACCGGCTTCGATCACGATAACCGGCACCCCGGTCCCGGGTACGATGGACTCCCGGTACGACTGGTCCTGACAATGGAAACGGTCCAGCGACGGCATGGAGACCAGACGTACCGATTTCCCCTCCCGCTGCAGCGATTCAGCCAGCCCGGCGGCAAGCGCCAGCTCGGAGCCGGTACCGACGACCACGACGTCCGGTGCACCGTCCGTGTCATTAACCGTATACCCTCCCCGGTGCACTTCTCTAAGAGTGAACCCTTTCCGTCTCTCTATTGTTCCGACTTTTTGCCGGGTCAGGCAAATGGCCGTCGGTCCTTTATCATGCCTGAGCGCATAAGCCCAGGCAGCGGCAGTTTCTGCGCTGTCGGCAGGACGAAACAGCGACAAACGGGGTATCGCCCGCAATACGGCCAGATGCTCGATCGGCTGATGGGTGGGACCGTCTTCCCCGACGAAAATGCTGTCATGGGTGAATACATAGACCGCCTGAAGGCCCATCAATGCGCTCAATCTCAGTGCGGGCCTGAGATAGTCGGAAAATACAAAAAAGGTGGATCCAAACGGGATGAACCCGCCATACAGAGCGAGTCCGTTCATAACGGATCCCATGGCGTGTTCCCGCACCCCAAAATGGATATTTCTGCCGCTGTAATCCTGCGGGCCAACGGAACCGGCACCGCTGATCACCGTTTTCGTAGAGGGAGCGAGATCAGCCGAACCTCCGACCAGTCCGGGGAACAGCTCAGCGGCTTTCTGCAGCACCTCGCCTCCCATTACTCTGGTGGCGGCGCCGTTATTGCCGATGGCGGCCAGCAGCAGGTCTTCGAGGTCGTCGGGAACGGCGGGGTTATGCATGGCATCCCAGAGAGCGGCCCGATCCGGGTTACCGGCTCGCCACTGCGACATACGTCTCTGCCATGTCTCGTACCCATCGACACAGGAGCGCACATGGTCGGAAAACGGCTCGTATACGGAATCAGGAACGATGAATGATGCATCTTCGGGAAGACCGAGATTTTTCTTTGTGCGTCTCAGCTCATCAGCCCCCAGCGGTGCACCGTGGACATCGGCGCTTCCCTCCTTGCCCGGACTGCCGTACCCGATTCTTGTGCGGGCGATGATCAGAGTCGGTTTTCCGGATTCCTTCCGTCCTTCTCGTATCGCCCGGTCTATCTCTTCATGATTGTGGCCGTCGATGGAGAGAACCTGCCAGCCGTAGGCGGTGAACCGGGACGCCACGTCATCGGAAAAAGCGAGACCGGTGCCGCCCTCGATGGTGATTCCGTTATCATCGTAGATATAGATGATATTTCCCAGGCGCAGATGGCCGGCGAGGGAAGCGGCCTCGCTGGTCACTCCCTCCATAAGATCGCCGTCGCCGGCGAGACCGTACACGTAATGGTCGATCACTGCGAAGTCGTCGGTATTGAACCGGGCCGCGGCGAGACGGGCTGCCAGGGCCATACCGACGCCGTTGGCGAATCCCTGTCCCAGAGGACCGGTTGTTGTCTCCGCACCGGGAGTGACACCGTATTCGGGATGGCCGGGGGTTTTGCTGTGCAGCTGCCTGAACCGCTTGATGTCATCGAGCGTCAGATCGTATCCCGAAAGGTGCAGCATTGCGTAGAGCAGCATCGATCCGTGTCCGGCGGAAAGCACAAAACGGTCGCGATTGCTCCACCCCGGATCACCGGGATTGTGGTTGAGGAAACGGGTCCAGAGCACATAGGCGATGTCGGCCGCACCCATGGGAAGTCCCGGGTGCCCGGAGTTGGCCTTCTGGACGGCATCTGCGGCAAGCATGCGAATGATGTTGACCGGGTATTCTCCGGCGGAAGTATCGGGATGAGTGGTATTCAACAAGCAATCCTCCACGTATCGGTTATTCGCGGCCCTGAGGCGGATAATAGAAAAGATGAACCGGCATGTTCGCTTTCTGTTCACTGAGGGTGAAGAATCCATCCCTGTTCCCCTCCCGCTTCCAGCAGACCGCTTCCCCCTGGGGCTCGGGAATATACGGCAGTATCGCCGGTGCGCTGCTCAGCGCCTGAAAAAGGGAGGCGGCGGGATCCCTGCGCCAATAAAACATACTGAAATAATTCTTTATGATAATTCCGGTCCCGTCAACGGTGACGCTGCCTGCCGTCGCCTGGGGCATATCGATCGTCCCGCATCGCTCGGCTGTGACGATGCGGTCGACCGGCCGGGGGAACACCAGGCGGTACACGGCAGCGGTGCGCCGGCTTTTTGTAACAATATACATATCTCGCGATAGAGGATCAAGCAAAAGTGTCTCGGCGTTGTGGACACCGTCAGGATATCTGAAGGAACAGATCTCCGCACCCGTGAGTGTCCGGACACCCCGGGCGGAACCTGCGGGGACGACGGGCTCCCGGATTCTGATGATCTGCTTTACCGGTCTTTCCCCCTCGTTGTCTCCGATATCCGCAATATACAGGAAGGAAACG
Source organism: bacterium (assembly GCA_016934955.1). GTDB lineage: Bacteria > Zhuqueibacterota > QNDG01 > QNDG01 > JAGLOF01 > JAFGRY01. The sequence continues at coordinate 74,048 of JAFGRY010000026.1, read as the reverse complement.
CCGGGCTCGGGGCCCGGGCCTGCGGCAATGTCCTCCCAGTCATGATTTGGCACGCCTGCAACACGATAGACCGCCACGACCGCGGCCGTTCGCGCATCAAGCGCGTACAGCAGGTTTTCACCACCGGAATCATTGTGCACCCAGAGAATATCAGCATTGAGTGTACTGCAGGCTGCTCCTGAAACCTCCGGAAGCAGTGAGGTGTCGATGACGCCTCTGTCAACCCGGTCGCCGAACAGGGGCTGCTGGGCATATCCCGCCCACCCCGGCACCAGGCATACGAATATGGTAATGACAATGCGCATATCAGAACTCCAGATCCGTCCCCAGAGAGACATTGAAGCCCTGCATGGGAATCCCGGGCAGCCGCTCCAGCTGGCTCTTTTCCAGAACGAACGTTTCCCGAAGATTGGATATGCTGAGAGAGTGGAGCCGTGTGGCGGTGACGACAACGGGGTCGGCAACAAACTGGGCGAACAGGGAAAATCCACCGGCGGACAGTATGAGCAGGAGCAGCGCGAAAACCAGACAGTTGTGCAGACGCGTCATGCCGGGAACGGTCATCTGACTATACCGTCCCGGCGATGGACACCAGTTTGCGGGCAATATCGGAGGGCGACATAATATAATCGACTTTGCCGGTGGCGATCGCTTCCCTGGGCATGCCGTAAATCACCGAACTCTCCTCATCCTGGGCGATGGTTGTGCCCCCCAGGGCCTTGATATAGGCGATGCCGGCCGCGCCGTCTCTCCCCATACCCGTAAGGACAACACCGGTAAATGATATTCCCCCCTCCGGCTTGACCGACAGCATGGTTTCATCCACCGCGGGGCAGACAAAGTTCACTTTTTCGCCGTCTACAAGCTCTATTTCGGCATTGTTTTTCAGGATGAGATGTTTACCGGTGGGCGCAATATACATGCATCCCCGGTCCAGGCGGTCACCATGTTCAGCGAGCCGAACATTCATTGAGGTGCATTTATCCAGCGTCTCGGTGAATGCCTTGTTGATGAATGCAGGCATATGCTGGATGAGCACGATCGCCGCATCGATCCGTGGAAATTCATTGAACAGATCCTTGAGGATTCTCGGCCCTCCGGCTGAAGCACCGATAATAATTATCTTGTCCGGTCTCATCATGCCTCCGCGGATTCACTCCCGTGATACATCACAGGAGATTGAGATGACCTTTTACTATTGTCACCAGTTCGACGGAGTCAAACGGTTTCGTGATGTAATCGACAACGTTTTCTTTATAGTACTGCATTTCTTCGGCCGGTATTTCCTGGGCGGTCAGCATGCTGATGATAATCCCGTCCAGCAGCCCTTCCTCCTTGAGCTTTCCGATCGTTTGCCAGCCATCCATTTTCGGCATGGACACATCCATGAGAACGAGACCGCGATATCCGTTCTTGACTATATCGATGCAGGCAGCACCGCTTTCGGCGGTGAGAACAGTAATGGTATGGAATTGAAGAATTTTTTCAATGGTCCTGAGCACAAAAGGATCGTCATCAACGACAAGGATCTGATTCTTCATACAAACGGTCTCCCTTTTTCATTTAAGCCGGCGGCCTTTAACTTTGCGAGGACGTCTGCCGAACAGCGGCATAATCACGATCCGCCTGTCTTCACCGCGCTGACCGGTGCTTTCGGTCCTGACACCGTGCCGCTCTTTCAGGTAGTCATGAATCACGAACCGTTCGAACGAACCCATAGGAGGCAGTTCCTCCGCCTGCCCCTTCATGAGCACTTCCTGTGTTTTCTGTTCGGCAAGCCGTTTCAGGCTTCCCACAGGATAGACCTTCAAAATGATCTGATCATCCTCACGGTACGTTTTGACGCGATACTCGGTATCGTTTTCGAAATGTTCATGGACTTTTTTACGTTCATATCCGTTCAGACCATCAAATGTAAACGGCAGCAGCGAATCAACGAGGAATCGTTCCGCTTCGCCGATGGCCTTGTAGACATCTTTGTCTTTTTCACGATCACGGTCACTCACACTCTGCTCCTTGAACCTTCCCCCCGGGCGCGGGCGGCGGCACCATTGAATATTACACGAAATAAATCAATAAATTATACGGAAAATCCGGGATTTTTGCAAGGCTTTTCATGTAAAACGACGGGTGACAGACAAGCGAGAAAGGAAAGAAACGGAACAGAGGAGTAAAACGGCAATCCGGCCCTCCGCTGACCGCCTGCAGCGGAGGGTCGTACCGGCATGCCGAATCCTGCGGCTTAAAAGGACATGGTCTTCATGTCGGCGTCGATCTTCAAATGAGCCAGTTCGAGATCGAGGGCCTGATTTTCTTTGTACTGTTTAACGGAAGTTTCGAGATCATCACGCATTTCATCGAATGAACGCGGATCTCCCCGGCGGTCGATCACTTTCAGGATATGATATCCAAACCGGGTTTCAAATATATCACTTACCTGGCCGACCGGTATAGTGAACGCCCGTTCATCGAAGGGCTGGACCATGTCACCGCGACTGAAATTCTCATACAGGCCGCCGTTCTCTTTTGTGCTGGGATCTTCTGTATATGCGCGTGCCAGAGCCGCGAAGTCTTCGCCCCGGACAGCCCGGCGGTGAATGCCCTTCATTTTCTGCAGCAGTGACTCTTTTTCAGCGACACTTTTCCCCTCGGTGAGGAGCAGGACGTGCCTGACCGTGGCGGTTTCATTCGCCTTGATGGAATTGTAGGCGCGTTTCAGATCGTCATCCGTTACCGTACTGTGGTTTAAAATGATGTTGTCGATATACTTCTGCCTGATGATGCCCTCTTCCAGACCGGACCTGAAATCATCAATACCGATCTCAATTCTCTCGAGCTCCTTTTTGAAATTTTCCTCCCCGCTGAATCGGTCAACGAATGTCTGGTAGAGAGCGTCGAGTTCCTCCTTATTGCAGGTGTATCCGGCAGCCACTGCGGCTCTGAGTATGAGGCGCCGCTTCGCCAGATTGTCGACGATATTTGTCAGGGCATTACGAAGCTGATATTCATCGAGATTATCGAACTGGCTGAGATCGGTGCCGGGGCTCTGCACAATGCTGCGTACGATATCAGCGGTTCTGATCGTGAAGAATGTTGAGGAAATCAGCACTTTATTTTTTTCGGGAGCGAGTTCTGGAAGCAGCTCTGAAAATGTTGCGGCCAGATCATAGGCCTTGGTGCCCGGTTCCAGTTTCTTGCTGCCTGAACCGCAGCCGCTTACCAGCAGTGCCAGCATTACGATAGATATGCATGTTCGTTTCATGGTGTCTCCTTGGATTGTTCTATGGTACTTCCGGTGCATCGAGCCTGGATGCGAACCGAAACAGTGCTTTCAAACGCGACGGCCGGTCACGCCGTTGCGCAGGCCAGGATTTTCAGCGCGCTCACTTTACTCTTCGACCCGCTCTCCAGGGTCGGACCGACGCAGGACGGACAGCCGTCAGTGCAGGAGCAGTGACCGATGAGCGAGCGGGCCGCCTGCAGCAGCTGCTGGTGCAGATTGTAGAGTTTTCTGCTGTAGCCGACACCGCCCGGAGTGAATTCATAAATGTAGATAGTCGGATTCTGCGAGAACGGGGACCGGAGCATCGGGACCGTCCTGAGATCCAGGGGATCGGTCATCACCCAGACCGGTGCCACGTGCCGAAAAATGTGAGCCAGTCCCTTTAGTCCGTCACTTACATCCGCATCCGTCAATCCAGTTGCACGCAGAAAACGGTCGTCGAGCTCCCACCAGTAGGCGGCCGTGTGCACGGTCATCTCCGGCAGATGGATCCGACCTGACCCGACATTTTCATGGGTGCCGAATTTAATTTTCTTGTAGAGCGTGGCGAGATTCGTTACCGACACCTCACCGTGCCCCCGGAGGCCCGACGATATCTCCGTATGCTCAAAGACATCGAGCACCCGGATATCGGTTTTCATCTCTGCATCGGTATAATAATCCGTCTTCACTTCATGCACATACGCTTTTCTGCGATCCCAGTCCAGGCGGTCGACATGGAACTGGCGGCCCTCATGGATATACACGGCCTCGTCATGTACCATCATGGGGGCGGAGAAGAGATCTATTTCACCGATCACCTGCTCCTTCCCGGTCGTATCGATGATCACCACGTTGTCGGGCGCCGCCCGCCGCAGACTTATCTCCTCGGCCGGATAGGTTTCGCTGCTCCAGTGATACCTGTCTTCAGACTGATGCACGACGTCATGGTCCTCCAGATATGCCAGCAGTTCATCGGTGGCATCGATACCGAACCGTTCACCTTTTCGAAAAGGCAGTTCGAACGCGGCGCATTTCAGATGCGATAACAGGATGAGCAGGTTGTCCGGATCGATGATACCCGATTCGGGCGGACGCTGAAAAAAATAGTCGGGCTGCGATATGATGTACTGATCCAGCGGGGAACTGCTGGCAACGAGAACCGCGACCGATTGGTCAGCCCTTCTGCCGGCACGGCCCGCCTGCTGCCAGGTCGAAGCCACGGTCCCCGGATACCCGGACATGACTGATGCCGAGAGACGGCCGATATCGATACCAAGCTCGAGAGCATTGGTGGAGACGACCGCCTGAATACTGCCGTTCCGGAGTCCCTGTTCAATCGCTCTTCTCTGGTTCGGCAGGTACCCGCCCCGATACCCCCTGACCAGATCCGAGGATTTTTTCATGGCACGCATCGTTTCCCGGAGATAGGTAAGCAGTATTTCCACCCGGCTGCGGCTGCGGGCGAAGACGATTGTCTGCACACCGGCCCGGATGAATTTTGCGGCGATAGCCCTGGACTCCTTTACCGATGACCTCCGGATCCCCAGTTCCCGATTAACCACGGGAGGATTATAAAAAATAAAATGCTTTTCACCGGCAGGCGCGCCGTTGCCGTCGACAAGCTCACTTGTATCTCCGATCAGGTGTTCGAAGAGTTCCCTGGGATTGGCAATGGTTGCGGAACTGCCGATAAAAACGGGATGAGACCCGTAGAACTCACAAATGCGGCGGAGCCGCCTGATGACATTGGCAAGATGGCTGCCGAACACCCCGCGATACGAATGGACTTCGTCGATGACGATATAGGCAAGATTCTCGAACAGCTTCACCCATTTGGTATGGTGGGGCAGTATTCCCTGGTGGAGCATATCGGGATTGGTGACCACGATGTGACCGCTCTTGCGAATGGCCTGCCTGGCCGATACCGGTGTGTCACCATCGAATGTATAGGTCTTGATATCTGCATCGAGAACGGCGATGATTTCATGCAGTTCCGCCACCTGGTCCTGGGAGAGGGCCTTGGTGGGAAACAGATAAAGAGCACGTGATTCAGGATCATTGAGAACGGTCTGAAGAACGGGCAGGTTGTAACAGAGGGTTTTCCCCGAGGCCGTAGGGGTGACGACAACGGTGTTTTTCCCCTGCAGGACATGCGCGACCGCCTCGCCCTGATGTGAATAGAGCGATACGATCCCTTTTCCCCTGAGGGCGGAGGCCAGTTTCTCACTGACGGCCTCCGGGAAGGGAACCGTCACCGCCTCCCTGGGGGGAGATACATGCCAGTGGGTGACATTCTCCATGAAATCGGGTGATTCTCTCAGGCTGTCCAGCAGCTGTGCCAGATTCATGTGCAATCCCGTCACGATTTGGAATGGTACCGTTAATCTATCGAAAAAAAGGCACGAAAACGAAATAAACCGTTTACCGCCGCCCGCAGGCGGTTACCTGCCGGTTGCACTCGTCCCCCCACCGGAGAAACCGGAAGCGGGATCACGGACCGGCGACATGACAGTCTGCGCCGCTCGGGACAATCACTCCTCAATCGGCGGCAGTGACCAGAAACGCGGCATACCGGCGCATGAGCTCCCGGCCGGACACCCCGTCCGGCTCCCGGGAAGAAAGCGCTCCGTGGATAAAGGTGTTCACCACGATGCGGCCCCCGCCGGGCAGCCTGGATGCGGCTGATCTCACGCTGCCGCCGGCATCGGTAAAAAGCGCTTCGGCAGGGGGAACCACGCGTATGATATCAGACGACTCGTCCGGGCCTCTTCGATGCTCGTAGCGATAGGCGGTGCCGGCGGTTATGGTGCCCGCCACACCTTCGAGCCCCGATATGTTCCCGAGATAGGATGGATCGCCGCCGCCGCCGTAGACGATTCCCGCCTTCTCAAGGAGGGGTGCACCTCGATGGTCGGTCAGTACATCGTTGCCTTCGATGAAGACACCCCTGCCGGTGAGAAGAAAGCGTTCGATAATGGATAGTTCGACCGAACTGATGCGGCCCGCGGGCCTCCCGCTGTCTCACATGGGACAGAAAAAGCCAAGCAGGATGAAGACCGCGTCAAACCGCTCGAGATCATCGGGAAGGGTTCTGACGACGGTAACTTCATACCCCGCCGTCTCCAGCGCTTCCCGAACCGGCACCTCGGTACCGGCCATCTGCCGTCGCGATCTGATAAAAACGGTCGCATCCCGGTCATTGTCCCAGATGAGGATGTGGGCGGCGGCAAGAGGGGCGGCAGCGGTGAGGACGAGGAAAAGGGCGGCCGCGGCGACCCGGACGGAGGATCGGTCAGGAAACATAGGTATCGGCAAAGTACCGGTGAATACGGATGTCGGACGTCACTTCCGGATGAAATGTCATGACCAGCACCCGTTCATTGGCGGCCATAACGACATCATCATTACAGCGGCCGAGATCACTGACGCCCGGACCGAGAGAAAGAATCCTGGGCGCCCTGATGAATACGCCTTCAAAGCCGGAACGGCCGGAAAGCACGGGTATCTCGACCCGGGCGATAAACGAGTCCACCTGCCGTCCGTACCCGTTGCGCTGTACCTCGATGTCAATGAGATCGAGTCCCTCAACCGACCCGTCGGACACCTGCCGCGCGAGTGTGATAAGCCCGGCGCATGTGCCCATAAGCGGTCTGGAACGGGAAAATGTCCGAATCGCTTCGAACAGTCCGCTCTTGTGCAGCAGCTTGACGAAGGTCGTCGATTCTCCCCCGGGCAGGACCAGCGCGTCGCACGAGTCGAGTTCTTCAGGATACCGTATGATCGGCGCCTCGCAGCCTGATCTGAGCAGACTCCTGCGGTGCAGCGCGAAATCACCCTGAAGCCCGAGAACGCCTATCCGTTTTTTCACCCTACCAGCCCCGCTCCTGCATTCTCTCGGTATCGGGGATCCGGGATATCTCGAGACCCGGCATGGCATTTTTCAGATCTTCCGACGCCCTGGCGACGATATCGGGATTGTCATAATGGGTTGTCGCCGTCACAATGGCCTTCGCCCGTGCTTCCGGATCATCGGACTTGAAAATACCGGAACCGACAAACACGCTCTCCGCCCCCAGCTGCATCATCAGAGATGCGTCAGCGGGGGTCGCGATACCGCCGGCTGCGAAATTCGGTACCGGCAGTTTCCCCTTTTTGTTGACATACTCCAGGAGATCCAGCGATACGCCCATCTCCTTGGCCTTCGTGACCAGCTCTTCCTGCCCGAGCATTTTTATCTGTTTCATCTCGGTCTGCACCTGCCGCATGTGTCTGACCGCTTCGACTATGTTGCCGCTTCCCGCTTCACCCTTGGTGCGGATCATGGCGGCTCCCTCGGAAATTCTCCTCAGCGCTTCACCGAGTTCCCGGCATCCGCAGACAAAGGGCACCTTGAAGTCCCACTTGTCGACGTGGTACCGTTCATCCGCGGGGGTGAGCACTTCACTCTCATCGATAAAATCGACACCGAGTGATTGCAGCACCTGTGCTTCAGCGAAGTGTCCTATTCTGCACTTCGCCATTACCGGGATGGACACCACCTTCATAATATCCTTGATCATGCGGGGATTCGACATCCTGGCAACGCCCCCGTCGGCCCGTATATCCGCCGGAATCCTCTCAAGGGCCATGACCGCCACCGCTCCGGCATCTTCGGCGATCTTCGCCTGTTCAGCGGTGGTGACATCCATAATAACACCGCCCTTGAGCATTTCCGCCAGTCCGACTTTTAATTTATAGTCATTTCTCATTTTGAACATCGCACATCCTCCGGTTGCCTTCATTTATACTTAATAAAGTAATCTTTGCAGTCAAATCCGGTCATAAATATACTATGAATAACGGCAAAATGCCACACTTTTTTCCCGGGAGGCAGCTCACAGAACAGGCCGGTACGTTTCTATTGAATCCTCCGGAAAATTGTCGTACATTACCGCTACCACACCTGTGACCAGGGAGTCGCCCGTGTTCCCTTTTGTTCTTCTGAGCATAACACTGCTCTACATAGCCGTGGCGGCACTGTATTACGCGGGTATCGGCCGCATGAAGGAACCGCCTTCGGACGGATATCCCGCTCCTTCGGTTTCGCTTATCATTCCCGCCCGCAATGAAGCCGCGCATCTGCCCGGGCTCTTCGCCTCGCTGGAGCGGCTGCAGTACCCTTCGGAGAAGATGGAAATCATCCTTGTCGATGATCGGTCCAGTGACGCCACAGGCAGGCTGATGGCCGAATTCTGCCGCGGACACGCTTCCCGGATCCATCTTCCCCTCAAGCACTGTCCCGGTGATGACACCGGCAAGAACAACGCCCTCACCCGGGCAGCCGAGCGGGCGACGGGAGAGTTCCTCTTTTTCACCGACGCCGACTGCCGGGTCCCCCCCCGCTGGATCACCACGACACTCGCCTGCATGCAGTCAGGGGCGGGAGCAGTGGCGGGACCGGTCGTCGCCTGCTCGTTCCGGGACCGCGGCAGCCTGCTTTCCCGGCTCCAGTCGCTGGACTGGGCCCTCTATTCCGCCACCGGGGCTGTTTTCTCCTTTTTCGGCGTTCCGCTGGGCATGTTCGGGAATAATATGTGCATCAGGAAAACGGTGTACGATATGTGCGGCGGATTCGCGAAAACAAAAAACAGGATAACCGAAGACTATGCACTGTTCGACCTGATCAGGAACACCGCCGGTGCCCCGGTACATATGCACCTGCACGCCCGGGGTACGATTTTGACAGCCAGTGAGCCTTCACTGAGACAGCTGATTCAGCAGCGCATCCGCTGGGCCTGGGGAATGCAAGGAAGGACGGCTCCGACGTTTCTGCTCACCGCCCTCGCCTTTGCCTCGGTACTGGGGCTGCTCATGGGACTGATTACGGGACACGGCAAGACAGCGGCAGGCGCCTTACTGGTAATGACAGGAGCTGATGTGATGCTGTTCACCCGTATATACAACCGCCTCGGTGTCACGCCGGACCGGTTCGCCCTTCTCTGTTACAAACCGTATCAGCTGCTGCTGACCGTCTCCGCCGCCGTGACGTTCCTGTCCGGGCGTTCCAGATACTGGAAAGAGAGTCGGTACTGAGCTGCGCGGGACAAAAAAAATCCGCAGCGGCGCCCGCTGCGGATGTCGGCATAATGGACCGGTCAGGCCGTCAGCGAAACCGATCCAGAAACGAGTATCGATACGATCTCATACCGCAGGCCGGCGGCCGCCGTGGTGTACAGCTCGGCTGCAATAGTGCCGGTACCGAGATAGACCAGCATCTCCTCTAAGGCATCCAGCTGATCGCCGGTCACCAGCCCGGTCCACTGGCTGAGGTCAACGCTGCCTCCCGCGGGTATTTCACAGGCAATCTCCATTCCATCCCACGATGCCGCCGGGGTTGCCGGCGCCAGGACAAGCAGCATCTGCAGCGTCCCTCCGCTGCGGTTATGTATCGTGCCGGAGAGCGACACATCGCCGGTCAGCTCGATGCCCGACGCGCCGCCGACATCGCTGAGCGGACCGATCTCCCGGCGGATGACCTGAGCAGGCTGAAGGACGAATTCCAGCGTCTGAACGGTCAGGTCGATCGAGCCGTTTCCTTCCGCAGCGAGAAAAAGATAAAATTCCTGTATCCGGTCGGCGAAGAGGCCGTCAAAGAACGCTTCAAAGGCGCTGCCGTCAATGCTGAACTGGTTCGTCTCCTGCCCGGCTGCCGTAACCGACCCTATTACCATCGCGCCCTCTGCGTCGTCATCAAGGCCGAGGGAGACGGTCAATTCCACGGCGTCCTCGCCGTTGTTCACCAGACGTCCCTGCAGGGCGCCTCCCGCTTCACTGCACACCCACGCGAAGAGAGGCGCGTCCGAAGGCACAACCAGAAACGCGCTTGCACCCGGCTTTGAAAACGAGGCCGCCCCCGGACCGCGCAGGCGGTAATCGCCGGTGACGGGAATCCGCAGGCCGTCAGTTTCTTCATGGCTCTGTGAGCTGAACAGCTCCTCCTCAACAGGGATCTGCTGTTGAAGGGCTTCATCGAGAATCTGTTCGCACCCGGTGCCGATAAAAAACGTGCAGAGCATCACGAATGCGAACAGCAGGGATGTACTGAAAGCGATCTTTGATATGGCAGCCATTGTCTTCTCCTGGTATTTCTCACTATCGGTGTCGTGCATCCTACTGCAAATTTAACGCCAGGAAGGGGAACCCGAACATGGTGACACCGGTGAGGCCGGAGAAAAGAGAGAATGAGAAAAGCGTCCAAAAAAAAATGCAGCGGGCCGGAAATATTTTCCCGGCCCGCTGCCCTATTACGTACGCTGAGAATACGGATCAGTAGGCGTCCCACCCTTCACGAAGGGATTTAAGGGTTGAATCATTGAGCCCGAGACCGAACTCCGCAATTTTTTCCATGCTGAAATTACCAACAATGTTAGCAAACAGCACTTCACCGTCGTCATCGATGGACATAATCATCGTACCGATGGTACGTTCGCCCTCAAGGAGCATGCTTACCGTCGTGTATTGATTCTCCTGTTTCACCCGGACTAACTGCTCCCACTTGTCCTTCCTGAGTTTCGCCTCGATTTCATCCATAATCACTTTGATTTCAGCGAGCTGATCGCCCTTTGCCTCAAACGATTTGACGCGAATCGAGAATACACCCGAGAACACCGACTCCTCCCCGTCCTCTTCGTCACCGGTAAAACGGGACATCATTTTCAGCAGACCGGGTCCGAGATCAATCTCGGTCACGTCTTCCGCGTCGACGGGTATGGTTATCTTGCTCAGGTCGATATACCCGGGGAGCTTTTTTACATCGACATCCTGCGCGGAGACCGGCAGGACGGCCGCAACGAGAACCGCGGCAATAATGATCAGCAGTGTTGAACGCATGGCTTTTCTCCTTTTAAAACAGTTGCAATGATTTTTCCAGCGATGTCTTGATGCTTTCCGGCACCTTGTTGAGCAGAACATCTTCCACCGCCTCACGATTCGTTTTATTCAGCAGCGAACCGGTCAGGGCGAGACTCCATTCCGCCTGTTTACGGGCGCGGGCGATCTGTTCAGGTGTATATTCCGGCCCTGCTTCCTGCCGCACTGCAGCGAGGGGATGCAGCAGGAAGATGATTACCAGCGCCGCGGCGGCGACCGCAGCATAGGAGTATCTGCGAAGCGCAAACAGGCGGCCCAATGTCTGAACCGACCGCCGCTCCCCTGCTGTCCGTCTGCTGATGAATTCCCTGACTTCCGGAGGGCAGTCATACACGCGGGCTCCGGCGAACAGTTCGCTGAGACCCTTTTCGAATACGACATGTCCGCGGCATTCGGCACAGCGGGCGGCGTGTATTTTCAGCCGCATTCTTTCGAACGGGGACAGCCCCTTTATTCCCTTGTCGTACAGCAGCCGTTCGATATGTTCACATGATCGTTTCATACGACGCTCCGGTTACCCTGTGGTCAGTTCTGCTGCCAGTTCTTTTCTGAGAAGCTTCTTGCCGCGGTGTATGGCGATTTTCACCGCGCTCTCACTCAAATCGAGAATATTCCCGATCTCCCTGTATTTACATCCCTGAAAATAGTGAAGCAGAAAAATACTTTTTGTCTGGTCGGGAAGGATGTCAAGGGCTTTCTGAATGGTGATGGTGGTTTCCCGGTGGGTGAGTTCTGTTTCAGGATTGGCGGTGGGATCGGGATCTGCGAGAATATCCGGGATCACCGGCAGCGCCTCCCGGTCGGTGGATGCCGCGGATTTCTTTTTGCGAAGGAGATCCATGCATCTGTTGTGTGTAACCTTCATCAGCCACGCCTTCCGTGTTCGATACTTGACCGCGTCTCTGTTTTCCCACAGCCTGATGAACACTTCCTGCGTCACGTCTTCAGCGTCTTCACGGTTTCGCAGGATATAGGCAGCGTAGTTGAATACGCTGTCTTTATACTCATCAAGCACTGATGTAAACGGTATCTTTCTCATTCACTATACAAGACGCACGCACGGGCAAAAAGGTTACACGGTTTTCCTATGTCCAGGTGTTGAACTGTATCATATTGCCTCCATTTTTCAATTTCTTGTTTCTCGGAGCATGAGATTTCTCCGGATACCCGAGAGCGATCAATTCGCATATGCGCATTTTGGCGGGCAGCCTGAAAAATGTATCGGCCTTCCTGGCATTAAACCAGCCGATCCAGCAGCTGCCCAGTCCCATATGCTGAGCCTGCAGTACGATGTGCTCGCCGCAGATACCGATGTCTATCATATAGTAGGGTATTTTCTGCAGGGCGGCGGCCACGCCGTGGGCGATGATATTGCGATCCGCCGCCAGTGCGATCAGCACCGGGGCCTTTGCCGCCCAGCGGGTGGCCGAATAAATGCCGCTGAACACCTGTTTGGAGAATGCGTCCCGCACCGCGGGATCGTCAATGACAATGAAGCGCCAGGGCTGGACATTTTCCGCCGACGGCGCCAGCTGCGCAGCGTGCAGACAAGTGAGGATCTTTTCCCGCTCCACGGGCCGCTCCGCGAATTTCCGTACGCTTCTGCGTTCCAGAATGGGGGTGATAATATCTATAATCATTCTTTCTTTCTTCCTTCAGGTTTCATCAATGTCGACAGTGCCCACCAGATCGGCAAGGCGTGCGAGAGAACGGCTGGCGCAGTACTGCTCCAACCCCGCTACAATCCGGGCCGCCCCGCCAGGTTCGACGAAATTCCAGGTGCCGACCTGTACCGCCGAAGCTCCGGCCAGCATGAATTCGACCACATCCTCCCACTGTCTGATGCCACCCAGGCCGATGATCGGGACATCGACGCAGCGCGCCGCCTGGTACACCTTGGCAATGGCGATGGGTTTTACCGCCGGGCCGGAGAGGCCGCCCGTCCCCCGGGCCAGAAGCGGTTTCCGGGTGGTGATATCGATCCCCATGCCCAGCACCGTGTTAATAAGCGAAAGAGCGTCGCTGCCTGCCTCTACGGCAGCCCTGGCGGCTTCGGTGATATCGGTCACATTCGGAGTCAGTTTGGTTATCAGCACTTTCCCGGTTTCATTTCTCACCGCCCGTACCACCTGATAGGTCGCTTCCGGATCGGTACCGAATGCAAGTCCGCCCTGTTTGACGTTCGGACAGGAGACATTAATTTCAATGGCATCGACTCTTCCGAATGCGCCTGCCTTCGCGGCCACAGCCGCATACTCTTCGGCGGTGTTACCCGCGATATTGACGATCACCCGCGTGTCAAGGTCGGCAAGCGCCGGAAGTTTCCTCTTCAAAAACTCATCCACTCCTACGTTTGCGAGACCGATTGAATTGAGCATGCCGGCGGGTGTTTCAGCTACCCTGGGGACGGGATTCCCTTCCCGGGGAAGCAAGGTAATTGTTTTCGTCACAATACCGCCGAGACGGGAAACATCGAGATAGGGCGCGTATTCGGTGCCGTACCCGAATGTTCCCGACGCGGTAATGACGGGATTCTTGAAAACGAGTCCGCCTATGGTCAGGGAGAGATCACTCATCGTATACAATCTCCATCAGGTTCATTACCGGTCCGTCCTTGCAGACGAGTTTTTTCCCCTGCACGGTGTTCACGCTGCAGCCGGCACAGACGCCGATACCGCAGGCCATCCTCTCCTCCAGAGACGCTTCCACGGGTATGCCCCTGCCGGACATGATCTTCTGTACTGTTTTCAGCATGGGGACCGGACCACAGGTGTATGCCCTGGCAGATCCGGCATCGGACAGCTGCTCAAGAATAGATGCGAGGAGGTCCGTCACATATCCGGCGTGCCCCGCTTTTCCATCCTCGGTGGCGGTATGCAGCGTGAGCCCCCCTGGAGCAAAGTCGGCGGAAGACACGAACAATTCAGCGGCTGTACGGGCGCCCCACAAGAGAGTCACGTATTTTTCCGTTCTGATCAGCTCATCGATGAGAAAGAACATGGGAGCTATTCCCATGCCGCCGGCGATGACAAGAGCGTTCCTGAAATTGCCCCTGACCGTAAATCCGTTCCCCAGGGGCCCGAGGACATCCAGCGGATCCCGCGGCTTTTTACCTGCCAGCGCCGCCGTGCCTCTCCCCACTACACGATAGAGCAGGTCGAGGGTACCGTTCCCTGAATCGATGCGATTGATACAAAGCGGACGTCTGAGCAGCGGGTCGATCACGTCGCCCGTCCGAACATGGACGAACTGTCCCGGCAGAGCGGTGGAACAGATGCCGGGAGCCTCCACGGACATCAGGTAAAGACCTTCCGCAACCGGTTTGTTGGAGATCACGGTACAAATGCTGCACCCCATGTGCACCTCATTGGCAAGTGGATTGTCTGCCTGTCAAGGTACGTAATAACCGCAATTTTTGCAAGCCCCGGAATAAAAAAAACCGCTTGATAATAGAAGTTATTGACACTAAGTTGTTACCTGTCTTACGCTGTCCATTTCCGGAGCCGCCCATGCATACCATTTCAGTATTGTATGCCGAAGACGAATTTTCAAACAGGGAACTGCTGAGAATCAAATTCGAACATGCGGGCATCGCAGCTGATATCGTCACCAATGGAGCGGATGCAATCCGCATGTGCAAAGCCAACGAGTATGATGTCGTTCTCCTCGACCACTATATGGAAGACATCGACGGGATAGAAGCCGCGGAAGAGATCCGCCGATTCAAACCGGGGATCCCTCTCATCGCCATTACCAGTGACGATTCCCTGAAACAGCGGATGACGCAGGCCGGATTCAACCATATCGTCATCAAACCGCTGCGGGGCGACGACATTATCGACCTTGTCCGAAGCTGCCTGAGATAACAAAAAAAGGGGGGCTGCCTGACGACAGCCCCCCTCCACATACAGCGGATCCGATTATTTCAAGGTCTCCTGCAGGTGCGCCAGGATTTTCGAAAATTTCTTGTCGACCAGGCTGTAATAGATCTGGGTGCCGTTCCGGCGATTTTTCAGGTACCCGGCGTTTTTCAGATATTTCAGCTGCTGGGAAACGTAGGACTGTTTGGCGCCCAGAAACTCCTGGATCTCACCAACCCGACGCTCGCCCTCATTCAGAATGCAGAGTATTTTCAGCCGTGTTGTGTTTGAGACTACCTTCAGAAACGGAATAATCTTCTCACATGTTTTCAGACTTTTTTGCACTTGTTTGTCCATAAATGCCTCCCCTTTTTAACGCTAACTCCCAAATCATACACTAATATAGCCATTGATTAATCTATTGTCAAGTAAAATTTTATATGTTTTTATAATTAATTTCATCTACCAGTTTAAAATAATAGATACCGCGATGGTATTAAAGCATACGCTAGCGGCACCGCCCTCTTCGGCATTCGACACGGCTTCTCTCCCCGCCGCGATGTGCAGCCTGCAGTCACGGACAACTTCGACATCCGCATGCAGCGACGACGTCACCGTTCTAATGACGGGTCCGGAGAGAAACCGTTTTTTCTCACCGTCAGCCTCGGTATGCGGCATATACCGGCTGCCTGCACCGTGGCGGCCACTGGAGACGGTGCAGCCGATGGTCCAGCGAAACGAGATGAGATGCACCAGGTCGATGCTGAATCGATCCGAATTCGGTTCAAGGTCGCTGCCCAGGTTTACATTGTAATGTTCGAATATATTCACGGATTTGTGGTGCGTGTAGACGAACGGTTCGATCCGTGAATATTCCAGCCCCAGATACGTATCCCGCAGGGTGAACAGCGAAGCCAGATCGAGACCCGCGGTGAAGGCGACCTTGTTCCCCCAGTCTCTGGAAAAGAGCGTCCAGGGCGCGGACAGATCATCGATGAACAATTCACCGTAAAACCGCATATTTCCCGACGGCACCCAGTTCCAATCCATTCCCATGCCGACATTGTCCCTGTCTCCCAGGGTGTGTTCGGCGATGAGAACCGGCAGCAGCGGATTCAGATAGGCGGATTCAAGACCCCGCTCTCCGTAAATTACCGACTCATGAAATCCCAGGTCGCACCTGTCACCGAGGGAGATTTCCAGGCGTCTGGCCGCGAGCCACTTTCTGCCGTAATCACTTCTGAGCTCGGCATGCAGGAAGGTAACGGTGCAGGGGCCGAATTCCGTACTGACTTTCAGCATATCCATGGCAGGCGTCAAACCAGAAAGCATCAGTCCCCCGTGCCTGGCAGGTCCCCAGGCTACTCTGTCTCGGCCGAACTGGATGCGGAAGCCGCCCACGCGGCCGGCGAGATAGCTGACCGATTCGTCCCAGGTGGCAAAGGAACTGTCATCACTGGTATTTTGCGGGTAGCCTTCCGAAAGCCGGTAACTCTGTATGTAGGGCCCGGCCCCCCACTCCCCGTGGATACGGTTGTCCGAATAGAGTGCGATATTCCAGAGCCTGCCCCGAAGCACGGCACCGTAGTAGGGGCTGAAGGACCGCCTCTGTTCAGCAGGTGCGGCCGGTGAAGCGAAAAGGGCGGTTCCTCCTGCGAGCGCATCGATGAAGAGGCGGCCGGGACGGCCGGTCCATGTATAGAAATGAGGTTCTTCCGACGGAAGGGAACGTTCCCCGGTATTCGATTTTCCGGAGGGAGGAAACTCACTCTGCAGCCGACGCAGATACTGCAGCTCGACCTCGGTGAGTCTGTCGGCATTCCCGGCAAGCGCCCGGGCCATGCCGGCGACCTTAGCCCTGGTGAAGGGTTTCGTGCCGGACCGTACATTCGTGAGCAATCCCCTCGTCTGCATACGCTCGAGGTATTCGTAGGCCCAGTGGTCCAGAGGTACGTGCACAGTCTGCCCAGCCAGCGGTGTTGCGAACCAGATCAGAATGAGTGCCGGTATGAAATAACGTCCCAAACCGCCCCCTTGATTGATCGTTATGAAGACGTTGTGTTGAAAAAATTGATACTCGCGGATGCGTAATTTTCAAAGATAACAGGGAATCGATACATTTCCTAACGGTTTGTGGTCTCTCACCCGGGGATGGATGGAAGAGCGGAACGGAGATATTGTCGTCAGCGGATACCGGCACTACCAGCATACCAGGCCCGAACCCGCCCCGATGAGGACCGAAAAAGGAGTGCCGGAACACCCTCAGCGATGGAGGGTCGGTTTCGTCAGCGGCAGGCTGCCGGAGCCAAGGGACTCGAGAATGAAATCGACCGTAAGCGGCTTGGCGGTGCCGTTGAGATCGGTAATGATCAGATGGTAGGGCAGATCTCCGGTTGGAAGCGGTCCATGCCAGACGACATCTTCCTGTACGGCCAGTGATCCCTGCGGATCGATCGCGTCAGTGAACAGGATTGTGTATGCCGGATAGGCATTTTCTCTGTTAAAGGAGAAGACTTCCAGCTTCGGCCTGACGGTGAGAGTATCGGATGTATTCTCCATCAGGATGATCAGAGACGCGTTCTCACCCTCGGTCAGCACCCCGTCCCCCGACTCGTCAAACAGCCTGACACCGCAGCGTATAATATTTTGCGCCGGTTTCGGAGGAGCCGTCACTTTTCCGATAGGCCCGGCGGCACTGTATCCCACAGCGGTATTCTGGGCATGAAGACTGCAGGCGGCGCATACCATGATGACCGCGATCGGCATCACCTTAATCGATCGTAACATATCTCGCCTCTGACCAGCTGCTGTATCCGCCGAATTCATGTTTGGCCGACACTTTCCAGTAGAGTGTCGCGGGTGCGGCGCAACCGTGAAGTGTGTAGTGGGTGGTCAGGATGTCCGGTTGTATGAGAAACGGCCGGCTGAACTCCTCATCAGTCGCGACAAAGAGCAGGTAGTTGTTTACGAATTCGCAGCCCTTCCAGGTGAACGTAACATCGGGTCCCGAGAAGGAAGCGCCGTTTTCCGGTTCAGCAGGTACGGGAATCAGGGAATGCAGCACCATTTCAATGGATGTGGTGACATCGGGCTCGATGATGATACTGTCCCGCTCGGCAACGGCATCCATACAGGAGGAAGAAACGCCGCCGTATAATGCCAGATGATAGGCGGTTCCCGGCAGAAGGTCGCGAATGACAACGGTAAAGTACCCGTTATGTTCGTAAAACACATTGTCAAAGACTTTCACGCCGGAATCCGTGAGAATGCAGCGCAGCCGGGAAAGGCGGACCGCCTGCGCCGATTTGGGGGCGGACGAGCCGCCGGCGCTGCTGAGCGAAACCGCAAGAGAGCCGCAGTGCTCGGGCTGGAGCGGCGTGCAGGCCGTACCGTGCAGCAGCAGTATTCCCGCCGACGCCAGGCTCAGGAGAAGCGATGTGACACGTTTTATCATAACCGACATCCTATATATCAGCCGGAACCGTTATGGTCAGAATGCTGTTTTTATTATCATCCTGCATATACTGGTGATAATAATACCAGACGAGTCCGCCGGCCAGACCGGTGCCGGCCACGGTGTAGGCCAGCCACTTACTTTTTTTGTACGGTTCCACCTGCACGGCAAAGACGAATCCGTCTCCGGTAAGACCGTCCGGATAATCCCGTCGATAGTCCCAGACAATCGTTTTCTGAAGTCCGGTCTTCACGCCGTTCCCGACATCACCCTGCAGCGCGAGCGGATGCATGGTATAGGTTTCACCGAAATCATAACTCAATGCTACCGAAATAAAATATTGTTTCTTGGGAGGCGCTTCCAGATCGTAGGTGAGAATGATTTTTTCATCGACCTCTTTGAATGCAACGTTGGCGACATGCAGTTCCTGGGCTGTCGCCCCGGCTGCCGCCATCAGAAACATGAAGGACAGGACAGAGGAGGCGAGGGAAAAACGCACACCCGGCTTTTTGTTTGTATCCGCCATAATCAGTCTTTCCTGTATTCAAATATACGTTCGATCCACTGGTTCGGCTGGTCACGGTAACGTGTTCGGTACGCGCGCTTTACCGAGCTCAATTCAAAATCGTGATCATTGGTTGTGTTCTGCACGACAATGACACTGTCGACCCATCCCTCCTGATTGACCAGCAGGGCGAGCTTGAGGACTCCCCGTTCATTCACTTTCACCTGTTTCTGCGGTTCCCGGGCGACGTACTGGGCGGTCTCGTCATAATCGGAACCAAATTCAGGCACGGTAAAATCGACATTCACTTCAATCTCGGTCATATCGATCGTCGCATCGGCGGACACGAGCATGTCCTCCACCGGAATAGGCACCTGGGGCATGATCGGCGGCGGATTCTCGCTGGACACTTTCGTCAGCGGAGGAAGATCGACTGCATCAACCACGATGACTTTCGCCGGTGGTCCGGAATGCCCGCCGGTTGATTCCCGTTTACTGGCGACAAATCCGGCCAGGACGATAAAAAGAGAGATACAGAGCGACTTCTCGAACCGCTGCCTGATACCTGCCTTCTCTTTCAGAAAGACGGGGAGTTCCATACCCGCTGCCTCATTCCCTGGTGAACAGGGTACTGTTGCGTATCACTTCCGGAACGGCGACGGACCGGGATTCCAGAACCACTCTGAAGCCCGTATCACTTGTCGCCTGGGTCGGGGGAATTCTGCCCCGCGTGGCGTTACGGCTGTTCCAGCGGGCATACTTCCAGGAACCGCCGCGAATAATCTTCAAACGGCCTTCAAACGGCCCGCCGGGATCCGATAGCGGGCTGACGGAATAATAATCCGGATCATACCAGTCGGAACAGTATTCCCAGACATTGCCGATGAGATCGTAGAATCCGAGATCACTGGGAACGAAGACGCCTACCGGGGCGACCTGCTCCCAGACGTCCCTTCCTTCCGTTCCGTCAACGTTTGAATACTTCCTGGAAAGTCTCAGATCGTTTGTAAAACGAAGACTATCCCCCCCGTTTCTGGCAACATATTCCCACTCGGCTTCAGTGGGCAGACGCCCTCCGAGCCAGCGGGCGAATGCGTTCGCACCGTACCAGGTCACGGCCACAACAGGATAATCGCCGAATCCCGCTTTCGGCACGTAGGCCCCCCGGCGGTTTTCAATCAGGCAATCGTCATGCTCGATGTCCAGCCACTGACATCCCGCTTCAAACTTGTTTCCCTGATCGTTCAGAAAAACGCAGAACTGATGATTGGTGATTTCACAGACACTCATCCAGAAAGCGCTGAGCGCCACATTGTGCACCGGAAGCTCTTCATCGCTTACCTCATCCCCCAGTACATCTCCCATCATATAGGACCCGGCGGGAATATGCACGAAGCCTATTTGCCTGTTCCGTATCAGCCGCTGGGCGGGAACGGACTGCCAGAAAAAGAAAAGCAGGATAAAAAGCGTACGCACCATAGTCATAGGACCGTCTTTCAGCTATGCGGAACCATACAGATGAATTTCAGCACTGCCGTTCCTCTGTTGAAAAAGCAGTGCTTTTCCCCGGGGGGAACGAAGACGGCGGTGCCGGGACCGATTTCAACCTCTTCGCCCGATCGCCATACCGCGCCCGTCCCTTCGAGAATGAATACTTCGTGCTCGGTCTCATGCGTATGCAGGGGCGTATGTCCGCCCGGTTCCACTTCAAAGAGCCTCATGGCGAAATGAGGGGCGCCATCATCAGCGCTGATCAGCCAGCGGATGGTAACACCGGTCACTCCGTCACCGGTCACCTGGTCCGGTTTCATGTCCCTGTAATGAATAATTTTCATCGGTAATCACCAAATGTTTTATATGTATGAATAATTCCGACACCCTGAAATAATGTAGAGAAAAATCTATAAAAAATCAACAGGGAATTGGACAAACAGTTACATTTAGAAATAAAAACAGCTCCGGAAAACCGTGCCGGCACATCGGTATCTTTTCATCGCAACGCCCTCCGGCCGCCGTCCGCTTCAGTGTGCCCATACAATATACGCAGATACTTTGAAAAAGATCAGGATTTATTACAAACATCAACATCTCTGTATCAATGTCAACGCAGCCCTGAAAAAGCGCAACATAGTATTGAAAAGAGACCGCAAATTGAGTACATTGCGGTGTGTATCATTTCAAAGGCCGCATCATGAATCGAGGCGTCATTTCCCTGATCTGCTGTTTGGTGCCGGGCATCCTTTCCGCCCAGAAAAGCACTCCGGATGCGTACTACCGGTATGATCTCACGCAGACAAGCCCTCTGTATATCACCACCTGGCTCTATGAAAAAGACCGGGAGCCCCTCCCTGCCGGGGATAACGGCACCGGGCGGGTCTTCGTCGATGCCGACACATTCCGGGGCGAATCCGGTGTCCACTGGTTCAGCTGCCGGATCGACCTTTCCGGCACCCCCAGTACATCCGACATTCTTTTTCTGCGCATTACCGATCTTCTCACCGCATACGAGGTGTACTGGGACAGTATCTGCATTGCATCGAACGGGACGCCGGGCCATGACGCGGAGAGCGAGATACCCGGTTCGATCAATTACGAAATCCGTCTCCCGCACGAACTGGCGGGCCCCGGCCGGCACGATCTGGCGCTGCGGGTTTCCAATTTTAAAGGAAAAATGCTCTTTCCGAAGCTGGGGTCGTTCACCACCCTTCTGGGATATTACATCAGCTGGCACGAGAATTTCACCAGGGTATATTCATACCATCACTATTTCACGTTCGGCGCCTGCCTTTTTGCCATGATTCTGAGTCTTTCACTCTTTTACAGCGGCGGACGCAACAGGCCCTACCTGCTCTTCGGTATGTACTGTTTTTTCCTCTCTCTCATCCCGCTGCTGTCATTCGTTTTTATTTACTATGATATTACCATCACTCACATCAATCTGGTGGATATCATATCCATCGCAGCGGTCAGCCTGAAAGATATATTCTTCATCGCCTTTATCGTCTACACATTCGATGTCGGCAGAAAGTGGTTTCTCATTCTCTGCACCAGCGCTGTGCTGCTTGCCCTGCACCTGTCCCGCCTCCCCATGTCCAGCATCATACAGATACAGTATATCGCCGTCACCATACTATCCCTGGGGTTGCTGAGCTTTTCCGTCTGGAAAAAAATCAGCGGCAGCGCCGCCGCCCTCGCCGGCCTGCTCTCCCCCCTTCTCATCATGATCGCCTCGAACGCTCAGCGGGAGATATACCCCCTGACGCTGCGGATACCGCTGCAACCCGCGGATATCGGATTCATACTCTTTATCACGGGCATTCTCTTCTCCATCAGCGCGCGCATCAGGGAGCAGAACCGGCTGACCGATGCACTGCGAATCAGATCGAAACACCTGGAGATCGAACTTCTGAAACGGCACATAAAGCCGCATTTTCTCATGAACACGCTGTTCACGGTGATTTCCCTTATCCGCAAGGATGCGAACAAGGCCATAACCATGATTGAACTGCTCGCGGATGAGTTTCAGATCATCAACAATATTTCCCAGCGCACCCTCATCCCCCTCTCCGAGGAACTGGATCTCTGCAGAAAACATCTCGATATCATGCAATTGCGAAAACACGGCGCCTACACCTTTATTACCGACCACATCGATCCCGTGAGGCAGATCCCTCCCATGATTTTTCATACCCTGATCGAAAACGCCATCACCCATGCCTATACCGCCGGGGAACCGGGCCGGATCGAACTTAATTTTCAGGAAACCGAACGCCGGGTCATATATACCATGAAAAACGACGGTTCCAGGCTGGCCGCAAGTGACAGTCCGGAATCCGGCGTGTTCCGCGAGGGCACCGGATTCAAATACATCCGATCACGGCTGGAAGAGAGTTATCCCGGAAGATGGACTCTCGATTACGGTGTTGCGGATGAAAAGTGGGTCGTGACCATCGCCGTAACCGGGGAGGGGACATGAAACTGCTGATTCTGGAAGACGAGCCGCCCATCGCCGAGCATATAGCCTGGATGTGCAGAAAAATTCTCGGGGACAGGATAACCGCCTGTAAGCTCATCCATACACTGGATGAAGCGGAACGCTACATCGCCGGCCACCAAATCGACATTCTCCTGCTCGACCTCAACCTTGAAGGAAAAAACGGCTACGCTATTCTGAAACGATCCGTTGCCGGTTCTTTCCATACGATCATTATTTCCGCTCACACCGACCAGGCGGTTACCGCCTTTGCGTACGGCGTTCTGGATTTCATTCCCAAGCCCTTCAATGAGCAGCGGTTGCGGGAGGCGTTCACCCGGTATGACAAACGGACCGAACAGCGAGAGCTCGCCACAAAATATATTGCAGTGAGAGAGACCAGCGGAATTCATCTCATCGACATTGCCGACATTACGTACATCAAGGCTGCGGGCAATTACAGCGAAGCCGTTCTCAGAGACGGCAGCGTACAATTGATTGTAAAATCACTGAACATGCTCGAGAAAATACTTCCCGCTTCATTTGAGCGGATTCACAAGAGCTATCTGATCAACATGACCCTGCTGGATGCGTATCAGCATGCCGGGGGCGGCACCTATCGCGTTATCCTCAAGGACGGAACGTCGCTGCCCCTGAGCAGACCGGCATACAAGCGATTTCAGAAAGCGTTCAGATAAGCCCTGAAAGAGAGGAAGCCGCTGTCATCAATGGCAGCGGCTTGACAAAGAGGTGTTGAGGAAAGGATTCGATGCATCTGATCGATGCATGCGTACCTATTGCAAATCACATGCCATATTATAACGATTTCCGGCTTTTATCTGTCCAACCCGCTGCTGTCACTCCCGTTCCTGCCTGAAATCCGGGGATCGGCCCAGATTTTCACCAGTTCCACAAGGGTTCTGACCGTCGCTTCCATGCCCTGAACCGCGATCCATTCCAGTTTGCTGTGGAAATTATTTCCGCCTGTAAAGATATTCGGCGTGGGCAGCCCCGCGAACGAAAGCCGCGCGCCGTCGGTTCCGCCGCGAATGATCCCGCGCTCGGGCGTAACACCCGCCCGCCGGGCAGCCTCTATGGCATACTCCACAATTTCCGGCTGAGCGGCAAGCCGCTGCTTCATATTGAGGTAGGATTCACTGAATGTCACCCGAACCTCTGCACCGGGGTATCGCTTCACTGCCGAATCAGCCGCCCGCTGGATACGTTCCTTTTGAACGGTGATCCCCTCCATCTCGAAATCCCTCAGGAGCAGCTTCATTTCAAGATGGACAGCCCCGCCGGTGACGGCAAAGGGATGGATGAATCCTTCCCGTCCTTCGGTTGTCTCGGGAGCGGGATCCGCGTCCAGACTTTTCAAAATGAAAGCCGCTATTTTCATGGCGTTCACCAGTTTCCCTTTTCCATATCCCGGATGGACGCCAACCCCCTCGATGGTGATCACCGCCGTGTAGGCATTGAAATTTTCATACTCAATACATCCGACCCTTCCCCCGTCAACCGTATAGGCGACCGCGGCGCCGAATCCGGCTACATCGAAATATTTGGTACCGTTCCCGACCTCTTCATCAGGAGTAAACCCCACGGCCAGCCGTCCATGAGGGATCTCGGGCCGGTCGACAAGCAGTGACAGCATGGTCATTATTTCGGCGATGCCCGCTTTGTTGTCGGCACCCAGCAGCGTCGTTCCGTCAGAGGTGACGATATCGTCACCGATATGCCGTTGCAGTTCGGGATTTTCTTCCGGGCGGAGCACCTGGCCGGGATCACCGGGCAGAACCAGGTCGCCGCCGGCATAGCGCCGGTGTACCACAGGTGTCACACCGGCACCGCTTACCTCCGGAGATGTGTCGAGATGAGCGAGAAAACCGACTACCGGGACAGCTGCCGCCTGCTGCGGAGGAAGATTTGCCGGAAGCCAGGCGGTGACGTATCCGTTCTCATCCATGGATACACCGGTCAGCTCGAGGTCCTTCAGTTCCTGCACCAGTATACGGCCGAGGTCCTTCTGCCTGTCGGTACTGGGAAATCTGTCCGTTACCCCGTCCTGCGACTGGGTGTCGACGGAGACGTATCGTAAAAATCGGTCAAGAACCGTGGACATCGTATTCCCTTCCCTCAATCCGCATCATTCGCGATTGACTGCAGGTTATCGTCGATACTGGAGATACGCTTGCTCATGTCGTTCAATCGCCACTCCAGGGATGACAGCATCCAGAATTGGAAATGGATCACTTTCGCCTCATTATGGAGAAACATGAATATCTTGATGGAAAGCAGCACAAGGCCTATTTCAATGGCCGGCAGATGAGCATATTCAGGCAGGAAAAAGGCCCCGATGAACGTTAAAATGATCGCTGACATCATCGCGATATTACCGATCTTGCTCGCCGGTGTCGGTTTACCGCCGATTTGCCCTACGATATGACGTATCTGTTCCTTTTCCCGGATAAACTGTTCAAGCTCTTCTCTGCTGAACTGGTCACGCCGGCCGGGGCTCGGATTCTTCACCTGCACCTCCTTTTATTACGGATTTGGGATCACGCATCCTCCCTGAAAGAAGGACCGCGTCCCTGAGTTCTTCAATCGATTCCGCGGCCATCCACTGGCGTTCAAACAGGGGGTCCTGCACGAGGTGGGCGATCGCCATGAGCGCACGCAGATGGTAATTCCGCTCATCGACACTACCGACCAGCACAAACATCGTATGGACCGGATCTTCGGAACTGGAAAAACGCAATCCCCCGCGGCAGCGGACCGGCAGAACATCGAACTTGCCATCCCCCGGAATGATGATGTGGGGTATCGCCAATCCCGGTTTGACAACCGTGCCCGACTGGCCTTCCCGTTCCATGAACATGTCGTACAGCAGCGACCGGTCCGCCGAGCATCGCCTGGCAAGAATATCCGATATCCTGCCGATAACATCACACAACGGCTCAGATTCAGGACAATCGAGTATGACACAGTTTTTAATAAGCATGTCGAACCGGTCTTCGACGATGCTGTCACGCTCCTTGACTATCTCACGAAGTTCGCTTGCCAGGGTTTTCGTCTTCAACTCTCTGGCGGTCACCCGCTCGACGATATGCATGAGGGCGGAACGCCGCTGTACCAGTCTTCGGGAATAGAATACATAGCCGGCCAGCCCGACAAGAAAGAAACCCCCGCTGATCAGCAGCGGCACCGCGCCCATTTCAATGAGCAGAAAAACATAAAAAATCAGGGCCGCCAGCGGCAGCCAGGGATAGAGCGGCACCTTGAAACGGGGCCGGTAATTCCTGATGCCGCTTTCCCGCATGACGATCACGGAAATATTTACCATCATGAACAGCAGGATCATCAGGGTCGATGCTGTCTTCACCAGGTTTTCAACGCTGAGAAAGAGAATGACAATCACCATAAATCCGCTGGTCAGCAGTATCGCGATATAGGGAGTGTTGAACCGGCGGCCGACGCGGCTGAACATACCGGGCAGCAGGTTGTCCCTGCTCATGGCCAGCGGCGAACGGGAAGCGGCCAGAATCCCCGAATTGGCCGTCGTAAAAAAAGCGGTGATCGCGGCGATACTGATAATTATCAGTCCCGGTGTTCCGGCAGCATTCCGGGCTCCCAGGGAGAGCGGTACCATCGATCCCTCAAGATCGCTGCCGGATACAATTCCCACCGTAACCGAGACCGCGAACAGATACAGCAGTGACACGACGAAATAGGCGAGAAACATACCCAGCGGGATATTTCGCGAGGGAGCGACAATCTCCTCCGCGATACTCGACACTTTTGTGAGACCCCCGAAGGAGATAAAGACGAGTCCTGCCGTGGAGAAGACCGCTTTCCACCCTTCGGGAAGAAACGGGTGATAGCGAACCGGTTCGGTGAGAATGAACCCCTTGCCGATGTAGAGGATGAGAATCGCGATCAATGTGCCGACCATGATTATCTGGACCCTTCCCGCCTCTTTCACACTGACCAGGTTGAGAACGGTGAAAAACAGACATGCGCCGAGGGCGATCAGCTTTATCTGCTGACCGCTTATCCCCGGAAATATCAAAACGGCGAAGGCGCCGATCCCCACCAGGGCGAAAGCACTTTTAAAGGTTATCGAAAACCAGTTCGCGAGACCGCCGTAAGTGCCGAGCACCGGACCAAGGCTTCGCTCAATGAAGAAATAGGTGCCGCCGGCTTTCGGCATTGCCGTGGACAGCTCCGCTTTCGCGAACATGCTGGGCAGAACGAGCAGGGCCGCGATAATATAGGAAAAAATCATCGCCGGCCCCGCTTTCGCGTAGGCGAGTCCGGGAAGCACGAACAACCCGGAACTGATCATCGCTCCGGCGGAAATGGAGAATACTCCCGCCAGGCCGATATGCCGCTTCAACGGTTCATCTTTGCAGCGGGCGCTTGTATCGTTCCTTGTGGGCAATGAATTCCTCCTCCCAGAGACGGGTGAGAATGAGGCAGTAACAGGGGTAATTGGCGGCCGTGTATTCTTCGCTGTGGGCGACAGGGGGATACCCGTTCCGCCGCATGACCGCCGTATACGCGGCGATCTCTTCGGCATTGCAGTTGATCGCGTGGGAACGGCTGAAATCGGTAAGCAGGTCCAGCAGCAGTTCCATTTTTCCGTCCCCATCGCCGTGCCGCCCGGCGGATTCCCTGCAGAGCCGTTCCAGGATCCCGAGGGAACCGCCGCTTTTTCGAAAAAGCCTGATGTGCAGCCTGATGATGTCTCCCCAGGGATCGATCACTTCGATGAGCCGGTCCTGCCGGCAGATTCTCAGGCCGCTGTTCCACTCTCTCTCCAGGCGGGTGCGCGAGCAGTGATCCGAAGGCCCGAACGGGGGACCGAATGCAGCCTGGCGGGCGATCAGATACACATCGGGCATCTTGATCGATGAGTGCCAGGAGAGCTGCTTGCTCACGATATCCAGGAACAGCGAACGGATCGTGTCGGCGGCGGCCGTCATCTCTTCTCCAGGCCGAATACAGCCGAAACCGTTTTCAGGGGCCGCATGAAGGATGACTCATCGACACTGACACCGATACGGTCCGCCTCACAGGCCGCGGCGAATGCGGCCTGCACCGAGAGCGGCCAATCCCCGTATCCCGGACTGAACCGGGGTGTCGTTCTGAACCCCTTCGCTTCCGCCTCGAGACGCACGGTCTGCCGATGGAGACGATCCGCGACCGCATCTGCGGTCTCGGATGCGACGGCATCGAGCACGAGCTGCTCGGTCAGCTTTCCGGCGGCGCCGTATTCCCTCACCCGCTCACACACCGCGTGCCCCAGGGTCGCGAAAAAAAGGACAGCATACTCCGACTCCCGCAAGAGAGCGGCAACTTTTTCACTTTCAATATAAAAATCGGTTTCTTCAAATGTAAGGACACTGCCGGTTCTGTTCTTCGGCCGGCAGTATCGGTAAACGGCCCTTGCCGTGATGAGTTCAGCCGCCTCCGTCAGCGTCTGACTGAAAATGGAGAGAAACGGTTCCGAGAGACGGGAGGCACCCGACGGGTATCCCAGACGCCGTTTGATGGCCGGAACAGGAAGTTCCAGATACGGGTATGCCGTCTCCTGGACGGCGGCGGGGAATAACTGCATACGGTACCTAATCAAGTGTGAGCGGGAGGAACCGCTTCCCGAGCGGTCCCGCCTTGTCGGCGAAGAGAGACCGGATATGGTCATCCATGGTGAAATAGAGTATCTGCCAGCCCTCTTCGGCAAGCTGCAGGATCTGATCGATGAGGAACCCGCGCCGCTCCCAGTCGGCGTGCTGGAAGGCATCATCGAGAATGAGAAACATGCCATCACGCCCGCTGAGCACCCGGGCAAGACCGGCCCGGACTGCCAGCATCACCTGGTCCCTCGCTCCCGTACTCAGGTCCGCAAGCGGATAGGTGTCGGTTCCGTCGGAAACCGCCAGGTCCTCGCCCTGCAGGGTTACCGCCGAATACCTGCCCGTGACGGTGCGCAGCATCGCCTTGATCTGGGACGAACACAGCGCCTCGGCCAGCTTTTCATCCTCCGATGCCTGAAGGTTCTGCAGGGCATCGTAGACGATCTTCCCGCCGATGATACCTGCGGTGAGCGCCCGCGCCTCCCGGCTCAACCGGGACCGTTTCTCGCGCAGGGCCTGTATCTGCAGTTCCCAGGTATCCCCCGAATCACCGGTTTCCCTGAACACGGCGAGCTTGAGATCCTTCAGCTGCGCTTCCGCCCCGCCGATCTCTTTTTCGAGCGCCTCGAGATCCCGCTGAAGCGACGCTGCCTTCTCCGGATCCCACGCTGATTCAGGGGGTTTCTCCCGGTACTGTTCGGGCGGAACACCCAGCCTGACCAGTGCCTCCCGTGTTGCATGCAGCATATCCTGAAGCCGCATCCGCTCCTGTTCCTTGGTTTGCAGGGTTTGTTCCCACTCCTCCGGTAAAACGGCTTCTCCGGCGAGCCTGCGGGCAGCGGCGCTGATCTTCTCCTCAAGCGCTGCCAGTCCGCGGGTTTCACCGTCCAGCTGCTGCCGTAAAAGATGGGCGACTTCCGCCGCGCGTGCGCTCTCGTCCATACGCTCCTGCAGTTCGGGAAGACCGCTGAGTTCCTTGCTGAAGCGGGCCTGAAATTCACGCCTCACCCGTTCCGTCTCCGCGGCGACTCCAGCCGGGGACATGCGGGTAAAGAGATTCCGGAACAGCAGCGACCAGAACAGTGTCGCGGCCGCCAGCGAGATATACACCGGGATCTTCAGATCGAGAACGGTCAGCACCACAGCCGCGACCGTGGCGGCAGCAGCCGGTATCACCCCATACAGTATCGGTACTGTCCGTTTTGGCAGCAGCGCTCCGGCATAGATGTCGCACGCCGTCTTCAGCCAGCGGGCATGGGCCGCCGCCGCTTCCGCCTGCTGCAGCTGGGACCGTTTCTCCGCGACTTCCCGCTCTTTCTGCCGGAGAAGGCGGATGTCACTGCCTATTTCCTGCAGCAGCCGCTCCGGAATTTTCTGCAGACCGGTTTCCAGGCGCTGCTGTTCCCTGCCTGCAAGAAACGCCTGGTGCTGTTTCGCCTCGAGCTGCAGAGCCAGCCCGGTCTCTATCTGCCGTCTGCGGATGGTCATGACCGCCATCCGCCCGCCGGCATACCGTTCATCGATTTCCCGGAACAGGCGGTTAATCCTCTCCAGCTCTTCCAGCAGTGCCGTCCGCGTCTTGTTATCGCCCCGGTTCGGGGCATTGACTATATCGCCGTTTTCAGTGATTTCCGTCTGCCTGACATTGTCGGGAATACGCTCCGCGATACGGTCGAACAGTTCTTTATGAGAAAGATACTTTCTCACCGTCGCCTTGTCCGCCCCGGCGGTGACGTTCCCCAGCCTGAGATCGCCGCTCTTGACGACCAGCACTTTTGAAAAATCCGCGGGGAGGACCGTGCCCTTCTGTTCCCAGAGATCTTCCAGTTTCAGGGATGAACCGGGCGAGAAGGAAACCGTCTCTTTCCCGAGGCCCGCGACAGCAATACTGCCGCCACCGCTCTGGTCCCTCAGGGCCCAGCTGCGGTCTTTGCGGAAAAGCGTCCTGATGATAAATTCCACCAGGTGGGTCTTGCCTTTCTCATTGTGCCCGTATATGCACGTCACCAGCGCCGGTTCAATCTCTATAGCGGCAATGGGACCGATCTGTTTCGCAGCGATTTTCTGTATATGGACGGGCACCGTTATTCTCCGTAAATGGCCAGGAGGGCCGCATGCAGTATTTCCTGGCTGCCCGGGCTGTCGGGATCTGAGGGCAGCTGCAGGTCATCGACCGCCCGGGAGGTCAATCTCGCCAGCACTTCGAGCTCCCTGTCAATGGAAACAGACACGGCGCTGAGGTCGGGTCCGTCACTGTCATGAAATTCGATCCCCTCAAATCCGGCGCGGACGAGATCGAGGAGACGGGCTTTGTCAGCGGTGTAGCCGCTGACCGACACGCGAACGGCGGCCGATCTCGATTCAGCTTCCGACAGATTCCATTCCTCCCGGAGCCGATTGATCTGAACATCTATATAGGCGGCCTCGTCCTCCACCGGCAGGATCACCAGGTCCGCCTTGAAGAACAGCCGGCCGGTGAATATCCGCCGGGAAGTGACGGCCCCGGTCTCGGTGTCGAGCACAAGAAAGCGCCTTCTCCCCGTTTCGTTGATATCCAGCGGGTAAAGAGAGCCGGGATACCATACATCACCCAGCGCGAGCGGTTTGTGAATGTGGCCCAAAAATACCGCTCCAGGGCGGAACGTGCCCAGATCGGCTCGCGTCAGGGGCATGTAGACACCGGGTTCATACGGATTCGGTTCCCGTATCCCTTCGATCCAGTCGCCATGGCTGATCAGTATCCACTCTCCAGGCGCGAGTTCTCCTGCGACACCGGCGATCATCTCTCCCATCGTTTTTCCGCTGACATACGGCACAAAGAGCACCGGCCTGCTCAGCAGGTCGAACGAATGAACCAGCGGTTTTTCGATCACGTGCAGGTTCGGGGCGGTAAAACTGCTCTGTGCGAGCTGAGCGTCGTGATTGCCCGGCACTACATGGATCGTTATCCTGCGGAAGGGGGCCGTTCCGCAGAGCCGGTCAAAGTCGGAATAGTTGCGGCTGTGCTCATTGAAAAGGTCACCGGCGATCACCAGATGGTCGATGCCGTCGGATTGGAGCTGATGCAGGAGTATTTCAAGAGCGGTGAACCGCTCCCGGTGCCGTTCGTTGTCTGTCAGGTGACAGTCGGCAGTGATCGCAATCTTCACGTTTCAACCTCATGGATCGCCGGCTCTGTAAACACGGCCCGAAGGCCGGGACAGTACCGGTCAGGGAGATGGCGCCGAAGGACCCAGGCGCCCGGAAAACACCAGGGTCACGGCTCCGCGCAGCAGCACCTGCCGCCACTGGGGATCGAACTCAACGGTCAGTTCTCCTCCCGGCGTGAGCACGGACACGGGAGATGACACGCCTTTCAATCTGGAGGCGATCAGGGCCGAGGCGACGCATCCGGTGCCGCAGGAGAGGGTTTCAGCCTCGACACCCCGTTCATACGTTCTCACCCGTATGGTTCCGGAGTCGACGACCGAGACGAAATTGACATTGACGCCGCCCGGAAAGAGGGAACTGTATCGCAGCGGACGGCCCAGGGCCGGAACATCAAGGTCGTCGATCCGCTCCCGGAACAGGGCCAGGTGGGGTACGCCGGTATTGATAGCCGCGGCCGTGCCGGAATCCGGCAGTCCGGGAATCTCGATCCGATCCCGATAGTCCGCGGGAGCGGTCATCTCGATGGACACATCATCTCCCTCGACAGCCGCCTGGTGCAGTCCGGCCGCCGTCTCGATCACGAACCGGTCCTGATGGACGAATGCCAGGCGGCGCGCCAGCCAGGCGGCGCAGCGGGCGCCGTTTCCGCACATCTCGGCCTCGTTGCCGTCGCTGTTGAAGTACCGCATCCGCACCGGCGCCGCGCTGCCCGTTTCCAGCAGTATCACCCCGTCGGCGCCCACCGAAAGACGGCGCCGGCAGATGCTGCGGAAAAAATCACCGTTCCCGGCCTTCACTGCCCCCGGCCGGTTATCGAAGATGATGAAATCATTTCCCGTACCGGACATCTTCCAGAAATCGAATTCTCCGGAACGGCCTGGCGAAGATGTTGTCACCGTTTCTCCTTCACGTCGAATAGGCGCCGCACCCGTTTTTTCCCCCACAGCTCGACAAGGGCCTCATAAAACCGGTTGAGGGGAAACCCCACCACATTGTAAAAACAGCCGTCGATGCGGGTTACGAAGAGACTGCTCACATCCTGAATACCGTAGGCGCCGGCCTTGTCCATGGGGCTTCCGGTGGCGATATATGCTTCTATCTCCCAGTCATCGAGCGTCTTGAACGTGACCGCGGTCGCCGCCACATCGGTCACGTCGCCGCCGGCCGTATCGAGAAGAACGAAACCGGTGTATACATGATGCGTTTTCCCCGAAAGACGCTGCAGCATGTCAAAGGCATCCCCGGGAGACGCCGGCTTTCCCAGGGTCTCCCCCTGCAGATAGACGACCGTGTCCGCTCCGATAATGAGGCCGCTGCCGCCGCCCGCGGCCACTGCTTCGGCTTTCTGGCGCGCCAGGATCATGGCGAGATCGGCGGGATGATCGGCGCTGATGCGCTCTTCATCGATGGCCGCGGGAACCACCGTGAAGGAAAGTCCGATCTGCCGAAGCAGTTCCGCCCGCCGCGGCGATTTCGAGGCGAGTATGATCGTTTCATGCCCGTGATGCATCACTCTCTCTCTCCAGCCTGTGGGTCGCGGACCGTGACTGCAGGCGACCGTCCCGAGGGAGGACGGTCAACGACCAGGGTCACCGGTCCTCCATTGACGAGTTCGACATCCATCATGGCGCCGAACACGCCCGATTCCGTGGAGACTCCCATCTCCCGCAGCAGGGCAATGAACCGTTCAACCATCGCCTCCGCATGTTCTGGGTCGGCCGCGTCGCTGAAACTCGGCCGTCGTCCCCGTGAGCAGTCTCCCAAAAGCGTAAACTGGGACACCACCAGGGCAGCCCCGCCGGTTTCGAGCAGGGAATAGTGAAAACGTCCCCGCTCATCGGGAAATATCCGCAAATTGACGCATTTCTCCGCTGTCCAGCGAAGCTCCTCATCCGTATCGCCGGAGGCGATCCCCAGCAGGATAAGAATGCCCCTGCTGATCTCACCGGCGGTGCGGTCCCCGACGCGCACCGCTGCTCTTTCCACTCTCTGGACAACGGCCCTCACGTCAGCCTCCCCAGAAAAACAGCCGCCAGGCCGACCAGCATATCGGCTTTCATGAGCAGGGCGATACGATGCAGGTGACGGGATTCCTGATTTTTCCAGATCGCGGCGATCACCCAGATCATGAACAGATCGACCCCGGGAATGACGACCGCGAAGTAGAGCGGTGAAAACCAGCCGGTCCCCAGGGGAACAAGCGTGAGAACGATCAGAATGACCAGGACGGCCGACGCGTGCACAAGGGCTGTCCGGGTACCCCTGACCAGCGGCAGTGTCCGCAGCCCCTGGGCTCCGTCACCCGCTGCATCTTCAATATCCTTGATAATCTCTCTTCCCCAGTGAAAAAACATGGCGAACAGACCCACCAGCAGGGAAAGCGAACCGCCGCCCACGGCCATGCCGCCGTAGACGAACGCCATGCCCGTAATCACCCCCACCGTGAGATTCCCGAGGATCATCATCCGCTTGAACCTGGCGCTGTACCAGTAGAGCACCACTGAGGCGGTCACGGCAGTGATAACGGTCGCGATGTTGATGAACAGCGAAACCGCTATACCCGCCGCGAACAGCCCGAGAGCGAAATTTCGGGCTCCCTTCAGCGAGAGCCTGCCCGCGGGCAGCGGTCGTGACGGTTTGTTGATACGGTCAATCTCTATATCGAAGCAGTCGTTTATCGCATTGGCCCCGGCCATGACCAGCATGGCGGACGCACATGCGGCCAGCAGTCCGGCAAGGGGCTCAACCGTTCCGGTGAGGAGACCGCCGGCAAATACGGAAAAAAGCGCGATAAGCAGGTTGACCGGCCGTGTGAGCTGGATATAGGCGTTCACTGTTCCCATGCATATTAAAGTAAGAGATCGTTGCCAAAAAAGCAATGGCAAAATACTTACAAATTGCTACTGTTTTCCGGGCGAGGGTCGGGAGCGGCACCCGGTCGGACATGACCGGTATTCCCGGCCGTATCGTTCCGCGGGAAGAGCCCGTCCGGTCAATGAACGCTTGGTATTCCCGGGAGAATGGATTACATTACCGGTGAGCACCTGTTGCCCGATCCGTCACGAACACAGGCGGCCGCGGACGACCCTGAACGGGAAAGGCGGCGCGGCCGCTGAACACCGAACGACAAGGAGGACGGTCATGTCACGGAACACCGGAATCGCGGGTATTGTCCTGCTGCTGATGCACACGGCGGCAATCGCCCAGGGAACGAATATCGACTCCCTTGCAGGAGTCATTATTTCCGAGGTTTCTGCTGAACGGCTGCAGCGGGACATCGTCACCCTCACCGGATTTCACAATCGAAACACATTCTCGGACACTCTCGGGGAAAGCAGGGGGATCGGCGCCGCCCGGCGCTGGCTGTATGGCTCGTTTCTCGAGACGAGCCGGCTCACCGGCGGCCGCATGCGGGTATATATGGACTGGTTCCGGCAGCCGATTCCGGAACGCTACCGGGAGGCAGCCGGCTGCGACACGCTGCGAATGGCAAATGTCATTGCCGTTATCCCGGGGATGAGATCCGAGCGCACGCTTATGGTTACCGCCCATTACGACTCCCGGAACGAGCGGCCCGACGACACCCGGGGATTCGCACCCGGGGCCGATGATGACGGCAGCGGCGTGGCCGCGCTTCTGGAGCTTGCCCGGGTGCTGGGGGGCAGAGCGCTGAACAACACGGTCATTCTGGCCGCAGTCTGCGGCGAGGAGCAGGGACTGTACGGATCGACCCACCTTGCCGATGACGCCCTGGAGAACGGCATCCCTCTGGAAGGTGTTATCGCCAATGACATGATCGGTAATATCACCGGCGGCGGCGGGGCGACCGACAACACCCGTCTTCGCTGTTTCTCCGCTGATCCTCCCGATTCGCCGTCGCGACATCTGGCCCGCTATCTCGATCGTATCGTCAGCCGTTACTATCCGCCGCTTCGGCTCTCCATGATCTTCCGCCTTGACCGGTTCGGCAGGGGCGGCGACCACGCACCGTTCGTCGAAAAAGGATTTGCGGGCGTGCGGTTCACCGAACCATGGGAGGATTTCCGCGTGCAGCATTCCGGGGACGATACGCCGGAGCGGATGGACTTCCCCTACCTGGCAAAAACCGCCGCACTCAACGCCGTTGCCGTCTGGTACTGGGCCATGTCCCCCTCCCCGTCTCGCGTGCTGTCCGTCTCCCGGACCGGTGAGTACCGGACCGTGATCTCCTTCAGCTGCAGCGAGCCCGCGGAGTCTCTGGCAGGGTTCACGCTCAGGATCCGCGACAGTGACAGCCCCTACTGGCAGGAATCCCGCACCGTTCCCGTGCCCGCGCCCTCCACAAGCGGGCGCCGGGGCCGGACCTTTTCGATCACCCTGGATGAGAGAGATATCGATTATTATATATTCGGATTAGCCTCCCGGAACCGGGAAGGCTTTACCTCGATCACCGCCACCTACGACAGGAATCTTCTGAAAAAAGCGGCGGGCGGAAGAGATCGCTGAATTCCGGGGACAGCTGTATCAGGGGTGAAAGGACATCGATTCGGAGCGCAGGGAACGGTCCAGGAGACCGCCGAGAAGGCCGATCAAGGCACCCGAGACGAGAGAAGAGAACAGAATAAGAGGAAGAAGAGTGAGAACACCTGCCTGCATGCCAAGTAAGAGGTAGGCGCCTGCCAGCTGGATTGCATTCTTGACAACGGCGCCGAACACACTGATCCCCACAAGACTGAACCAGCGTCTGAACTGAAACAGCAGCCACATGCCCAGGGCGGCGCCGATGCCCCCGGAAAGGGCCATCCAGAAGAGAGGCTGTAAAAACCGGCCGGAGAGCAGTCCCCCCACCAGAACCCGCAGCAGGGTGATCAGCAGTCCCTCTTTCAGCCCCCACCATTTCAGCGCCAGAAGGGTCATGACATTGGCGAGCCCCAGGCGCAGCCAGGGCAGCGGGAGAGAAACGAGGTTCTCTATGATGAAAAGGACCGACGCGAAGGCTGTCATGACCGCGATATAGACGATTTTTTTCTGCATCGAAACGCCCGTCACATGGTTATCGCGTCGATCCCCGGCCGCCGTTTCCCCGTAACGGTGATAACGATGCGGTTGGGAACACAGACGATCGACTGGCCGGCTCTGGATATTTTACCCGCCGCCTTGCAGATTTTTCCGGGGCAGGGCGCCTCGTCGACCCAGACCGAGCCGCCGTCAATGATAACCCGGGTGACGCCGAGGGGTCCCGCTATCAGAAGGGTGTCGGAGGCGGACAGCGGGACCGGCTGCAGAACCGTGCCGTCGACCTGAACCGACACCCAGGTTCCTTCGGCCGCGAAGAAGCGGGATCTGGCCAGCGCACACAGGGCAAAAACGGCGATCACGCCAATGAGGACGAGATCGCCGGCTTTACGCATCGTTTTAGGCCGCATGGGCACACCGTGACCTTTCACGCCGCGAAGATCAGCTTGTTACCGCCCCCAGGGCGATGGAATTCAGTTTTGTTTCCGCGTCATCCGACCGCGAAAGCAGGATAATGGGTTTGCGTGCTCCGGCAACCAGGCCGCCCAGTTTCGCCCCGGCCAGGTGCCACAGCCCCTTGGCGAAGATATTGCCGCAGGCGATATCGGGGACGACAAGGATGTCAGGTTCGCCGGCGATGAGGCTCTCCACCCCCTTGATCCTGGCTGCTTCCGCTGAAAAGGCGACATCAACGGCGACCGGCCCCTCGAGCAGGCACTCACCGAACGCCCCGGCAGCGGCCGCTTCGGCCAGCGCCGCCGCGTGTTCCGTTTCGACCATTTTGGGATTGACCTTCTCTATGGCTGCCAGCACCGCGATCTTCGGCACCATCACTCCCAGCTTCCGCATGATCTCGATGCCGTTGCGGACGATCTCTTTTTTCTGCGCCAGGTCGGGGCGGATCACCATGCCCCCGTCGGTGATCATCAGCAGTTTCGGGTAGCGGTCCACCTGCAGAACCGTTATATGGGAAAGAAGGCGGTCCGTCCTGAGGCTGTACTGTTCATCAAGCACGGCCTTGAGCAGCACCGGCGTACTGACGTTGCCCTTCATCAGGCAATCGGCCTCACCGTGATCGACAAGACTCACCGCCGTGTGCGCGCATGCCGTCTCATCTGTTTCATGATGGATCTCGACCCCATTCAGGGAAAGAGACGATGCCTCGGCGATCTCCTCGATCTTGCGCCTGTCGCCGACCAGCACCGCCTCGGCAAGCCCTTTGTCTGCGGCAACGGTGATCGCCTCCAGCACCGCGCTGCCTTCAGCGCCGGCAATGGCGATGCGCTTTTTTTCTCCGGAAGCCGCTTTTGCCAGTATATCGGCATATGTCGTCATCATACCATGCTCCTCTCAATGCTCGATGCCGTCCCTGGCGGGAACACCCCGCCGGTAGGGATGCTTGATTTCCTGTATGTCACTCACCAGATCGGCCCGTTCGACAACCTTTTCATGGGCGTTGCGGCCGGTGAGCACCAGCTCCAGTCTCGCCGGTTTCCGCTCGAGCAGAGACAGAACATCGGTCAGCGAAACCAGACCGAAATCGAGGGCGACATTCAGCTCATCGAGGATCAGAAGATCGAGGTCCTCCTCGGCGAAAGCCCGCAGAGCCTCTTCAAGTCCCTGCCGGGCGAGCCTGATGTCTTCAGGGTCGGGATTCTTTCTGTTCACGAAGTCGGGACGTCCCGACTGAATGATTCGCAGCCCGGGCAGCCCTTTCGCGGCAATGATCTCGCCATATGCTGGATCGCCCTTCATGAACTGAATCACCTTCACCCGCCAGCCGTGGCCGAGCGCCCGCAGTGCCAGTCCCAGTGAAGCGGTCGTTTTCCCCTTCCCGTTCCCGGTATACACCTGAATCAGGCCGGTCCTGTTCCCGGACCCGCCCGCTGGATTCGCAGAGTGATCAGCCATTGCCGTCCGTCATTTTTTCTGTTTCTGGGCCATAATGGCGCCCAGGGCGATGGAATAGTACTTGGTAATCTCATCATCGGCCCGGGACGTCAGGATCACCGGTGCCTTCGTGCCGGCCACGATAGCGGCGGTTTTGCCGGATGAGAGCAGCGTTGCCGACTTGTAAAACGTGTTCGCGGCTTCAATATTCGAGAAGATGAGAATATCGGCCTCGCCGTTCACCGGACTCTCGAGCCCCTTGATCTCACATTTTTTCTTCGAGAGCGCCACATCCAGGGCCAGGGGACCGTCGACGATCCCGCCCTTGATCTGTTTCCGCTGGCTCATGCTCGCGATAACCGCCGCATCCATGGTCGACTGCATCTTGGGGCTGACCGTCTCGGCAGCGGCGATCAGGGCCGCTTTCGGGGTTTCGATGCCGAGAGCGTGGGCGATGCCGATAGCGGAATTGAGCATCTGAATTTTCTGTTCCAGGTCGGGACAGGGCATAATCGCCGCATCCGAACAGATGAGCAGCTTGGGATATGCCGGCAGCTCGGTAACCGCCATGTGGCAGAGCAGACTGCCGCTCTCCATGAGACCGGCGTCTTTGTTGAGGATCGCTTTCAGATAATCCGGGGTCTTGACCAGGCCCTTCATCACCATGTCCGCCTTCCCGTCATGGATCATGGCAACCGCCTTTTTTGCCGCCTCCCGGGGATCGGGTTCATGGATGATATCGAACAATCCGATATCGATCTTTTCTTCTTCAGCGACTTTCTTTATTTCCGTCTCGTCGCCGACGAGAATCGCTTTCACGACGTTCTGTTCAACGGCATGGGCGATGGCGGAAATGGTATCCGGATCCTGCCCCGCGGCGACTGCTACGGTCACGGCGGTGCCTCCCTGGACTTCACTGACCAGGTCTTCAAGTTTTTTAATTTGATTCATTGTAGTGCCACCTCGTTAATAGCTGTTGGCCGCTTCCTCGCCGCTCAGCACCCGGTAGGCGCCCGCGGCAAGTGCGGACAGTTCCTCTTCACCGGGGTAGACCATCACCGGTGCGATCCAATCGACATATGCTTTGATATCGGCGACCATGTAGGGATTATAGGCGATGCCGCCCGTGACGATAATCGCATCGACGTCTCCCTTCAGGACAACGGCGCACTGTCCGATCTCCTTGCAAACCTGATAACACATGGCATCGTGATAGAATCTCGCTTCTTTGTCTCCTTTTTCATACCATTTTTCAACATCGAGCATGTTGTTCGTGTGCAGATAGGCGACCATGCCCCCCTGTCCGACAAGCCTCTTTTTCAGCTCTTCTTCCGTGTATTTCCCGGAATAGCAGAGTGAGATCAGCTGGCCCGCGGGAACGCCGCCCGCCCGCTCGGGAGAGAACGGACCGTCGCCGTTGAGAGCATTGTTCACGTCGATCACTTTTCCCCTGGAATGGCTCCCCACAGAGATGCCGCCGCCGAGATGAACGACGATCAGGTTGAGTTCCCGGTAGGGTTTGCCGAGGTCGGCTGCCGCTTTACGGGCCACCGCTTTCTGGTTGAGGGCGTGAAAAATCGAAATTCGCTCCAGGTCCGGAGATCCGGAGACGCGGGCAACCGGCTGCATCTCGTCCACAACGACCGGATCGACGATATAGGCGGGTATACCGACCTGTTTCCCGATGGCCCAGGCGATGAGGCCGCCGAGATTTGAGGCATGTTCACCCCGCTTGTTTTCTTTCAGTTCCGCCATCATTTCATCGGTCACCTCATAGGTGCCGCCGGGGATCGGTCTCAGGAGCCCTCCCCTGCCCACAACCGCGTCCAGATCGCTGATGGTGTATCCGTGCTCCTGCAGCCAGTTCTCGATACACTCTCTGCGGAACTCGTACTGATCGGTGATCCGGGCGTAGGGCGCGAGCTCCCCGGCGGAATGGCGGAATGTTTCCGAGACCAGTTCCCGGTCGTTCTCAAACACGGCGATCTTTGTTGACGTTGATCCCGGATTAATCGCTAATATTTTATATGTCATCGATGGGTTCCTTTAATAATTCCTGGGTTCTTCTTCGCCGCGAAGCACGCGCAGTGCTCCCAGGGCCAGGGCTTCCAGTTCATTCTCTCCGGGAAAGACGAGCATGGGGGCGATGAAAGAGACACGGGCCTCGATCCAGTCCAGCAGCATCCGCTGATGGGCGAGTCCGCCGGTCATGACAATGGCATCCACTTCGCCGCTGAGCACCGTTGCCATTGCGCCGATCTCCTTCGCGATCTGATAGGCCATCGCCTCGAAAACCTCCCGCGCCTCATCGTCGCCTTCCTCGATCCGGGCGACGATCCGCCTGCCGTCATTGACTCCCAAATAGGCGGTGAGGCCGCCCTGCCTGGTGATTTTCTTCTTCATGTCGGCGTAGGTGAACTCACCGGAGTAGCAGAGTTTCACAAGGCTGCTTACCGGCAGGCTGCCGGTGCGTTCCGGGGAGAAGGGGCCGCCCTCATTGGCGTTGTTCACGTCGATGATACGCCCCTTGAGCAGGGGACAGACGGAGATGCCGCCGCCAAGGTGGGCGACGACGAGGTTGAGGGACTGCAGCGGTTTCCCCAGCGCATCCGCGGCACGCCGGGCCGTTGCCTTCACGTTGAGCGCGTGCACGAGGCTGCGCCGCTCCAGACCAGGCATGCCCGAATACCTGGCCAGAGGAATAAATTCATCTACCGATACGGGATCCACGAAAAAGGCGGTGATGCCGGCCTGGGAGGCCAGCGAATCGGCCAGTACCGCGCCGATGTTGCTGATATGATCCGCCTGCACGTTTCCCTGCCGAATATCGGAGAGCAGGGCTTCATCGACACGATAGGTACCGCTTTCCAGCGGCTTGAACGGACCGCCCCGTCCCACCACCGCCGCGAGTGACCGCACGTCGGTGCCGTGTTCCCGCAGGACGGCTTCGATATCCCGTTTCCGCATTTCCAGCTGATCGACGATACGTTCGAACCGGTTGAGCTCTTCACTGCCGTAGTCGATGCTCTCATCCCAGACCAGCGTGTCGTTCTTGTACAGGGCGATTTTGGTGGATGTGGAACCGGGGTTCAGGGCAAGAATCACATAGTCGTTCATTGCTGGCTGCGTCCCTCCTGAAATGCGGTGATATTGAGTTTCTCGGTCCCTTTCGGCACCCGTTCCGAAATGACCTTTTCCCAGATCTGCGTGGGAATATCCAGGCGCAGGGAAAGCACTCCCAGCAGTATCGTGTTCACCAGCCGGGAGTTGCCGAGACCGTTTGCGAGTTTGACCGCTTCCACAACCGTCACATTGGCGGTGCGCTTTTTCACCGCACCGATGGGGTCTTCCGGATAATCGAATCCTTTCATGGACGCGATCGGCGGAAACAGTTTGTATTTGTTGATGATGATGGACCCCTCCGGTCTGAGAAAATGGATCCAGCGCTGCGCTTCGGCCTGCTCGAATGCCAAAATCACATCCGCCTCCCCTTCCTTGATCAAGGCCGAATACACCTTTTCACCGAAACGGACGTGGCTCGACACGACACCGCCGCGCTGGGCCATGCCGTGGACCTCGCTTTTCTTTGTATCAAACCCGGCTTCCATGGATACGGAGCTGAGCACTTCACTGGCGAGAAGGACGCCCTGGCCGCCGACACCGACAATCAGTACATTATGGGTAGTATTCATGCGTAACCTCTCTTACTCGATTCGTTGAATGGCACCGGTCGGACAGACCTGTGAACAGACCGAACAGCCCGTGCAGAGCAGCTCATCGATATAGGTTTTGGGGAGTCCCTTGGCGGTTTTTTCATCGGATTCGCCGATTGCCGGGCAGCTCACCTTGAAGCAGGCCTTGCAGCCGATGCATTTCTCCGGATCGACCTGGAAAATCGGTTCTTTGTATTTTTTTCTGTTTTCAGACGGATAAAGCACACATGGTCTGGTGGTGATCACCACGGACAGCTCGTCCTTGTCCATCTCCTCCCTGAGCACCGTCTGCACTTCCTCGAGGTTGTAGGTGTCGACTTCGCGAATATTATTCGCTCCCAGGGCACGGCAGACCGCGGGCAGGTCGACCTGGATGCCGGGATTTCCGGCCAGCGTTTTGCCGCTGCCCGGATGCTGCTGCCCCCCGGTCATGGCGGTGATACGGTTATCGGCGATGACGACAGTGATGCCCGCGCCGTTGGAAACGGTGTTGAGCAGTCCGGTCATTCCTGAATGCAGAAAGGTGGAATCACCGATAGTGGCCACAATCCCGCGGCCGTCCCCGCGGGTCTTGGCCATGCCCGCGGCAACGCCGATGGATGCGCCCATTTCAACGCAGGTGTGACCGGCGCTGAGAGGCGGCAGCACACCGAGTGTATAACACCCGATATCAGTGGTGACCAGCGCTTTCAGCTTGTTGAGCGAATAGTACAGTCCGCGGTGGGGACATCCGGGGCAGAAGACCGGCGGCCTGGGAATGACCTCTTCTTTTTGGGGAGCAGCAGGCGCCGATTTCAGGATACCGGCCGCCGCGAATCCCGCCTCCACGATCTCGGGATTGAGCTCGCCGAGATTCGACCAGTACCTCTTTCCCTCGCAGGCGATTCCCTCGGCCCTGAGCTGTTCCTCGATGAACGGTTCAAGTTCCTCGACCACGAACAGCCGCTCCACTCCGCCGGCAAAGGAGCGGATCTTCTGCAGGGGCAGCGGATAACACATGCCGAGCTTGAGCACCGACGCCTCCGGCATGATCTCTTTGACATACTGATAGGCGACACCGTTGGTGATCACTCCGATGCCGCTGCTTCCCTTCTCGATAGTGTTGAGATCGGTGGTTTCAGCAAATTCCCGCAGCTTGTTCAGCCGCTCCACCACCATCGGATGCCGCAGCCTGCCGTGGCTGGGGAGCACGACAAACTTCCTGATATCCGATTCAAACCCCCTGATCTCATACTCCTTCCGCTCTCCCAGCTCGACCACTCCCTTGGCATGACAGATTCTCGTGGTCATCCGGAACAGGACCGGCGTATCGAAGCGGACGGAGATATCGAGGGCGCTGCCCACGAAATCCTTGGCCTCCTGGCTGTCCGAGGGA
This sequence comes from bacterium, assembly GCA_016934955.1. GTDB lineage: Bacteria > Zhuqueibacterota > QNDG01 > QNDG01 > JAGLOF01 > JAFGRY01. Next base: position 30,324 of record JAFGRY010000026.1, on the reverse strand, counting down.
TCGAGGCAGGGATAGGCGGCGAATTTGGCGTAATAGCGGTTATCCTGTTCGTTCTGGGACGAATGCATGCCGGGATCATCCGCGGATACGACAATGAATCCTCCCGGAGCACCGATGAAACTCATGGACACGAAGGGATCGGCGGCCACGTTCAAGCCCACATGTTTCATGGCGACCAGGGTGCGGGCCCCTTCGAAAGTGGCCCCCATGGCCACCTCGAACGCGACCTTCTCATTAGGCGACCATTCGCTGTAAATCTCGCTGTATTGTGATATGTTTTCCAAAATCTCGGTACTGGGAGTACCCGGGTAGGCTGTTGCCACGTGCAGACCGTATTCGTAACACCCGCGGGCTACCGCCTCATTTCCTGATAGAATGGCTTTCATAGTAACCTCTGTTATTCATGGATGATTGCAGCGTTTGCTCGTAGAGACCGGGAGGATTCAGGAATAAACCATCACAAAATAAAAAATCACGGCAGCGAGCTTGTTTTTCAGCCGAAACATATGAGCACTCCGGAAAAATAGATGGAACTGTCCCGAAAGCCGGACGCCCGTTCGTCCTCCTGAGCCTGTCGAAGGACGCTACGTGCTGTATGTGCGGCACACCCTTCGAAAGACTGAGTATGAACGCGGCTGTCAGGCGGACGTTCGGGACAGCTCCAGACCATGGTTACTCTTCGCCAAAGGCCTGCTCGAGTTTGAGAAGCCGTTCCCAGTTCTTATCCACTTCGCTCTGAATGTAGGCGACCTCATCGTCGCTGAGATGACGAAATCTGCCCTGATATTGCAGATACTCCGCAACCGGCTTGGGGTTCTTGATTTTACGATTGATCTTGTACACGCCGTTTTCGACCTCATAGATCGGGAACGTGTTGGTCTGGGTCGCCAGCTTCGCGATTTCGATCGTTTTGTCGGTGGCATGCTTCCAGCCGGTGGGGCAGGGCGCGTAGAGATGGATGAATTTCATGCCCTTTATCTCTTTCGCCTTCTGCAGCTTGCGGATGAAATCCTCGGGGAACGCCACGTTCGCCGTCGCCGCGTAGGGGATCCGGTGGGCCACCATGATCTCCATGATGTTCTTCTTCTGGCCTTTGCGATAGTGATTGACGGGCGTGGTGGTGGTCCAGGCGCCGTGGGGCGTGGATGAGGACCGCTGGATGCCGGTATTCATGTAGGCTTCATTGTCATAGACGACATAGATGAGATTGTCGTTCCGTTCAGCCGCACCGGAAAGGGCCTGCAGCCCGATATCGAAGGTGCCGCCGTCTCCGGCCCAGGCCATGGTGGTCACATCATCCTGGCCGAGCTGGGAAAGGGCGTGGGTCATGCCCGCGGCGGTGGAAGCGGCGGTTTCGAAGGCCGAGTGATGGATCGGCACTCCGGCGGCCGAATAGGGAAAGGGCCCGTCGATCACCGCCCAGCAGCAGGCCGGGATGGCCATCATGGTCTTGTGGCCGAGCGCTTTCAGCGCGTACCGCATCCCGAGGGATGCGCCGCAGCCCAGGCAGGCCACATGCCCGGGTGACATGATTTCTTCTTCAGGAAGCGTCAGTTTGATCTTCCGTTTTGTATCTTGAGATCCTGCACTCATTTTTTCACTCCTATCCAAATCATATTTTCCGGATCCTGGTGCTGCATATGGCCGACCATGCCCGAAATATCCTCAATGGAGACATCGCGGCCTCCCAGTCCGGCGATAAAGCCGTACATCGGGATATCATGACCGTACATGGCGGCTTTCGACTCGGTGAAGAAGGCGCCGCCGTGTCCGTAGGAAACGGCCCTGTCGATCACGCCGATCTTCTTCGCGTGTGAGAGTCCGGCGACCACATCTTCCACGGGGAAGGGTCTGAAGTAGCGGATCTTGAATGCGCCGACCTTGATCCCCTTCTCGCGCATGCGGTCAACCGCGTCCTTGGCGGTGCCGGCGATGGTCCCGTAGGTCACCAGTATGTATTCAGCGTCGTCGCAGCGGTAGGATTCGGTCATTCCATACTCGCGGCCGAAGATCTTCTTGAACTCCCTGCCGGTGTCGGCGATCACCTGCTTGGCCTTCTCATGGGCCATGGCGATCTTGTAGGAAAATTCGTAATAGTGTTCGGGAGAGGTGAGTGCTCCGAAGGAGCGGGGATTCTCCACGTCGAGCTTGATGGTCGGCTTGTACGGGGGCAGGAAGGAATCGATGGTCTTCTGATCGTACATGTCCACCACCTGGGAGGTATGCGAAAGAAAGAACGCGTCCAGGTTTACCAGCTGGGGCAGCAGGATGTCTTCATTCTCGGCGATCTTGTACGACATGAGAATGGTATCGAACACTTCCTGGTTGTTCTCGCAGTAGACCTGCATCCAGCCGGTGTCACGCTCGGAAATGGAATCAGTGGTATCGGCCCAGATGGACCAGCCGGGTCCCATGGCCCGGTTCACGTTGGTGAGAACGATGGGCAGCCTTCCCCTGGCGGCCCAGTGGATCAGCTCGTGCATCAGCGCCAGCCCCTGGGCGGATGTCGCGGTATACGTCCGTGCTCCCGCGGCCTGGGCGCCGATACAGGCGGCCAGGGCGGAATGCTCGGACTCGACCTTGATAAAATCGGCTTTCAGGTGTCCGTCGGCGACGATCTCGGACAGTATTTCGACGATGGTTGTTTGCGGTGTTATGGGATAGGCGGCCACAACGTTCACTTTGGCGGCGGTTGCGCCGTACGCTGCAGCAAAATTACCTGTAAGTACTTTTTTCATCATACTCTCCTAATTACTTGCCCTCTTTTTCCGAAGTGATGGCGTCGAAAGGACATTCATTGATGCATATTCCGCAGCCCTTGCAAAAATCATAATCAATAGTCGGCGGGTCGGTGGGGTAGATCGCCGGTTCGGGACAGAATTTCCAGCAGGTCATGCAGCGCCGGCACTTGTCCTCGAGAATGATCGGCCTGATCGATCGCCAGGAGGCTGTTTTATTGACGCGCATGCTGCCCATGGATGCGGGCATCGGCGGCATATCATCCGCGGTTTCTAAAATGATAATCTCTGCTTTATCGGTTTTCTTTGCCATGATATCTCCTTCTATCCCCGCAGCTGCTCGAACGTCTTGGCGGCAGCCTCCGCGTTCGCTTCTTTTTTAACGGGAATTTTTTCCTTTATCGCTTCGGTGATGGAATCGATGCCGACAAGGCCTGTTGCCTTGGCAACAGCCCCGAGTATCGCGGTATTGACAATGGGTGCCGACGCGGTACCCAGTCCGTATTCAAGGGCGATGGTGGAACAGTCGACCGTGAACACCTGGGGATTTTCCGCGTCATCGAACGTGAAATCCCGAGGATCCTTCACGGTATTGATAATAATTTTTCCATTGGGCTTCAGTCCTTCGGTCAGCGGAACCGCACCGATAAGACTGGGATCGAGAATGACCAGCACATCAGGTTCATATATATAGCAGTGGATCCTGATCTCATCATCGCTGATGCGCGTAAACGCGGTCACCGGCGCTCCCCGGCGCTCCACCCCGAAAAAGGGAAATGACTGCACCTCTTTCCCCTCCTTGAACGCCGCCATCGCCAGTATATCGGACGCTTTGACAGAGCCTTGTCCGCCTCTGCCGTGAAAACGTATTTCGATCATATATCCTCCATTTTCATCCGGATCTGAAAAGAACTGTATAAGACGCTCTAATGTATATAAAAAGTCCGGCTAATTCAAGGGAAATTTTCGTAATAATTATCACATAAAAGTGCGGATAAACGGTTGTTTTTTGATAATAAACAGAATGTTGGGCAGGAAATGTGTATGTAAAATAATTGAGAAACCGGTTTCTTACTAATCTGCCGTTTTTTCGTGATCAGGCCGGCCGGATAATTTCCGGGAACAGGTCCCGGGCGGGGCCGGGATCATGGACCGCGACTACCGAAATAATCCGGTCCCGCGGGAGGCGGGACCGGATTGCATTCGTCTCGCTGCCGATCATCATTCCGGCATCACCGCGGTCAGACCTGCACGCTGCAGCGATGCCCGCGGAATTACTTGTTGAACCAGAACGTGAGGATCAGGGTCCCCGCCGGGCTGAGATAGAACTGTGATCCCTTGTATTCGGATGCAAGGGGCGCGGCGGCCTTCGCCATACTGTTAGAATGATACTCCGTTGTCGTCGATTCCGACCGGAACGCAAGATAGACTTCGGTGGCGATGGTCAGATTCTTCACCGGTTCGCATTTGATGCCGAAGAGTCCCCGGAACCCGAAGCCGCTTGTCGACACAGTGGTTTCCCCGGAGAAGCCCTCCTCTTTCTCTTTCTCGATGCCGAACCCGATACCGCCGCCGAAATAGGTGCTGAAGAAACCGGAGCCCAGCGGCAGGAGAAGGTCCATTCCGAGATCGAAGGAGGTCGTGCTCTGGTCCACTCCGTTGCTCGTTGAAGCGGTGTTGAATCCCAAGGCCGGACGAAGGTCGAAATTCCCCATGGGCAGCTGCAGACCGACACCCCCCTGAAAAGCGGTCGGGGCGATCGCGTGCAGTCCGGGGGTGGTGAGGACGAGGCCCATGGGATTCTGGGCGGAGGCGATGCCTGATACAAGGATCACCGAAAGCAGGATCAGCAGTAATTTCTTCATCTTTTTCTCCTTATATTGTCAACGTCAATTAACGAATATGTTCCAGCATACCGCGGTGCCGGCCGCGGGGCGGATCATTCCCCGCAGCGGTGTTAAAATCCCCGCGGAGGGCAGAGATCGAACCAGAAACAAAGCATGAGACAGGCAATCGGCGCCAGGTAGAATTTGGTACGACTGTGATTTGATGAGAGGGGCGCGGCCGCCTTCGCCAGACTCGAATACTCGGTGCTCTCCGAAGACGACTGGAAATTGAGATAGATTTCCGTTCCAATGGTGAGATGTTTCACCGGTTCGCATTTCAACCCGAAGATGCCCCGTACCGTGAATGCGGTGCTCGAGGTTGTGGTCTTTCCGCCCATGACCTCTTCCGTTTCCCTGTCCAGCCCCAATCCGACTCCCCCGCCGTAATAGGTACTGAAGAAGCCGCCCGAGAGCGGCAGCAGCAGGTCGACACCGAAATCGAATGCGGTCGTGCTCTGTTCAACTCCGTTGCTTGTGGATGCGGTGTTGAATCCCACATACGGCCGAAGATCGAAAGATCCCATCGGCAATTGAAGACCGACACCTCCCTGAAAGGCTGCAGGGGCTATGGATTGTAAACCGGGTGTGGTCAGCACAAGTCCCGCCGGTTTGTTCTGTGCCGCCGCGGTTCCGGCGACCAGGCTCGCCGCGAGCAGCGCTGCTGCAATCTTCTTCATGGTACCCTCCTTGCCAGTGAATGGGATGGTTCGTTGACCGGGGACGGGATTGAACGGTCCTGCCGGCCGCGATGGTACATGCTGCGATATACTACTGCTACGAATTACGCACTGATTCTATCTGCAGGGAAATATCCAGTGACGGCACCGAATGGGTAAGGGCCCCCACGGAAATAAAATCGACACCGGTTTCCGCGACTTCCCGCACCCGGTCCAGGGTCATGTTGCCGGATGCCTCGGTTTCGCACCTGCCGACGATGATATCAACCGCCTTTTTCATTGTCGGGCAGTCCATGTTATCGAGCATGATGCGGTCCACGCCAAGCCGGACGGCCTCCCGGACCTCCTCAAGCGTACGCGTCTCCACCTCCACCGGGACGGCGATGCCCCGGGCTGCGCTCTCTTTGCGGAACCGCCCCACCGCGGCCGTGATGGATCCCGCGGCGTCGATGTGGTTGTCCTTGATCATGGCCATATCATACAGCCCCATCCGGTGGTTCCTTCCGCCGCCGCAGGTAACGGCGTACTTCTCCAGCACCCGGAGACCGGGAGTGGTTTTCCGGGTATCGAGAATCACCGTTCCGGTCCCTTCAACAGCCCGCACAAAAGCAGCGGTCAGCGTGGCGACGCCGGACATGCGCTGCATCAGGTTGAGGACCGTGCGCTCGGCTTTCAGGATGGATGCCAGGCTGCCGCTGACGATCCCGAAGAGGTGACCGGCGGTGACGCCGTCACCGTCCGTTACGTGAAACGTGACCTGCAGCCGGGGATCGATCAGTTCGAACACCCGGGACGAAACGGCAAGGCCGCAGATGATTCCCCGGGCTTTGGATATGAAACGGGCGCTCCCCTGCCTGCCGGCGGGGATGGTGCAGTCGGTGGTAACGTCCCCCCTGTCCTGAAAATCCTCACGCAGCGCCGCGGTGATTATCGGATCTAGTACTTCAAAAGGGAGCATGGATCGTCCACATTGTATCGGTATCTGTCGCCGTCGTGCATGGCCGCCGGTTCGGCGGCCATGCACGAATCGGCGGGGCAGTGCGAAAAAGGGGAATGCACCCCCGGCCGTCTCAGTGACGATCCGGCCCCTTCGGTTTCTCTATCTTCTTCGGCGGATGTTTTTTCAGCTCGGAAAGGATATAATCCACCGCTTTTTCCAGCATGGGCTGACGGCCGTTATAGATCATCACCGGATCATCGAAGGCCTCGATATCGGGATCAACGCCGTAATATTCCACATCCCACTGGCCGCGGTTGTTCACGTAGGCGAACTGCGGCACGGCCATGCCGCCGCCGTCGACCAGACGTGGGCTTCCCGAATACCCGACCAGACCGCCCCATGTTTTCTGCCCCATAAGCGGACCCAGCTTCAGTTCCTGGAAATAATCGGGGAAGGCATCGCCGCCGGAACTCGACCGGCCGTTTATCAGCATGACTTTCGGCCCTTCATGCACCGGGAAGGGGGTGGTGTAGAGCGGCATGTTTCTGCGGGCCCAGTACTGAAGCTTCGGCATAAACATATCCAGAGCCATGGGATGGGGCAGCGATCCGCCGCCGTTATAGCGGTCGTCGATGATGAGTCCGTCCCTGGTGTGCTGGCTCAGCCAGCCCCGGTAAAACGCCTTGAATCCCGGCTGGCTGGTATTGGGCACGTAGATATAGCCGATCCTGCCTCCAGAAAGGCTGTCCACGAGGGCGCGGTTCCGTTCCACCCAGTTGTAGTGCCGCAGTCCGATCTCGGAGGTAATTGTCTTGACCGTCACTTCTCTGGCGCCCTCCCGGGAAGGCTTGTCGTTGATGAGCAGGGTCACCAGTTTTTCGGCTTTGTTCTCGAGGAAACGGTAGGGGCTGACATCGGTGGTAATCACGTCTCCGTCAATGCCGATGAGATACTCGCCGGGCTTCACATCGATCCCCGCCTCGGTGAGGGGCGACCGAAGCTGGGGATCCCAGTTCTCACCCGCGTAGATGCGGCTGATGCGATAGAATCCGCCGTCCGGCCTGAACTCGCAGCCGAGCAGTCCCACCTCCACCCGCTGGACGTGTTCCACATCGCCGCTGTTCACATAGGTGTGTCCGCAGTTGAGCTCGCTGATGAGTTCGCCGATAATGTAATCGAGATCGGTTCTGTGGGCGACGTGCTCAACCAGCGGCAGATACTTGTCGTGCATCGCCTTCCAGTCGACGCCGTGCATGCCCGGATCGTAGAACCAGTCGCGCATGATCCGCCAGGCATCGGTATAGATCTGCCGGAATTCAACGGCGGGATCGATGCGCATTTTCATCTGTGAAAGGTCCAGTTTGCCTTCGCCCGCTTTCTGTCCTGGACGCAGCGATGCGATGCCGTAATCCCGTCCGCTCTCATAGAGAAATTTCTTCTCATCCGGCGTGACGGTAAAGTTCCGGACCCGGCTCATGATCTCCTTCTCTTTGCGCTCTTTCATGTCGAAAAGACAGAGATTGCCGTCTTTCAGGTAGACGAGGCCCTCCTGCACCGGTGTCAGACCGCCGTACCTGCCTGTGGGAAGCGGATAGGCGACCACCCGTCCTCCGAATCCTTCCGGGTCGATACTGACGGGCTCGACTCCCTTTTTCTCGTTCTTCTTGCCGTTCCCGGCTCCACTCTCTTCCGCCTCCCCTCCTTCGTCATCCTGCAGGGGCGCGAACGGACTTTCCTGGCCCCCGGTGAGGGTGCCGATGTAGAGTCTGGTATCGAAATCTCTGCGGGACCAGTTGAAGTCCCTGGCGGAGATGAACGAAAGCGTTTTACCGTCCGCACTGAACACGGGACTGTAGTCGGACGTATTGCTGTCGGTGAGGCGCCAGGATTTGTTCCTCTCCAGGGAAAAAACCCAGATGGATGAGAGGCCGTTCTCGTCGTCCATGCTGTAGGCGACCCAGCGGTCATCGGGGGACCAGCAAAATCCGGAAATCGCCGAATAGTACCCGGTCTCCAGGGTGATTTCCCTGCCGGTCTCGATGTAAACAAGGCGCAGCCGGTTCTTTTTATCTCCGACGAGGATCATTCTGCCGTCATGGGACCAGACATAGCCGGTTATCCAGGAACCGGAATGCTTCGTGATCTGCCGCGGTTTGGCGTCACTGTTGTATTCCCTGATATAGAGTTCATAATCGCCGGTTTCTTCCGAGAGATAGGAAATGTACTTTCCGTCCGGGGACCAGTCCACGGAGAATTCCCGCACCGCCGGGGTGCGCGTGATGTTGCGAATATCGCCGTGTTCGGCCGGCACCGTGAACAGATCACCCCTGGCCGCGAACAGGACGCGCCTGGCCGATGGCGAGATATCCGAACTTTCGATGGCGCCGGTTACATCCTTGTACACGGGTCTCAGGTTCGGTTTATCGGAATGTATTCTGACCGTTATTTTCCGGTAGGTGTCATTGACGGGATCGAGATAGTAGAGATAGCCGCCGTTCTCGAAAACGATCCCCCCGACGCCTTTGCTGGGGCGCATGACGTCGAAATCGGTGAAACGGGTTACTTTGCGAATCCGGCGGGAAGCACGGTCGAAGGCATAAATATTGAGGGTTCTCGGATCACTGGAATTGACGTCGGTGCGGTCCGAATTGAAGTAGATGGTGTTGTCGATCCACATGGGGAAGTTGTCGGTGCCCGGATAGTCGGTGATCCGGTCGATGGTGTTGTTCTTCAGATCGTAGATCCAGATGTCCTGGGCAAACCCGGCCTTGTACCGTTTCCAGGTCCTGAATTCCCGGGATTTTATGGAATAGGCAAGGGCGTCGGCTTCGGGCGAAAAACAGGCGGGGCCCCCTTCATGGGGCGGCAGCGCCACCGGAAGAGATTCATGGAAGGGATCCACAAGAAAATATTTTCCTATTCTTTCCCCGAATTCGGTTTTGTTCGACCTCACCAGTATCTTTTTACTGTCGGGGGTCCAGTCATAGGGCAGGTTGTCCCATCCGCCCCGGGGGGGCATCACTCCCACATCGGGATACCAGGTGCATCGTTTCGGCACACCGCCCTCGGCGGGAATGACATATATCTGCCGGGTGCCGCCGTATTCACCCGAGAAGGCGATCCATTTCCCGTCCGGGGAAAACCTGGGGAACACCTCGAATCCCTCGAAGGAGGTGAGCCTGGTGGCATCACCGCCGCTGACAGGCACGGTATACAGGTCTCCGGCGTATACGAAAACCACCGTATTGCCGTTGATGTGGGGCTGGCGAAGAAGCCGGGCCTCCTGTCCGGTCACTGCCGCCGTGAGCATAACGAGCAGGATCAGAACTGCGATCGTTCTCATTTTCTGCATAGGGTCGCTCCTGTGTTTGGGTACGTACAGATACATGCGGGGTATGCCTGTAAAAATGGTAAAAAGAATTCAGAAAATCAAGCCCGTTTTATCCCCGGTCCGGAGGGGCGTCCCACGCCTATTTGCCCTTTCTCATCCGCCGCCATTTCCGCTGCAGGTGCCGGCGGCGCGTTCGCAGCATGCGCTTCCATGTCTTCTGTTTCGGGAACACGCCCGCATTGACGTTACGGGTGTCTTCGATGGTGTAAAAGGCGCCGGGATTGCAGGTTTCGATAAGCTCGACCGTCTTCTGAATATCGGATCTGTTGATCACGGTAAAGAGGATGTCCACGGCGCCGTTCTTTCCCTTGGCCGGCACCACGGTCGTGCCGAAATTGTGTTTCCGCAGCAGGGCGGTCAGCCGGCTGGCGTCCTGTTTGGTGATGATCTGCACCGCCAGTTTACCCATGGCCAGCTTGTCTTCGATGGTGATACCGATGTAATTGCCGGCGGCGAATCCCCCGGCGTAGACCATATAGTAAAAGACATTGTCCATGTGCTTCATTATCTGGCCGATGGCGGTGACCCAGATGAACACTTCGAAGAACCCCAGGAGGGGCGCGACCAGCCGGTCTCCGCGGCTCACGAACATGATTCGCACGGTTCCCAGGCTCACATCGAGCACGCGGGCGAAGAAGATGAGCAGCGGCAGGATCACCCAGCGGAAAAGACCGGATTCAAGTATGGAAGAAATATCCACGGAATGTTACCTCTTGATCAGAATGAGAATGCCGGCCACGACCGCGAAACCGCTGAGGAGTATGGCGACAATGTCTCCGCGCAGATCGAGATAGGGCGCAAGCCCCGTGAGAATCAGCCAGACCGCCAGCAGAACGCCTCCCAGTTTTCCGGGAAGTTTCGCCGAGCCGATAATAATGAATATACCTGCCAGAACCGCCAGCAGCGGCATCAGGTCGTTCACGACCGGTATGGAACGGTTGAGAAGATCCTGGACACCGGTGACAACGAGCCAGATCCCGAGAAAAAGCGTTCCAAGGGTTTCTGTGACTTTCATACATCCTCCCGTTCAACACGTGAGATGAAACGCAGCCATGACCCGCATCCTCTGCGATGAGAGCCGGTTATATATGTCCACCGCCTTTCCGGTGACGGCGGCATGAAGATCAATGTGCAGGGCGGCAAGCTGTTCTTCGAGACCACGGTCTATGTTCATGAGGCCGAACGTCCCTGTCCCCACCACCAGATGAGCGGGCCTGCCCGCTTCCACGGCCGGCAAGATGTCTTCCCCGGCGAGAACATGACCCTGCCGGCGCCGCCAGTCCGTTTCGATTCTGTCCGGATGAAGGATCAGGTCGGCGGTGTAGCCTGTGCCGTCAATCACCATTCTGCCGAAACGGTATGTATCGATATGCATTCCACTCTCTCTCCTGCCGCGGTCGGCCAACAATTACTTCGCCCGCGGGGGATCACTCCCTGATGCTGTAGCGGCAGCCGCAGTAGTGCTGCCGGTAAAAGCCTTCCTCTCTGCTGATGCCGCAGCTGATCTTGAATCCCTCTTTCTTCTTGAAATCCGCCTCTAAAAAGGGTACGCCCGATTCGACGGCGATCTCCCTGCCGATACGGTTGATCGCGGCCGCGTTCTTGTGGGGGCTGACGCTGAGGGCGGTGGTAAAGAGGTCGAATCCCCGCTCGGCGGCCAGACGGGCCGTCTCCTCAAGGCGCATGCGGTAGCAAATCGGACAGCGCCGCCCCCCCTCCGGTTCTTCTTCCAGCCCGCGGGTCAGCTCGAACCAGCGCCCGGCATCGTACGGCCCCGTAATCAGGGGAAAGCGCCGGCGCCCGGCGAAACGTTCGAGTTCCCGCAGCCGTTTTTCGTATTCAGCCGCGGGATGAATATTCGGATTGTAAAAATACACGGTGACGCGGTAGCGTTCACTGAGCAGCCGGTAGGGATGAGTGGTGCAGGGGGCACAGCACGCCTGCAGCAGCAGCGAAGGGGTCCTTTCAGTTTCCATCCGGCATTCCCGCCATGTGGTTCAGGGGGCCGTTGCCCGCGCCCAGGTGCAATCCGTGTTCCATGGCCCGGTGAACGAATTCCTTGGCCTCGCGGACCGCGTCGGGCAGCGAGCTCCCCCCGGCCAGACCCGCGGCGATGGCCGCGGACAGCGTGCATCCCGTTCCATGGGTACTGGTGGTCTCGAGCCGCGGTTTCGTGAAAGCGATCAGTTCATCGTTCCAGAGGAGCAGATCCCTGGCTTCCGCTTCCAGGTGTCCTCCCTTGATCAGCACGCCCCGGCAGCCGGTTTCCGCGATGATGCGGGCGGCCCGTTCCATGAGGCCCGGATTGGAAATGGTGATGCCGCTCAGCGCCTCCGCTTCATGAAGGTTGGGAGTGACCAGGTCGGCAATGGGAAAGAGACGCGATTTCAGCGCCGTCACCGCATCCTGTGCCAGCAGCGCGCTGCCGCTGGTCGAAATCATCACCGGATCGACCACCAGGGGCACCGGGCGGTGCTGCCCGAGAAAGGCCGCCACAGCCTCGACAATGGCGGCGGTAAAGAGCATGCCGGTCTTCACGGCATGGACGGGAAAATCCGCGAACACCATGCGCAGCTGTTCCCTGACCATTGCGGGCGTGATGCCCTGCACGCTGCTCACTGATTGTGTGTTCTGGGCGGTAACCGCGGTAATGACCGACATGCCGTAGACGCCGAAAACGGTGAATGTCTTCAGGTCAGCCTGAATGCCCGCGCCGCCCCCCGAATCGGATCCGGCGATGGTGAGCGCTGTTTTCACGGACGGTGCTCCCTTCAATGAAAAAGAGCAGAGTTGCAACTCTGCCCTTTAAACAAAACCCATACCTGACTGACTAAAAATTATTCTGGTGAAATCGCTTCAACCGGGCAGACTTCCACGCATGCGCCGCAGTCTGTACAGACATCAGCATCGATAACGTACTGATCATCGCCTTCGCTGATGGCTTCAACAGGGCATTCGTCAGCACATGCACCGCAGCTGATACATTCATCAGAAATTTTGTGTGCCATGTCAATCTCCTCGCTAATCAATGACAATTCAGATAAACTGGCGTTAATATAAAAAGAAATCAAGGCAATGTCAACAGTTTATGCCCGATCGTATTCCAAAGCATTTTTCACTTCCCGCTCCCCTACAGACGCCATTTTTCCAGGGATTTTTCAGCGGCCGGGGCGGCTTCGACCACTCCCCCCTCCTCACCGTGCCGCCAGACGACTGCCACCGGCGCGCCGGTCGCGGATTTACTGGTATAGCGTGCGGTGACCGCGGCGGCCAGAGCAACCTGTGCCGGACCGGAAACATCGTCACTGATCACCAGGGGACCGGGAACATCCCGGGGTTCGAACCGCCATCCATGCGGGAAAAAATCGCTGAGCCGCTCGTTTTCCGCTTCGTTCCTGCCGACAACAATATGCGTACTGTCCTCAAGACAAAAATGACGGCCGATACGAAGCAGCTGGAGATCCTGCAGGGTCACGGCATCCCGGCCCTTGATGTCGAAGAGCCGTTTCAGGCGCCGGGAAAACACGGGATCGGTGAGAATACAGCCCCCCGCCGGAGAACTGTAGCTGGTGAATCCGAACGCTTTGGCCATTTCCATCTGCTGCTTCCGGCTTCGTCCGCTGATGGCATAGAGCGCCTCCCGGTCCACCCACCCTTCACGTTCGGGCAGTGTCGGCGGCAGCAGCCGGGCCGAGAGGGGCCGCAGCACCAGATCGCTGAACGGCATGATTTTATTCATATGGGCCAGGGTGTCGCGCCGCTGGGACATCGGCCGCTGGCCGACGACCTCGCCGGTAACGAGAAAATCGGCTCCGGTCTCCGCAAGCATGTCGTGAGCCTTCCTGAGCATGAAGAGGTGGCAGTCGATGCAGGGATTGACGCCGGAGCCGTACCCGTGGGCGGGATGAAGAAGCGTGGGAAGAAACTCCCCGGAAATATCCACCACTCGTACGGGAATACCGAGAGAGGCGACCGACTCTTCGACACCGCCGCTGTGCGCTTTGCGGGCGAGATTGTCAAACGCCATGACAAAACAGACGCCCTCCACCTCGATCCCCTGGTGCTGCACCACCGCCGCGGCCAGAAGACTGTCAAGACCGGTGGAGATGAGTGCCAGTGCCTTTTTCATGATGCCTCGTCATCCTCTTTCATCTCTTCGACGGTGAGATCCAGTGACTTGATCTCAATACCGCTGTATTTGGTCACATGGGAGACGGTGTACTGCTGGAGGTTGTAGAGTGTCTGCGGCAGAATAGTGTGGTGGGGACAGCGCAGCAGCGCCTCTATTCTGTATCCGGAGGGCGATGGTTCGATGATCAGTTTGAGAATATCTGCATCCTCGGCCTGCTCTTCGATGCAGTGCATGATCATCTGGCTGAGCGCCGCTTCTGAAATACTGATTCTCCCCAGGCGGCCGAAAGGCGGCTGTACGATGGTCTTTTCCACGGTTTTCGGCTTGCGGAAAAACCAGGCCTTCGATTCCAGGCCGAACCTGATCGTATCGAGAATGCGGTGAGAATAGTGCTGCTTCACCTCCACCACCGGCAGAGGGATCACATGCTTGCCGTGCACTTTCCGGCTTCGCTGCGCCCGGTCGATCTCGTCGGTAGTGGCGATATCCTGAATATAGATAAGTGTTCCCGGCACCGGCAGTTCCAGCCGCTCGGCGATCAGCCCCACCATGTGTTCGGACGTGCCCAGCAGGAGAATTTTACGGCTCTTCTCTTTACGGATCGCATCCCGCACTTCGATGCGGTGATCTTCGTACTGGAACACGGCCCGTTTCACGGCCTTGAAGCGGTTCTGCTCCCGTTTGGCCGAGCGGCCGGCGATGATGTGCTGATCGTGAATGAGGAGCCCGTCGTCAACCATGAGGTCGATGCCGTATTTTTCCATGAGCAGCCGCGCCCGGAAACTCTTTCCTGTCCCGGCCTTGCCCACCAGCGCGTACACGTCGATATTACGGGCGTTACGCAGCTGTTTATTGAACATTTTCTTGATCCGTTTCCTCATGGGGAACAATATACGAAATTACCGGGGGGAATGCATGGAAAAATTACGAAAAACGGAGGCCGGAGGCGAGAGACCGGCCCCATTGCACCACCCTCATCTTCCAACGAAAGACACGAAAATCACAAAAATAGTAAAGACAAGCTCTATGGGTCGGTATCGGTATCGCTATCGGCTCTGCAACAATGGTCAAAGATTATGTTCAAGCTCTCTCTGTTTTCCTGCCTCCGGTTTTCTCCCCCCCCCCGGGAGCGAGGATCTCCACCCTCCGAACACCGAAAAGCGATCGCGAAAACGATACCGACACCGATGACCGATCTTTATTCTATTTTTCTCTTTCGTTATTTTCGAGTCTTCCGTTGGAAATTCGGGGAGGGGGGCCGGGACGGTCCTGTCCCCTGCCTGCCGTCTCCTTTTCTTTCAAAAAACCATTTGTTTCTCACCCTTCCCCTCGCTATATTTCGACTGAAACAGCAGGAACTTTGCAGGCCTTCCGGTCGTTGGATAGTGATACCGAAAACCGGCAGGTTTTACCCGGCAGATTCTGCCTGACCAGCCTCGAATCTGCCGTAACCTGTGCCATGTTCAGGCTGACGGTGCTGGTATGTATTTTGCATAAATACAACCGTTACAACACGGTTTTACAGATAGACGGGAAAAAATCAAAACATGAGATCATTTGCCATCACAGCGGCAGTAATTTGCTGCGCTACCTCTCTCTTCGCACAAATAGAGCAGTATACGGCTAACCCCTATGAGATACCGGTGTCCGGATCACTTTACTTTGATTTCGGTGATCATTTTATGGTTGCGGACCTCAATGGTGACGGGGCCGTCGACTACCTGTACCGGACTCCTACCCATCTTCGGGCGTACGACCATTACAGCACCGGTGATGCACTCTGGGCCTATGAAGCCGCTCCTCTCGACACCGTTAATGGATCATCGTTTACCGTCGCGGATATCGACGGAGATTTCCAGACTGAAGTAATCCTCCTTGATGATGCAAATATCATCCATGTAGTGAATGGTCTCACCGGCATTGATGAACAGATATGCGCCCTTGATACCATCGGTGACGGGCTGGACGACTATCAACGGGGCGGATACATCTCCGTTGCCAACCTGAGGGGTCTTGGGGACCGGGATATTATCGTGCAGACCGTCGATGCAAGAAGTGAAGTGCCTGAAGACGAAGATAAACAGTACTTCTATATTAACAGATCATTGATCGCGATCAATCTCGCTGAACCGCGCGGAGCGGACATGCAGCTCTGGCGGGTGGACCAGGATCGAAACACCAGTGACTATTATGAAGGATACTGGGGGCAGGCTCACGGTGCCTTCTTCTGTGCCGATGTGGATGGAGACGGGTTGGATGAAGTAGTCGGCGGTACTTTCATTGACCACGATGGTACTGCGCAGATTCTCACCGGTTATGATGATAGCTGGGTAATTGGTGTTTCCACGTTTGTCGATCATATCGACTGTATCAGCATCGGCGACTACAGACAGGATATAGCGGGTCTGGAATGGGTGATCGCGGAAGAAGGTTCTCGCAGCGGCCATTTCAACACGGTTCTTCTTTCTCAGTCAGGGCTTATCTGGAAAAAGACAGTCGATCTTTTTACCACAGCGAGTGAGAGGGAACCGCAGAATGTTTGTGTCGGTGAATTCAACGATTCCTATACCGGGCTGGAAATCTGGAACCGCTCACGCTTCAGTGACGATCAGCATCCCTGGGTCTACGACAACACCGGCACCAGGATTGCCGATTATCAGACAGCGAATAATACATTGCCGATCGGATTCAACGCCAGCGGTAATGGCGATGGTTTGGAAATGATCTGGACAGTGGACTGGGACGGCAGCGGCATGGAGTATCTGGCAGCGAAAGCAAGGCACGTGCACGGGCATGTCGGCATTTTTAACGCAGTGAACGGCTCTGCCGTCTGGACGACCATGTCGAACTCAAACATGCAGGCGAAGAATGTCTATGTTGCCGATGTCGCGGGTGACAGCCGGGAAGAGATCGTCATCTTCGATATGTATGACGATAAAATAAAAATTTACCATAACGACGAATCTCTTACCGACACCCGCCCCAGCAAATGGGACGATCCTCTCTACCGCCGTTTGAAACAGAACTGGAGCTACTATTCGCCGGGGAGTTACACGGCGAGGGAACCGGTCACCCTGGCCATCGATGTGTTCCTGGAAGGGCCGTATAATGGTTCAGACATGTCGACTACCCTCAAAGACAATGGATATATACCACTAACATCCCCCTACATTCAAGATCCACGTGTAGTCAGTTCTATCCCCTCGGGTGTGGTGGACTGGGTGCTGGTGGAACTGCGCCGCACCGCCGGCGGCCCCGCCGTGGTCAGCCGCAGCGCTTTTCTGGGCAGTAACGGCCGGATCTTCACGGAAACGAACAGCACCGGCGTGGAAATGTTTGTCGAAAAATTGTATGACTATTATATTGTGGTCAGGCACCGCAACCACCTGGCGGTAATGAGTTCATCCCTGCTGGACATGAACAGCGGCAGCGCAGCCTGGGATTTTACGACCGGCATCGGACAGTGTTACGGCGGTGATGCGGCGAACCTGGGGGGCGGTGTGTACGGGATGTACTCAGGCGACGCTAGCGGTAACGGACAGGTGCAGAACGATGACAAGAATGATTACTGGAAAACCCAGGTAGGGCTTTCGGGATACCGCAGCGCCGATTTCAACCTCAACGGCCAGGTACAGAATGACGATAAAAATGACTTATGGAAAACCAATGTCGGCAAGGGAACCCAGGTAAGTGAATACTAGCACTCCCGTGCTACCCCCCACCATCGATCTCTATTTATCATTTAACCACCACAGCGTCAAATAGTTACGTCTTTTCCTCTCTCATGGGAAAATTTTGCCTTATACCCCCGGTCACTGTCCGATAACACTGCCCTCAACAGGCAGATATGCCGTAACCTCAAGATGGTGCGGATTTTGCAGGAACGTGACTGTTCGTTTCAGGAACGTTGCAGACCATAGTAAGAGACAGGTTCTCTATGCAAAAAAAACTGCTTTCCATACTGATTCCCATTCTCCTGATTCCGTCTGTTCTTACGGCTGAAAAAGTGGCGAAGAACGATGCGAAACGGGCGGCAACCGCCTGGCTGCACCGGTCACCGGCCTTTGTCCGGAGCGGTCAGTCCTACGGCACCGCGGCGGAGATGATTGCCATCTCCGATAGCAGCGGTAGTGAAATCATCGCCTACACGCTCAATCTGGAGCCCCGGGGATTTGTTGTCATAACGGCGGACGACCGCCTCAATCCCGTTATCGCCTATTCGGAATATTCAGTGTTCGACACTACCGAATCAGCGGAGAACATTCTTCTCTCGCTCCTGCGCAAGGACATCCCGCAGCGGATGGGTGCCGTCAATAAAGGACTGATCGGATCCTCGGCTCTGGAAGCGCATCGACAAAACTGGAACATCTCTCTGGAAATGGTCGATCCCGCGGGCCGTATACTGCAAAAGCCGGTTGTGCAGACCACCTATGCCTCAGAGTACGGACCCTTTCTCACTTCCCAATGGGGTCAGACAACTGACGGCTCGAATTATACATTCAATTACTTCACTCCCAATTATGATCCCTGCGGCTGCGTGGCGACGGCCATGGGGCAGATACTTAACTATTACCGGTGGCCCCTCACCGGATCCGGCAGCCACTCGTATAATTGGGACAACGGCGTTGAAGATCCTGCGGTGCTTTCCGCCGATTTCGGGACAACATTCTATGACTGGGACAATATTCTTGATATCTATCTTGGCGCCGGCGCAGGCGTCTCGGAACGGCAGGCAGTGGGAGAACTGACCTACCACTGTGGTGTCGCCGTCGACATGAATTATTCCAGCAGCGGCTCTGGCGCTTTTACCAGCGATGTGGCGCCAGCCCTCAGCGAATACTTTCGGGCTCGGGGGGAATACGTAAAGAATACCGGTGATTTTTACACTCGGCTGAGGACCAACATGGAGAACAGCAGACCGGCGGAACTGAGCATCAGCGGATCCTACGGCGGGCACGCCGTGGTCGTTGACGGTTTCCGGGATACCGGTGGATCGGACGAGTACCATCTGAACATGGGCTGGTACGGTACCTCAGATGCCTGGTACGTGCTGCCTGATGTGAACTCGTCACCCTACTCGTTCACGGTCGTCAACGGTGCGGTGCTCGACATTGTCCCATCACCTGACGTCACCGATCCGGGCACTACTACAACCGCACACAGTATCACCGTCTCCTGGAACACTGCTCGGAACAATCCCGCAGACTACTACAAACTTGAACGGGCCTTTGTCAGCGGTGAAACCGCAACCTGTTTCGATGGCCTGGAAGCGGGTGCAGGGGGCTGGAGACTGACCGGCACCTGGAACCTTACTGACACTCAGAGCAAAACCGGCGATTATTCCCTGCGGGGGTACGTCAACAACGTGACCAACGGCACAGCTGTGCTGGAACAGGCCGTATATGTTACCGAAACGACTGCAGTCACTTATGATTACGGTGCCTATTATCACAAGAATGCGGAAATTCGCCTGGAGGTATCGGAGGATGGAGTGGGCTGGACCGCAGTGAAAACGTATTCACCATATAATGATGGCAGCAGTATTGTCTGGACCGTGGAATCATCCATTGACTTGTCGCCATATATCGGAACCCACATCTTTTTCCGCTTCGTTATAGACGAACCGATGGGATCGTACTGGAACGGTGACGCGTACAGCGATGTCGGGTTCTTCGTAGACAATTTTACCGTCACTGGAGGCTCCTGCAGCGGTTGGACCACCATCGCCGGCAGCACGCTCAGCACCAGCTATACAGACGCTGCCGACGCAAACGGCACATATCTCTACCGCTGCAGCGCTTACCAGGATGGCTTTTGGAGCAACGTCTCTGATGTTGAGCTGATCAGCAGGTCCTCTCCCCTGGTCGAACTGAGGCTCTTTCTGGAAGGTCCCTACGATGCAGATGGCGACACCATGTACACTGCCCTGCAAAGCGGCGGGTATATTCCCCTGACAGCGCCCTACAGCGAGGATGCCCGGACAGTGGCGAGCGTTCCGGAGGGGATCACCGACTGGGTGCTGGTGCAGCTGCGCAGTACCGTCGACGGTTCAGCGATTGATTCCCGCAGCGCCTTTCTGCGAAACGACGGGCGGATTGTCAGTGAAAACGGTGATACGCAGCTCATGATGGACGCAGCCGAAGGATATTACTACCTCGTCGTGCGCCACCGCAACCACCTTGCCGTGATGAGCCCGGATTCCATCGCGCTTTCCGCCTCAGGATCGACAGTTTATGATTTTTCGGAAGGACTTTCCAGGTACCGGGGCGGGGATGCGGCCCTGCTTGAAAGCGGTGTCTACGGCCTCTACAGCGGCGATGCCAGCGGCAACCAGCAGGTGCAGAACGACGACAAGAACGACTTCTGGAAAGCCCAGGTAGGCGTATCAGGATATCGCGCCGCCGATTTCAACCTGAACGGCCAGGTGCAGAACGACGACAAGAACGACTTCTGGAAGGCAAATGTCGGAAAAGGGTCCCAGGTGAGCAATCTGTGAACCGCAAAAACGACCTGCGCTGTACAACCGCGTATTCATTGAAGAATGCGCGGTTTTTTTTCGGACTGATATTCCCGAATTTCCGCTTGACATTGACTGCTCTGATAACTATTATTCCTCTATAAATTTACATTTACCAATACCGGAATGATTTCTCCTGCTGTCTCTTTTCCCAGGCACGCCTGATCTGCAGGAAGTCACGCAAACTCTCGCGATCCCGGGAAGCGGGTTTACTCTGATCCCTGCGTCCGGACCACATATGTCGAAAACAACCAACATCGTCATCTGCTTTCTCCTCGGCATCGCGCTGCCGTGTATCATGCTGGGCTATCTTGCCTTCCGCGGTATCCGTAACGATCAGGCCCTGACGGCAAAGGGGCGCCAGGATCATTGCAGCCGGCTTGCAGCGGAGTTTGATCGGACTCTCGACGCACACTGGGAGACTCTCTGCGCTGAACTGGACCGGCTCGTCCGAACCCACCGCGAGCATGCGGCATCAGTCCCCGCTCTCTGCTGCAGCCTGCGAACACGGTATCCGGCAGTCGAGGCGTTCTTTACCGTAACCCCGGATGGAGAGATACGCTTCCCGGGTCAATGTTTACTCTACCTGCAATTTTCGCCAACCCCTTCTCTGGCTGCCGAAGAAAGGGCGCAGTCCCCGGCTGTCAGAAACGGACACACCTGTGAATTTGTCCGGCATCAGTACACCGCAGCAGCGGAATGGTATGAACAGGCGTATCGGGAAACGATGGCGGCCGGCGACAGGGCCCGGATTCTCTGTGCCCTTGCCAGAGTGAAGCAAAAAGCGAACGAGTGGCGGGAGTCGCTGGCAATCTACAAAAGAATGATAGATGAGTGCGGTTCTTCGGTACTCGATGCGGGTGTCCCCGCTCAGGCGGCCGCACTACTGGAAATGGGTGCAATCTATCAAAAAACCGGGGATTTCCATCAGGCCGGGATTTCTTATTCGGATCTCATGCAGCTGCTGCTGGGAGGCACACTTGCGATCGACCGTAACACGTTTGAATGGCTGGAAATGGAATGTCTGGACGCCGTGCAGACTCTTGCTGTATCCGGCGGCCCTTTTTCAGCGTTCCTGCTGGACAGTCTCGCACAGTGGCGAGAACGTGAAACGGTGATGCAGGAGAGAACCGGACGATATCACCTCTTCCAGGAAAAAGCGGGCATTCTTCTGGCCCGCACGGATGATATATTCGAACAGAGGAAGATCCTGCTGGAGAGTCCGGGACAACACTGCGATATGTGTCTTCTTGAAAACAGTGGAGAGGGAGAAGGCAGCCGCTGGGGGATACTCCTGAGCAGGCCCCGCCTGCGAGACCAACTGCCCCTGAAACTTCATGCTATCATCGGCACGGCACCCGTTTTCTGCCTCATTCGGGATGAAAGAGGGCAGCTCCTTGCCGCCGCACCGAAACCGGAATCTACGCCGCTGCTGCGTACAGACCTGAAGGACCGTTTTCCGCCCTGGTCACTGGAATTCTATGAACAGGAGCAGCCCTGGTGGGAAACATTACTGTTTTCCCGGCACAGCATCTATGTCTATATGTTCATTCTCATCGGATGCCTGCTGCTGTTCGGGCTCATCCTCACCTACCGCACCATCCATCGTGAAATGGAACTGACCCGGATCAAGACCGACTTTGTCGCGGCGGTTTCTCACGACATTAAAAATCCTTTGACATCCATCCGCCAGCTCTCGGAAATGCTCTTTTCAGGACGTGTTCCGTCTGACGCCCGGCGCCGGCAGTACTATCAGGTACTTGTCGAACAGAGCGAACGGTTGAAACTGCTGGTCAACAACATTCTTGATTATACAAAAATGGATAAGAGCAGAAACATTTTTCATTTCGAGAGAATAAACCTCGCGCCGGTTATTTTAAAAGTTATCACCGAAACACAGAGCCGGCTTCTGGATACCCGCTGCATGATCCATGCGAATATTTCAACCGACCTGCCCCTGGTGCGGGGTGACGCGGTGGCCCTTGAGCAGGCTTTATACAATTTAGTTGACAATGCGGTAAAATTCTCGGGGGACACCTGTCGGATCGAGATTCAGGCATACGGCACAGAAGGACCGGTGACCGTATCGGTGCGGGATTGGGGAATCGGGATTCCCTCAGAAGAACAGAAAAAAATATTCCGGGAGTTCTACAGGACCAGTGAGACAAAAGCCGGCGGCGTCAAGGGCAGCGGCCTTGGGTTGACGCTGGTCAGCCAGATAATCCGGGCACACGGCGGCACCATCACCGTAGAAAGCCGGGCCGGAGAGGGCAGTACGTTTACTATTACCATTCCCGTTAAATAAGGATTATTCCGATGGAAAAGGGCACGATTCTGATCGTAGAAGATGAAGAACGAATCCGCATGGGCCTGGAAGACGATTTGGCCTTCGAGGGATTCACGGTGACAGCCGTACCCGACGGTGAACAGGGACTGGCTCTGGCACAAGAAGGATCATTCGACTGTATCGTACTGGATGTGATGCTGCCGGGTATCGACGGCTTCGAGGTATGCAAACAGCTCCGGGCGGGCGGGACCAGGACGCCTGTCATCATGCTTACCGCACGGGATCATGAAGCGGATAAAATTCTGGGGCTGGAAATCGGCGCCGATGACTACCTGACCAAGCCGTTCAGTCCCCGGGAGCTGCTGGCACGAATCAAAGCACTCCTGCGACGGGCGGGGCATGCTGCGGATGAACCGGACTGGATCAGCATCTGCAGGTTCGGGGACGTGGAAGTCAATTTTGAAAAGTATGTGCTGAAGAAAAGCGGACATCAGGTGCATCTTACCGCCTATGAGTTCGCGCTTCTGCGTCTGCTGGCTCAACATCGGGGCAAGGTGCTGGAAAGGGATGACATTCTGGACAGGATTTGGGGAAGGGATGTGTATGTCACCGCCCGCACCATCGACACCCACATCGCCCATCTGCGGAAAAAACTCGAGCCGGATCCGGCGAACCCCCGCTTTCTGGTCAGCGTGCACGGTGTCGGGTACCGGTTTGTCACTGATGCGGAACAGGAATAATACCGGTATGCGATACTCTGCCTTACTGCGATCTCTCTGCCGGCCTCTGACGTTCATTGTACTGCTCTTCTCGGGAAGCATAACCTCGGGGCAGGAAAACGCCGAATTACTCTTCCGTTCGGCCCGCTACGCAGAGACGGTACAGGGTGACCTGGCAAGGGCGCTCGACCTGTACGAACGGATTCTGGACCAACCGGAAACCGCGGCCGACCTCGCCGCCAGGTCACTGCTGCAGATGGGCGGCTGTTATGAGAAGCTGGGGGACCCGCGGGCGGAAAGCATCTATAAACGGATCATCAGGGATTATGCCGATCAGACGCAGTTCGCTGCTCTCGCCCGCTCCCGCCTCTCCGGTCTCGAAACGGGCCCGGCGAGCGTTCATCCTCTGGTTCACTGGTACTTCCAGCGCACGGGGATCGACCCTTACGTGGCGACATCATTTGACGGTACCATGCAGGCGTATACAGACTGGAATACCGGCAATCTCGTTGTGAAAGACTTGTCATCGGGAACCGTGACGTACCTGACCGATACAGAGTGGGATCGAACGCAAACATATGCGTGTCACCCCGCCTGGTCACGGGACGGGGAGTGCGTGGCATATATGTGGTACACGGGATTTTTCGCGTGTGAACTGCGGTGCGCGGATCTGAAGACCGGCGAAACCCGAGTAGTGCTTGAGTCGCCGCATTCTCTCATATATCCACAGGACTGGTCGCCTGACGACACCATCCTTCTGGCCGAGACATACGATTTCCGACGGAACCCGCCCAAGCGTATGGCGCTGATAGATCCGAACACCGGGGAGCGGGAGGAATTTCTCTCTCTTGATATTAATGCCCGGGGGTTCACTTTTTCACCGGACGGTGACAGGATTGCCTATGATTCTATGGAGGGTGATCACCGTCATATTTACTGTTTTTCCCGGAAAACCCGTCAAATAACACGACTGACAACCGGATCTCATGGTATACGGGGATTCGACAATCCCGTCTGGAGCCCGGACGGGGGCCGCATCCTGTTCCGAAGCATCCGTTCGAGCCAGTATGACCTCTGGACAATGGGTATGGAAGAGCCCACACCAGGCAATCCCATGACGCTTGTCCAGGAAGATCTGACCCGGGCGCTTCTGGTGCTGAAATCCATCGAGCACCACCACCTGCAGGAGCCGGAAAGGCCGATTCCGAATTCTCCGGATGCACCGGTTCTTACAGCACCGTTCATAGACCACTTCGATGCCGACACGCTGTCCGCGCCCTGGACCGTGCTGCAATGGTCCGGTCCCAATGTGTACGGCAACGCGTCCTTCGGCCGCTGGTCACTGCGGGAACGCCCCGGATTTCTGCGCTACCGGCTGGACCCGATGATGATCCCCCGTCACAACGCGGCCTATCTGCCCAATTTCAGAGCCTGGTACTGGTACTATCCGGCGACAGAGATCGGATTCTTTTTCAGCGGTACCCGCTGGGAGCTGGAAACCCGGGTAATCTATTCTTTTCATGACGGAACGAATTCCCAGGATATCGCACTGGGCATTCTTTTCGATCTGGAAAAAAGTGACGGAACCGTCCTGGAGGTCAGACGGCTCACCAATATAAAACCGGTTGGCGGCATAGAAGCAACACTCTACGATCAGACGGGAACCACCGCTTCGGGAGCGATGCGTTTTACTCTCCCCGACACACCACAAACAGGCAGAGAACCTTTCATTTTCCGGATTTGCCGCGACGGGAACAGAATTCTGGTGCTGAGCAGAAATGATGACACGCCGTTTGAGCCGCTGCTCGAGGGAGTGCTAAGCAATTCCAATAGGGATCAGATTCAGCGGCTGCTCATCAATGGGGAATGCTGGTTCGTACCCGCCGGAGCCAGGGCTGATTTTGATTATATGCGATTTCGCCCTTTGGAACCGGGAGAGCAGATCACCACAGCTGCCCGGAAAGAATAAACGCATTTTCAACTACCTGTTTTCCCTGCCCGACCGTCGCAATGTTCAGACATAACGACTGCTAGGTCGCCACATCACTCTTCACATAATTTTAACAACTACTTCACAACTCCATCACTCATCAAGAATAAATAATTCCTATCATAGGGCATTCGTACGCATCTGCGTTTAAAATAATTCTTTTTCCCCATGAAGGATAGAAAATGCAGACTATCCATTACGAACAGAGCATGGCCTTTAATCGCTCAGCCCTGATTGGACACTGGCGGGGAAAAGCGGAAAACCGGACGGTCGAAATTCATCTGGACTTGGATGTTAATGCCGAGGGCCATGTCCACGGTAGCGGAGTGAGGTCCCTTTGGATGCTGGTCGGCAATGGCGTTATTATCGGCAACGGCAGTTTTACCTTTATCGCAGACTCGTCCCAGATAATTTCTTCGGCACACTGGGAACTTCACATTATCGATGGTGCAACCAGATTGGGAGGCAGGTTTACAATTGATCATAGGAAATATAACAAATTGAAGGTCGATCTAAGAAGATGTGACTAGCATATCAGTGTTTCATGGAGGGAAACCGAAGATTCACAAAAAGGAGTAAAGCTATGCAGACATCGAGAGGAAATATTGAGTGGAACTGGATTAACATTCACCTTAAATTGACACTTTTCTTCCTCTGCATTTCAAGCAGTACTACGTGGAGCCAGATCATGGTTACCAACACCAGTGACAGCGGCGCTGGATCTCTGCGGCAGGCGATACTTGATGCCAATGCAAATATCGGCACCGATTTTATACAGTTCAATATTGCAGGAAGTGCCCCTTTCACCATACAGCCTTCATCAGCATTGCCGACAATTACCGGACCGGTCACGATCGACGGCACGACTCAGTCGGGGTATAGTGATGTCCCATTGATCGAAATTGAAGGAACAAATGCCGGTAGCGGTGCACATGGGCTTCATTTTGTTGGCGGCAGTGCCACATGCACTATTAAAGCACTGGTCATCAACCGGTTCAGCGGGAATGGCATCTATATACAATATAACGGAAGCAAGACGATTCAGGGATGTTATATTGGTACGGATACGACAGGCACAGTAAATCAGGGAAATGGAGGCGGCATCGTTATTGAAAATGTGGGTGGAAACACCATTGGTGGTACTTCATCAGTCTTGAGGAACACCATTTCTGGAAATTCAATCGGCATTTATATAGCCGGAAGCAGTGCCACTGGGAATTTAATACAAAACAATTTTATTGGAACCGATGTCACCGGGACAGACGACCTGGGAAACACCCAATCAGGAATAAGGCTTGAAAGCGGAGCCACTGGCAATCAGATAGGCGGCACTTCTTCAGGTATGCGGAATATCATATCAGGAAATGATCAATACGGTATTCACCTGCTTTCATCAGACAGCAATACGATCCTGGGGAATTTTATCGGTACAGACAGCACTGGTACATCTGCCATAGGTAATACTACTCATGGAATCTATATCTACAACAGCGCTTCCAACACTATAGGAGGCACTGCAACAGGTGCCGGGAATGTCATCTCCGCCAATGGAGGTACTGGAACCGCTTATAATATTTATGTCGATGAGAGCAATTCTGATAACAATAAAATATGGGGCAATTATATCGGAATGGATGTCGGCGGCACTTTTCTTTTGGGACCTACCAGTCAAACAGGTATTATGATAAAAGATGGTACGGGTAATCACATTGGTTCCAACACCTCTTCCTCGAGAAACATCATATCCACCACCGGGACCGGTATCCGTTTATATAACTGCAGCGGTAATTTTATTCGGGGGAATTATATCGGAACCAATGCAGCCGGAACGGTCGCCATAGCAAGTACTGGTATAGGAATTTATTTTATTTCGAATGCGACTGCAAATACAATTGGGGGTGATGCATCAGGCACTGGCAATGTGATTTCAGGATGGGGAGATGGAATTTATATTAATTCGGGATGCAACAGCAATACCATCCAGGGCAATCTCATCGGCACCGATGCCGATGGAGATGAAATACTCAGTAATACAGGCAACGGGATTCGAATCCAATCAAATTCAAATACCGTCGGCGGCAGCACCAGCCTGACGCGTAATGTTATTTCAGGTAATGGAAGCAACGGGATTTGGATATTTAGTGGCGGTAGCAACACAATCCAGGGAAATTACATCGGCACAGATAGCAGTGGTACTGAAGATTTAGGGAATACAGGTCCGGGAATTCTGATAAGCGGATCCAGTAATGAAATCGGCGGATCAGGATCCGGAGAAGGAAATCTGATAGCATACAATGGAGGGGATGGTATTGATGCAAGCAGTGGAACCGGCAATCTGCTCTCCAGAAACGCCATTCACTCCAACAGTGGCCTTGGTATTGATCTGGGTAGTAACGGAGTGACAGCCAATGATGCCGGTGATTCGGACACCGGCGCGAACAACCTGCAGAATTACCCGGTCATTGATTCGGTAGCTATTGACGCCAATACTACCATATACTGGCAGCTTCATTCAGCACCCAGTACAACATACATTGTTGAATTCTTTTACAGCAGTTCACCAGACCCGACTGGATACGGCGAGGGTAAAAGCTATTTGGGCACAGATGGAACGACAACTGATGGGAGCGGGAATGCTGCAGGAGAAATATCAATCTTTTCCTCAATCCCCGAAGGATCCTACATCACGGCTACAGCCACCGATCCGTCTGATAATACATCGGAATTCAGTGAAAGCGCCTGGGAACCGGGAGTAACCTCACACACACCCACACAACATGCTGTGGATATCGACACCTCGTCAAATATCCAGATTATTTTTAATGATGATATAGACGGTACAACCATCAATGATGATCTCACGTTCAATGTGGACGGTTCCCAGTCCGGAGAACACCAGGGCACTTTTTCAGGAGGTGGAACCAATACGATGACCTTCGACCCCATAGGCAGTTTCGAACCGGGCGAAGTGGTGACGGTGACTCTGACAACCGGCATTCAACGCACCGGCGGCGGCAGCATGGCGGATCCGTATACCTTTCAGTTCACCATCGCCGCAGAGGAGGCTCCGGGTGTATTTCATGGTGACACCATCACTACCAATGCGGATCGAGTTTTTGCAGCCTGTGCCGCTGATATCGACGGCGACGGCGACCTGGACGCAGTAACCGCTTCGTATACCGATGACAAGGTAGCCTGGTTCGAGAACGGCAATTCCTGGAGCGAGCATGTGATCACCACCACTGCTGACGGAGCGGATGATGTCTGGGCCGCCGATCTGGACGGAGACGGCGACATGGATGTACTGGCAGCCGGGTACAAAGACAACACCATCGCCTGGTACGAAAACGGCAACTCCTGGAACAAGACAGTGATCACCACCAACACGATCATCGCAAAAAGTGTGCGGGTCGGCGATATGGACGGTGACGGCGACCTCGATGTAGTTTCCGCCTCATCCACAGATAACAAGATCGCCTGGTTCGAGAACGGCAACTCCTGGTCTGAGACAGTGATCTCCACCGGTGCGAACACCGCCAAATGGGTCCATGTCGCCGATATCGACAGTGACGGCGACCTCGATGTGCTCTCCGCCTCTGAAGGTGACAGCAAGATTGCCTGGTATGAGAATGGGAATTCCTGGAATATCACAGTCATCTCGACTTCCGCCAATAACGCTGAATCTGTCCATGCTGCGGATATTGACGGCGACGGCGATCTGGATGTGCTCTCATCCTCCCGCATGGATAACAAAATCGCCTGGTACGAGAACGGCAACTCCTGGACCGAAACAGCCATCTCGGTCCATGACAGCGGCGCCTGCAATGTCATTACTGCTGATCTGGACGGTGACGGAGACCTGGATGTAGCTACTGCGTCCCAGTATGATGACACGATCCGCTGGTATGAAAACGGCAACGGCTGGAGCAAAACAGTCATCGATACAGGTTTGACCGGCGTCAACGGGATTCATACAGCAGACCTGGACAATGATGGGGATATGGATCTGCTGGCCGCAGTACCAAATGTTCCAAGTGTCCGCTGGTACGAGAACGGATCGATAACGGTGACAGCACCGAACGGCGGTGAATCCTGGGAAGCGGGTGACAATAGGAATATCACCTGGACGTCCAGCGGAATCGCAGGACCGATCACCATCGAATGCTCCACTGACAGCGGTTCAACCTGGAGCGAAGTGGCCGCCTCCACAGATAATGACGGCTCCTATACCTGGCCGGTTCCCGCAACCGACTCGGACAAGTGCCTCATTCTCATCAGTACTGCGGACGGGTGGCCCCGGGATACCAGCGACGCCGTTTTTACAATTACTCTTCCTCCCGTAGATGCACCGGAGAACCTGACGATCCAGGCCGAAAGCGGTCAGGTTACGGTGCGATGGGACCAGAACAGCGAACCGAAACTGCACAAATACAATATATATCGCGATATCTATCCTCCGGCGACTACACTTATCGATAGTGTCGTGGCGAGTTCTCCGCCGGACACGTTTTATGTGGATACAGACGTTACGAACGGTCAGCAGTATTACTACCGGATCACAGCTGTAGACAGCTTAAATACCGAGAGCGATTATTCTAACGAAGTTGTGGACCGTCCCGGCGGTGGTCTGGTGGCCTATTACCCCTTTAACGGTGATGCAGATGATGAAAGCGGCAAGGGACACAACGGTACGGTTCACGGTGCCACCCTGACCACAGACAAGTTCGGGGGCTCAGACTGTGCATACAGTTTTGATGGGGATAATGACTATATCTCCATCCCGGATAATGCCGATCAGCGTATCAGACCGCCGCTGTCTATTGCTTTCTGGATCAATCCCGATGATTATTCAAGCAGTGGAAGATATATCCTGAGCAAAGGTGATGCCTCGTTCAGACATTACTATTTTTCCATCAATACCGTCGGGGCGATTACCTTCGGCGTTGAGGGATACGATCAGAACACCGTACTCAGCACAACCACACTGACTACGAGCCAATGGTATCATATCGTCGGCATACATGACGGATTCACCTTGAAGCTTTAC
>JAFGRY010000025.1 GCA_016934955.1 bacterium | reverse complement strand
GTCGTCGTCTTGCCCGCGCCGTTCGGGCCGAGAAACCCGACGATCTCTCCCGGCTGCAGATCGAACGAGATGGAATCGACCGCGGCGATATCCTGCCTCCGCCGCCGTACGAGGCTGCCCAGCGCCGCCTGCACCCCCGTTTCCCGCTCGCTGATACTGTATGTTTTCCGCAGGCTGCTGACTGATATTACCGGTGCTGATTGTCCTGTTGATGGTTGAGAGGAGGCTACCATTACCTGTTCATCCTTTACATGGTACATCCCAGAAAACAAATCTGAAATTGCACGGCCAATACATATATCGAAGCAGAGAAGAGAGATCCTGCCTCCTGTCTCCTGTCTCCTGTCTCCTGTCTCCTGTCTCCTGTCTCCTGTCTCCTGTCTCCTGTCTCCTGTCTCCTGGCGGTCAGAGACCGCCGCTTTCCGTCTCCCACTTCGCCCAGTCTCCCCCGAACGGCCGCAGGCCGAGGTCGGACGGACTGGAAGGCGGCGGCACCAGCGCCTCGTACAGCGCCTCGGCTTTCGCCTGGGCCCTGGTATAGCCGGTGGCCGCTTCGGAAAAGAGACGCACCGCGTCCCTGCCCGAAGCCAGCTGCGCCTTGTTCAGCGCGAGCTGTCCCCGGTAGTACTCGCGGTTTGCCTCGCCGAACAGCGCTTTGCATACTCCATAGCCCGCATCCCGGGGTGTGAGCTGCATAAATTCCCGGTAGGCGCGCGCGATCGACCGTTTGGCGTCGCCGCGGGCCGCTTCGCTTACCTGCAGAGGATCCGTCTTCAGCCGCAGGGTATAGAACGTGTGCGTGCCGTCGATGTACTGATAGGTCGACCGCATCGGTTCACCGCTGAACGCGATGGAGGAGTGGATCACCCGGCCAGCGGGCCCGGTGCAGATATGGACGCATCCTTCATCACCGTCGTCCGGTTCCGAGACGGAGACCCACGAGTTGGTGGGACGACAGATCTTCGCCGACCAGCCGTTTGCCGGGGGCCAGGGGGGGGGATTTCCCGGAAACCTGAGGATCATTTTCATGAACTCACGGTCGATATCGCCGGCGTAGTTGTGCAGCATATCCCAGAACACCTGGTTGCGGGGCGCCGAATAGGCCCCATAGCCGCCGTGTCCGCCGATAAAACCACCCTCCTTGGTCACGCGCATGGTCTCGTGCAGGTAGTTATTGGTGGAAAAAAGGAAGTCATGTTCACCAAAATCACCGGACTTCCGTACCGCCTGGACAGCGGCCGTCTTTTCCACCACCAGGGCGTTTCCATGAACATCGGCGAAATGAAAATTTTCCGGAACGTTGATCCGCCACTGCATGATCATGTCCCGTGCCTCCGGGGCATTGTCGGCGAACCGGACGATATGGGGCAGTGAACAGGCCCAGCCGATCCCGTAATTCTCATCGATCTTCCGGGGCGATCCCCCGCCCCCGCTGTTGCCGAGAAAAAACCCTCTGTTGTTCATGAGGAAATGATCGCCGATCTCCCCGGCCTGGGCGCCGCAGATGTAGGCATTGCCGCTCTCCGGAAAAACCACGAGGATCACTCCGTAGAGCGCGTCTTCACCCCCGTCCAGCGTGTCGAGACCGATCAGTCTGCCCTCTTTGGTGGCGCTGCCCCAGGCCGAACAGACGGAACAGCCTTTTTCAGGGGGCAGCGATTCCTGGTTGGCTCCCCCGGGATATGACGATGTTTCTGGATCGGGCAGCGTACTGTTCAGCAGAACGATATCTACATAACTCACATCGCGTCCCGCCTCCTTGCAGCCGTCGGCCATCCCTCTCATGATGTCGATATTTTCGGGAGTACAGGTTCTGATGTAGTACTGATTGATTGAGAGGGCCCTGAGCACCTCTTCCCTGCTGAACCGCTGCAGGGCCGCGGCCCAGGCTGCTTCCCTGTTGACGGCGATATAGTCCGCCGCCTGCAGCCCGTACTGATACCCCATCTCGTAATCGGTCCCCTGCAGAAAGATAACCGGCAGAATTGACGGCGGCATCACCTCCCTGTCCTTTTCAGCGGTCAGGGACAGCCCCGGCAGCATGAGCAGCAGCGTGCAGAGTATGTTTTTCATGTCACTCTCTCCCCTCGGTTCTTTGATATGGTGCCGCCGCGGCGGTGGTCATTTGTAGAGGCCGATGGACGCCATCGGCTCTCCCTTTGCCAGAGGCGGCGTGGCGATCACATAGAGAACGATGCCGTCGTAGGGGGCCCGGCAATCCTGAATCCGCTTGCCCAGGAAATCGGTCAGGTACCCGACCAGCTCTCCCTTCTGTACGTGATGTCCGCGGCCGACAACCGGATAGAATACCCCGTCCGCCTCGGCGGTGATAATCGTGTACTTCTCAATCCACACCGGCTCGAAGACTTTCTCGGGCTCACCCGGGATCATTCCCAGATGTTTCATCACATTTTTCGTGCCGGTGAGCACCCGCTGCACATCCTCCTCATCGGTGCGGCCCAGCTTGCCCGATTCGATGGTAATGGCCGGTTTTCCCCGGGTGATCGCGGTATTCGAACAGTACACGGCCTGCCCGGGATCCCCGGGCCGGGTCACATCTTCAACGATGATCTTGAACCCGTAGCTCTCCGCCATTCCCCTGATTTTTGCGTCGAGCTCCGCGTCACCGGTGACGCTGCAGTAGAGATAATGGATAAGATCCTCGTTTCCGTCGCCGCAGTGATTGTCGATGAGTGCGTCGCAGCGGTCGATCACCTCCGTTGTCAGCTTCCAGGCGATCCGTTCGCTGCAGCTGCCGTCCGGTCTGCCGGGAAAGACACGGTTGAGGTTCTTCCAGTCATAGGGGTTGTAGTAGACTGTTCGCCTGAGGAACGAAGGCATATTGGCAACATGAACGATAATCAGCGCTCCGGAAAGCTGTGCCGGGTCGATCATGTTCTTCAGGCGGTAGAGCGCCAGTACGGGCGGATATTCATATCCGTGCACCGCGGCGGTGAGCGCCAGCACCGGACCGGGTCTCGCGCCGTTGATCAGCGTAACCGGAATCACGGTCGCCGGAGCATCGGCACCGGCCTCCACCTGAATGTATCCCGAAACCGTCTCCCCCGGACGTGCCGTGGCATCTCCTACGGTCAGGACCTCCTGTGCCGGGAGTCCTGCTGCCGTCAGGGGCAGCAGGCTCATGAGAATCAGCGCTGTTCCTATGCGGGTCAGCGACATACCTCCCTCCTTCTCTCGGATTATGAATACACCGATGAATGAACACAATATATGATGTAAATTCACTAGTGTCCGGTTAAAGGTATAAAAAATAAAAAATATGGCCCAACTTACCTCAAAAATTGTTATATTCTAGTGCACCTAAAAG
>JAFGRY010000024.1 GCA_016934955.1 bacterium | reverse complement strand
TCGAACTCCGGAGGAGGTTTTATCTCCGACGGAGAAAGAGCTTGAGGCCGGTGCACCTGGACATTGGACATTGGACATTGAATATTGGATATTGATTATTGTTTATTTACCCCATGAACTCATGAACCCATCAACGCATGAACCATTTTTTCGCTCTCTCGCTCTGTCTTCCCGCGTTCTCTGCGGTCCCCTGCGCTCTCTGCGTTGACGCTTTCGGGTGGCGGAGCGGCCGGGTCTCAAGCTCTCAGGTTCTAACGTTCTATCTTTTTATTCTTCAACGAATGCTGATTTTTTCTTCACCCAGGGACTTCCCCAGCGGTCCCATGTCCAGCTCGACGTTCGCGGTGTACTCTCCTGCCGCCGCACGGGCGGTAAAGTCGCAGATGCCGTTTCAGCCGAATTCCATGCTCTGTGTGAGAACCGTTTCCCTCCCCTTCATCAGCCTGAATTCCGGTTTTCTCACCTGGCCGGCATCGAGAAGCTGATCACCCGAATAGACAATCCGCAGAATACAGCCGTTGGCATCATAGAGCCCGGCGGAGAACTTCACCCCGTCCCGCACCCTGTCGGCGGTGATCTTCCAGGCGCTGTCGCTCCCGAGCAGCACCGGATCGTGCCGGTTCGCCTCCGCGGCCGAATCGTAGAGGCCGATGGTGCCGCTGACCCAGAGATAGCGCCAGCCGGCGGCGGTCAGCCGCCACGTCAAATAGTCGCCGGATCCCGCGCCTCCCCGCTGCCGGTAAAAATGCATGAGCGACAGGTCGATGCTGTACTCTCCCACGAGGTCCTTGCGCACGGGTCCCCTGAGATCGAATTTTATCATAAACGGGCCCATGATCTCCCGGTTCCGCCCGGGAGTCTCCTCAAAGGTCTGGATCGGGTCGTTCAGGGGGTCACCGTCCCGGTCCAGATCGAGGTAGACCAGGCTGTAACCGCTGCCCGTGCCGCCGCCCTCGTCCAGCACTCCGAGGATCGTACGGCCCGGCTCGGCCGCGAATGCGACCCGGAACCAGAGCGGTTTGTTTGACACCAGCGTTGCTTTTCCGGCCGGACCGGCGGATGCCGCCAGAACCGCCGGAACGAGCAGGGCGATCAAAGCACCTGCAGGCATACGGTGAGATACACGTTTCATGGGGACTCCTTCCGGATGTAACTATTGATAGCCATCAAAACAGGATTTGACATTCCCCAGGATGGGCCGCCGGCCCATCCTACACCTGAATGCCCGCCGGAAGCACGCGGGCATGACACTATTCCGGGGGCGGCGGGGACGTCATCCTTCGATTTCACTCAGCCGCTGCCGCGCCAGATTTGCCTCGGGCGCATCGGCATATTCATCCACCACCCGGGTGAAGATCCGCACCGCCTCCCGGCGGTTGTTCAGGTTCAGGTGACAGTAGCCGAGCTTCAGAAGGGCGGCCGGCACTTTCTCGCCGTCGGGATAATCCTCTTCCACCTGCGTGAACAGGGCTGCTGCCTTGCGGTAGTCTTTTTGCGCGTAGGCGATCTCACCGAGCCAGTAGAGCGCGTTGTCGGCGTATTCACTCTCGGGAAAGGTGTCGAGATATTTACGGAATCCCGCTTCGGCAAGATCATAGTTCTGCGAGGACAGATCGAGGTAGGCCGAATCGTACAGCTCCTGGGGATCGAGATCCGGCGGCGGAGCCAGCGAATCGGCGGTCTGGGACCGCGCCGTCATCAGGGAATCGATCACCGCCGACTGGCTGGAAGCCCGCTCCTGCAGGGTATTGACGAGTCTGGACATCCGGTCCCCGGTGTCGCTGAGCAGGTTGAGCAGGTACTGGTTCCGCTCCCGCAGGCTCGACATCTCTGCCATGATATCGGCCTTGTTCCGGTCGGATGAGGTCTGGAACGTCTCGATGGATGCCTGCAGCTCTCGCAGTTTCACGGCAATGGCCCGGTTCTCGGTCTGCAGATCCCGCAGCATCAGCCGCATATCCTGCATATCGGTCTGGAACTGGACAATTTCCGCCCTGCTGGCGCAGCGCAGCAGCGGCAGACAGAGCAGCACCGCCGCCGCCATGGTTGTCACTATTCTCTTCACGGGGCCCCCTTCTTATTGCCCGACGATGCGGAATTCGGCCCGGCGGTTCTTCGCCCAGGCGGCTTCGCTGTGCCCGGGATCGGCGGGGCGCTCCTTGCCGTAACTGATGGTGTAGAGCCGGGCGGCGTTCACACCGTAATTCACCAGATACTCCTTCACCGCCGTGGCCCTGCGCTCGCCCAGGGCGAGGTTGTACTCGATGGTTCCCCGTTCATCGCAGTGCCCCTCGATCATGATGCTGATTCCGGGATTGACGGCAAGTGCATCCGCCAGACCGCCGAGAATGGACCGGGCCTCCGGGGTCAGATCCGATTCGTCAAGCTCGAAATATACCGGCTGCAACACCAGTTCCCGCGACTCTGCTTTCGCTTCCTTTTCCGTGAGCAAGTCCATGACCCGGCGGTCGATCTCTCTGCTGTCGGCAGCGGGGCGGCCTTCAGGCACGACCGTCATGCTGTCGGCAGCCGCCGCACCTGTTTCCTGTTGAGCGGTGGAAACCGCTTTGGAGCCGCCGCAGCCCGCGATCACACAAACAGCACCCAGGATGATGAGATAGATGATTCTGTCTTTCATAGTACCGTCCTCTCAGGATAGATACATTTAATTCTCACAGGGCCGGTGACCAGGCGGGTGACACGTTGCCGCCGTCTTCGGTGAGCCTCCGCAGATCGGTTCCGTCCCTGCTGATGATATAGATATCCCACCGGCCGCTTCTGCTGGAAGCGAACGTGAGCCACATGCCGTTGGGCGACCAGGTGGGGTTCTCGTTGCTGCCCGCGCTGTCGGTGAGCCGCTGCAGATTCTGCCCGGTTACGTCGATGGTGCAGATTTGAAATCCGCCCTCGTCCCTGGTGACGAAAGCGACACTGCCGCCCCGGGGCGACCAGTCTGCTGAATCGTTATAGCGTCCCTCGTAGGTCAGCCGCCGCACGTTGCCGCCGTCCGCGTCCATGAGGTAGAGCTGGGGGCCGCCGCTTCTGCCGGACGTGAACACGATCTCCCTGCCGTCGGGCGACCAGGCCGGTGACGACTCGATCGCCGGGGAATGGGTCAGCCGCTGCAGACCGCTCCCGTCCGGTCTCACGGTATAGATATCCGCATTGCCGTTTTGCGTGAGCGACAGCGCGATCTTATTGCCGTCCGGGCTCCAGGCGGGGGCGCTGTGCAGCTCGTTGACCCTGGAAATATTCGTATACTCCCGCGAGGCGAGGTCAAAGATCACCAGATCGGGATTGCCGGAGAAAAAACTGGTGAAAGCCAGCCTGTTTCCGTCCGGGGACCAGCAGGGCGAGATGTTCAGAGAGCGGTTGCGGGTAAGCTGTCTGCGGTTCGATCCGTCGAAGTCGATAACAGACAGCTCCTTGCTCTCTCCCTGTTCCGAGACGAAAACGATTCTGGTAGTCGAGATGCCCGTGTATCCGGTAAGAAAGAGTACGATATCATCGGCGCACTCGTGCGCCAGATCCCTGATCCGCCGCAGTGACGACCGGTACTCTTTGCTGATGATCGTCTGCCCGGAGGGGCGCTCGTCAAGGGTCATGGACAGCTGCAGGTCACCGCCGGCAAGGTCCACGTTCCCCTTCACCCCCACCGAACTGGAAGGGATGAACCGCCATCGTCCGGCGGAACCGGAGTCGGGAAGAATGATGGTGAAAAATCCCGACAAGTCCAGGTCGGCGATGATCATTCGCCGCAGGCGCTCCGGTACGTCACTCCGCTGATCGCCGGTAAACGGCTCGGGCTCGAGATAGATCCTGCGGAATCCTTCCGACCGCACCCGCAGCCGCACGTCCTCCTGGGCCGCGAGAACCGCCGGCAGCAGGCACGCCGCAAGGATGGCCCGCCGTACACTATTTTTCCTGATCGTCATCATCTCCGTTCTCGTCAGCTCTCCGTCAGTATTCCGATTCGAATTCAATGTGCACCGTCAGATACTCCCCGGAAAATTCCGGCGGGAGGGGAGGCAGGCTTCGCATGGTGCCGATCGCCCGGCGGGCCGCCTGGTCGAAGAGAAATCTGCCCGATGGCGCCTCCAGTCCCACATCGCTGACCTGACCGCTTCTCAGGATCCGAAAAACAATGACAGTCGTCAGCATGCCGTCTTCACCCGGTATCTGCAGCGGCGGCCGCCAGTTCTCCTTGATGCGGTAACGGATGAGGCTGAGGTAATAGCTGTAGGGAAAGTCTTCGGAATCGACTTTCACGTCGCCTCCGCCCCCGGGGCTCTCCTGTGCCAGGCTCGAATCGGGGGGCTGCTCCGCTCTCTGTTCATGGGACGGCTGTTCCGGCTGCGGTTCCTGCGGTAACGTTTTCTCCTCTTTCCGCGCGGCCGGCTGCTCCGGTACCGGCTCGGGATCGGGCGCCGGTGAGGGCTGCGGTTCCCGCACGGCCGGTTTTTCTTCCGGCCGCGGCATGCTGATCAGCGTCACTTCCCTGATCTCCTGCGCGGGCATCCGGTATGCCGTCCAGTCCGGCATAAACACCGCCGCGGCCGCCAGGGCAAGATGCATGAGCAGCGAGCAGAGAAGCCCGGTTTTCATTGCTTCCGTCCCGGCTCCACCAGCAGCCCCAGGTTGGAGATGCCTGCACCCTTGATCATGTCCATGACCGTGACGACCCTGCCGTAAGGGATGCGCTCGTCTCCCTTGAGCAGAACCAGCTTTCTGCCGCTTTCCTGATACTGCTGCAGCAGCCGCACTTCGAACTGATCCGGGTCGACCTGACTGTCGTTGATGTAGATGCTGCCGTCTTCCCTGAGCGTAACCGTTGTACCCTCTTTCGGCTGCACATCCCGGGCCTCCGATTCCGGCAATTTCACTTCAATGCCGCTTCGCAGCAAGGGAGCCGTGATCATGAAAATGATCAGCAGCACCAGGGTGACATCCACCAGGTTCGTGACGTTGATCTCGGATATCGCGGTGTACCGGCTTCGCTTCATTGTCCCGTCTCCCGGCTGAACAGCCGTATCAGATCGGTGGAAAAGACCGTCAGCCGCTCTTCGAGCTTGCGCAGGCGCGCCGTGATGATATTATAGGCAACCAGCGCCGGTATGGCCACGGCAAGGCCGGTGACCGTGGTGATCAGGGCCTCCGCGATCCCCGGTCCCACGGCGGTGATGTCCGCGGAACCGGTGGATCCGATGCTCATAAAGGCGGTCATCACCCCCCAGACGGTTCCGAACAGCCCCAGAAACGGGCTCACACTGACCGTAATCGAGAGCGCGGGCAGGTAGCGGTCCAGCCTGCCCAGCGATTCACTGATCGCCGAATCCATGATGCGGGAGAGCACGTCAGGATCCGGATCGGTCTGAACTGGCTTGTCCGGTACCAGGGGGTCGGCCGGGGTCTCTCCCTTGCGCCGCCAGGCGTAGAGCTCGCTGTACCCCCGTCTGAACACGGTGGCGCGGGGACTGTTTTTCAGGGGAAGCACGGCCTTGTAGAGTCCGTTCCACCCTACCTTTTTTCCGTAGAGGGCGCCGAACCGCCGGTCATCGCCGTCCGCCTTGATGAACTGGATGAGCTTCTCAAAAATAACCATCCAGGAGATAACCGAAAGCACCGCCAGTATGATCAGAACACCGCGGGCCACCGGGCCGGAATGCTGAATGAACCGAAGAGCATCGTGCATAATGAGATCCGTTATCGGTTAATGGGGCAATTAATAATTGTACGCTTGAAAGTAAAAATAGATTCCCCCAATTGCAAGCAAATCAGCGCTTGCGAATCACCTGAAGTCTTGTATATTAAGTAAGACACAAAAACCTGACAAATGGTTGTATATTCGCATGACGACTCCGCCTGCCCTGCTGCTCCTCGGACCCACCGGTTCCGGAAAAACACCCCTGGGAGACGCTCTCGAGCGAAACGGCCTGCACGGGATGTCCCTGGCACATTTCGATTTCGGGAGAGAACTCAGATCCGCGGCGGCCGCGCCAGAACAGTACCCTGTTCTGGGACAGGAGGATATCGCCGTTATCAGGCGTGCCCTGACAGCGGGAGCGCTGCTCACCGACGGGGAGTTCCCCATCGCCGCAGGTATCCTCAGGTCATTTTTGGATCGAATTCCAGCCGGAACGGCGGCAGTGGTGATGAACGGTCTTCCCCGGCACACGGGACAGGCGAAAGCGGTAGCCGAACTGATTCGCATAGAACACGTCATTGTCCTGGAATGCTCAGCGGAAACAGTGTACCGGCGGATCACCCGCAACAGCGGCGGCGACCGCTCCGGGCGGGCCGATGATTCACCGGAGGAGATAGCCCGGAAACTCGCCGTCTACAGCGAGCGGACAGCGCCGCTGATCGGCCATTACCGCGAGACAGGAGCCGGCATAGTCACCGTCGATATCGGCATGACGACCGGACCAGCGGAGATCATTACCGTCCTGCGGGACCGGATACCAATCTGATCGGTATTTGCTACATTCTACAGGAGAGCATTCAATGCGAACCACGCTAAAAACATGTCTGCAGAGTTTCATCCTTTTCGCCCTGCTCATGTCGATCGGCGGCTGCCGGAGCGGCCATAGCCGGGACAT
Source organism: bacterium (assembly GCA_016934955.1). Taxonomy (GTDB): domain Bacteria; phylum Zhuqueibacterota; class QNDG01; order QNDG01; family JAGLOF01; genus JAFGRY01. The sequence continues at coordinate 46,156 of JAFGRY010000024.1, read as the reverse complement.
TCGCATCCTCAGTTATAATATTCACCACGGAGAGGGGACGGACGGGGAGTTTGATCTGCAGCGGATCGCCGCGGTCATCCGGCGGCTGAAGCCCGACCTTGTGGCGCTGCAGGAGGTGGACAGCTGCACCGGCCGCAGCAGCGGGGTGGACCAGGCCGCCGTGCTCAGCGAGCTCACCGGCATGCACGCGGTGTTCGGCAGGGCCATGGAGTACGACGGGGGCGGCTACGGCGAAACCGTTCTCTCCCGCCATCCCTTTGAAAAGGTGACGCCGCACCTGCTGCCGGCCGCGCCCGGTCACGAGCCCCGCTGCGCCCTCAGCGTCGAGGTGCGGATCGCCGGACGGGCGATCCTCTTTATCGGCACCCATCTGGACCACACGCGGGGTGACGCAGACAGGGTGCAGCAGGCGCATACCATCACCCGGCTTTTTGCGGATTCCGGCGTACCCATGATTCTGGCCGGCGATCTCAACGACGTGCCGGGAGGGCCGTCCAACCTCGTGTTTATGGGAATGTGGCACGATGCGGCGGCGGCGAACCCCTCTCCCACCTTCCCGTCAGGCGGGCCGGAGCGGCGGATCGACTATGTATTCTATCATCCCGCCGAGGCGTGGCAGGCGGTGCGCAGCGAAGTGATCGCCGAACCCCTTGCCTCCGACCACTGCCCGCTGCTGAGCGTGCTCCGGCTTCGGGATGAAGGAGCAGGCCATGAATGAGTGTCCCCCCAGCCGCTCGCAGCTGAAGCGGGAATCACTGGCCCTGCAGGATCTCGCGGAACGGCTGTCGGGGCTTCCCCCTGAAGAAATCAGAGTGCTGGATCTCCCCGCCGAAATCATCGAAGCGCTTCTCGAGGCGGAAGCGATGAAGAAGCGCTCGGGGTTCCGCCGCCATATCAGGTACATCGGAGGACTGCTGCGCCGTATCGATGCTTCCCATATCAGTGAGGCCCTGGAGCGCAGGGAAGATATGAACCGCAGGCGCACGGCCTTTTTTCAGCAGGCTGAACAGTGGCGCGACCGGCTCCTCGGGGAGGATGAATCTGTTCTGGCCGAGATCCTCGGCGCGTTCCCCGCGGCGGACGTGCAGCGCCTGCGTCAGCTGGCCCGCAACGCCCGCAGGGAAAAGGAGAAGGGCAATCCGCCCCGGTCAGGGCGGGAGCTCTTCCGCACCCTGCACCGCATGATCGAAACGGACCAGTGACCGAAAGGACAGCCATGAAAGCAGCCGGGTTTCTCTATCAGGTCTCAGCGACCTATTTTGCCCAGACCGACAGCGGCGTCGAAGAGCTTGCCATGCGGGAAGCGGAGGCCCTGGGCGCGGACCAGGTCGAGCAGGGATTCAGGGGATTCAGCTTTAAAGGAAGCGCGGAAGTGCTTTACCGCCTGAACTATCAGGCGCGCCTGATCACCCGTATCCTCGCCCCGCTCAAGGAGTTCCGCTGCCGGGACACGGACGCGATCTACCACGCAGGCAAAGAGATCGACTGGCCCCGGCTCTTTCCGGTGGAAAAGACCTTCGCTGTCTTCGGCACCGTCTCGAACAGCGTGGTCACTCACTCCAAATTCGCGTCTCTCAGGCTCAAGGACGCCATCGCCGACACCTTTCGGGACCATTTGCGCGGCAGACGGCCGGGCGTGGACACCGTTTCGCCCGATATGCGCATCGCCCTCTATATCAACAACAACCAGGGGACCATTTACCTTGATACGTCCGGCGACTCCCTGCATATGCGGGGCTACCGGGAACAGTCCGTACCCGCGCCCATGCGGGAGACCGTAGCGGCCGCGGTCATCCGGATGAGCGGCTGGCAGGGGGAACGGCCCCTCTATGATCCCATGTGCGGCAGCGGCACCCTCCTGGCGGAGGCCCTCATGCACCATTGCCTCATTCCCGCCGCCTACCTGCGCAAGCGGTTCGGGTTCGAGCAGCTGCCGGACTTCGATCCGGCGGTCTGGAAACGGGTACAATCAGCGGCTGATGAAAAAATCAGAGAAATAGAACCCGGTCTCATCGGGGGCAGCGACATCGATCCCAGAGCCTTTGAGGCCTCTTCCGTGAATCTGCAGAAACTGCCGGGCGGAGAGGATCTGCTGCTTCGGCGGCGGGATTTCCGGTCGCTGGACGGGCTCGAGAACCGCACCATCATCACCAATCCCCCCTACGGCATCCGTCTCAAGGACAAAGAGCAGGCCGGAACCCTGCTGAAAGAGTTCGGAGATTTTCTCAAGCAGAAATGCGCCGGCTCCACCGCTTACGTCTACTTCGGCGACCGGGAGCAGATCAAGCGCGTCGGCCTGAAGACGGCCTTCAAACAGCCCCTGCGAAGCGGCGGGCTGGATGGACGGCTCTGCAGGTTTGATATGTATTAACAATATCAATAATCAACATTCAACAGAACAATATCCAATAGCCAACCGACGCTGCAATCCCACCACTCCGGAAAGTGCGGCCGGCTATTTGGTAATTGGGTGTTGGGCATTGGTTATTGGCTATTGATTCTATTTTTCGGCGATTTTCTCCACCGCCGCCACAAACCGTTTGGCGAGATAGAGCATGTAGACGACAACCGCGATGATGAAGGCCGAAACGGCCGCGGGGATCAGTCCGAACATCAGTCCAGGCATGGGTGTTCTCCTTTGTTTGTTAGTATCAATTCACCGCCAACGAAAAACACGAAAAGCACGAAAAAAAACAGATATATTCAAAATATATGCAGACGCCCCCCCTGGAGTGCCTATACCCGGAAGTACTTGTTATGTTGTTTATTCCTTGTTGAATAGTGGATGTTGATCTTTTACCCCCCGGCGGTCCGGGGCCGGGCGGCAGGGTCCTGTCGCTCTTTGGCTCTTTTTTCACCCTCCCCTGGATGCCTGCCAAAAGATCGCGGGCATGCCATTCTCAGGACAATGGATCTGGATCTTTACCCCACTTTTTTCAATCAACCACCCGAAAGGTAATTCCCGTTTCCGCCGTTTCATCCGCGACCTCATCGGTGACCGTCACTCTGACCCGGTACCGGCCGGCTGTGACATGTGTCAGGTCAAAGGCGAAAAATTCCTGTGCATTCGTTTTCATGCAGGCGGCGCTGTATTCAGAACCGATGGCCGATCCCGCCCGGGACAGTAACGGAATACTGCGCCTGTGCTGCTCCAGATTGTATGTCACTGTATAGAGAGCACCGCTCCGTTTCTTGAGGGCAAGATGATCAATTTCAAAATAAAGAAATACCGGATATGTTCTCGGGACCGTTTCAAACGGGTATGGATGGACAGTGCAGTCGCCTTTTGCAAATGCCGAACCGGCAGCCGGCCGCCCCGGTGAGACCGATGAAGCAAGCATGATATCACTGACATAGAGCGTCGGGGAGGGAAGTTCCGGACAGTGAACATAGCGGGACCGGCGGAGAGAACCCCCCGTTTCGAGATTGACAAGTGTGCAGATAATTGTATAATCATCAGGCACCAGGGGCCGTTTGAGCAGCCCGGCATAAAACAGCAGGGTGCTGTCAGATACGGCAAAGGGGTCGATATACTCATGACGGCGGTTGTCCCAGACCACTTCCGAGCGGGAGTTCTTCACGCAATACTCCAGCTGCAGTTCCGCGAACCCGTTTGTCCCCCGCAGCCGGTCCAGGGTTTTTCTATCCCAGGAAACCCCGTACTGCAGTTCGATCACGACCCGGCTGTCGCGGACAAAGGGGACGATACGGATACCGCAGCGGTCGATCTCTGCCAGCGGCAGCATCGCGGCCGGTGCATCCTGCGCCGCGCAGTCGGCCGCCGCGACCATCAGTCCGGCGAGACCGATGAGGATGGAAACAATACTCCTGTTGCCCCGTTTCATATTCCCTCCTAAAATTATCTACGAAACGTATACTCCCCGGCGGTCCGGGGACCGCCGTTAGCCGGGGCGGCGGGGTCCTGCCTCCGGTCTCCAGGAAGCAAGCGTCGCTACGCGGCTTTCCGGTCTCCGGTATTTAAACAACATACTCCTCATCCTGAAGAATGTCAATCATTTTTCACTAATTCAACCCTTCCTCCCCCAATAATTCAGTTGCAAAATTGCACCGGGTTGGTTATCATTTAAAACGAAACCGAGTCTATCGAGAGGATTCCCATGCTGCCTGATACACACCACACTCCCTTTTTTGTTCCCGAATCGGACATATCGGACAGGATAAAGAGGCTGCAGAAGGCCCTGTCGGCGGAAGGTGCCGGCGTCGCCTGGATGCAGCATCCGGCCGATCTCTACTACTTCACCGGCAGCGTTCAGGACGGCGTGCTGCTCATCCCCGCGGCGGGGGATCCTGTCTACTATGTAAAAATGAGCCTGAAACGGGCCGAGGTGGAGTCGCCATTGAGCGTGGAACCCTTTCCCGGCCGCAAGGGACTGGTGAAACGGGCCAGGGAAATGGCCGGCGGCGGCCCGCCGGGGCTCTCTCTGGATGTCACGCCCGCCGCGGTCTACGCCCTGATCAAAACCATCTGGAAAGAAGCGGCGATCACCGATATCAGCGGGCCGATCCGGACCGTTAAAATGGTGAAGAGCGGCTGGGAAATCGAGCAGATCAAGGGGGCCGCCCTGCAGGCGGAGACGCTGCTCAGGGACCTGCCGGATATCGTCAACGTCGGCGTGACCGAACTCCAGGCCGCGGCTCTCCTGGAAAAGCGGCTGCGTGAACTCGGGCACAGCGGCACCATGCGCATTCGCGGCGCCGCCGAGACCCATTCGGTGCTCCAGTTTTCCGCTGGCGACTCTGCCTGCTACCCGACAAATTTCAACGGTCCCCTGGGGTCCGCAGGTATCTATCCCGCCAGCGGGACCGGGCCGGCCGCCCGGGTAATCGAGCCGGATCAGACGGTCATGCTCGATTTCGTCACCTCCCATAACGGCTACCACACCGACTTCACCCGTACCTACTATACCGGCGGGACAATCCCGGAGCCTGTTCTGGAAGCGCACCGGTTCTGCCTCGATGTGCTGGAACTGCTGGAAGAGCTGACCGTGCCCGGCGCCAACTGCCAGGATGTGTACAATGAAGTGGCGGCCCAGGCCGAAGAGCGGGGACTGCCCCCCGGATTCATGGGATTCGGCGAGAACCAGGTCCGTTTTTTCGGACACGGTATCGGCACCGAACTCGATGAGATGCCGGTCATCGCAGACAGGGTCGACCTGGAGCTGGCAGCGGGCATGGTCCTGGCCATGGAGCCGAAAGCGTTTCTGCCGGGGATCGGCGGTGTCGGGGCCGAAGACACCTTCCTCATCACCGGAAACGGATGCGAACCGTTCCTGAATATCCCCAGGGACATACAGCTGCTGACATAATGATGACCATACCTCACTATCCGGATAAAACCGGCCATCCCGGCCTGTTCGGTCCTGAAGATTTTCTCACATACCACTACCGGGGAGATCACACGTTCCCGGACCGGTACATCATCATCTATGACCCCGGTCTCCTCAAGCGCATACAGTCGCTTCCCGGTATGAAGCGGCTCGGGCGGATCATCCCCGGAGCGGACCTCTTCACCTGCGGGAAGACCGGGATCGCCGCCATGAAGGGCGTGGGAGCGCCCCACGCGGCCGCGGCTCTCGAAGAGCTGATCGCCCTGGGAGGCGGACGCTTTCTCAGCATCGGTACGGCCGGCGGGCTGCAATCCCGGGGTGTGTTTGTCTGCGAAAAGGCGCTGCGGGACGAAGGCACCAGCTACCATTATCTCCCGGCGGCACGGTTTTCTCTGCCGGACGCCGACCTCACCGCCGAACTTGCCGCCGCGCTTGCAAAGGCGGACATCGGGTATCAGCGGGCGCCCAGCTGGACCACCGACGCCCCCTACCGGGAAACCCGGCCGGAAGTCGATATGTATCGCAGGGAAGGGATCGCCACCGTTGAAATGGAGAGCGCCGCTCTCTTCGCCGTCGCAGCGTTCCGGAATGTGCGGATTGCGGCGGCGTTCGTCGTCTCCGATCTGCTTGACCGGGAATGGGAACCGGCTTTCCATCATGCGGACACGAAAGCGAGCCTCGACACTCTCTTTCAGGCCGCCCTCGATCTGCTGAACGGCTGAGAGGGCGGGCGGCACCGCCCTCGGCAGGAGGAATTATGGCTCTACTGCTGGAAATATGCACCGGGTCGGTTGATGACTGCATCGCCGCGGAGCAGGGCGGCGCCGACCGGATCGAACTCAACGGTGCCCTATCCCTGGGGGGGCTGACCCCTTCCCTCGGCACGATCAGGGAAACGGTGTGTGCGGTACGACTGCCGGTGATCGTCATGATCAGGCCCCGTGACGGCGGTTTTTGCTACAGCGACGCCGCCTTCAGGACAATGCAGCGGGACATCGATGCCGCCCTTGAGGCGGGCGCGGCGGGTATCGCGTTCGGCATTCTCTGCGAGGACGGCCGCATGGACAAAGACCGCACCCGTCAGCTGATCACCCGAGCCCGGGGCGCCCATACCGTTTTACACCGGGCCTTCGACCTCACACCTGATCCGTTCCAGGCCCTCGCGGATGCGATCGAGTGCGGGTTCACCCGCATCCTCACCTCCGGTCAGGAGGCGACCGCCCTTGCGGGCGCCCCGCTCATTGGTGCATTGCGTGATCGGGCGGCTGATCGTATCGAGATCCTCCCCGGCTCCGGCATACGCCCGGGAAACGTGGACGGCCTGATCAGGAACACCGGATGTACCCAGGTCCACTGTTCCCTGTCCGGATTGACCCGGGATACATCCGGGACAGGACTCGATTTCAGGAACCTTGCCGGTATGACACCGGACACCTATACAGCAACCGATATGGCACAAGTGGGCGCCATGCGATCGGCCCTCGACCGCATTGTATAACTGAAGGATCATCCCATGAATGGACGAACCCGCACCGCCGCAGTCTGCATAGCCTGCATCACGGCCGCTCTGCTTCCGCTTTCCGCCCAGGAGACCCTGGGCGAAAAACTGCTGCAGATCGATAATCTCTGGGTGAAAAAGATCAAGACCGCGGACCATTTCAGCGAAGCATATGAGCTCCGGCTGGAGCAGCCGCTGGACCATGAGAACACGGGGGGGCAGGTATTCCGGCAGCGGATCTATATCTCCCATGCCGGTTTTTCCAGACCGGTGCTGCTGGAGACGGAAGGCTACACGGCACCCGCGAACCGGACAAAGGAGCTGTGCGGTCTGCTGAAATGCAACCAGATCATCGTGGAGCACCGCTTTTTCGGTGAATCGGCGCCCGATTCACTGGACTGGCGTTTCCTGAACATCACGCAGGCCGCCGCCGACCACCACCGTATCGTCGAAATCTTCAAGGCACTGTATCCCGGCAAGTGGATCAATTCCGGCTGGAGCAAGGGCGGCCAGACCGCCATGTATCACCGCTGCTTCTACCCGGAAGATGTGGACGTCACCGTCGCCTACGACTCTCCCCTCAACCTCGCTCTCGAGGATCAGCGCATCAACCGGTTTTTCGACACCGTCGGCACGCGGAAACAGCGGCGGCAGCTCATCGACTTTCAGCGGCTCGTGCTCGAGCGTAAGGACGAGATGCTGCCCCTCTTGCGCGACTGGGCCTGGAAAAACGGAGAGACCTTTTCCGTGGGCCTGGAAAAAGCCCTCGAGTACGCTGTCCTGGAATACACTTTCAGTTTCTGGCAGTACCATATGATCGATCCTGCCACCGTGCCCCGGGCGGGAGCGTCCGCGGAGGAGATCTTCGATCACCTGAAAAAAATCGTCTACCTCGGATCCTACGCGGACAGAAGCATGAACTCGCCCTCCATGTATCAATTCGCCACGGAACTGGGGTATTACGGATACGAAAAAAAATATGTCGCCGACCTGCTCAGCGGCGATTTCTATCCCAACTGGGCCTATGCTCCACAGAACACCGGCCTGACCTACTCACCGGAGCGCATGCATGCGATCAACGACTGGATCCGGCGGGAGGGGGACCGGATGCTTTTCCTGTATGGCGACAACGATCCCTGGTCGGCCCCCCAGGTCATGCTCACCGGCGACACCGACGCATTGAAAATGGTGCTCAAAGGAGGCAATCACTACGTGGGCATCACATCGTTTCGGGACGGGCAGCTGCAGGAGATCCTGACCACGCTGGAACGCTGGCTGGAAATGACCATCCCCTTCGAGGACGAATAAGCCGCTGCCGCGGCATGGCCGCTCGGGGAATCATCCCGGGTGGCACGTAGTAATTAGCGGGCAAGCGGCAGGGCAAGGAGAAACAAATGAAAGCGATGGTGCTGGAACGGGTTACCGACCTGACCCGGGATGAATCGCCGCTCACTTTCAGGGAGATGCCGGCGCCGGAACCTGAGCGGAAAGAAGTCAGGCTGCGGGTGACGGCCTGCGGCGTGTGTCACACCGAACTGGATGAGATCGAAGGACGCACCCCTCCCGAACGGTTCCCCATGATCCTCGGCCACGAGGTGGTGGGCGTCATAGACAAACTGGGCCCGGGCGCCTCCATGCGAAAACCGGGCGAACGGGTCGGTGTCGGCTGGTTTTACTCATCCTGCGGCGTCTGCGACCGCTGCCGGGCCGGGGAAGAAAATCTCTGTCCCGAATTCAGGGCCACCGGGCGGGACGCCTTCGGCGGCTATGCCGAGTACATGACCGTTCCCGAAACATCGGTCTTTCCGCTTCCGGACGGGTATTCAGATGTGGAAGCCGCCCCTCTTCTCTGCGCCGGCGCGATCGGCTATCGTTCCCTGAGGCTCACCGGCCTGCGGCCGAAACAGCGCATCGGCCTCACCGGATTCGGCGCATCGGGTCACCTGGTCATGAAACTGCTGAAGGGGCGCTATCCCGAATCGGATGTGTATGTGTTCGCCCGCAGTGTGAAAGAGCGGGAGTACGCCCGGGAACTGGGAGCGGCCTGGACCGGAGATACCGCTGACACCTCTCCCGAGAAGCTGCACGCGATCATCGATACGACGCCTGTCTGGAAACCGGTGGTGGAGGCGCTGAATAATCTCGAACCGGGCGGGCGGCTGGTCATCAACGCCATACGCAAGGAATCCGCTGACCAGGACTATCTGCTCGGGCTCGACTACCCCCGCCATCTCTGGATGGAAAAAGAGATCAAGAGCGTCGCCAATGTCGCGCCCCGGGATATCCGGGAATTTCTTGACATCGCCGCCGGCCTCGACCTCAGACCTGACACCGAAACATACTCCCTTGAAGATGCCAACCGGGCGCTTCTGGAACTGAAACGCGGCGGCAACCGGGGAGCCAAGGTCCTGACCATGCGCTGATCAGCCGGCGACCCGGATCTTTCCGGCTCTTCCGCAGGAGAACAATTATGGTAAAAACATCGCGCCATCTGCTCATCACCGTCGCTCTCAGTACATCGCTGTCCTCCCTCACCGCCCAGACGCCGCCGTCATCCTATGATCTCCGCAGCGTGGCGGGACAGACCTTTGTCACATCCGTAAAAAACCAGCAGGGGGGAACCTGCTGGACGCACGGCGCAATGGCCGCGATCGAGGGCAACCTGATGATGACCGGGAACTGGGCGCGCAGTGAACTCGGAGAGCCGAACCTCGCCGAGTATCACCTGGACTGGTGGAACGGATTCAACCAGTACAATAACGATGACATGACGCCCCCGACCGGAACCGGACTCACCGTTCATGAAGGCGGCGATTACCGGGTCACCAGCGCCTATATCTCCCGGGGTGAAGGCCCGGTCAGGGAGATTGACGGACAATCGTTCGAGACGGCTCCCGAACGCTCCCTTCCGTCATACCACATCTACTATGTCCCTGAAATTCTCTGGTTCACCAATCCAGACAATACGGTGCGGGTACCCCAGATCAAGCGGGCCATCATGGACCACGGTGTGGTGGGCACCTGCATGTATTTCGCCGGCGTCTATTACAACAGCGTCTATAATTCCCATTATCAGCCGCCCTCAACCATCGACGACCCCAATCACGCCATCGCCATCGTGGGATGGGACGACACCCGCCAGACACAGGCTCCCGATCCCGGGGCCTGGCTCTGCAAGAACAGCTGGGGCGCATCCTGGGGAGACGGCGGTTATTTCTGGATTGCCTACAATGACAAACACGCGGGCAAACACGCGGAAATGGGAGCCGTTTCCTTTCAGGGCGCGACGCTTATGCCCTACACCCGCGTCTACTATCACGACTATCACGGCTGGCGGAGGACCCTGGCGCACGTGGAGGAAGCGGTCAACTGTTTCACCGCCGAAGCCGGCGAGCTCCTGAAGGCGGTCAGTTTCTATACCGCGGCTGACAGTGTCACCTACACGGCACGCGTCTACAGCACGTTCGACGGGACAACCCTGAGCGGGGAAATGGCCTCGGCGACCGGTTTTATCCCCGTTACCGGATTCCATACCGTCACTTTCACCAGAGCGGCGGCGCTTACCAGGGACGACCCGTTCTACCTCTATCTTTCACTCTCCCGCGGTGGACAGCCGTATGACGCCACTTCCGTTGTCCCGGTGCTGCTGGGAGCGGGCCGCGCCAACACAACCGTTCCATCGACCGCCGCCCCCGGACAGAGCTTCTATTTCGACGGGTCCCGGTGGATCGACCTCACCGGCATGAATTCCACCGCCAACTTCTGCATAAAAGGCCTGGCCGTTGACACCACTGCCACGGTGACTGTCGGGGACATCACCGCCGATTATGAGAGCACTGTATCCGTGCCCGTCACCGTAGTCAATCTCAGGGATGCGATATCGATAACAATGCGGCTGGAGTATGATCCAGCGGTGCTTACCTATTCCGGACACTCCGTGGAGCCCGACGGGATTTCTTTCACGGCCGCCCCGGGAACAGGACATGTCACGCTCCACTGGCAGGCGGGCCAGGGAACCCCTCTGAGCTGTAACGACGGCACCCTGCTCACCATCGACTTCACCTATGGAGGCGGTAGCTGCAGCATCACCGTCAATCCCGATACCAGCATGATCGTGCTGGAAAACGGGACAGCGGTAACAGACGTGTTTCACAGCGGCAGCGTTACCGAGGATCTCTCTGAACCTCTGATGAGCCTGACGCACACGCCCGGCGATTTCCGGATGAGCATCTATAATGAAGGATCCATCGGATCCGACAATAAAAATCCCTCGAACGAAACGGGCGTCACCTGGAAAGGGGAAGACGGTATCTACGTGGGCGGACTCATTTTCGGCACCGCAGCCCGCGGCAGGGTAAACGGCCTGCTCGGAAGTTACAAAAACACCGATTATTCCCTGGTCACCGATTTCCGTAATGTAGAAAGCAGGTTCAGCGCCGGTTTTATCTCCGACGATCTGTTCGATCAGGTCTCCCGCGCGGTCTTCTGCGACGACAACGCCGCTGAACCATACGGCGTTACCGTTATTCAGACCGCAGCCACCAAAACAGGGGATGCCTTCGGCATCATCCGCTACGGATTCATCAACACCGGGACCAGCCCCCTCGCGGATTTCTACGCCGGGCTGTTCATGGACTGGGATGTCGGTTCCTACAGCCATAATAACGGAGGATGGTCCGAAAGCAGCCGTCTCACCTATATCTACAATCCCGATCACCGCGGCTATTTCGGCATCGCCGCACTCGACAGCCTGGCCGGTTTCTGCATCACCGACCGCCGGAACAGCCTGGGAGACGGTGACGGCGTTCGGGCCGCCTCCTTCGATTTCATTTCAAGGATCGAGACCGATATTCCCGAAAATGCCGATTTGAAAGCGTGGACGGGCATACGCGTCGGAGAGATTCCGCCCGGCGACACCGCCTGGGCCACCTTTGCCGTAGTCTGCGGCGACGGGCTGTCCGAGCTGCGGGAGCACACGGGCCAGGCAGCTGCCAGAGCCGCCCAGGCTGCCTGGATACCCGCGTATGAAGAAGTCCCCGAGACCTGCATGCTGTACCATAACTATCCCAATCCATGCAACAGCGGGACCACTATCAGGTACACGCTCAGTGAAAGCGGTATGGTACGGCTCACGCTCTACAACACCCTCGGGCAGCGGGTGAACATTCTCGAGGACCGTTACCGGGAGCCGGGGACCTACGAATATCAGCTGGACACACAAACCCTCCCCAGCGGGCTGTATGTCTATACACTGCGCATCAACGACTTTACATCGAGGAAAAAACTTGTTATCTTACGCTGACAGCGGTACCGCATGCAATTCAGTCACCCATCACAACCGAAGGAGCGTTCAATGATTCGAAACACCCCCCTTTTCACCTCCGCCCTTGTGCTCTTGTGCGCCTGCCAATTCGCCGCCGGCCAGGAGATCGACCGGACCATGCTCAAGAAATTTAAAATCGACAGTCGCTCGCAGGACAACACCGCCCTGGTCAACATCATCACCAACAACAATATCAGCAATCTGGTCGTTAACAGGGAACGGGCCGGAAAAATCGATCACCATTTTGCGGTCAGACTCGACATTCACGGTATAACGAACCAGCACTCGACCGGCCGCTGCTGGCTCTTCACCGGGCTCAATGTGCTGCGCCAGAAAGTGAGAGAGCAATACAATCTGGACACGTTCGAATACTCTGAAAATTACTCCTTTTTCTGGGATCAGCTGGAGAAATCCAATCTTTTTCTCGAGGGGATCATCGCCACCCGCGAACGGCCGTTGAGCGATCGGCGGGTCGAATGGCTGCTCAAGAACACCATCGGTGACGGCGGTGTCTGGAGCATGATGACGGGATTGGCTGAAAAATACGGGCTCGTTCCCGAATCGGTTATGCCCGAAACGTACCACAGTAAAAACACCGGGGCCATGAGCAGAATCATCAGAACGAAACTGCGCGAAGACGCCCTCTCCCTCAGGGGCATGCATGAAGCGGGCAGAAGCCTCACGGATATTCGCGGGGAAAAAACCGCCATGCTTTCCGACATATACCGCATACTCGTTTTCCATCTCGGCGAACCGCCGGAAGAATTCACCTGGCGGTATCAGGACAAGGACGGCGCCATCAGTGAGCCGAAAACCTGGACTCCCCTGCAATTCTACAAAGAAACCGTGGCTGTTGACTTTGCCGACTACATCATGCTCATGAATGATCCATCGAAAGAGTATTTCAAACTCTATGAGATCGATTACGACCGTAACCTTATGGAAGGCGACAACTGGACCTACATCAATCTTCCCAATGATCTGCTCAAGAAATTCGCGAAACGCTCGCTCCTGGCCGGGGAAGCCATGTATTTTTCCTGTGATGTGGGGAAACAGCTCGACCGGGAAGAAGGCATTCTCGACGTTGAACAGTACGATTATGAATCACTCTACGGGGTTCCCTTCGGCATGGACAAAAAACAGCGGATTCTTTCCTTTGAAAGCGGATCATCCCACGGAATGGCGCTTGTCGGCGTCGACACGACACTGGACGGTACACCCACCAAATGGCTGCTGGAAAACAGCTGGGGTGCCGCCGCCGGGCATCAGGGCTATCTGACCATGACCGACCGCTGGTTCGACGAATACGGATTCCGACTGGTAGTCCGCAGAGAGTTCATCGACGCGGATGTACTCAAGATACTGAAACAGAAACCGGTTATGCTCGATCCCTGGGATCACATGTTTTAGGGATCCATACCCCATTAAGAAAAGCGGCTTCCGCGGGTATGCGGCAGCCGCTTTTTCTATACGAAACGGCACCGTGATTACAGATCGGTCACCGTATAAACGACGCTGGTGGAATAGGTGCCGGCGGGGATGACTACAGAAACACCCGAGAGCTGATATTGAATGGTGATATCCTTGAGCTTCTTATAGCCCTGGAAAAAGGGACCGGATGTAGTAGTGACTTCCTGATAGGCAGTGCCGCCGCTGATCCAACCCGCGCCCTGGCCGTCACCGGTCCTGCGGGCGTAGAGCACGAGGTCGTCGTGCCAGCTGGCGCCGCCCGTGATGCTGATGTCAACCTGCCAGTATTCGAATCTGCGTCCGCTGATCTCGATGTCGACCTGATCGACGGCGCTCTCATAGGTTGACACGAAATCACTGCCCGCCCCGGCCTGAAGATTGGTGTTGTCCAGGGTCAGCGACCAGAGACCGGTAACCGTGATCTCAGCCTGTCCCCGGGCTTCAGGCGCCAGAAAGAGGACCGCAATGATGCCCGCAGCCAGATGTGCTGAAACACATCGCCGCTTTCCGGATATCCTCAATATGTGCAAGACTGTTTTCATTGTGCAATAATTCCCGTGAAAGCCCTCCTCCGGCCGCTCATTCGCTCCGAATATGGTCTCCTGCAGGGATTATGCAAATTTCACGCCGGAAACAGCCGAATCACTTCCATTTCTCAATGGAGGCATAGGCGCTGTGATTGTGGATGGATTCCATATTTTCGGATTCGACGCTGTACCAGGTGATCCGGTCATCATCATTGAGACGGCGGGCGATCTCTCTCACCATATCTTCCACGAACATTGGGTTATCATAGGCTCGTTCGGTAACCGATTTTTCATCTTCGCGCTTCAGCAGGGCGTATACCGGGCTTGAAGCCGAGCTTTCCGCAATCTCGGTCAGCTCTTCGATCCAGACCAGTTGCCGGGAGCGGATACGGATGGTAACTAATGAGCGCTGATTGTGGGCACCCTGTTCAGAAAGCTCTTTGCTGCAGGGGCAGAGCGTGGTCACCGGAACCTCGACTCCGAGGACGAAATCGGTGGCATCCCGCAGCGTGCCGTGAAACGTGCACTGATATTCCATGAGGCTCGCGGCCCCGGACACAGGCGCGTGCTTTTCGATGAAATAGGGAAACTGCACTTCCATATGCGCTTCACAGGCATGGAGCCGTTCTTTCATTTCATACAGTATTTTTTCCACGGTGTCGATATGAAAATCCCGGTGATGCTCATTGAGAATTTCGATGAATCTGCTCATATGGGTGCCGCGGAAATGGTGGGGCAGACTGACGAACATGTTGATCGAGGCCACTGTATGCTGAAGGCTGTTTGCCCGGTCGGACACGATGATGGGGTAGCGAAGATCCTTCACCCCCACCCTGTCGATGGGGATGTTACGGTCGTCCGGTTGATTCTGAATGTCTTTCACAGGTCTTTTCCCCGCGTGTATTCAGATGTTACGACGGTTTTCACGTTCCCGCGGGGGTTGAAATCACCGACGACCTGCATATACCGCGGTTTGACGGCGGCTACAAGATCATCGAGAATCAGATTCACCGTCTGCTCATGAAACAGCTCCCTGTCTCGAAATTTGTTGATGTAAAGCTTCAGGGATTTCAGCTCAATGATCGATTGATCGGGAACATAGGTGATCCGGATCACCGCGAAATCGGGATATCCTGAAATCGGGCAGAGACAGGTGAATTCCGGCAGGGTGATGTTCACTTCATAATCCCTGTCCGGATAGTGGTTCGGCACCGGGGTCAGCTGTGATTCCCTGATCTCCCTCGCCCCTCTCTTTTCTGTCATGGCGTGTCTCCTTCAGCGCGGTAGACGGTAGGGTCGGGGACTCCCGCGGCTTCAAACCCTGCCCTGCGCAGCCGGCAGCTGTCGCACATTCCGCAGGCCCTGCCCCCGCCGTCCGGATCGTAACAGCTGGTGGTCAGGGAAAAATCGACCCCCAGCGCATCGCCTGTACGAATAATCTCCGCTTTTGTCAAATCGATCAGGGGTGTTCTGATCTGAAAGGGTCTGCCCTCTCTGCCCCGGCGGGTGCCCAGGGCGGCGACCGTTTCGAAGGCCCGAATGAAATCGGGACGGCAGTCCGGGTAGCCTGAATAGTCGAGGGCGTTGACGCCGATAAAAATCGCATCGGCATCGATAATTTCCGCATGCGCGAGCGCCAGGGCAAGAAACACCGTATTTCTGGCCGGCACATAGGTTACCGGTATCTCCCCCGTGTCCGGGTCGATGGAACGTCCCTTCGGGACCGGGATATCATCGGTAAGCGCGGACCCCCTGAAACTCCGCTCATCCAGCCCGATGACACAATGCTCCCCGGCGCCCAGGGTCGCCGCCACTTTTTCCGCGCTTGCCAGTTCCACGCTGTGCCGCTGGCCGTATCTGAACGAGAGCGCGCGGCACCCATACCCTTCACTGAGAGCGATAGCCAGTGTCACCGCGGAATCAAGCCCGCCGCTCAGCAGCACGACCGCTCGCTTTTCCATATTACCTCCCGCTCTCCTCATCCGGCCAGATAATCCGGTGCAGCTGCAGCTGCAGGATAGCGGCAAGTCTGTCATCCAGAATCCACTGGGCGAGATCGGCGGACCTGACCTTTCCGGCAGCGGGTGAGAAGAGAATCGTGAACCTGTTCTCCAGCTCATGCTTTCTGATCACGCCCCGGGCCCACTCATAATCCCGCCTGCTGCAGACAACGAACTTGATCTCATCCCCCTGCTTGAGGCGATCGAGATTGTTCCAGTCCGTCTTCTCGACTTCACCGCTGTCCGGACATTTGATATCCATAATGCAGATCGCCCGGGCGGGCAGCACATTGATATTTTGGGTGCCGTTCGTTTCGACCAGCACCGTGTGACCTTTCCTGACAAGCCGTTCGGCCAGGTCGGGCATCGCCTTCTGCAGAAGCGGTTCTCCGCCGGTGATCTCCACGAGCCTGCAGCCGAAAGTGTCCACGCGGGCGAGGAGCTCGCCAATGGTATAGTTGCTGCCGTTCTCCCAGGCCTCCCTGGTGTCGCAGTAGCCGCAGCGCAGATTACAGCCGCTCAGCCTGATGAACACACACGGCCTGCCCGCATATGATGACTCTCCCTGAATCGAATAAAAAAGTTCATGCACGTTCAGGGAAGCATTTGCAGCGCTCTTTTTATGATTCACGGCAGCGTCCCGCCTTTAGCGTTATTCTGAATAAGTAAGGGCGTACCCGTCCGATTCCCAGACGGTTACTTCCGCCATCGACACGCCGTCAGGCAGCCGGGTCCGCAGCTCGTTGTAGATATACCGCGCCAGATTCTCAGCCGTAGGATTGATTGTATCGAAGGGCGGGACATCATTGACATGCTTGTGGTCCAGGCGCTCGATGATCCTGCTGGTCTTGTCCTTGAGTTCCTTGAAATCGACGCTGATGCCCACAGCATCGACTTTCTCCGTTCTGACCGAGACCTCCACCTTCCAGGTATGCCCGTGCAGCGCCCTGCAGACCCCCTCATACCCGTTCAGCTGGTGGGATGCCGCAAAGTGCGTCGCTATTTTTACGGTAAACAAAATATTTCCTATTGTTAATACATTTCACTCACATGATAGTGATATTCCACTGATTTGTCAAGCGGTTATTATTTCTTTCTCTGATGACCCGTGTCAGCCAGTGACCCGTTCTTGATCACGTATCTGATCACATCAAACGTGCCGAGATACGGAATCTGATCAACCGCGGCCAGATCCAGCAGAACCAGATCCGCCTTTTTCCCGGGTGCGATCCGCCCCCGGTCCGAGAGATAAAGCATCTCCGCGGGATTGGCCGTGTAGGCGTTTATGAGCAGCCGGGGATCATCGGCCCGGTAGCGGAGCACGGTATAGGTGATGATAAAAAGCGGTGAAAGCACCGGGGACGATCCGGGATTGAAATCCGATGAGATCACCACCCGCTCTCTCAGATCCCGCACTTTATGGAACTGCCCCACATGGTCCGAAAAAACAAACCCCTCCGCGGCAGGCAGAAACACCGGATAGAGGCCGTCCGTCCGCCGGATCAGGTCCGCATCCTCATCCGTCAGCACTTCCAGATGATTCACATGTCTGGCCCCGCACCTGACCGCCAGCCCGACGCCGCCGAGGTCGTTGACCTGGTTGGTATGGAACCCTATATGGTATCCTTCCCGTTTCGCCGCCTCGATCAGCCGTTCGCTCTCGGCAAGGCTGAACACGCCTTTTTCAAGAAAAATGTCGAACCAGTCCGCCAGGGAGCGGAAGGCCGGTATCATCCTCTTCTCGACCTCGTGGAGATAGTCGGTCCGGTCCCGGTCTTTCGGCACCGTGTGCACGAGAAACGTCGGCACGACGTCCACCGGATGTGCTTCATCAAGCCGTCTGCAGACCTTCAGCATTTTTTCTTCGTTCGTAAAATCGAGTCCGTACCCCGACTTTATCTCCACGGTGGTCACCCCCAGGGTCAGCGCCTGGTCAAGGTAGCGCATGCCGTTTCCGAACAGCTCTTCTTCTGACGCCGCTCTCACCGAGGCAACCGTGTTATGGATGCCGCCGCCGCTCTCCAGAATTTCCAGGTAGGGCCGTCCGGCCGCGCGCATGTACAGTTCCTGTTCCCGGCTGCCGGCGAAGAGCAGATGGGTGTGGCAGTCGACGAATCCCGGAATCGCCAGCAGGCCCGAACAGTCCACAACCTCGACACCGTTTCCGATCTTGGCACAGGACCCGATGCAGGAAATGACACCGTCTTCGATCAGTATCGAGAGAGGACCGGACCGTTCCCCGTCTCTGGGATCATACAGGGATGCGATATTGTTCAGCAGGAGGCCGCTCATCGCCGTTACCCCGCTCAGGCCGTGAATCTATTGATCATGACACCCTTTTCTTTCGCGACTTCAGCCGCCTTTTCATACCCCGCATCCACGTGCCGGGCGATGCCGATGCCCGGATCGGTGGTCGTCACCCGTTTGAGCCGTTCATCCCGCTCCTTTGTACCGTCCGCGACGATCACCATGCCCGCATGGAGGGAATTGCCGATACCCACTCCGCCGCCGTTATGGAAACTGACCCAGGAGGCTCCGTTCACCGAATTGAGCGCGAAATTGAGCAGCGGCCAGTCGGCGATCGCATCACTGCCGTCCTTCATCGCCTCGGTTTCCCGGTTCGGTGACGCGACCGATCCGCAGTCGAGGTGATCCCTGCCGATAACCACCGGCGCCTTCACCTCGCCTTTGCGAACCAGATCGTTCATCCGCAAAGCGAATTCCGCCCGCTCCCCGTACCCGAGCCAGCAGACCCGGGAGGGCAGGCCAAGATGGGGTATCTTCTGCGACGCCAGATCGATCCAGCGCATGAGGGGCGTGTTATCCGGGAACATCTCCTTCACCAGACGGTCGAGACGGTCTATATCGGACGGGTCCCCGGAAAGAGCGGCCCAGCGGAAGGGTCCGCGGCCCTCGCAGAAGAGAGGGCGCACATAGGCGGGCACAAATCCGGGATACTTGAACCGCCCGTTTTCATCCCTGACAGCGACGCCGGCGATCTCCGCCTGTCCCCTCAGGTTGTTGCCATAATCGAATGCAACCGCGCCTTTATCCTGCATATCGAGAATCGCCTGCTCGTGTCTGGCGATGGTTTCCAGCGCCCGTTTTTTATAGGTATCAGGATCGTCCTTCAGCAGCCGGTCCACCTCATCCAGGTCACCGGCCGGCACATAATCAAGCAGATTGTGGGCCGAGGTCTGATCGGTGACGATATCGGGAATGAAATCATGATCAACCATCCAGGGCAGCACATCCCCGCAATTGCCCACGAGCCCGATTGAAAGGGGCTCACCTTTTTGCCTGGCCTCCTCGGCCCACGCGATCGCTTCCTCAACGCTCCGGGTCATGCGGTCGCAGTACCCCTCTTTCACTTTCTTCGCCGCCCGTTCCTCCCTCACTTCCACGGCAATGATCACCGCCTCGTTCATCGTCGCCGCCAGGGGCTGGGCCCCGGACATGCCGCCCAGTCCGCCGGTGAGTATTATTTTGCCCTTCAGCGTATCAGCGCCGAAGTCCTTGCGGCCGGCCGCGGCAAAACTCTCGTAGGTACCCTGAATAATGCCCTGGGTAGCGATATAGATCCAGGAGCCGGCCGTCATCTGTCCATACATCATCAGGCCCGCCTCGTCAAAGGCGTCGAACTGCTCCTGCGTCGACCACCGTGGGACGATATTCGAATTGGCGAGGATGATCCGGGGAGCGTCCGGATGCGTCGGCGCGATATATACCGGCTTGCCCGACTGAATGCAGAGCGTGTGCCGGTCATCGAGATTCCTGAGAATATCGATAATCTCTGCATAGGCCTTCCAGTTTCTCGCGGCTCTTCCGGATCCGCCGTACACGACGAGATCCTGGGGTTCCAGGGCAACTTCCGGGTCGAGGTTGTTCATCAGCATGCGCATGGCTGCTTCCGTATCCCAGTTTTTACAGGTACGGACGGTTCCCCGGGGTGCGCGAATCGCTCCTTCCGGACGGTATTCATAATACATTGGTCGTGACATGGACAGCCTCCTCTTGAACGGGGTGAGCCGCGGCGCCGGACGCGGCATATCTATAAATAAAATTATGTAAGTTCTTACGTTAATCTAAAAAATCCGGGTAAAAAAATCAACTGAAAACTCACGCGGCAGCCCTATCGGGACGCCGGACCGGGCGTCTCGACCGGAAAGCGGCCGCTGCAACCGGCGGAGTTCACAAAATAAGGATTTGTTTTTTGTGCCTGATTTTTGTACATTTAAGGCTTAAGAACAGCCGGTGCGCATTCGGATGGAACCAATATGCCTGCGAGACAACAAAGGTCCGGACATGTCAGTATATCGCTGGTGCTCATCCCGCTGTTTGCGGCCCTGACGGCAACCGGCGGCATCATCAGAATACCGCTGCCGCCGGTGCCCTTTACCCTGCAAACACTGTTTGTTTACATGGCGGGCGCGTTACTGGGTGCCAGAAGAGGAGCCGCGAGCCAGCTCCTCTATCTCGCCGTCGGTCTCATGGGAATTCCCGTGTTCGGTGCCGGGGGGGGACCGGGGTACATACTTCAGCCGACGTTCGGCTATCTCCTCGGTTTTCCGGCCGCGGCCTGGCTGACCGGAAGACTGACAGCGTCCCTTCCCGGACGCATACCGGCCGGAAAACTGATACGATCGGGGCTGACCGCCATGCCGCTGATTATCGGTCCGGGGGCATGTTACCTCTACCTGAATCTCACATTCATCAGCGGCACCGGCATCACTCTCTGGAAAACGATCTGGACCGGCATCATCGTGTTTCTGCCGGCGGAAATGATCAAGCTGGTGATCGCGGCGGTCATTACCGAACGGCTGACCGCCATCAGCCGGTTCAGGGAGGCGACCCATGCATAAGTCGCTCACGGTGACAATCCTGCTGCTGATAATCGCTGCCGCGCCGCTTGTGGCGCAGGAATCGGGCAATCTGGAAAAAATCAGGAAAGAGATCCGTGATCTTGAAACACAGCTTCGCGAGAGCGAGAACAGGGAACAATCGATACAGGAACGGCTGGAAAATCTCAACCGCCAGATCGGGCTGCGGCGCACACTCATCGAACAGCTGGAGGCCGAAAAGAGAAGCAGCAGGCGCACCATAGCGGCTATCGAATCCTCGCTGCAGCAGAACATCGCCGAATTCGAACGGAGAAAAGACCTGGTAGCCCGGCGATTCGTCGTTCTCTACAAACGGGGCCGGCAGTCCGAATGGGAAGCCCTCCTGTCACTGAAAACAGTTAACCAGCTGCTGGTCTGGATGAAATACCAGAGCATGGTTATCGACAATGATAAACGCAATATGCGCATCCTGCTGGACCAGAAAGAGGAGATACTGGCGCAGCGGGAGGCGAGGCAGCGGGAACTGACCCGGAGCGAAGCGCTGATCGCTGAAGCGGCAAAGGAAGAGCGGTCCCTTCGGCAGAATCGCTCCCGGGAAAGCGATCTGCTCACGGCTGTCCGGGCCGATCAGCAGTCCCTGCAGGAAAAAATCAGGGAAAAGCAGGCGGCCCTGAACCGGATTAAAAAATGGATGGCCTCAAGCGAAAAAACAAGAAAACAGGCCGCATACGCTGAAATCGATTCAGATTTCGAACATCTCAGGGGCCGGCTGGACTGGCCTGTAAAGGGGACGGTTGTCTCCCGGTACGGTAATTACACCAACAGAACATTCAACGTCGATGAGGAAAACTACGGCATCGACATCGAGGCAACCGGTGAAGCGACGGTTGTCTCTGTGTGCAAAGGGCGGGTGCTGAGAGTCGACTGGATACGCGGTTTGGGGAACATCGTTATAATCGATCACGGCAAAGGATACACGACCCTCTACGGGTACCTCAATGTCGTGCTTGTCAATGAAGGCGATCTGATTGAAGCGGGGAGAGAAATCGGCAGGCTGGGAAGCAGCGACAGCCTCTATGGATCCAACCTGCATTTTCAGGTCTGGCATGAGAAATCGCACCAGAATCCGCAGCGCTGGCTGAAAGCGGGGCCATAAGACGACATGACTGCAGTATACGGACAAGACAGGGTCAAGCAGATCCTGGACAGGTCGATACGGAGAAACCGGCATGCCCACGCCTACCTGTTTCACGGACAGGCCGGCCTCGGCAAAGACACCATGGCCGTCGCGCTCGCCATGCGCCTGTTGTGCAGGCAGCCGGATCCCTGGGCCTGCGGCAGCTGCAGCGAGTGCCGCAGAGTAATGGCCCTGGAGCACCCCTCTTTCACGCTGGTGCATCCCGTCCCCAGCCGGCCGCAGAGCATGAAGATCGGACAGTATGATGAAATAATCCGGGGACGGCTGCTGAGCCGCATGCAAAATCCCTATCTGCCGGTCGATTTCCATCCCGAGCTCACGACACCCCCGGCAATCGGCATCGATCAGGTGCGTGACATGAAGAAATCGGTTATGCTGAAAACCGGGGAATCTGAACATCGGGTGTTCATCGTCTCCAGGGCCGAACAGATGAGCCTTGCCGCGGCAAACAGCCTGCTGAAACTGCTGGAAGAACCGCCGCCCCGCACACTGCTTGTCCTCACCAGCAATGCACCCGGGCTGATTCTGGACACGATCAAATCACGCTGTCAGAATATACGATTCGACCGCATACCGCGGGACATCATCGCCGGAGTACTGCAGTCCGAACGCTCCCTGGATTCTGAAAAGGCAGGATTCTTTTCTCGTATGGCGGGGGGAAGTCTGCAGCGGGCGTTCGAGCTTGCCGGTGAAGATTTCAGCGTCATTCGCGACCAGGCTCTCGCCTTCTTCCGGCAGAGTCTCGACAGCGATGCGGCAGCCGTGCTCGATTATGCTGCCGAGGCCGGCAGGGCAAAGAACAGGCAGCAGGTGATTACCATGCTGCAGCTGCTGCGGGTGATCCTGCGGGATCTGCTGCAGACCGGGCTCGGCTTCGGCGATAAAGCGACGAACAGCGACAGAAGTGAACTGCTGACATCCCTGCTCGTCAGCTATCCCCGGCTCGATGCCGAGACAGGCATCACCCTTGTCAGCGAAGCTATTGATTATATTGGGAAAAATGTGTACCTTCCCCTCGTTCTGACCACACTGTCGAACAGGCTTGGCCAATGTAAAGAAACAGGAACAGTGGTATATGGCAAAAATACTTGAAATTGAATTCAAAGGCGGCAGAAAATCGATTTTCGCCAATCCCCAGGAATTTCCCTTTACCCTCGGCGACCAGGTGATTGTCCAGGCGGAGAAGGGAGAGGATATGGGCGTCGTGATCAATATGGGCAGCCTCGTGGATAAGCGGGCGGGGAACCAGGAGCTTCCCCAGGTTATCCGCAAACCGGGCAAGAAAGATCTGGCCCGTAAAGACGAGAACACCAGGCTTGAGGAGGAGGCGTTCGAAGACTGCCTGAAGCGTATTGAAGAACATGGTCTCGACATGAAACTGGTCGACGTGGAATACCAGTTCGACCGCAACAAGACGACATTTTATTTCACCTCGGAGAACCGGGTTGACTTCAGGGCGCTTGTCAGAGACCTGGCCCGGAAATACCACACCCGTATCGAACTGCGACAGATCGGAGTTCGGGATGAGGCCAAACGGATCGGCGGTGTCGGAGTGTGCGGACGCAGTCTCTGCTGTTCCACGTTTTTACGGGAATTTGAACCGGTCGTGACCCAGCTGGCAAAGGACCAGAACCTGGCCCTCAACCCGACTAAATTGAGCGGCTGCTGCGGCAGGCTGATGTGCTGTCTGCGGTATGAGGAGGACTTCTACAACACCATGACGAAGAAGTTCCCCCCCCTCGAGACAAAAATACGGACCGACAGGGGGACCGCGCGTCTGGTGAAAACAGATATCTTCAGTGAAACCGGTACGGTTGTCTATGAAAGCGGTGAACAAGAACGTTTCACCCTCGAGCGGCTCAATGAATTCCTCAGCAGGAAACAGGACAAGAAACGGCAGGAAAAGAAAAAACGCCACGAGCAGAAAAGGCAGCATACCAAATCCAGACATGGGAAGCCGGATTCCGGAAACGTGCCGCAGCAAAAATCCTCCGACAACGCGCCGAACCGGCAGGGAGAGGAAAAACAGGAACAGAAACAGGGCACATCCGACAAACGAAGAAGGGGCAGACGCCGGTACAAGAAAAACCGCTCACGGCAGAAACCCGGCAAGCCACAGACGACTAATGAGGGACAGACGAAACAATGACAAGAAAACGCATCCTCGTCACCAGCGCACTGCCGTATGCCAACGGCCCGCTTCACCTGGGGCACATCGCAGGCGCCTACCTTCCTGCTGATATTTTTGTCCGGTATGCACGGCTGCAGGGGGACGATGTGCTCTATATCTGCGGCTCCGATGAACACGGTGTTCCGATCACCGTCACGGCTGACCGGGAAGGCATCTCTCCCCAGGATGTTGTCGACCGTTACCACGCCATGAACAAAGAGGCGTTTTCCCGGCTGGGCATATCATTCGACAACTATTCCCGGACAACGCTGCCGGTCCATCATGAAACCGCCGCTGAATTTTTTACGACCCTGAACGACAAGGGTCTCCTGATCATCAGGGAATCGGAGCAGTACTACAGTGAAGCATCCGGACGCTTTCTCCCCGACCGGTATGTGGAGGGAACCTGTCCCCACTGCCGCAGGGAAGGCGCCCGCGGCGACCAGTGCGACCACTGTGGAAAATGGCTCGCTCCCGGCGACCTCGTCGATCCGGTTTCCAAGATAGACGGATCGGTCCCGACACTGAAAAAGACGAAGCACTGGTACCTTCCCATGGGAGCGCTTGCGGATGAATGGAAAACCTGGTTCGACGGTATTGAGTGGCCTGAAAACGTGCGCAACTACTGTCTTGGCTGGTACAACGAGGGCCTCGGCGACCGCCCCATCACCCGGGATCTCCACTGGGGGGTGAAAGTGCCGCTGCCCGAAGCGGAGGGAAAAGTGCTCTACGTCTGGTTCGATGCGCCCATCGGCTACGTTTCGTCTACCAAGGAGTGGGCCGAAAAAAGCGGTGATCCGGATAAATGGAAAGAATACTGGTGTGATCCGGCCACACAAATGGTCCATTTTATCGGCAAGGACAACATTGTCTTTCACGCGATCCTCTTCCCCATGATGCTGAAACAGATGGACACCTATATCAGGCCCTCGGCAATTCCGGCGAACGAATACCTGACGATCGAGGGCAGAAAAATTTCCACGAGTCAGAATTACGCGATCTGGCTCAAGGATTATCTCGAATTGTTCCCGGCCGATCCGCTGCGGTATTCTCTGGCTGCAAACGCTCCGGAATCGAAGGACACCGATTTCTCCTGGAAACAGTTTCAGAGCAGGAACAATGACGAACTGGCGGATATCCTCGGCAACTTCATCAACAGGACGATCACGTTTATCCATAAATACTTTGACGGAAGAGTGCCCCCGGTCACCGATCCCGATGCCGACGACGAAGCGATGCTCGCCCGGGTGAGGGAGTCGAAGGAAGAGATGAACGAACTGTACCGGACCTTCGCGGTCCGCAGAGCGGTGAAGGCCTACATGGATCTCTGCCGTGCCGCCAACAAATACTTTAACGACAAGGAACCCTGGAAAACACGAAAATCGGATCCTGCCGTCTGCGGCACAACGCTGGCAGTGTGTGTGGCGGTAGCCCGGGCCCTTGCCGTACTCGGGTCCCCGATCATCCCGGCAAGCTGTAGAAAAATAGCCGAGACCCTCGGCATGAAGCCGGATTTCATCTGGGACGACGCAGACAGCGGGGCGCTCCCCGCCGGCAGCCCGGTGAAAACCCCCGAGATTCTCTTTCAGAAGATCGAAGATGATGTCATTGACCGGGAGATAGAAAAACTGCAGACTCTCGCCGGCGGCGGATCCGCCCGGAAGGAGGCATCGCAGGGAGCGGGTATCAGCATCGATGATTTTCGGACCATCGAGATGCGCACCGCCCGGGTCATCGAGGCTCAGGCCGTGGAAGGCGCCGATAAACTGCTCAGCGTCACGGTTGATATCGCCGGGACCGCGCGTCAGATCATTGCCGGCATCGCCCGCAGCTATGCCCCCGCGGACCTCATCGGCAAGCAGGTGATCGTGGTCACCAACCTGAAGCCGGTGAAGATCCGCGGACATGAATCGAACGGCATGCTGCTGGCGGTGAAATCCGGTGAATCCTACTCCCTGCTGACCACCGACAGTAACACCGAAACAGGCATCAGGGTGGAGTAGCGAGTGCGCTGGATCGACACACATGCGCATCTCAATATGGATCAGTTTGCGGGAGACCGTGAGGCGGTGCTCGCCCGGGCCGCTGCCGCGGGAGTGGCCGCGGTCATCGACATCGGGACCGATCTAACCTCGAGCAGGGCGGCGGTCGGGCTGTCGCGCATCTTCGACAGCGTCTTCGCCACCGCCGGCATTCATCCCCATGAAAGCGGATCGGCCGGCAACGGCGACTTTCGGGAACTGGAACAGCTGCTGAGTCAGCCGCGCACAGTGGCCGTGGGAGAGATCGGTCTCGATTACCACTACGATTTTTCTCCCCGTGAGGCACAGCGATCGGTGTTCACCCGGCAGCTGCAGCTTGCCCGCACGCTTGACATGCCGGTGATCATCCATGTGCGGAAAGCCATGTCCGATGCTCTCGAGATCATCGACCGGCTCGATGCATCACCCTGGCGGGGCGTTTTCCACTGCTTCGGAGGAAACGCCGACGAGGCCGCAGAGGTGCAGGCCCTGGGATTCCATATTTCCTTCACGGGTGTCGTGACATTTAAAAATTTCGGCAACAGCGACGCGGTGCGGACCGTGCTGGAAGAGAGGCTGCTCCTCGAGACCGACTGTCCCTATATGGCTCCGGTTCCTTTTCGCGGTAAACGGTGCGAACCGTCGCATCTGCCCCATACCGGCAGGACGGTGGCCGGCATCCGCGGCGTTTCCGCGGACCGCCTCGCTGTGGTCACGACGGAAAACGCCGTCACCCTTTTCGGTCTGGAGCTGTCCTGATGCGAATGCAGTCCAGGCCGAAAAAAAAGCTGGGACAGCATTTTCTGAGGGACGGAACCGTCGCCGCACGCATCATTGAGAGTATGAACCTCCGGGCCAATGACCATGTCCTGGAGATCGGCCCGGGAGAAGGAGTGCTCACGGATCTGATCGCGAAACAATCCGTGCACCGCCTGACCGCTGTCGAGCTGGACCGGGAGCTCATCGTCTGGCTCGGCCTTCGTTACGAAAACAACAGGCATGTTACACTGGTAGAAGGAGACATCCTCAGGCAGAGCGTAAGGGATCTTGCCCGGGGCACCATGCTGAGAGTAGTGGGGAATCTGCCCTACAACATTTCGAGCCCCATTCTCTTTCAGCTGCTGGAAAACCGGGAGTTCATCACGGACGCGACCCTCATGGTCCAGAAAGAAGTCGCCGAGAGACTGGCCAGCGCCCCCTCGAGCAAAGCGTACGGGATTCCCTCGGTGCTCTTTCAGCTCTATGCGGATATAGAGATACTTTTCCCGGTACCGCCGTCGGCCTTTTATCCGGTGCCGGCCGTGCACTCGGCGGTGATCCGCATCACTTTTCTGCCGAAGCCGGCCTGGCACGTGGAGGACGAGCAACTCCTGAAACGGCTTGTCAAGACGGCATTCGGGCAAAGAAGAAAAATGCTGCGCAATACATTGAGTAACAGCGGCGTACTTCCCGAGCGCATCGCCCGGCTCCGCCCGGAGCAGCTCTCGGTGCAGGAATGGGCAGCATTGACCAATGAACTTTACCGGCAGCACAGGGGAACGGCGTATGGAAAATAATGCCACTGAAATTCCCGTTCATGAAGTGATCAGGCAAATCATGGACAGCGGGGACCATGTTTCGCTTCCGGCGCTGCTGACGGATATGCATCCCGCCGACATCGCCGAGGCCCTGCGACGGCTCGATGACGAGCATCAGCCCGTGATTATTCTTCAGCTCCCGGCCGAACAGGCTTCGGATGTCATTCGGGAGCTTGATGACTCCACCCTGGAGCGATTGCTGAACAATCTCTCCGATCACAGCATCATCAAGCTCCTGCAGGAACTTGATTCCGATGATGCCGCCGATGTCGTTGCCATAATCGACAAAGAGCGGATCCCCAACATTCTGCAGGCCCTGCCTGAAAAAGACACCATCGACCTGCGAACGCTGCTGCTGCACGATGAAGAGACCGCCGGCGGTATCATGGCCCTGGAAATCGTGGCCGTCAATCAGGACAGCACCGCTCAGGACGCGCTGCAGTCGCTCCGCAGCAAACGCAACGAGGTCGATGACGTCTATAATATCTACGCGATCGACCGCAGAGGCATTCTCAGGGGACTCGTCTCTCTGAAGGATGTGGTCCTCGCCGATCCCCGGGCAAAGCTTCGTGATATCATGAGCACCGATGTCCCCATCATCCATCCGGAAATGGACCAGGAAGAGGTCGCTCATATCTTCCACAAATACGACCTGGTTGCCGCCCCGGTTGTCGACAGCGCCAACCGTCTCGTCGGCCGGATCACATTTGACGACATTCTCGACGTCGTGGAAGAAGAGACGAACGAAGATGTGACCATGATGGCCGGTATCACTCACGAGGCGATCAGTGAGCGTTCCGTGTTCAAGCTCTCATGGGTTCGGCTGCCCTGGCTGCTCGTCGCTTTTTTCGGGGAGGTGATTTCCGCCATCGTGATGAAACATTTCAATGTTTCCAGCACAAAAATCATCATCTCGGCATATTTCATCCCCCTCATCATGGCTATGGGCGGTAATACCGGTATTCAGTCTGCGACCATCGTTATTCGGGGACTCGCCACCGGCGAATTCAGCCTGCGGGATACCGGCGCCAGATTGCTGCGTGAGATCGGCGTGGCACTGCTGAACGGCCTGGTGATCGCCACGCTGCTCTTCATTGTGGTTACCGTATGGCTGAAGGAAACAAATTTCGGCATCCTGCTGGGATTCGCCATGATATTCGTGCTGTTTATGGCATCGTTCATGGGCACCATTATTCCCTTCGTTCTCAAACGGATCAATATAGATCCCGCGGTCGCCACCGGGCCCTTCATCACCACCACAAATGACGTGCTCGGTCTGTTGGTGTATTTCGGTATGATTCATCTATTTTCACAGTGGCTGTAACGTGAGATGGCAATTATAAAAACAGAAGCAGTGGTGCTCAAGGGATGGAAACTCGGAGAAACATCGAAAATACTGCTGCTCTATACAAAGGATCACGGACGGGTCAAAGCCGTTGCGAAAGGGGCGCGAAACCCGAAGAGTCAATTCAAGGGATGCCTTGAACCGCTCAGCCGCATTGCGGTGATCTATTATGATAAACCGGCGAGGGATCTGCAGCTGCTGACAAAAGCCGATCTGGTCACTCCCCATTACCACATCATCGGCGACATCGCAAAGACAGCACTCGGACTGGCCACGCTGGAACTGCTCAACAAAGCGGTTGCAGGGGAGGAACCCTTTCCGCAGGTATACGATCTGCTCTGCTCCACGCTGGAGCGTCTTGACCGTTCTGAAAAATTCTCCGAGGGAATTTTCTGGTACTTCCAGAATCACTTTATCGAACTGCTGGGGTACAGGCCCAACTGGAGCGCCTGCCTGAAATGCGGCGCATCGCTCCGGGACAGCGGGGGAATGTTTCACCCCTCACGGGGCGGACTTGTCTGCGGGCAGTGTGCGGGCGGTGCCGGAGGAGCGGTGATTTCAGGAGAAGCGCTGGAAATTCTTTTCTGGATGCAGACCTGTTCCATCAGCGAGGCCTGCAGTATTGAACCGGATCCCGTACAGACAGCGGAAATACGCCGGGCGTTCGATCTCTATTTCAAGACACATCTTGATTATCTGCGCCCGCTGAACTCACTGAAGGTATTTTATGAACATGAACGCAGCAAAACCGCAAGAGAGTAAGGAGAAACCGATGAACCTACGTATCGCCCTGACCGCCGTGATCCTGATGATCATCGTTACGGCGGCACTGCACGCCGCCGAGCCCGACAGTACGACAATCACACGCGTCGGGCAGACAGTGCCTGAATTTACTTTTACCACCGACGACGGCGCCACCCTTTCCATGACGGATCTGCGGGGGAAAGTGGTGCTTATCAATTTTTTCGCGACCTGGTGCCCCCCCTGCAAAAAAGAGATGCCCCAGCTTGAGAAAGAGTGGCAGGCGCTGAAAAAGGAACACTTTTATCTCGTTTCCATCGGCAGAGAAGAGACAATGGAAAAAGTGCGGGAGTTTAAAAAGGAATGGAAGCTCTCATTTCCCATGGCCCCCGATCCCGAGCGTACCATCTTCGCCAAATTCGCCACCCAGACCATACCGAGAAATATCCTGGTGGGCATGGACGGCACCATTATCTTCCAGGGACAGGGATACACGGAAGAGGAATTCGCGAAATTGATAACGCTTGTCAAAGAAACCCTTTAAGGAGGCACTCTTGGCGGTAACAATGGAAAAAATCGTATCCCTCTGCAAGCGACGGGGATTCATATTTCAATCCAGCGACATCTACGGCGGCATCAACGCCTGCTACGACTACGGTCCACTGGGTGTCGAATTGAAAAACAACGTCAAATCGTTCTGGTGGCGATCCATGGTCTACGCCCATGAAAATGTGGTCGGACTCGATGCCGCCATTCTCATGCACCCCAGGGTCTGGGAGGCATCCGGCCATGTCGCCGGATTTTCAGATCCATTGGTGGACTGCAAGGTCTGCAAACAGCGGTTCCGGGAAGACGAGATCGATCCTGAAAAGCTGCAAGTGAAACAGTGCCCGAAGTGCGGCAACAAAAACGCGCTCACCGATGCGCGCCAGTTCAATCTCATGTTCAAGACCAGCATGGGACCGGTCGAGGAAAAGGGCTCGGAAGTGTACCTGAGGCCGGAAACCGCGCAGGGCATTTATGTTAACTATCGGAATGTGCTCGATTCATCCCGGCAGAAGATCCCGTTCGGCATCGCCCAGATCGGCAAGGCCTTCAGAAACGAGATCACTCCCGGGAACTTCATCTTCCGCACCCGGGAGTTCGAGCAGATGGAGATGCAGTATTTTGTCAAACCCGGAGATGACCTGGAAGCCTTTGAAATGTGGAAGGAGAGGCGCAAGGCATGGTACACGGCTCTCGGTATCAAGGCGGACAACCTGCGGTTCCATGAGCACGGCAAGGATGAACTTGCCCACTACGCAAAAGCGGCCTTTGACATCGAATACAATTATCCCATCGGCTGGAAGGAACTGGAAGGTGTTCACAACCGCACCGATTTCGACCTCTCGCGCCATCAGGAGTATTCAGGAAAGGATCTCACCTATTTCGAAGAGGCTACCCGGGAACGGTTCCTTCCCTATATCGTCGAAACATCAGCCGGTGTCGACAGAACCGTGCTCACCTGCCTTGTCGATGCCTATGAGGAGCAGCAGCTGGACAGCGAAATGCGTACCGTGCTCCACCTCTCTCCGGCGGTGGCGCCGGTGAAAGCCGCGGTCTTCCCGCTGGTGAAAAAGGACGGGATGCCCGAGATCGCCCTCAAGATCACGGAAGATCTGAAAAAAGACCTGCTCGTCTTCTACGATGCCGGCGGGGCGGTGGGACGCCGCTACCGGAGACAGGACGAAGCGGGCACGCCTTACTGCATAACCGTCGACTCCCAGACTCTCGAGGATGAGACGGTAACCATTCGCGACAGGGACACCATGGAACAGGAACGTTTTCCCATGAAGGGCATTAAACAGGAAATTATGCGAAGAATTCAGAACCGGAGCCAGTGAATGAAACATCTTCTCCTGCCGATACTGATGACCTGTATCTCTGCGACCCTGCTTCATGCCTCTTTTCGGGACTCGACCGCGACCGACAGCTCAGCCGCAGCTTCACAGCCGTGGAAACGGCGTCTGAACGGCACCATAACCCTGGCCCAGACGGGGTATTCCAACTGGGCCAAGGGCGGACAAAACTCGATCACCTGGAATACGCGCCTCACCGGTGATGCGAGCCGCACTCTGAAGAAATGGCACTATGTGTTCAGCGCTCTTCTGGTGTTCGGCCAGACAAAACAGGAAGATGAATCGGTGCGAAACGCCGCTGACCAGATCGATCTGGATGCGGCGATTGCCTGCAAGACGAACAAATACATCAATCCCGAGTTCGGCGTCGGCCTGCTCACCCAGTTCAGCAAAGGGTACGATTACAAGAAAGAACCGCCGGTACAGAAATCGAACTTCTTCGATCCTGCGTACATCACCCAGTCCCTGGGAGGCATGATGAAAATCGGCGCCAGGTTCAGCAGCAGGCTCGGGATCGCCCTGAAACAGACAGTTACCAGGGATTTCAACGCCTACAGCGATGATCCCAAAACGGAAAAAGTTGAAAAAATCAAAATCGAAAGCGGGATAGACTCCAAAACGGATCTCGTCAACGCGGAATTGAGCTCCAGCCTGGTTCTCCGTTCAAAACTGTACATGTTTTCCTCTTTCGAGCACCTGGATGTGATCGACATGGACTGGGACACTCTTTTCACCGCCAAGGTCAATTCCCACATTGTCGTCACCCTGAACATACTGCTCAAATACGACAAGGATCTGATCGACAAGCTGCAGTTCCAGGAAACGACATCCCTGGGGCTCAGCTACAACTTTATCTGATGGAGCTCGGGATATGTAAACCAAATCCGCTTGCATCAGACGCTGAGCATTGTATATTGCATTGTAGACGTTACACGTACAATAAACGGAGGCATTCATGTCAAACGGAAGAGGAACAGTGAACAAGGTCATACTGATCGGCAGACTTGGAGCGGATCCTGAAATTCGCTATACAACCAGCGGCCGAGCCAACGTGAATTTCAGTCTGGCTACGAACTACTACTGGAAAGACCAGGACGGCAACAAACAGGAAAAAACCGACTGGCACCGGGTCGTCGCCTGGGGCAAACTCGCGGAGATCATCGGGGAATGGCTTAAAAAAGGCAGCCCGGTCTACATTGAAGGGCGGCTGCAGACCAGATCATACGATGATGCGAACGGCGTAAAAAAATATATCACGGAAGTCGTTGCCACTGACATGGAAATGCTCGGCACCAAAGGGCAGTCGGACGGGAATGGCCAGGGCTATTCGTCTCCTCCCCCTCCGCCGGAAGAGGGACCCGGCGCCGCTGAAGAGACAGACCTGCCATTTTAAGCGACGCGTGCTGCCCCCGGCACCCCGCCGGCTCTGAAGGCAGTGGTGATACACGTGCGGAACGGTCCAATATATGAACAGTGAACGGTTGATAAAGGAAGCGGAAGAAGCGCGGCAAAACGCCTATGCCCCCTATTCGGGATTTTCAGTCGGAGCGGCGGTGCTCGCGGAAGACGGCTCGTGCTACCGGGGATGCAATGTCGAAAACGCCTCCTACGGCCTCACCGTCTGTGCTGAACGAAATGCGCTCTTTCAAGCGATCGCCGCCGGAGCCAGAACCATCACGGCCCTGGCGGTTGTCGCTGACACAGCGGAACCGGTAGTCCCCTGCGGCGCCTGTCTCCAGGTTATGGCCGAATTCAACCCTACGATGACGGTTATCATGGCCGGCAGCGGCGGGGTCCGCTCAGAGCGGAATCTTCAGGAACTGCTGCCGCTCGCCTTTAAAAAAACCTGATCATACGCTCAAAAAAAAGGGCTGTCCTCATGGTCAATTGTGGACGGCCCTTTTCACTGTATTCGGGAAACAGTTGTGTGCGGCACACCGGTATCCGGATGCGCCCTCTTTATGTCACCTGCCCGATTGCCGCATTCACCGGGCGATCTCAATCAGTTCAATATCGAACTGCAGATTTTCCCCGGCGAGCGGATGATTCCCGTCGAGCGTCACCGTCCGTTCGTCCAGGGCCACGACCCGCATTATCTGCAGTGAGCCGTCATTGCCATCGAATCGAAAATGCTGCCCCAGCTCCAGGGGAACATCCACCGGAAACTGATCCCTCTCAATATCCATGATCATTTCATCCCGATGCGGGCCATAGGCTTCCTCCGCGGTGATGAGAACCGTACGCCGCTCTGTTTCGGCCATCCCGCGCACGGCCCGTTCAAATCCGGCGATCATGCTTCCCTCTCCCAGAACGAACTCCAGCGGCTTTCTTCCCCGCGAACTGTCGAATTGAGTGCCGTCTTCCAGGGTCCCGGTGTAATGCACCCTGACCCTGTCGCCGTCTTCAGCGTGTTTCATCACCCTGTTCCCCGGTCTCAATGCCGATGCAGATGCTTGTGCATGATCTTTCTCGTTTCATGAAGCCGGTCATCAGCGGGCAGATCCATGAGCGTTGCATTCATATGCTCGTCATCTTCCGCTCTCAGCAGATCGATCACATAATTGATGGCTCCCTGGGGGAACACATTGTCGCGTTCGTACAGATCGCGCTTTTTTTCGAGCAGTCTGGCGGAGGCGACACAGCTCCCCGGCAGCGATGTCAGTGTTTTCAACAATTTTTTATTCTGAAAAATATTGCCCTTTAC
The DNA here is from genome assembly GCA_016934955.1 of bacterium. Classification (GTDB taxonomy): domain Bacteria; phylum Zhuqueibacterota; class QNDG01; order QNDG01; family JAGLOF01; genus JAFGRY01. The sequence continues at coordinate 11,495 of JAFGRY010000024.1, read as the reverse complement.
ATACAGCTTGTCAGCCAGGGCAAGGGACTCTTTGTGGGTCAATCCCCATTCGGCTGCCATGGTAAGACCGGCAAGCAGAAGGTGGGTGATGGCGCTTCCGTCAGGGGTTCGCAGCTCCACTGTCTGCAGCGTTTCATCGCGGTCACAGGGTTCCGTTTGCTGCGGATTGATCGCTTTTGCCAGCTCAAGGTTTTTCTTCCACCCCAGAGGCACTCGTATCATGGCGCTGCGATTGAGGTCACTCCAGCAGATCTTGGTCGGCGCTTCCTGGTTCGGCACCAGCCGCATATAGGCGGAAGATGCGGTGTTACCGAATGCCATCAGGGTGTCAGCATAGTGACAGATCCCCCCGATCAGTTTTCTGGCGTCATCCGAGAGACTGCCGTCATCATTGGTCATGCAGTTCTTGCCGTCTCTGCGCAGCTCCATGTGCACGTGATACCCGTTTCCCGCGATGCCCTCCTCGAGCTTGGGAACGAACGTGGCCACGCATCCGCTGCGGTAACTTATATTGCGGATGAGCCAGCGGGCGAGTACCAGGTGATCGCCCATCTCATCGATGGGGGTAGGCAGGAACTCGACCTCCAGCTGTTCGGCTCGTTTTCCCTTGATCTCCTCGATGTCGCTCCGGACCTTTTCAATATACCCCACTTCACTGTGCGCGTATTTCACCGCACCCGACATCTGTGTAATATAACGGATGATCTCATTGATCATCAGGCCCGTCTTGGAAAAAGGAGCCGCGGAATGATACCCTCGCTGCGGTACCGCCGGGTAAAGATGGGAGGCCCGGTCACTCAACAGGAAAAATTCGAGCTCACCCAGGGCGTACAGTTCCAGCCCCGTTTTCTTTTTGAAGTTCCCGTACGCGTTTCCGAGGATGTTGTCCAATGTGAAGGGAGCCAGATCCCCGTCTTTTGTCATGTACCGGCAGATGAAATCGAGACTGCCGGGATCAAAGGGATTGAAAAACGCACTTTTATACACCGGTACGACGTACAGGTCCGATAACGAGGCGTCTACCATGCCCCTGAAGAGTGAAGACCCGTCAACCCGTTCTCCGTTTGCGAGAATTTTTTCAGCCTGATTCACGTTTGCCACTGGGATCTTCAATTCCTTGAGCTTGCCGTCGAGTGCCGTGTAATGGAACGTAATGCGCTCGATTTGCTTGTCGACAATCAGTTTGATCAGATCAGTGCGGGTAAAGGACTCTTTGGGTTTATCGAGAATCTTCGATAGCGGATTTGCCAGGGCAAATGTATTCATTCCTGAACCTCCTCTGAGAAATGATTCTGACTCCGGACCGGTTACACCTGCACCGGCCGCGGGAACATAAATATATAAAAAATATAGTCAAAGTCAAACAATTTAACTGCGGCAACCGGTTTTGAACCCTAAAAAAACCCGCCTATTTCAGGCAACGCCAGGCAACCGATCTCCGTATACCGGTATAGTGTAAAAAAAATCCGAGGATGCCGCCATGATGCAAAACACCCGCTATTCACTCCTGCCTGCACTCTCTGTCTTTCTGCTGCTCAGAGGTGCCGCCCTGACCGGCATGATCATTGATGGAGTTACCGTTACTCCCCTGCCGTTACAGACGGCTCCGGTAATAGACGGCAGCATCGACCCGGCGGAATGGGGAGCACCTCTCATCGACGCTCCCTTCATTACCTATAATCCCACCCGCGGAGAGACGCTGCCCCAGAAGACACATGTCTGGATCGCCTATGACCGGGATTGTATCTATATCGCTTTTCGCTGTTACGATACCGAGCCCGAAAAAATCAAAACATCCGTTACCAGCCGCGATAACATGTTTTCCGACGACTGGGTCGGGCTTTCCCTGGATGCACTGGGCAACAGCCAGAGCTCATATGACCTGTTTGTAAATCCCAACGGAATTCAGGGTGACATACTCACCTCCGCGGTGAGCGGAGAAGACGTCTCACCCGATTTTGTCTGGGAAAGCGCAGGCCGCGTGCATGGGGACGGATACGACGTGGAACTGCGCCTGCCGCTGAGAAGCATCAGGTTTAAAAGCGGCGAAACCGTTGAGATGGGAATCCTGTTCTGGCGGAGGATAAGCCGCCTCGGCACCAGCGGATCCTGGCCTGAGATTCCTGCCGGACAGGGCATCTTCAACACCCACGCCAGAGCGCTGTTTCACAACCTCGAACCACCCATTCTGCTGGAAATTCTCCCGAGCATCACCTGCGGCGGACAGGCGGACCGGATCAGCAAAGCAGCGTGGAGCAGGTACAATACCCGCGGTGATTTCGGAATTGGTCTCAAGTACGGCCTCACCTCCGCGGTCACCGCTGAAGCCACCTACAATCCGGATTTCAGCCAGGTCGAGAGTGACGCTTTCCAGGCCGAAACGAACAGGCGATATCCGGTATTCTACAGCGAGAAGCGGCCGTTTTTCATGGAAGGCACCGACATATTCGACTTCTCCATTATCGGCCACGGCAATATGCTGACAGCCGTACACACCCGCCAGATTGTCGATCCCCTGTGGGCCGGAAAATTGACGGGGACATCTGGGAAAACATCGTTCGGAGTGCTTTCGGCAGGCGACGAATTTCCCGGATATGCGTGGAACGACGGGCAAAATCCCGATGAAGGAAAACGCTCACTGTACATGATAGCCCGGGGGAAATTCAGTCTCGGCGGCGACAACTACATCGGCGCGCTCTACAGCGGCCGGGAATTCGCCGGGACGGGCAACCATGTTACGGGCGGCGATGCCCAGATCCGGTTCGGCCGCAATCACCAGACGGCATTTTCTCTTCTTCACAGCAGCACGAACACCGGTGGCCGGACTCTGCAGGGGACCGGCCTGAACGCTGCATACTCATACCAGACGCGGACCTTCGGCACGGCCGTATCCTATGAGCATTACGATCCGCATTTTGCCATGGCTTCGGCATTCATGCAGCGCAGCGGCATCGATGGCGGCTGGGCCTATATCGGATACAACCTGTTCCCCGATCCCGAAAAAACGTACTGGCTGAGAAGTATCAGCCCGGAACTCGTGTATTCCCGCACATTCGACCTGGTCACGCGAAAGCAGGACAGCTACGCCTACGCAGGGATCAATTTCAGCTTTACCAGGCAGGGCAGCCTTCATCTCGAAACGGATTACACTGAAGAATTCTGGCAGGGGCGTATGTATCGGAAAAACAGCGCCCTCATGTCCGGATCGGTCCAGCTGAACAAATGGCTGCGCGTCGAAGCCTCTACTGCCCGGGGAGGCCGCATTTTTTATTACGGGAACCCCTCCTATGCAGGCTATATCTACAACGGATCATTCGGGTTTACCCTGCAGCCGGGAGAAAAATTCAGTCAGTCGGTATTCGGGTATTCGGAAACATTCTACCGGTCCGCCGACGATGCCTATATCTATAATCTCAATATTATCAACACCCGCACTACCTATCAATTCAACCGGTACTTTTTCGTCAGGGCGATTCTTCAGTACAACAGTTATGACCGAAGGCTCCTCACCGACTTTCTCGCCTCTTTCACATTCATACCCGGGACGGTTGTGCACCTCGGATACGGATCGCTCTATGAGCAGCGAACCTGGGATGATCATGCCTGGATGCCCGGCAGCGGACGGCTGATCGAAATGCACCGGGGCGTGTTCTTTAAAGCCAGTTATCTCTGGCAGGCGAAATAGTAGACAAGGATACGGTGAAAGGATACACCCCGCCCCCGGCATCACCAGGAGTGCACGCTGTACGCCGGCAGGGGGTGTATCCTTTTACCCTTATCCGCTATCCTTCTTGCATTTCACCCTCGCCCTGGTTATTTTACACCATCACGTGATATGTATCCGGAGGTATCCATGAAAAAGTACATTGTCCTGCTGCTGCCCGTTATTCTCATACTCGGCTGCAGTATGAAAAAGAGGCAAACCGTCTGCGTCTTACAGACAAACATGGGAACAATGGTGTTCCGGTTTTTCGAACAGGAAGCGCCGCATACGTCGGCCGAAATTCAGAAGCTGGTGAAGCAGGGATTTTATGACGGGAAGGATTTTTACCGGGTGGTGCAGGGGCACGTTATCCAGACCGGCGGAGGAGGCGATCCGCTGAAGGCTGAATTCAACAGCCGCAGCCATCTCACCGGGACGGTCGGACTTGCCCGGGACGAAGACCCGGACAGCGGCGACAGCAGCTTTTATATCTGTCTCGCCCCCCGGCCCCATCTGGACGGGGAATATACCGTGTTTGGTCAGCTCATCGAGGGAATGGATGTACTGGAGGCTATCGGGAATGTGGAGGTTGAAGAAAAATACAGTGAAGGCATTGCGTTTCATGAACCGGTCACCCCGGTGATTATTGAACACGCATCACTGGAGAAACGGGTTCTTGAACCCTCCGGGGACTCTGAGTGAGTCTATCCAGCCTGCCGGGCTAATAGAAAGCCCCTGTTCATCGGAAGACTGCCGGGAACAGGGGCTTTCTCACCCATGCATCCGGCACAGGCATAGAGACGAAAAGAATCGCCGGAATCCTCGCTCAATTCTCGATCAGGTCGACCGCGTACCGATAGAGAGCACCGGGATCGAATCCATATTCCCTCCACGTTTCATATGTCAGCGGGAAATGGGGCATGAGAACCCGGCCAGATTCCTCATCGTCGGCAAACATGACGATATAATTCGTGGCGACAAAACCGCTCAACCCGGTTCGTGAAAGCGTAACATAGGGGGCGTTGCCGAAACAGTTGCCGGACTGGCCCGACGGCACACCGACGATTTCAGCTCCGCATTTGTACAGATCCGCCAGCGTTCCGAATCCGGCACTGTAGGTTCTTTCGCTGCAAAGCACCAGTACACGCTCCGGAGTATAGTAACTATTGTCTTTTTTACCATACTCCTCATAGAATGTAGCGAACGGCATGAGTTCCAGTTCGAGCCTGCGGGAAAGACTATCTGAAGGGAGCTGCTTCATTTTCATCTGAAGCCAACCATCTTCTCCACTGAAATTGAAATCATTCTTTTGCAGCGGATACCCGTACTTCTCGGTAAATCCTCTACATATCTCTTCGAAATCATACTGCTGAAAGATGGAAAAGTAAACATCGGAATACTTGTCAATGGTGTATGACTCTGTATAGAGCTTCTCGAGCGTCTCTTTTCCATAGAGAAAATAGACCAGAACCTGTGACAGGACCGATTGTCCGCCGTTATTCCGGCTCAGGTCGACGATCAGATGTTTCGTTCCAGCCTCGGCCATCTCGGCGACCAGCGATTTAAAAACGTGAGTGATTGACGGTATCCCGGCCATGATTGAATCAAGGTCCTGCGGTACGGGGCCGCTGTTCACCCTCTCATACATCGGCCTGGCAAAATTAACTATTGTCTCTGAGTCAAAACCGGTGCTGATTGCGTACTCGATAATTTCTCTGAATGCTTCCTGATTATCAATTCGTAAAAACGCAGTCTTTTTCGCATCATCTAAAAAGGAATAGACAAAATCACTCTCCCCGGTTGAAGGAAGATCCAGGCGCGCCTTCTCCGGACGAATCATCGGTTTATGCCGTTTCTCCGAGAAAGAAAATTCCATGGCAGCCCGCTCTCCCCCTGGGGTGGTGAAAACAAATTCGAGACTATCCGATTGGTGAAGTTCCGGTATCAGATGGTGTATCAAATCCATTTCAAAGAGCATGGCGTTCAACTTCCACAATGCATCATAATCATTCTGACAGGGCATCAGTATTCGTGTCATCTCCACCAGATCCGCGAGGGAATGGCCCTGCACCGATACCAATGCCGCACCGAGATAGGATCGGTATCTTTCATGCGTGACACCGCTGACAAAAAATTGTTTGTCGGCGGTTACCGAAAACCAGAATGGTATGCCGTCGGCGGCATCGGGATCATAGCGCCAAAACGTATTCTGCAAGAATGTATGACCGTCTCCAACTCCGTTAACCAGCGGCTGCAGATGCCAGTAAAAATCCTGCAGCGTCATCCCTGAATCTGGAATCGAACGCAGTGTATGATGAAGCCGCCGGTGAAAAGCGACTTTGCCGCCGCCGAGTATGTAGGGGTCTGGATGGACCCGCTCGATCAGGTTCACCAGCTCCCGGACATCGGCTATCAATGAATCCCTGGGAACCAGTTCGGTCTGCGGCCATAGTGATTGCGCAAAAAACAGGGTGCATGCGATTGCGATGACGCTTGGTAATCTGTCCATGTATCTCCTCTGACGTGTGACGTTACAGGAGTGCGATATTCTGCCGTCAGACAATCGGCCCGTCCTACGGCTGATCATCTCTGTTGATATGAGCCGGCAGTCCCGGTCTCGTGTTCTCAACGCAGCACATCCGGCATCCTGACCCAGTAGATATCCATCTTTTTATTCCCCGGCTGCCGCGAATAATCCATGAGCTCCCTGTAGGCGCGAACCGGTTCTGCGACCTCCGTATCGATCGGACGGTTGCTGGAAAAGAACAGGTACATCCCGTCAGGAGAAATGGACGGGCACATATCCGCAGCCATCGAGTTTATCTCATATCCCAGATGCGTCGGCCGGGACCAGGAGCCGTCTTCTTTCCGGAACGCCATGAACATATCTCCTCTCCCGGCCTGATACCCCCAGCTGTGGGATGTAAAAAGCATATATGATTCATCGGGGGCAATACAGGCGTTGTATTCGGCGCGGGTGTTGATTGAATCGGACAGCGCTTCCGGTTCATCGTACACACCGTCATGGAAGGCGGCCCGCATTATTTTCATCGTTGAGGATGTAAAATAAAGGGTTCCGTCGGCGGTTACCGATGGATAGAATTCACTGAATTCGCTGTTGACCGGGGCGCCGATGTTGACCGCCCGGCCCCATTCTCCTTCTTTTTTCTCCACATACCAGATATCGGAGTCTGCGGTCGTGTCATCCGGGCTGGCGGGACGCTCGGAACAAAAGTAGAGGCGGGTTCCGTCAGGTGAAAATTGCGGTTCGTAATCGTTATAGCTGCCGGAAAACGGTGCGATTTCCGGACCCATCCACCGGTCGTTGACCCTCCTCAGCCGCACGATTGTATACCTGGGCCTTTCCAGGATCGTGTAGTATATCTCTGACTGGTCCGGTGCGATGGTGAAATCCCGGTCATCCATGCCGGTTGAAACCAGGCCCGGCGCAAACAGCGCCGGAGTGTCGCCCGGCGGCTTCTGGCCCAGATAATCGCCGCGCCCGGATTGAACCGTCGATTTCTGACAGCCGATTGAACAGCAGCTGATCGCTGCGCACACCATGAACCTTACGAACAGTTTTGACATGAGCACTCTCCTCGATCAATTATATCTTTCTCAGAACAATGTAGTACGGCAAGAAAAAAACCTCTGCTCTATAGGAAACTGCCGCTGCATACCCGCTCCACCCAGTCTCGGTTTTCCGTAAACTGAAATACACCTGATGGCGGGCTGATAATGCATCCCGTGCCGGAACCGTAAAATCAACACTCCCGCTTAGCCTGCCGTTATTGAATGTGAACGGTTGGACGAGCAGACTTTCTGTTTGCTCATCGCCTACCCTCACCGTCACTTCACGAGCCTGATCGATACTCAATTGTACTGGTAGAGAATCATTCTCCATCAAGATGAATCCCTGCCACTGCCCATACAGGTAATCTGACGGAAACTGAACACGCTCGTGACTCTCATTGACATCATGTGACACAGTGGCCTCGTTGCCCTCGGGTAGCACTTCATCGATTATCATGGCGCCTATTTTAAACAGATCTATATAGGTACCATTGGACAAGACGGCTATACACATATTGGCCGCGGGAACGAGCATCAACGCAGATGATACTCCCGGCATGCCGCCGCCGTGAGAGACGACTCTGTGACCATGTATATCCTTGATATCCCATCCGAATTTGTAGGGGCTATCCGGCACTTCTGGATCAGCAAAGGACTGCATATATTCGATTGTAGTGTCGGCAATAATCGCTTTCTGGTTTGAAAGATGGTTTTTCAAATGGAACATACCAAACCGAACCAGATCATGAACACTGGAACAAATTCCGCCGCCGCCCCGCGACATAACGTCATAAAACGGCGAAACACTTTTATTCTCCAAATATCTGCACGCTATGGAATTATACTGGGATGTATCGACGATAACAAATGTGTTCTCTAAATTCAGCGGTTCGAATATTTCCTTTCTCATGAATTCGGCGAAATGCCTGCCCGAAACCTGTTCTATAATATGTTCGGCAATGCCGTATCCCAGGTTCGAATACTCATAAGCAGTGCCGGGTGGTGAAGTAATGATTCCGTATCTTTTTATTGATTCGGAAATCGGTGGACGTTTCCGTTCGCCTCCGTCAAAATAAAAATTCCAGATAGTGGGAAGACCCGCCGTATGATGCAGCAACCTCATAACCGTTGCATCTTCGGCATCCCCTTCATATACTGTCAAACCGGATTCGCCCAGGTAAGATTGTATCGGTTCATCAAGATCGATGGCGCCTCGTTCAGCAAGCAGCAACATCGCAGTCGCTGTTATTGGTTTTGAGACAGACGCAAGGGAATAGACCGTCTGCGGCGTTGCCCGAATATGTTTCTCCCGGTCAGCCCAGCCGAATGATTCTTCCCACAGTATAATGCCGTCTTTAGCTACGGCAACTGATAGCGAAGGCGTATGCGTCGATTCGATTATATCCCGGATAGACGCACTACATTGTTCAAAGCCGTCGGAATCAGCACTGCTTTTTTTACCTGAACACGTGATTGCGCTGATTATAGTGGCTAATACCAAACACACTATACACCAAATTCTCACACCACTGATCATGGTCATATTCGTGTTCATGACGCTGACTGCACGGTAATTACCTGTTTTTGACATAACGGTCTCATTTCCTGATATTGTCAATGGTTACATCGAACATACCGGGCGCACGTAATTAACGCCGACGTTCGAATCAAACCAGTCAATGCGTCCGGAAAAAGCGACAAGCCAGCTTGTGGTCGAATTCAATGAATCACCGGTTAGAATACACCACTGCCAGCTGTTAAATATCGAATCGATATAGAGATTTCCATTTTTTTTCTTATTCTCCAGCAGGGACAGGGCTTCTTCCACGGTTGGCAGGCGCCATTGAGTTAATCCCGCATATGCAGTGCGATTTAATTCATTAATCCACTCGTTCGCCTCGGTTAGATTAAGCAATGTTTCTGAGCCGGACCGGTGCCAGGTCAAATTCGTGGCCCGATCAATAACAACAGTGACGGAATCCACCCGCTTTTTGATAAAATCATTATCGAAATTACCTGTTTTATTCCAGTATTTATCGAAAAAGCCCTTTTTCTCGATCATCATTTTTGTTTCTTTTATGGAAAGCTGTTTGTAGTCATGTCGCAATTCGACAATTGGATTGTCAGATGTCTTCTCAACAGCACAGAAACAGACCGGCAATAATAACGATATCATAATCGCCCGCCTTCGGAAGGCGTGATTTTTTACATGTGGTTTCACCAGAAACATCATTATCAATCCTCTCTTCACATGTGTTTAAATACTTTAGGACGGAATGATCCCATCATATCGGATCAGTCGTTGATCCGCCAGAGTTCCAGGTTCTCAAGCACAATGTCCGACGCGATCCTGCGCAGATACTGTGCCTCTTCACCGGGGATCGTGGCGGAGTGCAGCAGCGGCTCGGCGCTCTCCCTGAATATCGTTGTGTATAGTACAGCTGCCATCAGGTAGCTTCCATGGGCGGTGGGATGATTCCAATCCTGCAGGTGCAGATAGTGGAGCGGATACCCCAATTCTTTGAGCACGCGGTTCCAGGCCCAGCCCACCGGAGCGATGATTACATCCGCCTCCGAGGCAATCGCCAATGTGTTGTCATAGATTTTTTTCTGCATATCGACGTAGGTGTCGGTCCATCCCGGCTTCCAGGTCATACCGTCCTCGAACGCCCAGGGCATACAGAAGATGATTTTGGTACTGTCGCAGTTCGCCCTGATCGTTGCCTTTAATTGAGTAATGGCCGGCAGTACCGGATGTTCGGTGTACACATCAGGGTACGCGACGTTCGTGCACACCCCCTGCAGAACGACATAATCCCACAGCCGACTGTTTATCACCTCGGTCGTCAACGGTGCTGATGCGTGATAATCGAGATATACGCCGTTGATCATGGCGGCGCCTGTTTCCACCTGTTTCCCTCCCGACAGGGCGCAGTTCCTGAAAAGGGAGGGAAGGTTGTTGGCGGTAAAATAGCTGCTGCCGATAAAGAGCACGTTCAGGGGCTCGTGCGATCGGGCCTCTTCGAGCCGGTCGATGATGACCGCCATCATTTCGCAGCGGCATACCAGCAGAAAGACCATGAGCGCGGCAAGTGTACGTCTCCCTGTATGTTTCATTGTTCTTACCTCATCCCGGTTACGGTATCCCGTGAATATACGCATCTGTTCCGCGAAAATCAGGAAAATGAGACGGATTCCCGCCCCCGCGTCCGAATACCGTTGATCCGGGGACCGGTGCCGTTAATCCCGCCAATGATGCAGCCGGCGGGCGGAATATATCCGTCTGCAGACACGGCAACACAACGGAACCCGCCCGTAAAATGGCGGAGAAAATAATTTTTTTTATTTTTTTCTTGACATTGCACTTATTTTTTATATCTTGATCATCAACGTGAAATTTAATTTCACAAGAAACTATATGTGATGCCATCCGACCCTGTCGGCTGGCCGTATGGTTGATCCTCAACTCCACCCGATTCACTTCAGTACGATCCTCAGTTGTGTTGTTGCTCGATGCCCCGGCCCTGCGCAGCCGGGGCATCAGTATTTCCTCTTTTGTCGGGGACGGATTTTTTTCTTGCTTGTCTTCCCCTGACAGTGTACCTTACAGACGATCTCCATGAAACAATCCCGTCAACGACTCAGGAGCAAACTATGCGTACTGCAATACGTATGTTCTCAGCGCTGCTGCTTATTTTTTGCTGCACCCTGCAGGCAACAGCTCAGCAGTTCAGTGTAACGACAAAATTGAAAGGTAATCTGAACTGGCCGGTGACAGATATATTTGATGAAACCCGGGACACGTTTCAGGGACAGGCAGGACTTTTCCCCGACTATGATGTCACTGTCCCTGACCGGCTCGGAGGTCTCAACGGCCTGGAAGGAGAGGTGGGTCTCTTCTCCCATGTCCCGCGATTCGGGAAGGTCGGCGTCACTTTTGGATACGGCTGCTTCAAGTACAAACGGTTCACATCGGCCTGGGTCTATACACCCTCTCCCGACTGGACCAGCACGGACAGGCTTCGCCTGGGACTGGTAACCATGCCGCTGACGATCCACTATGAATGGCCCTGCCGTTTTGTAGACAGACTGAACTGGAATACCGGATTCGGCGTTGATTTCATGAGATCCGATCACTAGTGTCCGGTTAAAGGTATAAAAAATAAAAAATATGGCCCAACTTACCTCAAAAATTGTTATATTCTAGTGCACCTAAAAG
>JAFGRY010000002.1 GCA_016934955.1 bacterium | reverse complement strand
CAACCAATCTTAATCAATCCCACCTCTTTGTTCGGGAGAAGGGTGCAGGATGCATTCACACCGCTGACGATCCGACCGTCAGCGGCCAGAACGCATTCCGCCAACATTCGATCTTTTACAGACGCTTTCTCATTTCTTTCATTTGACAGGAGGTGTCATGAAGAAAAAGATAGTTCTCTTCCTTCGCGTCATCATCGGCGCGTCATTTATCCTCTCCGGCATTACCAAGATTCTCGCCATGACCCCGTTCATCGAAACGGTTTACCGGTTCAATGTGCTGCCCGAACTATTCGCTGTGCCCTTTGCGGCGCTGTTTCCGGTCTTTGAGCTGGTGTTCGGCATCTCATTGCTGATCGGCTACCTGACCCGCTTAAGCGCGTTCTGCATCTGCGGTATGCTGCTGATGATGCTGGTCGCTATTGTGCCCCAGCTGCTGGGTGGTCCGAAAATCGCTGACTGCGGCTGCTTCGGAGGATTGATGGATTCGGCGGTTGATATCAATCTGCTGATCAGGGATGTGGTGATGTTTGGGGTGGTGTGGTTTATCTTTGTGCAGGATGAGTATTCTACAACGCTTGATTCCTGGCTATCCGCAGGCTGGAAACCGGAGACCGGAGGCCGGAAGGATAAGAGATAAAGTTGCCGGCTTCCCTCTCTACAGTGTTTCCGTTTTTTCCGTATTTTTCGTAGGCACTCTTAACAAGGAGTTCTCCATGAAACGCCCACCTAACGTACAGATTCTTCTCTACCTCATTCTCGCCGCGTTTGCTTTTGAAGTAGTTGTGCTCGCCAGGCAGAACATGATTCTCAAGCGGCAACTTTCCGGCAGGTTTGCGCAGCAGGCAGGGAATCAGAAAGAGATATCCGACGGCATGACCCTGACGCCGCTGAAACTGACTGATTTTCAGGATACTGAATTTACCCTGACCTACACGCAGCCGGGCAAGAAGACGCTGCTTTATTTCTTCAGTCTCACCTGTCCCCAGTGTATGCGCAACATTCCTCAATGGCGAAAACTTGCCGATGAACTGAAAGACAATCCCGCTGTTGAAGTAATAGGCGTGTCCAAAGGTGGCAGGGAACCGGTGCAGCAGTACGCAAATGGCTATAATCTCAATTTCACTGTGGGTGTCAATGCCGAGGCTGACACAACCATTCTCAAAGACTACGGCATTCAGTACGTTCCCACGACCGTGCTTGTCGATGACAGCGCCCGGGTAATCAGATCCACTGTGGGTGTACTGTCCGATGACAAACGGCAGGATATTTTGAATCATATCTATGGGAATACAGTCATGAAGTAATTCATTCAAGACGCCTCATCAGGAAGAAAGGGGGTGGTTGCGTTGATTGGATAAAAAGTGTACATCTATGATTGTATAACTAACAAAATACTTTGTGAAGGAGTCCGTCATGAAGAAGATAGGAACATCGGTCAGTGTAATCATGCTGCTCGCAATCTGTCTGTTCGGAATGCTGCAGATGGGATTTCAGCCGCCGGCACCTTTAGGGTGGTGTTGTGACACTCATGGCTATAATGGTATGACAACGAGTGCTTGTTCTTCCCAGCCAGATGTCACAAAAGATAATTTTGGATATGAAGGATCAATTTCATGTCAGGCCTGTGTTGATGACTGGAATGATGATGGCACTTATGCATGTCAGAATTGTGGACAATGGTACCAATATTATGTTGATCATCCAGATCCAAATTTTGACGTAGATGTCTGGGAATGTTTTGTTGGTGCTGGTGAAGCAAATGTCACAACTTGTGCTGCATATATTGGATCACCCACCCTCTCTGTCACGCAACTGACTACATATTTAAGTCAAGGCACAAACAACAATGCCTTTTATGTGACAAACACAGGATCAGGAAGTTTAAGTTACACAAATACTGACAGCAAGAGCTGGGTTACAGACATAAATCCAGATGTCGGTATAGTGAATACTTATGAAAAAGATTACGCCGCCATTACAGTTGATCAAAATCTAATGTCAGTGGCCGATTTAGCGAACAGTACGAACAGCGTTATTGTCACCACCTCATCAGCCTATGGCAATACAAGCAAAACGTATTATTTTAATACCATAGCACCTTCTGCCCCCGGCAATTTGATGGTGACAAATAGCGGCAGTTGGGGGAATCCGCCACAGTTATCATGGTCAGATGTAAACTATGAATGCGGGTATAAGGTATATCGGAAGATAAACTCAGGAAGCTGGTCTCAGATCGCAACAAGAAATAATGATGTGACTACCTACACTGACTACGATTATGAGCTTTCTAAATTTGGAGACATTATCTATTATTATGTAACTTCCTGGAATGGAGGCGGATCGGCGCAATCAAATACCACGTCCACTATTGGAACGGGTAATCAGGCACATCCTGATGGTAATGATTTGGCAATAAATCTGATGGAAACAGGTTCGAACGAATCTAAGCTGGGTAACTGTTTCCCAAACCCCGGCAATCCGGGAACTTCGATTTCCTTTCAGATTGCCGAAGCCGGAAAGGTGGATTTGAAAGTGGTCAATATCCGTGGTGCGGTCGTTAGAACATTAGTAACCGGCACACAGCCTTCCGGAAGGCATCAAGTTCATTGGGATGGGAGAAATGAGCATGGTAATGTAGTCGGCACCGGAATGTATTTCTTTATACTGCAGACCGGTGGGCGAACCTTTTACACAAAGTACTCGCTTATTAAGTAGCAGTTTTCTATCTTACCGGCAGGGGATTCTCCCTGCCGGTAAGATAGACACAAATGCCAGGAGGCGCCTGTGAAAGTTAAAAATATTGGCGGTTTTTTTATTCTAGCTATGTACATGCAGGTGTCGGGGCAAATTAGACCGGAAGCTGACAAGCCCTGGCGGACCAAGGCCATGCTTAACATGGCTGCACTGCAAACTCCCGATTCAATGTCATCTTCAAAAATTATATACAAGAAATCCGATATCCCCCTCAGACAAGGCTGGCCGCAGCGTGTCAGTCTCTGGCCCCAATTTCCCGTGACATCCGATCTTGACGGTGATGGTATTAAGGAAATAATTGTTGCTGATCGCAACGGTATGATCTATGTTTTTCGAGAAAACGGTGAAATTTATTCCAGGTTCTGGCCGAAAAGAATTGGTACTGATCTCTCATCACCTGCGGTCGCGGATATCAATAATGATGGTTTGCCGGAAATTATTGCTATCGAGAGAATTAACCTGTTATCTACATATTTCCCCAACGGACGAGTGCATGTCTTACGACCCGATGGCAGTGAGCTGCCCGGCTGGCCGATAATGACTGAGGGCTCACTTGATTGGATGAATACCGTATGTTTGGCAGATATAACGAATGATGGATTCTTGAATATTATCGTTGCAACTGGAGAGTCTTATCGGCATTTTTCAGATCCGATTATTTACTACAACTCTATTTATGCTTTCAATTACGACGGCACGCTTGTTGACGGATGGCCGGTTGAACCGGATTCGGCTTCGGGTGTAAATCGGGGGCCTCGCTCACCGCTTATTGCTGTTGACCTTGACAATGACGGCGATCGAGAAATATTATCGGGATTTTTAAGCCGGGAGCACCCAAACGAGCGGGAAAATGCCATCTATGCCCTGGAATCGGACGGCAGTGTCATGGAAGGCTATTTCCCGATTATCACCACTGAGTGGAACTATGCACTAGCCGTAGCTGATATGAATGGAGACGGCGTCTATGAGATTTATACTCATGGTACAAAATTTAAAAATAATGGATTTGCAGATAATGATTGGGATAAACAACGCGTTGCTTTTTCCCGATTAGCATTCGCGGATGTTAATCAGGATGGACTGCCTGAATTAATTTATGGCAGTGCCGGAGGCGCTTTTGTTCCAAAGATCCATGTCGTAGACAAAGATGGGAAATCCTTACCTGGATGGCCGCTTTATACAGATGAAGAGGATATTATTGATGGCAATCCTGTCGCTGGAGACATCGACGGGGATGATGATATTGAGATATTAATCACATCCTATAGGACCAATAATATTTTTGCCTGGCATCATGACGGAACACCAGTGAACGGTTTCCCGATAGTGATAAACAGCAGCAGTTCACGAATTGCAATCAGTGATCTTGATGGTGACGGGAGCGTTGAATTAATTGCGGCAGCGGAAGACAGCATGATCTACGTCTGGGACATCCCTTCAACCGGCCCCTGCACCAACCTGGAATGGCCGATGTTCCAGCATGACGAACGGCACACGGGGGTGTACCCAAGCAGTTATACCAACGCGGTTGCTGACCGTCCGGTGAGTACACCGGTTTATTTTACTCTGCAGCAGAACTACCCCAACCCCTTTAACAGCGAGACCCGCATTCCCTATACGCTAACCGCTAGAGCGAACGTAACCCTCTCTATCATCGACCTGCGGGGCCGCACGGTTGCCCTCCTCGAGCAGGGAGTGCGAAACGCCGGCAGGCATGAGGCTGTGTGGAACGCGGCAGGCTTTAGCAGCGGCGTCTACCTGGCACAGTTGAAGGCGGGAGATGGGGTGAGAACGAGAAAGATCGTACTCACGCGTTAGAAACAGCCGGGGGAATGATCAAAAATATAATACAGGAGGAAATTATGAGATCGTTCAAAAGATGTGCTTATTATTACTTATTATTGATGTCATTCAGTTTCCTTCAATCTCAACAGGCATTTTCTCAATGGAGCAAGGTTGAGGGCGGTGGATTGCCGGCATTTGAGTGGTCATTAGCGATGGATGTGTGCGACAAGAACACTGTGATTCTCAATATTTATACAGATTCAGAAAAATATTTTCAGACGACTGATAATGGTGGTACCTGGGTCGAGATCCCTTTCCTGCCGGGGGAAACTCACGGCGGTTCCGACATCAGTATGATTGACAGGGATCATATCTGGGTGATTGGCGCCGGCAGAAAGATTTATACTACGGAGGATCGAGGCGTAAACTGGGTATGCCAATTCGATGATGAATCCCTTACTCATTATCTCAATTATATCCAGATGTTCGATTTAGGCAACGGTGTCGCTATGGGGGATGCCCCCTCGGGAGACGCACCGGTTATTCTGAAAACAACTGACGGCGGGCAGAACTGGATATCAGTCAACCAGCAGGCGATCGGAAGATATTCTTACAATGAATGGCGTTGTGTTTCATTTCCCACGATGGATGTCGGTTATTTCAGGGCACCAAACGCAAAAATCTGGAAGACCGTGGATGGAGGAGTTACCTGGATGGATACCGGAAGGCTTGGATCTGATATTGTGAAGTTTTACGATGCGAATTTTGGGCTGTTTTCCATGATTCACGGTTTCGGTCGTACGGTAGATGGCCTTGTGACAGTTGTTGATTCAATACCGGGATTTTATCACAGAACCGATTTTGAATTTGCCCCCGGTACCCCTTCGAATGTCTGGGTTGCCGGGAGTAATGAATTGTATTTTTCAGGTGATTCAGGCCGGACATTTGTGCTTCAAATGGAAATTTCTCCAACTGGTGATGGTGCCTTAAACAATGTTGAGTTCGCAGATAGTGCCCACGGCTTTATTCTCTGCAGTCGAGCGTTGTATAAAACCAGGAATGGTGGCGGTATTTATACAGAAGTACAGAGTGATGAACTGGATTTGCCTCGTGCATTTTCACTCGACCAGAATTATCCCAATCCGTTTAACGGTGAGACGCGGATCCCCTATACTCTCTCTGCCCGAGCGAATATAACTATGACCATCGTCGACCTGCGGGGGAGAACGGTCTCTGTCCTTGAGCAGGGCCTTAAAAGTGCCGGCAGGCATGAAGCGGTGTGGAACGCGGCAGGTGTGAGGAGCGGGGTGTATCTGGCACAGTTGAGAGTCGGGAGTGAGGTGCGGGTGCGGAAAGTGGCGGTGGTGAAGTAAGGCAGACAGGAGACAGCAGACAGGAGACAGAAAAAAAATAGAACGAGAAGAGCGATAAGAACGACAAGTAGGATGGGCCGGCGGCCCATCTGGAGAGCGAAGGGAACGAAAAGAGCGAGAAGAGCGAAGAGATGGTTCATGAGTTCATGGGGTAAATAAACAATAATCAATATCCAATGTCCAATGACCAATTTCCAAGTGCACCAGCTTTGCCACGTCTGACCTTGTGACAAGTCTTCCTGGGTGATCTGTTGAGAAGGTCGCTTTTTTAGCAGACAGTCAGGAGAGAATTGGCACAGGGCCAGCCAGCGCTCTATTCAGTCTTTCGTTATTTTCGTGCCTTTCGCTGGAAACTCGGGGCGGGGCCGAGGGGCCGGTCTCGATGGGCGACTGCGATTGAGATAGCGAGACCGATACTGAATTCCACTCTCCTATTTTATATGCACGGTGAGGACATACTCGCCGGGTCTGTCCGCGCCGCTGTCCACCACAAGATAGTACACGCCTGCGGCCACCGTCGCTGAAATCGTGTTGTCTCCTCCGGCAATGACGTCTACGGCGTTCCTGTTTCCGTCCCGGTCAAGGCTGGTCAGGAGAAATATATCGTTGTCGATGCCTTCCTCCTTGATGTCGGTGACGGTTGCGGAAAGATCGGCGGCGGCGGGCAGGTGCAGCCGGTAGACGACTTCCGGACCCTGCTCGTTCATTTCCAGGGCCGCTGAATAGCGGTCGAACTCCATGGATACGACATCCCGGGTGCTGCCGCTGTGGGTGTATGGCAGGCCGTCACCGGGAATCATGATGGGATTCGTCATCGTGCCGGCTGGATCGGATATTTCGACGATGTTGTTGTATCGTATCGCCTGATACCCGTTCTGTGAAAAGAAATACCAGGGCAGTGCCCTGAAGCGGACACCTTCGATACTGGAATCCATGATCATGATCCTGTTGTCCCGGGTCGTGTACACATAGAGGATGATGTGACCGCTGTTGATAAACGCATCCCCTTTCTTCAGGGCTTCGAAATTGCCGCCGGCCAGATCGACACCATCGACGGGACACGTGATCCGGCTGAATTTATAGAGAATGTCGGGGCGGTCCGGATAATTGAGGGTGTATTTATTATTCAGCTGCCAGGCCCGGGAGACAAATCCTGTGCAGGAGACACCGACGACACTCTCGATCGGGTAGTCCTGATAGGTGACATATGCCCCGGTCCCGGTGCCCCACCCGGCTTCGATCCCCTCGATGAATTCTGCGACTGTATTCCATCCGCTCCATTTATACCCCACACCGATGCGGTCGCCGACAGGATAGGTGCTGACGAAAGCCCCGGGACCCGTCCTGTTCTCTTCGGTCATGGTCCAGTGGAGTCTGGCGAATGTATCGGCTTTCAGAATAATTTCACTGCGAGTCACTGCCGGGCCGTCGGTGACGCCGGCGTCGGGGGGGGCGCCGGGATCAGCCGTCGCCAGAGGATTAGCACAGGTTACCGTGATAACCGCAGTGAACAATAACAGAAAATGCAAAAGGGTGGGGGCGGGTCTTGACATCCCGGGGTGCATGATTGTCCTCCGTATGTATTGGTCTTCGTAATACAATACGGATTCGAGAGGCGATGTTCCTGAAAAAAAATATGTTTTCTCCGGAGATGATGTTTTTACATTGCACAGGATGGCGATGGCGGAAGCGGAAAGAAATTATAAAATCCGCGCAGCGATGTTTGGTCCCACGAATATACAATTTCCAAATACCCTGCCCGGTCTTGTGACAAGTCGAGACTTGTCACAAGGTCAGGCTCTCAAGCTCTTTCTTTTTCGTTTCTTTCGTGCTTTTCGTTGGAAACTCGGGGCGGGGCCGCAGGGACGTTATCCTTTTACCGTTTACCCTTATCCCTGCTTCCGGAATCGCTCCGCCGTTTGTCGGACGACCCTCCTCTGCTGCGCGGGCGCCGGCCGCGAGAGGAGTGCTGCCTGTTCCTGTCCTCCGGCTTGCGTTCGCTGAGTTCCGGCATTTCCGGGGCCGCGTGCAGGGCGTTGTGGTACATCTCGTCCAGGAGAATGGCCGTGAGATGGTGCTCATCCCCTTTGGCCAGCACTTCAGCCAGGGGCAGAAAGCGGCGCATGCGCTCCTTCTGCATCCCGTCCATGCCGCGGTAACGGGCCTCGAGCATGATCGTCAGCCGCTCGGACACCACTTTCTGAACATCATCATCCGACGGCGCTTCGCGCTTCAGCATGTCGATGCCGTAGCGCTTGGCGATGCGTTTCAGGGAAAGCTGTTCGATCAGGCCCACGAGTGAGATCGCGGTGCCGCTGGCTCCGGCCCTTCCGGTACGTCCCGCGCGGTGGATGTAATCCTCGGGATCTTCGGGGACCTCATAGAGAAACACGTGGGAAAGATTGGGAATGTCGAGCCCCCGGGATGCGACATCGGTGGCGACCACCAGCCGCAGTTTGCCGTCTTTTATCTGGCGGATGATCTGCTCGCGGGCGTTCTGAGAAAGATCGGAACTCAATCCGGCTGCGTTGTAGCCGAAGTTTTTCAGCAGCTCGCTCACATAGTCGACCTGGGCCCTCGTATTGCAGAATATAATCGCGGAATCGGGATTCTCCACCTCGATCAGCCGCACCAGGGTCCGGTCCTTGCCCATACCCCTGATAATACAGTATTCATGCTCGATCTCCGTGACATGGACATGGTCCTCACTGAGGCTGAGCACGGAAGGAGTCGTCATGAACTGTTCCGCGAGGCTGATCACCCGGGGCGGAAAGGTCGCGGAAAACATATTGATATTGAGGCGCTTTTCGGGCAGAAATGATTGTACTTTCTTCATGTCGGGATAGAATCCCATGGAGAGGAGGCGGTCCGCCTCATCGAAGATGAGCACTTTCAGGCCCTTGAGACTGAGGGCGCCGCGCATCAGATGGTCCAGCAGTCTTCCCGGCGTACCCACGACCACATGGGCGCCCTCTTCAAAGGCCTTTAACTGGGTGTTGTACCCCACGCCTCCGTATACAGCGATGTTCCTGATTCCCGATTTGCCGAAGAGCATCTCGGCTTCGCTGCTCACCTGCTTGGCCAGCTCCCGGGTGGGTACGAGGATCAGCGCCTGGCATTCATTGCGGGATGCGTCCAGTTTTTCAGCCAGAGGCATGAGAAACGCTCCTGTTTTACCGCTGCCCGTCCGGGACTGGACCATGTGATCGATGTTCGCTCTCGCGTAGGGAATGGCCCGCGCCTGTACCGGCATCAGTTTTTTCCAGCCGGCGGCCCTGGCTGACGCCTGTATTTTTTCCGGCAGTTTGTCCAGGGTAATTTCCGGGAGTTCTTTTTGAGTCGATTTCTTCTGATCCTGAGCCTGTGTTTTTTCCAGGTGTTTCTGTTTCTCTTCAGGATCGGCGTATTTCTTTCTATGTTTCATAGTCTCACTTCTTCAGGTTAGTTATGTGGTTATACCCTGGGTCTGAATCCTTCCCCCAGGACTTCATGAACGTTATTGACAATGATAAAGGCATCGGGATCGATCTCCCGCACCTCTTCCATGAGCAATGAGAGCTCCTTTCTGCTCAGGACCGTGTAGAGGACCTCCCGTTTCGTGTTTTTATAGAGACCGCGGGCCTCAAAGGCGGTGGCGCCCCGGCTCATGTCGTTCATAATCACTTTCGCGATCTCATCGTTCTTCGTGGACATAATGAAAGCGGAACGCGCGTAGTCGAATCCGTCCAGGATCACATCCACGATTCTGCTGGATACGAAGAGCAGCAGGAAGGCATAGAGGGTGAGGGTCAGCACCGGTCTGCCGGTGGGGGTGCCCTTGAGGCTGAGCACCACGGCCGCCAGCAGAATCACCAGCGAGTCGACGACCATGAAGGTGACGCCCGGCTTCGTCCCCCATTTTTTATTGGCGACCGCCGCCAGCACATCGGAACCTGCCGTGCTGCCCTTGGCTTTGAAAATGATCCCCAGGCCGATGCCCATGAGCACGCTTCCCACCAGGATCTGCATGAAGAAATCGCTCTGCTGCAGCGCCACCACCGAGGGGTGGTCATGCAGGTGGATAAAGCGGAATCCCGGCACCGAGCCGCGCAGCAGATCCACAAAAAACGAGTTGGACGTGAATCCCACCAGGGTGCGGATGCCGAACTGCTTGCCCAGCACGCGCACTCCCCAGAGGTAGAGGGGGATATTGAATACCCACATCATGAGACCGACCGGAATTTTGCCGTCGGAGAGATAGTGCATGGTCATGGAAAGGCCGCTGACCCCCCCGGGGACGACTTTGGCGTCCACGAGGAAGACCGCGATACCGGCGGCCATGATGAATCCGCCGATGATGATGACGACAAAATCCTTTGACGCCGCGAACAGTTTTTTCAGTTTCATATGGTTCCTGTCAGTGTATGGTACCGTCGGTTACGACAGCTCACCCAGGGCGGTCAGTACCTGCACGGTCATGGTGACGGCCGCGGTTTCCGCCCGCAGTCTCCTGGGGCCGAGCGTTACGGGCGTGAACCCCTGTTCCAGGGCCTCGGCGAGCTCTTCCTCGCTGAAACCGCCTTCGGGGCCCACCAGCATGAGAATCCGCGGCATGCCGCGGTACTCCCTGGTGACCGCCGCGGCCACGGAGAGGCTGTCCGGCCCCGCGTGAGCGATGAGACGCAGATCACAGCCGGCGCCCATGGACACCGCCCGGCGGAAATCCCTGGGCTCATGCACCGTCGGCAGCATGCACCTGCCGCACTGCTTCATGGCCGCGAGCGCGATGCGCTGCCTGCGGTTCGTCTTGCCTGAGCGGGCCGCAGGCTGCACGTATCTGCTGACGACCGGAATGATCCCGTGAATCCCCAGTTCCACCGTCTTTTCCACCACCCAGTCGAATCGGTCCCCCTTGATCAGGGCCTGGGCGAGCATGATCTCGGCGGAGGGCTCTCCGGTTCGCCGTCGCCGCTGAAGAACGCGGGCGGCGACACCGGAGGGCGACACCGTTGTCAGTTCCGCTTCGTAGACCGTGCCCTTGCCGTCCACGGCCATGACCAGATCGCCGCTGTTTTTCCTCAGCACCCGCGCGATATGCCTGGCCTCATCCGGCGGGAACCGCAGGGAATCACCCTCAACATCCTCAGGTTTTACATAAAAACTTTCCCAGTGCATGGCAGTCCCTAAAAAGCCGTAAAGAGATCCAGTATGTACTCATGGTTCCGTTCTTCGTCAAAGGCCAGTTCAAGCCTGATCACGTTAACATATGGAAGGTGAAAATGCAGACCGACTCCGTAGCCAGCGATCATGTGCCGCAGCGCCGGATCTGACTGCTGCTTCCAGACAAGGCCGGCATCGGCAAAAATGCCCATGCTGATGCCGAATTTCAGATTCCGCAGGTAGGGGTAATCGGCCAGGGAGAGATAGCGGATCGGCAGCAGAGGGAATCTGAGGGCGGCCGACGCCAGGTAGCGGTTCTCGCCTTCGATGCGCTCGCTGAAATGCCCCCGGATCCGTTCGCTGTATCCCAGGTAGAGCATGTCATAGATGGGAACGGTTCCCTTCGAGACCGCGGCGGCGTTTCTGAAGGCCAGCGTCATCTTCCGCGGCAGGGGCAGATACGCCCTGAGATCGGCTGCGAACCGCCAGTAATCCACTGTTTTCCCCGGCAGGCCGTTCTTCTGCGCGCCCAGGGCGACGAGCCAGCCCTTGTGCGGATATTCAAAGAGATCACGATGGTCGAGCTGCAGCCGCAGGCCCGCCCAGGGATAGGCGTCCGTCCCGTTCCCGGAAAGGGTCCCGCCTTCCACCGCCGGTGAGAATGAAACCCTGCGTGCTCCCAGATCGAGGCTGAGAAGCGTGTGATAGCCGAACCGCCTGCCGATGGTCCAGGAAACGGAGGAGTGCCGTTCGTCCACCGTTCCGTCGAAATGTTTGCTGCGTATCTTGTTGAGCGAGAGGCTCACATAGGTGTGCAGTTTGAGATCGCCGCCGAACCAGGGATTCATATAGTCCAGGCGCAGGCCGGGATCCCATCCGAGCCAGAAGGCAAGGGACAGGGTCTCGTTGTTGCCCCGAAAGTTCAGATGACTGACGCCGGCGCCGTAGGAGAGCTTGCTCCAGTCCTTTTCATTGATATAGAGAATGGGAAACGGGTAGATGTACCACATCTCGGTGACCACCACGCGCAGCAGCACGCCCTCTCCGTAGGGCTCCCCGATAATGATCACCCGGTTGAACAGCTGCAGGTTGAGCACGCGTTTCTGATCCTCCTCCACCAGGGCGAGGTTCAGAGGCTCTCCTGTCCGCTGTTTCAGTTCGCGCAGGACGACCCGGTCCCGGGTGCGGTCATTGCCGTGGACGATAATATGGGTCACCGGCAGTCCGGCCAGAGACGAGTCCACCGACACCTGGGCCGGGAGCCGCGTTCCGGGACCAAGCAGCAGGGTGATGATGAGCCATGTGATGTGCAGTTTCCAGTTCATGCCGTTTCCGCTCTCATGCCATAAACCAATAAGGTACGAAATATTTCGCCAAAGACAACGCATTTTCTCGGCCTAGTAAATGAGGTGCAGATCGGTCTGTCTGCCGTCGAGATAGATGACGCCGCCGGTGAAAACCGCGTCCTGCTCGAGACCGATCTGGACGATCCGGCCTTCCCATTCTGGAAGCGGACACTTCACGTTCAGCTCGATGGCGTAGCAGGTGTTGGGAAAGAGCGGATAGTCTCCTTTCCCGGGAATGGCCTCCTGACGGTCCCAGAGGCCGATGGTCGGCCCTGCCGCGTGTCCGTGGAATCCCAGGGGATGGGTGTAGATCGATCCCTGCAGCCCTTCTCGTTTCATGTTCCGGAGCGCCGCCAGCAGGATCTCGTTACCGCTGCGTCCGGTGACGAATTCGGCCGTGAGAATGTCCTGCAGCCGGTTGCCCCGGCGAAGCGCGGCTTTCATCCCTTCAGGAGCATCGGTCTCTCCGGGCAGACAGACCCAGGCGTGTTCCTGGGTGTCGGTGCAGAGCCGCAGATAGACGATGCCGACGTCACAATGGAGCAGATCGCCCCGCTGAATGATCTCTTCGTCAACGCCGGGCAGTCCGGCCCCGTCGCGCCGCTGAATGGAAACCGAGGGCTGAAACCAGGTCCCGAGGCCGAGATCGAGAATCCGCTGCCTGATCCACCAGCAGACATCCCCGGTTGAGGTGACGCCGGGCGTGATTACCTCGTTTGAGAATGCCTGCGCGATGATTCCGTGGGCGATGCGGACGATATGATGGTAGGTCTCCAGCTCCCCGGGGTGGCGGGTCTCGAGCCAGCCGATGCAGAGGTTCTCCGCCGAGACGAGACGGCCGGACAGCTTCGCACCCAGCGCCGCTTTCAGTTTTTCGTGCAGCGAGGCGGAGAGACCGTCCGCGAAGGCGAAGGTGTCGGAGACGTTGATGCCGATGCGGCGGGGATTTCTTTTCTCAATCACCGATGCGAGACAGTCCCACTGATCCTCTGTACCGCTGTCCCAGACGCCCTCGTACCACGGGCCCATGCCGTACTTGCTCACGGTCAGCCGTTCCAGGTTGTCGCCGGTGTCGCAGATCACCAGCATGGTAAGTCTGCGTGAGGCCATGGTGGGGGCCGGGGTCAGGGTGAGAAAGACCGGGTCTTCGTTGTACTCCCGGCAGATGATCAGCCACATATCGATCTGTTCCCGGCGCATGATCTCCGGCAGGGTCTCTTCCAGCCGCGCCTGCAGCCAGCGGTTCTCAACCTCCGCCCGGTCCCGCAGGGGCAGGATGGCGGGTGTCTGGGCCAGGGCCGCTGCCGCCTGCTGCAGCAAAGCAGAAATGAACAGGATGCTTCCGATGCGTTTCATGGCTGACTCCTTTTTGGTTTCAGGAATGGTGCCGTATAGCGTGTGTGCGCTCCTTCAGAATTTTACGCTGGTGCCGGTGGTGATGAAACCCCGGCCCGATCCCCTGTTGCCGTATTCGGCCCGCAGCACGAAGCTGTCCCAGATGATGTGAACGCCCAGACCGGCGGAGAGAAGCCAGTCCGAATCGAGCGGTGATGTTTCCGGGAACCAGGCGGTGCCGGTGTCGAGAAAGAGGACGCCCGCCCAGCCGGCATGCAGACCGGCCAGGGGGGTGCGTTCATAGACCACGGGGAAGCGGTATTCAAGGCCCGCGTAAAAGGCGTTCGTTCCGGCCGAATGACCGGTGGGATAGCCGCGTACGGTATTGCCGCCGCCGATGTGCAGCCTGCTGTACACGGGGACATCTCCGTCCCTGAGCGAAAGCACGGTCTGCAGCGCCAGGATATTGCCGGCGATAACCGGCATATAGGCCCGGAAGTCGAGGTCCAGGCCCCGGTAGAGCCAGGATTCGTCCGTCCCGGTCCAGAACGCGCTGATATCGGTCCGTACACCCTGCCGCGGATAGAGCGGCCAGTCACGGGTGTCCAGGAAGAGGAACAGGCCCGCCGTGTTCAGATGGTCCGTTCCTCTTCCCGAGAAGGTGACCGCGGTTTCCGACACCGTAATCGCGTCCCGTTTCAGCCGCAGCCCGGCCTGTATCCTGCGGCCGAATCCCCTGCCTGCGGTGAGGGCGACGCTCCTGTTCCGGAATGCGAAGGTCCGGTCATAGTCGCTGTAGCGGTAGGGCCGGTCCAGAGCGGTGAACCCCAGGGAGGCGAAGAGACGGGCCCGGCCGCCGAACCAGGGATGCGACCATTCGAGGCCCAGCAGGTCGATGCCGCCCGCCTGAGCGGTGGCGCTCAGCCGCGTGTTGTACCCCAGGAGATTGCGCAGATGAACGGTTCCGCCCGCGTACCAGCCGAAGAGGTCGTTGTTGCCGAGAATGGGACTGCCGCTGAAACGGCCGTACTCCTGGACAACCATCAGCACCTCTTTCTCATGGTCGCCGGAGCCGGCTTTTACCTGAAATTCCACCCGCTTGAAGAGCCGCTGCCGCAGCAGCCAGCCGCGTTCGGCCAGCAGGTCACGGTTGCTGACCGAATCGCCGGCCGCGATCTCGAGTTCTCTGAAAACGACTTCCGCGCGGGTGCGGCGGTTACCGTAGACGTTCAGATCGGCGATGGTGAACTGCTGGGCGGCGAGCAGTCCGGGAAGGAGCAGCGGGAACAGCACCTTTTTCACTGCGGGATCCTCTTTCGGCTGAGGCAGAGGGTGATCCCCGGGGTCTCCCGGCCCCAGAGAACAAGATCGGCGATACCGTCCCCGTTGAGGTCGGCGACATGCATGTCGCCGCCGGCAGGCGCGTCGATGCGGAACCGTCCCTTTTTGGTAAAGAGTCCGCTTCCGGTGCCGGGGTAGACGGTGAACCGGTCCGGATCCGCGGCAACGAGAAAATCGCGGATGCCGTCGCCGCTGAAATCGTGAGTGACCGAGCGCAGCGGTGCTTCATCGAGGGGATCGTTCAAATCCACGGCGCGGGTGAACGGGACCGTTCCGTCCGGCAGGGCGGGATAGGATCCGTCCGGCCGCATGAAAAAGAGCTCATAGCGGTTGGCGGTCCGTTTGGTCAGGAGGAAGCGGGCCGCCTGGGCGAATCCCAGGGGGTAGGCGAGCAGGGCGATATCCTGCCGCCCGTCGCCGTTGAGGTCGGCGATGATGTGATCGCCGCTGAAATGGTCGGTGGTGAGAATCTGGTCGGGAAGCGGCGCGATGCGGCCGTTCCGGTTCAGGAAGATCTGCACCTGGCTGATGCCGGTTCTGAACCGCGCCCGCGGCGATTTTGAAATGACCACATCCTCGAAGCCGTCACCGTCGAGATCGATGGTTTCGATCCGGGTCGCTTCCGGGGAGATGTTTTCGAACACCGAGGGTGAGATGGCGCGGCTGTCCAGCAGGTAGCGTTTGTCGGGGATGGTGAGTTCATCCGCGTCTTCAGCCGGGACGGCGGCCGTGAGGAAGACGTTCAGGGTGGTGCCGCTGACGAGCATGAGGTCGGGCTCGTCATCCCGGTTGAAATGCCCTGAGGTGAGCAGCGGCAGCTCCACGGTGCAGGAGAGCGCGGATGCGTCGCCGAAGGAGAGCGGCGCCCGCCAGAAGAGCGTGCGGCACGCCCGGTAGTACAAGCCGTCTCCGCGATAGAGGTTCAGGGTGCCGTAAGCGGGCAGGACGATAAGGGATCCGCTGTTTCCGGGAAGCGGCAGGGCGAGAGGATAGCGAGGCAGCGTTTTGCCGGCGGCGGGGATGAAACTCGTTTCCTGAACGATACGGTGAGGGGGGAACTCGAACCCGCTCCCGTGCAATGGGGCGAGATACACGCCATCGCTTTTCAGCAGCAGCAGCTCGGCCCTGCCGTCCGCGTCACTGTCCGCCACGTCCCAGAGCAGGCAGTCGCCGCCGGGATCGATCCGCAGCTCTTCGCCGAAGCTCCCCGCACTCTCCTGCAGAAACACCATCAGTCCGCGACGCGGCCGGGGCAGGTCCCCGGTATCGGTGTGGGAGGCGGCGATATCGGCCAGGCCGTTCCCGTCGATGTCCAGGACCCGGACTTCGGTAACCGTTCCCGGGCAGGGGAGCGTCACCTGCACGCGGTCCGGCAGGGGCTGCTGTGCCGGGGCGGTCCTGGAGAGCAGCAGCGCGCCCGTGACCAGGCCGGGCAGGATCAGTCGGACTCGCATCTGTTTCCCGTTCCTCTCAGTTTCTGAGCAGGTCATCCAGTTCGACGGTCAGCGTCTCGGTCAGGTCCGGACGATAGCCGCGGTGCACGAAACGAATACGCATGCTCTTGTCGAGCACGTAGAGCATGGGAACCCCCTTGACGCCGTAGGCGACGTCGGTGTCGCTGTTTATCAGCACCGGAAAGGAGACCCGGTAGCGGCGCAGATAGCTGCGCAGCCGGTTCATATCAGAGTCGGTGGAGATGGTCATGAAAAGCACGTCCCGGCCGTAGAGATCGGCGATCTCCTCCATCGTTTTCAGCATATATTGAGAGGAGCGGCTCCAGGCGGCCCAGAAGCAGAGCACCATGGGAGCGCCCCGCTGGTCGGCGAGAGTGATCAGGTCGCCGCTGGTGACGTCTTCGAGTTCAAAATTCGGGGCCGGTCGATCCACCCGGGCGGCGAGCACCCGCCGCTTGAACAGCTGCTCGATGTAATCGCCCTGCTGGTCGAGAAAGAGCTCGGCGCCGGTGTCGCTGCGGCCGTCGTTTTTCCAGAGGGTGAGAAAGGCGTTGTACGAAAGCTCGCCGATCTCGCCGTCGAATACCGCCGCCCGGGCGTAGGCGGTGAGCGCGTCTTCGCTGCGGCCCATGCGTTCATAGGCGGCGCCTAAATGGTAGTAAACGCCGGGCTCGGAGATCTGTTCCGATGCGGCTTCCAGGTTCCGCAGGCCGGTGAGCATGTCGCCCCGCTGCACCTGCACCCAGCCGAGAATGTCGCGGTAGCGCGCCCCGGTCTTGGCCAGCTGCGTCTGCCACTCCTGCTCCTCCATCTCAGGAGGCGGCGGCATCGCGGCGGCGCTTTCGATCAGCTCGACCGCTTTGGAGGCAAAGGCCTCGGCCTGTTCCTGGTGGGCGCTGATCTCGGTGAGGGCGCCGGCAATGCCCGCAAGCCCGCCGGCCGCGGCGGGAGTGGTTCCGGCGCTGAAGAGCTTCTCGCCGGTGGCCGCCATGGCCGCGGGGTCGTCGAGCTCGATCACGGCGTTGGCCAGCGCGGTCAGGCCGTATTCGTAGTAGGTGGTCCCTTGAAAATCGCTGATGAAGGTTTCGAGCTGCGTGGCCCGGTCGCCCGCGTCTTCGATATCGATGATTTCGCTGAAACGGCTCTCGGCCGCTTTTTCACTGCGGGGAAAGCGCTCGATGATCTTTTGCGTGAGGTCCGCGGCTTTGTCCTCTTCACCGGTGGTGGTGTAGGTTTCCACCGCGAAATTCAGCACGGCCTCGGCGTCGGGGTACTCCCTGAGGAGCAGGTCCACATCCTTGATGATCTCCTTTTTCGCCCGGTCCGTGCTGCCGGCCTCCCGGGTGATGATCGAGTATTTAAGCTGCCGGGCGCTGAGGTTAAGCGGGTAGGCGGCGAGTTCCCGGTTCACCGCCTCCAGGGCCAGTTCAGTATTCTCACGTTCCAGTTTCGCTGCGGCGGTATAACTGAGGGCCACCAGTTCCCACGCCTGTTCGGCCACGCTCCCGTCCGCGTTCACGGCCAGCATGACGCCGTAATCGCCGCCGGGAAAGAAGGGGCCGTGGCGCCTGCCGCCACTGTTCAGTTCAAAGCTGTAGAAGAGCGCTTTGACCGCGGTGTCGCTGACGGTGACGACGGTTTGCCAGGTGCCGTCCTCCTGCAGATTCATGGAGTACGTTTCCGGTTCAGACAGGGGGTTTTTATAGAGCAGCAGCATGCAGCCGTTCACCGGACCGGTGAGGCTGCGTTCCGGCACAGTGAAGCTGAAGGTCAGCGGCGCGCCGTGCCTGAATGTGGAGGTGTCGGCCGCGCCCGCGATCCCCGCGGCGGCGGTAAGTAGAACGATAAGGGCGATGATACGTTTTTTCATGGGGTGCTCCTGATGGTAACGTTTATAATATAATTGAATTATACCGAGAATTGAGGTGAGAAGCAAGGGGAAAAACAAAACCCCGCCCTGCTTCCCTTCCCCGGGGAGACCGGAGGCCGGAGGCAGGAGACAGCAGACAGAACCCCGCCCCTCCAGAAAATGCCTACGAAATTCACGAAAAAAACGAAAAGAGATATAGGAATAAAGATTGAGTGAGAAGAGCGATAGAGCGAGAGGATGGTTACTGGGTTGATGGGTTCATGAGTTCATGGGTTAAAAGAACAATAATCAATATCCAATATCCAATGACCAATTTCCACGTGCACCGGCCCTGCCACACCTGATCTTGTGACAAGTCTTTCTGTATGATCTGGATAAACACTCCTCTTTCCAGCAGACAGTGACGAAGGACTTGTCACAAGGTAAAGCCTCACTCTCTTTCTCTTTCGTTTTTTTCGTTTCCTTCGTTGGCAATTCCGGGCGGGGGCGGGAGGGGCCGACCTCCTGTCTCCTTTTCTGTTGGAAAACCACTTGATAATCTCCGTAAATCTTGCAATCTTACCGTATACGTACATATGTACAGACACGGGGTTGATTCCATGATTCACGGCAGAACACCGGACGAGAAGAGACTCATTCAGACCGTACACGATCACGGCCAGGAACATCTGTTCAGGTTCTGGGACTCGCTGAGCGGAAAGGAGAAAGATGCGCTCATGCGGCAGATCGGGACCATCGATTTCGAACTGGTGGCGGCGCACCGGCGGCTGCTGTCCGGCGCGGAGGAAGCGGACACGGCGGTCCACACCCTCGATCCGGCGCCCTGCATCCCCATCCCCCGGGACGAAGCGGGCAGGAAACGGGAGCGGCGGGCCAGGGAGATCGGGGAAGAGGCGATCCGGGCCGGGAAGGTCGCGGCCTTTTTGGTGGCCGGGGGCCAGGGCACGCGCCTGGGATTCGACGGCCCCAAGGGCTGTTTTCCCGTCGGGCCGGTGAGCGGCAAGACCCTGTTTCAGATGCACGCGGAGAAGATCCTGGCCGCGTCCCGCAGATACGGCGTCACCATTCCCTGGGCGATCATGACCAGCGAGACGAACGATGCCGCCACCCGGGAATTTTTTCAGGAGCACGGCTGGTTCGGCCTCGATCCCGGCAGCGTCATCTTCTTTTCCCAGCGCATGATCCCCGCCCTGGACGGCGAAGGGAGGCTGATCCTCGACGGCCGGGACCACATTTTCATGAATCCCAACGGCCACGGCGGCTCCCTGCTGGCCCTGTACGAGAGCGGCACGATCGGCCGGTTCGAGGCGCGGGGTGTCGAGATCCTCTCCTATTTTCAGGTGGACAACGTGCTCATTCGGATCGTCGATCCCGTGTTCATCGGCTACCATATCCAGGCCGGGGCCGGGATGTCCTCCAAGATGGTTCAGAAGAGCCATCCCGGGGAAAAGGTCGGCGTGTTCGGCATCAGGGACGGGAAGCTCAACGTCATCGAGTACAGCGATCTCTCACCGGAAGACGCGGAGGCCCGGCTGCCGGACGGATCCCTGAAGTACGGATCCGGCAGCATCGCCATCCATCTCATCGATACGAAGTTTGTCCGGGCGGAAGCAGAGGACGGGTTCAGGCTTCCCTACCACACCGCATTCAAGAAGGTCCCGTACCTGACCGACAGCGGCGACCTGGTCGATCCGGATACACCCAACGCTTTCAAATTCGAAACGTTCGTATTCGACGCCCTGGCCGATACATCGTCCCCGGTCATCATGGAGATCGTCCGGGAGCACGAATTCAGCCCGGTGAAGAACGCGGCGGGAGAGGACTCTCCGGCCACCGCCCGGCGGGACCTGAGCAATTACTACGGCGGCTGGCTGGAGGCGGCCGGCGTTCCCGTGCCCCGGGACGCGGCGGGGAACGCGGCGGTCCCCCTCGAAATCAGCCCCCTGTTCGCGCTGGACAGGGAGGAATTCACGGCAAAGGCGGCGGGAAGGGAACTCACCATAAACGGCAGCCTCTATCTGGAGGAGTAGCCGCGGAGGCAGTATGCAGGATATTTTCAGCACGCTTCATCTCGATGATCCGGTCATTCTCAGGGGTATTCTCAGCGGCGTCACCCTGGCCCTGACCCTGGTCTGTTTTATCGTCATCCGCAAGATCTTTTCCCGCTTCGACCTGGCGAACGAGCGGGTGAACCTCACGCGCCGGCTGGTGAAATCGTTCATTATCTTCATCGCCTCAGTGCTGATGCTGCGCATCTGGGCCTGGAGCTACCTCTACTCCCACTTCAACCAGGATTTCATGAACAAGCTGCTCACCTCCCTGCTGGGATTCGTTCTCTTCGCTCTTTTTATCTATTTCAGCCGCCTGCTCATCAAGGCGCAGCGCCTGGCGTCCCAGAAGGAACAGCAGTACATCCGCTGGGCCACCTGGGGTATTCTCGGGCTCTTCATCCTGATCCTGCTGCGGGTGTGGGCCTTTACCGACCGGTTCGAGATCCTGCGGGATCCGATGATGAAAAAACTCTACGCATCCCTGTTCATCCTCGCGATCATTTACGTGATTCTCTTTTTCGTGCGCCGCATCATCAACGCCATGCATATCAGCCTCGAGCTGCGTCACGAGTACCGCAAACGCACCACCTACGCGGGCGGTGTCATCTATATTCTGCTGCTCATCCCCATCTGGGCGGTGAGCGGCAGCCAGTGGACCACGATCATCTCCGTCATGGGCGCCGGTGTCGCCCTGGCCCTGCACGAGGTGCTGCTCAACCTGGCGGGCTGGATGTACATCCTCGTCAGGCGGCCATACAAGACCGGGGACCGCATCGAGCTGGGGAACGTGCGCGGGGATGTGATCGACATCCGTCTTTTTCAGACCTCGCTGCTGGAGATCGGCAACTGGGTGGACGGGGACCAGTCCACGGGCCGGCTCGTCCACATGCCCCACGGCCAGATATTCAGGAACCCCCTTTTCAACTACACCAAGGGATTCGAATACATCTGGCACGAGATCTCGATCCTGGTCACCTATGAAAGCAACTGGGAGGCCGCGGAGAAGATCCTGCTTGAATGCG
The DNA here is from genome assembly GCA_016934955.1 of bacterium. GTDB lineage: Bacteria > Zhuqueibacterota > QNDG01 > QNDG01 > JAGLOF01 > JAFGRY01. The sequence goes on along the minus strand of JAFGRY010000002.1, from coordinate 24,463 downwards.
GGGAAACGCAGAGCAAAGCGATACAGGACCAGGTCAAGAAGAAGATCGCCCACATGGCCCGGGAGTATCTCATCTATTATAGAACGTTTACCCCCTACGTCTATATCAAGACCGAAGAGAGCGGCGTCCAGCTGACCCTGCGGTATCTGACGGAGGCGAAAAAGCGGCGTTCCGGCCAGGACATCATCTCCCGGGAGATCGTGAAGCGCATTTCGGCGGCGAAGGATGTGGATTTCGCCTATCCCACCGTACGGATCTACAAAGCGGGCGAAGGGAAATAGGTGCCCGCCGGCGACAGACATGCCCATGAGTGCTGAAAAACAAAAAAGAAATCCCGGCAGAAAGAGGAGAGGGCTGCGGCTCTTGGCCGGAATGCTTGTCGGGCTGCCGGTCCTGATCCTGCTGCTGTTCTCGATCATCGCCCTGCTCCCGTCCCGCAAGGCGGGAGCCTGGCTCTCGGCGCAGCTCAGCGCCGCCGCGGGAGTGACCGTCCGCCTGGACGAGGTGTCGGTCAACCCCTTCGGCAGCGTCAGGGTCCGAAACGCCGCCATGCTCACTCCCGCGGGTGACACGCTGGCGGCGGTGAGGGGGGCGAGGATCGATTACCGGTTTCTTCCCCTCTTCTCCCGGACCATAGCCGTGCGGCGCGTCGAGATCGACCGGCCGGTTGTGCATCTTCCCTTCCCGGCCGACAGCGCGGCCGTAAAACAGCGGGGGGACAGCACCGGGGTCCGGCCATCCGGAGAGGCCGCTCCCCTGCCGTTTTCATTGGGACTCTGGTCCTTTGACCTGCGGAATTTCGCTTTCTCCCTGGTGCTGCCCGAAGGCGGTCCCCTGCTCACCGCGGGAGTGTCCGGCATCGGGCTCGAGGTGGAGAACGCGTATCTGCCCAGGGGAACCCTCGCCGCCGGATCACCCTCCCACGGCCGCATGCATCTCTTCAGCGACCGGGGAACCGTCACGCTCACGGACAGCACCGGCCGGCACAAGCGGGCGCTGCGGCTCGATCTGCGGCTCGAGAAAGAGGCCGAGGGCGATTGGCTGACGGCCCTGGACGCGGGGCTGGGTACAGAGAGGGACACGGCCCTTGTCCGCCTGATGATCGCAGCCCGCGGCAGCCTGCCGGCGGGGACCGCGGTGCTCAAGCGGTGTGATCTGCTTCTCGGCGGCACGGCACTGCTCCAGGTAACGGGCACGGGCGCCCTGACTGAAGGGCCGGCGCGGCTCGATCTCTCTCTCTCCGGCCGGCCGCTCGCCCTGCGTCCCGCGGCGGGGCGCCTGCTGCCGCTGCTGCCGCCCGCGCTCGCGGACATCTCCCTGGGGGATCTGCCGGACGTCACCCTGCAGCTGCTGCCCGGGACCATCACCGGAACCGTGGACAGCCTGGCGCTGTCCGCCGCGATCACCGCTGATCTTCCCGCGTTCAGTCCCGATTCCGCCACTCACATGTCAGGGATCCGGCTGCATGTGTCAGCCGCGGCCACGGCCGCCGGCGGCATGCTGCGGTCGGTGACGGTGAACGCCGGCGCCGGCCTGAAAAAGGTGATCCTGATACTGCCGGATTCGACCCTGCTGACCGCGGGTCCCCTGGCGCTCACGGCCGGGGTCCGCGTCGATTCGTCCCTGCTGCCGGTGAGCGGCAGTATCGAGGCGTCGCTCGATTCGGTGCTCTCGGGCCGGCTCGGTCTCTCGGTCCGGTGGACCGTTCCCGGTGCGCGGCTGCACGATGTGCGGCTTGCCGCCGGTCTTCGGGCCGATTCCCTGGCCCTCGGCGCAATTCCCTCGCTTCCCGAGACCGTCAGCGGCAGGGTCAACGCAACCCTGCACCTGCAGGCGGCCGGCCTGGACAGTATCGGCGCCGAACTCGCCGTTCAGACGGAGAGGATCGATTACGTGCTGGCCGACCGGGCCGAGCATACCGGTCCCCTCACAATTTCCGCCGCCCTCACCGCCGCCGCCCTGGACACGCTGTTCCAGCGCTGGCGCATCGACACGCTGACCGCCGATCTCAACCGCATCGCCCTGCTCGCGGCGGCGGGCTCGCTGGACGGCGCCGCCGGGACCGTGGACATCCCTTCCTGGCGCCTCACCATCGACAACGGCCTGATCATCCCCGCGCTGCCCGCGGGCATGCGGGACCGGATGCAGTACGTGGCGATCAGCGGCGAAGAAACCGCCGAAGGCTCCCTGCGGATGAGTGGAGCGGTCCTCGAGACACGCGGACGGCTCAGTACCGGGAATGTCTCGCTGAAGGACGCCGATACCGGCATCTCCCTGGACGAGATCGCCCTGATGGTCTCCTGGCAGGGCGCCGCCGACAGTCTGAACGGCTCCCTGGGTCTCGGCCTCCACCATATCGCGCTGCCCGGCTACCTGGACGATCCTCTTGATACGGTGCGGATCGGAACCGGGTTCGCCCTTTCCGGAGGCGCCGTCACCGTTGAGGGCGGGACATTCGATGCGCCCGGTCTGAAGATCTCGGGAGGATTCCGGGCGATCATCGATTCGGCCCGGGGCGCCGGACAGCTTGCCGCCGAAGGGGGAATCCGTTTCCAGTCGCCGACACCGGTCCGGTTTCCCGGCGGCCTGCAGGGCAGCGGCGATATCAGCATGAAATTCGGCTGCGTCAGTCTTGACAGCCTCGGCGGCAGACTTGAGCTGTCAGGGGAGATCGGCGCGTCAGCCTGTGATCTGGGCCTCGATACGCTGATCAGCCTGAAGGGCCTCGACACCCGGCTGCCGTTCAGGGCGGTGATGGACATGCGGGAGGGCGGTATTCTCACCGATGCGGCCTACCGCCCCATCCAATGGGAGGAGTACGATCAGCGACGGACGCTTTACCGGGAGCTCATGCCCGAGATCGGCACTGTCACGATCACATCGGCCCTGATCGCCGGCCAGAGACTTCACGGCGCCGAGCTTGATATCAAGATCGACAACGGCTGGTGTGAAGTGCCCCGCTTCTATGTGAACACCCTCAGCGGCAACGTGGGCGGAAAATTGCGGGTGAATTTCGGCGTGAAACCGCCGGCGCCGCTCCTGTATGAAATAGAAGCGCAGGCGGCCCGTATCAACGCGGCCTCGTTTGTGGAAGACGCCCGGGCCGCCGGTGAGGCGACCGAACTCAACGCAGTGATGCGGTTCACGGGACAGGGCATTGATCCCGCGGCGGGGATCGACCTGCAGGGGTTTTTCAATATAACCAAAATAGGTCCCCGCTTCGCCAGCACCCTGCTGGAGGGACTGGATCCTCAAGGCAGGGACCGCACCATTCGGCTGACGCGCCGGCTGCTGAACACCGGATGGAAACCCAGTCTCTTCTCTTTCGAGGCCAGGCACGGCTACGTGTATCCCTCTCTGTCACTGGTGCAGCCCTGGTTTTCGCCCATACGGCTGCCGGAGACCATGGAGTTCGGGCGGCTGCCGCTGGAATTTTTTCTCAAACCGGCGCAGCAGCCGGAATGAGGCAACTGACATGCAATCAATGATCCCATTGCGGGAGGTAGGAAGATGAAACGACAATTACGTGCATTATTGCCCGGAACAGGCCTGCTTCTGCTGCTTGCCTGCAGCGTGCAGGCGCCGGAAGTGCGGGTTACGGGGGAAAAGACCGCGCTGGAACGGGAGGTGCTCGGCACCTATGAGCGCCTCGAAGAGGACACCTGGATGGTCGCGTCATCACGGGCGGCCCGAAAAGAGGACGCGGGCGAGATCTCGGAAGACAAATCAAACGTACTCGAGGCCATTCGCCGGCAGAAATTCAACAAGGACGATATCGACGAGTTCAAGCGCAGGGAATTCGCGGGCGAGGCGATCAGCGGCCTGCTTGAGATCAGGGAGACCGCCCTGCCGGCGGATGATTCCCTGCAGGTGCAGCTGGTCAGGGATATCGTGGCCGAGGAGAACACGGACCGCACGGTGATCATGAACCGGGTGATCGAACTGAAAACGTCGCTTCAGGAAGCGTCCCGGGAAGAGGTGACGAACATTTTCGCGCGCATGTACCAGGGTAATGCTGAAAAGGGAGTATGGATACAGGCGGCGGACGGCAGCTGGAGCCGGAAAAAATGATCAGGCTGTTCGACCTTCCTGATCCGTGGTAACGGACGGACACCCCCATGATACGACGCTATACACACATTCTCGTGACCGCGTGCCTGCTCGCCGGGGCAGCGGCCCGTGCGCAGGTGCCGGGCATCGACCAGATCACCACCCATCCGGGAAACGACACCGCTCCGGCGGTGTCGCCGGACGGGAAATGGGCGGCGATCGTCAGCGATCGTTCCGGGAACCGTGACATCTGGCTGGCGCGGCTGCCGCGGGGGCGGTACATTCAGATCACCCGGCATCCGGCCGATGATTTCGATCCTGCCTGGGCGCCTGACAGCAGGCGGATCGCCTTCGTGTCAAAGCGGCGGGATGCCGACGGTGACATCTGGATGCTCTCCATCGACCCTGAGAGCGGACTGCCCGACGCGTCCTCGCTGCGGCAGATCACTCCCCATCTGGGCACCGATATGCAGCCGGTATTCGCCGGCGGCGGCGCCAGGATCGTGTACACATCACGCAGAGACGGCGGGGAGCTGAATATCTGGGACCAGGACCTGGCCGGCGGTGAGCCGCGCCGGATCACCGCCCTGGGCGGCAGGGATCCCGCTCTCTCGCCTTCGGGCGCCTGGCTCGCCTTTTCATCCTCCCGCTATCACCGGCAGAGCGATATCATGCTTATCAGCATCGACAGCAGCGAAACCGAGACGGGGTACCGGGCCGTCCCCCTCACCTGGGGCGCCGCCATCGATTCCGATCCCGTCTGGTCCTACGCGGGCAGCAGGATCATGTTCTGCAGAACCGGGGAGGACACCGACAATGACGGCAGGGTGACGCCGGCCGACAACCGGTCGCTCTGGATCAAGGTGATCGGAGAGACCCGGGCGATCGATCCGAACCGGCTTGTCCTGGGGCGGGATGAACTGCAGATCACCGCTGACATCGCCGATGATTTCGCGCCGGCGGTCACACCGGGCGATACGGTGCTGTTTGTTTCGAACCGGGGCGGCGGCATCGACATCTGGTCCCTGCCTTTCACCGGACTGTTCCCGCGCCGGGAGGACGCGGCAGCCCAGTACCTGCTGGCCCAGCAGTTTGAACCGGCCGCAGTCTCGGGACCGGCGCTGGAGCAGCTGATCCTCGGATACCGGCGGGTCGAGGACTATTTCCCGCAGGCATCGGAGTGGTGCGCACGAAGCGCCCGGCAGGTGAGCGCCATCCTCACCACCCTGGGCCGGATTGACGCGGCCGACCGGAACCTGCGGCGCATGATCCGGCTTTACGGCCGGGACGGCTCCCTGGCCGCCGCCGCTGAACTCGATCTCGCGGCCCTGTCCCGGGGATCGCTGGATGAACGGATCAGCCGCTGCCGGGACATTGTCGGCAAAGCGGGCGATGACAATCTGGCCGCGGAGGCCGAGCTGCTGCTGGGGGATCTGCTCCTGGAGCGGGGTGACATCGCCGAAGCCGCGGCCGCCTACAGCCGGGCCGCGCAAAAAGGAGGTGAGGGGTCGAATATGGCGGCCAGAGCTGGATTGAAGGTGGGCGATCTCTTTGCCGCCCAGGGACAGGAGGCAACCGCGCGGGAGAGCTGGCTTTCTGTCCTGCGCAACTACGCCGCGGTACCCCTCTGGCGGGAGCAGGCCGGCCGGCGCCTGCTTGGCCAGGTCAGCGGCGGCCCCGCGGAACGGATCGCCGGGTTCCAGGCAATTGTGGATGCCATGGGCGATGTCCCCGCGCTCGCCGCGGAGGCTCATTTCGCCACCGCCGACATTCTCATGCAGGAGCGGGAGTGGTCCCGGGCCCTGCGAGAGCTGAAGCGCGTTGAACCATCGGCGCCGGGTCTCGAATGGGCGGCCGCCCGCAGCAGTATTCTCCAGGCGGTTACGCTTTCGCATCTGCAGGAAGATCTGAAAGCCTATATTCTCCTCGAGGAAACAGCGGAGCGCTACCGGTTTACCGACGGCGGCCTCTACGCCGCCCAGGCCAATGATACGCTCTTCAGCCTCTACCTGCGGTCGGCCCGGGATCTGGCCGCCCACGGCGATTACGCCCTTGCGGGCGTGCGGTTCCAGCGGGCGTCGCTTCTCAAACCCGGCAATATCGAGGCCCGGCGGGGCCTGGTGGAAGCGGCCTGGCGCAGCGGCACCCTGGACAACCTGATTCAGCGGTACGAACTCGACCTGAGCGGCACCCCTGCGGACAAAGTGCTCCTGTACAGCCTCGGTCTCGCCTACTCCTACCGGGGGCAGAACAGTCCCGAAACCCTGGAGCATTCCAACGATCTGCTGCTGCGCAGCCTGGAAGAGGATTACCGCCTCATCTATCCCTACCGCACGCTCGGTTATAACTATGAGCTGCTGGAGAATCTCGCGCTTCGCAAAGAGATGGAAACCCCGGGCACGCTGGAGAAGATCGGCAGGGTGCTGATCGCGCCGCTGAGAATGGTGGCGAGCATTCTTCCCGGCAGGGATGAGGAAGGGGAGACGGGGTACACTGAAAAAGCCATCGACGTGCTGACCACCGCCCTGGAATTGAACGATGAAACGCGCGACCGGGAGATGGAGACCTACCTGGCCCAGAACCTGGCAAACAACTATTTCAATCTGGGTGAATTCGGGTACCGGAACGCTTTCAGATATTATACCTACCGGCTGCAGCTGGATACCGCCTTCGCCTCTCTTCCCGAGAAAGCGACGTTCTACGAACGAGCGGGACGCTGCGGTGTCACCGGCGAGAATACGGAACAGGCTGTCGTCTTTCTGGAGACGGCCTCCTCGGTCTACCGCGCCATGGGGAGGTACGGCGATGCCCGGCGCACCCGGCGGCAGACGGCGTTTCTCTATCAGATCAGCGGCGATTATGAACAGGCGGTGATGATCTATGAGGATCTGGCGGTGAAAGACGAGGCCGCCGGACGGCTGGAAGACGCGGAGCGGGGATATCGCAATATCGCCTTCAACTACCATCTGCTGGGTGAAGCCGATCTGACCCTTGCCTACGCTCTCAGGGCCGCCTCGATTCTCGAGGCCGAAGGATTCTCGGTCGAACCGGTGGCCGGGAGCAAGCTGAGAATAGAAATACTGGGCCTCTCCATTCCCGTCTGGACCATGGATGAGCTGGGCGGTTCCTCCTCGGAAGGATTCACCAGGGCCGATGACGCGGCCCTGCTCTACGGGCTGATCAGCCGCAGTTATGAATCGATGAAACAGTTCGCCGAGGCCGTCACCTATGAAGAGCGGCGCCTGGACCTCTTTCAGCGGCAGGAAGACAGACTCGCCGTCCGCATTTCCCTGCACCGCCTCGGGCGGCTGCACTTTCAGTGGACGCGGTATGCAGATGCCTGGGACTTCTTTGAACGGTCCCGGAAACAGTGCCGCAAGAGCCGGGACATGCGGGGCCTGTACGCGAACCTGCTGAACCAGGGCAGTTCGGCCATGGCGATGCTCGAGAGTACGGGGGCGGACTCGCTTGCCCGGGCCTCCCTGCGCCTGATCAGCAGGGAGCTGGACAGGACATACAAAGAGTATACGCCGTCCGAGGAAGACAGAGCGGCTCTGCTCGCCTCCCTGGGAACACTCTACACCGGGATCGCCGCGAATCGCACCGGCGCTGATGTCAGCGGCCCCGAACAGCTGGCCGGGGCCGTACAGACGTTTTCGCTGCTTGCCAGCGCCGATTCCTGCTTTCAGGCCGCCCTGGCGGCCGGCGACCGGGCGGTCAGCCGCGGCGAGATTCTCAAGAACGCAGCGGAGGTAAGCCGTCTCGGCGGCAGTCTGCAGGAGGCGCTTCTCCGGGCGGAAAAGAGCCTGACGGCCCTGGAAGCGGAAGAACGGCGGGATCTCATCTGGCGGGTCACCTATCTGAGGGCGGCATTGACGGCGGGCCGGAACCGCGGGGAAGGGATCGCGGCGCGGGATTCGGTGCTGCAGCTCTACACGAGGGCCATGGATCAGCTGGAGGCAAGTCCGGTCAGGAGCGACCGCAGTGAAGAGATCCGTTCGGACAGGAGCGACCGCCGCACCCTCTATATCGACGCGGCCCTTGAAATGGCGCGCCGGGGGAAAACCACCGAGGCCCTGGCCGCCGCGGAACGGGGCAGGCAAAAACAGGCCGCAGACATGCTGATGCGGCGCCCGCCGGTGCTGAAACGAGAGCGGCACAAGATTCTCTGGAGCAATCTCAGATTTATAAAATCCCGCCTCTGGGATCTCGATAACGCCGTTGCCGCGGAGGAAGCCTCGGGAGCATCCCTCTCGGCGCTTGCCGCGCTGCGGCGGGAACAGCGTTCCCTGAGGCAGGAATACGAGGACGTCGTCGCCGGCATTCGCGTGGATGATCCGGTGCTCGCCTGGCTCAGCGGTATTGAGCCGCCCGATGTCCGGGGGGCGGCGCTCTCGCTGAAAAAGGGAATGGGCGCCCTGGTCTATGCCATGAACGGGGATTGCACCCTCATCTGGACCGTGGACCGGGATACGACCATGATGACCGTTGTCGATGCCGGGCGGGATGAGATGTCGGCCATCATCGCCCGCCTGCGCGACAGCGAGGACGAGTCCGCGCTGCGGCAGCTCACCGACCTGCTGCTGGAACCGGTGGAGAGCCGCATCGACAATTACGGCACGCTGCTGATCGTCCCCGATCGTGAGCTCTGGGACGTTCCCTTTGCCGCCCTCGGCAGGGACGGATTTCTGCTGGCCGACCGGGTCGATCTCGTCTACGCGCCGGCGCTGACACTCTATCCGCTGGCCAGGGCGCAGCGGAAAGTGGGCCGGCAGACGGCGCTTTTCGCGGGTGCGCCCTCCGATGAACCGTTGAGCGCGGCCCTGGGGGAAACGGCGGGCACCGTGATCCGTCTGACATCCCGGGAAGCCGCCGCTGAATCGGCGGTGAGAGAGAGGATGCCCGATGCTGATATCATTCACCTGGAACGGTGGTCGCTGCTCTATGAGAACGACCCGTTCAACTCCGCTATCGTTCTCTATCCCGACGGGCATGAAGACGGCTACATTCGTGCCTTCGACCTTTTTGACACCGAACTCAAGGCCGGCCTGGTCATTCTTCCGTCGTCCCAGGGCCGGTCGCATAGCGGATCCCTCGCCTTTTTCTACAGTCTCCTTTACGCCGGCGTTCCCGCGGTTATAGAGAGAAGCGGCCCCGCTGACAGGGATGCGGAAGCGCTCTGGAGCCGGACCTTCTACAGCGCCCTGAAAACCATGAGCGCCGCCGGAGCGCTGGCGGAAGCGCAGGCGGCCCTGCGGGCGGCATTCCCGGAAAGGCAGTGGGCACGGTACCAGCTGATCGGATTTGAAGGGCTTGACAGTGAGGAGCGCATCGCTTTCGCCCGGGAGAATCTGGTCGCCCGGGTACGCGAGGGGCAGGCTTATGAACAGCAGGGGGAGTTCAGGCGGGCCTTGAGCATGTACGATCAGGCCGCCGGAATGGCCGCTATTCTCAAGGACAGTGTGCTGGTGGGAAGAATTCTCGACATATCTCTGGCGGGGGCGGTGCGGGGATCACTCTGGACCAGGGCCGCGGCCTACCAGCAGCGCATCCAGCTCAGAGCGCAGCAGTCCGGCAACACGGAAGAGATGCAGACGAGCCTGAGAAATCTCATCGCCTTTTACCGTCGTGAGGGCAGGCTCGGCGACGCGGCTGAAACACAAAGCCGCTACAACCGGCTCGCTGAAGAGCGGGGAAACCCCGGTGAAGAGGCTGCCTCCAGCCGTGAGATGGCTATGATCCTGATGCTTGACCGCAAGTGGGCCGAGGCCGAGATATGGGCCGCGAGAGCCTGCAGTCTCTACACCGAGCTGGGTGACACGGTTGAGCTGGGCCGGGCGCTGCTGCGCAAGGGGCGGATCCATCTGGAGGCGGAAGATGCCTGGCAGGCCCGGGAGGACCTGAGGACCGGGATTTCGCTGCTGGAAGGCGGGGGGGGCGACGATCTGCGCTTTGAGATCGCGTCCGGGTATCAGATGCTGGGACTGGCGTCGGAAAAGATGTCGCGGTATGACGAGGCGATTGCGCACCAGATACGGGGCAGAGATCTCTTCATGATTCTCGACCGGCCGCTGCAGGCTGCCCAGGGTGTGCAGTACCTGGCGAACGTCTCCTGGAAAAAAGGCGATTTCAGACAGGCAATGATCTATCAGAACGAAGCGCTGGCGGTGTTCAAAGAGAACAACAATGAAAAACTCCTCAGCATGGGATACGCGACCCAGGGACTGATCAGTATGGGGCTGGGGGAGACCGGCCGGGCCCGGGAACAGCTGAATCACGCCTACGATCTGGCGGAATCCACCGGCAGCAGGGAGGACCAGTCCGCGATTCTCAAGAATCTCGGCATTCTCTCCCTGCGGGAATCGCGTCTCGAGGAAGCGGAAGCCTATTTCAGCCACGCAGTGGCCATCGACACCGCCATCGATTCCCGGGCGGGGCTTGCCTACGGGTACCGCAACCTCGGTATTCTCAAGGCGCGCATGAACCTGCCTTCCCAGGGGATCCCCCTGCTGCGAAAGAGCCTCTCCCTCTCGAGGGAGCTGCGGGACACCAGGAACATCGTACAGTCCTGCTACGGGCTGGGAATTTGTCTGCATGACGCGGGCCGCTACCGCGAGGCCGCGGCCGTGCTCGACAGCGGGCTGGTCTATCTCGGCGATTACACCATGCCCGACCTGGAGTGGCGGCTGCTTTGGAGAAAAGCGAAGACCAGCCGCGAACTCTCCGCCGTTACCGACGCGATCCGGGATTACCAGCGGGCGGCGGGTGTGGTGGAGACCATGCGGCAGTCGCTGAGCGCCGAGGCGTTCAAACAGGGATTCCTGGAAGACAAGGCGGACCTGTACGCGGATGTCATCTCCTATTTTCTCGCGCTGGGACGGCCGGCGGACGCCCTGGCCTTCGCCGAGCGGGCGAAATCCCGCAGTTTCATCGACATGCTCGCGGTCCGGTCCGCGGCGGCCGGCGGATCCGCGGGCGCGGGCATGGCGATCACTTCGGCATTGCGGGATTCAATCGACGATTACCGCTACCGGCTCGGATCGCTGGAGTCCCGCCCCGGCGCGCGTACCCCGGCGCTGACCGGGGAGATTGCCCGGGTGCGTGAGGAACTGGGTCGTCTGGAAAACAGGTATACGGAAGAGGTCACCGCGTTTCAGGCGCAGCACCCGGAATCGGCGGACCTGATCATGGTGGAACCGATTACGGTCGCGGCAATCGAAGCGCAGCTGTCCGATTCGACGGCCCTCATCGAGTATTTCGTGCATGGTGATCAGATCGTTATCTGGGTGGTGAAGCTGGGCGGTGTGTACGCGGAACAGGTGACGGTCACCGGTGCGTCCCTGGATGAAACGGTCCGGGGATTCCGGAATATGATCATCTCATTTCTTTCAGCCGATATGGAGGCGCAGCGGCTCTATGATCTGCTCATTCGCCCGGTGGAGGCGAGACTCAGGGGCGTGCGCCATCTGGTGATCGTCCCCCACGCGATTCTCCACTACTGTCCCTTCGGCGCCCTGGAGAACAGTGAAGGCGGAGTTCTGCTGGAACAGTACTCTCTCTCACTCGCGCCCAGTTCTACGGTGTTCGGATACTGCCGGTCCAGGGCCGCATCCCGGCCGCGACCGGATAATCCCCGTATTCTGGCGGTGAGCAATCCCGCTCTCGGTCCGGAACTGGATCTGCCCTTTGCGGCCAGGGAGGTGAGCACGCTGCAGCGGACCTATCCGCAGGTGACGGTGCTGGCCGGCGCCGGAGCCACGGAACAGGCGGTCACCGCCCGGCTGCCGGACTTCGACATCGTGCATTTCGCCTGTCACGCTGAATTCAACCCGGAGGCGCCGCTTTTCTCCGCCCTGCTGCTCGCCCCGGCGGGCGGCAATAACGGCCGGCTGGAGGCGCATGAACTGTTCGGACTGGATCTCAACTGTTCGCTGGTGACTCTGAGCGCCTGTGAATCGGGACTGGGGCGCATCGCCGGCGGGGACGATATCGTGGGATTGACCCGGGGATTCATTTACGCCGGTGCGCCGGCGCTGGTCACCAGCCTCTGGAAAGTGGACGATCTGGCCACGGCGGTTCTGATCAAGCGGTTCTACCGTCATCTGCAGCAGGGCATGCGAACCGCCGATGCGCTTCGCCTGGCTCAGCTCTGGGTGCGGGAGCAGGTCAACCCCCAGCCCAGCGCCTGGGCGGCGTTCGGGGTGACGGGGGAGTTTGAATGAGAGCATTCGACCGGCGGGATGACCGGTGGAGATGACAATTAGTTCAGGGCCAGGACGGCATGAACAGTACATTCCGCAACAGATACCGCGTTGATACGACACGATTCCGGCATTGGGATTACGGCAATGCCGGTTCCTATTTCATTACGATATGCACGAAACACCGCATGCGGGTTTTCGGGGATGTGGTGCGGACCACGTCGTTAAACGATAATGAAATGGCGCAATGCATTGCGCCTCTACGGGGTAACGGCATACAACATTTGTATGTGGTGAAATTATCACCCATCGGGCGCATCGCGGCGTCGGAATGGGCGGCGATCCCGCACATCCGGCCCGACATGCATATCACGTTGGGCGCATACGTGGTGATGCCCGACCATGTCCACGGCATCATTACCATCGGGGAAAACCGGTACAACACCGGGAACGGGAACACCGGGAACGTTTTCGGTCCGCAACGGAAAAACCTGGGGGCGATCATCCGGGGATTCAAGTCGGCGGTTTCGATGCAGGCACGGCGCATCGATTCCGCATTCGCCTGGCAGCGGCGGTATTATGATCGTATTATCCGGGATGAAGATGCATATGTCAGAGTCTCCCGATATATTTTAAACAATCCCCGCAATTGGTATCGGAGCAGTCCCGGGCATTAAACAATCATTGCCCCTCACCGCCACTCCTTCACCTCACATGTCCTCCCGTCACTGACGATCACGGCTGCGCCCTGTTCATCCGTCCTGTAGACATCGGCGTGCATCCGCGTGTACCGCTCCATCACCTCGGCCGAAGGGTGGCGGTAGCGGTTTCCCTGACCGACAGACACTACCGCAAGGCCCGGCGCCGCCCGGGCGAGAAACGGCGGGGAACTGGAGGTGCGGCTGCCGTGGTGCCCGGCCTTGATCGCGTCGCAGGCCAGGGGGAACCCGTGCTGCAGCAGGGCGAACTCCGCCCCGGTCTCCGCGTCCCCCATGAACATCAGGTTCGTGCGGCCGAACCGCACCCGGGTGACGATGCTCATGTTGTTCGGGTCCTCGATCGGATCATCCCCCTTTCCGCTCCGGTACTGTTGCGCCATAACAAGCATTACCCCGTCCCAGCGCAGGGTGTCACGGCCGCTCACCCTCATGAGCGGTATGCCCTTTTCCTTTGCAATGCCCAATAGGCCGCGATAGAGGTCCGTCCGCAGCCCCGAAGGCGACATCGCCATCAGGTCCACCCGCACATTCTCCACCACGCTGAGCAGGCCGCCGATGTGGTCGTTGTGGGGATGGGTGGCGATGACCAGGTCGAGCCGGCGGATCCCTTCCCGCTGCAGGAAGGGGAGGATCACTGCCTCGCCGTAATCCCGGGCGGGCGTGCGGTCGCCGCCGTCGATGAGGATGGTCCTTCCCCGGGGCAGCCGCAGCAGGGCGGCGTCTCCCTGGCCCACGTCGAACTGGATCCAGCGGAGCGTGCGTTCGGAGGCGGCAAGGGCCCGGGGCCAGATGTGCAGGTTGAGCATGAGCCCGATGGTGATGAGCATCGCCGTGACCGTCCGCCTCCGCCTGAGGTTGAGCAGCAGGACGAGGGCTGCCAGATAGACGATTGAAAGCGGCAGGCCGGGGGCGGGAACCGGGACCGAGGCAAAGGAGAGGGAGCCGGCGGCCGACACCAGCTTCGTGAGAAGCGCGATCAGCTCCCGGTTGAGGCCGCCGTAGACCGACGCCATCCCGGAGTCGATGCCCCAGGCGAACCAGGTGGTGAACCCCAGGGCCGTGATCAGGCCGGCCAGGGGAACGGCAGCGAGATTGACAAGCAGGGCGATGAGGGAGATGCGCTGAAAATAGCCGGCGGTGAGGGGCAGGGTGCCGAGCTGGGCCGCGAGCGAGACGAGCACGGCCTGGATCAGCGGAGATATAAAGAACGGCCGTTTAACGCGGCAGAGCCGTCCGATCAGCGGCGCCTCCCTGAGACGGGGATAGATATAGAGTATGGAGATGACCGCCGCGAAGCTGAGCTGAAACCCCGGGTCGAAGAGCTGCAGGGGATTGATCAGCATGAGGGTGAGGGCCGCCGCGCCGATGAGATTGAAAGGATTGGTGTCCCGCTCGAGGAGTCTGCCGGTCAGGTAGAACCCCGCCATGAGCGATGCCCTGACCACCGGCGCCCCGCAGCCGGTGAGCTGCACGTAGAGATAGAGACCGATGAGGGTGCTGATCGTGCCGACGTGCCGCCCCAACCGCAGCAGGGAGCAGATGCTGCTGATGATGAGCAGCACGAAGCCCGCGTGCAGGCCGCTGACCGCCAGCACGTGCACCACGCCCGCGCGGGCGAACCTCTCTTTCAGTTCCGGATCGAGGGAGCTCTTGTCCCCGAGCAGAAGCGCGGTGAGAAACTCGAGGCTTTCAGGACCGCTGCAGGCGAGAAAGGCGTGTTTCATGCCGTTTCGGGCCGGCTGGATCAGGAAGCTGTTGATTCCGTTTCCGCCGGCGCGTCCGCGGCTGCTGAGGCCGTTGTGCCTGTCCGCGTAGAGCAGTGAATGAATACCGCGCGCGGCCAGGAAGGCCCGGTAATCGAATCCGCCGGGGTTTCGTTCCCCGTCCGGTGCCGCCAGGCGCCCCCGCACCACGATGTCGTCTCCATACACGAGTGCGGCCGCGGCCGGTGAGGCGGTGTAGACGATCAGCCTGCCGCGCACTTTTTCAGGACCCCGCCCGCTGTACGCCGTGTCCGCTTCCGCGGTGAGCATCCAGCCGCCGCCGCGTCGCTGCCTGGCGTCGAGCAGACGGCAGCCCAGGGTGACCCGGGAGCCGGCAAGGCGCCTGATATCGTTCGGGGGGACGACACCCTGCTGCGCGTAGCGCAGCGCCCCCAGCGCCACGAGGAGCACCGTTACGGCGATGTCTCCGGTCCGGCGGCGGGAGCATCTGGCGGTGAGCAGGCATGCCGCCGCGGTGAGCGGCAGCATGACGGTGAAGAGCGGCAGCACGGGCGGCGACAGGCAGCGCGCCGCGACAATACCGGCGGCGACCGGCAGTGCGGTTTTCAATGCGGGCAGGTCTCTCATCCTGAAACCTGACATTCCTCCTGAATTATTGTCCTGCTTCTATAATCGGATTATGCTTCTTGCTCCGGGTCCAGCTTGTGCATGGTGATGCCCGTATACCCGAAGAGGATCGAGACCATCGGTGTCAGGAGGTTGAGAAACGCATAGGGCAGGTAGTGCAGCGGGTCGACACCCAGTGTTTTGCCCATAAAGGCGCCGCAGCTGTTCCAGGGAATGAGCGGTGAGGAGAGAGTGCCTGAATCCTCGAGACAGCGGCTGAGATTTTTCGGGTGCAGCCCTTTTGCGTCGAAGGCGGCCTTGTACATTCGTCCCGGGATGACAATGGCCATATACTGGTCGGAGGCGATGGTGTTCATGCCGATGCAGCTGAAAATCGTCGTCGCCACCAGCGAGCCGGTACGCCTGACCCGTTTGATCAGCGCCGCGGCAATGGCGGAGAGGGCGCCGGAGCGCTCCATGATCCCGCCGAAAGAGAGGGCGCAGATGATCAGGGCCACGGTCTCCATCATGCTCATGAGGCCTCCCCGGGTGAGCAGGTCGTCGACCATGACGACCCCGGTGTTCGACACATACCCGTTATGCGCGGAAACAATCACATCGAGGAGAGAACTGTGCTGGAAGATAACCGCCAGAATGCCGCCGATGGCCGTGCCTCCCAGCAGGGCCGGCAGGGGGGGGACCTGCTTCACCACCATGACGATGACCAGCAGCGGCGGCAGCAGCAGCACCGGGTGGACCATGAAGTTGGCGCTGATCGTCTGCAGAATGATCTGAATGTTCTCGACATTCATCTCCCCCCTGGCGAATTTCAGCCCCAGCAGCGCGTAGAGCGCAAGGGCGATTATGTACGCCGGTGTGGTCGTGTAGACCATGTGTCTTATGTGGGAGAAAAGATCGGTTCCCGCGACAGCGGGGGCGAGATTGGTCGTGTCCGAGAGCGGCGACATCTTGTCACCGAAATAGCTGCCGGAGATGATCGCTCCGGCAACCATGGGCGTCGGTATACCGAGACCGCTGCCCACACCGATGAGGGCAACGCCGATGGTGCCCGCAGTGGACCAGGATGACCCGGTTCCCAGGGCGATCACGGAGCAGATCACCATGGTGGCGGCCAGGAAGATGCCGGGCGACAGCACTTTCAGGCCGTAGTAGATCATGGTGGGCACCACGCCGCCGAGAATCCAGGTGCCGATCATGGTGCCGACGATAATGAGGATAAGGATGGAGTTCATGGCGAGGGTGATGCCGTGCACCATACCCTCGCGGATCGATTTCCAGGTCTTTCCCCGGATGCCGGCGATTATCGCGGCCACCGCAACGGAAAGAATCAGGGGAATATGGGGCGTCTGCTTCAATACCCCGATAACATAGGTGAGGGAAGCGATCAGGAAAAGAACCGGGATGACGGCAAGACCGATGGGCATTTCAGATTGTTTTCGGGACATTGAATACTCCGTGAGATACTGTCAGGCATGGATTGGTGAAAGGAAACAGCTGCGGGATACACGATGATGCCGGCCGGATCAGCTCTGCTGCTGTCGTAGATTGTTGATCAGATCTCTCAGTCTGGCGGCGTCTTCATACCGTTCCTCGCTGACGGCCTGCTGCATTTTATCGTTCAGCGCGCTGATCTCTTCTTCCTTGTCCGTACTCTCACCGGTGACGGCGATTTCCTCGCCAATGGCCGCTCGTGCCATGACCGCTTCCGCCACAAGAATGGGTGAGCCCATTCTCAGCGCAAGGGCGATGCCGTCGCTGGGCCTGGCGTCAATGTGCAGCAGTGAACCGTGCTGAATGACATCGATCGTGGCATAGTAGGTACTGTCTTTGAGGTCGTTTATGACGACGCGGCTGATATCAGCCTTTATTTTGGTAAGCACGTTGCTGAAAAGGTCGTGGGTCATGGGGCGGGGCGGAACGACTTTCTCCATCTGGATGGCGATTGCCTGGGCCTCGGCCGGGCCGACCACAATCGGCAGCCAGCGGTTGAATATATCGTCCTTCAATATCACGACAAATCTGTTGCTCGCCGTGTCGAGAGTGACTCGATCGACCGCAACCGATACAAGATCATTCATTGTATTTTTTTCAGTCATAGGCCTAGAATAAAAAGAATTATTGTAAAAATCAAGCGTATTTTGTTGACGAATCCGGCGTCCGCACCAGGGCGGAAGAGGCGGCGGTGAGGGTGTTTCCCGCCTTTTCAGGCATCAATTTCCCGCGGCTCCGGCCGGTCCGGTGACACACTTGACGCTTGACATTTGCAGGAATCATCAGTACTTTACCCTCGTGTGCGAACGCTTTCTGATGGTGCCGACGCCGTCATCGGCAACGGAGCACTCAGATATTTCAATCTGATTTTCGACATACGCCATTCACGCCTGTACATCAAACCGAACCATCTCTATCCGGCAGTCTCCGAATAGAACCGGCGGAACATGGGCCGTGGAGGGGATGATGACGGACAACAGGTGCAGCGATCGGAGTATCCTGAAACGGATATATGTACTTATTGTGCTGCTGACGCTTCCGGTCCGGGTCGCAGCCGCGGCAGCTGGCCCAGCGCCGACCTCGATGTGTTCGAATAAGGGTCACTGTAAGATCCGGCGCGATCACGGTCCGGGGCATACCCCATACAGCGGGAGGAAAATCAATGGATTACATGAGTCTGTTCCTGATGATACACAGCGAGCTGCCCCGTGAGGGCCCGGGCAACAGAGAATCGACAGGCCGGGCGCTGTCCCTGATCAGGGATCTGCCCCCGAAGCCCCGTATCCTCGATGTGGGCTGCGGGCCGGGTATGCAGACTCTCGATCTCGCGGACCTGACGGACGGAACCATCACGGCCCTGGACTATCATCAGTCCTATCTCGATGTCCTCGCCGAGAAGGTGCGCGGGAAGGGGCTCGAGGGCCGCATCAGAATCGTGCGGGGTGATATGACGTCGATGGATTTCGCTCAGGGCAGTTTCGATCTCATCTGGTCGGAAGGGGCCATATACATTATGGGATTTGAGCAGGGGCTGGTCCGCTGGCGGCCGTTCCTCAGCGCGGGGGGCCATATCGCCGTATCGGAGGCGACCTGGCTCAAACCGAATCCTCCCGCCGAAGTACGAAAATTCTGGGATGAGGGGTATCCCGAAATGCGGGATACGGAGTCAAACCTGAAACTGATCGAAGCCCGCGGCTACCGCCCGGTGGGGCATTTCATCCTTCCGCGGGCCGCCTGGTGGCAGGATTACTTCAATCCCCTGGAAAAACGGCTGGAACGGCTGGTCCATCAGCATAAAAACGACAGAGGCCTGCTGCGTCTGATAGAGCAGGAGAAGAAGGAGATAGAGCTGTACAGGCGGTATTCCCATTTTTACGGGTACGTTTTTTACGTGATGCGCAAAAGCGAGGAAAACGCCGCCTCACCGGGAGCGGCTGCTGAAAAATGATTCCACGATGGTGTTGAATCCATAGGCAAGGGGCGTGCGGGCGGCCTCTTCCCTGCTGAACCATTTCAGCCGCTGTCCTTCCGTGAGGTCGATGGCGTCGATGTCGAGATCTTCCTCTTTCCAGTAGGTGTATTCGATACGGTCGCTGAATTCCAATTTCGACAGGAGCGAGAATCCTTCCAGGTTCAGATCCATCTCCTCTTTCATTTCCCGTATGATACAGGCTTCAGGCGTCTCCCCCGGTTCGACGTGTCCTCCCGGCACATCCCACATATCGGGATAGGGGATATCCGGCTTGTTGTCCCGCAGGAAGAGCAGCACCTGATTGCTGCTGTTGACGAACAAGATACTGCACCCTTTTCTTTTCATGCCCCCAATCTAGGAAACAATCCCCGTTTCCGCAAGCGGTTTCAGCGGCCCGCCGCATTCCTGATGAGTAAGCACTGTTACACGATGTGAGTAAGCCGTTACTCATTGTCCTCGGTGCGTTTCCACCGTTTCTCTGCGCTGCACTACCGGTAAGATACATATTAACAAGCTGCTTGCATGATGCTGCCGCTGTTCGTGTCCGGGCTGGCACGGCCCTTGCTTTCTCCTTCCCTGAATGTACATAACGATATGCGCGGGAGGTCAGTTGATGAAATGTCGCTATTATCCACTTGCGGTGCTGCTTCTTGTTATCTCGGTGATGCCGCGGTCCCTCGCCCAGGAACGGCGGGTGCTCTCCTTCGAGGAAGCGGTTGATATCGCCCTGAATCAGAGCTACACGGTGAAATCCTACCTGGAAGAGAAGAATGCCATGCAGTTCTATTTCAATTATTACAAGGCGATGTTCAAGCCGCGCATGGATCTGAGTCTGTTCACTCCCGGATGGAACGAAAGCGTGATCCCTGTGCAGCGTGCAGACGGCCTGCCGGTGTACAATTCGTTCGGATCGATGCAGCTGGGCGGCGACCTGAAATTCACCTATATACTTCCCACGGGCGGCAACTTCGCCCTGCGTTCCCTGATGTACCGGGACAACCAGACGACAACGCTGCCGCAGCAGAATTACGCGCAGCTTAAAACGGACCAGGCCTATTCCAGCCTGAGCCTCAGTTTCACCCAGCCGATTTTTACCCGCAACACGCTCAGAGAGAATCTCAATGAAGCAAAATATGAGCTCGAGCGAACCACCAGCGTGTTCACCCGGCAGCAGATGAACATCATTTACAATGTGACCGTGGCCTACTACAACCTTTACCGGCTGACCCGGAACGTCGAGATCGCCGAGGAACGGCTGAAAAATTCCGAAGAAGCACTGAGAATCGCCCGTCTGAAAGCGGAAACGGGGCGCATTCCCCTGGGCGATGTGCTGATCAGTGAAGTGGATGCCGCCACCAACAGGGGGAATCTCTCCGAGGCGGTCGGAACGCTGCAGCGAAACGAGGACGATTTTAAACAGCTGATCGGCCTCGATCTCGACGAGGAGTTCCAGATTCTGACCGACCTGCAGTACGATACATTCGCCGTGGACCGGGACAAGGCGGTTGCCGAGGCCCTGGCCCACCGGCTTGAAATCAACGAATCCGAGCTGAATATCAAGCTGCAGCAGATCAGGCTTGACCGGGCGAAACGGGTGCGGGAACTGAGCGGCGCGATTTCCGCCTATTACGATATCACGGGAGTGAGCACCATCGGCACCGGAACCACCCAGGAGCTGTTTCAATCGTCTTTCGATAATTTCGTCGATCGTCCGCCGAACAGAGGCGTCACATTGACACTCTCATATCCCATCTTCGACTGGGGCCGGGGATCCTCCCGGGTACAGCAGGAACGGGCGAATCTGCGCCGCAGCGAACTCGACCTTGAGAATCTCGAAGTCACCATTATCAAAGAGGTGCGTGATGTGGTGCGCAGTATCGATGAAGCGAAAAACAGGCTGAGGATTCTCGAACAGAATCAGCGGGTGTCGGAGCGAAGCTATGAGATCAGCAGGGTCCGGTTCGAGAACGGGGATATCTCGAGCCAGGAGCTCTCCCGGGAGCAGGAACGGCTGGCCCAGTCACAGCTTGACTATCTCAACGCTTTCATCACCTATCAGATGACCGTTGCCGAGCTGAAACGGACGACGCTCTGGGATTTCAAGAACGACCGCAGTTATCTCAGGGAAAATTATTTTTCCGATTAACCTGCAGACGATTATTCAATTACGATAATAAAAGGGGTATCACATGTTCACACACGGAAAACGAGCGGGATTGGCACTGGGTGCGGTGCTGGTATTAGTGACTGCCGGTCAGTTGTTCGGGCAGCGGTCCGGGACCGATCAGGCAACACTGCTGCTGGATCTGAAGAAGGCCAGGGCCAATTATGAGACGGCGAAACAGCAGTATGAGAACGATGAAAAGCTGTTCAGCAAGGACGCACTCTCGAAAAATGACTTTGAACGCTCACGCAACACCATGCTCTCGACCCAGGTGGAATATCAGAAGCTGATCCTGCGGGTCATTTCAGAACAGTCCTATATCGTGATCGAGCGGGCCGTGAAGTACCAGACCCGCCAGAAGCGCCGCAAGGTACGGGTCGTGCTGCGGAGCACGGCAAGCGGCAATGAGGAGTACTTGGAATTTTTCCGCCAGAATCAGGATGTCTTTACCACGGACATGCGGCCGGAAAAGGTCTACAATATTTTCGTGTCCCTGCTCAATCTCGACGACAAGACGATCATCGGCGATCCCTACGAGGCGCATGTGCCGTCAATCGAACTGGGGGGGACCGCTGAAGTGAACTTCACCCTGCTCAGGGATGTGGAAAGTCTCCAGATACTCCTTAACTACGGCGATCGCTCGGATACACGCAATGTCTATCTGCAGCAGGATGCCAGCGCCAATATCATCGATATCGTATCCCAGCAGTTTTCCCAGGAAACGAATCTGGGAGCGCGGGCGACATACGACCTCAACCTGGAGCGCTTTTCCAGCGGCGATGACGTGTACAAGCTGGAAGTGGTGAATCTGCCCCGCCAGGTCACGTACGAGTTCATCGATCCGTCGACCAATGCCCGTCTTTCCCAGGTGATCTTTCCCCAGGGAGTGACCTCCAAGAGCCTCTCCCTGATCGTCTATCTGCCCGACAGAACCGATGACAAAGTGGTGATCGACAGGCCCATCGACTTTTATTCGCTGGTGCTGCCCCAGAAAGAAGCGGCTGCGCTGAACGAACTGAAGAGCGACAACAGGATCAGCCACGAGGATCTTGAAAAGATCAATGCGGGCAAAGTCAAGCTGGAACTGATTCCCAGGGGCGTGGGCAGAATCGAAGTGAGCGCGCCCACGCTCTATCATGAGATCAAGACCGGCGAACAGGTCACCATGACCGCCACCGTCAAGAACACGGGAACCAGGAGGCTGGATAATATCAAGATAGAGGCGGATGTGCCTCCCACCTGGAAAGCGGAAGTGGAGCCGACCCTTATCCCCAGCCTTGACGTCGAAGCGGAACAGCAGGTAACCCTGCGTTTCATGCCGCCGCAGGACGTGGGTGTCGGCGCCCAGGAGGTAAAAATAAAGACCGAGGCCATGGCCGACAACAGAGCGGTGCAGACCGAGGACAAGACGGTGCGGATCCAGATCTCCGCGAAGACGCCGCTGCTGGGCAGTCTCATCCTCATTCTGATGCTCATCGGTCTGGTGGTCGGTATCGTCGTCTTCGGCATCAAACTGTCCCGGCGGTAGCCGGGAGGTGACTGAGGCCGGTCAGGAGGCGACAGGGTGCTGACCGGCCGTGTTCCTGGAACGCACACAGCCAGGGAAAGCGAGTGAGAGAATGGGAACGGCAAAAGAAGAGAGAATTTACACGCTCCATTTTTCCGGCAGGCTTCTGGGAGAGATGGAATCTCGGCGGCTGTCGGAAGCGATCGGGCTGCTGGTTGAAGACGGCGTGCACCACCTGGTGCTCGATATCGGCAGCGTGGAGCTGATCAATACGCCCGGAGCGGTTTTTCTTGCCGAGATGTTCTGCAGGTTCAGACAGAGGAACGGCTCATTTGCCGTCTGCAGGGCACAGTCACCGATCGAGACCATTCTGAAAAAAATGAAGCTGCAGGCAATCTGCGGCTGAAATAATCAAAATCGCGGGAGAAGGGAGATGTTTCGGACACTGCTGATCAAGGAAATTCATGACAGTTTTCTCAGCTTGCGATTTACCGTTGCCCTGCTGCTTTGCCTTGTTCTGGTGCCGCTGGGAATGTATACGAATTATAAAGACTATCAGAAGCGGCTGAGCAGTTATGAGCAGGCGGCCGGGCTCTATGAGCGGGAGCACCCCCGGGAGCGGCATCTTTCCTCCGGAAGCCAGGCGTTTCGCAGACCGGCCGCTCTCAGTGTCATCTCCATCGGGCTGGAATATTTTTTCCCGACAACGATTCACTTCGAACCCCGGGAAGGGATCAGTTTTTCCAATGACCGGGGCATGGATAATCCCCAGTCGCTGCTGCTGGGGAAGATCGATCTGCTCTTCATTGTGAGTGTGGTGATCTCGCTGCTGGCGATCCTTTTTTCATTCAACAGCATATCAGGTGAAAAGGAGAGCGGCACCCTTAAATTGATGCTCTCCAATGTCGTGCCGCGGCACGTGGTCCTGATCGCCAAACTGATCGGCAACTATGTCGTTCTTTTCATC
The DNA here is from genome assembly GCA_016934955.1 of bacterium. Classification (GTDB taxonomy): domain Bacteria; phylum Zhuqueibacterota; class QNDG01; order QNDG01; family JAGLOF01; genus JAFGRY01. Next base: position 1,041 of record JAFGRY010000002.1, on the reverse strand, counting down.
CCCTTTCTCCTCTCCCTGCTGACCGGTATTCTGATTCTGGTGTTTTCCGGAAGCGCCTTCATCTTCAGCGGCGACAGTCTCGTCTATTTTCTGCTTATCCTGCTGGCGTCGATGCTCCTGATCGCGGTGTTCTTCAATCTGGGGCTGCTGGTATCAGCCCTGACGCACCGCAGCTCCACGGCAATTGTCATCCTGCTGCTTCTCTGGGTGATGAGCGCACTGGCCTACCCGCGGATCAGTACCATGGTGGCGGAAGCGATGTATCCGGTTAAAACCGAGATGGTGTTTTCCATGGAAAAAAACGCTCTGCTGCATGATCTCGAAGAAGAAGAGAGGGCGGAATATTCAGCGCTCTGGAAGAGCATCGGCGGAGAGAATACCCGCCCCATGACCAGCCCCGACACCAGCAGCTGGGACGATCAGACAGCCCGTTTCATGGCCGAGCGGGTCGCAATTCAGAAGCGGTACGAAGAACGGGTCCGGACCAGCGTCGCTGATCTTGAACGTGAATACGACAACGAGAAACAGCGGCAGTCCGATATCGCCATGAATATTTCGAGAGTCTCCCCGGTCAGCTGCTATATGTACGCGGTGAGCTCCCTGGCCGGTACGGGATTGAACGTTGAATCGGGCCTCAAGGAGGATGCGTACCGTTTTTACGAGCACCTGAAGCGCACCGTCTACAGCCAGGTGTTCATCGTGAAGCTGACCGGCAGCACCTCGGACTTCAGTACGTTCCCCGAGAACAATCCCGCGCCGCAGTTTCAGCAGGCCGGCAGATCACTGGACAGCGTCATTCGCGACAGCAGTCTGGACCTGCTGCTGCTCTGTCTGTTTAACGTGCTTCTGTTTGCAGGCGCCTTCGTGGCGTTTCTGCGGTATGATGTGAGATGAAGCATTTGGACAATTATGAATTATGGATTATGAATTATGAATGACAAAGGGTAAATGGTTAAGGATAAAGGATAAAGTGTTAGAAAATCCCGCGTTGTTTACAGTTTTAGGGGATGAAAGTACTCTTTAAGCTTTTCTTCAGGAGTT
>JAFGRY010000023.1 GCA_016934955.1 bacterium | reverse complement strand
CAATCGTATTCCAGCCCTTTCCCGGCCTGGTGGGCGGCTGATCGAACCGGCCGTGCGTCAGGGAAAGAAATGGTTCCTGCCTGGACGAAAGGCGACAAATTTTGAACAAGTGTGCTTGAAGAGTGCAATGCGGAATGTTACACGGGCAGTCCTGATTTCCGTGCTGACCCTCCCCTTGATCTTTCTTGTCGGCTGTCCCACGGCATCCGGACCTGAGCGCACCGATGCCGAGCGCGAGGCGATGCGGGTAGTCCGGGTGTTGCGCGCCGCCCTGGCAGAGGTCGATTCGCGGAACCTCCACAGCGGGGAAGCTCTCACCCCGGAAGGACTATGCCGGCAGGTGTGGAACATGGCCGACATATCGGGTTCTCCTCGCTTCTTTGAACTGACGCAGGAACTGCCCGCCGACTGGTTCAATGATCCCCCTGTCGCACCGGGTTTCCACGGCGGCTATCGTTTCACCCTGATTCACGGTGAGGAGCGTGGTGTGTACGCCGTTCCCGAACCGCCGGGACCGACAGCACGGACGGTGTTCTACGCGGCGCTGCCCGCAGGATTTTTTGAGCGAAATGCTGAGGAATTTCGACCGGCCGTACCGATAACGCCGCCCGACGTGGAGGGTGATCCCGCCTGGCGACCGATGCGAACCATCAAGTAAGAGTGACACTGATGACCTGTCTTCTCTCCTGCTATCCGACGCCGGAGCGGGACCGTGCGCTCGGGTTTTTCACTCGATAACGATGAGACTTCAATGGGTTACTAATGAAAAAATACATCCTGCCGATCATGCTGATCTTTCTGCTGGCGGCCGCCTGCCGGCCTCTCGCGGACCAGGATCAGCGCCTGATCGCGGCAGCGAAAGGGGGGGACGTGGCGCGGGTTGAAAACCTGCTGAAACGGGGAGCCGACGTGAACGCCCGCGAGCAGAATGGACAGTTGACCCGCATGGCTTTCACCTCTCTCATGTGGGCCGCCGACAAGGGCCACGCCGGCGTGGTGGACGTGCTGCTGGCCGCCGGTGCCGATGTGCGTGCCAAAGACAGCGGGGAGCGCACCGCCCTGATGATGGCCGCCTCTGGCGGCCACGGGGAGATCGTGCGACGTCTGGTTGCGGCCGGGGCTGATATTCACGGAAAGGCATACGGGGATGACACGGTTCTCCTGGCGGCGGCCCGGGGCGGTCACGCCCCGGTGGTGCGGTGGCTGCTGGAGCAGGGGGCCGGGGTCAACGAGGCCAGCGACCTGGGTGAAACCGCCCTCATGGCGGCGGCCATACGGGGGCATCGGGAAACAGCGGAACTGCTGCTCGCCGCCGGCGCGGCGGTCGAGGCCCGGGACGACATGGGGAACACGCCCCTCATCCTGGCGGCGGCAGGGTCCCTCCATGAAGCGGGAGGGCACCCGGCGGTGGTCCGGCTTCTTCTCGATAACGGTTCCGAGATTGACGCCTCAAACGACGACGGTGTCACCGCCCTGATCATAGCGGCAGCACGGGGCAGCCTGGAGACGGCCCGCCTGCTGCTGGCCGCCGGGGCCGACAGTGACGCGGAGATCCTCTTCGGAGGCGATCAGGGCGAGACCGCCCTCTCGCTGGCCCTCCGCAATAATCACGAGGACGTGGCGCGGCTGCTGCGGGATCGGGAACATACCGAGGGCGCGTCTCAACATTTGACAAAGTGAATTGATTACAATATGAATTGCCAAGATATTCATCACGGCAACGTCTACCGGGAGGCTCCATGAAAAAGGCAATACGAACAAGAATGCTCCTGTCAGTGTTCATTCTTGCGTCCGCACTGGTTTTCCTGTCCTGCACCTCAGCGCCCGAGACACCACGGGTTCCTCAGGAGATGTTCATCAAAAGCGAAGGTCCCTACTCTGTCGGCGACAGGGGGCCCGCCGGCGGATGGATAATCTACGACAAGGGGAACAATTCCGACGGCTGGAGATATATGGAAGCCGCGCCCGAAGACCAGACACCGGACAGCTGGCGTCACGCGGGCCTGGCAAAATGGGGCTGTCACGGGACGGCAATACCGGGCGCCCGCTACACCGCCATCGGCAAGGGCATGAAGAATACAAAGGCTGTACTGGAGACATGTGATGACCCGGATACCGCCGCGCGAATGTGCGCCGACTATCGCGGCGGGGGGAAGGATGACTGGTTTCTCCCGTCACTGGATGAACTGAACCTGATATACACGCACCTGTTTAAACAAAAAATAGGCGGCCTTCGTCTCGGCGAGTACTGGAGCTCAACGGAAACCACCAACGGCCGCCATGCCTGGAATCATAATTTCACCAACGGAAAGCAGTTCTATTGCAATAAATATCCCAATTATCGGGTCCGTTGCGTCCGGGTCTTCAAGGGTAAAGGGGAAGAAGAGAGAGTGAAATCGGATGCCCGCGCCGGCGGCGGGGCTGTCGCTACCCGGACTGAAGGACCGGCTGCCGCCCAGGCCGAGCCGCGCCTGACGAAGGAGGATGAGTTTAACAACTACCAGCAGATCAGCCGTGGGGCAGCGGAAGTTCGGCAGGAAAAGATTCGGGAAATTTTTGACTACATGGATCGTAACGGTATCAAGTACTATAATTATCTTGATTTTAACCAGAACTATATTCACATAGAGTTAAACGGCATGCTTGTGAGCAGTGATCGCACATTGTTGAGTGATACGGGGAATCTCGGGGTGATAATGACTGTTCCCGTCCGGTTTTCCTCGTCGCTGCCGTCTCATGAGGTCGGCGCCTTTATTTTCGGAACCGTCCAGGGCAGAGCCTTCTTGGAAAGCCGCATATTTGACATCACGGGCCACGTTTTTTCGGGACTCATGACCCGGGAGGCGACGGACCGCGGGCAGAAGGAGGGGGTGACCTACTATATTCACACGTCGCTGTCGACCCTGGGACACCCCTTTACCCAATTACGCCCCTACCAGGACAGCCGTGTGGCTATGCAGAAAACCTGGGTGGTGCCTCTTCGTGATTCCCTGGGACGGGTGCCGCAGGAACAGAAAAATCATATTTTCGAGATTATCGAACAGCTCCAGTATACGAATATGAGGTGACGGTCATGGCGGGAATAACCATTCCGCCCTCTCCATGGTCCCGCTTGTCGTCACGGTGGCGGGCTCGTCGGCAACTGTTACTGGAGTTCGTCTGAAACCAGTGATGGCCGCCACGCTTGCGGCCACGATTTCACCACCGGTGACCGGGAGTATGCCAATAAGCACCCCAATGGCGTGTTCGTGCCGTCCGGGTTTTTATGGAATCAAAACAGTGAACTACCGGGCAGTGTCAATATTTTTTCGCGCGACGTTTTGTCCCGGAGGTTGAGCGCGAGGCGATGGGGGGCTGAGAAGGCGATACGGGCGGTTCTAACGGTTGCCTGCGGCGGATCGATTGAATCATGTCATCGAGCTGCTGAAGGAAGCGCGACCGGTCGCGCTTCTGCAGCGGCGGCGGCCCGCCCGTGATCTCTCCTGTCTCACGAAGCCCTGACAAGAGGTCCCGGGTCGCGACGGCCTGACCGATGCTGTCTTCCGTGAACGGCTTCCCGGTCGTGCCGATCACATGCGCGCCCTTCTTCAGGCAGCGGCTCGCAAGGGGGATGTCGGCGGTGACCACGATATCGTCAGGCCGCACGTGTTCGACAATCCAGTCATCGGCCGCGTCGAATCCGTTCTCTACGACTTCGAGTGCGATCCATCGCTCATTCGGAACCCGCATCCGGGAGTTGGCCACCAGCGTGACATCGAGGCGATATCGGCCTGCGACGCGGTATACCTCCTCTTTGACCGGGCATGCGTCGGCATCTACAAAGATATGCAGCAAATGAAGATCCTCCCTGTCTCCCGGATCCGGTCCGGGTGGCGCCTGACGGTTGCCCGTCAGAGCGCGGCGGAACTTCCGTCCGTGTGTATGGCACGTGCCGGATGATTCTCACTTTGCCAATTTTCATAACGATACAAACCGTTCAAAAGTTTCAAACCAGAATTATCTGCCCTCCGGGCTGACAGCCTCCAGTTCCGCCCACCGCTCATATGCCAGGGTCAGAGATCGTTCCAGCTCTTCAGCCCGTGCCGTGGTTTTACCGATGAGCGCGCTTTTCTGCCGGTAGAACGCGGGGTCCGCCATGGAATTATAAATTGCCTGCTGCTCGGCCTCCATAACCTCGATCTCCTGCGGCAGGCTCTCCAGTTCGCGCGCTTCCTTGAAGGACAATTTTCTCGGCCCCGCGGGCTTCGGCTTCTTTTTTATCTTCTTTTCAGGCGCTTCCGCCTGCGCTGTCTCTGCCGGCCGCTGCAGGAGCCAGTCGTCATAGCCTCCGGCATATTCCTGTACCTTCCCCCCCTTCTCAAAGACAAGGGTGGAGGTGACTACGTTATTGAGGAACGCGCGTTCGTGACTGACGAGGAGAACCGTGCCTCTGTAATCGAAGAGCAGCTCCTCCAGGAGCTCCAGGGTCTCGGCGTCCAGGTCGTTTGTCGGTTCATCCAGCACCAGGATATTGGCAGGCTTTGTAAAAAGCTTCGCCAGAAGCAGCCGGTTCCGCTCGCCGCCGGAAAGTACCCGGACCGGCGAGCGCGCCCGGTCCGGTGTGAAGAGAAAATCCTGCAGATAGCCGATGATATGTTTCGGCCTGCCGTTGATAGTCAGCGTGTCGTTCCCTTCTCCGACATAATCGACGACCGT
>JAFGRY010000022.1 GCA_016934955.1 bacterium | reverse complement strand
TGTGAATGCATCCTGCACCCTTCTCCCGAACAAAGAGGTGGGATTGATTAAGATTGGTTGATAAACACCCTTCTCAGGCCAATATAATAAAAAAAAAAAGAATGCAAGGATAATTTATATTGCAGAGGATTTAGCGGATAATGGAGGGCAGGTCGGTCATCGGTATCGGTATCGCAGTCGCTCATCGAGTCCGGCCCCTGCGGCCCCGCCCCGAGTTTCCAACGAAAATCACGAAAGAAACGAAAAAGAAAGAGCTTGAGGCGGGGCTTACCTTGTGACAAGTCCATCATCACGGTCTGCCGGAAAGCGGATTGTTTACCCGGATCATACAGAAAGACTTGTCACAAGATCAGGTGTGGCAGGGCCGGTGCACTTGGACATTGGACATTGGATATTGGATATTGATTATTGTTTATTTAACCCATGAACTCATGTACCATCTCTTCGCTCCTGTCGCTCTTTTCGTTCCCTTCGCTCTCCAGATGGGCCGCCGGCCCATCCTACTTGTCGTTCTTATCGCTCTTCTCGTTCTATTTCTTTTCTGTCTCCCGTCCCCTGTCCAACTGTTCGTTTTGTTCGTTTTGTTCGTTGCTGATAGAAGGGGGGAGGCTGGGATAAGAAAACGGCGCCCCCGGATATCTCCGGAAGCGCCGCTTGATTTCAGCTTCTGACTGATGGAAAGCGTTATTCGGCTTTCTCCTTGTCATACACTCTCGTGCTCTCCATGTCGCCTCTGGGCGTGGAGCGCACGCTCTTGATCTTCAGCGCCGCGCCGTCCATGGACCAGACTTCTTCTGAATTCATGGTCATTTCCCGGTCGCCGAATGACATGTGAGTCTCGGTATTGATCGTGATCGACTTGCCGTCCTTGGACCAGACAGCAGTGGATACGCTGGAGCCCCTGCCGCTTTCGTTCTCACACTCTTTACCGTCCAGTGTATAGGTCATGACGGTGGTCATCTCTTCCCCGTCTCTGCCGGTCCGGGTTGTGGTCACGGTCATCGTGTTGTCCTTCATCTCGACGACCATGGGACCGCCGCCGCCGAATCCGCGGCCGCCGCGTCCGCCTCTGTCACCGCCGGGTCCGCCGCCCATATCGCTCTTGTCGGCATTCATGATCCAGGTACCGGAAAAATCGACTTTCGTGTCCTGCGCGAATACGGCAGCGACACTCAGCAGCAGCGCTGCAATCAGCAGCCATGAGGTAATCCGCATAATGATACTCCTTTAATGGTTACACTGTCCCCGTTGTTATCTGTTGTACAATAGATTAAACACACACGCGTCAATTTCCTTGCGTTATTTTCCCCGGTTTTTTTGCGCCGGAAGAAAAGGAAGGACTTGCAAATAAGGGGGATTTTTGCTACATACCAGTCCAACAATGGAGGATATCATGCTGGAAACGGCGATACAAGCCGCGAAAGAGGCGGGAACGCTGCTGCGGGACGGGTACAAACGACTGACCGGCGGACAGATACATCTCAAGGGAAAAGGCGACTACGTGACCGAACTGGACCGCCTGTCCGAGGAAACGATCATCCGCATCATCAAAGCATCATGGCCCGATCACGGCATTATCGCCGAAGAATCCGGCAGCGAGAACAGCGAAGCGCTGGTCCGCTGGATCATCGACCCGCTGGACGGCACCGCCAATTACGTACGGGGCATTCCTGTGTTCGCAGTTTCGATCGGGATCATGGCAGGTGATGAGCTGACCGGCGGCGTGATCTACAATCCGGTGCTGGAAGAACTGTTTACCGCGGAAAAAGGAAAGGGGGCGCGGCTCAACGGGAACGAGCTCCGGATCGCTGATCCCGGGACTCTGGATCGGGCCCTGCTCGCCACCGGGTTCCCCTGGCGATTCCCGGAGGCGATCGATGCATACACGGAGGGACTCGCCGCGCTGATCAGATCGGCCGGCGGCATTCGGCGCTTGGGCGCGGCCGCCGTTGACCTGGCCTACACCGCCTGCGGTATCTTCGATGGATTCTGGGAAATGCGCCTGAAGCCCTGGGACATCGCCGCCGGCGCGGTCATCGTGCGGGAAGCCGGTGGCATCGTCACCGACATGCAGGGAGGAGACTCATTCCTGGAGTCAGGGAACGTCATCGCCGCCGCGCCCCGTATCCATGCGGCCCTCCTGGAAAAACTGCGGGGAGCCTCCTGAGACACGGCCGCTCTGAAAACTCCAACGAAAGACGCGAAAAGCACGAAAGGGGAATTAGAGCTTCAGAGCTGGTAACCCTTGTGACAAGTCCGTGTTCGGACCCTTCGCTCTCATCGCTTTTTTGCTCTCAAGTTCTTTTTCTGTTTTTCGTGCCTTTCGTGTCCTTCGTTGGAAAACTGAAAACCGACGCTTACCGTACCATTACCTCATCCACAAACACCCACGCCTCCCCCCCGGCGCTCTTGTGCCAACCGGGCAGCAATCGTGTATTTTTCGCCTGAACCCGGACGTAACGGGCGCGCCTCCCGGAAAGGTCGAGAGTGAAGGTCTGTTTCATGCCCCCTTCCAGGGACTGGTCGATGCGGTTGAGAACCTTTCCCGCCTCTTCGAAAATCACCCCGTCATCCGAGAGATAACAGGCCACCCATTCGGGAAAAAGGACCCAGGATCCGCTGTCCTGCAGAAAGCCCGCGCTCATTTCGTGCAGATCGCGCACCGTTCCCAGATCAAATACCGCGTCCAGGTCGTTACGGGGAAACCCCAGGTAGCCCCCTGCACGAAAATCGTTATTCCCGCGCACCCCGTCCACCAGCGTCACCGCTCCGGCGGCAGCGTACTGAGGCGCCCAGGCATGGGCGTACTTGATGCTTTGAACCATACCGTCATAAACGAATATATCCTTCGAGATTGCAGCGGTCAGCCGTCCCTCCCTGCAGGCCCGGACCCTGACCGTACCGCTGTTATACAGCTGAAAAGGACCGCGGTAGAACGCCGATGTCCGGCCGGGATCGGTCCCGTCTGTGGTAACATAGAGGGTATCTGCCGCAAACAGCGGCCGCAGGGTCACCGTCCGTGTATGGGCGAAGTCGGCCCGGTCAAGCTCGATGAACACATACCCTTCACAGGATCGAATGTCCTCCATCATCTTGTCGTACTTCGCCAGATTTTCGTCCAGCCACCAGGGCCGGTTTTCCAGCGCCCACAACCGCCGGTACTCCTCTTTCAGCTCCGCCGCTTTCATCTCCAGATCCTTGAGCTTTCGTCTCAAAACCTGCTCATCAGCCGCGCCCAGGGTTCCGCCCATGGTTTCCCGCAGCAGCTGTTTTTCGGCGATGACCGAGGCTCGCGCCGCCGCGAACGCGGCCGCCCGCACCGCGGCGCCGTTTCTTACGGCTATGTCGGCCAGGACCGACAGCTCGGCCGCGATGGCGGCTGCCTCCGCGGCGAACGCCTCGGTATTTTTCGCAGGCAAGCCCGCATCATCCACCAGCGGCCGCCAGAACGATCCGTCCGTCAGACCGCCCGCAGCCGCATACTTCCGCAGCCCGCTCAGCTGGTTCATCAGTCTCGTGAATACATCGCTTTTTACCCCGAAAAACAGGGGATCGAAGGCCCGGTCGAATACAGCGAGCCGCCGGCCGCGGGCATCTTCCATCGATTGATTCCGCTCCGGGATCACGGGATGCCAGGCCATTTCAGCGCCCCAGATCAGGGGGTACCAGTTGTAATTGAACAGGTTTTCCCCGTCGTCGTCCCAGCTGGTGTTGAGCATGCCCATGGCCCCGTGCCGGACCCCGTCCCGCACGAAATTGGAGATGTTGATCAGCGCGGTGGCGAAATCGGGCCAGACGGTGCGCCAGCAGCTCACGCCCGGGCAGACGATGAATTCGAATCCCATGGTTGTGAAGGGGAGGATATCGCCGTCGAAAGTTGTCGCCGCGTGATACCCCCAGGGCAGAACGATCAGGTCCCGGGGCAGTTTGGGGATAATCTTTGGATAGTCTCTCGCGATATCGCCCCACATCATCATCCGCTTGCCGTAGGGTTTGAGAAGGTCGTTGATGCGGTTGATGTGATAGGCGTAGACACCCTCCCTGCCCAGGCTGTCCATCATGGCCCGGGCCGGGCCGCTGCCGAGACCGAAGGTTTCGTCGCAGTTGATATTGAAGAGGGGGCTGCTGTAGGACGGGGCGATCTCGGCATAGACATCCGCCAGAAAATCATAGCTCTCCTCGAACGCCGGCGAAAGCACGTGCGGAGTCTCGGCAAGATGCGCATACCCGGGATGTTTGAGGATATGGTAGAAATGGCCGAAGGACTGAAAGTTGCCGATCACCTCCACATGGTAGTCCCGGGCATAGTCGATCAGTTCCTTTATTTCTTCAGCGGTAATGCCGTCGTCAGGTGCGATGTCGGGATGCTTCTTCAGCTTGAACACGTGTTCGGTGTAGAGGGTCATGCAGTTCAGCTTGTATTCAGAGAGTTCCCGCACCTCCCGCTTCAGGTAGTCCAGGGTCGGGATGGGACCGCGGCTGATGTCGTCCTGCCAGCCCCGGTAGCGCAGGGCCGGTGTGTCGACGATCTGCAGGCAGGCGAGACCGGCGCCCTCCCGCAGATTGGCCCGGATCAGCTGCTTCAGGGTCTGCACACCGTAGAAGATGCCTGCGGACTCGGGCGCCTCCACCTCGATCCCGCCGGGCGTAACGGACAGGATGTACCCCTCACCCCCCAGGCTGTCGGCACCTCCGCGGGAGAGCAGCACCGGTATTCCTCCGCGCCCGCCGATGCTGGGGCTGCATCCCGGCACCCGCTTCAGTTCTTCGGCCAGCTGCCCGGCCGCGAACCGGTCTTCGGCAGCGTCCGATGCGATCCGGATAGAGACCCTGCCCGCGAGGGACACGGTTCCCTCCTCCATGGAGATCAGCGCGGGCCGCGGAATCAGCAGCGGGTCCCCCGGCTGAGCCTGTGCCTGCGATGATGCCACCAGGGCGGCGAATCCTGCGCAGAGCAGGAGGTGTCTGGTGACCATGTTATTCCCCCTTGCCGCGGTAGGGACGGAACCGGTCGTCCGTCCAGGTGATCGGTGCGCTGCCGCGGGAGAGCTCCTCTATGAACCCGCCGAGATAGGTGAGAAAGGATGCCATATTTTCGTAATCGATGGATGCGGCCTCGTCGTGGGGCCGGTGTATGTGATCACCGTCATCGGTGATGGCGAATGTGTGCGCCGGTACTCCGTAAAAAAGCGTGTCCCTGCGCTCGGCATAGGCAAACGCCGCATTATCCGACGCCCGAAACAGACGATCGGACATAGCGAAGGTATCAACCATCGCCCACTCACGCCCCTGATTGTATTGCCTGACCAATTCGTCAAATGTAGAGTAGGACGGTCCGGTAAGCAGATATCTCCGCCGGCCGAACCCCGCGCTGTGGCCGAGCATCTCGAGATTGATGTTCAGCCGTGTCTTTTCCAGGGGAAAGAGCGGATGGCTCACGTAGTAACGAGACCCCTGCAGCCCCAGTTCCTCACCGCTGAAAGCGATGAACACCAGGGAGCGTCCCAATGCCTTCTTCTTCGCGGACAGCAGTTCGGCGAGGGTGATGACACCGGTGGTGCCGGTGGCATTGTCGTCGGCGCCGTTGTACACCGAATCACCGGCTACGGCCGGACCGATGCCGATATGGTCGAAATGGGCGGAGATCACGATGTATTCGTCTTTCAGTTCAGGATCGTTCCCTTCCAGATAGCCGATGACGTTCCGCTCCTGTATCTCCCCGCCGGTTCTGCGGTTGGTGAACGAATACTCCTGGAAATAGCCGTCCTCTCCCGGCGGCGGCTGCAGCCCGAACCGCGCGAACTGCTCCGCGATCCACTCCGCGGCCCGCTTCATTTCCGGACTGCCGTTCGCCCGGCCTTTCATCTCATCGGAGGACAGGTACGCAACCCGGGATTTCACTGCCAGCGAATCCACCCTGCCCCTGTCGGACGGGACGGCATGCTGCCCGCAGCCCGTGCCTCCAATTAAAACGAACATTGTCGTGACTGCCGTCGTCAGGATCCGTCCCGTAGACATGTTATACTGTTCTTTCATCATGATCTCTCTTTCGTCTGTTCTCCTGCAGCGATACTGCTGCTGCCGGAGTTTTATGGTGCCTGTATTCACTCAAGATACTGAGCTCGTTTAAAGCGCTTTCGTTATGAATATTTTCTGTATCTTTTCGTGTGCTTCGTTGGCATTTTCAAGAGGGCGGGATGCGGGGCCCGGTCTCAAGGGAGCAAGCGTCGCTACGCGGCTCTCCCGCCTCCAGCCTCCTGTCTCCGGCTACCGATCCTTTAAAATCTAAGGGACAGGCAACTCAACCCCCCGTCCAGCTTCCGGAACTCCGACACATCCACACTGATGACGCTGAACCCCGCGGCCCGTATATGCTCCGCGGTCTCCGGGAATCCCGCCGGGACGATGACATAATCGTTCACCCGGATGCAGTTCGCCGCGTACATCTCATTCACGGGGATCTCGATTTTTACATATTGTGCGAAGTCGGGATGGCTGACAAATTCCCCGGCGGCCAGCAGCACTCCCCCGCCCAGCCAGGCCACGCCCGTCTTCAGGTGCAGCATCTCGGTCATGGTCACCGTGGAGCCGGTATAGCCATGCTTCTCCAGGATGGTGATAAACTGTTCCGCCCCCTTCCGGTTGGTGCGTTCGGACAGGCCGATATAGAAATGATCCTCCACCTGCATCACGTCCCCGCCTTCCAGCGTGCCCGGAGCGGTGATCGTGTCGATGGATGTAAAAAATGTTTCCAGGACGGTACGGACGGCCGCCTCCTCCCCTTTTCTCGGACCCGCGCCGGGATTGGTGATCACGGCCATCTCTCCGGAGAGCACCGCCGTGTCCTCCACGAACATGCCGTCGGGAAAGCGGGGATCGTGCTCCATGACCGTCACCGCCACCCCGCACTGTTCCAGGCTTGCGACGTAGGCCTCGTGCTGCCTGAGCGCATTGGTGTAATCGGGCGCTCCCAGATTCGCGGTGGTGATACCGGCAATCATTTCAGAGCCGGGTTTGCGGGTGATGGCGTTGCGAAAGATCATTGATTAGCCTCTTCATCGTAATATGGTACGCACGGCACTCTTTATTTTATTCCAACGAAATTCACGAAAAACACGGAAACATATTGAATATTTCTAAAACTGATTAGTATCCTGTCTCCCCTTCGTGTCTTCCGTGTCTTTCGTTGGAAATTTTAGGATAGTGGGACGGGGGACTTTTCCTTTGACAATGGCCCTTAACCTTTGTATATTCCCCCGGCAAAACATAATACAAAATTAACCGGTAAAAGGCAACATGGCAAAACAGCTTGAAAAAGATATAAAAGCACAGCTCGAATCCATCAAAAAAGATGGGTTTTACAAAAACGAACGGATCATCACCACGCCCCAGGGGCCGTCAATCAGCACCACCAGATACGAGGGCATTCTCAATTTCTGTGCCAACAACTACCTTGGCCTGGCGGGCCACCCGGATGTGATCAAGGCGGCCAAGGACACCATGGACAGGTGGGGGTACGGTCTCTCGTCGGTGCGCTTTATCTGCGGCACCCAGGAGATCCACAAGACCCTGGAGAAAAAAGTGTCCGAGTTCCTCGGCACCGAAGACACGATTCTCTACGCGGCCTGTTTCGACGCCAACGGCGGCATCTTCGAACCCTTCATGCACAAGGAGTCGGCGATCATCACCGACGCGCTCAATCACGCCTCCATCATCGACGGCATCAGGCTCACCAAGGCCCAGCGGTTCATCTACACCCACAGCGACATGGAGGATCTCGAGGACGCCCTGGAGCGCTCAGAGCGGGCGAAGTACCGGCTCATCGTCACCGACGGCGTCTTCTCCATGGACGGCGATATCGCGAGACTGGGGCAGATCTGCGACCTGGCTGAAAAGCACAACGCCCTGGTCATGGTCGACGACAGCCACGCCACCGGCGTGATCGGCAAAACCGGGCGGGGCACTCCCGAATACCGGGGCGTGGAGGGCCGGGTCGACCTCATCACCACCACCTTCGGCAAGGCTCTGGGCGGCGCCTCCGGCGGCTGCATCTCGGGAAAAAAGACGCTCATCGAGTACCTGCGTCAGAAGAGCCGGCCCTACCTCTTCTCGAACACCCTCGCCCCGGCCGTGACCGGGGCCACCATCAAGGTGCTCGACATGCTCACCAAAAGCGACAAGCTCTTCAAGAAGCTCTGCAAGAACACGAAGCAGTTCCGGTCCATGATGACCGAGGCGGGTTTTGACATCAAACCGGGCGAGCACCCGATCGTGCCCATCATGCTCTACGAGGACCGGCTGGCCAACATCTTCGCCGACCGGCTGCTGGAACAGGGTATCTACGTGATCGGCTTCACCTTCCCGGTGGTGCCCAAGGGCGAATCCCGCATCCGGGTGCAGATCTCCGCCGCCCACAGCGACGAACAGATCGGCAGGGCCGTGGCGGCGTTCACCAAGGTCGGGAAGGACCTGGGGGTTATTTAACCGCGTACAGTATATCGGATAATAAAAAGCCCCGGAGGTCTCCGGGGCTTTTTCGTTTTATTTCTTCACCAGCCTGATCCGCTTGAATATTTTCACACCATCTTCATTGGTGCAGAACCCGTAGGCGCAGCCGCCCTTTACCACCTGAAGCGCAATCGGCAGCACCTGGTCGGCGATGTATTCGCCGTTTTTATCGAGGATCATGTATTCGATTGGTTCTTTTGCTCCCCAATTCTGGATATACTCACCTTTTTTCAGCCAGAAACAACCGTCATCGGCATACACGACTCCACAAGCGATCGGTTTTGTATTCGATAAATGCCGTGAACTGACTGTAAAAACATTATCTCTCTTATTTATATTTGAAATTTTCGTTTCCATCTCTGCATGACTGACTTTTGGGAACGGACGGTTCAATCTAATAATCCGTTCCAGTGTTCCGGAAACACGGAAGATATCAAGCTGTGAACCCTCTGAATTTAATACATAAATACAGTCATCATTGCAATTATAAATACTCTCTTGCGTAAATGGCCTCGAAAAAGAAATGAGTTGTCTCCCCGTCTTGAACGACAGCCCCAACCAGGCCGGCCCTGTATCAATGCCGAGGTCACGGATTAATCGTCCCTCATTATTTATCAATCCCCATACCATCCGATGCATTTGCTTCACCCCTTCCTCCCACTGCATGAGCGATGAAAAAAATGCCGTCTTTACGTTTACAAGCTGTTCAATAGTGCTCCAGCGACCATCGCTGGGTGCATCCTTTACCTGTTCAAAACTCGTATTTCCAAGATATGTCCCATCTGTCCTATACAAATAATAATTTTTTTTCCCGCTGTACTGCCATTGATCAACGACAATTGTATCTTGCATCATTCTTAGCAAACGAGGATAAAACAACTCTCCGGGCCCCTGGCCCGGCCTGGTGATATAAGCAACAAAATTTCCATCAGAATTAAATTTCTTGACATGGTCGCCATCGGTAATAAAAATAGATCCTTCAACATCGACAAGAGGAGAATCATTGCCCGGCTGAAACAGCTTCGGTTCCGGCTCCTCGCCCCCCAGGCTCAGTGTCTCCTCCGGCTCGTAGAGTGGTTCCGCGTATTTCGGCCCCCCGCTGTTGACTATCAGCTCGACCCCGTCCTCCCGCACCTCCCTGCTGAACCGGTGAGCGGATTTATCGGCGCATGAACATACAAGCGAAACAGCCACACTGCACAGCAGCACCTTCATTCCTGTTTGCATAATTGACTCCTGTCGTAAGAATACGTTTGATATTAAGTGAAACAGCATGTTGTATATATAATAATCGGCCGTTAGGAGAACGGCGTTAATGAAATTTATGTTTGCTTTCCGGATGTGAGGCGGCAGTTGTCTGAGACCCGGGACGCCTCTTACCCGGGTCGAGTTCTGACGCCTCCGGGAAGCAAATATAAATTTTTAGCCGTTCGACGTCGGCCTTGATTTTTTGGTCCTGCTATAATAAAAATCAAGCACTAACTCACTGCTTTAATATACTTTGCTTTCCGTCTTCGATTGTACG
>JAFGRY010000021.1 GCA_016934955.1 bacterium | reverse complement strand
GTCTTGAATGTAACACATAAACTTCCTGTTAAAGTGCCTGACCCGCAGTACTCATTTTTTCAAACTTTAACCGGACACTAGTGGTTTCACTTTATCGATTGCCATACGTACGCCCTCGATTCCTACATGTGCCCCGCCGGTCAAAGCTATCCAGCAATTTACCATCATAACATCAACATCCTGAACATCCGGCAATGTCTCCGGGGTTTGATTATCTCCCGTATGCAAAAATTTCAATCCCTCGGGCGTAACGACTTCAAATTGCAGAACCGGCAGGCTGTGCAGGCCGTCATGAGCGATCACCCTGAGAGTGCCGATCATTGCACTGTCGCCAGGCGCCATGAGGTAATTTTTCACTTCTACATCGTTAAGCGACACAACCGGTTTGCCCAAATCAATCATTCGGCGCTGAAGTTCATCCGATCGATGGTCACCGTGCCAGTGGGAGACAAATGTCACATCGAGCAGATCCGCCAGTCCAAGGAAAGCGGAAGACTGATTGTCTGTAAAATAATCATGTAAATCAAACCCGAAAACAGTCGATGGCGTTTTGACGACAAACCCATGATTATATATCAGCCATACCGTCGCCCCTCCGGTAACATGTTCCGTCTTAATCTCTTCGACAGCTTTTCGAATCATAAGCGTATAGAAGCTCTCCGTTTCTGGATGAAGCGGAGGATAGGTCCCCATGATTAAATCGTCGAGGCTGGCGAAACATGAATCCCGCAAGGCAGGGTCGCCTGTTCGTGCCCGCTCCGTGAAGAGAATCTCCTGAATTTCAGAGAAGGTATATTCCTGAGCGTTCAGGGACGATGATATGGCAGGCAAAAATAGAAACAGAAAAAGCCGAGACAACGAGATACCCAGCATTGACCTTCCGCCTCGCCGCAACATGTCTTTTTCATGATTGCATGCAATAATCGTCATATCATCAGCCTCCCGGGCTGCAGTCCTTTGTTTGCCCGCAAACTTTTAAACGGAAGTTCCCCACAAACCGGCCACCATCTGCACGTCCACGACGTCGATATCGCCGTCCCCGTCCACATCGCAGATCGCGAGGTAGTTCCCGTCGCCCGCGCAGCAGCCCCAGCGGCCGGCCACCATCTGCACATCGGCGATATCCACATCGCCGTCCCCGTCCAGGTCGGCCCAGAAGCGTTCCGTGCTTTTTGGGATGATGACCTTGGGAGAAGCTGCATGCCCGCTGTTATTGCCCTCACTGCTCTCGTTCACCTGGCCGTTGGCGTCCGCGATCGCTCCCAGGTAGTACTCGCCGTCCGCCACTCCGCTGACGGTGACGGTCCGTTCCCCTGAGGCCCGGGAACTTCCTGCGGCCAGGCTTCCGGAGACGGTCCAGCTGTCTATGTAATGATCGGAGCTGGTGATCTGGGTGTCCGTGGAAAGATAGAACTTCACCGTGCTTTCTCCGGCGGCGGCGTCCCCCTGGTTTTTCGCGGTCGCCTGATATCTGATTTCGGGGCCGGTTCCGTCCAGGACGCCGATGGACTGGATCACCAGGTCCGGTTTTGGTGTCGGCGGAGCGGTCGTCTGGATGGTGAACGAATCACTCCAGTCCTGCGTCCTTCCCGGTTCTGACCCTGATCCTGTTTCCACTATAGATATCTGGTAATTGGAGCCGTCACTCAGGGCGGCTGGAGGTGTATACACATACGTTCCCGTATTGGCAGTCGATTGAGTAATCGTGGATATATGGGTTGCTCCATTGGTATACGCCCTGTAAAGGTTCAACGAAACCGGACGCACATCACCTTCCCAGGTCCAGCTGATCGTATAAGGATTTCCCTTGACCCAGACATCCCCGACGGAGGGTGAAGTAAGGTGCAGATGTACCACATCGATGGTCTCCCCGGTCTGAGTATTATTCTCGAAAAGCTCCGGGATCTGATCGCCCGAATCAAGCTGCCAGAGCGAATGGTATGTACCGGCAGGCACATCCTTTATTGAAAAGGGCGCCGGATTGGAGAGCGTGGATTGCAGCGGATGAAGTGTCTGGGTAATCGTCTGTTCTGTAATCAGATAGTCTCCGCCGTCGATCTGTTCATCACTCGAGAGATAGACACGGTAGGAAAACGGGCCTACTGCATCCGCCCAGCCGTAATTTCTGATAAATGCCTGCAGAGTGACCTTATCGCCGGCATGAATAATATCGGGTCCGCCCCAGACCAGATCAGGCAGTGCTGCCGGCACCGGGACCCGTGGATCGGTGTCCGATGCCGAGTTGTTGGACTCCCGGCTCTCCTCGACAGCATCATTCGGATCGACATATACACCGAAGTAATAAGTTCCCTCGGGAATGCCGGGGATCGGGCCTTCGTAGGGGAATGTTCGGGTTCCAAGAGAGTACGTCTGTCCGGGAGAAAGATGCACACCGCGAAGGAACGCTGCATCCGCGAAAAAATAATCATCTTCTCTGCTGATCGTTTGGTCCAGCGAAAGGTAAGCGCTGAGATGGGCATCTGTGAGGTCAACACTGACGTTCCCCTGATTGAGAATTTCACAGGAAAACGTGAGTTCAAGGCTGTTCTTTTCAATGGCGGAGAGAGAGAGATTCCGCACTTTCAGATCAGGCAGTGGGTCAATGACAACCTGGGTCACCGCATCGTAATTCGTGTTGTTGTTTTCATCGCTTTCGGGAATCACCGAGGTGGCGTCCACAACCACGCCCAGAAAATACGTGCCGGGAGCGGTTAAAAGAAAACTGGCCGTGACCCATGACTCAACTGTTGAGCCGGCATCCAGACTCCTGGTCAAATCATAAATGAGAATGTCTTCGGCAACTGAAATTGTTTCATCTGTGGATAATAGAAAACGGGTATGAAAATTGTCAGCTGAGGCGTTACCGGTATTTATCAATGTGTACTCCCAGCGGATATCCGGTCCGGCATCGTCTGTAACAGTCACCATCCCGGATAGGTCCCTCCAGGCAGGAACCGTTACCTGAGGGGAATTATCATATCCAGTATTGTTATTCTCATTGCTCTCGGTGATGAGTCCGGTAGCATCGACGACGATACCCAGATAATAGGTACCGGGCGCTGCGTCTCCAACATCCACGGTTACTGATGTATAGGTTGTGGAATGTGCACCCGCGATACTGTGCACGTAATCACCGACAAGAATATCACTTGTGCTGATTGTTGTATTTACGGAAAGAACGATGTACACATGGAAATTGGACGCTCCTACGTCACCTGAGTTGCTGATCGTGTAATTGAACATGATGTCAGGGCCGGTCCCGTCAATGACCGCTACAGATCCGGTCAGATCCGGAGAGAGCGGGAGAGTGAGTTCGTCTCCGGTGTCAGGGGCCGTCAATGAAAAACAATCTGGGGCATCGTTTGCCGGGCTGTCAATGGCCCGGTCCGGGAAGTGTCGCTCTTTAGCTGCCTGCATACCGTACTCCAGATCGGAGAGGACATTGTTCCAACTCCCCATCCGGGATGAGTCATTCATTTCCTCAATAACCTGCGCCTGAACCGGAAAGACACACAGGACCATGACCACGCCGACTGACTGGAACCGCTTCTTCATGCTTCTCCTTCCTGCTGTTCGTGACCGCTTAATATGGCCGCCCCCGCCAGACTGATCCTCCGTTGCTGCACGGCTGAAGGAGAGGAGACCGGTAGACAGGATCCGCCGGGTAATTACACTACCGTTCCCCACATGCCCGCCACCATCTGCACGTCCACGACGTCGATATCACCGTCCCCGTCAACATCACAGATCGCAAGGTAGTTCCCGTCACCCGTGCAGCATCCCCAGCGGCCCGCAACCATCTGCACGTCGGCGATGTCCACATCGCCGTCCCCGTCCAGGTCGGCCCAGAAACGCTCCGTGCTTTCTGAAATGGTAACCAGCGGTGCATCATCGTACCGGCTGTTATTGCTTGAAACGCTTTCCGGCACCTCATCGGCCTCATCGGCCACTGCCCCAAGATAATACGTACCCGCCGGAACGCCGGTGACCGTGGTCGTTCTGGTCCCGGATGATTGTGTGGAACCTGAAGCCATGATAATCCCGACGGACCATGTATCGATCTGATAATCAGAACTGTTTATCTGTGTATCCGGGGACAGATAGAATGTAACCGTGAATTTGCCGGCGTTCGTGTTGCCCGCGTTTTTTATACTGCATTGATAACTGATGTCTTCGCCGATACCGTCGGTAACGTCGAGAGACTGTACCAGGAGATCCGGCAGCGCTTCGACAGTAACCTGCGGTTTTGTATCGATAGCCGTGTTATTGGCCTCATTGCTTTCGCTCACACTATGAGTGGCATCGGCATAAAGCCCGAGATAATAGGTTCCGGCTGACATCGCTGTGATATTCGCCTGCACATTGCCGGAGCTGTACAGATTCATCGGCATCAGCTGGTTGAAATGGCGGCTGACAATCAGGTTGTCCGTCGTCTGGATGGTCTCATCCGGTGACAGCACAATGTACACGGTGACATCATTGGCATTCACCCCTCCTCTGTTCACCAGGGTGTAGCTGTAGGTGAACGCCGCAGGATCGGACGTGGATACAACCTCGACGGTGCCAACCAGATCCGGAAATCCGCTCATGTCGATCAGAGGCGAATTGTCGTATGCGGTATTGTTGTTCTCATCCGTCTCGGATATCGCATGTGTTGCATCAACATAGATGCCGAGATAATAGGTCACAGGATCGAGATCGGGAAGATGTTTTGTGAGCACTCCTGAAGTATAGGTGCTGTTGGCCGCAAGTGTTCTTGTATGATCACCAATGAGAATGTCAGCGGATGGGGATATGGTTGCATCTTTGGAAAGATAAACCTGGATATGGAAATCGGCAGCCACGACATTTCCGACGTTGGTGAGACTGAATTGGTAAGAGATATCCGGCGCCGTCCCGTCCAGAACGCTGACCGATCCACAGAGGTCGCACCAGGCGGAAACCGTTACCTGGGGCGAGCTGTCGTAGCCGGTGTTGTTGCTCTCATTGCTCTCGGTGATCACACCCGTGGCATCCACTATGATTCCCAGATAGTATGTTCCGGGAGTCACATCCGCCACATTCTCTGTAATGGAGGAATAGGTAGTGGTATGCGATCCCGAGATGCTGTGGACATAATCCCCGACCAGGATATCGCTGCTGTTTATCGTTGTGTTGAGCGAAAGCACAATGTACACATGAAAATTCGACGCGCCCATATCACCCGAATTGGTAATTGTGTAGCTGAATGTAATATCCGGACCGGTGCCGTCGCTAACGGTGACGGATCCGGTCAGGTCGGGCGGCATCGGAGGAAAGGGAGAAGTCTCCTCTCCGGGACCCATGTGCCGCATGGATCCGGTATCTTTCAATCCATCCCCGCAGACCGGACCATTAACAGGAACAGCAGTGATGATGGATCCGTTTTCAATCCTGACTTTCGTCAGGGCCGTCCCGAAAGGCTCGGCCAGGACGGATACACAGCTCCACCCCAGGGAACAGATCAGCAGGTATGCAGTTGGTGTATTCATCATGTACTCCTCTTCATCATATTCTCACGGAGGCTCCCGCCGCCTGTTCCCTCTGCTCGCCCGATCATCTTCCGACAAAAGGAACCGGCGGCGAAGATCATTACCTCAATTCTGCAGAGACAGGGATGACATGGAAGACCGGCCGTCCCTTATTTCATAAGCAGCAGTTTGATCAGTTCTGATTTACCCCCGGTCTCCAGGCGGCAGAGATACATGCCGCTCTTGTACCCCGCCGCAGTCCATTCAACGGTATACCGTCCCGAAGGGGCGATTTCATCGACCAGGGTCTCGAGATGATGACCGAGGATGTCATACACGCCAAGGATCACTCGTGACATCTCGGGTACCCGGTAGGTAATGGTCGTGTTTGGATTGAATGGATTTGGATAATTCTGGCTGAGCAGGCAGTCCTCCGGAAACACGGGTCCATCGCTTGTTTTCCAATCAACATCCGTGGTCGTGCATGAGAGGATCAGCCCGCTGTTCCCGACTGCCCAGCCGCACACCTCACCTGTTCCCGGGGCGAAATCGACGTTGCGCAGATTTCCCGCCGCGGTCGTTTCCAGCGTCCAGCTGTCTCCGTTGTCTTCAGACGAATACATCTCAGTGTCGATCAATATCCAGAATCTGCCATGCTCATAATGAATATTTCTGATTGTTCCGCCCGCCGGCGGTGTAATATCATACCAGCTGCCTCCACCATCTTCTGAACGGGCTATTCGCCCCAGGGTGCCCATGCCGACCAGCCCGACGCTTCCGGTGGCATTGAAGGAAAGCGAACTCAGAACAGGCTGTTCAAGTACCGCCGTACTCGTCCAGGTCGCCCCCAGATCATTGCTGGAATAACACCAGCCCGCCGCAGAAACGAATTTGATTTTCATGTCGCCGTCCCACCAGTAGGCGATCCTGCCGTGTGTATACTCTCCTGACTGATTACTTGCCGGGGACGTCGCCACGGTACTCCAGCTGGCGCCGCCGTTGGTCGTCTTCATGAATACCCAGGTGTTGCCGACGGCATCGCCGAGAAGGTAGCCGGTCGTATTCGTTCTCATGAAAACAAAATTCTGCCAGATTCCTTCCTCCGCACAGACGGCCGCCCAGGAACCGCCGCCGTCCGTCGTCCGGTAGAGCGTAGAATGGGTCGCCCCTGATGGGAACCCGGAGGCGAATGCCTTGTTCTGATCGACCGCCCAAAGACATATAAATGAGACCGCACCGAGCCCGCTGGTGACATCGCTCCAGGAACCGCCGCCGTCGATTGTTTTAAGGATAATGTTCTGGCCCACTATCCAGACGTTCTCATCACTGACTGCATGGACACAGTTTAATATCTTGTCCGTTCCCGACTGCTGCCCGTTCCAGCCGGTAAGTGAGTTGCCGCCGATATCGATTCGGCCGTCGTCTACCTGATCGATGGTGATGGCTGCACCCGCAATATCGGTGATCTGGGCGCTGGTAAAGTGGACAGCTGCAGATCCATTACTCTGAGCCGTAAAGACGATCCTGGCAAGGATGCCGGATCCGGAAGGTCCCGCGGGCGATGATCCCAGAGAAGCCGCACCGTGCCTGACCGAACCGGGATTGGAGGCATTATCAATTACCGGTGACAGCGGCAACACCGTCCTTCCCGTGCTTCCGAGAAAATCTCCGGGCAGAGAGGCATCGGCATGGATGATATCCGTATCGAATGAGAGAGTAAATTCAAAAGATCCAAGTCCCGACACATTCGCGATATAGACGTCGAGTGTGCAGGTTTCCGCTTCCTCCATAGTGATAGTGGCGGGTCGAACGCTCACGGTAAGATCTTGTGCATACATCACAGCCGCGATCAAACAGAAAACAACCAGTGCCGCAATAGTACTTTTTTTCATGGCATCCTCCTCAACGAGTGAAAATTGTCAGTGTATTAAACAGTACCGTGTTACTCATTATCACCCAAACGGGCCGGCATGTTCCGATCCTGATATCGGTTTCTTTCTGCAGACAGGCAGTCAGACGAGCAATGATTATCGACGGATTCAATACATGAGAACGTTTGCAATATACACCGGGAGGAGGTTCCCAGTGTTCAGGAAGTGTGGAGAGTTTTCATAAAACGTGTGGAGGTGTGCATGAGACGACTATCTCCATGTGTATGCGTGCAGCGAATGATTTTTACGTTGACACTGATAAGGAAGGGGAATTCCCGGTGGTGGGTGGAACACATGGAGGCGTACGTATCCGGCGGAGTATTCTGTAAATGCACTGGAGGATGATTGGCCGGCAGCCGGTCCGTTACCGGCACGTAATAGCTGCGGCGGACCGGCACTGTGAACGATGCCGGCCCGCCGGGACGGGTATTCATTGGGTTGGTATCACATGCTGCATAAGGAGAATTTCGGAAACGGTTTCCCGCAGAATGAAAGCTATCCTGCGGCCATCGGGCGACCAGTCCGGAGCGATGACGGAACTGCGCACCGGAAGCGTATCCGCGAACCCGATCTCAATCGTCCTTCCATCAGTCAGCGAACGGATATACAGCGATTTTCCGGGACTTCTGGAATCGAACGCATGATCGAAAAGCACCCGTTCCCCGTCAGGGGACCAGCACATGTACCCCATTTCCGTACCGACGGTGCTGTCCTCACCCGTGGTAAGATCCAATATCCTCACTTCCATGTTCAGATCGGTGTTGGGGAACAGAAACAGCGCCTTCTTCAGATCGGGGGAGACATCAAGCGATCTGAAGACCATCACATTCATTGTGTCCTCGGGACGGTAGACATACCGGTTCGTCCCGGTATCAAGGTCGTACTCGATGATGCCGCCGCCCATCGAGGCGGAGCCGTTTCTGCACAGCAGAATGGAACCGTCGGTATTCCAGTCGAACCTCAACATCACTTCCAGAGGCACGGAAATTGTCTTCCAGGTTCCGGTTCGGGGGAACAGGCGGAGTAATACTCTTGCATTCTCCTGATCAGCCGTCAGCAATCCCACTGACTCTCCGTCAGGGGACCATTTCGGTATGCCCGATCCGAAACCGGCCGGAACCGGAAACTTCCGGGTACTGTCGCCCTGGATGATGATGATATCGCGTTCCGCGCTGAGCGTCTTGTAATCGCCGCTGAGAAATGCCAGCGATGTTCCGTCCGGGGACCAGCAGGGGGCGATATTGGCACCGGTCCTGGTGTATTCCAGAAGCTTGGGGGGAGACTCCAGGCCTCCATCAACGGGATCGACGGATGCAAGGTATATGTCGTTCATTTCGTAGATATTCCAGGCCGACAGGCCTCCGGCAGTCCAGTTGAGCAGAGAGGCCTTTTCCATTCCGTTCTGAATCAGCACCGGTTCCCCTTGTGCTTCGTCGTTTTCTACAGGAACTCCCCACAGGGCCCAGCTGCCATGTCGCATACTCTCGAATACCATATACCGTCCGTCCGGGGACCACCTCGGGTATCGTTTAGCGGCCGGATGCCTGATGAACGGCCTGGCCGTGTCCCCGCCGGTGCTGATTATGTAGATGTCATTGTCCTCCTTATCAGGAGCACTGTCGCAATAGAGCACGAACCGTCCGTCAGGGGAGACACTGGAGAGGTTGTCGTGCCTGCCGGCCTGGACCGAGCGTGACCGCAACGGAACGAGAATACGGTACGTCCTCTGCTGCGGGTCGAACAATCCCAGGTACGCACCGGCCGGGCTGACACGGATCATCAGGATGGCGCTTCCATCCGGCAGCCAGGCTTCGGGAATGTAGGAGATCGAATCATCCGAGGCCAGGATGCGTGTCCGCCCGTCATTAAGCGTTGTCAGGGCAAGCGTATATCGTGCGGGGCTCGTTCCATCAGTGGTATCCGTCCAGTACACGATCCGGCCGCCGTCCGGGGAGAGAACCGGATTGTAGGCGTAGCGGTATCCTTCTCTGTTCCAGCGGTAGTCCGTAATGTACCGGAGTTCCCGGGAGTTCATATCGTATAGAACAATATTCTGTCCTTTGATAAACTCTACACCGACCATGATGCCGTCGTCCGCCGTGAGGGAAACCGGCTGAACAAAGACACCGCCCGTGTCCCATCCGCTCAGCCGGCGTACCGACAGCCCCGCCGCCGGCGCTTTTTGCAGTTCGGCAAGCCGGCTGCGTGCCGCGGCCACCGCGGCGATTTCCCCGGGAAAACGAGTTATCACCGTCTCGTATGCCTTCACCGCCTCCGACTTCCCCATTTTTTCATAGCAGATGCCGATGTGAAGCTGAGCCTTGGCCGCGACTCCCGGTTCACTGCTGAATTCTCTCACGATCCTGTCATACAGCGCGATTGCCTGCAGGATATCCCCGCTGGACTCCTCCAGGAACAGCGCTTTTTCGAATACCCGTCCCGCCTCCTGAGAGGCGGCGGATCCGGCTATGAACACCATGATGACGAACACGATCCGGGGCAGACTCATGATCGCTTGCTGCATAGGCTCACTCCTGGGTTGATGAATTCTGTGTGTACATGTAACCCTGGTATGCCGGCCTGACTACCCGGCAACCGGTCACGGCCCTGCGTGTGTTTTCCCCTTTGGAACACGCCCGCGCCATGATCACCGGGCGACCACGTTCCTGAGAATACTGGTTTCCACATTCCAGGTTCTCAGGTCAAAAACGATATATCTTCCGTCCGGG
The DNA here is from genome assembly GCA_016934955.1 of bacterium. Classification (GTDB taxonomy): domain Bacteria; phylum Zhuqueibacterota; class QNDG01; order QNDG01; family JAGLOF01; genus JAFGRY01. The sequence continues at coordinate 100,899 of JAFGRY010000021.1, read as the reverse complement.
GACCAGTCGGGGGTCGTAATAATCCGGGCCTTGGGGGGCAGACAGGAGCGTATGTTCATACTCTTGTAACTGCCGTCCGTCAGGGAGATACAATACAGTTCGGTTGCGGCGGTAGATGCCGGCCCGGGACTGTCCTTCGCGACAAGAGCAGTCCCGTCCGGCGCCCAGGAAGGGGTGAAGAGGTCGGGGATCCCTTCACTATCGATGTTCCGGGCTTCCCCGGTTTCGGTGTCGATAATCAGGATGTTCCCCTCGATCGTGCTCACCGCAAGTTTTTTCAGATCATTGGACGCTCGCAGATTCCTGCCCAGGCTCCCACCCGGTTCAGTTCGATAGACCGTCCGCTGGTTTCCGGTCTCGATCTCCTGCCACAGCAGTCTCTGACCGTTTCCATTCCCGCCAATAGGCAGGAAATAGAAACCCTTCCCTCCCGCACTCCACGTCATGCTCATGAAACCGGAGAATCCTTCAGCGGTGGGGATCATCTTTGATTCCCAAACACCGGTCTTCATGTCAAGCGTTCCGAAACAGGTATTTTTATCTTTATCATAAATGATATAGCCCTGGGTGGCGCCTTCCGGCAGCCAAAGACCGGAACCTCCGAATGCGTCAACAGGTGCTTCAATTGTATACTGGCGAACGTCTCCTCCCCCTGCCGGTATAATTGAGAGAAAGACTTCTGAACCGTCCCCGTCGAGGTTCCGGTAGCTGACCGCGCTGAGATACTGTCCATCGGGAGACCAGCGTGGTCCTGTATGCAAATAGTGGGGAGAGAATTCTATAGTCCGCGGGGGCGTCTTCAGTTCCATGGTCAGGGGATCGATCTCAACCACATTGATCTCAAGCATGACGATGATCGAAGTCGTAAGCAGACCGGCGTTCGTCCATGAGGACAGATGGGTATTCTCCATCCCCTCCTTGATCATGAACGGCACCCCATCGGGTTTTCCGTCTCTGCCGACAGCGATTCCCCACAGCGCCTTGCCGCCGTGGCGATTGCTGATGTAGATGACATACTGTCCATCGGGCGACCAGCGGGGTTCAGTGTCATCGGCTGGGTGATCGATCAACGTCATCCGCTGTCCCCCTTCAGCGGGGATCAGGTAAATATCACCGGCGCTCTCGTCTGAACCGTCGGCAAAAACGATCCACCGCCCGTCCGGTGACGCATCTGCTGATGCAGAAATAAGCTGTGACGGCATATCGCCTGCAGTGCTGTATGTTTTCCGCAGAGGGCAGAGCTCGCGGAACGTCCCCGTTCGCGCTGAGACCAATCCCAGAGACGTGCCCCGCCCGGCATCCCCCCTGGCGACAAGAATCGTCTCCCCGTCCGGCAGCCAGTCGCAGGCGACGATTCCTCCGCCGTGATTCGTTATCAGGGTGCGCTCCTTCCCCTGGAGATCCCGGATGTGCAGTTCATAGGCGACCTTCTCGTTCACAGGCACATCCTGATACACAAGCTGTGTCCCGTCGGGGGACCAGATGGGAATCCAGGCCCACCGCGAATCATCTTCCCAATCGTAGTGGGTCAACGGTGTAATGCTTCCTGATTCCAGATCCATGACGGTCAGGTTCTGTCCCCTGTCGATTACCACGCCTGCAAGCATTTTTCCGTCAGGAGACAGTGACGGGCCTTCAAAGTGCGTCACGCCGGGCTGATGCAGCCGGGTCATGACGAGACCAGTCGGTTTTTCCTTTTTCAGCTCCGCCAGACGGTTCCGGGCTTCCGAGACAACACCTGCCTCGCCCGGGAACTGATCGATGACCGTTTCGTACGCCTTGACGGCTTCGGTCTTCCCGAGTTTCTCGTAGCAAATGCCGATATGGAGCTGAGCCTTTGCCGCGATCTCCCGGTCATGTCTGAACTCTTTTACTATCCTGTCATACAGAGTGATCGCCTGCAGCAGTTCACCGCTCGATTCTTCATAAAAAAGCGCCTTCTCAAAGAGACTTCCGGCTTCCTGGCACAGCGCTGTGCTGACGCCAAGCAGGAGCAGAGCCGCTGCAAGAGCAGCCTGTCTTTTAAGATTCATGGCACACCTCCCGTTGCTGTCCTCTACAATATAGATCTTCACGACAAGGGGAGTGTTCAGCGAATGTGAAAATACGGCATAAACAGTATGTACATCACTTCACCTCAGAGTATCAGTTTATATCCAACGCTGCGGATGCTCAGGATGTGCTCCGGGCGGGAGGGATCCCGTTCGATTTTCTTGCGGATATTGGCGATATGGCTGTCGATTGTCCGGGTGGAGACGACCATATTGTCTTCGCCCCAGATACTGTCCAGCATCTCATTCCTTGTCACCACTTCGCTCTTTCTCTGAATAAGCACCTTGAGCATCTGAAATTCCAGGGATGTCAACCCAATATCCGCTCCGTTTCTGTATGCTTCATATTTCTTGAAATCGAGCACGACATCCCCGACCGTGCACTCATGAATGTCGCCATGAACGTCATCTGTTCTCCGTAAAATTGCTTTCACCCGCGCAACGATTTCCCTCAGGCTGAATGGCTTGGTGACATAGTCATCGGCTCCGAGTTCCAGCCCGAGCACGCGGTCGATCTCCTTGTCTTTCACGGTCAGCATCAGAATCAGTGTTCGATTGCCTTCCCTGCGAAGCTGTTTGCACACATCGTATCCGTTCATGAAGGGCATCATCACATCGAGGATCATCAGGTCGGGTTTTTCCTTCCGTGCCGCCTCGAGCCCTTGTCTGCCGTCTTCCGCCTGGACCACCGTATATCCTTCGGATTCAAGCTCATCCTTGAGACTCAGCATGATTCCCGGTTCATCCTCCACGATGAGTATTTTTTTCTTCATAGGTACCTCACGGATTTGTAGGGATCATGGGGAGCAGGAGCGTGAAGACCGCACCCTCTCCCGGTGTGCTTTCGACCGCAACCTTGCCCCCATGCGCCTCGGTCACGTGCTTGACCAGTGCCAGACCCAGGCCGGCGCCTTTCACGGAATGATGTGCAGAGAGCCTGCCCTGAAAGAATTTCAGGAATATCTGGTCCAGTTCATCCTTCGGAATGCCCACTCCCTTATCCTCAACACGAATCTCGAGATAATCCGGCGTTTTTTTACATATCACCGAGACAGGCGAAGCATCAGGGGAAAATTTAATCGCATTTTCCAGCAGATTGTTCAGGCACTGGGAGAGAGCGTCCCGGTCGATGTTCAACAGGGGCGCATCTTCCTCGATATCTCTTTGTATCACCCTGTTGTCGTACAGGTGATCATTGCTGAAATCGTCGATGATTTCATTGAGCCAGGCACCGATATCCGTCGGCTCAAAAAAGTATTCCTTTTTTCCCGCCTCGATCCGGGAAAAATCGAGCACGTTTTTTACCAGCCGCATCAATTTATTCGTATCCTGATCGATAATTGAATAGTATTGATGCATTTTTTCTGAGCTCGTCACTTTGCCCGAGAGGAGCCGTTCCGTGAGCGCCCGGATGGATGTGAGGGGGGTTTTCAATTCATGCGTCACCGAGGAGACGAATTCCGCTTTCAGGGCGATAAGATCCCGCTCCCGGGTCATTGTCCGGATAACCAGCCAGGTGCCGAAAACCAGGATCATCATCAAAAGGACAATGGACCAGAAATAATAGCTCAGGTAAACGGTGACACCGCCCTCCTGGTCCTTCGCTTTCTGTACGATGTGAATTTTCCAGGGGGGAAAATAGGAATCAAAATCACCGGAAACCATACGTCCGCTCATGCCCGCGCCGTGCTCTCCCAGGAGGATGTTCTCCGCCTGGTCGCTGATAAGGATATCAAACCGTTCGTCGAGCCTCGCGGTTCGGATGATGGTCTGCAGCCATTCACCCAGAAGCCGTTCACTGTCCCATGCAACGCCGAGCAGACCGTTCCCGGTGACAGCGGTAATAAGAAACTCCCTGCCTTCGATCATCCTGTGGTGATAGACGGGCCCCCCTCCCGACTGCCCCGCTATTCCTTTCAATGCAGGAATGATCTCCGTTTCTATCTGCCGCCTGACATGCCACTGCTCTTTCCGTTTCTCGTGCAGCCGTGTTACATCGCTGAAGAGACGATGCCTGCCGCCGGGGTCCGGCCCCATGCCGCCCTTGTCCAGCAGGGAAGCGGTCGTCTCCCGCAGCAGATCCGTATAGGTTAAAAACTGGCTCTCGCTCAGAGCCCAGTTACCGTCAAGAACACTGCGGTACAGATCCAGCGATCGTTGCAGGGCATGGGCAGCCTTCCCGGACAGCCTGTCACACTCGATCAGCTGCATTGCCGCACTAAGCCCCAGCGGCAGCCCGGTTGAGGTCTGCATGGTAGGATAGAGCCGGATGATTGTTTCATATGACCTCACAGCGGCGCTCAGATGTCCCGCTTTTTTCTGAATTCTGGCCAGATGATTCAGCATTTGCGCGGCGATGCTCTTCTTTGCAGCAGTCCGGTAAAGATCCTGATACACTGCTTCGGCCGCGGAATAGTCATGGCGAACAAACTCCATATTCCAGGCATCCGCGAGCAGTCGCTGTCCGGCAGGGGACAAATCCGGCTCAGGAGAACCTCTGGTAACGGGCGACGGCTCCAGCAGGGGGAAAAAGGGCCGTTCGTCGTCGAAGAGGATGAATACCTGCTCGACGGGAATATTCTCGGTGAAAGCCGCGATAATATGCTGCCGGATAAACTCGTAATCAGGGTGAAGAAAGGCGGGGAGTGACACAGTCGTTGTAAGCAGTGTCTCGACGCTTTTCAGCTGCCCGGTGAACTGCTGTTTCAGAAGCAGCAACGTTGTCTGTTCATTGTTCAGGATTTCCTGTTCACGCCGGTACTTCTCGCTGCTGATAGCACGAATGCCGAAAATACTCAGCGCCACCGAAGGCAGAACAATCGTCAGCATGAAGATGGTGATCAGTCGTTTCTGCTTCCCGAACAGTGATTTCAGTATTTTCATCGTCCTGTATACATCCGGTTCTGGGAATCCGGTCAGTAATATACCATGAATGAAACTGCCGAATGTCAAGCAACGGTGGAGAATAGGTCAAGTAATTGTGCAGCGGCGAACGTCCTCACCGGGACACACGGCCGTGACTCCTCCGCCGAACCGACGCCGTTGGCGCATCCGCTCCACTCCCGGGCAGTCCGGTCATCCGCCGGATTCTCATTCATCAACAGGGCCCACAAGCAGTATAAGCACGGCCAGCATGACCAGCGGGATAGCCGCGCTCAGGAGATAGACAGTCCGGACACTGCCGCCGGCGTAGAACAGCGCGATGACCATAGGTCCCAGGGTCTGGCCGATGCGCAGCACCATGCTGTTGATCGCCATGAAGGCCGCCCGTTCCCGGGCGGATGCCAGCCCCACGAGAGCGGTCTGGATATTGGGAATGAAAAATCCATGGGCGGTCCCGAAGAGAACGATGCCCGCGATCACCAGCGCCCAGCCGGCCGCAGCGGACAGGACCGCCAGGGAGACGGTGTAGACCAAGGTACTGATGTAGAGGAGTGTGTGTGCGGCGATTCGTTTCCGGACCCTTCCAAGCTGGGAAGAACAGACGGCGGTGACAACCGACATGAGGGACATGGACATGCCGATGACCAGCGGGCCCGCCTGAAAACGGGTTCCGAGAAAAATCGGAAAGAAAGAGAGATACGCTCCATATACGAGAATGAACAGGAGAATGTTGACCAGAAAGAGCCCCCAGACCTTTTTCCTGTTCACCGTTTTCCAGGCGTTGCCGAGGTATGCTTTCAACGACACCTTGCCGTGCACCGCGGGGGTCCGGAGACGAACGGCGATCAGCACGGCGAACAGCGCGGCGAAGCCGGGCAGGAAGAACGCGTATCGCCAGTGGAAGGAGGCCAGGAACCCGCCGAGGGCGGGAAAAGCGGCGGTGCCGATGCTCAGCACGCTGGCGTTATATCCCATTGCCTGAATGCGCCGTCTTTCCTGATAGAGATCACCGATGATCGTCACGTTCAGCGAACCGAGGGAGGCCGCACCCATCCCCTGAAAAAGCCGCAGGACAAGCAGACGCTCGTACGTTGTCTGAAACGCGCAGAGAAAGCCGGCGATTCCGAAGAGCAGCAAGCTGGGAATGAGAATGGCCTTGCGTCCGTACCGGTCCGCGAGAATGCCCATGGCAGGGGCGAAAAACACGCCGGGAAGAGTGAACACGGTGATCAGATATCCGATCTGACCCGGAGTGAGCGCGAAATGGCTGATGATCCGGGGAAACGCGGGAGTAATACTGGCAACGCCCATCACCGCGAACAGCGTGACGGTAAAAATAAGATAGAGATTAGCGTCCCGGAAAAGCGACGGTTCCCGCGGTCTTATATCGGTGCCTGATGGACGTTCCGCCACGTACCCTCCCCTGTGAGTATGCGTTCCGGATGGTTCACTGTACCCATTGTTTCGCCTCATCCAGGGAGTGGAATGTCCGGGAGGAAAATCCCCCCCACACCTCGCTCAGCACGTGAAACAGGCGGTCCCGTCCGCTCGGCGGCGTCACGGGATAGACCAGGGCCACCTTCTGATCCGGATTGACCGCTGCCGCCTTGGCGTCCTGCATGGCGAAACTGCGGAGATCGTCGAATGACGTCTCGAGTTTTTCGATACCGCAAAAATCCCATATCTGGTACCGCCAGCTGCTGAAGGAGACATGGTCCATGAGCGTCTCGTTCAGCTGATAGATGTCGCTGCCGGTCACCGTCCCGGACAGAACGATGAGCACGCCGGGTCCCTCGGGCTGATCATGCACCGTATAGGGCATATGCGTTTCTCCCCTCTTTTCAGGAATGGGTTCCCCGGCAGTCCGGCGCCGGGCGGGAGCTGTCGTCACTGTATGAGAACCATCCGCTTCACTGAGGTAAAAATGCGGGCTCCTCCGGCCGTAACCGCGCCCCTTCGGCACATGCCGATTCCGGACCATCTGCGCACGCCGCGAAACGGCGGAAAGACATCTGTTCTTTGTAGTATGGAAACGCCTGGACCCCGCCGCCCTTCGCGGTCACCGTTGTGCCGGCACACCGGAGAATATCCGATGAGGGTGGCCATGGTTCTGTCGGGACAGAGGGCCGCGGTCAGATATGCTGCATTATCGCCCGCCCCAGCTTCAGTATCTGCTCCCTTTCCAGCGAACAGATGGCGATGCGCACGCCCCCGTGCACCGGGACGAGAAAGATGTCTTCGCGCCTGAGCTTTTCCACCAGCAGCTCCCCCCTGTCCGTCCTGACGCTGACAAAAAAACCGTGCCGGTACGGTGTGAGCAGATAGTCGTCAACCGCCTCCGCGAGCACGGCCGCCCGTTGGGCAAGCATCTCGATTACCGCGCGCTTCGCCTGATAATAATCAGCGAGGGCGCGGCCGTTGGCGACGAGGGCCGCCGTAAGGTACTGCCCCAGAGAAGGCGGACATCCATAGGTCGCCTGGTTGGTGATTGAGAGTACCCGCTCGAACTCATCGATGATTTCCTGTTTCCTGTGCAGCGCGAACAGGGCCGCGGTCCTGAGACCGTACTTCGCCAGACTCTTCGATATACTGTAGGCCACGATCACCAGGGTGTTGTCGTTGAGCCGGTTCAGTTTGCTGAACATGTGCTTATATTCAGGCGGAGCGTAATCGATGTAGGCCGCGTCGATAACGAGGATGATTCGGCGTTTGAGAGAATTGAGATACCTCACGATGCGGCCCCATTCATCCTCGGAAATCGAGTACCCGGTGGGATTGTGCCCGGGCGTGTTCAGGATAACAGCGATGTTCTCCTGCAGCTGCGCGACACTGTTCACGCTTTCCTGAAAACTCTCCAGTGAGAACCGCCGCTCCTGAAAAAAAGTAAAGAGTCCGAGCCGCCGTCCATGCTCCCGGACGATGGGCTCATAGGAGGACCAGAACCAGTCGGATGTGAGCACGATGTCCCCCGGTTCCGTATAGTTGCATATCGTATGGTGGATGCCGGAATTCGCTCCGGCCACGGCAACGCGCCCTATTTTTCTGGACGGCTTGCAGGTTTCGAAGCAGAGCGTCTCCATCGCGTCGAGAAAGGGGCCGCTGCCCTGTATCGGCGTATAGGCCGATATCTTTTTCACATCCAGCGCGGGAATCAGCCTGTCGACTGAAGGAAAGGTCACCAGCTCTCCGCCCATGGTAAGCGATCCGACGGTACCGTCGATGACCTTCTCCCGGCCCAGCGAGGCAGCCCGCATCTGCGCATCCATATGGCTTTTGAGAATGAGCTCATTGAACCGTTGCGTCCGTTTGAACGAATTGGCAAACATATGTATCCCTGTGACCGCGGAAGTCGGAGTGATTGACGACAATATACATAATTCCGGCGGCCGAAAAAAGAAAAATCCCGGATTGCCGGCGCCGCGGCAGTTACTCCTTGACAAACAGGATCATTTTAAATATATTGGTGTTACGATTTTAAATTTCGTAACACACTCCGCGGGATCTTTCTCACACATCCGGAGACGCGTCATGAGACGTTCAGCAGGTGTATTCCTCTTTACGGCAGTACTGTTCGCATCGTTTCCCCTTTCGGGCCAGGAACATCGGGTGAGGCCCGACAGCGTCCATATCGATTACTATTTTGACCCGGTTATCGTCACCGCCACAAAATTGAAAAACAGCCAGAGGGATCTGGCGGCCAGCACCTCCGTCATCTCCCGCTATTCCCTGGAGGAAGCCGCATCAGGATCCGCTCTCGATATCGTCCAGGAACAGGTGCCGTCGCTCTATCTCTCCCAGTGGGGTGTCATGGGGTACGGCGCGGCGGGAAAGGCGGCAGGCAAACTCTCTCTGCGTGGTATGGGCGGAGGCGCCGACACCCATGTGCTCATTCTCCGGAACGGCCGGCCCGATTTCATGGGTCTCATGGGCTGCACCATCGCCGATGATTTCACCAGCGCCGGCATCGGCAGGATCGAGGTTATTCGCGGACCGGGATCATTTCTCTACGGCACCAATGCCACCGGCGGAGTGATCAACCTGCTTCCCAAGACAATGAGCCGCCGGGGGTTCAGCACGACACTGTCGGCCGGGGGCGGCAGCTATCGTTCCCGCACGTTCGACGTTGAACACGGCGGCCGTACCGGTACATTCGACTACTATCTCACCGCCGGCCGCCGCGCCACCGGCGGCAGCAGGCCGGAATCGGATTTCTCGGGGGATCAGATGACCCTCCACACCGGGTACCGCCCCGGCAAGGGCCCGGTTCTGGAGTTCAACGCCAACCTCTCCGATACCCGGCTGACCGACCCGGGCGTGATCACCGCCCCCCTGAAGGACAACTGGTACGAGATGACCCGCTGGGGCGGCGATCTGAATCTGACGAACGCGGGCCGGTTCGGCGCCACCACCCTCAAACTCTACGCCAATTTCGGAGCACACCGGTTCTTTGACGGCTGGAGGTCGCGGGACGCGCTTCACGGTATCATGATCTACCACAGCTATCGCCCGCTTCCGGGCAATGAGACGACCGTCGGCTTCGATTACAAACGGTACGGCGGCACGGCCCACGACGCCTCCGCCGATTACGGCACGATATTTCTCAGTGAGTACGCTCCCTATCTGCACACGCAGCAGCTCCTCTTCGGCCGCTTTATTCTCTCCGGCGGATTACGGGCGGAACATCATGAGCTCTACGGCTGGGAGACGCTTCCGAAACTGGGACTTACCTGGCATCCCGGGGGACCGGCATCGCTGCGGCTCTCGGCTTCCAAGGGGTTCCGCAGCCCCTCCATACGGGAACTCTATTTCTGGATGCCGGCCAACGATCAATTGACCCCGGACCGCGTCTGGAATTATGAGCTCGGCGTCAGCACCCGCTTTCGTTCCTGGCTCAAATTGGAGGGCGTTGTTTTCCGGAACCGGGGCAGCAATCTCATCCAGTTCAGCGGTCCGCCGCCCCAATGGGTCAATTCCGGATCATACGACCATCTCGGCCTGGAAGTGATGCTTTACCTCAAGCCGTGCCCGTCCCTGGAGGCCGGGGCGACCTGGTCGGAACTCGGACATGACGAAAGCCGGTTCAATGTGCCGGGGCGTCAAATCAGCGCCTGGGCCCGGTATGTCACCGGACCGCTGACTGTGAGAACGAATCTGCGCGCCGTCCACGGCCTCACGGGCGCGGAGTTCACCGCCGGCCCGGTGCCGCTGCTCCATGCAATGCCGGATTACGCGGTGATCGATCTATCGCTCTTTTTCCGGGTCTTCAGCCACACGGAACTGCGGGTGCACCTGCGGAACCTGCTGGATGAGCAGTACCAGTCCATGTGGGGATATCCCATGCCCGGCCGGCATCTCATGGCTGACGCTGCCTACCACTTCTAGGATCGAGGGGAGAACAATGCATCCCGTATCCCGTACCGTGACGTTCAGCGGACTCTTCATTGCCCTCGGCGTGCTGCTGCCGCTGCTGTTTCACAGCGTCGGTCTCGGCCCTGTATTTCTGCCGATGTTCTGGCCGGTGGCCGCGGCGGGATTCTTTCTCGCTCCCGGCCCCGCGCTCTTCGTCGGCATGTGCACGCCGTTTCTTTCACTGCTGCTCACGGGCATGCCGCCCGTACCGATGGTATATAAAATGGTGATGGAGCTGGCGGTGCTCGGCGCAGTCGTTTCGGCGGTCAGGACCAGGCTCCCGTACGGCCGGCTGCCGACCCTGCTCATCGCCATCTGTGCCGCTGAACTGACGGGAATTGCCGGCTCGGCCCTGCTGGCACCGCTGCTCGGACTGCCGCCCGCGCTCTATGCGGCGGGGGGACTGGTACGGTCCCTTCCCGGTATCGCGGTGATGCTGATCCTGCTGCCGCTGCTGCTGGCACGGTTCGGCCCCGCCGCCGCACCCGACCGGGGGGGCCGCCATGTCTCATAACCACCGCGATTACTTCAACGATCTGGCTCCGGTGTGGAACGACCGGATGCAGGACGACCCCTCGCTGGGAGCACACATGGACCGCTTCGGGATCAGCCCCGGCCAGTACGTCCTCGATGTGGGTGCCGGCACCGGCAGGCTCGTCCCCTATCTGCTGGCCCGGACCGGCGGGGGCGGGCGGGTCATCGTTCAGGACATTGCCGACCGCATGCTGGCCGAAGGGACCCGCAGGCACGGGACGGAAGCCGTCTGGCTCTGCAGTGACGTGCATGCGCTGCCCCTGCCTGGAAACCTGTTCGATTCCGTCATCTGCTACTCTGCCTTCCCCCATTTTCAGAACAAACAGCAGGCGCTTGCCGAAATGGCGAGGGTGCTCAAGCCGGGCGGACGGATCCTCATTCTTCACAGCGATTCCAGCGACACCCTCAACGCATTTCACGCGCAGCTGGCCGGCCCGGTGCATGCGGACCGGCTTCCGGCGGCGCCTGGAATGGCAGCGCTGCTTAAAAAAGCCGGATTTCGTCCCCTGATACTCGAGGAGCGAACGGGGCTCTACTGGGTGGAAGCCCGGAAGCTTCCGTAAGTTCCCGTTCATCCCTTTCCGGCGCTACTTGACTTTTCCATTTTTTCTCCTATATTAAACCATATGCATCGCACAAAACGGCATGCAGCGCATCTATCCGTACCAGCGCCGCCTGATTCCGTGTTGCCGAAGCCGCGGGAATCTGCGGCCCGCACCCCTAACCCAACGCATTGTGGAGATATCTATGGCATCTGAAATCACCAAACTGAAACCGGCCCTTCTCTGGAAGTATTTCGACCGGATCTGCGCCATCCCTCACGGTTCAAAGGATGAGAAGCGGATCGGCGAATTCCTCCTGAACACCGCGAAGGAGCACAACTGTCGCGCCAGGCAGGATGACGCGGGAAACGTCGTCATTGAAGTACCGGCAACCCCCGGGCATGAAAACGCCCCCATCGTCGTGCTGCAGGGACACATGGACATGGTGTGTGAAAAAAATTCGGACACGGTTCATGACTTCAGTAAAGACCCCGTCACGCCGGTGATCGAGGGAGACTGGGTCACTGCCGACGGCACCACCCTGGGCGCGGACAACGGCATCGGGCTGGCAGCCGGCCTGGCGTTCCTCGAGGACAACCAGCATCCCCACGGCCCCCTGGAGCTGCTCTGCACCGTGGATGAGGAAACGGGTCTCAACGGCGCCATGGCGCTGCAGCCGGGATTCGTCAAAGGAAAGATTCTCCTGAATCTGGACAGCGAAGAAGAGGGCTGTTTTTCCATCGGCTGCGCCGGCGGCGGCGACACGCAGGTGACGCTTCCGCTGAAACGGAAAGCCGCGGCCGCGGGAACGTCGTACACGATCAAGCTTTCGGGATTCCGGGGCGGCCATTCCGGCATCGATATCAATACCGGCCGCGGTAATGCGGTCCGGCTGCTGGCGCGTATCCTGCGTGATCTCGACACGCCCTTCTCCCTGAGCGCCATCAGCGGCGGCACCAAGCACAACGCCATCCCCAGGGAGGCATTCGCTGCCGTAACGGTGGACGACGACTCCTGTGACGCATTCAGGAAAGAAATGCAGCAGCGGTTCGAAGAGGTGCGTTTTGAATACAAAGCGGTTGAAAAAGACGCGGCCCTCTCCCTCACCGAGGCAAAGAGCGAATTCCCCTGCCTCGAGCCGGTCTCCCGTGATCTCCTGCTCAACCTGCTCACCGCCATTCCCCACGGCGTGCAGGCCATGAACATGGAAATGAAAGGACTGGTCGAAACATCGACCAACATGGCAATCACGACCACCATGGCCGGGAAAGCGACGATCTACAGCAGCACCCGCAGCTCCATCCCCTCGGCCCTGGAAGCGGTACGCCGTACGATCGGCGCCTGCGCCGCCCTTGCCGGCGCCTCCGTCGAGTACATGGTCGGCTATCCGGCCTGGACGCCGAACCTCGATTCACCGCTGCTCACCACCGTAAAAGCGGCCTACAAGCGTCTCAGCGGCAAGGATCCGGATGTGATCGCCATTCACGCCGGCCTGGAATGCGGCATCATCGGAGAAAAATACCCGGGCATGGACATGATTTCCATCGGCCCCGACCTTCAGAATCCGCACTCCCCCGATGAACGGGTCGGCATCAGCTCCGTGGGACGCTTTTGGGAACTGGTCACGGAAGTGCTGAAGGACCTGGCCTGATACAGTCATTGACAAAGCGGCGGCTTGACGGCCGCCGCTTTTGTCCAATCGAGGTGAACGATGAATTTTTCCAAAGCCAGAATCGCCATCGCCCTGGTCGTTGTGCTGGGAATAGTCATTTTCCGCTCCATCGATTCCCGGAAAAATCCCGCCTTCAGATTCGTGTTTATGACGGACATCCACGTCACTCCCGATAAAAACGCGGACGAGGGCCTGACGGCGGCAGTCGCATATATCAACCGGATGAAACCGAAACCCGACTTCGTCATCACCGGCGGCGATCTTGTTATCGACGCTCTCGGCCGGACACCCGAGAACGCCGATTCCCTGAATGAACTCTACCAGCGGATCATGAGCGGTCTGGAGATGCCGGTCTACAACTGCATCGGGAACCACGACAATCTCGGCGTCTATCGCAGCAGCGGTGTCGATCCGGACTATCCGCGCTTTGGAGCCGCCTTCTTTACCGCCAACATGGGACTGGAGCGGCCCTACTACTCGTTCGACCATGAAAAATGGCATTTTGTCCTTCTCAACAGCATCGGCATCACCGGCGACAGGAGCTATACCGGCCATTTCGATGCAGAACAGCTGGAATGGCTGAAACAGGATCTGAAAGGAATGGATCCCGAATCCAGGCTCGTCCTGGTCTCTCACATCCCCCTCTATTCGGTGGCGACCTTTTTCCGGAAGAATTCCCTGGCCGCGAACACACCCGGTCTGGTGACGGACAATTCCCATGAAGTGATGGCGATCTGTGAACCCTATCAACTGAAACTGGTGCTTCAGGGACACCTGCACATCGTCGAGGATATCGGCTGGAAAGGCACCCGGTTCATCACCGGCGGCGCGGTGAGCGGCGCCTGGTGGGACGGTCCCTACTACGGGTTTGAGGAAGGATTCGTCACCGTGGACGTGAGCGGGGACGACTTTACCTGGAAATACGAATCATACGGCTGGGACGCAGCAGCGGACCGCTGAGCCCGGCCGGACCCATCGCACCCAACAGCGCTTTCCCGCGCCGGAGAGAACATCGGTGATCGTGAAACGCACGCTTCGAAGATCACGGGCCGGCTGCCTTGCATGCCTGCTCTGTGTGCTCATCACCGCGGCCTGCCGCGATGGCGGTGACAGTCTCGGACCGGAAATCGAGATCGGCCCGGGCTTCTTCACCCGGTTCCCTCTTTCCCGGGACAATTTTTATCTCTTCGTCAATCTGGGACATCTCAATCCTCCCGGCCACACCTTTCCTTCCGACCACGGTGGATTCTACCTCAGTGACTGGACCGTGCCGGTGGGGGTAATCGCTCCCGGGGATATGGAAATCACCGCCATAACGCGGGTGGACCATGTAAACAAGGGATACGCGGATTACGATGTCGTCCTGAGCGCAAACCGGAAGAAATTTGAAGTCATTTTCGGCCATCTCAGTTCCCTGCACCCGGCCATCGAATCCGCGGCTCCGGCGTGGGAAACCGCGGACGCGGAGATCTACACCACGGGCGGGGACACCTACTCCCGCCGCCTGCTCCGGGTCGGCATCGCCGTTACCGCCGGTGACACCATCGGCACAGCGGGCGGCAATCCGGGTCAGTTCGGTCTCGACTTCGGGGTGTATGACTACACCCGGGAGATCGAATTCGCCGGCGACCGGTTCGACGACTACCGTTATCCGCATACCGTTTCACCCCTTGATTATTTCAGTGAAGAACTGACAAATCTGCTCCTCCCCCTCTGCGGCGACTATGTGAACGGCCGTCCGGAGGTGCGGACAGCGGCTCCTGTCGGCGGCACCATCGACTACGACCGGCCGGGCACCCTGAGCGGACTCTGGTTCAGGCAGGGAGAACCGTCCTACCCTGAAGATCCCCATCTCGCCCTGGTCCGCTGCAATGTTCATCCCGGGGTCTCACTGATCTCAGCCGGCACCTCCGTGCCCGGCCTGGCCTCCGGGCTCTACGCATTCACGCCTGCCGATACAGGGACGGTCAACCGCCGTTTTGAGCTGGCGGATGAGGCCGGCGTACTCTACCGATACGAAATATATCCCTACGGCCGCTCATTCGCGGGGCCGGAAGCGGTGCTGCTCATGCGGCTGGAAACCGCTGAACGGATACAGGCCGAGCTGCAGCCGCTCGCCGCGGGACCGCCCTGGCTGTTCACCGCAGCCGCGGTCTCCTTCGTCAGATAATCAGGGACCTGATCCGGTTCAATCATGGAGACATGTAATGCGTTCAGCGGAAAAGCTCATCGTGTTCGATTTTGACGGAGTGATCTGTAACTCTTTCTACGATTCCCTCTATACCGCCATCCATGCCTATTTCGCCGTTCATCCAAAAAACAGGCTGCCCCTGGACCGGCCGCTGCCGCCCGACGCCGTATTCAAATTCGAACGGGAGCATCTCGATTTCTGCCGTATGTTCTTTGAGCTGATGCCTCTGGGCAACTTTGCCATGGACTATTACGTCGCCCTCGACATCATCACCACACAGAGATTCAGCGAGATCACCACCCAGGACGATTTCATCACCCACAAGGAAACCATCGCCCGGGGAATCCTGGACCGCTACAGTGATGAATTTTATACGTTCCGCCGCCGGATGCAGGAATCCAGGCCCGAAGAGTGGGCCTCGCTGCTTCCGCCGTTCGAGATTATCCCCGAAACGATCAGATCGCTCGCGTCGAAACACCCGCTGGCGATCGCCACATCCAAAGATATCCGGTCCGTCGACATCCTCCTTCGCCATTACGCCCTTGCCGGCTGTTTCCCGGCCGGCACTATTCTCGACAAGGATTACGCGGAGAGCAAACGCGCCCACCTTGTGCGCTTTCATGAACGGCACGGCATCCCCTTCGAGCGCATGTATTTCATAGACGACAAGGTGCTGCATCTGGTCTCGGTGGCCGATCTCGGCGTGGTCTGTCATCTCGCCGCCTGGGGATTCAACACGCCCCGGGAACATGCGGTCGCCCGCGACTGCGGCTGCCGGGTTCTCGAGCTGGAGCAGCTCGCATCCATCGCCGACTAGCCGGCGGATGGGGCTGTTCCACATATCAGCCATCCGTAGGACCTGGGTAAAAACGGTCTTTCCGGCCGGTTTTATCGTTCCATTCCCGGACCCGGCATGTTTCGCCTTGCTTATCTCTCTGAAAAATTTTATATTTAAAGATATTACTTTTTACCGGAGGTGCATGATGGTTCGATTTCGTACAATCACCGCTGTCGTTCTTGTGGCCATAGCCGTGTCCCTGCTGCCTGCTCAGGAAAACTGCGCCGGCCTGCTGACACTCGAAAGAATATTCAACAGCCGGGAATTCGCGTCCGAACGGTTCGGACCGGCCCGCTGGCTGGCGGACGCCAGCGGCTATACAACCCTGGAACCGTCGCAGGAACTCGCGGCCGGTACCGATATCGTGAGGTATGATCCGAAAACCGGGGCGCGCACGGTGATGGTTACCGCTGCTTCCCTTGTCCCGGAACAGGGGAACCGTCCTCTGCCCATCGCCGACTACAGCTGGTCGCCTGACGCGAAACGGCTGCTGATCTTCACCAATACGAAACGGGTATGGCGCCAGAACACCCGCGGCGACTACTGGGTCCTCACCCTGGGCACCGGGAAGCTGCAGCGGCTGGGCGGCGATGCGGAACCGGGAACGCTCATGTTCGCAAAATTTTCTCCCGACGGTGCACAAGTCGCCTATGTCGTGTATGCGGCGAACAACATCTATATGGAAGATCTGGCGTCCGGCAGGATCGTCCCTCTCACTGATGACGGCTCGGAAACGATCATCAACGGCACGTTCGACTGGGTGTACGAGGAGGAGTTCGGTCTGAGGGACGGGTTCCGCTGGAGCCCCGATGGTAAAAAGATCGCCTACTGGCAGCTGGACGCCTCCGGTGTCGGCGTGTTCAACCTGATCAATAACACCGATTCTCTCTACAGCAAGATAATCCCGATCCAGTATCCCAAGGTCGGGACGACGAACTCGGCCGGACGGATCGGCGTGGTGCTGGCTACGGGCGGCGAAACGGTCTGGATGGATGTCGAGGGCGATCCCCGGAACAACTATCTGGCGCGCATGGAATGGGCGGCCGGATCCGATGAACTGTTCGTCCAGTATCTGAACCGGCTGCAGAACGCAAACCGGCTGCTGCTCTGCGACGTCGTCAGCGGCTCGGTCACCCGGATCCACGTCGAGTCTGACCCGGCCTGGACCGAAGTCTGCGATGATGTCAGATGGCTGAACCGCGGTGCAGAATTCACCTGGATCAGCGAAGCCGACGGCTGGCGCCGCCTCTATGTCATGACGCGGAACGGCGACAGGCAGCGGCCCGTTACCCGGGGCGACTTTGATATCGTATCCGTGGAGCTCATCGACCCCGCCGCCGGCTGGATCTACTTTATCGCCTCGCCCGGCAATGCCACCCGGAGCGGCCTCTACAGAAAACGGCTCAGCGGTAAAGGCGGTCTGGAGCGGCTGACACCGGTGGATCAGCCGGGCAGCCACTCCTATCAGATCTCTCCGGACGGCCGCTGGGCGATCCACACCTGGTCGGCGCTGAATCGCGTTCCGGTGATCGACCTGGTGCAGCTTCCCGGCCATCGGCGCGTGCGCACCCTCGTCGATAACGCGCGGCTGCAGAAGGCGGTGGATGCACTGCTGCAGAATCCGCCTGAATTTTTCCAGGTGGACATCGGCGATGCGATGCTGGACGGATATATGATCAAACCCTGGGATTTCGATCCGGCGATGAAATATCCGCTGCTCTTTTTCGTCTACAGCGAGCCGGCAGGCTGTACTGTGCAGGACAGATGGGGGGGCGCGGGCTATCTCTGGCATCTGATGCTGGCGCAGCAGGGATATGTGATCGTCACGGTGGACAACCGGGGAACGCCGGCCCCCAAAGGCAGGGAATGGCGGAAATCCATATACAAGCGGATCGGCATTCTCAATCCCGCGGATCAGGCTGCCGCGGCCCGGGTGATTCGGGAATGGGGATACATCGACAAGGACCGTATAGGTATATGGGGCTGGAGCGGCGGCGGATCGGCGACCCTGAACGCCCTGTTCCAGTATCCAGACATATACCACACCGGCATGTCCGTGGCGCCGGTGCCGGATCAGCGGCTCTATGACACCATTTATCAGGAACGCTACATGGGCCTGCCGCAGGAAAATCCTGAGGCGTTCAGACAGGGATCGCCGATCACCCATGCGGGCAACCTCAAGGGCAATCTCCTCATCGTTCACGGCACCGGTGATGACAATGTTCACTTCCAGGGCACCGAACGGCTGATCAATGAACTGATCAGACAGGGCAAACAGTTCACCATGATGGCCTACCCCAACCGGTCCCACGGGATCTATGAGGGAGAAGGGACGACCATGCACCTGCGGGAACTTTTGACCCGGTATCTGCATACAAATCTGGAAGCGGGCCCGCGGCCACGCTGAAAGAACATGGCATGGATATTGCAATATTTAAGGTCTGAACAGAGCCCATCCATGCATCAGTGAATGAGGAACCGGGATAGATGATGAAACAAATGCTTTCAAAACTTCATACCCTCGACAGATCGCTCTGTATCCGGATTTCGGGATGGAACGGCAGGAAATTCCTCGACCGGATCATGTTCGGTTTCTCCCATTTCGGATACGGATACCTCTATCCGGTGATCATCGTATTTACCGCCATATTCGACCGCACGAACTCACGGCTTCTTCTCCAGTCCGGCGGCGCCGCGATCGTGATAGAACTGGCCGGCCAGACCGCGCTGAAATTCAAGGCTAAACGGAAACGCCCTTCTCACTCGCTGCCGGGCATCAAATCGATCATGCGCGCTCCGGACAGGTTCAGCTTTCCTTCCGGGCATACGGCCGGAGCCTTTATGATGGCGACACTGTTTCAGTATTTTTATCCCGGTCTCGGTATTCCCCTCTACGGCACGGCCTCGGCCATTGGATTTTCCCGGGTTTACAACGGGGTGCATTATCCCAGCGATGTTCTGGCCGGCACCTGCCTCGGCATTCTTTCGGCGAGACTGGGACTGGTGCTCATGGTCTGAAAACCGGAATCTCTTCACCATCGAGAAGAGCCAGGGCATGCCCTGGCTCTTCTTTTATTCAGGCATTCTTCCCGGCCCGCATCGCGGGCCGCTGTGTACAGCGGAAGGCGCTATCTATTTCCTTGATCTCGCGGTCAGATTTTACTACCTTGTGAGAGGTTAAGACCCTGAGGGAGATTCCCATGCCGATTGTCACCATCGCGGTCCAGCTCACGATAATCGCGATCACCGCCCTTCTCTGCATTGCCGCCGACTTCAGCAAACGCGAACGGCTGTTCGTTATCCTCAAGCCGGTGACGACGATGCTGATTATCGCTCTTGCCGCACAGTCAGATCCTTCGATGTCCCGTGATCTCCTGTTCGCGGGGCTGGTATTCTCCCTGGTCGGCGACACGGCGCTCATCAAGCGGGATGACGGCCGCTTCTTCCGGATCGGCCTCATCGCATTTCTGATTACGCATCTGTTCTATATCGCGGCCTTCAGTATCGGTGTCACGATTCAGATAACGGAGCCCGGCATCATCGTCGTTCTTGTCCTGCTGGCACTGCTTCTCTATGGCCGATTCCGTCCGGGTCTCGGCAGCCTGAAAATACCCGTGATCATCTACATGACCGTAATATCGCTCATGGTGGAACGCGCCGCGTCCGCCTTCGGCAGTGAGATATTCACCATCGCGCAGGCGTTTCGTCTGTTCGCCGGGGCGGTTCTGTTCTACATCTCCGACATCATAGTGGCCTGGAACCGTTTCGTCACCCCCTTCCCCCATAACCGGATCAATCTTCTCTTCTACTACGCGGCACAGACCCTTATCGTCATGAGCCTCTTTTGATCCGGAAGCCGCTGGCAGCACCTGCCGTCCCCCGGGATGGGCGCCCAGCACCACCGTGGTGACAGCGCCCTGTTCTGCAGGGTCACTATTCGCTTCCACATTGGACAATACTATTGTACCTTGCGGCAGCTGACAGGAAAAAACAGGAGAGTAATCGCATGTACTCCATTCGGGAAATATACAGAATCGGGCGAGGTCCTTCCAGCAGCCACACCATGGCCCCCGGAAGAGCCGCGGCCATCTTTCGGGAAAAACATCCTGAAGCGGCTTCGTTCAGAATCACCCTCTACGGAAGTCTGGGCGCAACAGGCAAAGGGCATCTGACCGACGATGCCGTCACCTCGGTACTGGCGCCGGCGCCGGTCCAGATCATCTGGAAGCCGGATACGGTGCTGCCTGCACATCCCAACGGCATGACCTTCGAGGCCGTATCAGGAGAGGGCGCGATCACCGGCACCTGGACCGTCTACAGCATCGGCGGAGGCGCCCTCGCGGACGACGGCACCGTATTCCGTCCTCCGCGCGTCTATGACCTGACCGCCATGGAAGAGATTCTCAATTGGTGTGAAAAAAACGGACGAAACATCTGGGAATACGTATCGGACCGGGAGGATCCGGACATATGGAACTATCTGGAAGATGTCTGGAAGGTAATGGTTCATTCCATCACCGCGGGCCTGGAAGCGGAGGGATCACTTCCGGGACGGCTGAAACTTCGCCGCAAGGCCGCATCCTATCATATCAAGGCCCAGAGCCTTAAAGGGAGCCTCAAGCGGCGCAGTCTCGTGTTTGCCTATGCGCTGGCTGCCGCTGAAGAAAACGCGGCCGGCGGAACGGTTGTGACCGCGCCGACCTGCGGTTCCTGCGGGGTACTGCCGGCTGTCCTGCACTACATCCGAAGCTTTCACAAATTCACCACCCAGAAGATCCTGCGGGCCCTGGCCACCGCCGGTCTCGTCGGGAACCTGGTCAAGCATAACGCCTCGATATCAGGTGCGGAAGTGGGCTGTCAGGGTGAGATCGGCACCGCCTGCGCCATGGCGGCTGCCGCCGCCATGCAGCTGTTCGGCGGCACGCCCCTGCAGGTGGAATATGCAGCGGAAATGGGACTCGAACACCATCTCGGGCTCACCTGTGATCCGGTGGCCGGTCTGGTACAGGTTCCCTGTATCGAGCGGAACGCATTCGCCGCCTCCCGCGCCCTTGACGCCAACACGTTCGCGATGCTCTCGGACGGCCGTCACCGGGTCAGTTTTGACCAGGTAGTGCTCACCATGAAACAGACTGGGCACGATCTCCCCAGTCTCTACAAGGAAACCTCCGGCGGCGGTCTCGCCGCCACGCTCCAGCAGAGAGACGACAGCGATCCCCTTGGCTAGACAGCGGGGAATCCGCTCCCGGCTGACTGCATGATTCGCTGCCGCCGATGCAGCATACTACTCCTGCCGGCCATCGGGAATGGGGACAGCATAAAGCCCGGCCGATTCCCCGGGCCGGGCTTTTCTATTCTATTCAAGCGGCAAAACGCGCCTACATGAACTTCTCCCGCTTCTGCAGCCGGAACAGTCCCACCAGGAGAAAAATCACCGTCCCCGCGGCAAGAAAAATCCGGTTGCTGGAGACGTTTCCCGCCCAGATCGTTTCATTGATGTCTGTGGGCATGGAGAAGGGGTTGAGGAAAATGTTGTATTTCCCCAGGGCCGCACTGACAATCCAGATAATCAGCCCGAACACGATCATCACCACGGCCGCCCCGCTGCCGTTCTTCACCAGGGTCGAGAACATAAATGACATGCAGCCCAAAAAGAAAATCGGAAACATGACCTGGTAGGTCATCTCGATTACCGGAATCAGGACGAATGCCATGCTGCTGAGAAATGCGAGAATCGAGAGAATGACGGCCACGACGATATAGGTCAGCGCCATGCGGACGAGCCACACCTTGTACCGGTAATTGGGAATACCGAACAGTATTTCCAGCATCCGCGTATCCACGTCGTTCTGAATACCGAATGTTGTGGGATAGAACACCAGCAGAATACCCGGGAACAGCAGCCACGAGTAGATGATTTCCGCCGAGGGGCTGGTATCTGAAAAAAGATTTATAATCGCCACCAGTAAAAAGAACGCGATCGCCGCCAGGAGAAAATAGATAAACTTGTTGCCGAAAATGATCTTTATATTATACCGAAACAGCTTGACCACGATATCCTGCCATTTCCGTATCTCTGCATTTAGTTGCATGCGTACACCTGTGATTAAGTTTGTGAAAAGCAGCCTGCCGCCTACTCCATACTCTCCTTCTTCAGCAGCCAGAGGTAGGCGTCTTCCAGGGTCGGCTTCACCGTGACCGCCTGTGCCGCCGGTTTCTTCGCCGATAGACAACGGATGCGGATTGAATCACCGTCACGCATATGGTGAATGATCAGCAGATTCCTGGCGATGCTGTCGAACTCATTGATAGGCACGCGGAACTGCCACACCCGGCCTTCGGCCGCGTCGGTCATACGGGCGGGATCGCCCAGGAACTTGAGCTGTCCCCTGTTCAGCACCGCCACTTTATTACATGAAGAAGAGATGTCTTCGATGATATGGGTCGAGAAGATCACGATACGGTCACGGCTCAGCTCGACCAGCAGGTTGCGGAACCGGATTCTTTCCCGGGGATCGAGACCGGAAGTCGGTTCATCGACCACCAGGATGCGCGGCAGATGGAGCAGAATCTGGGCTATCCCGATCCTCTGTTTCATGCCGCCCGAGAACGAACCGATCTTCGCGTCCCTGTTATGGGCCATGTGGACCGCCTCAAGCACTTCCAGCACCCGCTTTTCCCGCTTCGCGGGATCGGTGAGATTTTTCAGAATCGCCTGATACTGCAGAAACTCGTAGGCGGTCATATTTTCATACATGCCGAATTCCTGGGGGAGGTATCCGATCAGTCCCTGGAGTTCTTCCCGTTTCTCGTTTACATCGATGCCGTTGATCTCGATCTTGCCGTAGCTCTGCTCGAGAATACCGGTGACGATCCGCATCATCGTCGATTTGCCGGCCCCGTTGGGACCGAGCAGGCCGAACATGCCTTTGCCGATTTCCATCGATGCCTGATCGAGGGCCCTGAAGGGCACTTTCTTGCGGCCGATGATCGGAATCATCATCACGAAACGGTAGAACTTCCGGCGCAGGCCGGAGAAGCGGCCGGTTATCCGCTCGATTCTCACTCCTTTATGATGCAGGTGATTCGAGGTCGTATACACCGTAAGCGCCAGATACCAGACCAGTCCGATAAAGATGGTGACGGCGGCGTTCCCCCACTTCACCTGAAAGATAACGAGATTCAGCAGCGGGAACCCCCAGAAAAAGATCCGGGAGAGCTGTTCATACACGCGCCGGTATATCTTCTTCCTGGTTTTCGATGTTTTATAGGCCGAATACTGATCCAGAGGGCCGAGCATGTAAAATCCGAAGAAATAGACCGCATGCGACAGCGCGAACACCCAGAATCCTCTGCTGATGAAAAAGTAGGTGAAGTAGACCAGGAACGCCATGAACGGCACCTGCCAGACAAGATCCTCGAAATCCTTCACCTTCCGGTACTTTTTCTGCCTGCCGGCGTGTTCGATGATGTCCCGGCCTTTTGTCCATTCCCTCACGAACCGTGATTTTCTATCGTACACTTTCACCAGATTGCGGATGGAAATGGTGATCGGCACATCGGCGGGGATGATCTCGGCGCTCGCTTTTCTCAGGCTCGTCATCACGAAATAGACCGAAGCAGGAATCGCGATCAGCAGTACGATGAATACGATAACCTGCCAGAGGAATGTCTGAATACCGGTATAGACAAGCAGCAGCCCGCCCGCCATAAGCAGGGCCATGAGTCCCTTGATCTTCCATGACAGCTGCCGCATCCACTCCATACTGCTCTCGAGACCGGAATAGACAGTGGGGATGAATATCAGCGTCAGCATCGTACTGACAAGCAGTCCGCCGATGACGGTAATGGCAAAGGGCGCGCCGATCTGGGTAACATACTCCGCCTTACCCATGGCCAGCGGCATCATGCCGACAATGGTGGTGATCGCCGTAATCAGAATCGGCCGCAGCCTGGCCTGACCGGCCATGATCAGCGCCCGGGATTTTCTCGTTCCCCGCTGTCTGAGAATTCGCACATAGTCGATGAGGATGATCCCGTTGTTGACGACAACGCCGAGCAGGATCACCATACCGGTAAGCACGTTTACATTGAGCAGCGATGTTCCGGTGATCATCAGGGCCAGGAACGAACCGGTGGCCGCGAAGGGAATCGAAAACATGATAACAAAAGGCAGAAACAGCGACTCGAACACGGAAGCGAGAATCATGAGAATGAGAATCACCGCCGCACCGATGAGGAAATAGAATTCGCTGAAATCCCGTTCGTCATGAACGACCTCAACCGCCATGCCCGCGGGCAGGGTCAGCCCGGCGACGACGTCCTCCACCTCCATGCGGGCGGACTCGAGGAGGGCCTTGGAGCTGTTGACATCATCCTCGAACCGGTAGGTGACCTCTATCTGTTTCTCCTGATCGACCCGGTTTATCGTCGACATACCGGTGCTGTAGTAGATCTGGCTCAGCTGCGAGAGCGGGTAGGTCGCGCCGGTCGACGACGGAATCTCCAGGCTCTCCAGATCATCCATGATTTTATCCTCATCATCCTCCGGGACGTCCATCCGGATCGTGATGTCGTACTCCTCATCGTCCTGTTTGAAAGTGAGTCCCGATGTGAACTGGTTGGTGAAGGAGTTGAGCTCCGAGCTGATGCTCGTAAGCGGAATATCGTTCTGGCTCATGAGATTGAGATCCAGCGCCAGATGCACCTCGGGCGTGTTGTCGGAAATATTGACGCTCACTGAAGAGATGGTGGAGAGATCTTCGAGATAATACTCGATGTCATCGGCCACGTTGCGCATACTCTCGAAATCGGAACCGATGATCACCACCTTTTCCTGCTGGGCGCCCATGCCCATCATGCGCTCCAGGCTCGCCCCCGGATTGGAACCTCCTCCCCCCCGGAAGCGGCGGCTGGACTGGGGCTGCTCGAACCCGATCTCGGCGCTGCGGATGTCATCCACCCGGTCTTCGATGATATTTTTTATCTGGGCCGCGTTTCTCTTTTCGATCTTTTCGAAATTATCTTTGAGGTTGACCGTGACAATGGCTTCATCCTCGTAAATTTTCGAGATGATGTCCTCTTTTTCAGGGAGGTCGTCCAGCCGGGCTTCGATGTCGGCCACCACCAGGTCGGTTTTATCGAGCGTCGCCCCTCCGGGCATGGTCACGTAGAGATTGATTTCGCTGGTTTCCACCTCGCTGGTTGTACTGGGAACAAGGGAAAGGCAGGCGATGAGACTGATGAAAAAGAGCGCCAGCGCCGCCAGAATCGTCTGAAACGGAAAACGCATTCCGGTTTTCAGAAGCACGGTATAGAGCTGAACCAGCCTGTTTTTCTGGCTCACCTTCTGGAAAATCGGCCCGCCCTTCTCCCTGTTTCGGGAAAGGAAGTAATGGGTGACCATGGGCACGACAAGCAGGGCCACGGCAAGCGAGACCACCAGAGTGGAAATGATCGAAAAGGCGATGTTTCTGCCCAGCAGCCGTATCACCGAATCCGACGTGAAAATGAAGGGAAGAAATACGGCGATGGTCGTCAGGGTCGCCGCGACCACCGACCGCCACACCTCCGAGGCTCCCTGAACCACGGCGGTCTGCGGATCCCGTTTCAGGGACGCGAGCCGGTAGATATTTTCCAGGACAACGACGCTGTTGTCAAGCAGCATGCCGATGGCGAGGGCGATACCGACCAGCGTGAGACTGTTGAGGGTGATATGAAAGGCGTAAAACAGATTCAGGGCCGTAAAAATCGAAATGGGCATGGCCAGGGCAATGGTGAGCACGAGCGTGAAATTACGCAGGAACATCCAGAGGATGAGCACAGCGAGCACACCGCCGATGAGCGCCAGGGAGATGATGAGGTCGATATTTTTCTCCATGGTCTCTGCTTCGTTGCTCTGAATAACGACCTCGATATCCTGAGGCGCGAGCTTCGCGTTCAGGTCCTTGATGACTTTCTGGGTGATATGGGAGAGATCGATAAGATTGACCCTGGCATCCCGAACCAGCTGCACGGTCACCGCCTCTTTGCCGTTTACCCTGCTGAGGGATGTCTGATCCTTGACGCCGAAAAATATTTCAGCCACATCCTTCAGCAGGATCGGTCCCTGCTGATTGACGATAATATCCTCGAGGTTCCTGATGTCGGTGTACTCGGCGGTTACATTGACGAAATAGCGGCGGTGGCGGTCCCATGCCTGTCCCACGAAACTGCGGATCTCCCCGTTCTGACGAATGATGTTCCGGATCTGGGAAGGGGTGACGCCCGCTGCCCGGCACGCTTCCTCGTTGAGGATCACTTCCACGGTTTTTTCCCGGCCTCCGAACACCTCCACATTGGCGATACCGTCGATATTCTCCAGTTCCGGCGTCACTTCTTCATCGACGATGTTTCTGACCCGGTCGACACCGCCGGAGCCGCGAACCTGCAGGCCCATAAACTGGTTGGCGAGCTGTTCCGTATCCACCTTGACCACCTGGACGGTGAAGCCGTCGGGAAGGCTCGATTTCAGGGCGTCGACCTTTTCCTGCAGCTTGAGGTACGCGTATTTGATATCGGTGTTCTGCGTGTAATATATGACGAGCGATCCGCTGCGCGATTCGGCAAACGATTCCAGTTTTTCAATGCCTTCAAGCGTACTGACAGCACCCTCAAGCGGAATGATCAGCTGGTTCTCGATGTAGGCGGGATCGGTTTCGGTCTGGCCGCTCACCTGAACGTAGAGCATGGGCAGCTCGGCTTCCGGAATAATTTCAACCGCAAGCTGCCTGTAGGAAATAATCCCGAGCAGCGTGAGCGCTGCGAACAGCATGCTGATGAACACTTTTCGCTTTATAATAAATTCAATTGGTTTCATTGGCTGTCATCTATTCTCTTGATTCCGAATTCACGGCTGGTCCCGGACCTGAAGGAACGGGAGTCCTTCAGGCCGGTCATACCGCACTTATTTTCCGGTAACCCGGAACTTGAGTTCATCGAAGGTCAGATACACACAGGGAATCACCACCAGCGTCAGTATCGTCGAAGTGATGAGTCCGCCGATAACCGCCAGCGCCATGGGTGAACGAAGGGCGGCGCCTTCTCCGAAGCCCAGCGTCAGCGGCAACAGGGCGAGAATGGTGGTCAGACTGGTCATGATAATCGGCCTGATACGCTGCTTTCCGGCCTCGACGATGGCATCGATCCTGGCCAGTCCTTCTTCTTTCAGCCGGTTGATCGTATCGACCAGAATAATCGAATCGTTTACGGCAATGCCCGCCAGCATTATAATGCCGATGTAGGCCATAATGTTCAGACTGTGGCCCAGGAGCAGGAAGACGGCGACCACCCCCACACCCGCCAGGGGTATGGTGAGCAGAATGGTGAACGGATGGAGCAGCGATTCGAACTGGGAGGCCATGACCATGTACACGAGCACCACGGAGAGCAGCAGGGCAAAGGCAAGATTGCTCATGGCATCCTGCCGTTTCTGCTCTTCGCCGGTGACATCGGCCCGGTAGTCGACGGGAAAGTCGACTTCGGAGATCTTCTCTTTTATCTGTTTCACCACCTGGTCGAAATGCCGGCCCTTGACCATGTAGGCGGTGATTTTACCGACCCGTGTCTGGTTGCTGCGGTGAATCTCCCGGGGCGCGTTCGTTACCGTGATTTCCGCGATATCGCTGAGCCGCACCTGCTGACCGCCCACGCGGATAATCATGTCCTCCAGCTCATTCTTCGTGATCTCGGGCAGTCTCACCGTCAGGTCCTTCAATTCTCCCCGGTAATCCCACTGGCCGGCGTCCTTGCCGCTCAATTTGTCCGCCAGCTGTGAACTGACGGAACTCACCTGAATATTGAAGAGTCCCGCCCTCAGCCGATCGATTTTAACGTCGATCTCGGGGGCGCCTGATTCAAAACTGGTTTCCAGGTTTATCAGATCCGGAATCTCGGCCATCCGGGAGCGGATCGTCCCGGTGAGTTCCTCGAGAACATCGAGATCTTCGCCTTTGACTTCGACGACCAGCGGCGGTTCATCGGTCCCGAGAATCGACTGCAGGGCCGTCTCATCGCGGATGAACTGCGCGTCAAGATCCGGAATATCGGCCAGCAGGGTGCTGAGTTCGGTGATCACGTCCGAGGTCTGCCTGCGCATTGCCGGCACTAGCGTGATTTTCATGATCGCGCTGTTTTCATCTTCGAAAACACTGTTTTCATCGCCCGCGATACCCGCCTCGGGTCCAATGTGGCTGTACACCGTTTCCAGTTTTCCGTCCAGCTTCTCCCGGATCAGGGTTTCAATTTCGATGACGGTCTCCAGTGTCCGCTGCAGGGCGGTGCCTTCGGGAAGCCTCAACTCGATACTGAACGTTCCCGATTCGGTTTTGGGGATGAACTCACTTCCGATAAAAGGCAGCGCAGCCGCAGACAGGGCGACAAGGACCGCCGCCCCTCCGATGACTTTCCAGCGGTGCGCGAGAATGGTACGCAGCACATCCGGGTACCATTTGAACCGGATCGATTCAATATCCCGCACCGTGGTTTTGTCCCTGATAATCCTGGTGGTCAGCATGGGAATGACCAGAATGGCGACCAGCAGCGACGAGACAAGTGCGAAGGCCACGGTCAGGGCCTGGTCCTTGAACAGCTCGCCGGCTGCGCCGTGCAGAAAAACAATGGGCAGAAACACGACAATGGTCGTAACGGTGGAGGCGGTAATAGCGCCCGCCACCTGCGAGGTCCCCTCAACGGCCGCATCCTTGACCGACATGCCGGCTTCAATATTCCTGAAAATATTCTCCATCACGACAATCGCATTGTCCACCAGCATGCCTGCTCCCAGGGCAAGACCGCCCAGGGTCATGATATTCAGGGAGAGCCCGTTGAAGTACATGAGGTTGAAGGTGGCGATAATCGAGATCGGAATAGCGAGACTGACAATCGCCGTTGCACCAACTCTTCTCAGAAAAACAAAAAGAACACCGATCGCCAGCAGCATGCCGATGAGAGCGGTCTGTTTCACTTCATCGACGGCGTTCTGAATGAATTCACCCTGGTTGTCGATGATGGTGAACTCATATCCGGGCAGTGCCTTGCCGAGTTCTTTCAGGGCGTCTGTCAGGTCATGTACCGCCTGAATGGTGTTGTATCGGGTCTCCTTGTACACCGAAAGCCCCAGACAGCGTTTGCCGTTCACCCGCACGATGTTATCGGGTTCCTGGTTGGTGAAGCGGACATTGGCGACATCCTTGAGAAAAACGGGGATTCTGGATGCCGAGCCCTGATCTCCGCCCGCCTGCGTGTAGCCGACAATGATATTCTGTATATCCTGGATCGACTGGAGGGCCCCGACACCTTTCACGACATATCTGGTCCCCAGCTCGACGATGGACCCGCCCGAGACGTTCCGGTTGTACGACTCGATCTTGCCGGTGACATCATCCACGGTGAGCCCGTGAGCCTCCAGAAGATAGCTGTCGGTTCTGATCTCGACCTCTTCCTCTTCGTCGCCTGCCACCTCAACCTCGGCGATCCCCTCCAGCCGGATCAGCTCATTCCGGATATAGGTGTCGGCGATTTTTCTCAGCTCATCCATATTGGTGATATCGGGATTGGAAAAGCCGATCAGTATCACCGGGGACGCATTCGGATCGTGCTGGGTAATATTGAGCTCATCGATATCACCGTTCTGGGAAAAGGATGTCAGCGTCTTCTGAAGATCCAGAAACGCTTCATCCATGTCGGTGTTCCAGCCGTATTCCACGGTGATCCGCGCTGAACCGACCATCGAGACGGAGGAGACCTGCGTCACATTGGTCTGCCGGATCGCCAGGGTCTCGATCTGATCGACGAACTGTTTTTCCATCTCTTCCGGAGGCCGCTCTCCCGACTTCACCTCAACAAATATGCGGGGATTGTTGAGATCGGGGAAAAGATCCACTCCCAGTTTGCTGAAAGAGATAAATCCCAGAAGCAGTACCGCAAGCACTATCATCAGCACGGTAATCGGATAGTGGACTGAAAAACTCGTTATCTTTTTCATATACTATTCAAACCTTCGTCTAAGTTATCAGCATGGTTGACTGCGCGTTCATCCCCCCTGAAGCCCGCGGACAGCAGCGGGATGCGAGCGTCAGCGGATGATTTTCACCTTGGACCGGTTTCGCAGTGTCTCAAAGCCGTCAACCACGAGACGATCATTTACCTCCAGACCGGTCAGTACTTCCACGTAATCCGGATTCTCGAGGCCGGTGGTGATTCTGCGCTCCATTGCCGCGCCGTTCTGGACGATAAACACCTGTTTTCCGCTTCTCCGCGCGATAATCACATCTTTGGGAATGACGAGCGCACTGTCGTTCTTCGCCACGACCAGCTCCGCCTTGACGAACATGCCGGGCCGAAGCAGAAGATCGGGGTTATCGATGACAATCGCGGACTTGAAGGTCCGGGTGTCGGCGTCGATGGCCGGTGACACCTCACTGATGGACCCATAGAGAGTATCGTCGGGAATGGTGTAGTTCATCACCCTGACGGGCTGTCCCGGCTTGATGATGCCCATCTCTTTACCGGGCATGTTCACTTCCAGATACATCTCCTGGAAATTCATCAGTTTGGCAATGGACGCGCCCTGAGCCACTTTCGTATCCGGTGTGTAGTACGGCAGGGCTACGATGATGCCGTCGAAAGGCGCCTGCACCTTCAGCTTGTTGAGCTGGATAAGCGCATTATCATACGCGTATTTCGCGTTGATATAGGACACTTCAGCGTCCTTCAGTTCACGCAGCGTCACGCCGCCCTTGTCATAGAGGGACTGCTGCTTTTCGTATTCCCGCTGGGAGATATCGAGATTCAGCTTCTGAGCCTTTATCTTGATGCTGTTCTCGTACTCTTCGTCGACCAGGGTAACGATCACGTTCCCTTCGGCAACCCGGTCACCGAGCTTATAGGGAGCGTTCGTGGCGGGATTGAGCATTCTCCGGTACCGTCCCGATGTCTCGGCCGTGAGATCCGCCTCTTTGATCGCGTAGACTGTTCCCGTCGTCGTCACATACTCCTCGATGGACCCCCGTTTGATCTCTTCCACTGAAACAGGAACCGCGACATCCGACTCCATATTGTCTCTCTGATTGTTACATCCGGCTGTCAGCAGCGCAGCCGCCAGCAGTAGCGCGTATTTTAATTTCACTGTTTTACCTCATGCATTTTTATAAGCAACATCGATTATGGTTATGAAAAATCCGCGATTTTCAGCCTACCCACCGGTCCAGCTCGGGCACGACGCTTTCACCCGTGCGGAAATCCCAGAGAGACTGAATCTTCAGGTTCAGCAGTTCGAGTTTATAGTTGATCAATGCGCTCACCAGCCCGTTCTTCTTCTGCGAGAGCTGTGTCTGGAACAGATTCAGGTCCATACTGGTGAGGTCGCCGTTACGGTAGCGTTCGAGGTTGATATCATAGGTCAGCTGGGCGTTCTGCTCGTTTTTGCGGGCGATCTCGATCTGGTACTCGAGATTCTTCAGATTTCTGCACACCTGCCGGATCGAGATGACAATATCGAGCCTCTCGTCTTCCAGGGAAAGTTCCCGGGATTCGATCACCGACTCGGTGGCTTTAATGCGGTGGCCTTTTTCTCCCCAGTCCCAGAGCGGAATCGTGAGAGAGAGCGACACCTGTTCGTTCTTGGTCGGCACATCATACAAATTGTCGAAAACGGCGTCGGTCCCGATCAGGCCGTATGAGAGATTCAGACTGCCCTTGAACTCATTGAGCGCCTTGGTCTCGAGGAGACTGTTCTGGGCGGTCTCGATATTGATTTTCGCCTGACGCAGCTCCATCCTGTTGTCGATGCCGTGCTGTATCGCCTTCTGTTCATCCACTTCCACCGGCACATGGGAAATATCGGTGGAAATCTGGATTGTCTCTTCCAGCGGCATGCCGATGAGCCGTTTGAACTCGTCCTTGGCGTTTTCCAGGGCGACTTCCTGGTTGTACATGGCAGACTCACTGGACGCGAGGTTCAGCTCAGCCTGAAACAGCTCCTCTTCGGCCGAGATACCGGCATCGACCTTGTTCTTGATAATTTCATAGCTCTTCTGCTGGTTCTCGTACTCTTCCCGGGAAACCTGCAGGCTGAGCTCGTTTGAATACACACTGTAGAACGCCTGGGTCACATTACGCTCCATGGCCAGTTTGGAGATAGCATAATTGAGGGCCGTATTCTCGAGATCGAGCTCCAGCTCGTTCAGCGCCAGTTTGGTCCGGTTATAAGTAAAGAAGGGCTGAGAGAAACTGAGGTAGAGATTATTGCTGAACTGTTTGTCCCGGGTGTCGCTGTATTCACTGTAGGATTCCTGCCAGGAGAACCGGTTGATCAGGGAAAGCGTCCCGTCGGTCCAGGGAATCGGCTGCGAGATCATAAAGGTGCCGTACGACTGTGTCTTTTCACTGGTGTTCCAGGTGGTGAACAGGTCGTTGTACTGACGGTCATGACTGTAGGCAATGGGGTTGATCGAAAGACTGAACCGGGATTTCATTGCCGCTTTCTGCGCAGCCAGGTTCTGTCGGCTCCGCTCTATGTTCAATTCAAGTCTCCTGATCTCGGGGCTGTGAGATGCGGCGATCTCGAGGGCGTTCTCGAGAGTCAGCAGCTGCTGTCCCTGCACGTTCGCCGACACTGTCAGCACCGATGCAAGGATCATACTGCCTGCCCATCTCATTCCTGATGTTTTCATCATCGTTCTCCTCATCTAGGTTATCAAGCGATACTGTTATTTTTTACGGTGCGCATGCTCACTGTTTGACCCACTTTACCGCGTCAGCAAACACGCTGCGCATGTCATCACTGTTACCCTTGTTGGTCAGCTCGATAACGGCCGTATCCGCCTCGAGATAGTAGGTACCCAGGAAATTCCATCCTTCCTCGGCGGTGCCCAGATCGAGAAGCGCCTCATCCTCACCGTCGGCGTGATGAATGATGTACTGATACTCTCCCCGGTTACCGCCGCCGCCGCCGCCACGACCGCCGCCGGGACCGCCTCTGCCGGGACCGCGGCCCCAGCGTGTCCTGATGTTGGCGTTGTAACAGTAGATGTCATAGTTGCCCTTCTCGGTGATGGGCGTCTTCCACATAACCTTTTTATCCCCGTCACCGGTACGCACCTGGACACCCGATTTCACATATTTTCCATAAAAATTATCGTGCGTCGTGGGGGTCCATTTTGTCGGAACCCGCCATGACATGATGCCCGCATACTTTTCATCGTTTTTATCGCTGATTCTCAACAACTTTTTCAGGGGACTTTCCACGGTATTGTCGGAAACGCTGAACCCGGGATCTTCGTTGTCAACGATAATAGTTCCCGGCTCGATAAATTCCGGATGACTGTCGAGGACGCGTTCCCCCTCGAACAGCTCGCCTCTCTTGTTTATCTCGAAATCTTCAAACATCTCCGTAATCATGATCGGTATGTTCTGGCCGATCATGGTGTTGATCGAAAGCACCCGGGGCTGGGCGTCCAGCACCATACCGATCTCCTTCGACTGCCTGGCGTCAATGGAAATGATATATTTCGGTTCTTCTTCCGTATTGCCGCCGGGAAACATCCCCCGTCCCCCGCCGCCGAGGCGGTATTCCACGGTAATGATGCCCGGAACCGGCTCGGGATTCGTAACCGTGAATGTTACCTGGTAACGGGTGTTGCGTCCGTCGAGCATGGAGTAACCGGTGATGCCGGAGATCAGATACCCGGGCAGCTGTTTGCCCGCTCTCCAGTTCTCGATATCGCCGCGGAAGTCTATCCCGTACTCTTTCTTCAGTTTTTCGAGGAAGAGATCGATTTCCAGCACCCGGTATTTATACTCGTTCAGCAGCGTGGTCAGGAACCGTTCGAACCTGTCCTCCCCCATCTCCGCGATCAGCTGGGAGAAAAGATAATTCCCTTTCGCCTTGATCAGCGCCTCCCGGATATCCTTGTGATCCGGATCTTCCAGCAGTTCCTTCATGGTATGGTCGAGAAGGGCAAGGTTTACCTTCTCTTCGGCAGACATTCCCTCGAACATGCGCCGCATCTGGCGCATGGAATTATCGAGTCTGGAGGCGATATACGCCTCCAGGGCGGTGTTGAGCAGCGGCCATTCATCGGAATGGAGATAATTCACATATGAATAGAAATGCGGATAGATCGTGTAGTTGTTCATCAGTGTCGGCTTATCGTCGCTGTCGCCCCAGCGGAATCCGCCCTCTTCAAAAAAGGTCGAAGAGATGAATCGCTGAAATGTTCGTGTCTGCTCCTCCTGGGGGGTGACAACCTGATTGCTCCGCTGTGTCCAGTTCTGCATCCGGCGCGCGTTGGTCTTGAAATCAGCGCCGTCGATGCCGATGCCGTTTTCGGTAAGATAGACGATCTCCGGCTGTACGGTTTCGCCCGCTTTGGTCCACACCCGGGGATAGGTGATAAACTGCACCGGCACTTCCACGATCCTGAAGCGGTGGTAGGGATACTTCAGCTCGATCCTGTTTTCGAAATCCTGCAGCTGTTCCTTGATCACCGCGGACAATGTGTCACCGAGCGAATCGACATAGGGTGTATAGTAATCGTGTCCTTCCAGTGTGTAGAGGCTGAACTGAATGGAATCGGCCTCGATCGACGTGCCCGTGTAGTTGCCGATTGCCAGGGACAGCTGCGGCAGCGGATCGTCACACACAAAGGTATAGCTGCCGTTTTCACCGGTCATCTCACCCTGGGACACGGCGGTCAGCGCGGGATCGGTCCTGACCGACAGCCGGTAGGCCGCAAAATCCCTGATGAAGGTGTGGGGACGCCTGGAACTGAACGTAACTCCGGGCCGGGGGTACCACCCGGCCTCCGGCGTCAGCAGCACGTAGTCGGACTGAATGAACGCGTGCCGTTTGGAAATATTGTACATCCAGATACGGTACTGCAGGTCCCGTGTCTCCTGGTCGAGATCGAGGTAACAGGCGGCTTCGTCGATGACGCCCTCATACACGAAATGCAGCGAATCGGTTGCACCCGGGTCCAGCGGCGTGTCCCGTTTGACGCGGATCAGCTGCAGTTCCTGTTCATAGGGGATGCTCCTGCCGTTGCTGCTGACAGCGGAGACCGCAAGGCCCGGATTGACGTTGAAAATAACCTGATCGATGGGTGCGTCCGTTCTGTTATTGAACACGACCCGTGCGTCACAGGCTATCCGGGATCCCTGGTGATTCAGATCGATATCATAGGAAACCGGAGTGACCCGCGGTGCCGCGACATACTCGTCATTCAGCGCGACAAGCCGCTCCCGCAGCGAGGTGTCGGCGGTGATGGTACCGATATAGATGCTCCCGAGCACGAGCGCGCCTGCAACCATGGCGATCGCGATAATGCCGCTCGACCCATGCATCACCCGTGACTGGGGCAGACGCTTCAGCAGCCGGATCGTCGCGAAAATGCCGGCAAAGCCCAGCAGCAGGTAGATACCCCGATGGGTGACGATTTCCGCCACATTGCCGAACCCGACAAAATCCGACTGCATCATGGGAACGTAAAACGCCATGTAGTCGAGCAGGTGGTGAAAGCGGGTGCTGAAGAAGAACAGGGTCAGGGCGATATAGCCCAGCAGAATGATAAAGGTCACCGCCTGGTTCCCGATAATCGCCATGCTGAGAAACGCCAGGCCGAGAATGAAAATCAGCGTCGGCACACTGATCAGCAGGGGATACCAGAGGTAGGAGAGCGGTTTGACGTCGAGATCGGTGGAAATGGTATTGAACATGAGACCGATTGCCAGCACCACCAGGTTCAGGGCCAGGAAAACGATCAGAATTCCCAGGGTTTTACCCATGACATAATCACCGTTGGTCATGGAGCGCATATAAATGACTTCCGTTGTATCCAGTTTTTTATCGCGCTTGAGAAAGTCGGAGGCAAGAAACACGCAGATAACCGCCTGGGCGGTATTGAGAAACAGTATGTTCATATACGGGACACATGCGGGCAGCCCCCTGAGGTTGAGGGGAACATCGCCGATGGTCATGAATGCGAAATCGAGCCCGAAAAGA
Source organism: bacterium (assembly GCA_016934955.1). Classification (GTDB taxonomy): domain Bacteria; phylum Zhuqueibacterota; class QNDG01; order QNDG01; family JAGLOF01; genus JAFGRY01. The sequence goes on along the minus strand of JAFGRY010000021.1, from coordinate 64,738 downwards.
ATGAGGATTGTCAATCCCGCGAAAATACGGAAAAACCAGCTGCGAAGCAGTGTTTTCACTTCGTAGCGGGCTACCGTCCAGATGTTATACAGTGACAGCATAATGAGTCCTCTGTGATTGTTCTATGGTCACGGGCGCGTTACACGGCTTCGCCGTGCCAGGTGCGTCCCAGTTTGAATTCCATGAAATTGACGTAGGCGTGCTCGAGATTGGGATCGACCGCTGTTCCGGGGTAGCCGTCGAGCTTTTTGGCGACGACTTCCACATCCCAGCCGTTATCGGAGGGAATGGTGGAGATAACCGGGTACCTGGATTTGATATCTTCGAGTTCGCTGTCAATGGCCTTGATCTGCCAGACATTGCCCTTTGCCATGTCGATCAGCTCATCCGGCGAACCGGAGAACACCAGGCTTCCTTCATCAAGAAGCGCCATCTGGTGGCAGGCGCTGGAGATGTCCCCCACGATATGGGTTGAAAGAATGATGATGATATCACGCTGGCTCATGTCTGAAAGCAGGTTCCGGAACCTGATCCGTTCTTCCGGGTCGAGACCGGTGGTAGGCTCGTCCACGATAACGATTTTCGGGTCCCCGATCAGGGCCTGGGCGATACCGAGACGACGTTTCATTCCGCCTGAAAGTTTATTGGCCTGCCGGTCGCGCACATCGAAAAGGCCCACTTTTTCGAGCATCTCGTCCACCGCGTGCGCTCTTTTTTTCCGTTCTTTCAGCCCTGCCAAGGCCGCGACATAATCGAGAAACTCCCAGGTTGACAGTTTGGAAAAAAACCTGAAATCCTGGGGCAGGTACCCCATGACCGCCCGGATCGCTTTTCTGTTTCTGTCCAGATCCATCCCGTTTACGATAATGGAACCGCTGGTCGGCTTCATCAAGGTGACGAGGATCCGCATCAGCGTTGTCTTGCCGGCCCCGTTCGGTCCCAGAAGACCGAACATGCCGTTCTTTATCTCCAAGTCGACATTGGTAAGGGCCTGATTGCCGTTCGGATAAATTTTGTTCAATGATGTGATACTGATTTCCATTTCTCTCCTCGACGGTTCGTGGCTTTTCTTCGTTCCTGTTACACAGCTCGCGGTTAGTGTACGATATTTACCCTTCCCGGTTTCAGTTCAACAGCCGCGGGTTCAACCAGCTCTCTCGCCCGCAACACTACATGAAACACCGGCAAAGCTGAAACCTTGCGAATATTCATGCGATTGAACATTCTTTTGGGGAGGTGATACGGAATGGAAGCGAGGCCTCCGGGAGACCGGCTGTCTCCCGGAGGCAGGTATGCTAAAAGAGTGAGAAGGCTACGGTAAATCCGGCCATGACAATAGCGACCATGCTCATCAGCTTGATCAGAATATTGAGACTTGGTCCGGACGTGTCCTTGAACGGATCGCCTACGGTATCACCGATCACCGCTGCTTTATGCGCGTCGGACCCTTTGCCGCCGACGTTGCCCTCTTCGATATATTTCTTGGCATTATCCCAGGCGCCGCCCGCGTTGGCCATGAAAATCGCCAGGGCGAACCCGGCGGCCAGACCGCCGACGAGAAGTCCCATGACACCGGGAACACCGAAAATGATTCCGACGGAAACGGGTGCGATAATGGCGAGCAGGGAGGGCAGCATCATTTCATGCTGGGCTCCCCTGGTGGAGATGGCCACACAGCGGGCATAATCGGGTTCGGCCTTGCCTTCGAGGATTCCCTTGATCTCTTTGAACTGGCGGCGCACCTCATCGACCATTTTCCCCGCGGCCCGACCCACGGCGTTCATGGTCAGTCCGCAGAACATGAACGCCATCATGGCGCCGAGAAACATGCCGATCAGCACCTTGGGATTCATGAGATTGACCTCATATGCTCTCATGAAATCCGGCAGCGACGCTTCGTGGAGGGTCTCCAGTCCCGCCTTTTCAAGAAACGCGGCGACCTTTACAGGCACGTCACCGATCACCGCGGCCTGCTCGGCCAGACGCTCAAGACCGATCTTCAGCTCTTCGACGTACGATGCAAGCAGCGCCAGCGCGGTCAGGGCCGCTGAACCGATGGCGAAGCCTTTGCCGGTGGCCGCCGTGGTGTTGCCCAGGGCATCGAGCGCATCGGTCCGTTTCCGGACCGCTTCTCCCAGACCGCTCATCTCGGCGTTGCCGCCGGCATTGTCGGCGATGGGACCGTACGCATCCGTGGCGAGGGTTATTCCCAGGGTGGAGAGCATGCCGACGGCCGCGATACCGATGCCGTAGAGCCCCATCTGGAAATTGGCGAAATCGCCGCCGGCTGCCAGCATATAGGCGGTGAAGGTGCCGGTGACAATGAACAGCACCGGAAAGACGGTGGAAAGCATGCCGGTGCCCAGGCCGGAAATGATCACCGTGGCCGGACCGGTCTTGGCATTTTCAGCAATCCGCTGAGTGGGACGGAAGGAATGGGAAGTGAAGTATTCCGTGACTTTCCCGATGGCGATACCGGCAATGAGCCCGGCGACGATCGCGCCCCACACACCCCAGGCATTGGGGATATCGAGTACTTTCAGGATGACGAGTGAAAGAATGACGATCAGGACCGAGCTGAGATTCACTCCCCGGGAGAGGGCTCCCAGAAGCTGTTTCTGGGACGCGCCCTCCTTTGTTCGAACGGCGAAGATACCGAGAATGGAAAGGATGGTACCGATCGCGGCGATCAGCATCGGCGCGATGACCGCCTTGAACTGCAGGAGCGGCGTTGACATGAACGCGGCCGCGCCCAGGGCGGCGGTAGCCAGCACCGAGCCGCAGTAGGATTCATAGAGATCGGCGCCCATGCCCGCCACGTCACCCACATTATCGCCCACGTTATCAGCGATGGTGGCCGGGTTGCGGGGATCATCCTCGGGGATGCCGGCTTCGACCTTGCCCACCAGATCAGCGCCCACATCCGCGGCCTTGGTGAAGATGCCGCCGCCGACCCGTGCGAACAGCGCCTGCGTCGATGCGCCCATACCGAACGTCAGCATGGTCGTGGTGATGATGGCCAGTTTCTGCCCGACTATCGTGCCCTCGGGAATAAAGTGATTGAGGATCAGGAACCAGATCGAAATATCCAGCAGCGCCAGCCCCACAACAACCAGCCCCATCACCGCGCCGCTGCGGAAAGCGACCCGAAGTCCGTCATTCAGGGAATTCTTGGCGGCGTTTGCGGTCCGGGCCGAGGCATAGGTTGCCGTTTTCATCCCGAAAAATCCGGCCAGGCCCGAAAAGAACCCGCCGGTGAGGAACGCACCCCAGACCCAGTTGTTCTGGAAGTGCAGCCCGTAGGCCATGAACGCGAACAGGGCGGTGAGGATCGCGAATACGAGCATCACGACTTTGTACTGCTGCTTGAGATAGGCCATCGCCCCCTGCCGCACGTACAGGGCGATTTTTTTCATGGTATCGGTTCCCTCATCCTCCTTCATCAGCTGCCTGAAGAAAAACAGGGCGAACCCCAGCGCCAGCAGCGCTGCCCCCGGGATAAACCAGAAAAGATTGTTCGACATACTTCCTCCAGCGTGGTCACGAATGTAAAAAAAATTATGGCCGACAAGATAATAAAAAATTATCGGATAACCAAATAAAAACCGGTAATTGGGAAGGTGGAATTGCCCCGTGCGGGGACGGGAGCGGTCCGCCGGGTGACGTGATCTCAGTCACAGAGTGTTCTGGTGATAATCTGCTTCAGTTTCTTGAAATCGAACGGCTTGTAAAGGATCTCACTGATATCCACATCTTCCAGTTTGGACAGGTATTCATACGCCTGCCCGGGGCCGAGTCCGGTGATGATGATAATTTTCTGTCCGGGCCTGAGCGCATTCATATCCCTGGCCACATGGAATCCGTCTCTGCCCGGCATGTTCACGTCCAGGATGACCAGAGCAAAAAAATCATTTTTGAAGAGTTCTATGCCCTCTTCCCAGGACGCGGTGGTCACCGCTTCATACCCGAGCCGGGTAATGAACCGGTTCATCAGTTCCAGAATCCGCTCTTCATCGTCGATGATCAGCACTTTTTTCATGGTATCCATCCGGGTTGTGAGGGGATAGCGTTGTGGATAAAGGTACCTATAATAATACCACGGGTCAAGTAATTTCTAATACATCTTCCCGCCGGAATGCACCGGCCCGGCCGCGGATGACGCGGATCTCCCCGGCTGAATGAAGGAATCACAGCGGAACGATGGCGATATCGTGTTCCGCGAGAAACGCCCGGGTCTTGCCGCAGACCGGAGCGCCGCTCCTGATATCGACATGAATATCGGGGAATACCTCCTGAACCGCCCGGATCTTATCGAGCAGCCGCTTCCCGTCGGCCATGATGATGCGGCTCCTGCGCTCGATCACGAGAAACCAGTGCCGGCTCTCTTCGACGAACACCCTGTCCCGTGACGTCAGCCCGGGGATGTCTGCGCCGGTTATCTCTGAGCCGGGGGGGTATGCGGTGGGAGTGGTCATGCGGGTGTCCTTCATACATTAAACGGAGACCGGAAAGCCGCGTAGCGACGCTTGCTTCCGGATACCGGATACCGGAGACCGGAGACCGGAGACCGGAGACCGGAGACCGGAGACCGGAAGATACATTTACATATTGTAAAGTCAAGTATTTTTTAAGAACGTAACCCATCAACTCATGAACTCATGAACCCATCAACTCATGAACCCATGAACCCATCAACTCATGAACCCATCAACTCATGAACCGTCTGGTCGCTCTACCTCCGTCGGCGATTGCGATACCGAGACCGACCGGTAGAATGAACCGCCCTGCGCGGGGCCGGGCCCTGTCTCCTGCCTCCCGTCTCCTGTCTGCTTTAAAAATGTATCGGCGCCCCCGGGCCCATGGGCAGTCCCAGCAGCATCCAGATGGCCAGCAGCACGGACCAAAAAATAAAGAAGATCACCGAATAGGGCAGCATCGTCGCGATGATCGTTCCCAGTCCGTACTTCTCGTCGTACTTCTGGGCGAAGGCCACAATGAGCGCGAAATAGGACATCATGGGCGTGATGATGTTGGTGACCGAATCACCGATCCTGAAGGCGGCCTGGGTGACCCCTGGATGGTAGCCCACCAGCATGAACATAGGCACGAACACCGGCGCCATGATCGCCCACTTGGCCGAAGCGCTGCCCATGAACATGTTGATGAATGCCGAGACGAGCACAAAGGCCAGCAGCAGACCGATGCCGGTGAAGCCGATGGATTTCAGCAGCTCGGCCCCTTTGATCGCCAGCAGGATGCCCATATTGCTGTGTTGAAAGCAGTAGACGAACTGGGCCGCGAAAAATACCAGGACGATGTATCCGGAAAGGCCCTTCATGGCCTCGGTCATCAGCTTTACCACGTCCTTGTCGTTTTTGATCCTGCCGACAGCGACGCCGTAGACGAGACCGGGGATGAGGAAGAAGATCAGCAGGGCCGATACCAGGCCGGTCATGAAGGGCGAATGCAGTACGGATCCGGTCTCAGGATTGCGCAGCAGCCCGTTCGCGGGAACGAGCATTACCAGAAAGACCGCCAGGACGAGGAGACTGGAGATACCGGCCCATTTCATGGCCCGTTTCTCTCTCCCCGTTACCGAATCGACCTCCTCCATCTCGCCGTGGTATTCCCCCAGCCTGGGCTCCACGAACTTCTCGGTAACCCAGGTGCCGAGAATCACCAGCAGGATCGCCGAGGCCAGGGCGAAATAGAAATTGACCGCCGGCGTGACCTGAATGGCCGGATCGACCATGCGGGCCGCCGATTCACTCAGTCCCGCCAGGATGGGGTCTATTGAACCGATGAGAAAATTGGCGCCGAATCCGCCAGACACGCCCGCGAACGCGGCCGCGATGCCGGCCATGGGATGACGCTTGAAGGCGATGAAGATCATCGCCCCCAGCGGCACCAGGAGCACATACCCCGCGCTGGAAGCCATATGAGAGAGAATACCGGCCGCCACCACCGCCGCGGTGATGAGCCGTTTCGGCGCCGTCAGCACCATCTGTCTGAGCAGCGCCGAAATAAGGCCGGCCCCGTCGGCGAGCCCGATGCCGAGCATAACGGCCAGCACCACGCCCAACGGCGGAAATTGAACGAAATTATCGATAAGATGGGTGTAAAACCAGCGAATGCCCTCACCGCTGAGCAGACTGTTGGCCCTGATCGTTTCGCCGGTGCCCGGATGCACGGCGGTCACACCCGAAACGGTCACGATATGAGAGACGACCATGATAATGACCACGAAAATAAGAAAAAGGCTTGCCGGATGGGGCAGTTTGTTGCCGACTTTCTCGATCCCGTCAAGGGAGCGAAGGAAAAAAGTGCGCTTCACCGATCCGTCCGCCGAATTCGTTTTCTTTTGCTCCGGTTTCTTCAGGTTCTTCTTCCTGTCCGATGATGATTGTGCCATTGCTGGAGTCCTCTCATGATCTGTTTTGATTACAGGGCGCCCGGTTCAGCGGGAATATGGGGATCAATGTAATAAATTTTTGGGGAAAAACAAATTTTTTCAGGATTGAACGGTCACCGACGCTCCGTAATATGTGTACACCGCCAACGAAAGGCACGAAATAAACGAAAGATATATCATGATGGAGTATAATTCTATTGCCGCTTTAACTGAAGCGTACATATAAAATCCTCCGTCTCATTCCCATTAACTGAAATGTAACAGAGGATTTATGACATACATCTTTTTCGCGAATTTCGTGCTTTTCGCTGGAAATCTATGGAATGAAACGGGATAATCTCCGGATTACCTGCCCAGATCCATCACCAGCAGCCTCACGAATTCGTCTCCGCTCATCCATTCCTGTCCCCAGGCGGGGTCGAACTCAGCGGTGGGTCCGGCGGCCTGTATCTCCTCCAGGGATGCGCCCGCCTGTATCAGGGAAAGCACCCTGTCCCGGCACACCGTCAGCATCCGCACATACTCACTCAGCTCTCTCTTGTCGGACAGGGGGCCGTGCCCGGGCACAATCACCGTCTCATCGTCAATCGTGCTCAGCACCTGGTTCAGGGCGGTGATCATACCGGAAACCGAGCCTCCGGAAGAAACGCCTATATACGGGTAGTAGCCGTTGAAATAGAGATCGCCGACATGGATCACATTCGCCCCTGCAAAGCGGACAATGCCGTCGCCGTCGGTATGGCCCGCACAGAGATGAAACACATGGACGGTATCACCGTCCAGGGGGACGATGTGCTTTTTCTCGAACACGACCGTCGGCCGGCCCGTCCCGGGAAGCGGTTCTCTCGTGTTCCCGAAAAACTCCATGAAGGTTTTCCGGCTCAGCTGCCTCAGGACATTGGTGTGGGCGATGATCGTCGCACCCTTTTCCGCCCAGTAGATATTGCCCGCCACGTGATCACCGTGCCAGTGTGTGTTGATGACCGTGGTCACGGGATTGCCGGTGAGCCGCCGGATCGCGGCTTCGATGTTCGGGGCGTCCGCGGGATCGGCGCCGGTGTCGACCATCAGCACGTTGTCCTTCCCGATGTAGACGACGATATTCCCGCCGTCAACATGCTCAACCAGATAAACCGGACCCCTGATCGTTTTCAATGCGATGTTTCCTTCTTCGGACTGTCCCGATACTGCGCAAACCATAGCCAGTGAGGCAACGGCCGTCAGCAAAAGTATGACACGAGCCTGTTTCATCATCAGTGTCTCCCTATAATTGTCAGTGACTCTAATAATTACGGGTGAGGCAGCGCAGTCCCCTGATATCCCTCCTTCTGGATGCCCGCCTGAAACACGCGGGCATGACAAAAATGATCCTTCCGGCGGTCGAGGACCGCCGCTTGCCAGAGTGGGATGGCCGTGTCTATCGCTCTGTCCGTTCTCTGATACCTGTCCCTTTATCTTTTCATCCTTTCGTTCTTCCATTTTTCCATGTTTTTCGCAGGATGTTCAATGGGAAGGGCGAAGGGAACCGGTCTCCGGCCTCCTGCTTCCGGCCTCCTTATCTCAGAACCGTTTCTGATAAAAATGACAGTACGGCTCCTGTTTCTTCCTGTCGTAGTAATCCTGATGATACTCCTCGGCCTTCCAGAAGCGGCCGGCTTTGATCACCTTCGTCGCGACATCGTATCCCTTGTTCCGGAGTATCCCGATCAATTTCCTGACCGTCTTTTCCTCAGTATCGGAGCTGACGAACACCGCCGACTTATACTGCTCACCGATATCCGGGCCCTGTCCGTTGATCTGGGTCGGGTCGTGGATCTCGAAGAAATAACGGGCCAGCTCCTCGTAACTCACCTTCCCGGGATCATAGGTCACTTCCACGGCCTCCAAATGCCCGGTGGTGCCCCGGAGCACATCCTGGTAGGAGGGATTCTTCAGATCGCCGCCCATGTAGCCGGACACCGCGGAAACGACGCCCTGTTTCTGCTCGAAGAGATGTTCCACGCCCCAGAAACAGCCTCCCGCGAAATAGGCCTTGGCCTTCTGCGTTCTGTTCACCTGTGCGGCCGGAATAAAGGTGAGGGAAATGGAATTGACGCAGTGCCGGAGATTCTTGTCCGTGAACCGTTCACCGAAAAAAACGTGGCCGAGATGGGCGCCGCAATTCGCGCAGAGAATTTCCGTTCTCACACCGTCCGCGTCGACTCTGCGTTCCACCGCCCCTTCGATCTCGTCATCGAAGCTCGGCCAGCCGCACTCCGACCTGAATTTATCATCGGACCTGAACAGCGGCGCGTTGCACTGCTTGCAGACATACAGGCCCTTCTCATAAAAATCGTTGTATGTACCGGTAAACGGCATTTCGGTGCCCTTGTTGAGGATGACCCGTTTTTCTTCAGCCGTCAGCTTATTATAATTTTTTTTGTCCATGATCGTCTGCCCCGTGATTGAGGCCACTCCCGTCACAAACAGAATGACCATCACCATATACTGTGTCATACCCGCGTGTACGGCGGGTCCGGTTCTTTTCCGCACGTGACGCGCGGTCAGTTTCGATACCATCGAGTTCATCGTTCTCCCCTCCTTCCCGTGTCCGTCTTCTCTTCCCGCAAGCAGCGCCAAAGACGGGGTGCTCTCTGATTAAAAGCGACGGAACTGTCTCATCAGGCGGATGCTCAAAAAACAGCCCCGGCAGTGTTACATGCGTGCCGGGGCTGAAAAGTTCCGGTAAAAATGGCGCCGAAAGGGTGTCGAGGAGAGAGGGATCCCTACTGCTGCGCAAACGCGAAGAGATGATTTTCCGTGCGAATATAGAGCGTATTGCCGACAATAGCCGGTGTTGCCATGATGCGCTCACCGAGCTGATTTCCGCCCAGCACGCGGAACAGGTCACCGGCCTCGAACACCGTCACATCGCCCCGGCGGGACGCCGCATAGATCTTGCCGTCGCCGGCGACCGGTGAGGCGTAATAGGGACCGCCCGCGCCCAGCCGGTCCTCATACACCAGCCGTCCGGTGCCGGCGTCCAGGCAGGTGACCATGCCGCCGTTCTTGACCATATAGATCCGGTCCTTGTAGAGAAGGGGCGAGGGTGCTTCAGGCACACCCTTTTCATATTTCCAGACCACCGTCGTCTCCCCGGTTTTTTCCGTAGCCGGTTTGATCGCGAGCAGCGCGTTTACCTGCTCAAAGCTGTTGATGTACTCGATCATCCTGCCCCATTCCGCTTCATTAATAGTGCCGCTGCGATCGGCATCGAGAAAGCGGTGAAATCCCCAGAGGGGGTGATCACCTTCTCCATCCGCATCGTACCGGGAGAGGATGCTCCTGTTCGCCTTTGCTTCCTGAAGGCTCAGCTCTCCGTCTCCGTCGGTGTCATACCCGGATACCAGGTCCTTCCAGTCGGGGAGCCCGATGACTTCGGGGTTCGTCTTCATATTATAGGAGGTCAGGTACACCAGCCCGTTCCCGTGCACCGGCATGATGATGGGTTCATCGGTGAGACCGGGAAAGGACCATCGCTCAGCCCCGTCCCGCAGGTCATAGGCTTTCAGCCACCAGACACCGTAAACGACCACTTCGTCCACACCGTCATGGTTCCAGACCATGGGAGTCGACCAGCTGGCCTTGAAATCCTTGCGGTCCGCGCGCCAGACGGTTTCACCGGTGGCCGGATCTATCGCCTCGAGATATGACTGCTGGGCATTATCATTCTGGTGAATGAGATAATCGCCGCCCATTACCAGCGATGTCGCCGTTCCGTACATGTTCGCGGGGGTACGCATCACCCTGCTCCAGACCTCGTTGCCGTCATAGTCATAGCAGATGAGTCCGGAGGATCCCAGGTAGACATAAACCCGTTCGCCATCGGTCGCCGGGGTGGGCGTCGCCGGGCTGTTCACTTTGTGAACCCGCTCTATAAACTCGTACCAGGCGCTGCGCCGCCAGAGGATCGCACCGGTAGTACGGTCTATACAGCAGGTTTCCAGCTCATTATTCGTTTCGCTGGTCACGAATATCCGGTCTCCCCAGACGACAGGGGATGAGTGGCCGTTGCCCAGAGGTGTCTTCCAGATCACATTCTGTTCCGGGCCGAATGAGACCGGAAGGTTCGCGGCCGTCGGGGAGACACCCTGATGAGGGCCGCGGAGCTGACCCCACTGATCCTGACCTTGGAGAACGGGAACCAGGGCGAAGAGAAAAAGGATGCGGGAAAAAAATACAGCAGGCTTCATAGGGATCTCCTTTATGTAAAACCCGTTTGTATGCCAGTGTACGAAAAAAAAGACCCGCGGTTTCCCGCGGGCCATGCGAAAAAGCCGGATCGAACGCCGTCTATCTGCCGACGGACAGCTCGTCCCAGATCTCCTTGATTGTATGACGTATCACCCGTTTTTTATCCGTATAGGACGTATGCAGGAGGGTGTGGGCCCGTTCAGACGTGTAGGGCTCTCCGAAATAGTCGTCGTACATCTTTTTCACCAGCACATTTTTGTGGGACTGGCGGCGGGTGCAGTTTTTGTCGATCTCATAGATCGCCTTCTGCCTCGCTTCCAGATACATATGGTAATTATGCTTGTGCTTGGGCTGGCCGCCGCCGCCCAGACAGCCGCCCGGACAGGCCATGATCTCGATAAAATGGTACTGCTTTTCCCCGCGCTTCACCCGTTCGATCAGCTCCCGGGCGTATTTAAGCCCGTTGGCGACCGCGACACGCACGGTGCCGATCTCGTCGCCGAGTTCGAGCTCCGCCTCCCGAATACCTTCAAGACCTCTTACCTGTTTCAGTTCGATCGCGGGCAGTTCCTTGCCGGTCACGATGTGGTAGACGGTACGGACCGCCGCCTCCATGACACCCCCCGTTGAGCCGAAAATTTCAGCCGCGCCGGTGAATTCACCCATCCAGGGGTTGTCGAATTCGCCCTTCTCCATATCCGGGAGCCAGACACCTTCCCGTTTCAACAGCGATGCGAATTCCCGGGTGGTCAGCACCACGTCAACTTCAGGTCTGCCGTCGACCGTAAACTCGGGACGTTTGCTCTCCTCTTTCTTGGCGGTGCAGGGCATTATGGCGATCACCCGCATCTTTTCGGCGGGGATGTTCATTTTTTCGGCGAGATAGGTCTTGGCGATGGCGCCGAAACACTGCTGCGGACTCTTGGTGGACGAAACATTGGGCAGCATTTCGGGATAGTTCCGTTCCACAAAATTGACCCAACCCGGGGAACAGGAGGTCAGAAGGGGCAGCGGCTCCCCGTTCCTGATCCGATGGAGCAGTTCTGTGCCCTCTTCCATGATCACCACATCGGCGGCGAAATTGGTGTCGAGAACGATGTCGGCGCCGAGCTTCCTGAAAGCGGTGATCATTTCCCCCTGAACGTTCGTGCCCGGCTTCATGTTGAACTCCTCACCAAGGACGACCCGGGTGGCGGGCGCGAACTGCACAACCGTGAAGATATCGGGATCGTAGAGATAGTCGATGACCTCTTCCGTATCATCGTGCTCGGCCAGAGCGCCCACCGGACAGACCAGCGTGCACTGGCCGCAGGTGACACAGTCGGAATTGTCCAGGCAGGAACTGTCTCTGACCCCGATTTCGGCATTGAGCCCCTTGTCATCGTAGAAAAGAATATCGGTCGTCTGCACATCGCGGCAGATGGCGATACAGCGCCCGCAGCGGATGCACCTGCTCATATTGCGGATAATCGAAGGCGAACTGTCGTCCCACGTCCGCTGCCGGTAGAATTCGGGGTAGTGATACCGCGACTCCCGCAGGCCCACGAACTGGGCCGCGTCCTGCAGTTCACAGTTCCCGTGCCGGACACATGATGCGCAGTCCTGATCGTGATCTGCCAGCAGCAGCTCCACCTGAAGGCGCTGCTGCTCCCTCACCTTGCGGCTTCTCGTAAATACACGCATGCCCTCTTCCAGGGGCGTATTGCACGAGGTCACGATCTGCCTTTCACTGTCGCCCGCCCGAATGATTTCCACAAGGCACACCCTGCAGGTGCCCGGCGTATGATCGATCTCCTCCAGTTCGCAGAGGGTGGGAATGAACATGTCATATCGTCTCGCGGTTTGAAGAATAGTGTCGTTCTCCCGGAACTCCACCTCTTTACCGTTGATTATCGCTTTCATAGGTACTCCTTAGTGATCGGTGATAACCGAATATATCCGGTAGCATCTCAGGCAGCGTTCCGCTTCCCGGTAGGCTTCTTCCACGGAAATCGGCTTCTCCACCTCCTCGAATATCTCTTTGCGCTTTTCCGGCTCCAGCTCCTCCACTACGACGCGGTACTGGCTCTTCACGGGCTGCACGACATCATCGTCGGTGTGCTTGCGGATGCTCTGGACTATTTCGCTCATCCGCCGGCCGGCATCGAACCGGGTCTTGCCGAAGGTGAGATACTCATCGATGGAACGGGCTGCTTTTTCCCCCTGGGCCATGGCCTGGATCAGCGTGGCAGGCCCGAGCACACAGTCACCGCCGGCGAATACGCCTTTTTTCGTCGTCGCCAGATTGCTGTCCGTCTGAATCAGCTTCCACTGATTCAGTTCCACGCCGTCCTCTTCACTCAGAAAGGAGGGATCCACCGCCTGGCCGATGGCCACGACCACCTGGTCGGTCTCCACGATGAACTCCGATCCCTTGACCGGATCAACGCTTCTTCTTCCGGATGGGTCCTTTTTACCAAGTTCCATTTCGACAAATTCGATGCCGGTCACCCTGCCGTTCTCCGACAGCAGCCGCACCGGCTGGGTCAGAAAATGAAACTCGATGCCTTCCTTCTTTGCCGCTTCCACCTCTTCCACATCCGCCGGCATCTGTTCCTCCGCGCGACGGTAGGCAACATGCACCTCCTTCACTCCCATCCGCAGCGCCGATCTTGCACAATCCATGGCGACATTGCCGCCGCCGATCACGACCATCTTCCTGCCCAGTGGAATCGGAAACTCGGCATCCTCGTTAATCAGATGCTGGTTGACATAGAGAAGAAACTTCACGCCGCTCACATATCCTTCCAGCGATGTGTCTTCCCCGGCGATCTTCATTTTCTTGCCCAGATGGGCGCCGACGCCGATGAATATGGCCTTGTAGCCGCGGTCATGCAGATCGGCCAGCGTGAAATCCTCACCCATTTTCTGATTGTAATGGATCGTTCCGCCGAGCGATTCAATGATACTGACCTCTTTATTCAATATCTCGTCCCGGGGAAGCCGGTATTCAGGAATTCCCACACCGGCCATGCCGCCGGGCTCGTTCAGCGATTCGAACACATCCACCGGGTACCCTTTGAGCAGCAGATGATACGCGGCCGAGATGCCGGCGGGGCCGGTGCCGATCACCGCTACTTTCAAATCATCGCTCTTCTTCTCGTCGATCAGGTCGGGAGTGAACCAGCTGTCGGTGACATACCGTTCCCGGTCAGCGACGAACCGTTTCAGCACTTTAATGCCCACCGGCTGATCGACCCTGCTGCGCCGGCACGCGGCTTCGCAGAAACGCACGCAGACACGGCCGCAGGTCGCTGCCATGGGATATTTCTGCAGCAGCACGGCAATGGAACGGTTGAACTTGCCGTCCTTGACGTACTCTATGTACCGGGGAATATCGACCCGCGCGGGGCACTGCTCGATACAGGGAGCCGTGACATAACTCGTGTAGGCCTGGCGTCCCTTCTCCGCGAACGTTCCTATCTCCTTTTCAATCTCATCCCTGAAATGCCTGATCACCTCGATAAGCGGCACCGTCGCCGTCTGGCCCAGTCCGCAGAGTGACGTGGACTGAATATGCTCCCCCAGCTCGAGGACCTCATCGATGATCCCGCTGTCCGACACACCGTGCCCGAGATCATCCAGCCGGTTCTTCAGCAGTCTTGTCCCCACCCGGCAGGGGGTGCATTTTCCGCATGATTCATCAGCCGCTGTTGCCATGTATTGGTAGAGAGCGTCAAGAATGCTGGTGCCGCCATCGAAGACCAGAAATCCCTTGGCGCCGAGAAACGCTTTGACCGGATTCCCGGGATTGAACTCGTCCATCAGGTCCAGCTCTTTGAGCTCTTCAACCTCGAAGAAGCGTTTGTCACGATTGTCGGTCACTTCTCCGCCCCATACTCCGTAGAGTATTCGTGCCATGTTTCTCTCCTCATTTTGCAGATCGCATGATCTGCGGTACTGCAGTCACCGGGATCCCGGACTCACCGCCCGCGGGAACTAGGCTTCATCGCCGGGTCCGGGCGGCAGTGAACGGCATTCATGCAAACAGACACCCATTTCGCCCGACCCTCTGAAAATATGCATACTGCACAAACGTATTCCCGCGGCGGGAATCGGGACGAGGCCCGGCCTGAATTTTCGGGAGCAAAGGTAATAGAATCGGCCCACAAGTGCAACTGTTTTCTGCATCGTTTGCCCGTTTGTTCACCCCGCTCCCGTCCCTGCCGGAGGACGGAAAACCGCTTGACAAACGTCACCGTGACCGTTACATTATAAAATTATGAGAATTATATCTACATTCCCGGATGCGGCGCCCCCTTTTCTCGTATCGGCGGCGGTTCTGGTGCTCGCGCTCCTGCTCTCATGCGACACCTCCCCCCTCGACGCCCGGTTCGACACGGACGTGGCCGCAGCCGTTGGCGCAGTCATGCCCGACTCCCTCAGGATCCGCTACCATCAGGATGCGGCGGCGATTGTTCTCAGGGAGGAAATAGCACGTGGGTCCGGCGCGCTGACGCTGCCCGCCGAGAGGATAGACAATGTGTACAACGCCCTCACCCATGTATACTCGCTTCGGCAATCCGCCGCCAGGGACACGGTCGTGAAATACGTGCCGATCCACGCGGCAATGGCGCCGCATCCCAATCGGATCCTGGTGGAATTCGACAGCTCGGCCGTCTGGGCGGAAAACTGGCAGCGGAACATCCTCATTACCGGCCGGCAGGACCTGGACCGCCTGATGCAGGATTACGTCACTTCCATTCCCGTATACTATTTCTGGGGGGCCAGGCACGCCGCCTGCCTTGAAACAGCCGTGCCGCTCAACACATCCGTGCTGGCGGGAATATTTGCCGCTGTCGAGGGCATCAGGGCCGCACGTCCCGTGTATCAGGAATCAGGCACCGACATCGAGGCGACGGCCCGCGCACTCTACTGGGAACTGTTCTTCATTCAGATGCGGCAGCGGTACTGGGTGTTCCGCGTCTACCGGGACGGCACGGCCTTCTACCTCGACAGCGGCCGGACGCATGATTCCTGACAGCATACAATTCCGTCTCACCGCGATATTCGCAGTCCTGATCACCCTCACGCTCCTGGTCAGCGGACTGCTGCTCTTCTGGACCACCCGCCAGGGGATGGAGAAGGAACTGGGAAGAAAACTCGAGGCGGTAGCCAGTGCAGCCTCGGTTCATTTCAGCGGCCAGGAAATCGATCTCCTCTTCAGCAGCCCCGGGACCCGCACCAGAACACGCATGCGGCAATCGCTCGAGCAGCTGCGGGCGGCGACGGGCGTGAAACGGATCTATTTCTTCTCATTCGATCATGTCTGTCTCCTCGACACCGACACGCTCACAGGATCCCGCCTCATGCATCTGCAGCTCTACATGCCGGAGATCGCCGCGGTAAGGCGGGGCGAATCATCATATTCCCCCCTGTTCACCGAAGCGGACGGGACGCCATCCATGACTGGATTCTCACCCCTGAGAATCGAACAGGCCGTGAGGGGGGGTGTCGGCGTGACGGGAAGCGTCCCCTTTCTGGAAAGCATCCGAACGCTGCAGGTGCGTCTCTACGGTATCGGCATCGGCGGTGTCCTGCTGGGCGCCTTCCTCGCCTTTCTCACCGGCCGCAGCATCAGCCGTCCCATCGTGCGGCTTGCCGAGCGCAGCCGTCTGATCGGCGGCGGCGATTACAGTGAACCGGTCAGAATATACGGACGGGGAGAGCCGGCGGTCCTCGCCCGCACCATGGAGATTATGCGCCGCAACATACTCCAGCGGGAAAACGACCTCAAAGCCATGGTAGCCGGCGTCGCCCATGAAATCCGCAATCCCCTGGGCGGTATCAGCCTTTTCACCGGCCTCCTGCGGGAAAGTCTCACCGCAGGCGGCGGCGGGAGCCTGGCGCATCTGGACCGCATCGGTTATGAGATTGATCACCTGAGAGAGATAACCGATCACTTTCTGGAATTCGCCCGCCCCCGCCCGCCGGAGTTCCGGCTCTGCCCCCTCGGGGCCGCGGTGAACGAATGTCTCGAGCTGATGGAGGAGCGGATCAGGGAGAACGGCATTCGGATCAGTGCTTCCTGCCAGGAAGAGGCGGTGTGCGCCGATCCCCATCATCTGAAACAGATCATTCTCAACCTGCTTCAGAACGCGGTTCAGGCCATGCCCCGGGGAGGAGACCTTGCCATCAGCTGCAGCCGAAATGCCGGACACATCCGGGTACTGATCAGCGATA
The DNA here is from genome assembly GCA_016934955.1 of bacterium. Taxonomy (GTDB): domain Bacteria; phylum Zhuqueibacterota; class QNDG01; order QNDG01; family JAGLOF01; genus JAFGRY01. The sequence goes on along the minus strand of JAFGRY010000021.1, from coordinate 47,871 downwards.
CAGGCCACGGCGTTCCCGCCGCCCGGCAGAAAGAGATATTCGAACCCTTTTTCACCACCCGTGAAAAAGGCACGGGCCTGGGACTGTCGATCGTAAAAAATCTTATGCGGCAAAACCGCGGTGACATCCGGCTGGTGAAGAGCAGCGTCGACGGCACGCTCTTTGAACTCCTCTTCGCCATCCCGAATCCCGACGGCGGCTGCTGAGACGGTCCGGTCGCCGCCGGGCTGCCCTGCCGCATCCACATGGAGATACAGGAATGACCGACCCCACCCACCTGACAATTCTGGTTGCCGACGACAACACGACAATGCGGGACGGCATGCAAGAGATCCTCGTAAAGGCCGGTTACACAACAAACGTCGCTTCCTCCGGAGAGGAAGCGGCGGACGCTTTGAAAACCCGGCGCTTCGACATCCTCATCACCGATTACAAGATGGCGGGCATGTCGGGGATGGATCTCCTTCGCAGAACAGCCGACCTGTCCCCGGAAACCGCCGTAATCGTGATCACCGCCTTCGGCAGCATCGACCTGGCCGTGGAGGCGATGAAAGCGGGAGCGGCGGATTTTCTCACCAAACCGTTTTCCATGGAAGAGCTGCTCATTCGGGTGGGACGGGTGGCTGCGCTGGTGCGGGAACGGCGGGCTGCGGAGCTGGCAGCTGCTGAAACGGAATATTTACGGGCGGAGGAGAATCTCCGTTTCAATTACGGCGAGATCGTCGGGGAATCGCCGGAAATGCAGACCATTTACCGCACGATACAAAAACTCGCCCGCAGCGGTTCGTCGGTGCTCATCACCGGTGAAAGCGGCACCGGCAAGGAACTGGCGGCACGTGCCATCCACAACAGCAGCGGCAGGGCCGGCAAACCGTTTATTCGGGTCAATTGCGGGGCGCTGGCGGAAGGAGTGCTGGAAAGTGAACTGTTCGGGCATGAAAAGGGTTCCTTTACGGGAGCGCTGCGCCGGAAAAAGGGCCGGTTCGAACTGGCGGACCAGGGAACACTCTTTCTCGATGAGATCGGCGATATTCCCGCGTCCACGCAGATCAAACTGCTTCGGGTGCTCCAGGAAAAGGAATTCGAGCGGGTGGGCGGGGAGGAAACGATACAAGTGGATGTGCGGGTGATCGCGGCCACGAACCGGGATCTAGATGCCGCTGTCAAGGCCGGCGGTTTCCGTGAGGATCTCTATTACCGCCTCTATATTCTCCCGCTCCACCTCCCTCCGCTTCGGGAGAGAACATCCGACATCCCCCTGCTCGCCGGCCATTTTCTCACCCTGCTCAACCGGGACACGCTGCACCGGCCGGTCACTCTCGGCCCGGACGCCGTGGCCGTACTTACCCTCTACGACTGGCCCGGCAACATCAGAGAACTGAGCAACGTCATCGAGCGGGCGGCGGTGCTCAGCGAGGGTCCGGAAATCAGCGGCCGGCAGCTTCAGCAGCTCATTCACCCCGGTCCCGGACCGGCCGCTCCGTCCGGCATACATATTGCTGGGAATGTCATGGATCTCGACGCCCGTCTGGCCCAGGTAGAGAAAGAGATGCTTCAGCAGGCGCTCTCGGCATCAGGCGGCGTGAAGGCCCGCGCCGCGAGAATGCTCGGGATCAAGGAGAGCGCACTCTACTACAAGCTGGAGAAATACGGTCTATTGAAAAAAAGGTGATCCGCATGAAACGGACACTGATAATCACCATCGCTCTGACCACGCTGTGGAGCGCCGGCGCGGCCGCCCAGGAGCCGGACACCGCCATGACAGCGGCTGAGCTGCGGCTCGCCGCGTGCGAGGCCCGCCTCGATTCACTCGGTCAGGTATCCAGGCTGCTCAAAGACAGCCTTGACGCCTGTGCCCGGCGCATCACCGGCATCAAGGATCAGGCACCGCTGAGCCCGGCCCGGCATGCGGCGCTGCAGGAAATGATGCGGGATCTTGACCGGTTCAGTTCGATCGGGGAAGTCGACGCCGAAATCGAACGGTGCCGCCGTCACCGGCATGAGATCCTGCAGGGGCTGATAGAGCACAGCACCCGTATACTGGAAACCCTCCTGGCGAAGGCAGCCGCGGCGAGTGAACCGGACCAGGATCTGCCGGCCCGTGCCCGTGAGCTGGTGGAAAAACGGTATGGATGGGAACTGAGGCTGGTGGCGGAATACGATCGCTCGCGGCAATCGGTCCCCCGTGAAGGGGTGACCGCCGATTCCTCCGATTCGCCCCGGACGCTCATGCTCAAAGGCGACCTGCTCATGGACTGGCGGGACCGGCTGGCTGCCGAAGACAGCATCGCCGCGGGCCGCATCGTCACTCTCGGGAAGGAACTGGCGCTGCGGACCAGAGTCGCCGAAGTCAGTCAGGACCTCTCGCTCTTCAATGAACATGAGGAGCGGCTGACCCGCGGCGGGGATCCGTTTACCCGGGGTGAGAATACCGCGGAAATGTTCGACAGCAAAAACGGACTGGAAGAGGGCCGGATCCTGCCCGGATATCCGGACGACTATCTCTTTCAGGAAAACCTGCTCGGTTCTCCCCTGCCCTCGACGATACCCGGCATTCAGGCGAGAATCAGACAACTCGAGCAGTACCGCCGCCTTCTCGCCGCCGGAGCAGACAGTCTGCGGATCCGGGCCGACTGGTTCTACCGCAAGGCAGGGGAAACCGGCCGGCGATGAGCGGTGCACGTACCCGCCGCCTGGCAGCCCTGGTCTGGACGGTCGCCTGCCTGTCCGCTGTTCCCTGCCGCTCCCAGACGTGGAGCAGCCGCTGCCGCCTGAGCGCGGCGCTGGAACACGACTCAAATATATTCGAAACCGAAGAACACCCGCTCGGCAGCGCCTCCTGGCAGGGAGCGGCCTATCTCTCCGTTGCCGGAAGGGCCCTGGGCCGCATCAGCCTCTCCGGCGACTACCAGGGAGGCGTGAAACTCTACCCCGGCCATGCGGGCGAAAACCGCGTGTCGCACAACGCGGCCGTGACCGCGGACGCGCCCCTTCGCCCCGATCTCGGCATCTTTCTCGATGCACATCTCTTTCTCCGACAGTTCTGCAACGATCTGCCCGGCATACGCAGAATCGTGCTCTCCCCGGGGCTGCGCTGGCATCCGGCCCCCCGCGCACGCGTGCGGGTGTTCGCCTCCGGAATCGCAGTGGATTACCGGAACGGGGAGTATTACGATTACCGGGAATACCAGGCGGGCGCGGAGCTCAGGATCGTGCCCTCGGCTGTTCGTGGCTGCTTTCTCAGGGGTACGGCGGGCCTGCGACGCTACGGCAGGCACGCCTTTCTCTATGATCCCGTCCACTACTGGCGGCAGCTCGATGACCTTCAAAAAGACGAATTCATCGAAATCCTGGCCGGAGCCGAGGTCTACTGCATCGCCTTCATCAGGCTATCGGCCGGCATGCGCTGGCAGCGGTCCAACAGTTTCGGGTACCGCTACCGCCAGCCGCTGCTCAGTCTCACGGCGGCCAGACACCTGGTCGAAGGCACCATCCTGACGCTCTACGCCTCGCTGCGGCTGAGGCGGTACGGTGACGACATCGACCCCGCACTGCAGACCAGGCCGGGGAGTGAAGGGGAGGAAAACTCCTATCTGCTGATTGACATTTCACACACTCTCAATGAACGGACAACGGTGCACATGCGGGCCGGCCGCTATCTCGACGAATCGCCGATCGCGTCGATCTATTATGCCAAGAATATCATTTCAGTCGGCGTATCGCAGCGGCTTTGATCCTCAGTTATTCACTGATTCCCCGGAAATCCGGGGATTTGTTACCGGCGGCGGCCCCCGGTTTTGGAATAACCGCAGACACCGGACAGGTGCCAGGCTCGATCACGCGGCTGCATGGCGGCACGGAGCGTTGGCACATTAGTTGTATTCAACAAGAGACAGCACCGCTTACTCAAGGAGATTCCGCCATGAAAAAAGCTCTCGTTGCCGTTCCGCTGCTCATCCTCGTTCAGGCGTACGCCGTTCACGCCCAGTACTCTTTTGAAACGGTCCTGGAAAAAACATTTGAAACCTCCGGCATCTTCTTCAGGCCTGCCGCGGTGAACCCCTACGGTCTCGGGACGTTCGGCAGCGTGGCCCCGGGTCTCATCGATGATCCGCTGCTCAATCTGCAGCTGAATCCCGCGTTCAGCGCCGCCGGTTCCGCACTCGCCGGGTACACATACCTGAATTTCCGCAACAGCAAGGATGTGGAGCATACCGATTCCTATATCTACCCCTGCTGGGACAGGGTCTATTTCGCCCCCTATCCCTGCGGATCCGGGAGCAGCGGGGAACCGGAGCCCATTGTAACGGCCGCCCTTTTCCTCCGGCCCCTGAGAGTCGGACGCAGCCCTCTCACCCTGGGGGTGACCTATGAGGCGATCCTGCAGGACGGCGCCTATCAGCAGGTAAGCGGCGATATCTACCGCTCGAATCCCGGTGAGGATTTCGCGGGCAACAAGACCGCCGAGATCGCGGAAACCGATATCACCGACCGGTACTCGGGCAGAGACGACATGCACACCGAGGGACATTTTCTGACCCTCTATGCGGGCCTTCCGGTCAGCAGGCGTCTCAACCTGGGGATCAAGGCCGGCATAGTCACCTATCTCCGGGACGGGGGCCTCGGCAATACCTATCAATGGGATAACGGCATGTTCGAGGACGAGGTGTCCCGGTATGAGGCAAACACGGCCAGAAACCAGGAGTACCGGCACACCGATATCGAAGCGGGTCTGCAATTCACGCCCACGCAGGAAACGTCACTGGGATTCAGCGCCGGCATCATCCGCGGCGACGTGGACCAGGATCTGATGACGACAAATGCATCCCTCTACCGGTACGGCGTCGTCGACCAGACGGTTGACTGGAGCTATTACAGCCAGGAGGGGAGCACCGGCCAGTCCTGGGCCCATACCGGCGGGTACGCCTACGGAACGGTCAGTCTGCAGCACCTGCTGAGCGACGACAAACAGCTCGTCTGCTACTACCGGGCCGGCAGACAGGATGTGGACATCGACCTGGTCTCCGCCATAGCCGACTCCTCGGAAAGTGACTACCAGTACGAATCCTCCACCTGGACATCGAGCTCATGGTCGGCGAACCACCTGTATGACACCCGCACCGGCAGCGGCAGTAAAGACGGCTGGGTGCACCAGGGTGCGGCCTATCTGCGGTGGCAGACCGGCCCCGGCACGGAAGTGGATTTCGGTCTCAATGTGCTGCATTCGGCCATGCGTACCGCCACATCGGAGTCGGTTCTCGCCGATCGTTACTCCGAGTATGAAAGTGAAGGGGATTCATGGTACCACCACTACATCAACTCCGTCGTTGAGGACAAGGAGCTGCGGTGGAACTTTCACTCGACCGTAACCACCGTTCAGATACCGGTGATTCTGCGCCATCGGATCAACGAAAAACATGAATTCATGTTCGGCATATCGCGCCGCATGTCCCGCTGGAGGCTTACCGATGAAACCCTGGCGCTGTTCTCGTTCCGGGAAGAAAACCGCAACGGCGACCTTTCAAAAAAGGAACATTTCGGCGAACGGTACACCATGCCCGCTGAAATCGAGTCGACGGTCACCACATCGATCATCGCCGGATACACGATTTCTCCCTCGGATCACCTGAAAATACGGGCACTGACCATGCCCCGGTTCGAGAAAACCTGGAACGGTACGGTGCTCAGCAATTTCCAGTGGTGGATCGATTTTCAGCTTTTTTACTGAGCATACCAGGGAACCGTGAAATGAAACCCGTATTAAAGGCATACACTTCTCCCGCGGCGATGCTGATCGTTTTCTGGCTATTGTTCCCCCTTGTCTCGTGCGACCGCTGCGGGACCGCGCCGGAGCAGGAAGAACGCGTTTACGGCTACCGCGCGTCAGACAGTACCGGCACCCGCGTCGCCGAAGGGCTGATCTACCTGACCTATCTCGACAGCCTTGTCCTGGGTCATTGGAGCATTGATGAAATCGGCTCACCTGGCGCCATCGGTCCCCAGACCGGCAGCGACAATCTTGAAGGGATGAAAATGGGTGACAGCCTCTGGATCGAGCTGCGTCCGGAATGGCGGGACAATAATGTGATGCTTGTCGGCAGGATTTCAGAGGCGTCATTTGACGGCCGCTGGATCTATTCGAGTCTCATCGGCATCACGGCTTCCGGCACGTTTTCGGCTCCGAGAATTGTCTACATGGATTGTATTCGATAAATGGGGAGATGTATGATATGACGTCATTCACCCGCACGGCATGCGCGGCGCTTCTGGTCCTCGCGGCGGGCTGCAGCCGCGATTTCTCCACGGTCACCCTCGAAATCCCGGCCCGAGAACCCTCAGCGCTGGAAAAACGGATGGTGGAGTCCAGCAACACGTTTGGCTTTGACCTGTTCCGCCGTATTGCCGGGGCGGAACCCGACAAAAACATCTTTATTTCCCCGCTGAGCGTCTCCGCCGCCCTGGGTATGGCCTACAACGGCGCCGCATCGACAACCGCGGATGCCATGAGGCAGGTGCTTGGATACCAGGGGATGACCACCGATGAGATCAACCGCACCTACAGGAGCCTCTTCGGTCTCCTGACATCGCTGGACAGCAGGGTGCGGTTCGAGATCGCCAATTCGGCCTGGTACAAGCAGGGGTATACGCTCAACGAATCGTTTCTGGACGCGCTGCGGACGTGGTTCGACGCCGAGATAAGGGACCTGGATTTCAGCGATCCGGCATCCATCGGCATTATCAACGGCTGGGTCAGCGAAAAAACCAACGGCAAGATCGATGAGATCATCGACCAGATCCATCCCCTCACCGTGCTCTTCCTGATCAACGCGCTCTATTTCGACGCCGACTGGACGACCCGGTTCGATGCCGATGACACCTTCGACGGCGAATTCGTCCGTCCCGACGGATCACGCAGGTCATGCCGGATGATGCAGATGACCGCGGAATTTCCCTATTTCGAAAACGAGTATTTCCAGAGCATCAGCCTTCCCTACGGCAGCGAAGCGTTTACCATGTCCGTGTTCCTGCCCAAACAGGGAAAATCCGTGGCGGACATGCTCCCGCTGTTCACCGGAGAAAACTGGACGGCCTGGATGGGCGGCTATCTTGTTCAGGAGACAGCCCTTCTCTTTCCCAAGTTCAGCATGGAATATGAAATCGAACTGAAAGACATTCTCACCGCAATGGGAATGGGCATCGCATTCTCCGGCGGGGCCGATTTTTCCAATATCAGCGCCCTGTACGACCTGTATATCAGCAGGGTGAAGCATAAAACATTTATCGAAGTGGACGAGGAAGGCACCGAAGCGGCGGCGGTGACCGTCGTGGAATTCAGGGAGACCTCAGTGGGCCCTGCGATCTACCTCACCCGGCCCTTCATTTTCGTTATTCACGACCATCACACGAATACCCTCCTCTTCATGGGCATCCAGACGGATCCCGAAGTCTGAACCATCTGTACATCGCAGAAAACCGGCACGGGCCCGCTCACAGGCGGGCCCGTCGTCTGTGAGGGCCGGATCATTTTATCAGCCGGATCGTCAGCGGATACCGGTAGTGCCGGCCGTCGCTGGCCCTGACCGTGGCGATCACCGGAAAAACGATCGCGGCGATGCCGATGAGAATGAGGAGGAACCAGCCGGCGGCGAAAAAAAGAATGCCGGCGGCACACGCGTAGATGAAGAGCGATATCTGATAATTGAGGGACTCTTTTCCCTGTTCATCGATGAAGGGATGATCATCCTTTTTCAGGATCCAGATGATGAACGGTCCGAGAAAATTGCCGAAGGGAAAGCCGATAAAAAGGCTGAGCGCGCTCAGGTGGCAGAGCATGCCCCATTGTCTCGCCTGACTGTCGTTCATCCCGCTCATACCGGTTTCCCTCGCCTGTTTTGGATTCGCTTTCTTATACGCACTCATCATCGGCGTGTTGCACAATCCCGCGCTCGCCCATCGGGAATGACCGTAAAAACCCCTTGAATTTTACTCCGGGATTTCCAACATTGAACGTATGAACAACCATACCCGCCCCGGCATACGCATCCGCGCCGGAATCATGACCGTGATTCCCGTGACTGCGGTTCTGCTCACGCTCGGCGCCTGCGCGCCGACGGCGTTTGATCCCGGCCATCCCTTTGACAGGGACGGTATCGTCCTCGCCGCCCGGGCATGCCTCGGCGCACCCTACCGCTGGGGCGGCGCCACCCCCGCCGGATTCGACTGCTCGGGCCTGGTCTGTCATGTCTACCGGCAGGAGTACGGTCTTTCTCTTCCCCATAACTCTTCGGCCCTCTACCGGCGGACAAAAACCGTCACTATGCGGAACGCCGCCCGGGGAGATCTTGTATTCTTCAGTGAAGACCGCCGGGGGACCGTAACCCATGTCGGCATCTACCTGGGCGGGGCCAGGTTTATCCATGCCACATCTTCCCGGGGAGTGATAATCTCCAGCCTGGATGAACCCTATTACCGCCGCCGTTTCCTTGCCGTGCGACAGGTTCCGCTACCGCGCTCCTGACCGGCGCCCCCCGCGCGCGGGGGTATCGCAATCCGCACGCGATCCGGAACAATGCGCACCCTGAACGCGTTCTATGTTCCGGGCCCGCCGATTAACGCGGCCCGCACGCTATCCCGCTTGACTATCAGGGGAAAATTCTGTACATTGGTAGGCTATGAACCAGCAACTGATACGAAATTTCTGCATCATCGCCCATATCGATCACGGCAAATCGACCCTGGCCGACCGGCTTCTGGAAGTGACGGCAACCGTGACGCGTCAGGCTATGCAGGACCAGATTCTCGACAGCATGGAACTCGAGCGGGAACGGGGCATCACCATCAAAGCCCACGCCATCACCATGAATTACACAGGCAACGACGGCAATCGCTACCATCTGAACCTCATCGACACTCCCGGCCATGTGGATTTCAGTTATGAAGTGTCACGAAGTCTGGCCGCATGTGAAGGCGCGCTGCTCATCGTCGACGCCGCCCAGGGTATCGAGGCCCAGACGGTCAGCAACATCTATCTGGCGATGGAGCATGACCTCACCATCATCCCCGTGATCAACAAGATCGACCTTCCCAGCGCCATGACCGAGGAAGTAAAGATCCAGATCGAAGATCTGATGGGTGTGAACGAGGATGAGATCCTCCTGATCAGCGCCAAGGAGGGTATCGGTATTGAAGAAACTCTCGAGGCGATCATAAAACGGATCCCGCCGCCGGCCGGCGATGTGAACGCGCCGGCCCGGGCCCTGATTTTCGATTCCATTTTCGACAATTACCGGGGAGCGATCACCTACATCCGCATGGTTGAAGGCCGGATCGATAAAGGCAGCCCCATTATCTTCATGTCCAACGGCCAGCAGTTTATCGCCGAAGAACTGGGGGTGCTGCGGCTGAAACGGGAACCCCGGCAGCAGCTTCAAAGCGGAGAAGTGGGGTACCTCATCGGCGGCGTGAAGAATCTCACGGACGCCCGCGTCGGCGACACGATCACCACCGTGAAACACAGGGCGTCCGCTCCCCTTGCGGGCTTCCGGGAACCGAAACCGATGGTATTCTCGGGCCTGTTCCCGTCGGATGCCGACGATCTCGAAGAGCTTCGCAACGCCCTCGACAAACTGCGCATGAACGACGCTTCCCTGACCATTCAGCCGGAAAGCTCCGTGGCTCTCGGGTTCGGATTCCGGGTGGGATTCCTGGGCCTGCTCCACATGGAAATCATTCAGGAGCGGCTCGAGCGGGAGTATCAGCAGAATCTGATCACCACCATTCCCAACGTCGAGTTCATCGCCGTCACCAAGGACGGAACCGAGCACATTATCGACAATCCGACCCACCTGCCGGCGGCGAACAAACTGGATCACGTTCAGGAACCCTACATTCACGCTCAGATCATCGTCCCGGTGGAATATGTGGGCAATATGATGACCCTGGCTCAGGACAGACGGGGCGTGTATAAAAACACCGAATACCTGGACACCAAACGGGTCACACTGCATTACGAGCTGCCCCTTTCCGAAATCATCTTCGATTTCTACGACAAGCTGAAATCGCTCTCAAAGGGCTATGCCTCCTTCGATTATGAATTCATCGGCATGAGGCGGTCCGACCTGGTCAGGCTGGACGTGCTCATCAACGGGGAACCGGTCGACGCCCTTTCCATGATCGTCCATCGCGACAACGCGTTTCAATGGGGGCAGAAACTGACGTCAAAGCTCAAGGAACTCATCCCCAAGCAGATGTACGAGGTGGCGATCCAGGCGGCCCTCGGCTCGAAAATTATCGCCAGAACGAATGTCAAGGCGCTGCGGAAGAACGTCACCGCAAAATGTTACGGCGGTGATATCACCCGGAAACGCAAACTCCTCGAGAGACAGAAAGAAGGGAAAAAACGCATGAAACAGGTGGGAAAAGTGGAAATTCCCCAGGATGCTTTCCTCGCCGTGCTCCAGATTAAATAAAGGGTCTGAAATGAGTGAGAAACCGAAAACCGCTCCTAAAAAGAATACCGCGAAAAAAAGCGCCTTCCGGGAATACTCGGAATCGCTGATCATCGCCGTCGCCATCGCGCTCGTCATCCGCGCGCTGGTCATCTACCCGTTCCGTATTCCCACAGGGTCCATGGAGAGTTCACTCCTCATCGGTGATTTTCTGCTGGCGAACAAATTCGTCTACGGCATCAGAACCCCCGACTGGATCGGTATTCCCTACACCACCCTGGGTTTCAGGGTTCCGTTCTGGCGTACCCCGGGATTCAGAGAGCCGGAACGGGGCGATGTCGTTATCTTCAAGTACCCCCGGGACGACATGAAAAACTACATCAAGCGCTGCATCGCCGTCAGCGGTGACACGGTGGAGGTGATTGCCAAGACGGTCTACGTCAACGGAGAGAAATCACCGCTGCCCCCGCACGCCCAGTTTATCAGGCCGATGTACACGAAAGATCAGCCCGAACCCGGCGGCGGGATATATCCCCCTGATGCCGGGAACAGAGACTTCTACGGGCCGGTGGTGGTCCCCGCCCCCGGGGACACATTCCATTTCACCGATGAGAACAGGGACCGCTGGTTCGAATGGCTGCAGATCATGCTCTACGAGGGGCGCCGTCTGCAGGTCGGGTATCAGGGCGAATCGCGAGCATTGACCCTGGAGAATCAGTACCAGTGGCCCGCGGCAATACAGATGTACCCCGCCTCCTCATTTTCCGTTGACGGCCACCCCCTTGATACCTACGTGTATACGGTGACCAACAAGCACTACTTCATGATGGGAGACAACAGGGACAACAGTCTGGACAGCCGCTATTGGGGATACCTGCCGGAACGGTTTGTCGTGGGAGAAGGCCTGATCGTTTACTGGTCATGGGACGGCGACCTGCCGCTCTACCGCCTCTTCAACAAGGTTCGCTGGAACAGGATTCTCACATTAATCCGATGACCGTCATGAACGGACTGTACCTTCACATTCCGTTTTGTGTAAAAAAATGTTCGTACTGTGATTTCTATTCCGTTCCCTATACGCGCCCCCTGGCGGAACGGTTTATCGGTGCGCTGGAAACGGAAATCGGCCTGCGCTCTCACTTTTTCCCGGACGGGCACGGTTCCGTGAGCACCCTGTTTTTCGGCGGAGGGACCCCGTCTCTCCTGGCTCCGGGAACGATCGCATCCATCCTGGACAGCATCCGCGACGGGTTCTCCGTGGACGGCGGCGCGGAAATCACGCTGGAGACAAATCCGGGGACGCTCACCCCGGGAAAAGCGGAGGCCCTGCTCGCCGCCGGCGTCACCCGGTTTTCCATCGGCGTGCAGTCGTTCGAACGGGACGAGCTGGTGCTGCTCGACAGGATTCACACCGCGGAAGAGGCGGAAGCGGCCGTGAAGGCGGTTCGCGATGCCGGATGCCGCAATATCGGCATCGATCTCATATTCGGCCTTCCCGGCCAGACCGCCGCCCGGTGGCGGAACACCCTGGAGAAGGCGCTGCTGCTGGAGCCTGATCATATTTCCGCCTATGCCCTCACCTGGGACAGCGGCACGGTTCTGGGACGGGCAATTCTCGGCGGCACCAGGCCCGCTCCCCGGGAAGAGCGGGTGGCCGACATGTTTATGGCGGCAGACACGATTCTCGGCGCGGCGGGATATCGTCACTACGAAGTGTCCAACTACGCGAAACCCGGACATGTCTGCGCCCACAACCTCTTGTACTGGCAGGGCGGACAGTACCTGGGGCTGGGACCATCCGCCCATTCGTTCAGCGGAAACCGGCGATCCTGGAACATCAGTGATGTCAGCCGTTATATAGACGTTCTTTCACAACACCAGCTGCCGATGGAAGGGGGCGAGACGCTCGCTGAAGAAGAGCGCCGTCTCGAACGGCTGGCCCTGGCCCTGCGGACCGACACGGGCGCGGGCCTCGATCTGATCCCGGCATCCTCCCCTGTTCTGGAACGGCTCTCTGCTGAAAACCTGGGGTCGCTCCGGAACGGACGGTTCGTACTGAGCGCAGCCGGTTTTCTCCTCGCCGACGAGATCGCGCTCCTGCTTTCGGAAGAGGATAAAAAAAGCCGCACAGGATAACAGCATCACCGTGCGGCTTCGATTCCGTCAGGAACGGTGCTAGTCAAGCTTCTTCAACAGCTCTTCCGCTTCTTTCTTGAATTCCTCGTCGTCATGCTCGATTACCGGCAATGCCAGCACTTTTTCCAGCGGCTCGCGCATGAGGTCCTTCTGTTTCATGAGCTCATAGGTCTTTGCCAGCTCAAGATAGTGCTCGATATGGCCGGGATCGATCTCGATCGCTTTTTTAAACAGACGAACCGCCTCTTCATTGGACCCTTTCAGTTCCTCGCCGTAAAGCGTTTTGGCAAAAAATTTCAGGATGCTGCTGAGATTCGCGACGTTCTGGTGCCAGCGGGCGAGCACATGAATAGCAAGATCGGACTGAGGATTGAGCTCGATGGCACGTTCAGCCTCGGTTCTCACTTTCTGGGCGAGTTTCACTTTTTCCTTGCCGCCCCGGAACAGACCCAGACGGCCATAGACCACGGAGAGTTTGAAATGCCCCTCCCAGCCGTCGGGCCGTACAGCGACGGCTTTGCCGCAGAGTTCACCGGCTTTTTCGAAAAAGGTCTCCTTCTGATCCTTCTGCTTGTCGTCGAGCCCGTCGGCAAGCTCGGTATACATGTCGCCGGCTTTCCAGAGCGCTTCATAATTGAGAGAATCGATTTTCAGGACCTTCATATACGCGATTGCGGCATTTTCATAATCCCAGGCGGCTGAATAGGTATCGCCTTCGGCCATAAGGCGTGCGATGTCATCATCCGCGGTCTGGCTGAACAGCGGCAGGACGAGCAGACTGCACAGGACGATCAAGGCAGGTCGAATGCATTTCATTTCCCTCTCCTCATTTAGGTGCGTGAATGTAGTCGGTATGAATGGTGATAAATAACGATATTTTTATAAAAACACAAGGATTTTTATCGATCATGCGGGAAAAAAACTGTCTGCATATCAAGGGCGCCCGGGAACACAATCTGAAAAACATCAGCCTGGACATTCCCCGGGACAAGCTCACCGTCATCACCGGCCTCTCCGGGTCGGGTAAGTCGTCCCTCGCGTTTGACACCATCTACGCTGAAGGTCAGCGCCGGTATGTTGAATCTCTTTCCGCCTACGCCCGCCAGTTTCTCGGTCTCATGGAAAAACCGGACGTCGACTCCATCGAAGGGCTGTCGCCGGCGATTTCCATCGAGCAGAAGGGGTCCGGAAGAAATCCGCGCTCGACAGTGGGCACCCAGACGGAAATTTACGACTATCTGAGACTGCTGTTCGCCCGCATCGGCATTCCCTACTGTCACAGCTGCGGCAGAAAAATTGAAAAACAGACTATCGAGCAGATGGTCGACTCAATCATGCAGCTGAAACAGGGAACCCGGATCATGGTGCTGGCTCCGGTGGTGAGCGGCCGCAAGGGAGAGTACAAAGAAGCGTTCCAGCAGATCCGCAAGGACGGCTACCTGCGGGTACGGGTGGATGGGGAGATTTTCGAGCTGGACGGCGATATTCAGCTCGATAAAAATAAAAAACACAAAATCGAAGTGGTCATCGACAGACTGGTCATCAATGAAAAAATCATTGCCCGCCTGACCGACTCTCTCGAGACCGCTCTGGGCCTGTCGGCCGGAACCGTGCTCATCGACATCGCCGGCGGGGAGGAAAAGCTCTATTCCGCCAATTTCGCCTGCGTGCACTGCGGCATCAGCTACGAAGAGCCCTCACCCCGCATGTTCTCGTTCAACTCCCCCTTCGGTGCCTGCCCTGAATGCAGCGGCCTCGGCTCCATCATGAAAATCGATCCGGGCCTCGTCGTTCCCGATCCCGATCTCTCAATCGCCGAAGGCGCCATCAAACCGTGGGGAGAATTCCGGGAAGGCTGGTATTTCAGCCGGTTGAAGACCGTGGCCAAGGAGATGAACTTTTCGCTTCACAGGCCCTGGGCCCGTCTCGGTGAAGAAGCGCGTAATCTGCTCCTCTACGGTTCAGAAGGCAGGGAGTTCCATTTTGCCTACCAGTCGTCAAACCGCAAGGCCGAAGGGGTCTTCATCAACGAATTCGAAGGCATCATCAACAACATGGAGCGGCGCTACCATCAGACCCAGTCGTCGCACATTCGCCGCTGGATCGAAAGCTACATGAACATTCTGGCCTGCCCCTCCTGCGGCGGCGCCCGGCTCAAGCCGGAAAGTCTCGCCATCAGGGTCAATGACCGGTCGATCTACGACGTGAGCAGGCTGTCCATCAGGGAGGCCGCCGCTTTCTTCAGATCGCTGACGCTCTCGCGGCGTGAACGGACCATCTCAAAGCAGATTCTGAAAGAGATCGACGAGCGGCTCACTTTCCTGCTGAACGTGGGACTCACCTACCTGACCCTGGACCGCATGTCCCAGACCCTTTCCGGAGGAGAGGCCCAGCGCATCAGGCTGGCCACCCAGATCGGATCCCGGCTGGTGGGCGTGCTCTATATTCTCGATGAACCGTCAATCGGCCTGCACCAGCGCGACAACCAGCGGCTCATTCAGACACTGACTGCCCTTCGCGATCTCGGCAATACCGTCATTGTGGTCGAGCACGACCGGGAGACGATTCTCGAAGCCGATTATGTGGTGGATCTGGGACCCGGCGCCGGCAAGCACGGCGGCGATGTGGTTGCCCACGGCAGCCCGGAGCGGATTCAGAAGAACCGCGATTCCCTGACCGGACAATACCTCTCGGGCGCGCGCACTATTCCCGTGCCCTCCCGGCGGCGCACGTCGAACGGGAACGCCCTCACCCTGACGGGAGCGGCGGGGAACAATCTGAAACATATCGACATCACTTTTCCCCTCGGGATGTTCATCTGTGTCACCGGTGTTTCGGGGTCGGGGAAATCGACCCTGATCAACGAAACGCTCTACCCCGTTCTCAAGCGCCACTTTTACAAAAGCAAGACCCGTCCGCTCCCCTTCGGCGATGTCAGCGGCATCGACCATATCGACAAGGTGATCGACATCGATCAATCGCCCATCGGGCGCACTCCCCGGTCGAATCCCGCGACATACACCGGTGTCTTCACCCACATCAGGACCCTTTTTTCCCAGCTGTCCGAAGCCAAGATCAGAGGCTACAAGCCGGGCCGCTTCAGCTTCAACGTCAAAGGCGGCCGATGCGAGGCCTGTGAAGGAGACGGTATTCTGAAGATCGAGATGCATTTTCTTCCCGACGTGTACGTCCCCTGTGAAGTCTGCAAGGGGAAACGCTACAACCGGGAAACCCTGGAAGTGAAATACCGGGGCAAATCCATTGCCGATGTTCTTGACATGACGGTGGAAGAGGCCCAGGAGTTCTTTGAGCGTATTCCCGCAATCAGGCGCAAACTGAGCACTCTCGCCAATGTCGGTCTCAGCTACATTCATCTCGGACAGCCGGCAACGACCCTTTCGGGAGGCGAAGCCCAGCGGGTCAAACTCGCCACCGAACTCTCGAAGCGCTCCACCGGTTCCACGCTCTACATTCTTGACGAGCCCACGACCGGGCTGCATTTCGAGGACATCAAAATGCTGCTCTCCGTTCTGAACCGGCTGGTCGACCGGGGCAACACCGTTATTGTCATCGAACATAATCCCGAAGTGATCAAGACCGCCGACTGGGTGATCGATCTCGGCCCGGAAGGAGGCGATGAAGGAGGTGAGCTGGTTGCCGCCGGCACGCCGGAGGCCGTGGCCCTGGAGGCGAAATCATATACCGGACAATTCCTGAAAAAGGAACTCGCCGTTCAGCCGCCCGGCAGCGGTGCGCCGGCACGCCGAAAACCGGCTGTAACCGGCAGCGGGAAATCACCGGAAACAGATTAATTTCTTGATTTTAAGCCTAAAAATGATTACATATCTGGCTGTACTTTCTACGGGGAAAGAGTGGATGGATATCCTCAGATTCATGTTCGGCGCACCTGCATTGGACTGGCTTCACTTTTTCGTGTTTCTGGCCGGTATTTTCATCTTTATCGCCATCGCTGAAAAGACGAGAAAACAGCTGGGCTGGCCGCCGGAAGTCAACCGCAAACTTGTCCACATACTCACCGGCGTGCTGATCTTTTTCAGCCCGTTCTTTTTCACATCGGCGACGCCCCTCGTCTGGATGGCGCTGCTCTTCACCGCCCTGAACGGAATCGGGATCAGAAAAGGACTGCTGCAGTCCATTCACGGCACCGGCAGGATCAGTTACGGCACCATGCTCTATCCCCTCGCGTTCCTGCTGCTGGTGCTCGTGTGCTGGGACGGATACAAGGCTGTGCTCACGGTGTCCATGATGATCCTGGCGCTGGGTGACGCCGCGGCGGCCATCACCGGCGAGTCGCTCCGGAATCCCCACGGCTACCGGCTGAGCAGTGATCCCAAAACGGCTGAAGGGTCGGCGGTCATGTTTCTGACCTCCTTCCTCGTTGTATTTCTGCTTTTACCCGTGATGGATCATCTGGACGGGATGGATATATCCGCGTCCCGGGCCGCACTGATCGCCCTGCCCGCCGCCCTGTTCGCCACCGTGCTCGAGGCCTCCTCCAGCAGAGGCTTCGACAATATAACGGCCCCCGCGGGCAGCGCCTTCATTATCTGGTTCATGCTCACTCACGGCAGCAGTGCCTCACTGCAGCTGCTCATCGGCACCTTCCTGGCAGTGGCGACGGCCCTGATCTCCGTCAGGGCCCGATTTCTCACGCCCGGCGGCGCGGCGGCGGCATGCATTCTCGGTATCGTCATCTTCGGGCTGGGCGGCTGGATATGGACGATTCCCATCCTCACCTTTTTCATCACATCGAGCCTGCTCTCAAAGACGGGGCGTAAAAAGAAATCGGTGTTCAACAGCTTTTTTGAAAAATCCGGATGCCGCGACATCGGCCAGGTATCGGCAAACGGTCTCATCGCCGGAAGCATGGTCATCCTTAATATCCTCCATCCCTCGCCCATCTGGTATTTCGCCTATCTCGGCACGCTCGCGGCGGTCAACGCCGATACCTGGGCAACGGAACTCGGCGCCTTTTCACCCGTGCCGCCGGTCTCCATTCGCACCTTCAAGACCGTGACCCCGGGCACATCGGGCGGCATTACCGTACTGGGGACGATTGCCTCTCTGCTCGGGTCGCTGATCATCGTCGTCAGCGGCAGCATCGCGGCGCCCCATGGCGGAACGCTCTCCCTGTCGGGTTCCGTATTCTGGATCATTACCGCTGCCGGATTCGCGGCCTGTCTCGTCGACAGTCTGCTCGGCGCCACGCTTCAGGTACAGTACGCCTGCCCCGCCTGCGGCCGCACGACTGAACGGCGCACCTGCTGCCGGGGAGAAGCGACACAGCGGGTATCCGGTCTTTCCTGGCTCAATAACGACCGCGTGAACATGGTCTGTTCAGCGGCGGGAGCCATATTCAGCAGCGCAATCATCATCATGTTGATATAACCGATTCTTGACCTGGAAGGAGTGATTAATGAAACTATCCATCATCGGAACAGGGTATGTCGGGCTTGTGGCGGGCGCATGTTTCGCAGAAGCCGGTAACAATGTCATCTGCATGGATAACAACGAGAAGAAGATCGCCGACCTCGAGAAGGGAGTTATCCCCATTTACGAGCCCGGACTCGACATCATGGTCAAACGGAACGTGCAAAACGGCAAACTCTCCTTTTCGACGGATATGAAGCACACCGTGGACAATTCAGATATCATTTTCATCGCCGTGGGCACCCCCCCCGATGAGGACGGTTCGGCTGACTTGAGCCATGTATTGAGCGTGGCCCGGGCCATCGGGCGCACAATGACGGTTCCCAAGATCGTCGTCGATAAAAGTACGGTGCCCGTGGGCACGGCAAAACTCGTCCGGGAAACCATCGAGAAGGAGACCGATATTCCGGTGCAGGTCGTGTCGAATCCCGAATTTCTCAAGGAGGGCGCGGCTATCGATGACTTCATGTATCCGGACCGGGTGGTCATCGGAACCAGCGACGAAAAGACCGCGGAAATCATGCAGCATCTCTACGCGCCCTTTGTCAGAACCGGGAACCCCATTGTCGTGATGGACGAAGTCAGCGCCGAACTGACTAAATACGCGGCCAATTCGCTGCTGGCGACCAAAATCTCGTTCATGAACGAAATGGCCCGTATCTGCGACAGGGTGGGAGCGGATGTGATGAAAGTGAGAAAAGGCATCGGCAGTGACAAACGGATCGGTCACTCCTTCATTTTTCCCGGCACGGGATTCGGCGGCTCCTGTTTTCCCAAAGACGTGAAGGCGCTGATTCGCACGGCCAGGGATCATGACTATTCCCTGAAGATCCTGCAGGCGGTGGAAGACGTCAACGAAGAGCAGAAACAGTATCTCATTCCGAAAATCACCGGCCATTTCAGCACTGACCTGAAGGGGAAGACATTCACCCTCTGGGGGCTCAGCTTCAAACCCAATACCGATGACATGAGAGAGGCGCCCTCCCGCGTCATCATCAGGGAACTGCTCGCACGGGGTGCGGCGGTCAAGGCGCACGACCCGGTGGCCCTGGAAGAGGCGCACAGGCTCGGGCTTCACAAAGAGATCGAATTATGCGAGGACAATTACACCGCCCTGAAGGAGAGCGACGGTCTCGTTCTGGTAACCGAGTGGCTGCAGTACCGTGAACCGGATTTTAATCGTATGAAAGCGCTTATGAAAACTCCGGTGATATTTGACGGGCGCAATATTTACAACCCGGAAATAGCCAGAGAGCAGGGCTTTGTCTACTATGGAGTTGGAAGATTATAACGAATAAAAGGAGAACTCTATGTCAATCATTGTCGATATTCTCGGACGTGAGATTCTCGACTCACGGGGAAACCCGACCGTGGAAGTCGAGGTGACACTTGAAAGCGGAGCCATGGGGCGCGCCGCGGTTCCTTCCGGGGCATCCACCGGTGAGCACGAGGCCGTGGAACTGCGGGACGGAGACAAGGCGCGGTATCTGGGCAAAGGGGTGCTCCAGGCCGTTGAGCATGTGAATGAAACAATCGCCACGGAAATAATCGGCGAAGAGGCGCTTCAGCAGGCGGAAATCGATCTCATTCTCCAGGAGATCGACGGTACACCCAATAAATCGAAGCTGGGCGCCAACGCCATTCTCGGCGTGTCCCTGGCGGTCGCCCGGGCGGCGGCCCGGGAGTGCGGTCTGCCGCTCTACCGGTATATCGGCGGTGTCGGTGCCTGCACCCTGCCGGTTCCCTGCATGAATGTCCTCAATGGAGGCTCACATGCCGATAACAGTGTCGATCTGCAGGAATTCATGATCGCCCCGGTGGGCGCTCCCACGTTCAGGGAGGCCTACCGCATGGGGGCGGAGGTCTACCATCACCTGAAAGCGGTTCTCAAGAAAAACGGCCATACCACCGCTGTTGGGGATGAAGGCGGGTTCGCGCCCAATCTCGGTTCCAATGAAGAGGCCATTACGGTGATTCTTCAGGCCATTGAGGCCGCCGGCTACAAGCCCGGCGATGATTTCATGCTCTGCCTCGATCCCGCGGCCAGCGAGTTCTATGACGCCAAGAAAAACAAGTACATTCTCAAGTCCGAAAAGAGAGAGCTGACTCCCGCGGAGATGGTCGACTACTACGGCAACCTTGTGAACGCCTATCCGATCTTTTCCATCGAAGACGGTATGGCGGAGGACGACTGGGAAGGCTGGACCATAATGACCGGGAAGCTGGGAAACAAAATTCAGCTCGTCGGCGACGATCTCTTTGTCACAAACGTGGAACGGCTCCGCATGGGCATCGAAAAACAGGTCGCCAACTCCATCCTCATCAAGGTGAACCAGATCGGCTCGCTGAGCGAGACGCTGCAGACGATCCAGCTGGCGGACAGGAACAATTACACCTGGATGGTATCGCACCGGTCGGGCGAGACCGAGGACACGACCATCGCCGACCTGGTTGTCGCCACCAACGGCGGACAGATAAAAACAGGCGCGCCCTGCCGCAGCGAACGGGTCGCCAAATACAATCAGCTCGTGAGAATCGAAGAGGATCTCGGCAACGGTGCCGTGTATGCCGGCAGGACGATTCTCAAATAGCTGGAACTGGCGGAGGGCGCGGCCGGACGGGATCCGGCCGCCGCTCCCGCTCAATCGAACCGGTACATGCCGATGAAAACAACAAGAAACAAACAGCAGCGCCGGCGATCCGGCTGGATTCTTGCGCTGATCTTTCTGGCAGTGCTTCTCGTCATCTTTTCACTGGGAAAACGGGGCTTCATCAGGCAGGTACAGCTCGAGCAGAGCACCGAGAACCTCAGAAAAGAGATCAGGCAGGAGAAAGAGGAGATCACCCGGCTGGAAAAAGAGAAGGAAGATCTCGCGACACCCGAATATCAGGAAAAAGTTGCCCGGGAAGAATACGGCATGGCAAAAAAGGATGAAAAAATCCTTTACGTTGTGCCCGAAGAAAAGAAATAGCAGGTCGCCTTCAGGGCCGGACCATTCGACGCACCACACCGGGGAAGAATATGCTTCAGAACATCCGAAAAACGCTGGTAGCCGGACTTCTCGTCCTCGCTCCCATAACGCTCACCCTCTACATCCTCTACACCCTGTTTCGCTTCCTCGACGGATTTCTGATGAATTCAATCGTCCGGTTCATCGCGCGGCAGGTATTCCACACCACTGTCGATGTGACCATTCCCGGGCTGGGGATACTGGCGTTGCTCGCGCTCCTGCTGCTGACCGGCACGATCGCCCGCAACTATTTCGGCCGCAAATTCATCCGCATCGGCGACAGCATCATCACCAGGATCCCCCTCATCAACAAAGTGTATACCGCCCTGCGGGAAATCAGTGAAGCGATCCTTTCGGAAAAAAGAGAAATCTTCAAAAAAGCCGTACTCTTTGAATACCCGCGACAGGGGATGTATTCCATCGGCTTTTTTACCCAGGACACATCCGGTCCGGTCCAGGAGTCGATTCCGGAAGATGTCGTCAGTGTCTTCCTGCCGACCACACCCAATCCGACTTCAGGCTATCTGCTCTTTATTCCGAAAAAATCGATCCGTGAACTGGATCTCAGCGTGGAAGAAGCACTGAAACTGGTTATTTCGGGGGGATCTATCCATATCCGGAGAAATGACTCGCAGCAGGCGGTCAGCGGCACCGCGGAAACAGGTGCGAAGACGCACCGGTAATCACAGGCCCGTCAGCATGCGCACAGGAGTAATCACCAGAACCGGACGCATCTTTTCCGTTATCATCGCCGCCTGCCTGGCGGCAGCGGAAGGATATCCGCAGACAGCGTCCGGGAACTCCTGGTACACCGGTTACAGCCGGGGCATAAGCATGGATATCTGGAACACCGGAATCAATTACTACAGCGCAGCCGGCGGATCGGGAATGGTTTCGGTCTCGAACTCATTCACGACTTCCATGCTCAAGGTCACCGACGATGACCGGCGCTGGAAAGATCAAAACAGATGTTCACTGTTCCTCCGCTATCCGCTCTCCCGCGGATTCAGCCTCAGCGCCGAGGGGGGCAGTTTCCTGTTCTCCGACAGACAGACGGGCTATACAAACGATATCAGGACCAACTATCTCAGTCTCGGCGCGCGCTGCAGCAGCGGTGCGTTCATCATCCCGGTAACCGCCGGCATCAAGGATGACTCCCGTTTCGGACGGCGCGATACGGGCCTGAGCTACCGGGCGGAGCTGACGGTCCCGGAACTGCAGCTGGGAGAGTATACCCAGCATCTGACGCTCGGCCATACCGCCGACCGTCTCGATAAACGGCGCAATTCCGGCATCACGGCCGAATACACGGTTCACCGCCTGTTTCAGAACAATTCCGGCGACACACTTACAGCGGGCATCAACCACCAGCGGCGGGATTACTATATCTCCGCCGGGGGTCTCATCGAAAGCCGGGATACCCGCACCCAGTACGCGGAAAACCGGCTCACCTATATTCTCTCTCCGGGCCTCTCCTACCGTGTCAGGACCGCCATCGGCTGGCGGCAGCTTGACATCACCATCATCGACGGCGCTGAACGGTCCCTGAAGCGGAAGCGCAGCGATTTCACCTCCACGCTGGGGTTTCATGTCATGCTGAATCGTGACGGGTTCGACAGCCGCCTCGAGCTTGTCAGGACCGGCGAAGAGCAGCGGTACGGGTTCGGCGATCCCGGGCAGTCGTCTCCCTTTTCCGGCAGCAGCCTCCTTGTCACCCCGGATAACAGGGCCGTCGATACGCAGCTTGCGTTCTTTGCCGGGCTTCACGCCGGAGACCGTGATTCGCTGACATTCTCTTCCAGTATCAGGAAATACCAGTATGACACGCCCTCTGATTACAATTTTGACGACCGGGACGAAATACGCATCAAGTGCAGCATCCAGGAAGTTCACCGTGCGTCACCCGCTCTGGAATACCGCTTTCTCCTGAGCACGCACCTGCTGCATTACGTATACATTTTCAGCCGCCGCAGCGCCGACAACAACTGGACGAGAATCCTCAGTTTCCAGCCCGAACTGCGGTGGCGCCCCTCGGCGAACCTCGACGTTGTCCAGACGGCCGAGGTGCTTGCCAATTACGTCAGTTACGACTTTGAAGCGCTCTTCCCGGCAACGAAGAGTTTTCTCTACCGGAAGCTCACTATTTCCGATTCTCTCGCCTGGCGCATATCGGAATCCTGTGCTGTGCAATGCAACTATCGCCTGGAAATGGATGAGAACGGTAAATTCCTCATCGACCGCTGGGAGGAGCAGCGCCTGATCGACCGGACCAGCCACACGCTGACGCTGCAGCTCAAGCTGTCTCCCCTGACCGGTTTCAGTATCGCGCCGGGATACGGATATTACCTGCGGCGGGGATACACCTACACCTCACAGACGGTTCAGGAGGATACCCGCACCCTCTCCTCCCGTTTCCGGAGCCATGGTCCAAACCTGACCATCAGCTATACGGGCAAAAAACTCGATTTCAGCCTGACCGCCAGTCACATCATGACCCGGACCATGGCCAGTGAAGACCGTTTGCTGAGAAGGATCGACTGTAACTGCCGCCTGTACATTTGACACCAACCGACAGAGAGACGCAATGAAAACAGCACGTACATCACTTCAATTGACCCTGGCCAGCACCCTCAGCAATCTGAAAAGACTGGAACAGTTCTCCCGGGAGATCGCCGGAGCATCGGGGCTTGCCGCCGATGCCGTCGATAATCTGGCGATCGTGCTGACGGAAGCGGTAGGGAACGCCATCGTGCACGGAAACGGCAGCGATCCTCATAAACGTGTCACGATTGAAGCCGCTCTGCTCCCTGATAAACTGGTGATCACCGTTACCGATCAAGGCAAAGGCTTCAATCCCGACGAGCTTGACGATCCCCTCGATCCGGCAAACCTCATGAAGGAGAGCGGCCGCGGCATTTTCATCATGGAAACATTGACCGACGAAATCGAGTATACGTTTACTGAATCCGGGACCATTCTTCGCATCACCATGCTCAGCGGCGGCAAAAAATGAATCCTGCCTACATCACATCGCTCATCTACCTGACGCTGGGCGTGATAATCATTCTCCTGGGCCTGATCATTTTCAAGGAGAATCCCAGGCGGCGCATCAACAGGATAACCGGTATCATGATGCTCTTTGCCGGTATCGGCCCCGTATTCGCCGCCTGCGGCATGCTTATACAGATCTCGGCCCCCGCGGCGTTCGATCTGACACCCTATCGTAAGATATTTCTTGTCTGGGAGTTCTTTTTCCCCCAGATGCTGCTCTTTTCCCTTGTCTTTCCCCGGGAAAACGAATGGGCCCGCAGGAACCGCTTCGTGCCGGTGCTCATTTTTCTGCCCCACATGCTCCATTTCATCCTGCTGATGACATTCACGGCCCCGGAACACATCAGCAGTTTCATCAATCTCCAGGCGCTGGAGGCGCGGTTCGGCCTGATCATACAGCCGCTGACGATCCTGCTTGGATTCGTCCTCTCCCTCTTCGAGATGATCTACCGGTTTCACACCGATTTCTTCGCCATCGTCAATCTGATCTACATCATCGTGGCGATAACGATCATGATGATTGAATTCCGCTCCATCACCAATCCGCGGCTCAAACGGCAGGTCAGTCTCGTGCTCTGGGGTATTCGGGCCAGTGTCGGCCTCTACAGCATCGCCTTTATTTTCCCCCATCTCAAAATGCTGCAGACGACAGCTCTGGCGAACCAGCTGCTCACGACATCGGCACTGCTGATCGGCGCGGGGTCCATCGCCTGGGCTATCATCCGCTATCAGTTCCTCGACATTCGGCTCATCATCCGCAGGGGACTGATTTTTTCCGTTCTCTTCGGGATACTCATCGGTCTGTATCTGCTGGTGTACAGCAGGGGGAAAGCGCTCATCACTTCCATATTCGGGGTGGAAATTCCGGTCCTGGAGATCCTCTTCATCATCCTGTCACTCCTCTTTTTTCAGCCCATTCACAGTGCGCTGGAAGCCTTCATTGAAAAAATCTTTCTCAAAGACCAGATGGATTACCGGAACATACTCAATGAGCTGAGCCGCGATATTCTCACCACACTCGATCCGGTGGAACTGCAGCGTAAAATAACGAGCACCCTGACGAACACCATGGAGCTGAACAATACCGCCCTTCTGCTCCCCGCCGCGGGCGGATGGTTCGAAACGGACCACGCGGGACGCCATCTTCACTTCTCCCCTGACACCGTCACCCGGCAGGTGCTCGCGGAAGCGGGAGGGCCCATCGGATTCGATGAGCTTACCGTCCGCTGCGCTCATGACGCCGGCATCACCGCCCTCCGTCCCCTGCAGCCGTTTCTGCTGGTGCCGCTGGTGCACCGGGAAAGGATGAACGGCATTCTGGTGCTGTCAGAGAAGAATACCGGTTCGGGCTTTTCCGCGGAAGACATGACGGTGCTCTCGGTGCTGTCGAGCCAGGCGGCGATTGCCATGGAAAACGCCCAGCTCTACCAGGATGCGCTGGAAAAGCACCGCATGGAGGAAGAACTTTCATTCGCCCGGGAGATTCAGGACAATCTGCTTCCCAGAAAACATCCGGAGGGGGACACTTTCGCGGTCGCCGGTTACAATCTCCCGTCAAAACAGGTCGGCGGGGACTACTTCGATTTCATCACTCTCGATGAACGGTGCACCGGCATCGCCATCGGAGATATTTCCGGGAAAGGCGTCCCGGCGGCAATCCTCATGTCGAATCTTCAGGCCGCCCTGCGCATCGCCGCCTTTCTCAGTGACGATACCAGCGAAGTCGTCACGCGAGTGAACAGTCATATCAAGCATACGACATCGGCTGAAAAATTCGCCACTTTCTTTTACGGCATTCTCGACTCCGTTGACCTGAGACTCAGGTTCTGTAATGCCGGCCACAATTATCCGGTCATCAAGCAGGCGGGCGCGCGGGCGCGGTTCATTGAAAAGGGCGGGGTCATCATCGGCGTGCGTGATGATATCCCCTATGAAGAATTCAGCATCCAGCTGGCGCCGGGCGATATCATGGTGCTCTATACAGACGGTGTAACAGAGGCTTTCGGCCCCGAACGGGAGCAGTTCGGGGAGGAGCGGCTGCTGGATGTGATTGACAGCGGAGCCCTGTATGAATCTCCGGCGGCGCTTATCGATCATATCCTCGATTCGGTCACCGCTTTTACCGGCGGCAATCTGCACACCGATGATCTCACCCTGATCGTACTCACCATCAAATAAGTCCCGGGACCTCTCAATGACACGGAAAACAGATCTTAAAAGCCTGTCCCGGGAGGGACTGACCGCGTTTATCAGCGGGCTCGAAGAAAAACCGTTCCGGGCTGAGCAGATATGGAACTGGCTCTACGCCCGCGGGGTCTCCGACTTTCAGCACATGACCAACCTGTCGAAAGCCTTTCGGGAACGACTGGAAACCGTCGCCTGTATCAGCAGGCTGGAGCTCGAAGACAGGCAGGTGTCAAAAAAGACGGGAACGGTCAAATATCTCTGGCGGCTCGAAGACGGCCGCGAGGTTGAATCGGTCTACATTCCGGACGGAAACCGGCACACCATCTGTATTTCCACCCAGGTCGGCTGCGCGCTGGGATGCGATATCTGCGCCACCGCCCGCATCGGATTCACACGCGATCTCACCGTCAGTGAGATCGTCAATCAGGTGATGGACACCGCCGCGGACATGGGCAGAAAACCCACCAATATCGTGGTCATGGGTATGGGAGAACCGTTTCTCAACTACGACAATCTGATCACCGCACTCTACATCATCAACAGCAGAGACGGACTCGCCGTCAGTCACCGGCGGATCACCATCTCCACCGCCGGTATCGCCCCGCTGATCCGCCGCTACGCCGGGGAAGGACACCCGTTCAAGCTGGCGATCTCGCTCCACGCCACCACGGATAGTGTCCGCAGCAGAATCATGCCGATAAACAGGAAATATCCCCTGAAGGATCTGATGGCCGCGGCCGGCGTGTATGCCCGTACGGCCCGGGACCGGCTCACATTCGAATACGTGCTCATTGACGGGATCAATGACAGTAAAGAGGACGCCCGGCGGCTCCGGAACATGCTGCGCACCATTCCCTGCAAGGTCAACCTGATCAGTTACAATGCCGGCGGAAACAGCCGGTATGCGGCATCGCCCCCCGAGCGGGTCCGTGTGTTCACCGATGAAATCCGCCATCTACTGGCACCCGTCACCCTGCGGCTGAGCCGGGGGGACGATATCAACGGGGCCTGCGGTCAGCTCGCCGGGAAAAAAGGGCGTTCACCGATCGGCAACACTGAAACGGAAGACCGTCCGTGATTCGAACCGCTGTCCGGGACGCAGTACCGTGGAGGGGAAATGCGGCTGGTTGGGTGAGTCGGGGAAGTGCTGTGTTTCAAGGCAGAGACCGCTGCGCTTTTCATACCGGACGCCTCCCTTGCCCTTCGGCTCCGGGACAATGGAATTGCCCGCATAGAACTGTATCCCCGGTTCGGTGGTCAGGACCTCGAGCACTCTTCCCGTTCCCGGGTGGACAAGGCGTGCCGCGGGCACACAGGCATCGCTGTCGCGGGATATGACCCAGTTATGGTTGTACCCTTCTCCGTACCGAAGCTGTTCATCATCCTCTCCTATCCTCTCTCCGATGGCATGCGGTTCCCTGAAGTCAAACGGTGTGCCGGCAACAGGCCTGATCTCTCCGGTCGGGATGACGGAATCGTCCACGGGCGTGAACGCATCCGCCTCCACCTGCAGCAGATGATCAAGGATCGTCCCGCCGCAGGCAAGGTTGAAATAGGTGTGATTGGTGAGATTGAGCACCGTCGGCGCATCGGTTTCGGCCCGGTACACCATTTCCAGTTCATTATCATCGGTAAGCCGATAGCAGGCTGTCACTGAAAGCCGGCCCGGATAGCCGCCGTCACCGTCGGCGCTCACGAGCCGGTAGACAAGAGAACGGGTCTTCGGCTCCGGTGCACCCTCCCAGATACGGTGGCTGAATCCTCTGAAACCGCCGTGCAGGTGGTCATCCCCCTGGTTGCGTTCCAGCCCGTGCTCGTGCCCATCGAGGATAACCCTGCCTCCCCGGATCCGGTTCGCGTACCGCCCCGCGATCGACCCCATGTAGCAGGGATTCTCCTCGTATGCCGCCGCCGTGTCATATCCGAGCGCGATATCACCGGCCGCTCCGTTCCTGTCCGGCATGCGAATGGAAACGATGCTGGCGCCGAGATTGATGATATCCACTTCAATGCCCCTGCCGTTGACAAGAGTGTGCTTCCAGACCGGCGAGCCGTCTGAAAGCCGTCCGAACAGTTCTTCTGCAATCATGGTATCCCGTTCCTTGTAAAGAGATTCAGGACGGCGGCCGGTAAGGGGCGCCGGCAGTCACTGCTTATTCAGGGGAGTGAAACAGGCCGCGTATCCTCCGCCGGGCCCCATCGGAATCGTGATTGTGGCCGTGGCATCGACGGTCATGGTGCGGTACTGCACATCGACCGGATTGAGCATGGTATTGGGGCCGTCGGAGAACATCTCGGCCCGGTACGAACCTTCTCCCAGAAACGTCAGGGGCAGGCGGACGCCCCGCTGTGTCCAGTCGGTCATGGCCGCGAGATAGAGTTGCTCTCCGCTCCTCCGCAGCATGAGGATGTATTCCCCGGGCACTCCCTGGAGCACGCGGGTTTCATCCCAGACGGTCGGGACCGAAGCGATGAAGGCAATCCCCTTCCCCGTACGATAGGCGGCGGGATAATCGGCGAGCATTTGCAGGGGTGAATCGAAAATGACGTACATGGCCAGCTGGTGGGCCCGTGTTCCCATTGCCACCGGCGGCTGCATGTCCGGACGGAACTGGTCTTGCATCACTGTCCGAAAACAGCCGGGACCGAAATCGAGGGGTCCCGCGGCCATGCGGATGAAGGGCAGGAGCAGCTCATGATCGGGATTACACTGATCGGTGCGCTTGCACCATTCGAGGCCGAGAACGGCATCCCGGGTGATGAGATTGGGCCAGGTTCTGCGAATGCCGGTCGGTTTATACATCCCGTGAAAATCGACCATGAGGTGATGATCCGCGGCCGCGGCCAGCGCCTGCCGGCAGAACCGCACCATTTCCTGATCGTCGCGGTTCATGCCGTCTATTTTCACACCGGCGATTCCCCAGGATTCAAAGAGGGAAAAGACGGCCTCCATTCGCGGAGCGAGCGCGGCCCAGTGCACCCAGAGGAAGATGCCGACCTGCCGTTCCGCCGCTTCGGCGCGCACCGCCTCCAGATCGAGCCCGGGGACGGCGGTGGTGATATCCGCTTCCGGGGATAATGGATCGCGGTACCACCCCCGGTCCAGCAGCAGGTACTCGATCTCTTCCTCAGCCGCGAATCTGAGACAGGAAAGCGCCGCGGCGGTGGTAATCTCCCCGCCGGGATCGCTCTCCGCGGTCCTGTTGTCCGTCCACCACGGCCACATGCACTTCCCCGGACGTATCCAGTCAGTTTCAGCTATCTTCGATGGTTCGTTCAGGCTGAGAATGAAATCACTCTCAGCGAACCTGCCGGGATTTCCGGAGATCAGCAGCACCCGCCAGGGAGTCGCCGCGGGTAAATTCCTGATCGCGCTCACTCCCTCACGCCCCGGAAGCGGGGAAAAATCCGTGTTAAACATCGCATGTCCCATCTGAAAATCGGCTTTCAGGTACATGCCCGCATAGTCGTTCAGGGCCGCTTCCGAAAATGCGATCCAGGTGTCGAGTCCGGTGTTGACAAGCAGCGGCAGTGTCAAGAGGGTATCCGGGGAGATATCGCTCACCAGGCTGCGTGTATAGGGCAGCTCATAGCCGCTGTGATAATCGGGGGCCTGCTGCGCGTAGACCAGATAATCCGCGGGCAGAAAAAATGTGGTCTCTTCCGACCGGATTTCAGCAATGTCGAATTCCGGCTGTGCCGGTATTTCATACCTGAAGGCACAGCCGTCATTGGATACCCGAATGCGGAGATTGAGCAGCCGAAAGGGCGGATTCCGTTCCTGAAGAAAAAACAGCGCTTCATTCCAGGTGCAGCTGATCCGGCTGTTCCTGCCGAACCGGTCGGTAAACGCTTCCGTGTGCCTGTCCTCCAGCACACTGTAGATGCGCAGGTCGCTGAGGATCGATTTTTTATCGAAAAACGCCACCCCCAGGGGCGAATCATCGATAACGGTAATCCCGTTGAACTGCACATTGAGATAGAGGCAGGATCCGTGAGGATAGGGCGCCGGATGAATGGCAAGGTCGCAATTTACCGCGATCCTTCCGTCCGGAGAAAAGATCGTATCCGCCGGGAGAGGCGTGACAGCGGTGAAAAAGAGCAGCAGCAGAATTGAGAAATGTCTGGCAGCGGGTGCATGCGTCATGGGAGTCGATCCTTTTCTCGGAAATTATCCAGAATGTTCTTGATTCTTGCCTGAAAAATGTGTTACTTGATTCTGATTTCCATTATCCGGACAGTTTCCCATAATATACAAAATTTGATCATATTTTAAAGCTTTTTTTGTTCCCAACTCGAAAGGAGACCGTGCCGATGTCAGATTACAAGCCATTTGTCCCCGCTGAAACGCACATGAAGGACTTTAATCCCAAAACAGTGATTCTGGGAATCATCTTCGGAGCGATATTCGGAAGCGCAAACGCCTATCTCGGACTCCGTGTCGGCCTGACCATCAGCACGGCGATCCCGCTCGCCGTCGTTTCCGTCGCGGTGCTGCGGCTGCTGACACCCATCTTCGGCAAGCCGACCATTCTCGAGTGCAACATATCCCAGACAGCGGGAACCGCCAGCTCCTCGCTCGCCTCGGGCATCATCTTCACCATTCCCGCCATCTTTATCTGGGCCAGTGAAAATCCCGGACAGGTCGTCGACCCGTCACTGCTGCAAATGACGCTGCTGGCCGCGGCCGGCGGCACGCTCGGCATTCTTTTCATGATTCCCCTGCGCAATTTTCTCATTGTCAAGGAGCACAACGAGCTGCCCTATCCTGAAGGGACGGCCAGCGCGGAAGTGCTCATGGCGGCCACCGGCGGCTCCGGCGCATCGGCGGTCAGCGTCTTCAAAGGACTCGGCATCGGCGCCCTCTATAAAGGATTCATTTCCCTGCTCAGACTCTGGCCGTCCAGCATAGAGATAAAACTGCCGGTGATCAAAAAAGCGGTTGTCGGTGTGTCGACCACTCCCGCCCTGCTGGGCGTGGGCTACATTCTCGGCCGCAGGATAGGCGCGATCATGGTCGGGGGCGGACTGATCTCGTGGGTAGTGATGATCCCCTTTATCGCCTGGAAATTCGGTGACACGGAGATCTGGCCCACGACGCTGGAATACCTGCGGTCCAAAGGGCTCGATCCCTCGATTACGACAATCGCCCGGCTCACTCCCCAGCAGATCTGGGACGGGTACATCAGAATCATCGGCGCAGGCGCGGTAGCGGCCGCGGGACTCATCACCATCGCCAAATCGATCCCCACCATGATCAATTCTCTGCGGATCGGCCTCAAAGAACTAAAAAGCAGTGCCGCGGGATTGAATGAAGGCAAGCTGCGCACCGAGCAGGATCTCTCCATCAAGTGGGTGCTGATCGGTGTAAGCCTGGTTATCCTTATGGTCACCTTCATTCCCGGCATGATCGGCCAGGGAACGGACATGCTCATGCGCTTCCTCAGTGCCCTGGCCATCGCGTTCTTCGCCTTCTGTTTCGTCACGGTCTCCTCCCGTATTGTGGGGTTGATCGGGGTCTCATCCAATCCCACTTCCGGCATGGCAATCGTGACGCTGCTGGGCACCGGCCTGATTTTCAAGATTCTGGGCTGGACAGACCTTACCGGGAAAATCACCGCACTCACCATCGGCACCATCGTCTGTATTGCCGCCTCCATAGCCGGCGACATCTCTCAGGAACTGAAGACCGGTTTCCTGATCGGCTCGACCCCGAGAAAACAGCAGGTCAGCGAACTGCTGGGTGCCATCGGATCGGCATTTTTTGTCTGTCTGGCCGTCTTCTACCTGGGCAAAGCATACGGCTTCGGCTCCCAGGAGATGCCCGCGCCCCAGGCCACGCTGATGAAAACCGTGCTCGACGGTGTGCTCGACGGCAATCTCCGCTGGGATCTCGTCGGTATCGGCGCGGCCTTCGCCGTGGCGATCATGCTCTTCAAGATCCCGCCGCTCCCCTTTGCCGTGGGTATCTACCTGCCCCTCTCCACCATGACCCCGGTGTTCATCGGCGGCCTGCTCAGGCACTTCGTCGACAGCCGTTACGGCGCCAGGGACGATCAGGTGGAGAAATCCCGGGACCAGGGGCTGCTGCTCGGGTCGGGTTTCATCGCCGGTGAGGGACTCATGGGAGTGGTCATCGCGGTCATCGCCGTGATCATATCCGGATCACCGGAATATCTGAGAATCACCTATCCGGCTCCCTGGATGGGACAGGTTGTGTCCGCCGTGGTGTTCTCCCTGCTGGGCTGGTACCTCTTCCACATGGCGGCAAAATCGAGAAAACAGTCCTGATCCCGTGTATCAGGTTCATGTATGCCGGACACGATATCTAAAAGGAGCATGCCGTGAAAAGGTTACAATTGATCCTCACCCTGATCATCAGTCTGCTCGCCGCCGCGGTTATCCTGCAGAACACGCTGCCCATGGAGATCACCTTTCTCTTCTGGAAGGCGACTCTCCCGGCCGCGGTCTGGCTGATCATCGCCCTGCTGGCCGGGTTTGCCGCCGGCGTGACAGCCGCCCTCTTCCGTCGGACCGGCCGCAGAAAAACGGCAGCGGATACGGCCTCCATTCCCGGCGAGGGCCGGGAATCCGGCGATGCGGACGGCTCCGCGCCCGCGGCCTGATCGTCAGGGAAAATGAGCGGAGCGATCTGCCGCACCCGCTCCAGAGGGCAGGGTCACTCCGGAAATCGCACCTCGTCGCGCACTTTGCTGATGGATATATCGTATGACGCTCACAGATATCGGCTTTACCGAATCGCTGAAAGAGGCGGCGGCACCCTTCCTTGAACGGAACATGACCATCGCCCGCGTAACCGCCGTCAATAAAAACAGTTACCTCGTCAACCCTGGTGACGGCGACATCTTTGCGGAACTGACCGGCAAATTTCTCTACTCGGCCGAAGAGAGCGAAGATATTCCCACCGTCGGCGACTGGGTCGCCGCGGATCTGTTCCCTGACAGCGGCCTTGCGGTAATCCACGATCTGCTGCCCAGAACATCCCTGCTGAAACGAAAGCGGGCCGGCCGTGACGTTGACTACCAGCTGATCGCCGCCAATATCGACACCGCGTTCATCATGCAGTCAGTGGCCGGGGATTTCAGTCTCAACCGGCTCGAACGGTATCTGGTAATGGTGAGAGAAAGCGGTATTCAGCCGGTTTTGATCCTTAATAAATGTGACACCATCGAACAGGCGGAGACGGACCATCTGATCCGGACGGTTCGCGCAGCCCATCCGGAGACCGCGGTAAAGGCAATTGCAGCCGAAACCGGTTCCGGTGTGCAGGATCTGCTGGCAATGCTGCTGCCCGCAAAAACATACTGCCTGCTCGGGTCATCGGGTGTGGGGAAGACGACGCTGCTCAACCGTCTTGCCGGTTCCGGCTTTGCCGTAAAACCGGTTCGGGAAAAGGACGGAAGAGGCACCCACGCCACAACCCGTCGCCAGATGATCCGCCTGCCTTCCGGCAGCCTCTTTATCGATACGCCGGGCATGCGGGAGCTGGGGAACTTCAATGCGGAATCGGGCATGGCGGAAACCTTTGATGACATTCTCGAGTATGCCCGTCACTGCCGGTACTCGGACTGCACGCATCAGCAGGAAGACGGCTGCGCGGTCATCGCCGCTGTAACCAGCGGGCAGCTCGACGACAAAAGACTGCAGAACTATCTGAAGATGGAGCGGGAAGCGGCCCACTATCAGCGGTCATACCTGGAACGCCGGCAGCGCGACAAGACATTCGGCAAAATCGTCAAACAATACCGGAAATCACCGTACAACATAAAAAAATAACCCGACCGGTGGCAAGGCAGTGACACCGGGTGTTAACGATCCGGAGAAACAGATGGAAATCACATGCCGGGGCAGCCGCGGCGCCCTTCCCGTCTGCGGTAAAGAGTTTCTGAAATACGGGGGCGAAACCACCTGCGTGGAAGTGACACCCGCTGACGGAACCCGCATCATTCTCGACGCCGGCAGCGGCATACAGCATGTTCACGATGACGGCGCCCGATCTTCCCCGCAGCACTGGCACCTGCTGTTCACCCATGCTCACCTCGACCATCTCCTGGGACTGATCTATTTCCAGCCCGTGTTTGATCCGAACGCGGTGATCGAAATCTACGGTCCCCCCCTGCAGGGACAGCCGTTCGAGACCGTACTCTCATCGCTGATCTCGCCCCCCTTTTCCCCCATCACTCTGGCCGAAATGAACGCCGAATTCATATTTCATGAGGTGGACAGGAACCGCTTTCGCCTCGGTACAGCCGATGTGCTTCCCATCCCGCTGAATCACCCGGGGGGCGGCCGGGGATACGCGATCATCTCGGATAATAAAAAATTTGTCTTCCTCACGGACAACGAGCTGGATTTCCTCCACGAGGGGGGGGCTTCCTTCCCTGAGTATGCGGCTTTCTGCGAAGACGCGGACCTTCTCTTTCACGATGCGGAATACACGCAACCTGAGTATGCGCGCCGGAAAGGGTGGGGTCACAGCTGCACTGAATCCGTGATCCGGCTGGCCTGGGAAGCGAAGGTAAAACGGCTCGGGCTGTTTCATCATGGAAGGCTGCGGACCGACGCGGCGCTGGATGCGATCCTCACCCGGCAGGAGGAGCTGATTCGCGCTCAAAAGCCGCCGCTTCGCTGCAGCGCGGTTGCAGCCGGCCACACCACCGTTCTCCAGGATCCGCCAGCGAGGGCCACCAGATGACAGACAGCCAGCACGCCGTTCAGAAAAAATTTCAGGAGCATCTCCGGCTTCGGAAACGGGATGTCACCCTGCTGTTTACGGATATCGAGGCCTCCAGCGCCTACTGGGATTCCCGCGGGGACCACCGGGGGCGCCTGATGATCGATTTCCACAACCGTCTCATTTTCCCCATTATCAAGAAAAACCGCGGCCGGGTCGTCAAGACCATCGGTGATGCGGTCATGGCGGTTTTCAAGCGGCCCGCGGACGCGGTGACCACCTCGATTACCATACAGCAGCGGCTGCAGGCGGAACGGAAAAAGGACAAGGAACTGCCGAAAATCAAGATCGGCATCCATTCCGGCCTGGCGATTGTGGAAAAATACGACGTCTTCGGTGATATGGTCAATGTGACGAAGCGCATCTGCGACCGTGCCCGGGGCAACGAAATCCTGCTCTCTACCCGCGCCGCGAGGCGCATGCGCCAGAAGGACTACTATCTGGTTAGAGGAGACCGCTTCAGGCCCAAAGGCAAAAAACTGGCCATGACGCTCTATTCGTGCAGCTGGAAACAGGCCCATGACCATGTGGAACATATCAAGCCGGCAGCGGGTGTCATTCTCACCCGGACACAGAAATGGGAGATCCTCGCGGCCTCTGCCTGCAGCATCGCCGTACTTGTTCTCCTCTACCTGCATCATATCCGTTTTCTGCTTCTGGACAGCAGGATAACCGCGCTCTTCATTCTCGATCCCTGGTACACGATCACCTCCCTGCCGGTGCTGGCGATTGTTCCCGTTCTGCTGATTGTCGTCGCCATCTTCCTGCTCTTCCGTCTGAAAAAGGTTCCCATCCACTTCTTCCGGCTGGTGACCGGAGGACTCGGATTTCTCGCTGTCTATCTGCTGTATCTGCTTGTCGGAATGTTCGGCCTCACCGGGCGCCTGCCGTCCGCGCAGCAGGTTCTCTTTGAATCGAAACACCGGTTTGTCAGAACGATCGCCGGAGGGATCCCGGTATTCAGCGAACCCGATGCCGATGCCGAGGTTGTCCGCACCGTCGCCCGGAATACACTGCTGCCGCTGAACGACATCAGCGGCGATCACACATGGTACCGGGTGCTGGTCAAACCGAGACAGTACGGGTGGATCATTCAAACCCGGCCGGCGACGATCGGTATTCCCGAAACCCGGGTCTCGCTGGATGAAAAATATCAATTCCGGCTTCTTGACCTCTATCATCTTGTCCTCAGCATTATCGGATTCATTCTTGGATTCCGGATGTTCCGGCTTAAACCGGTATAATTACCTGGGGCCGCTTCCGGAGGAGGCACGCTATGGGAAACAGACAGATTGAGCAAGCGGATGCCGTCGCACAACTGCAGTCATTCAATGAGCGCCTGCGGTTCCTCCATACCATCTCCCAGGAGATTTCGTCAAAAAAGCCGCTCCCCCGGCTCCTTTCTGAAATAATGGAAAGCAGCAAACTCCTGATGGGGGCGGAGGCCAGTTCGCTCCTGCTCTATGACCGGGAAGACAGCAGACTCTTCTTCAGTGTCGCCACCGGGGACATGGGAGAGCTGGTGAAACAGTTCACCATCGATATGGGACAGGGCATCGCAGGCTGGGTGGCTCAGCACCGGGAGCCGCTGGTTATCGAGGATTGCTACGAAGATCCGCGGTTCAATCCCGAATTCGACAAGAAATCGCAATTCCGGACCAAATCGATGATCTGCGTGCCCTTGATCCGGAAAAACGAACTGCTCGGCGTAATCGAGGTGATCAATAAACGGGACGGCAGCGTATTCGGTCCCGACGATCTCAGCCTTTTTGAAACACTGGCGGCACACTGCGCCATCGCTATTGAAAACCACCACCTCACCGAGAAACAGATCCGGGCCGAGGCTCTGGAGCGGGAGCTGGAGACCGCCCGCGAGATTCAGCAGCATCTCCTGCCGAAACAGCTGCCTGTTCTCGCCGATCTCGACATCGATACGATGATCATTCCCGCCCGTATGGTGGGCGGCGATTACTACAATATCATCAGGATAAACGACCGGCAGACGCTCTTTTTCGTTGCCGATGTCAGCGGCAAGGGAGTGCCGGCGGCGCTGATCGTATCGATCATCGTCGCCTGTCTCAACAGCCATCTACTGATGGCGTGCGAACCGTTCGATCTGCTGGGACTGGTTGCATCGATGAACCGGGTGCTCATCGAAACCACCCTGCCGACAAGATTCGTTACCGCCTGGTTCGGCCTCTACAGCCATGACACCGGTGTGCTCACCAGTGTCAACGCCGGCCACAACCCGCCCTATGTGCTGCGAAAAAAGGACTCAACCGTCCATATTCTGGAAAAAGGGGGCATATTTCTCGGATCCATGGATCTGCCCTTTGAAGCCGAAACCATCCAGCTTGAACCGTCGGATATCGTTCTCTATTACACGGACGGCGTCACCGAGGCCTGGAACACCCGGGAAGAGGACTATGGTGAGGACCGGCTGATAACCGTGCTCAAGAGCAAAAGGTCCGCATCCGCCGGCAGGATCCTGAAAGCGATCAAAGATGATGTTCAGCGTCATGTCGGCGACGCCGAACCGAGCGATGATTTGACCTGCGGCGTCATTCTCAAGCGCTGATCTGATCACTGTTCATACAGACAGGTACCACCCGGAGCCTTTCCTTTCAGGCCGGGCATGGTGTCTTCTCTCCGCCGACCATCCGGCGACCGCCCGCTTCCCGCCCGCCGGCAGACCGCCGGTTTAAAAACGACAATTCATCCACATGCAGGCTCAGCGCTCCGAACTCCTCGTCGATGCGGCCCCGCAGCAGACAGGGCTTCACCGGAGAGAACCGGGAACTGTAGCGGCTGAAGGCCCGGGGGAAAAAGACCGTTTCATACAGCGCGGTCTTGTCTTCAAAACTGATAAAGGCCATGGGCTCGGCGTTTTTCGTGTGCACCATCTTGTTGGTCACCCACCAGCCGCACATGGTGACCGTTTCGCCGACATGCCGGGACATGTCACAGGCGTTGATATGGGGGACGGTACGCAGCACGTCCTCATAGAGATCCAGGGGATGGACAGAGAGCGGAAAGCCGAGTATCTCCACCTCGTGCAGGAGCGCCGTGCGGAAGTCGTAGTCTCCCAGGTGAGGGATGCTGACAACGTCATAATCGAAGAGATCGAGCCCTGTCTGGGCGGCCGGCGGTCTGGCCGTTCTGCCGGCAGCGGCCTGCCAGAGCAGTTCCGCCCTGCTCCTCCCCTGCGCGATGCTGTCAAGGCAGCCGGCCTTGACGAGGATCCGCAGATCCGCGGGATCGAGGGCGAGGCGGCGCTGAAGATCGTGCAGATCACGGAAGGGTCCCCGCCGTTCCCTGTCCGCCAGCAGCTCATCCAGGGCGCGGGCCTTGACGCCCTTCAGCTGCATCAGCCCCATGCGGATCTCTCCGCCCCTGCCGGTGTAGGCCAGCCCGGAGGTATTGACATCCGGGGGCAGTACCCGCAGGCCCATGCGCCGCGCTTCGCTGATGTAGGCAAAGGCCGAATAGTAGCCGCCCCGGTTGCTTATAACCGCGGCCATGAACTCGGCGGGATAGTGGGCCCGAAGCCAGGCCGACTTGAACGAGACCAGCGCGTAGGAGGCGCTGTGCGGCTTGCAGAAACTGTAGCCCGAAAAGCTCAGGATCATGTGCCAGACCGTGTCGATCACGCCGGGACCGATCCCCCGGGACGCGGCGCCCTCACTGAACATGCGCCTGAATTCCGAGAGCTGCCGGTGGTTCCGCTTCTTTGAAAGCGATTTGCGCAGCCCGTCACCCTGTTCAGGTGAAAACCCGGCCATCTCCACGGCGATCTTGGATACATCTTCCTGGTAGACCATGATGCCGTAGGTCTCCGCCAGCACCCGGTCCAGGATCGGGTGCACCGGTTCCCAGGGCTCGCCTTTGAGACGGCGCACGTATTCGTTGATGTAGGTGTTGGCCGCCGGCCGGATGATGGAGCTGTGGATCACCAGGTGCTCGTAATCGCCCCGGCCGGTCTTCTTCTGCAGCTGCCGGGTGGCCGGGGATTCCACGTAAAACACGCCCATGGTGTCGCCCCGGGCGATCATTGCCTGCGTTTCCGGATCGTCGATGGGATTGAACCGTTCGTACTGGATTACCCTGCCGGTGTTCCGGTGCACCGCGGCGATGGCGTCCCTGATCACAGCCAGGGAGCGGTTCCCCAGCAGGTCGATCTTGACCAGGCCCGAATCCTCGGTCTGGTCCTTCTCCCACTGAATGATGCGCACCCCCTTGGGCGCCGTCTCCACCGGCACGTACTCCTCCAGCCGGTCGGGCACGATGACAACGCCGCCGCAGTGGACCGAAAGGTGGCGGACCGCCCCTTCCAGGCGGGATGCCCGGGCGATGATCTCCGGCCAGGGATCCTGAATTTCCAAACCCTTGAAGATGGGATGGGTACGGATCATCTCCTCCACCGATTCGCCGCTCCAGTACCAGAGGTGGGCCAGCCGGTCGGTGATCCGCTTGATCTCCCCTTCCGGCATGCCGCAGACCTTGGCGATCTCCCGCACCGCGGCCCGGGGCCGGAACCCCACATGGTTGGCCACCATGGCGGCCCGCCGGGGACCGTACTTTTCGAAAACGTAATCGAGAATGGCGTCCCGCTCGTCCCAGGCGAAATCCACGTCGATGTCAGGGGGATCCTTGCGGCCGGGGTTGAGAAAGCGCTCGAAATAGAGATTGTGCCGGATGGGGTCCACATGGGTAATGCCCAGGCAGTAGGAGACGATGCTGGCCGCGGCCGAGCCCCTGCCGCAGGTGCGGGGCGACTGTTTCACGATGTCCTCGACCACGAGAAAGATGGCCCCGAACCTCTTCTCTGCGATGATGGACAGTTCATAGTCGATCCGCCGCCGCACCGCCCCGGTCACCTGGCCGTAGCGCTGCCGCGCCCCCGCCTCCACCGTGACCCGGAGTTTCTCCATGATGTCCTTCTGATCCAGCCCCTCGAATCCCGAGGAGACCACACGGCCGAACTCGCCCTGAAAACGGCACCGGTCGGCGATGCGGGCCGTATTCTCCAGGGCCTCGGGCACATGGGGAAAACGGGCGGCCATCTCCCGGGGATCCATGAGCCAGGCTGCCGGAGAGGCGGTCTCGCTGTCCGGCAGACGGGAGAGCTTTGTGTTCAGATCGATGGCCCGCAGCAGCCGGTGCAGCTCATAGTCCCCGGGATCGGGGAAACAGACACCGGCCGTGGCGGCCGGAGGGATCCCCTCCCTGCGCGCGTACTCGAGGACCGGCCGGTACGGCCTGCCGGCGATCAGTTCCGCGTAAAGGTGCGGGTGTCCCCGCAGGGCCGCCAGCAGGGGCAGCGAGTCGCTGAGCATCACCAGGCCCGAAGCGTCCCGTTCCAGCTGTTCATGCAGGACAAACCCGGCCTCATTGTGCCGGGCCGTGATGAGGCGGCAGAGGCGGCCGTAGCCGTCGCGGTCCCTGACTAAAAGCACGGCCCGCTCCCACTCCGTCACGATCTCCGCGCCGATGATTGGACGGATGCCTGTCTCGGCGGCGATCTGGAGAAAAAAGACAAGGCCGTAGAGGGCGTTGGTGTCGGTCAGGGCCACGGTGTCCATGCCCCGCGCCTTCACGGCCGCGCAGAGCGTTTCCAGGGACGCTGTCCCCCGCATCAGGGAGTAGGAGGAGTGCACATGCAGATGGGTAAAGGTCATCGTTGCGCCTCCCGGGCGGGCAATGCGCGGGGCGCGGGGCCGCTCACCAGCGCGCCGGCCCACTGCACCGCGTCCCGGCCGAAGCGGGCCCTGATGGCGTCCAGGGCCCCGATCAGCGGATCCCCGGCCCCTTCCTCCGGCAGTGAATCGAAGAGGGACGTCTGGGGGGACGGCTTTTCCAGATCGGTAAAGGTGAGGCTGAGATAGCGGATGCGCTGCCGCCGTTCCGAGGCCTTCAGGTAGGCCTCCTCCAGGCGGGGAAAAAGCAGCCGCTCATGCACGCCGGGAACCGCGAAGGTCAGCCGCCGGGTCACGTCCATGCCGTCGCTGTAGCGCAGGTGCAGCCAGGCGGTGCGGGGCAGCACCGAGGCGGCGCGCATGCGGCCGCAGGCCTGCTCCGCGAGCCGGTAGAGCACCGCAAGCAGCACCCCGTCGTCGTTGGTGTCGTCATCCAGGGTGAGTTCTTCGAGAATGAAGGGCTTGGCCGCGGGCGCCGTCACCGGACTGTCGTCGATGCCCAGGGCCTGCCGGTGCAGCAGCACGGCCCGCCTGCCGAACACGCCGGCCAGCTGCATCAGGGACATGCCGGCCAGCTGGCGGATGCAGCGGATATTGAATTCGGAAAGGGATTCCCGGTCCGTTTTATTGCGCAGGGCGGGCAGCAGGGAGACCCGCAGGGGCGCCAGAAAGGAGGCTTCGCTGCCGCCGGGCACGGCGTAGAGATCGGCGTGGGACTGCACCACCCGGGCCGCCACCCCGCTCACCAGCTTGTTTGTGCCGATGCCCAGGGTGCCGGCGAGCCGCACCTCCTGCAGCACCTCTTTGCGGATGCGGCAGGCCGCGTCCTCGCCGCTGCCGAAGAGGCGGGCGGTGCCGCTCATGTCCAGGTAAAAACGGCCCCAGCTGCCCGGCTCCACCAGGGGCGAGTAGCGCTGCAGCACCCGGGTCACGGCCTTCCCGGCCCGCCGGTAGAGCCCCGAATCAGGAGGGATCACGGCCAGGCCGCGGCAGCGGCGCAGGGCCGCGGTCAGGGGCTGCCCCTCGTACACGCCCTCCCGCCGCGCTTCCGGCGACACGGAGAACACCAGCGAGCGGGGCGAGTGCCGGGCGCAGACCGCCACCGGACGTCCCCGAAGCGACGAATCCCGCAGCCGCTCCACGGCCACGGGAAACCCGTCCACCCGCATATGCAGAATGCTTCTCGTCATAGCCGCGATGCTCACTTTTCCGGGATTCACGGGACCGGACGCCGGACCTAGCGGTCGTACCGCCGCAGCAGCCCCACCATCACGCCCTGAACGGCCACCTCCCCTTCCCGCAGGAAGATGGACTGCATGGCGGCGTTGGCCGGCCGCAGCTCGATCTCGCCTCCCCGGCGATAAAATCTCTTCACCGTGGCATTGCCGTCAACCAGGGCGACCACGGTCTGGCCGTTGTTGGCCGTGGCCTGCTTCTGCAGAATGATGGTGTCACCGTCGAGAATGCCGTCCTCCTTCATGGAGTCGCCCCGCACCTTCAGGGCGAAGTAGTCGCCCCGGCCCAGCATCTCTTCCGGCACATCAACGCTCTCCTGGTCTTCGATGGCCTCGATGGGCGTGCCCGCGGCCACGGTTCCGGCCAGGGGCAGCACCGCGGTGCGGCCGCCCCGGGAGATCAGCTCGATCATGCGGCTGCGGTTGCGCTCGGGAATGCGGATGTACCCCTTGCACTCCAGCTGGGCCAGGTGCTTCTGCACCGACTGAAAAGACTTGAACCCGAAGTACTGACGGATCTCGTCATAGGTGGGCGCCGTGCCCCGGCGGTCGATGTAGCCGCTGATGAAGCGGTAGACCGCCTGCTGTTTGTCGGTAAGGTTCATGGAGAAAAGATAGGTATAAAAAAGGTGTAAATCAAGAGAAAAATCAATTTCCAATATCCAATGTCCAATTTCCAATAACCAGGGATAAAGGAGAGCCGCGTTAGCGATGCTTGCTCCCATGAAAAAGGTAAAAGGATAAAAACCCTGCCCCCCGAATTTCCAACGAAAATAACGAAAGAAACGAAAAAGAACTTGAGATTAGATAGAAAGACTTCTTGTATCGGTACAACCGTAAAACGGGCGCAGTATCAGTCAATGCAGATACAATCGAGCTCCGGCAGCAGTTTTATCGCTGGAGGAGAGAATAATCCCCGGAAACAGTAACGTCAAGTAAAAAATATCATTTTTTTAATATTAAAATCTGTCTTTATTTCGTTTTTTTCGAGCCTTTCGTAGGCAGTTCATGGGCGGGGCCGGGGACTTTTTCCTTTTACCTTTATCTTTTTTCCTTGATATCTTTTCGTTTCTTTCGCGTCTTTCGTTGGCAATTTCGGGCGGGGCAGCGGGGTCCGGCCTCCGGCCTGCGGTCTCCGCTACAGCAGATTGGACACCATCTCCGACAGCACCGAGCGCTCGCCCTTCTCGAGATTGATGTGGGCGTAGAGCTTCTGCCCCTGCATCTTCTCGATGAGCACGCTCAGGCCGTTGGACTGGGTGTCGAGATAGGGATGGTCGATCTGGTAGATGTCGCCGGTGAGCACGACCTTTGTGTCCTCGCCGGCCCGGGTGAGGATTGTCTTTATTTCATGGGGAGTGAGATTCTGGGCCTCGTCCACGATGAAAAATATCTTCACCAGGCTGCGGCCGCGAATGTAGGCCAGGGGAGCGATCACCAGCTTGTCGGAGTCGAGCATGGACTGGATCTGGTCCGCCCTGGGCTTGTGCTCCTCGGCCGCGTGCCTGATCACGCCCAGATTGTCGTAGAGCGGCTGCATGTAGGGCGCCAGCTTTGACTGAATGTCTCCGGGGAGGAATCCCAGGTCCTTGTTGCTCAGGGGCACCACCGGCCGGGCCATGTAGATCTGACGGTAGCGCTTCTTCATCTGCAGGGCCGCGGCCAGGGCGAGCAGGGTCTTGCCCGTGCCCGCCTTGCCGGTGAGGGTCACCAGCTGAATCTCGGGATTGAGAAGCGCGTCCAGGGCGAACACCTGTTCGGCGTTCCGGGGCTGCACCCCGAAGGCGGGGCGCTTATCCACCCGGCGCACCATTTCCAGCGCCGGATCGTACACCGCCAGTACCGAGTGGCTGGCATTGCGCAGCACCATGTACTCGTTGGGCGTCAACGGCTTTTCCAGTTCCATCTCGTCCGCGGGAAACTCGAAGGGTTTGCTGTGCAGGTTGTCGATCAGCTCGTCGGACACCGATTCGAGCCTGCGGTGTCCCTTGTAGAGTTCGGCGATGTTCTGCACATGGTCGGTGCGGTAGTCCTGGGCGATCAGCCCCAGGGATTTCGCCTTCAGCCGCAGGTTCACATCTTTCGACACCAGAACCGTCCGGCCGTTTCCCGTGTCCAGGGAGAGACCGTAGGCGATATTGAGAATCCGGTGATCGCTTTTCTCCTCGGAAAAACTCCGCTTCAGATCCGCGTGAAATTCCTGCTCCAGCTTGACCATGATCCTGCCCCGGTCGGGCCCGATCCGCACCCCGCCGTTGAACAGTTTGTCAC
Organism: bacterium; assembly: GCA_016934955.1. Taxonomy (GTDB): domain Bacteria; phylum Zhuqueibacterota; class QNDG01; order QNDG01; family JAGLOF01; genus JAFGRY01. The sequence goes on along the minus strand of JAFGRY010000021.1, from coordinate 3,630 downwards.
CGCTCAACTGATCCAGCCGGCGGAGGAACTCTCTGGCGTGGTAGTTGAGAATGTCGTTTCCCTTCTTGAACCCGTCCAGTTCTTCCAGGACGGTAACCGGGATGACGATGTCGTTTTCTTCAAAAAAATCGATGCAGGAACTGTCATGCAGAATTACGTTCGTATCGAGGACAAACGTCTTGCCGTCGGGTGCCATGCGGTGCGGACCTCTCACGTTCAGTTTCACTTGTGTTGGATAATCATGAATAATATACGGAATGGAGAAAGGAAAAACAACAGATCAATATCCAATATCCAATAACCAATATCCAATAACCAATATCCAATATCCAATAATCAACGGAACAGGCGCCCCGCCCTGCCCCTGAACTGCCCGGGAAAGCGGGGGTGGGGCACGTGGACATTCGTGGGACCAAACATCGCTACGCGGATCTGGACATTGGACATTGGATAGTGGATATTCTTCAGTTGATTATTTCATTCATCCTTCACCGTCATCCCGGCCGGGATTGTGAACAGCGCGGCGGGGACAGCCGCGTTTTCCTCGAAGGCGACCGCTTTCGCCGTCACCCGCATGCCCTCGGTCTGCATGTCGGTGAGCAGACACACACCTTTCCAGCCAGCGAACACCGTCGTCGATCGTGATGATTTCTGGGAGTAGGAGTCACACGTTTTCCCGGCGATCGTCATCGTCTCCCCCTTCACGAATTCACCGGACTCCTTCTTTTTAGCGGAAATCTCCTCCCAGCTGAATTTGTACTCGGTGCCGCGGTAGGCGCTTCCCCGCCTGTAGGCGGTGTTTTCATTATGGACAATAAGATACAGAGACGTACCGTCGCTCAGTGCCGACTGCTCGAGCACCCCGTCTTCATTGTAGACATCTTTTCGTTCCTTCATGCCGTAATCATCAAACGATACGACGATTTTTTTTACAATCGCGAATCCTCCGAGATCGGTCTTCTCTTCAAAGGTGACAATGCCGGATTGTATATCATATTTTTTGACCTGGGCCGACAATGTCGCGCCGAGGCCCGTACAGAAAACAAACAAAAGGATCAAACGTGCATTTTTCATGAACTACTCCTTGCCGACAGCTTCTATTAGTTCCGCCAGGGGTTCTCTTGTCCCCGACCGCCAGTTGCACTGCTTCATAACAGCATGTTCATTGGACGAGATCGTTTCTGCCGACGCGACTCACCAACGCTGAACAGGGTTCGATTCGCTTTTCTTTCAGATCCCTCCTCATTGTTTATTCCCGCTTGCGGCAATTCCTGCGGAAACGGCTGTGCCGCCTGGTCCACCTGACACACTTTAGTTACAAATCTAACTTAATTGAAATAACATGCAAGAAAAAAATAACGGAACGGCGACAGGAAAGTACCAACATACACGTGCCCCGCTCTTCCCCCTTGCATCAGCGCCGTTCGGGGTTGGGCGGGGCACTTGTTCAGTTGGATATTGATTATTGGATGTTGATTATTGATCTTTTAGAGATACCGCGACACCTCCCACGGTGTCACTTCCATGAGGAAATCCCTCCATTCTCTGCGCTTGGCCTGGATGATATGCTCCGTCAGTTCATATCCCAGCAGCTCCCGCATGATCCCGTCTTCTTCCAGGGCGCCCACGGCCTCGTAAATGCTGTGGGGCAGCATGGCGATATTCTTCTCTTTCAGCTTTTCATCGCTGAATCCGTAGACGTTTTCCTCGATCGCCTCCGGCGGTTCCAGCTTGCGCTCGATGCCGTCGAGTCCGGCAGCCAGCATGGCCGCAAAGGCCAGGTAGGGGTTTGAGGAAGGATCGGGACAGCGCAGCTCGAGCCGCGTGCCGGCGGCGACCTTGTTCTTAGAGACATTGGGAATGCGGATAAGCGCCGAACGGTTCACCCGTCCCCAGCAGACGTAGACCGGTGCTTCGAAGCCGGGAACCAGCCGCTTGTACGAATTCACGGTCGGCGCGACGATGGATGCCAGGGCCCGGGCATGGGCGATCTGCCCGGCGAGAAAATGCCGCGCCAGCGCTGAAATGCTGTAATCGTTTTCCGGATCGTAAAAAAGATTCGTTCCCTCCTTGTCGCTCAGACTCTGATGCACATGCATACCGCTGCCGTTGATGCCGGCGATCGGCTTGGGCATGAAACTCACCTTGAATCCCCGCGCCCTGGCGTGGACCCGCAGAGCCTGCTTCAGGGAGAGAACACCATCGGCGATGCGAACCGCGTCATCATAATGAAGATCGGTCTCATGCTGGCCCGGACTCACTTCATGGTGGTAACTCTCACAGGTGACCCCGAAGGCCTCAACATCGCGCATGGCGCTCTGACATATCTCCACCGCCCTGCTCTGCACTCCCAGATCGAAATACCCCTTGCGGTCATGGGGGCGCAGCTCCGGCAGGTCGGCCCGGTCGATGAGAAAGAATTCGATCTCAGGGCCGACCTTGTAGTACATCCCCTTTTTTTCCAGTTTATCCGAAAGCCGCTGCAGCACTCCCCTGGGATCGCCGCTGAACGGTTTGTCATCCGTGTGATAGACATCACAGATCAGCTGCGCCACTTTCCCGTTTTCCTCGGTCCAGGGCAGAATGGTGAAGGTATCAATATCGGGCTTCAGCAGCATGTCCGATTCATAAATACGGGCGAATCCCTCAACCGATGAACCGTCGAACCAGACACCCTCGTTCACCGCATCGTCCAGCGACTTTGCCGGGACGGTCACCTTCTTCAACTCACCGGTGATATCGGTAAATACCAGATAGAGAAACCTCACTCCCTCGGTCTCGATCGTCTTGCTCACTTCCGCTTTTTTCATCCTCTGTTCCCTCCGTGACGTGGTGTATGTGACAGGCAGTATCGCTCACATGCTGTATACGGGGGACACAGGCAAACCATGTGCCAGCGGGAACGAAAGGAGCAGGCGGCCATGCAAGTATATTGATTACAGCAAGTTGCGGGACTATTTCGTCCCGTATCGTTACTTGCCGGACCTCCTTTTTTCCTACAATATTGTATCGGGAAACAAGATAAAATACATTTTTGTAAGAACCATCTTAAATAACCTCGTTTTTTCCGCTGAATCACCATAAGAGGCGATTTCCGCTTGACATTTTCATACAAAAACGTAACTTATCTCTATACATCATACAAATATGTGGGCTCAGGTGCGGACGCATCATGAAACACTACGAACTGCTGCAAACAATTCACGAGGCCGTCAGCTTTTCGCCTTCACTGGCTGAATCGCTGCGGGCACTGCTGGAGATCCTGACACAATCGGGCACCCTGCATGCCTGTGCCGTGCTCCTGGCGGACGACTCCCGCGGCTCCCTGGCAGTGGCGGCATCCAGCGGCGAAAACCGGCAGAACCGGGATGTCTCGCTCACCCCGGGCGAGGGGATCGCCGGCCGGGCTTTGTCAAGCGGAAAACCGGTAACCGTCCCTGATCTGGCGGCGGAACCGCTCTATTGCGACCGCCTGGGACTCATCGATCCGGCACAGAAGGACCGGTTCGGATACATGGCGCTGCCGCTGAAAAGCGGGGGGACGGTGCGGGGCGTCCTCTCCGCCGTCTACCCCCGTGCCGGTACCGGCAACGTCGTGTCCCTGAAACGGTTTCTCATGCTGACCGCATC